>CAVSAF010000014.1:0-279643 GCA_963725805.1 uncultured Chloroflexia bacterium
CTCGCACCAGTTCTTTTGGTGTTGACCGGCGATCGGTGTGCTCCACATTTGTCAAGCACACGGATCGGCAGTCCACATATTTCTTTCGACAAAGCGACCCGGCTCATCGCCGGGCCGTGTAGTACTCCCAAGCGTGCTGAGCTAAACTTACCAATTTTCCTGCAGGACCACAAACTTCAAGCTTTTCGTCATCCTTTCCAACACAGCTCAGTGGAGATGGCGGGATTTGAACCCGCGACCTTCGCCTTGCAAAGGCGCTGCTCTCCCGCTGAGCTACATCCCCGGTCAGTCAAATAGTCTTCAGCCTTAGCGTCTCTAGTCCGAAGACTATAAGACCATCTGACTACCAGACTTCCTGACTTAACCTGTGGGCCTGACTGGACTCGAACCAGTGACCCCAGTCTTATCAGGACTGTGCTCTAACCAGCTGAGCTACAGGCCCGCTCAGGCCAGGCCTTGACAACTGAGAAGTGATAGGAAGCTTGCTAATCGACTTTCACCCACCGCGGGCGAAAGATTTGCATGGGGCGCAGGTCTGCACGAATGCTGGACCTTTGCCCGTTAATCTAGAAAGGAGGTGATCCAGGCGCACCTTCCGGTACACCTACCTTGTTACGACTTCGTCCCAGTCACCGACCCCACCCTCGACTGCGCCCTCCTTGCGGTTAGGCTACAGGCTTCAGGTGTTGCCAGCTCCCATGACGTGACGGGCGGTGTGTACAATCCCCGGGAACGTATTCAACGCACTATAGCTGACGCGCGTTTACTAGCAACTCCGACTTCACACAGGCGGGTTGCAGCCTGTGATCTGAACTGAGGCCGGCTTTAGGGATTGGCTCTACCTCGCGGCTTAGCGACCCATTGTACCGGCCATTGTAGCGTGTGTGTAGCCCCAGGTATAAAGGCCATGCTGACTTGACGTCATCCCCACCTTCCTCCGGCTTGATACCGGCGGTCCCGTATGACACTTGTAACATACGGCGAGGGTTGCGCTCGTTGGCGGACTTAACCGAACATCTCACGACACGAGCTGACGACAGCCATGCAACACCTGTGAAGGCTCCCTTGCGGGTCGGTCTGCTTTCGCTTCCCTACCACCAACATGTCAAACCTGGGTAAGGTTCTTCGTGTAACATCGAATTAAACCACACGCTCCGCTGCTTGTGCGGGGACCCGTCAATTCCTTTGAGTTTTAACCTTGCGGCCGTAGTCCCCAGGCGGTGAACTTATCGCGTTGGCTTCGGCACCGGCGGCTTTGAACCCGCCGACGCCAAGTTCACATCGTTTACAGCTAGGACTACCGGGGTCTCTAATCCCGTTTGCTACCCTAGCTTTCGCGTCTGAGTGTCAGAAACAGTCCAGGAGGCCGCTTTCGCCACTGGTGTTCCTCCCGATATCTACGCATTTCACCACTACACCGGGAATTCCACCTCCCTCTACTGCTCTCAAGTCCGGTAGTATTGAACGACCTCTCCCAGTTGAGCCAGGAGCTTTCACATCCAACTTACCGAACCACCTGCACGCGCTTTACGCCCAGTAAATCCGGATAACGCTTGCCTCCTACGTGTTACCGCGGCTGCTGGCACGTAGTTAGCCGAGACTTATTCCTGAGATACTGTCCTTTCTCATCTCTCAGAAAAGCACTTTACGATCCGAAGACCTTCATCGTGCACGCGGCGTTGCTGGGTCAGGCTTTCGCCCATTGCCCAATATTCCCTACTGCTGCCACCCGTAGGTGTCTGGCCCGTGTTTCAGTGCCAGTGTGGGGGACCACCCTCTCAGGTCCCCTACCCGTCGTAGCCTTGGTGGGCCATTACCTCACCAACTAGCTGATGGGACGCAGGTCCCTCCCAAAGCGCATTACTGCTTTAATCATCAGATTCTAAAACTGAAGATCACATGCGGTATTAGCAGTCCTTTCGAACTGTTATCCCACACTTTGGGGCAGGTCACCAACGCGTTACGCACCCGTTCGCCACTAAGAAGCCTTCGTATTGCTACAAAAGCTCTTCGTTCGACTTGCATGTATTAAGCACGCCGCCAGCGTTCATCCTGAGCCAGGATCAAACTCTCCGCAAAAAATAACCTCTTGCGAGGTGTATGTTACGGATAGAACGACAGGCTTACTTCCTATCACTTTTCAGCTGTTAAGGTCCTGAAGACAAAGCGGGTTGAATTCTACCCGCAAGGTCCTTCCCCGTCAAGTCCTAGAGCGACAAAACGCCGATGCTTTTCTTTCAACATCGGCTCGTCAGATTACGATACTCGTTGTTGTGTTTCTCTGACGTGAGACGTCACTCAGTTGTAAACGATCTGTCCTTTTGGACGAGATCTTCGTTGGGGCTAATTTGCTTGCCAATTATACGCAGTCGGGCCAACTTGTCAAGCTATTATCAGACCAATTTGGATATTTTAAGGTTGGAAGGTACAAGGCCCCCCTGGATCAATCCATCTCCTGCCTTCCAGATAAAGCCCGCAACAAGGTGTTCTGATCGGCATACTCCAGGTCGCCGCCTACCGGCAGGCCGCGTGCCAGCCGGGTGACACGCACACCCAGTGCCTGAAGGCGCGGATGCAGGTATTGCGCGGTCGCCTCCCCCTCCATGGAAGGGTTGGTCGCCAGGATGACTTCCTTAACCCCTCCACGCTGGATGCGTTCCAGCAATGCCCTGATCTTCAGATCATCCGGGCCAATGCCGTCAATGGGAGAAAGGACACCCTGCAAAATGTGGTATTTACCTTTATATGCATTGATGCGTTCGAATGCCAGCACGTCCAACGGTTCTTCCACCACACAAATCAGCGTGGCATCCCGCTGGCTGCTCTCACAAATCTCACAGCGCTCACGCCCGGCAGAGGTGATGTTAAAACATTCCTGGCAAAAGGCAATGCGGGTCTTGATATCCGTCAAGGCCTCGGCCAGTTGGCCGGAGACCTCCTCGGAGGCCCGCAGGAGATAGAACGCCAAGCGGGAGGCAGTCTTGGGGCCAATGCCGGGGAGACGTTCCAAAGCAACGATCAGGTTTTGGATGGGGTCGGGTAACATAATATGCTGATTGTCAAAAGTCGAAAGTTGAAGGTCACAAGTCAGGAAGGACGTTTGACTTTTGACCTTCGACGGTCATTTTAGAAAGGCAGGCCGCCTGCCAGGGGTCCCATGACTTGCTCTTGCAGTTCACGCGATTTATCCAGCGCCAGGTTGACGGCTGACAATATCAGGTCCTGGAGCATTTCGGCATCAGCATCCTGCAACAGTTCAGGAGAAATCTCAACCGATTGGCATCTCTGGTCACCGGTCACCGTCACCTTAACCGCGCCGCCGCCGGCGGTCGCGCTGACAGTTTCCACAGCCAGCCGTTCCTGTGCCTCGGCCATTTGCTGCTGAAGCCGCTGGATCTGCTGCATCATTCCAACTTGCCCACCGGCTGGGCGATTGAAACCTTTGGCCATAGTTACTCCTGCGTGTCAACAATTTCACCGCCGGCTTTTAGGGCCGCGGCTACCATCCCATCCGCTTTGACATTCGGCGGGATATTTTGCTTTACATTGGATACAACGCACCGCAGCACCAAGTCAACACCAAGAACTGTAGAAAGCGCTTTTCGGATAAGGTCGACGTGGTCGGGTGTATCGGCTTTTTTTCGATTAATTTCGCTGTTGAAACCTATGGTCAGGATATTGTTCTTGACTTCAAGGGGTTTACTCGAATTGACCACCCCGGCGAACAGCTTGTCAGATTTGTTAACTTCCCGATAAACCTGTTTCCATGAATCCATCACCTGGCGGAGGCTAATCCCTGATTCAAATTGTGTCACCGGGACATCCATCCCTTTTTCGGTCTTCTTTTGAGGAACTGGAGTGCCTTCTTCCGGCTTTTCGGTTTTTTCCCCGTCCGGAGGATGAGCCTCCTGGTGTAGTAATTCCGGCTTGTTTTCAGGTGTTCCAGGCTTATTCACAAGGGGGGGCTGTTTCTTCGGAGGTACTGCCACGGTCTGGGCTGACGCGGGCATTTCCATCGTTTCAGCCAGCGCCAACTCGAGTGGGAGGGATGGCTGCCAGCCCCCACGCAGGTCTGTGGCAGCCGCATTGAATGACTTGATCACCCGCAGCACATTCTCCGGGGTGAAAGCCCTGGCATGTCTTTCCGCCTGTTTCCGGATATCAGCTGCCAGGTCCACTTGTGAGAGGTTGCCCATCTGGATGAGAAGCAGCGCCCGGAGATAGTCCACCACCTGACGGGCAAGCAGGCGCGGATCGGTACCGGCATCGAGGGCAGTGTGAATGGCTTCCATACCGGTTGATGGCGTTCGGTCCAGGATTGCGGTGACCAGCGCAATCACTGTCTGGCTGGTGGCTGTCCCAAGGATGATCTGGGTGAGACCAAGAGTGATTTCTTTTCCAGTGGAAGCCATCTGATCGAGCAGGGAGATGGCATCCCGCATCCCTCCGGCGGATTGGCGGGCGATCAGTGTCAATGCTTCCGGTTCGGCGGTGACCTTTTCAGACTCGACAATGCGTTTCAGTTGGCCGACGATCTCGTCGACCGGGACACGTCGAAACTCATGCCGTTGGCAGCGCGAAAGGACTGTGGCGGGGATTTTATGCATCTCGGTCGTAGCCAGAATAAAAATGGCATGCGGGGGCGGTTCCTCGAGCGTTTTCAGCAGGGCGTTAAAGGCCGCCGTGGAAAACATATGGACTTCGTCGATGATGTAAATTTTGTAACGGCCCTGGTTGGGGGAAAAATTGATCTTGTCGCGCAGGTCGCGCACGTCGTCCACGCCGGTCTGGGAAGCAGCATCGATCTCGATCATGTCCAGGAAACGGCCTGCGTTGACGGCCACGCAGTGGGCACACTGGTTACATGGACGCGCAGCCGGATCCGGGTCCAGGCAGTTGACGGCTTTTGCCAACAAACGGGCCACGGTGGTCTTGCCAGTGCCGCGCGGGCCAGCAAACAGATAAGCATGCATCACGTGCCCGGCGGTCACGGCGTTGTGCAGCGTTTGGATGACATGCTGCTGTCCAACGACTTCGTCCCATTTTTGAGGGCGCCATTTGTTATATAAGGCTATGCTCATTGTTCAGAAGCTTCCTGTTTGATTAATTCAAGGCACACGATAGAAAGCACGTGGAATGTTTTGAGCATCGTATAGGGAAACCAACTCACCGGATGTCCATGCCGGGGAAGAACGACCCCAGTAAAGATCAGTCGGGGAATCTTTACCCGATGCTGTGTGCACCTGCACGCTTGCGCCAGGAGAAACCATTAAGTGCGGGAAAGTGTAGACCAGACCTTTATTATCTGAAAGATACCAACCTGTCAACACCGATTCCTTCGTGCCATTGTTCTGGATGACCAGTCGCTCATCTGTGATCGATCCCACCCCAATGACACCGGAAATATTAACCGTTCCATTCCCAAGACCGGGTGAAACTGTGGCGGCGTTTGGCAGGGTTGTGACACATTCCAGACGATGGGAGCGGTCATAAAAATAGATGACCACCCACGCCACAAGGGCGGAGACGATTATATTAATCAGGAGGGTGTAAAGCAGCCGCGGCCGTGATTTCATGCTGGCTGAATGATAGCACAAAAATGTTCCAACGTTCAATCGTTTGAACGTTGAAACGTCATTGCCACCCAGTCGCCCATCTGATGTTTATCCACGAATTTTAAGCCGCGTTCTTCAGCAGCGGAGCGGACCGAATCACCCTGCTCTGCCAGGATCCCGGAGAGGATCAAACTCCCGCCGGGTGCAACCAGATCGGCCAGGCCGGTGCCAAACAGGCGAATGATGACCGGGGCAAGGATATTCGCCAGCACCAGCGGAGCCTGCTTCAGAGGGAATCTCCCTTCCAGGATCTCTGCCACAGATCCCAAACCGACTGCAAATTGCTCCGGTGTAATATCGTTGGCAGCTGCATTCTCGCGGCTGGCCTTGATCGAGGCTTCATCAATATCCACCCCCAGTGCGAAGCCTGCGCCAAGTTTCAGCGCACCGACGGAGAGAATGCCGGAGCCACAGCCGACATCGATGACGGACCGTGGACCATGGGCTGTGGACGATATCCTGTGGTCCATCGTCGGTTGTCCTCCGGTAAAGATCTGTTCGATCAATTCCAGACAAAGCTGAGTCGTGGGGTGTGTGCCGGTGCCAAAGGCCATGCCGGGATCGATCTTGATGGAAAAGCGCGAAACATCCGGCGATACCAACCAGGCCGGGACGATGATGAGTTTCCTGCCGATTGGAATGGGCTTATAACGCTCCTTCCAGGCTTCCATCCAATTCTGGTCAGGCATGGGGGTGAACACCGGGACCGGCAGGGGCTGGATCATGCCCAGATAAAAGAGGCTCTCTTCCAATTTCTGGCGCCGTTCTTCCAAGCCGGCATCAGCAGGAAGATACGCACGCACGGTGATCGGTCCGATCGGTGTACCTTCATCCTCATCATTGACAAAGTCCACGGCCTGCTCGGTGGTCACGCCATTGGGCGCAAAGCGTGCCAGTACATCGGCCACAGCCTCGGCCAGTTCACCGTTAACTGTCAGGGAGACTTCGAGCCAGTCCATAAAGGCATTAACCTCCGGTCTTTAAGACAGCCAGGGCTTTTTCGATAGTCACCTGCTGTTCCCTTGGAATGGCTGGCAGTGCGCCTGGGTCAAAATACTGGATCGCGGATACTTCATCGCTCGGCGTGAATGTACCGCTGAGGCCAGTGCAATGGTAGGTCAGGCCGACCTTGCGGATTTCTTGGGAACTTTCGACCAGGAGGAGCCGGGTGGCCTGCACTGACAGGCCGGTCTCTTCCCGCAATTCCCGGCGGACGGCATCCTCCGGCTGCTCACCAAATTTGATATCACCGCCCGGCATGCCCCATGGATTGCGGCGTCGATAGGTGTGCCTGCAAAGCAGGATTTGTCCCTGCTCATTTAATATAATCGCACCAGCGACCACCCGGTAACTAGGACGAACGATCGCCGAAGCGATGCGTTCCATCCAGGGAGGCAGGATGCGCCAGATGCAGAGAAGGAATCTCTTCAAAGCTTTGCCTATCTCGATAGTGGTAGATTAGGTTTTTTTCACCAAACGGAAACGAATCGCGAAGGAAATACTAATTATTTTCTATAGGACACCGAAGTCCATTATGGTTATCCGCCTCCCAGCGCTTCGTTCAGCCAGTCGAGGAAACCCTTTTCCTTTGGACTAACCGTAGTGCCCAGCGTGGCGGCCAATTTCTCAAAGAGCTCTTTTTGCTCCTTCGTCAGCCTTGAAGGGATATCAACATTAACGATCACCAATTCATCGCCGCGGCCGGACTTGCGGACGTGCGGCACGCCGCGCGCCCTGAGCGTGAAAACCTTACCCGGCTGCGTTCCTGCGGGGATCTTCAATGCTTCCTTGCCATTGACCGTGGGAACTTCAATTTCTGCACCCAGCACAGCCTGGGCGATGTTAATATCCAGGTTAAGTAGAATATCATCCTCGCGCCGTTTAAAGAATTTATGCGGCTGCACGCCGACCAACAGGTACAAGTTGCCCTGCGGCCCGCCGTTGATACCCGGTTCACCCTCGCCGGCCAGGCGGATCTGGTTGCCATTATCCACTCCGGCGGGGATGGGTACAATCTTTTTGACGGTTTTGCGCTCCTGTCCCTGCCCGCGGCAGGTATGACAGGGTGTTGCGATGACCTCACCGCGACCACCACAGGTGGGGCACGGCCCGGATTGCATCATTGACCCGAAGATGGTCTGGCGCACCTGGCGGACTTCACCGCGCCCGCCGCAGGTGCTGCAGCGCTGCGGGCTGGTGCCAGGTTCGGCTCCGGAACCGTGACAGGTTCCGCAGGTCTCGTTGCGGGTAACTTCGATCGGTTTCTCAACCCCGAAGACCGCCTCCTCGAATGTCAGATCCACACGGACCTGCAGGTCGCGTCCCCGGTGCGGGCGGCGCGAATGTGCGGCGCTTCCGCCAAACCCAAACCCAAAGCCGCCCAGGATCTCTTCAAAAATGTCGTTGAAATCCATGGTGGCATAATCGGGCATGCCGCCCATTTCGCCAAGACCGGCACGACCATACTGATCATAGCGGGCACGCTTCTGTGGGTCTGAAAGCACGCCGTAGGCTTCGTTGATTTCCTTAAATCTTTCCTCCGCATCCGGTTCCTTGCTCACATCGGGATGGTACTGGCGGGCCAGTTTACGGAAGGCAGACTTGATATCCTCTGTGGAGGCGTTCTTGGGAATGCCGAGAATTTCGTAAAAATCACGATTGGATGCCATAAAGGTCCAGTCTGATAGTCTGAGAGTCAGATTGTCGGATAGTCATTAGCTATTAATCTATTTACGCATCAGCCTATAAGATTATGAAACTATCTGTCTATGAGACTATCTTGCCAAGAGATCATTCTTTCACTTCACCGTTAACTACATCCGGCCCGTCCGGCTTGGGTTCACTTGAACCAGCCTCAGGCTCTGGCTCTGGCTGCTGTGGAGCCTGCTGATAGGCTGCAACACCGATCTTCTGTACGAGCTGGCTGAGTGCATCCACCGCTTTTCGAATGGATGGCTCATCTTCACCATCTTTCAATTTCCTGACTTCAGCCATGGCAGCCTGGACCTCCTCCTTGAGCTCCGCCGGGACCTTTTCGCCAAGTTCGTTGAGTACTTTTTCAGCACCATAAACGGAATTATCAGCAGTGTTCCTGGCCTCGATCAAATCGCGCCGTTTCTTATCCTCAGCGGCGTGCGCTTCGGCTTCCTGGCGCATCTTTTCCACTTCCTCCTTTGCCAGCCCGGATGAAGCGGTAATGGTGATGTGCTGGGAACGACCCGAAGCCTTGTCGGCTGCCGTAACTTTCAGGATGCCGTTGGCGTCAATATCAAAGGTTACTTCGATCTGTGGAACGCCGCGTGGCGCCGGGGGAATACCATCAAGGATGAACTTGCCAAGTGACTTGTTATCCAAAGCCATCGGGCGCTCGCCTTGCAGAATATGGATCTCAACCTGCGTCTGATTGTCGGAGGCGGTCGAGAAGACCTGGCTCTTGCGGGTCGGGATGGTGGTATTACGCTCAATCTGCGGTGTGGCAACGCTGCCCAGGGTTTCGATGGAGAGAGTCAGTGGGGTGACATCGAGCAGGAGGATGTCCTTCACATCCCCGCCCAGCACGCCCGCCTGAATGGCTGCACCGACCGCCACCACTTCATCGGGATTGACGCCCTTGTGGGGTTCCCTGCCAAAGAAACTTCGCACAGCTTCCTGCACGGCAGGCATGCGGGTCATGCCACCCACCATGACAACCTCGTTGATGTCCGCAGGTTTCAAGCCGGCATCATCCAGAGCCAGTTTCACCGGGGCCAGTGTGCCTTCCACCAGGTCAGCCGTGAGCTGCTCCAATTTGGAACGCGTCATGGTCATGACCAGGTGTTTCGGACCGGTTGAATCCGCGGTGAGGTAGGGCAGATTAACCTCGGTTTGCAGCATGGTCGAGAGTTCAATCTTGGCCTTCTCAGCTGCCTCACGCAGGCGCTGCAGAGCCTGGCGGTCATTGCGCAGGTCGATATTGTTTTCCTTCTTGAATTCCTGGATGAAGTAGTCCATGATGCGCTGGTCAAAGTCATCACCACCCAGGAAAGTATTCCCGTTGGTGGAGCGCACCTGGAAGACGCCTTCCCCCACATCCAGAATGGAAATGTCAAACGTGCCGCCGCCAAGGTCATAGACCGCGATGACCTCGTTGGTCTTCTTGTCCAGGCCATACGCCAGCGAAGATGCCGTTGGCTCGTTGATGATGCGCAGCACATCCAGGCCGGCGATCTTCCCGGCATCCTTGGTGGCGTTACGCTGGGCATCATTGAAATAGGCTGGGACCGTGATGACAGCTTGTGTAACGCTTTCGCCGAGATAGGCCTCGGCATCCCGCTTGATCTTGGCCAGGATCATGGCCGAGACCTCCGGCGGGGAATATTCCTTATCCTCCATTTTTACGCGCAAATCACCATTCTCCGCCGGGAGAACAGTATAGGGAATACGCGGCAGGGTTCGCTGCACTTCCGGATCCTCGTACTTGCGGCCCATGAACCGTTTGATGGAATAAATGGTGTTCTGGGAGTTAACGATGCCCTGGTTGCGCGCCACCCGGCCGACCAATCGCTCGTGGTTTTTATTAATCGCCACCACCGACGGCACCAGCCGCTCCCCCTCCGAAGATGGGATGACAAATGGTTCGGCGCCCTGCATGACCGCGCCGACGGAGTTGGTTGTCCCCAGATCGATCCCGATTATCTTAGACATGCGATGATTGCTCCTCGATATTTAATGACCATATACGATGGACGATAGACCATGATCAATGGTCCATTGTCGATGGTCTATTGTGCTACTCTGACCATCGCCGGGCGGATCACGCGGTCGCCAAGCATGTAACCATTCCGGATGACCGCCAGTACGGTTCCGCTCTCCACGCCCTCGGCGGGTTCCTGCGAAATGGCTTCGTGAAAATTCGGATCAAACTTCTGCCCCTCAGCTTCAATGCGTTTAATTCCTTCCGTTTCGAGGATGGTCTGCAATTTCCGATAGATCAATTCAATTCCATTTGCCCAGGCCAAATCTGCCGGACGCGATTCCATGGCGCGCTCCATATCATCCAGTACGGGCAGGTAGCGCTTGATGATGCTGCCAACCGCCAGCTGGTACGTTTCGGCTTTCTCAGCATCGACCCGGCGCCGGTAGTTCTGGAAATCAGCCGCAGAACGCTGCCAGCCGTCCTTGTATTCGGCAGCCTGGGACTGGGCCTCGGTTAATTGCTTTTGGAGTTCGGCCAGGGTGGGGGCTTCCTCCAGTTCCGCCGTGGAGGCGGGACCTGCGGTCTGTTCGGTATAATCTTCAGGGGCTTGTTTCCCCTCGGGTTCAGTGTGATGTACTTTCTTACTACTCATTATCTTCTCCTAGCATTGTTTCAGATACCAGGCCGCTTAACAAGTCGGCCATAAAACGGACAGTCGGGATGGTGCGTCCATAGGGCATGCGCATCGGGCCAAAAACGCCCAGCGTACCGGTGATCAGGCCGGGGATGCCATAACGCGCCAGGACAACCGAGCACTGCTTGAGCTCCTCCCATTTGCCCTCCCCGCCGATCAACACCTGAACGCCGCCCACGGTCGCATTGTCGGTGGTGCGCGCCAGCAGGTCCTGTAGGAGGGAACGCTCCTCAAAAAGGTGCACAGCCCGGCGAGCGTCTCCGGATTCCAGGAACTCCGGTTCAGACAAGACGTTCGTCAGGCCATCCAAAAAGATCTCACCAGATACACGCTGCTCGGTCCGGTTCATATCCTGAAGCACGAGCGTCAGGATGTCCTTCTCCAGGTTGTCACTGCGCGGCGGCAGAGCGGCAATTTCCTCGGTCGTTCTGCCCAGACAGACCTGGTTGATACGGTCAGCCGCGGCGGAAAGGAGCTCCTGCCGGGCCGGCTCGGCCAGGGTCAAGATCTGCTGGCTGACTTCGCCGCCCGTGGTGACCAACACCATCAGTACCTGGCGACCCTGTGTGGCGATCAGTTCAACGTGCTTGTAACGCGAGCGCTCGGAGTGCGGTGCAGTGACTATGGAAGCCGCCCGGCTGTGGTGTGCCAGAATGGAGGCTGCCAGGGGCATCCACTGTTCCACATCCTGTCGAGCCTGGTAGAACTGGTGCGTGATGGTATCTCGCGCCGAGCCCGGCAGGTCGGCCTGGTAAACCACGTGGGTGACAAAATAGCGGTAGCCTTCCTCGGTGGGCACCCGTCCAGCGGAGGTGTGCGGCTGGCGCAGGTAACCCAGCTCGGTCAGCGCTGCCATCTCGTTGCGGATGGTGGCCGAGGAGAGGTTGACTTTGTAATGTTCCACCAGCCGCGCTGAACCGACCGGTTGGGCGGTCTCGGTGTAATCTCGCACGATCAAGGCAAGCAGCAGGCGCTGGCGTTCAGTCAGGTCATTCATACCAGGTTTTTATTCTTTTAGCACTCTCGAGGCGAGAGTGCTAAACAGGCGGGAATAATGATACCATGCCCATGATAAGAGCGTCAATAAGAAGGATGTTAGAATTTAATTCTTTTAAGTATAAAATCCCCAATCCAGCGCGCCGGGATCCTCCATAAAAGAAAAATCCCACATCTCCGGGCCCAATTCAAGGGCGACCGGCATATTCAACGCCTCCGTGGCTTTTTGCTTGATGACTTCCAGCATGGCCGGGCCGTAGGGGCAAAACGGCGTGGTCAACACCACGTAAAGCCGGGCTTCCTTATCCACAATACTGACCTTGCGGATCAGGCCCAGCTGGATGACATTCATTGCAATTTCCGGATCAACCACTTCGCCCAGCTTGGCTCTCAGTGGTTCAACCAGCTCCGGATGGGTTTCATGAATGTCCCAATGGATGGGTGTCGAAGGATGGTCTGAGCTCATTTCGACGTGGCCTCCGCCTGGACCACGTAGGTGCATTGCGCATCGCCCTGTAAAACGCACTGAACTTTTTCAGCCGGGACAGCCAGCATCTTCGAGATGAGTGTCTGGTCCACTGTGCAGACCTCTGGATGACTGTGGCCGATCTGCAAGTAAGGACAGGTGATCTCGTGTATGCGATATTGACCGCCGGTTTTCTCCCACTGGATTTCAAAGCCTTCCTCGGTCAGGAGAGATTTGGCCAGGTCGAGGCGTTCTTCCATTTCCATGCCTTTCATCTGGCTGGAGTATTCATTTGCCAGTCCATCCGCCATTTCTGCGAAGAGCTTGGCAACAACCGGCTCCGGCATACTTGCTTTCATCTGAGACAGGAGACGCGTGGTCAGACGCAGGTAACGTGTGGGGAAGCGTTCCATTCCAGCCTCAGTCAGGAAATAGACCAGACGTGGGCGCCCAACCCCATGGCGTTCTTCTTCTGTGCCCACCAGGCCCTCGACCTGTAAATTGGTCAGGTGGTGGCGTACCGAGATGGGATTGATGCCTACTGCAACGGCCAATTCATTGATGGTCGTGCGCGGCTTGCGCAATAAGGTTTGCAGGATACGATCACGGGTACTTGTCATAAATAGGAGTATATCAGTCTCCTTAGAGTTTGTCAATATTTTAGATAAATATCATAAATATTGAATTGATCTGGCTTCCATCATCCCATAAGGTAGTCCACCATGTGGAATTTGACATCCACCTGAACAACCGAAGAAGACCCAAGTATTAATGAATTTGATTGTCACACAGGCCGCATCGTGTATAATTTCACAATGGTAAATGGACCTCCCATGAGTGACAGCAACTCCTGGATCGACCAGGCTCGGCTCTATTTTCCACAGGATCGGCGGATGGCTTTGGCGCTCGGTAAAGACATGCCTGAGAATGTGGATGGAGTTGCTTTGTTTGCTGATATCTCCGGTTTCACTCCCCTGACGGAGGCCCTGACGGATGCCCTTGGGCTGCGGCGCGGCGCCGAAGAGCTTCCGCTGTACCTGAACGCCATTTATGATGCCCTGATCGGCGAAGTCGAGCGGTTTGGTGGCAGCGTGATCAGCTTTGCCGGGGATGCCATCACCTGTTGGTTTGATGAATCACTTCTGCATGAAAGGGCAGCTTCCCAGGAAGGTACACCACGATTGGAGGCGGGTTCTCTGGCGGTGCTGCAGGCCGTCTCGTGTGCCCTGGCCATGCAGTCCGCCATGCGCGCCTTTGCAGCAGTGGAGGTGCCCGGGCGGGAACCGGTTGCCCTGGCGGTCAAGATCGCCATCGCCTGCGGACCGGCCCGCCGATTCCTGGTGGGCGATCCTTCCATTCTTCTCTACGATGTACTGGCTGGCGAAACGCTCTACCGTATGGCTGAGGGCGAGCACCACGCCAACCGTGGGGAAATTCTGTTGGATGAGTCAACAGTAAAGGGACTGGGTGACAAAGTGGAGATTGCCGAATGGCGCTCGGCAGACACGGGGCAGCGTTTCGCGGTACTGGCGGGCCTTGAAGACTCCCGCCGCTCCAAATCCCTGGCCGGAATTATTGCCGGGTCAACTCACGGAAGCACAGGTTCGCCCTTGGGTACATCAAGCGGTGGCCCAACGTCTCCAGGCCGGCATGGGGGAATTCCTGACCGAGTTGCGCCCGACCGTGGCAGTCTTCCTGCAATTCAGCGGCATCGATTATGACCATGACCCACAGGCCGGGAAGCGGCTGAACGAATATATCCATGCCGTGCAGAACCTGCTCAACCCCACAGGGGGAAACCTGCTGGAAATCACCGTGGGTGACAAGGGCAGCTACCTGTATATTTCATTTGGGGGAATCGTCAGCCACGAGGATGATGCCCGCCGGGCAGCGCTGGCAGCACTCCAATTGAGCACGATGAAGACAGGACTGGCGGAAGGAGCAAGCATCCAGCTCGGCATGGCGCGTGGAACCATGCGCGCCGGGGAATATGGAGGCAAAACCCGCCGATCGTACGGTGCGCTGGGGGATGACGTCAACCTGGCTGCCCGCCTGATGGGCCGGGCTGCGCCCGGAGAGGTGCTGATCAGCCGCAGGGTGCATAAGGAACTCTCCCCAGATTCAGCCGGCGGCACCGGGCTGCCTTCGGAAGGCTTCTTCTTTGAGCCGCGTCCGCCCATCGATTTGAAAGGCAAGGCGGAACCTGTGCCGGTATTCGCCATCACCGGACTTCAAAAGCACCGGGCGATCCGCCTGCAGGAACCCTCATACGCACTGCCGATGGTCGGCCGGGAAGCCGAGCTGAAGACAGTCGCCGAAAAGATCGACCTGGTGCTGAAAAGCCAGGGCCAGGTGGTTGGGATCACCGCCGAACCGGGCATGGGCAAAAGCCGCCTGGTGGCTGAAGTGATCCGCCTGGGGCGCGCCAGAGGGCTTGAAGGTTATGGCGGTGCCTGCCAGTCGGATGGCACCCAGACCCCTTACCTGGTCTGGAAACCGATCTTGTCGGGGTTCTTCGACCTTGATCCTGAAGCTCCGCTGCGCCGCCAAGTCCGCAGCCTGGAGGGTGAAGTCGAAGACAGCGCACCCGATCGTTTCGAGGCCCTGCCACTGCTGGGTGAACTGCTTGGCCTGCCCATCCCGGAGAACGACTTTACACAGGCACTTGAACCCAAGCACCGTTGCACTGCCCTTGAAGCCTTGCTATTGGACTGCCTGCGATTCCGTGCCCGTGAAGCCGGGAAAGACGGCGGCGGTCTTTTGTTGGTGCTGGAAGATCTTCATTGGATTGACTCTGCATCGCGTGACCTGCTGGAGCGGATCGTGCGGGCCATTCCCGAATTGCCTGTAGTGGTGATCCTGGCTTATCGCCCGCCGGAATTTGCCACTGTCCCAGCAGCCGGCTTCGAGAACGGCCAGGTGAAAATGGACCTGGCCGGATTGGAATCTCTGCCCTATTTCACCTGCTTACGCTTGACCGAGCTCACACCTTCCCAGATCGAACAAGCGCAGCGTGCCAAGATGGCCCAGCTTTACCCGGAATGGCGCGGGGCAGTGCCGAAAGGACTGCTTGGGCGGGTCATCGCCCGGGCCCAGGGAAATCCCTTTTATGCCGAGGAGTTGATCAATTACCTGCATGATCGCGACCTGGACCTGCGTGACCCGGCCATCCTCGAAAAATTAGATCTACCCACCAGCCTGAACAACCTGGTGATCAGCCGGATCGACCAGCTGGCCGCCAGCCAGCAACTGACCATCAAGATCTCCAGCGTGCTGGGGCGCGTCTTCCGTTTCGAGCACCTGGTGGGATACTATCCCGGGTTGGGCGAGCAGACGAAGGTAAAATCCGATCTCGAAAACCTTTCCACTCTCGACCTGACCCCGTTGGACACCCCGGAACCCGAGCTGACTTACCTCTTCAAGCACCTGATCACACACGATGTTGCTTACGAGCTGCTGACCCACATCACGCGGGCTCACCTGCACGAGCAGTATGCCGTTTTCCTGGAAGCCCGGGCTGGAGAGGGAGTTGAAACGATTCTGGACCAACTGGCCTACCATTATGATCGCAGCGAGAACCTGCCCAAGAAACGCCAGTACCTGGTGAAGGCCGGTGCCGCTGCCCAACGTCGTTATGCCAACGATACCGCCCTGGATTATTACCAGCGCGCCCTGCCCCTCCTGCCTGTGGAAGAACGCCCGGCGGTGCTGATTAAACTCGGCCAGGTCCATGAGCTGATCGGTCTCTGGGAGGAGGCAGCCACGGCCTACGGGCAGGCGCTCGACCAATCGGAACGCAGCGGTAAACGAGCCGAACAGGCGCACTGCCTGGCAGTCATGGCAGAACTGGACCGCAAGCGCGGCCGGTATGCAGAAGCCATGGAGAAATTGGAGCGATCCAGGGAGATCTTCACCGCCCTGGGTGACCGGGCCGGCATCGCCCAGGTGCTGCATTTCCGGGGCACCACGGCCACCCACCAGCGCGATTTCCAGGCAGCTGAAGAGCTCTATCAAAGCGCCATGGCTCTCAGCCGGGAACTGGGCGATCACTCCCGGACGGCCAGCCTGCTCAGCAACCTGGGCATCCTGGCGCGCATGCAGGGCCGCTATGACGAAGCCCGCCAGCTTAACGAGCAGGCGCTCACCCTGCGGCGTACCTTGGGCGACAAGTGGGCCATTGCCGTATCGCTTAACAACCTGGGCAATGTGGCCATTGACCAGGGGAAATATGACGAAGCCCGGCAACTGCACGAGCAGGGTCTGGCCCTGCGCCGGGAAGTGGGCGACATGTGGGTGGTGGCCAACTCACTCAACAACCTGGGCAACCTGGCGCGCGGCCAGGGAGACTACCAGCAGGCGGAGGCCCGTTACCGGGAGAGCCTGAAGATCATCCGGGAATATAACGACCGCCTGGCCATGGCCTATCTTTTGGAAGATATGGGCTGCCTGGTGGCCTTGCAGGATCAGGCGGAGCGGGCCATGCGCCTGGCCGGTGCTGCCGAGGCATTGAGCGGAGCCAGCGGGGCACGGCGTTCGGGTGCTGAGCAGCAAATACTTGACAAAGGCTTGGAAACTGCCCGCCAGAAACTGGGCGAACAGGCCGCGGCCGAAAAGCTGGAGGAAGGCCGCAAGATGAGTTTTAATGAGGCAGCTGCATATGCACTTACCGATAAATGGGTTATGATTTGTTCCTGAATCAGCGCACGATCCACAACTGATATCAGGTCAGATATAAAGGGTCAATCCCGGGAGGAATTACAATGAACCAGAAGTCATTATCACTCATGCTTATTCTGGCAGTACTTATGGGGCTGTTCGCCGGCAGCGGGAATGTACAGCATGCCCTGGCAGCCGGCCCGCTTTGCTATGTGCGGCAGGGCGTATCAGGAGATGGCTCGAGTTGGGAGAGTCCTTACCCTGACCTTCAACCAGCCCTGGCTGACACTGACTGCACGGAAATTCGCGTGGCAGCCGGTACATATTATCCCACTGCCGACAATAACTATTTTGCCTCCTTCACCTTGCGCAACAACCTGAAAGTGCTGGGCGGGTTCAGTGGTGATCCGTCTTCCACTCCTGATGACCATGATCCCACCTATTACCAGACCACCCTGAATGGTTCCCTTGCCGGCCACGAGAACTACGTGGAAGATAGCATGCACGTGGTTACCGCAGATGGGACGGATTCGACTGCCGTGCTGGATGGGTTTACCATCACCAACGGATATGCCTTTGGAGATGGCCCCCAATTCGGAGGCGGGATAACCATTACAAATGGCAGCCCCACGCTCAGCAACCTGGTGATTACCGGGAATGCAACCAATGGCGGCGGGGCCGGCATCTACCTCTTCGGCAGCAGCCCGACCATCACGGATGTCACCATTTCCTCTAATGGCGGACCTCTGACATACAACCCTAAGGGCGGCGGGTTGTTTAATGATGGAGACTACGATAATCCTGGCAGCCCGATCCTGACGCGGGTGAAATTCATCTCCAATACAACTACTTACGGCGGAGGGATGTACAGCTCCGGTGGCAATCCCCAGTTGATTAATGTCACCTTTCAAAGCAACGAGGGTAACTCCGGTGGCGGAGGACTTTATATTAACGACGGGAATCTGAGCCTGTCGGATTCCCTTATTGACGGCAATAATGCTTCCGATGGTGCCGGCATTTATGTCAATGGCGGAAACCTGGATATGCGTAACTCCCAGGTGAAGAATGGCCTGGTTGGCGGCAACGGTGGCGGCATTTTCATTGCCTCAGCAGGCTCCGCCTCCATAAAAGGCGGGAGCATTAATACCAACCATGCATATACACAGGGAGGCGGAGTGTATGCTGAAGGCAGCATTTCAATCGTTGGTACGACTTTGTCTGAAAATATCGGAGAGTCTGGAGGTGGGGGTATCGAGCTGGTTAATACCACCTCAGCTGACTTCGTCAACTTGACCGTTGACAGTAACCAGGCCTCGTCAGGTGGTTTTGGTGGGGGCGTCCGAACGGACTCCGCAGTTGCCCACTTCACCAACCTCCTGCTTACCCACAATTCTTCCTGGCAGGGTGGCGGCATGTCGCTGGAAAATGGTTCCGAGATCAGCTTGGTGAATGCCACCCTGGTGCAAAATGACTCTGCCCATCCGGGTACCGCCATCTATAATGAAAACCAATTGACGATCGCCAACACGATCGTCTATGCCCACGCCGGGACTTCGATTAACTCGGCCACAACAGTGACGAACAGCTTCCTGCAGGACGGCTGCCCAGCGGGCGCCACCTGCACAGCCGTGAGCACCGACAATCCGCAATTCGTCAATGAGCAGCTTTCCGATTTCCGCATCTCTCGCAGCTCCCCCGGAGTGGACGCTGGGATCCCCGCGTACCTGCCAGCTGATCGATTCGACCTGGATGAGGACGGCATTATCGAGGAGTACATCTCCCGGGACCTGGCCGGCAGGCCGCGAATTTCCATCGGCAGCGTGGACATCGGCGCGTATGAAGTCCCGGCGCTCAATATCAACTGGACCGAAGCCACCGACGAGTCCTGGACCACCGTGCAGCCGGATGTTTCTTCAATCGATTTGAAAGCCTACATCGACCGGCAGGGCCAATCGCTCTGGTACAAGTTCGCGGTCAAACCTGACAGCAAGCTGTTGATCACGCTGACCGAACTGCCAGCCAACTATGACCTGGCACTTTACAAGGACATTGCCGAGGCTTTCAAGAACCTGACTTCCAGCCAGGACCTGACCAAGCTCAGCGCCGAGTTCGCTCCGGATACATTTTCACCGGACACCTTCTCTCCCGATACCTTCAGCCCGGATACCTTCTCCCCGGACACGTTCAGCCCGGATACCTTCTCCCCGGACACGTTCAGCCCGGATACCTTCTCCCCGGATACGTTCAGCCCGGACACCTTCTCCCCGGATACGTTCAGCCCGGATACCTTCTCCCCGGATACCTTCTCTCCCGATACCTTCTCCCCGGACACTTTCTCTCCCGATACCTTCTCCCCGGATACTTTCTCTCCCGATACCTTCAGTCCGGATACCTTCTCTCCGGATACCTTCTCCGGCGCCCAAACCCGCAGCCTGATCACGGTCTCGGCGCACGACGGCACCCAGGGCGAGGGCATCATCGTCAACACCTGGACGCAGAGCGAAGACTTTTACGTGCGAGTGCGCGGCCGGAACGGGGCATTCTACTCCGATCTTCCGTTCCGATTGCAGGTGCTCATGTTGAGCGGTTCCTGCGGCTCAGTGGACCCGCTGCTCCCCCCTTCCAACACTGATACACCCGCAGGCGCATATCACACCCTGATTCTGACCAACCTGGGCAAAACTGAAGGCTCGGCTCCCGATAAGAGTCTCACTGCCGCAGAAGAGGCGGCACTGACGACCAAACTAGCGGACCTAGCTGCCCGTACGGATGGATATGTTCTGGATATAGGCCTGGATGACAGGGTCAATCAAGCCTCGGTTCAGGCGCAGGCAGAGTCCAATCGGGCTTGTGTTTATGCGATGAACCTGCAGGCGGAGGCGATCAAAAGTCTGGTAGTTGCCTTTCGCAACAACAACCCGGACTTGGAGTACATCGTCCTGGTCGGCAACGACCATGCCATTCCATACTTCCGTTATTCCGACAATGCCCTGCTTGCCAGCGAGATCGATTTCTCACCTCCGGTACTGGATGACACCACCTCCCAGGCCAGCCTGAAATCGGGCTACATCCTCACGCAGGATCTCTACGGTTCTTCAAACGAGATCTCCATGAAATCCGGCACATTCCCCATCCCAGACCTGCCCGTTGGCCGGCTGGTGGAAACGGCTTCAGATATTGGCCATATCCTGGACGCCTATCTTGGAACCAGCAATGGTGTGGTCTCGCCAAATAATGCTCTGGTGACCGGCTATGATTTCCTGGCTGATGATGCCGACGCGGTGGCCGGGCAGTTGTCCGGCAGCCTGGGTACCTCATCCGTGAATACGCTCATCGCTGCAAAAGACCTCGCCCCGGCGGAATCCTGGACGGCTGACCAGCTGCGCCAGAACTTCCTCGGCAGCCGGCACGACATCAATTTCCTGGCCGGACATTTCTCTGCCACCAGCGCCCTGGCAGCCGATTACCAGACTCGCATGACCTCCGAAGAGGTGCTCAATTCCAGCACCGACCTGACCAACAGCCTGGTCTACAGCGCCGGCTGCCACTCGGGCTACAACATCGTCAACGCCGATGATGTACCCGGCGTGACCCAGGAACCTGACTGGCCGCAGGTCTTCGCCGCCAAGGGGGCCACCTTCATCGGCGGCACCGGCTACCAGTACGGCGATACAGATTTCATCGAATATTCGGAACGACTTTACCTGGAATTTACCAAACAACTGCGCTACGGCAGCGGGCCGGTCGCCGTGGGGAATGCCCTGGTCCAGGCCAAACAAGCCTACCTGGCCGCCACCCCGGTGATGCGCGGCATTCATGAGAAGACCGTGCTCGAAGCCACGCTCTTTGGCCTGCCGATGATGCAGTTCAATCTTGCCGGACGCATTCCGGCTCCAACGGACAGCTCGGTTGTAAAGTCAGGCGATACCACGACATTTGACACTGCCCCCGGCAGCACCCTCGCATTGAAATACTTCGATCTAACGGTCACACCTGAGCTCACCGGCCAAACTGTGGTACTGACCTCAGCCGATGGGAGTGGATCGCCAGTAAATGCCTTCTATTACTCCGGGCCGGATGGTGTGGTGACAAACCCGGCCGAACCGGTGCTGCCTTTGGACATGGTCAATGTGACCTCACCGGAGGATGGTTATGTTCTGCGTGGGGTGGGCTGGCGCGGCGGCTCTTACTCCGATCTGGCCGGTATCTTACCGCTTACCGGCGCGGCCACCGAAGATCTGCGCGCCCCGCACATGCCATTCTTCTCGGATGTCTTCTACCCGATCCGCCCGTGGAACATCAACTATTTTGATGCCCTGGACGCTTCCAACGGAGCCACTCGTCTGGCGCTTGAGCCGGCCCAATATCGCTCCTCGGCGCCAGCCTCCATCAGCGGAACCATGCGGAAGTTCAACAGCATGAACTTCCGGTTGTATTACAGTAATCAATTTGAAAGCTACTCAGCAAGCTCGCATGACCCAACTTCCAAGTACCCGCCCATGAGCAATGTTCCGGCTCTGGCTGCCCCGCCTGATATAACCCATATCAGCAGCTCAATCAACCCGGATGGTTCTGTCAGCATTGAAGCGATGGTCACAGGTGACCCCTCGGCAGGCATCCAGGAAGCCTGGGTCGTCTATACATACGAAAATGGCCTGAACTCCGGAACATGGCATTACCTGCCACTGCAGCAGCAAATTATGGAAGAGTTGGGGGATGATAAAGACTCGCGTCTTTGGAAAGGCAACCTCTCCCTTGGTGCCGGTACACCCGTTAGCAACCTGCGTTTCGTGGTCGAAGCCACGAATGGCGTGGGGCTGGTGACCATGATGACCAACCAGGGGGCTTTCTACCGCGCCGCCGAGGATCCGGGCGCCCTGCCGTTGGGCCAGACTCCGGTCACATTGGAATTCAACTCACCGGCCAGCGATGGAACGTACGGCAGCCAGCAGTCGTTCACGGTCACAGCAAAAAATAGTGCTGGCAACACCGTTGACGGGTTGCCGATAACTTTCAGCCTGAGCGGAATGAGCCGTCTGGCAGTCACCGGCAGCGGAGGCAAGGCTGGCGTTGGTTTTTACCTGGCGGCGGATCCGGGGATATACAACCTGGAGGCGGCCTATGCAGGGAATGATATCTATTCACCAGCCGTCACCAGTACCTCATTCGAGATCCTCCAGGGGACCAGTGAGTTGGTGCTCGAACCCGATGACATCGGTCGCACCACCCGGCGCAGCTGTGCAGTTTACCGCCACCTTGAAAAGCACGGATGTGCCGCTGAGCGGAAAAAATGTGGCCCTCACTTATGCTGGCGGCAGCGGTACGCAGGTGACCGAACTGGCGGTGACGGATTATGCCGGTAAGGCGACCTGGTCGGTGATAACACCCACAACGGGCAGCCTGCACCTGACTGCCCTTTTCGGTCAGAGCGTTTCCGATACACTCGACCTGAGCAGCCCATACTATGCAGCTTCGTCCGACACAGCCACGTTGACTGCCGGGAGCAGTTGGATCAGCATCAACAATATCCCTACCCGCGCAGTTTACGGCGGAAGCTTCAAAGCGACATTCACGGGGAGCTACGCGGGTAGTCCCTGGGTCACGTCCTCCACGGCTGCAATCTGCACGGTGGAGGCGGATAAACTAACCGTCGACTTTGTTGGCGTGGGAACCTGCACCCTGAATGCACATGCACCGACAGGCAGCAGCTCCTCCGCTGCCAATGGTGGCAATCAGAGCTTCAGCATCGAAAAAGCCACGCTGACAGTCAGCGCGGATGGCAAGTCGGCCCAGTACAGCGACGCCAATCCGCCACTCACTTTCAATTACTCCAGTTTCAAATGGACGGATACGCCATCTGTCATTGATAGGGCACCCACATGCTCCACCACGCGCAAAGTCGGCGACCCGGCCGGGGTATACAATAACGCCATCACCTGTTCGGGTGGCGCTGATGGCAATTACGACCTTACCTACGTCAATGGAAGTTTCACCGTTCTACAGGAAGATACCTACCTGGAGTATTCGGGAGATAGCCTGGCCCAGGTCAATACCGCCCTGAACCTGCGCATCACCGTCTGGGACAGCGCCGCAAGCGGTTATCCAACCACAGCAGCAAACCCTGAAACCAGGCCCAAGGCCACCATTGGCGATATCACCAGGATGTGGGTCCAATTCAACCTTTACCCGGAAGCCACCTGTGGGACCAGCACCACGATCGCGCCGATTTATTCCCGGGTGAGTGACGCGCCCACCTATGGCGATGGAATCGGCACGGCCAATGCCACCTATAAATCCACCAGTGAAGGCTCCTATTGTGTGATCGCCCGCCTGGTGGCCGGGAATACTGGCGGAGCGAACCAATATTACACTGCTCCCGATGCCCAATCTGCAGCCGTCAGCTTTTATCAGAACTCCGGCAAGTTTGCCACCGGCGGTGGGTGGATCAAAGACCCCAACGGTTTATCCGGCAGTTTCAGTTTCATTTCCCGCTATGACTCCAAGGGAAACCCAATGGGGCAACTGGTGTATGTCTACCGCGGCGCATTCAACGGCATCCCGGCAGTTTACATCATCCGGAGCACTCAATTGACGGCACTGCAAATAACCGGCACGAAATATCCCCTCACGGCTACGTTGCAGGGCAAATGCACCATCCAGGTGATCCGCACCTTTGGCGGCGCAGGGCTTTACAGTGATTTTGCCGCCACCTTCAAGGCCGTGGTGGTCGATACCAACAAGAGCTCCGGCGCCAATAGCGATTCGTTCGCCCTGACGGTCTGGAACAAGAATGGCGCGGCCTACAAGACAGTTCCCGCCAAATTGCTGAGTGCTGGGAATGTAGTAATTCACCTGAAGTAAGTTGAGACTTAGCTTTTCCATCCGGGTCAAGGAGGCAGGATCAGGGTGTCCTTAACCCGGAAAGCAATCCAACCCGTCATTTAAAGACAGTCACCCGGCCTCTCATGGTGGCCTTAACAGGGTGGCTGTCCGGTTTGTAAATCCTTAATAAACTAGAAAAATATGATAAATATTGACATTTTTCCGTTTTCTTGCTATAATGCTTTTTCATGACTTAAAAGTAATAGGAGTTTTTATGTCCGAGTTGGTCATCCAGAATCTGCACGTCAGCATCGAAGGCAAGGAGATCCTCAAAGGGGTCGACCTGGCGGTAAAGCAGGGCGAAACCCATGCCATCATGGGCCCCAACGGCACCGGCAAGTCCACGCTGGCATATACCCTGATGGGCCATCCGTCTTATACGGTAACGGCCGGGGAAGTCTGGTTCAAGGGGTTGAACATTCTCAAGTTACAGGCGGACGAACGTTCACGCATGGGCTTGTTCCTGGCATTCCAGTACCCGGTGGCCATTCCGGGGGTGACTGTGGCAAATTTCCTGCGCAGCGCGGTCAACGCCCGCCGGCATGCCCAGGACCCACAGGATAAGGGCATACCCATCCTGGAATTCCGCAACATGCTCAAGCACGAGATGGAAATGCTGAAGATGGATTCGACCTTTGCCGGGCGTTACCTGAATGATGGATTCTCGGGTGGAGAGAAGAAGCGCGCCGAGATCCTGCAGATGGCGGCACTCAAACCTGAGATCGCTATTTTGGATGAGACAGATTCAGGCCTGGACATCGACGCTTTACGGATCGTTGCCGATGGTGTGAATGCGCTTACCGGTCCAAACCTGGGCACACTGGTCATCACGCATTACCAGCGCCTGCTGAATTACATCAAGCCACAGTTTGTCCACATCATGCTGGACGGACGCGTGGTTGAATCCGGGGGTCCGGACCTGGCCCTACATCTCGAGGAGCAGGGCTACGATTGGGTGCGCGAGAAATACGAAGAGGAAAAGGCCTAGTCTGAAAATTGCGTTCACAGGTTGGCACGTTTTCATGTTCCTACGTGCGGACGTGCCAGCGTGTTAACGTAGCAGGATTATTGGTGAAATATGAGCGAAGACGCGAAGATTTTGGCAGATATCGGTCAGTATAAATACGGCTTTCACGACGAAGAAAACTACTTCTTCAAATCCCAAAAGGGCTTGAACCGGGAAGTGGTGGAGAATATCTCCCGGATGAAGGGCGAGCCGGAGTGGATGTTGGCTTTTCGCCTGAAGGCGTTGGAGCATTTCCTGGCCCGCCCCATGCCGACATGGGGACCGGACATTTCCGGGCTGCACCTGGACGATATCTTTTACTATGTAAAGCCCACCGAAGGATCGAAACGGTCCTGGGATGAAGTCCCGGATACCATCAAGAACACCTTCGACAAACTTGGGATTCCCGAAGCCGAGCGCAAGTTCCTGGCAGGCGTGGGTGCGCAATATGAATCCGAAATGGTCTATCATTCCATCCTGGAGCATCTCGAAAAGCAGGGCGTGATCTTCCTGTCGATCGAAGATGGCCTGCGCCAGCACCCGGACCTGTTCCGTGAGTATTTTGGGACTGTCATCCCGATCGAGGATAACAAGTTTGCCGCGCTGAACTCGGCCGTCTGGTCGGGTGGCTCGTTCGTCTACGTGCCAAAAGGCGTGAAGGTGGACCTGCCGCTGCAGGCCTACTTCAGGCTGAATACCGCCAACGTCGGACAGTTTGAGCGGACGCTCATCATCGTCGATGAAGATGCATCCGTGCATTACGTGGAAGGCTGCACCGCACCTCAATACACCACCAACTCCTTCCACTCCGGCGTGATCGAGATCATCGTCAAGCGCGGGGCGCGTTCGCGCTATTCGACCATCCAGAATTGGTCGACCAACGTCTACAACCTGGTGACCCAGCGGGCCAAGGTCTATGGCAACGCCACGCATGAGTGGGTGGATGCCAACCTCGGTTCGAAGCTCACGATGAAATATCCATCCTGTTACCTGATGGAGCCGGGTGCGCATGGCGAGATGCTCTCAATGGCTTTCGCCGGGCCAGGACAGATCCAGGATGCGGGCTCAAAGATGCTGCATTTTGCCCCAAACACCACCAGCAAAGTCACCTCCAAGTCGATCAGCAAGGGCGGTGGACAGGCCTCTTTCCGCGGCCTGCTCAAGGTCCACAAGGGCGCCAAGGGTTCAAAGTCCAACGTGGTTTGCGACGCGCTTCTGCTAGACCCGCAGTCCCGCACTGATACGTACCCGACCATCGAAATCGACGAAGATGACGTATCCATCGGCCACGAAGCTTCGGTCTCGAAAGTTGGGGAGGAGCAGTTGTTCTACCTGATGAGTCGCGGCCTGAGCCAGGAGGCTGCCACCACTATGGTTGTCTCCGGTTTCATTGAGCCGCTCGTCAAGGAATTGCCGATGGAATATGCCGTCGAGATGAACCGGCTGATCCAATTACAGATGGAAGGATCGATAGGGTAAGGATGGAAGAGAAACCCAGAGTTGTCATCACCCGCACCCGCCAGCCGCAACCGGCTGCCAGGGAGTTTACCTTCAGCGCTGACATGCTGCCAGCGGAGGCTGCCCTGAAGTCTTATCGCACACATGCCTGGGAGATCTATTCCCGTCTGGCAATGCCGGGCATCAAGGAGGAAGCCTGGCGGCGGACCGATCTGCGCGAACTGCCGGCGGAATCTTTCCACCTGCCTGCATCAGAAGCTTTCCGGGAACTGGCACCCGTCCCCGAAAACCTGCTGCGTCCCCTGACTGCAGAGCGGCATGGTGGACAGGTGATCCTGATGCCGGGAGGATCAAGGGCCTCGCTCGACCCCGAACTGGCACGGAAGGATGTCTTCTTTACCAGCCTGCGCAGCGCAGAAATGGAAAAACCCGACCTGGTGGCCCACATGGCGGGTGAACTGGTCCGCCCGGAAGAAGGCAAGTTTGCCGCCCTGGCCGGAGCCTTTTCGCAGAACGGGGTTGTCCTGTACGTCCCCAAAGGGTTGAAGGTCGAAGAGCCTTTGAACAGCCTGCTGTGGGGACCCGGTGCAGGTCTGGCGCATTTCTCACACCTGCTGATATGGGTGGACGAAGGCGCTTCGGTGACTTATGTGCACGAGTTGGCTTCACCGGATGAAAGCCAGGCTTCCATTCATGCCGGGATCGTTGAGATCAAAGTCAGCGACGGTGCCAGCCTGAAGTTTGTAGAGCTGCAGTCCTGGGGACGGCATATATGGAATTTCAGCCACGAGCGGATCAGCGTGGGAGCCAATGCCAGCGTCGACTGGATCTTCGGAGCAGTCGGATCGCATTTGACGAAAAACTTCTCGGAGTTGGACCTGGTGGGGGATGGCGCGACGGGAAGGATGTCCGGATTTTATTTTGCCGATGGTGACCAGCACCTGGACCATGATACGCAGCAAAACCATTTGGCCCGGCATACCACCAGCGACCTGTTGTTCAAAGGCGCGCTCAAAGGTCGCAGCCGGTCGGTCTGGCAGGGCATGATCTACGTAGCCCCGGGTGCCCAGAAGACGGATGGCTACCAAGCCAACCGGAACCTCATCCTCAGCCCGGAGGCACGAGCCGACTCCATCCCTGGGCTGGAAATATTGGCCGATGATGTCCGCTGCACGCACGGTGCGACAGTCGGCAAACTCGAACAGGAGCCTCTGTTCTATCTCAAGTCGCGCGGTATTCCGGAGAAGGAAGCCGAACGACTGATCGTGGAAGGATTTTTCGATCCCATTATGCAACGCATCCCATTTGAAGGTGTACGCGCCCGCTTCCAGCAGGCGATCCATGAAAAGACGGCCGCGGTATGACAGTTAAACCGCTTGCCAAAACCGTTAGTCCTCGCTACAATAAACCCAAGAAAATCTCCCGGGGAGGCCCAATGGCACAATTTTCCTTCATGCGTTCACCAGGCGCAGAACATGATTTTGAAGTAGGTGGCACCGTTGAGGTCTTTTGTGACCACGAAAAAAACAGCGAGCGTGTGCGCGGCTGGTTAAAAGGAATTGTTGTTCAAGTGGACAGCAAGATGGTAGCCGTACAGTTCCGCACCAATGTCTACCTGACGGATGGCTGGATGGTGCCGGACCGCATTCTCTGGTATCCGGTCAATTCAGAACATATCCGCCCGCTGGGTACCCAGAAGAAATTAGGCAACAAGGAAATCCTGGAATATTAAAGTGTCACGTTTTCCGGTGTCATGTGTCCCCGTACATCATGACGTGGCATCACGTGCGATGTATTCCTGACACTTGATACTGAAGCACATGACACTGGAACACTTACTATGACCCTTGACGTCCTTTCTCTCCGCAAAGATTTTCCCATCTTCGAGCGGGAAATTCGCCCAGGAATCCCGCTGGTCTATCTTGATTCCACTGCCACCACCCAGAAACCGCTCCTGGTGCTAGACGCCATGGAGAAGTATTACCGCACCAACAACGCCAACGTTCACCGCGGCGTGCATACCCTGGCGGAAGAGGCCACAGCCATGTATGAAGGGGCGCGGGCAACCGTGGCGAAATTCATCAACGCCTCTTCTCCCGAGCAGATCATCTTTACCCGCAACGCCACCGAGTTGATCAACCTGGTGGCTTATACCTGGGCGCGTGCCAATCTGAAGGCTGGCGATCGGATCATCCTGACCGAGATGGAACACCATTCCAACCTGGTACCCTGGCACATGCTGGCCTCGGAGCGCGGCGTGGAGCTGGAATTTGTCCCGGTGACGGACAAAGGCCTGCTGGACCTGGAGGTCTATCAGCGCCTGCTGGCCCATGGTCCGAAACTGGTGGCCTTTTCAGGCATGTCCAACGTACTGGGGACGATCAATCCGGTGGCTGAGATGGCTCGCCTGGCGCACGCAGCCGGAGCCATTGTCCTGGTGGATGGAGCCCAGTCCGTACCGCACCTGCCGGTGGATGTGCAGGCTCTGGACGTGGATTTCCTGGCTTTTTCGGCGCACAAAATGCTTGGTCCAACCGGAATCGGGGCATTCTACGGACGGAAAGCCCTGTTGGAAAACATGCCACCATTCCTGGGCGGCGGCGAAATGATCAAGACTGTCCACCTGCACTCGTTCACCCCGAACAGCCTGCCGCACAAGTTCGAAGCCGGCACCCCGGCCATCGCCGAGGCAGTTGGCTTTGGCGCAGCCGTGGAATACCTGAACAGGGTCGGCATGGAAGCTGTGGCTGCCCATGAGCAGGAGATGATCGGCTATGCTTTGGAACGGCTCGAGGAAATCCCGGGCTTGAGAGTCTTCGGTCCGCCCGCTGACAAAAAGGGCGGGGTGGCAGCCTTCACACTGGAGGGCGTCCACCCGCATGATATTGCCCAGATCGTCGACCGCTACGGTGTTGCGATACGCGCCGGTCATCACTGCGCCCAGCCTCTGCACGAGAAATTTGGCATCACCGCCACCGCCCGCGCCAGCTTCTATATATACAGCCTGAAAGAAGAAGTGGACAAGCTGGTGGACGGGATTTACGAGGTTAAGAAAATATTTGGATAAAATCTGTCATTGCGAGCCGTACTTTGGCGAAGCAATCTGCTCTTTTCAAGAGATTGCTTCGTCGCGAAGAACGCTCCTCGCAATGACAGGAGTGGACTTATGGATGACCTTTATCGTGAATTAATCATTGACCATTATAAGAACCCGCAGTACCGCGGCCACCTGGACCCGAATGATATCCACTTCGAGGATGACAACCCTCTATGTGGAGACCATATCGAGATCACCTTGCGCGTGGACAGAGACGGCAAGTTGACGGATGGACGTTTCGACGGCAAAGGCTGTGCCATCTCGCAAGCCTCGGCTGACCTGTTGATCGAATCCATTATCGGCAAGCCCGTGGAAGAAGTGAAAAAGATCTCCAAGCAGGATTTGTTGGATCTCCTGGGGATAGAGCTTGGCCCGGTACGATTGAAATGTGCGTTGCTTTCCCTGAAGGTGCTCAAGGCGGGTTTGTATGGGTTGGGCGAGGCAAGTGATGAATTAGTCGAATAGTCCGGTAGTCTGATGGTCTGATAGTCTTATCTTCTGATAGAATGAAATTTGACCATCACTAAAGTTGTCTGACTACAAGACTCTGAGACTCAAGACAATGAGACTCTAGATTGTGAGACTCAAGACGATATGACTATGTTTAATTACGCCATTCTTGATCCAGACCAGGTTGAATATGTCGAAATCACCCCGACCAATGATGTGCCGGACGGGGAGCGCATTTTTATCGAAGTGGAAGGTAAATCAATCGTAATCTTCAACCTGGCCGGCAGGTTCTTTGCGATCGGGGATGTATGTACGCATGATAATGGCCCGGTCGGGGATGGGGAGATCGAAGATTACGAGATCATCTGTCCCAGGCATGGGGGACGCTTCGACATTCGCACCGGCAAGGTCACCTCCCTGCCGCCGGTGGTGGATATCCCGTCCTACCCTGTGCGCGTGGTGGAGGGAATGATCCAGATCGGATTGCCGAAGGAAGAAATGAAAGAGTAAGGCGTTATTCGTTATTAGTTATTTGTTAATCGTTAATTGTTATTCGTAATTGGTTATTCGCAATTGGTTTTTCGTAATTTGTATGGAAAAAGGGAAAGAGGAGGCTGAGGCAGCTTCCGCTTTTTATTTCTGCGAACCGAGCACTTCTCCAACTGGCAGGCGGCCATTCTGATCGAGCAGGTAAGCCGTGAGGGCCCAATAATCCTCGTCCGGCATGAAGCCGGGATTCTGGGGCGGGTGGGTGGAGCGCAAATACTGAAAGAGTTCCTGTGCAGTGGCGAAGGGCGGCAGTTCACCGCTGGAGGAGATGATCGCCGGAACCACGCGCGGGATCGGAAAGCCCTGGTCACCATTATGACCGGCATGACAGCCGCGCGCCCAGCAGTTGGCATCCTCCACGTACAGGCTGCGGAACTCGTCAGTCAAGCCCTGGCCTTTGTCACCATGACAGGTCATGCAGTTCAGCCAGAACAGGTGGCGGCCTTTTTCGAGCTGGGTCGGGTCGGGGGGCAGGGGTGGCTCATCCAACCGGCTGAGATCCGGCGCGGGAGTGGCCAGACGTAGCTGCACGGCCGCCGGGAGAGAGGTGGCAGATGGCAGCAGGACAGAAAGGGAGGGGGAAAGCGTGGGAGAAGGGGGAATTGGAGAGGCGGAGAATGTCACCCCGATGGAGTTGGCCTGGCAACCAACCAGGAGGCTGGAGAGCAATAACAGGAATAAACCAGCAATTACTATACGCATCCAGGGTTGGCGTCCGGGTTTCATCGTTCCAGCAAACCCTGTACTTCCGTTTCAATCATGGCGGCGGCCTGCGGAAGCGCAGCCTGCAACGCCGGATCAAGCCCCGTCCCCAGCCCAAAATGACTGCCAACGATGCCAATCAGGGTGATGCGGCACTCTGCCAACCCAGGGTAAAGGGAACGTCCAAGCACCAGCGTTTCGGCCACGCCCCAACCATGCGCAGACTGCGCGTCCGTTGTAAAGGCAGCCAGGTCATCCGGACCCAGGCGGTGGAGCGTGCCCGGAGCTTCAGAGGTGTGCAGAGCGTCCACCAGGATGGCTGCATCCTTACCCTCCAGCCGGTCAAGCAAGCCCAGGCCCGGCAGCTCGGATAGCTCCACCTGCACCTTTTGAGCGGTTTCCGGATGGTCGTGCTGCCACATGCGGACGGCCTGCAACCCGGCGGAGTCATCCCCGCGCAGGGATTGGCCAATGCCAAGGACAAGGATATTCATGGTATTATTTTACCGCCAGTTGCCACTTTTCCTGCAGTCCTTACAATCCTGGGGCACACAACCTCGCTGGAAGAACATCTTCTGCTGATCTGCCATGGAGTTCCCATGAAGTTAACCCGCTTGCTCTGGCGTCTATTCCACTTCGGACCCCGGATCGCTTATGCCGTCGGGCTGGGACCGCTGGTTGGCAGATTTGTGCTGCTGCTCACGACCACCGGCAGGAAATCCGGTTTGCGCAGGGTCACGCCGCTGGTCTATGAACGGAGAGGACAGACCATTTTCGTCGCCTCCGCCCGCGGCGCCTCGGCAGATTGGCTGCGCAACATCCAGGCCAACCCGAGGGTTGATGTCAGGATGGGCGCAAGGCAGTTCAAGGGGCTGGCGGAGGTCTGCAACGACCCGGAAGAGATCGCCGACTATCTGCAGCGCCAGTACGAGCGGAATCCGAGGGCATTCGGGCTCATTCTCCGGGCTGAAGGACTTTCGAACCCACCCAGCCGAGAGGATCTGCTCCAGTTCGGCCCAAAGCGCCCAATGGTAATCATCCACCCGATAAAATCATAATTTTTCTCTCAGATACCTGCCCGTATGTAGAATCGGGCACCTGGGAAACCTGCTCGGGGGTGCCTTCGGCGACCAGACTGCCTCCGGCGGCGCCGCCCTCCGGTCCCAGGTCGATGATCCAATCGGCGGCCTTGACCAGGTCCAGATTGTGTTCTATGACGATAACAGAGTTACCGGCATCCACCAGGCGCTGGAGCACGTCCAACAGGCGGGCGGTATCGGCCAGGTGCAGGCCGGTGGTGGGTTCGTCGAGCAGGTAGAGCGTATGATCGACAAGGCCCCGGCCGAGTTCCCTGGCCAGCTTGAGGCGCTGGGCCTCGCCGCCGGAAAACGTGGTGGCTGGCTGACCCAACTGGAGATAGCCCAGGCCGACGTCGGACAACACCTGCAGGCGGGAGCGGGCGGCAGGAACATCCTGGAACAACGCCAGGGCTTCGTCGATGGTCAGGTCAAGCACCCGGGAAATGTCATGATCGCGGTAACGCACGGCCAGTGTTTCGGCGGTAAAGCGACGTCCATGGCAGACCGGGCAGCGCACCTGCACATCCGGTAAAAGCTGCATTTTGGCGACCAGTACACCGGAGCCCTGGCAGCGTTCACAACGCCCACCCGGGACGTTGAAGGAGAAATGCCGGGTGGACAACCCACGCTGGCGGGCTTCGGGGACAGCCGCAAAAGCGGTACGGATCGGGGTGAACACATCCGAATAAGTGGCGGCATTGGAGCGCGGGATGCGGCCAATGGATTCCTGGTCAATGTTAATGACCCTGTTTATATATTCGACGCCTTCAATTGAATCATATTCACCGGGGAGGTGGCTGGATCGATCCTGAGGCGGCCGGATGAGGCGCTCAAGCAGGTCGAAGACCAGCGTGGATTTTCCAGCGCCGGACACTCCCGTCACCGCCACCAGCAAACCCAGCGGAATGCGTATCGTCAGGTCCTTGAGATTGTGCTGGCGGGCGCCGCGGATGGTAATGGCCTGGCCGGAGGGTACACGCCGGTGTTCCGGGACAGGGATGGAAGCCCGCCCGGCCAAATAATCTCCGGTCAGCGACCCGGGCTGCAGAGCGATTTCAGCCGGTGTACCGGCAGTGACCACCTGACCGCCATGCCGGCCGGCACCCGGACCGAGGTCAACCACGTAATCTGCCGAGGCGATGGTTTCCAGGTCGTGCTCGATGACCAGGACGGTGTTGCCGAGATCGCGCAGCTTCCGCAATACATCGATCAGTCGCCGGGTGTCGCGCTGGTGCAGACCGATGGTGGGTTCGTCCAGGACGTAAAGCACACCGCTCAAACCTGAACCCAGCAAAGCTGCCAGGCGCAGGCGCTGGGACTCACCGGCAGAGAGGCTCTGCGAAGAGCGTTCCAGGGTCAGGTAACCGGCACCGACCTCAACCAGCCGGTCAATGCGCCGATCCAGCTCGGCCAGGACGGGAGCGGCGACGAGCATTTCCTCCGGGCTGAAGACGGCGGGAAGAGCCTCCAGCCAGGCACCCAGGGAGTCGAGCGGCTGGCGCGAGAGGGCGATGATGCCCTGCCCGTTGACGGTCACAGCCCGGCTCTCAGAACGCAGGCGCGTGCCTTCGCAATCCGGACAGGTTTGGGTGACCAGGAACTCTTCCAGCTTATCGCGGTAACCGCCATCCTGCAGGTGGGATTGGATGTGCCCGGCGTGGCGGCGCAGGAGGCTGGTGGCGACCCCTTCAAAGCGCCCCTTGCGGACGGTGGCCGGCGGCTGGATGCCCGGAAAGTGACGCTGGAAGAGCGGGCTGTGCACACCGTAGAATAACAGGTCGCGCTGAGGCGGGGTGTACTCCTTGATGGGAAGCGCCAGGTCAAATGAAATACCGTAATGGGCCGCGGCAGCCCGCAATGTGGAAGCGTGATATTTAATGTAGACGGTATTCCAGCCCAGAACAGCACCATCAAGGAAACTCTTGTTTTCGTCGACCAGGTGGCTGAGATCGACCTGGCGGATTACACCCAGGCCGGTGCAGGTGGGGCAGGCCCCGGCGGGTTTGTTGAAGGAGAAAGCCGCCATATTCATTTCCGGGACAGGTGCGCCGCAATTCGGGCAGGGAAAGGTACTCTCCGCAGAGAACTCCGGCTCATCCAGGTCGGATTCTTCCGGCCAGTCCAGATCGGATGGATCGAAGGAATGCGGGAGGTCTTTCCCACAAACCGGGCAGGGACGCTTTCCCAGGCGGGCAAACAGCACTCGCAGATACGTATATACATCAGTGGATGTGCCAACCGTGGAACGCGGGCTGCGGTTGGTGAGGTGCTGGTCCACGCTGATGGAAGGAGAAAGCCCGGTGATCGCGTCAACCGGCGGTGCCGCCATTCCAAAAGGGACCAGGCCAAGGGATTCCAGGTACTGGCGCTGGCCTTCTTTCAGCAGGATGTCAAACCCGAGGGTGGATTTGCCCGAGCCGGACACGCCGGTCAGGACGACGAGGCGGTTCCTGGGGATGGCCAGGCTGATATTCTTCAGGTTATGCAGGCGGGCGCCGCGGATGGTGATTTGATCAGGCATCTGAACTCCAGGATGGGATATCGTGGTGGTGCCAGGATTGTTGATCGATAAATTGTATCACCCGGGGAAAAAAGAGGGAGTAGAGAGCAGGGATCGGGGATGAGGGATCGGGTATTCGTTCCGCGTAACGAAGGAGGAACGAATATTTTCCCCCATATATATGGCGATTCCACTGGTGTATTGGTGATAAGTGTCATATCTGGGGGTTAAATATGGTATTCGTTTCCGAGAAACGAATAAAGAAAAGGAGTGGAGAACAGAGAGTAGAGAGTAGTAAGTGCGAAAAGAAAAGACGGAAGAGGACATGGGCAGTCAGCCTGAATATGTTGAAGTACGGAAATCAAATGAGCCTTCCTATGCCCGCAATAAAGTATCTACTTACATTAGCAGGTTCATTTTTCTAAAGGTATTGTGAGGAATGCTTTTTTACATAGGCGATCACAGAACGGGCAATTTTGCCCTTCAAACAGGGGATTGCTTCGCCACACCGTCCTGCGTCGGGTGCAAGGAAGAGCGGCTCGCAATGACATCCGTGAGGAGATACGCAACAAACATAGAACATTTTTTCTAATTTGTCAAGGGTTTTTAACCGAAAAGGAAATATAGTCGGGGCGCGTTCTCCCCGCATTTGTTATACAATCAGGTTCAATGCCGGCGGAGGGTGGGCTGCACCGGATGAAATTTACACATAGGATGAGATATGAAAAAATCATTGGTATTAATCCTGGTAGTAATCTGGCTGAGCGCCTGTGCCCCATCCGCGCAGGCCGTTCAGACGGCGATTGCACAGACCCAGGCAGCCAACGCCACTCCAACAGTACCGCCCACCCTGCTGAGTCTTCAAAAACATCTTACGGATTTCCTTCTACTCAGTTCAGACTTGCCCATCGACGGGCAGTATCGAAGTTCAAAATATTCCCCTTTCTCCATTCCAAATAAAGATGTCAGCAGCGCTTATGCGGAAGAGACAGGGCGCCTGGATGGATGGGAAATTTATTACCTGAAGAGTTCGAAGGATGCCTCTGCTCCGCAAGAATTCCACGGCAAGGTAGTCATTTATAAGACAAATGCAGGAGCGCAACAATCCATTATCAAATATTCCAATGATCTCGTCACCGATTTCGGATATCTCGAAGAAATCCAAGCACCTGAGATTGGAGATGAAACCCGGGCTTTTCTTTTACGCTATCAGAAAAAGCCTGATACCAGCGCTCATCAAATCAGTTATTGGATAGAGTTTTCTTACCGGAATATTGTGGAGGTCATTCAAGCAGATGGAGCAGAAGACGAGGTTCAGCCAGAGCTTGTCATAAATACTGCCCGGTTGGTTCTGGCCAGGCTTCAAGCATCCCCGCGTTTGAATCCATAAGATCTCAAAATATACTATCAAAAGTATGCTCAGGGGGGAAATATCGATCGTGTTCAGGGTGTTTGTAAAGTCGCAACCTTTCGATTCATGTTATTGCAAGACAAACATTCCTGGCTGGTCGAAGCAGTCTTCTGGCCAAATATGGGGATTGCTTCGCCACTTCGCCACTGCTTGGTGCAGGCGTGGGACAGGTCTGCACAGAACGCCTCGCAAGTACATTGCTGCAATCGTCCCGAAGGTTTTCTGCAAAACCCGGGAGTCTTACAGCGCAACCTTCGGGACGCTCCTTCCTCCGAATAACACGAGGGCGGACACACACCATTGCATGGTGCAGGTAGGTCGGCATACAACGCCTCCTAATGACACTGCCTCAATCGCCCCGAAGGTTTTCTGCAAAACCCGGGAGTCTTTCAGCGCAGCCTTCGGGACGCTCCTTCCTACGAATGACACGAGGGCGGACACATAGGTCCGCCCCTACCAAAAATGGCGATTATTGATGACCGCGAGGGTCATTTTGGATAGAAGGGCGCCGAGCGCTGTGGATATACTCGCAATGACATCCCGGTTTGACTTTATCAACAGCCTGATATTGTCCAAATGGCTTGACCTGGCTCTTAAAAAATTGTATAGTATTATTCAAAGAGAGCCCTGATCTCTGGCGTTGTTAAAATCCAACTGCATATTCGATGACCTGCCACAAGGCGCCGGCTGAATGACATCAAGGATTTCGATCCCGGGCATAGACCTCACCAGCACCTGGCTGCATCGCTGGATCTATTATCTCGCGACGGGCTTGATGTTCGTCGCGGCCGCTTTGCGCACGCTGCTCGTCTTTCAGAGTTCACCACTCTTCAATCAAATCCTGGTATTGCTGGCAGCCTGGCTGCTGATCTTCATCGGGAATGCCCTGCTCGACCAGCGGCTGCCCTGGCTTTCGGCTGTTTTGATCGGCCTGGATGTCCTGATCATCCTGCAACTACTCCTGGTCACGCACACAGATTATTTCGCCTTCCTATTTGCCATTTCAAGTATGCAGGCCATGCAGAAGCACAGTCTGAAGGGGGCCGTGGTTGTCATTGGGATCACAACCATGCTCACATTCCTGACCCTTTACAAGCAGTTCGGCGTTTTAAACGTCATTGGATTGACCGTGGTTTTTTTTGGCGGGAGCGTCTTCCTGGTCGTCTATATTCGGACCACCCGGCGAGCACGCCAGATCGGGGAGCAACAGCAGGAACTGGTCAGCCAATTGCAGCAGGCCAACCGCCAACTGGAGCTGTATTCCCAGCAGGCGCAGCAACTGGCGTCCGGGCGCGAGCGTCTGCGCCTGGCACGCGAACTGCACGACTCGGTAACGCAGACGATCTTCAGCATGACTCTGACCACCCAGTCTGCCATGCTGCTCCTGGAGCGTGACCGGAAACGGGTGACAGCCCAATTGGACCGACTGTACCAACTGGCTCATATTGCCCTCACCGAGATGCAGACCTTGATCTCCAGGTTATCTCCTGAAGACATGGCAGACTTCGTGTCGGCCCTCAAGGGCCACCTGGAGGAACGTCAGCGGCTGGACAACCTGTCCGTCAGCCTGGAGATCCAGGGCAGCCAAGCGCCCGGCGTGAAGCTCAGCCCGGCAGAGGGACAGAGTCTCCTGCGGATCGCCCAGGAGGCGCTGAACAACGTGGTCAAGCACGCCGGAGTGAACAAAGCCAGCCTGCATTTGCATCTGGATGGGCCAATCTGGATGGAGATTGCGGACCATGGTAGCGGGTTCGATCCCTCGAAAGCCCGAAACAGTGGACAGCTTGGACTGTTGAGCATGCAGGAACGCGCAGCCGGGATCGGCTGGACCTTGCGTGTGGATTCTTCTCCAGGGAACGGGACACGTGTGCTGGCTCAGAAAGATTCAGGAGGAGAATAACTGGAATGAGCGTATCAATGGAACGGATTAAGGTATTGATTGTGGATGACCACCAAGTTGTCCGCCAGGGTCTGCGGACCTTCCTCGAATTGCAGGAGGATATCGAGGTGGTTGGCGAGGCGAATGATGGTGCCAGTGCAGTCGAGATGACCAGCCAGCTCTCTCCGGATGTCATCCTGATGGACCTGGTCATGCCAGGCATGGACGGGATCGCTGCAACGGCCCGGATCAGAGCGCTTGGTTCCGAGGCGAAGGTGATCGCCCTGACCAGCTTCACCGAGGACAACAAAGTCTTTCCGGCCATCCAGGCGGGTGCATCCAGTTATCTGCTCAAAGACGTCACGCCGGAAGCGCTGGTCGAGGCGATCCACGCTGCGCAGCGCGGCGAAACCCGGTTGCATCCGGAGATCATGCACAAGTTGATGGAACAGGTAACCCAACAACCAATTATGGGACAAGCCGACCCGGTCGCAGGACTGACACAGAGGGAACGAGAAGTGATCCGGCTGGTGGCACAGGGAATGAGCAACCGTGAGATCGCCGGAAAGCTGGTCATCAGCGAAAAGACCGTCAAGGCGCATGTCAGCAACATTCTGGGCAAACTCGGGCTGGATGACCGCACCCAATTGGCTATCCACGCTATCCGGAATGGCCTGGTCGATCAGGATAAAACGTAACGGGAGTACCCTTGCCCGCAAATATAAATCCAGCCACTTCTGATTCCCGTCCAGGCAAGCTCGTCGATGCGGCCATCTATCTTCTCTTTGCCGCGGTGGTCATCCGTACCCTGGCCAATCAAAACATCCGCCTGCGCTTGCCCATTTACCTGGCGCTAGAGTTTCTTTACCTGGCCTCGTTTACCCTGGCGCTTTGGCGTCCCATCCGCCAGCCGCTCATACGACACCTGTATTTCATTTCTCAATCTTTCATAGTCCTGGTTTTGATCGCCCTACGACCGAGATTTGATTTCATCGTTGTCCTTTTCGTGCTGCTTTCCTTTCAAGCAGCACTGATCTTTCCTGGACGGGCACGCTGGATTTGGGTGGCGTCCCTGGCCCTGCTCACCTCCGTCCCACTCATGGTTGGATTGGGAGCACTGCAAGGCCTATCTTTGACCCTGATGCCCATGACCATCGGGATCGTTTTTGCAGCCTGGGTGGCCGTCAGGCAGGAGATCGAAGAGGGATTGCGTAAACGCGAGACATTGTTGAATGAGCTGCGGGAGGCCAATCAGCGATTAACGGTCTCGGCCAGACAGGCAGAAGAATTGTCGGGCATCCAGGAACGCAACCAGCTGGCACGCGAACTGCACGACTCGGTCTCTCAGACCATCTTCAGCATCAGCCTGGTCACGCGGGCGGCTCAACTCCTGCTGGAACGCGACCCGGAGCGCCTGCGGCCTCAATTGGAACTACTGCAATCATTGACTCATAATGCCCTGGTGGAAATGCGCGGCCTGATTGCCCAGTTGCGACCCCCCGAGGGCGAATCCGCCGGGAGACCTACGACCTAAGACCCGCCCGGCTGCTCCCAAAGAACAAGCAGAACAATCCGCCTCCAGCCTGTGACAAATCCGCCGCAGGCTGGCTGCATTTCCAGGTGGATTGTGTAATCATGAAAATAGATTACCTGGTGACGACGATGACAACCTCGAATCTCATCCCGAATGGTCAGAATTTCCCACGGTTGCGTGTGCTCCTGGTGGACGATATGGCCCAGGTGCTGAATGAACTGCACCAGTTGCTGGAATTGACCGGCCTGATCGAGATCATCGCCGAGGCCAGGAATGGGGCGGAGGCAGTGCGCCTTGCGGCTGAGCTTGCTCCTGATGCAATCCTTATGGATCTGGAAATGCCGGGGATGGATGGATATGAGGCCACCTGTCGGATCAAGCAGCGCCAGCCTTCCCCGCGGGTGGTTATCCTGAGCGTGCATGCCGGCCCCATTGAACAAGAACGCGCCCGGGCAGCCGGCGCGAGACAGCTTCGTTGAGAAGGGCGCCGATTATGAAATCCTGGTGAAGGCTGTCCTCGGGAAGAATGATTCTCCCGGTCCAGTCGATTCAGAGAAAGGAAATGGAAAATGAAAAACAAAATTCTATTTATTTTGGTGGGTTTGGCGTTGATCGGCAGTCTCCCGGCGTGTACCGGGTTGATCAATGGCGGCGTTGGCTATCAATCGGTGCGCGGTTCAGGAACGGCCGGTGGGGAAAATCGTAACGTGAGCAATGTCACCGGTGTCGATCTGGGCACATCCGGCACGCTGGATATCACGATCGGTACAAGCAAGTCGCTGCGTGTCGAGGCGGATGATAATCTCCTGCAATACATCCAGACGGATGTCAGCGGGGGCAGGTTGGTTATCAAAACCCGGCCGGGGATCAGCATGCAGCCGGTCATGCCAATCAAATATCATCTCACAATCACCCGCTTGAATTCCGTGGGGATCTCCTCCAGCGGAGATATCACCGTGCCGGACCTGAAGTCGGATGATTTTTCGATATCAATCAGCAGTTCCGGGAATCTCTCCATGATGAAATTGGATTGCAGCTCGCTGAATGTAAAAATATCCAGTTCCGGAGATACCCGCATTTCTGAGATGAATGCGAAGACGATCTCCGTAAATATCTCCAGTTCCGGGAACCTGGATATCCTGGGCGGAACAGTTCCCAAGCAAACCATCTCGATCAGCAGTTCAGGCGAATATCGCGCCAGGGACCTGGCGAGCGATACCGCGGATGTCAATCTCTCCAGCAGCGGGGAGGCGACCCTGCGTGTCAGTACAGCCCTGAGCGGCAGCCTGAGCAGCAGTGGAAATATCAACTTCATTGGAAATCCCAGAGTGAACGTCCGTACTTCTTCATCGGGCAGGCCTAAACAGGTCCAATGATTAAACAACCATAACAAAGGAGCCAACTCATGAATACCAAGAATTTATGGATCGCCAGCCTGAGCGGAGCGGCGTTGAGCCTGCTGGTCTCGAACCTTCCGCTGATCGGATTTGTGAACTGCCTGCTATGCGGCGGCTTTTGGGGCAGCGCCATTTTCGCCGTCTGGCTGTACCGGCGCCTGACCGGGACGGTGACCATCCGCCAGGGAGTGAATATCGGACTATTGACCGGACTTCTGGCGGGACTGATCGGTTTTGCATTGAGCTTTGCCGGGCTGACCGGCGCACAGGGCTTAATGAACAGCGCTCAGAAATTCCTACCGGCGGACACCACCAAGGGCATGACGGATTTCCCGGCGTGGGCAGGCTATATCTTCAATTTCCTGGGCGTGCTGTTCAACGTGGGCTTCGGCGCGCTGGGCGGCTGGCTCGGAGGGATGCTGTTCAATCCCGAACGTAAGAACAGAAAGGCGTAGGGCATTCATGAAGGCCAATCGTAAATCCAGAGTCTGGTGGTGGGCGGGCGCAGCCCTTTTGCTGGTCTTGATAGCAGTGCTAGCTTACATCTACCTGCCTCGGGGGGGCAAGCTGCCTGCCCTGCCGGCGCCGGATCATTGGCCGACGAATGGCTGGCAGACGACCACGCCAGAAGAACAGGGCTTCGATTCGGTCAAGCTGGCTGAAGGGCTTTCCGCCATCCAGAAGGCCGGCATCCCGGTCCACAGCCTGCTGCTCGTCCGGGATGGAAAGATCCTGTTGGAGGCTTATTTCTACCCATACGATGGGCAGGCTCAGCACAGCACCAGCTCGGTCACCAAAAGTTTTACCACCACCCTGATCGGCATCGCCATTGACCAGGGGAAATTGAGCCTGAATGACCGCATGGTGTCCTTCTTCCCTGAACACAGCATCGCCAACCTGGATGCCCGCAAGAAAGCCATCACCATCCGGGACCTGGCCAGCCTGTCGGCCGGCATGGAGTGCAGCGGCCTGCCGGATGAGCTGAGCGTCAAGGATATGGAAGCCAGCCCCAATTGGGTGCAGTTCGCCCTGGACCGGCCAATGGCAGCCGATCCCGGAAAACAGTGGAATTACTGCGGCCTGTGGATGCACTTGCTTTCGGCCATCCTGGAAAAGGCCGCCGGGATGCCGGCACAGGAATTCGCCCGCATCAACCTGTTCGAACCGCTGGGGATCCAGGCAGGTACCTGGCCAGCAGACCCGCAAGGCGTCAACATGGGCGCCGGCAACCTGCGCCTGTTTCCCACTGACATGGCCAAACTGGGGCTGCTCTGGTTGCAGAGAGGAAAGTGGGATGGAAAGCAGATCGTCTCGTCCAAGTGGGTACAGCAATCGATTGTGCAGCGCTTCCAGACCGGGGGGGACAGCTATGGTTACGGCTGGTGGATCAGCAAGGGCCTGACCGGACCTTCCTACGATGCCGTGGGAAACGGCGGGATGCGCATCACGGTTGACCCGAACCTGAACCTGGTGCTGGTGACCACCGGCGGCGGCTTTACTGTCGATGATGTGATCGCTTACCTGGTTTCCGCCTTCGTCGATCTGAAGAAGCCCCTGCCGGCCAATCCAAGTGGTGATGCCCACCTGGCCGAGGTGGTGGCCAGCCTGCCCAAGCCACCCACTCCCAAGCCTGTGCCGGCGCTGCCGGCGGTGGCCGGGGAGATCTCGGGCAAGGTGATCCACTTTGATCCCAATGCATTCCTGCTGGAAAGCCTGCGCCTGGATTTCAATGACTCAGCCGAGGCGACGGTTCAATTCACCTTCACAGACGGGCAGCAAACGCCGCCCGCCCCGGTGGGACTGGATGGTCTTTACCGGATGACACCTGGATTGAACCTGGACCGGGCCTTCCATGGGTTCGCGGATTTCAAGAACCTGACAGTCGGGCTGCGGGGTGCCTGGCTGGACGGGAAGACCTTTAGTCTCGAATATGACACCCTGGTCAACCGGTATTGTTACCTGCTGGAGATGCAATTCAACGGAGACCAGGTAAGCATGCAGGGGTCGGAACGCGGCACCAACGCTGCCAGCACTATCAACGGCCGGCTCCAAAACCCGTAATTCAATAAGGAGACAGGCAGATGAAACCAATCGACAAAACACTGCTGCGGTTCCTGCTGGGTATTGTGCTAACCCTGGCCGGCCTGCTGCTGGCGGTTGTAATCTATTTTTCCGTGGTCTATTCGCCTGAATATGTCCGGCGGAGCTTCTTCGTTGGGGAGGCAACGGTTTACGACTATTTAAAGCTGCCCTCCCGCCCGCTGACAGCCAGTCCAAATGTCTTCCATTTTGCCGAGAAGCTGGATGAAGCGCTCGTGCGGGCAACTTTCCAAGCGAATCCCAAGGTCGGCAACCTGGAGGATTTCCTGACCAAAACCGGCACGCAGGCCTTTATCGTCATCCGGAATGACGCCATCCTGTATGAAAAATATTTTAATGGCACCAAACGGGACTCAACGGTGGTCTCCTTTTCGACGGCGAAATCCTTCACGTCCGCCCTGATCGGGATCGCCATCCAGGAAGGCGCCATCAAGAGCGAGAATGACCCGATCACCGACTACCTGCCCGAACTGGCCACCCGGGAGGCGCGCTTCCAGAAGATCAGCATTCACGACCTGCTGGGAATGGCCTCCGGCATCCGCTTCGATGATAAGCGCTTCCTGTGGCATGATGAAAGCAACCTGACCTACCGCTTTACTGACCTGCAGGCGCTGGCGCTCAATAAAACGGTCATTCGCGAACCACCCGGGCAAAACTTCCTGTACAACGACTACAACCCGATCGTGCTGGGGATGATCCTGAAACGGGCAACCGGAAAGCCGGTAACGGAGTATTTGCAGGAGAAGCTCTGGACTCCCCTGGGGATGGAATTCGGCGGTTCCTGGACCGTGGACAGCGAGTCCACCCGCTTCGAATTGATGTCGTGCTGCATCAACGCCCACGCGATCGACTTTGCCAAGTTCGGCCGGTTGTATCTGAACAATGGAAACTGGGATGGCAAGCAGATCGTGCCAGCTGCCTGGGTGGCAGAATCGACCCAGGTGGATAAGGGCCGAAAGCTGGACGAAACGATGTCGTACGGCTTGTTATGGTGGGAAAAGCCGAGCGTGAATGAGGCGAATGACTTCTTTGCCTGGGGGAATCTTGGACAGTTCATTTATGTTTCCCCATCCAGGAATTTGATCATCGTGCGCAACGGGGAGAAATATGGACTGCAGGGCGAAGGAGGCGAATGGGCGGAGATCTTCCAGCAATTTGCGAATGCACTGCCCTGAGGCAAAACGTCCCGCAGGTTAGCCTGGTATAAAAACTGACCAAGATGATCCTGCGGGACGAGAGTGATAAGACGGGTGGAAACAAGGCCTACCCCATTACGGACATTCGGGCACGAGGTACCGCCTGGACTATCTGCGTCGGCGGCCAAGATCACCATCAGCATGACCTAATAGAGTAATTGCATCACCGTAGTGACCAACGCGGCTGCACAGGAAAGGCAGCTGCGTTGTGCATAACATGCGGCGCGTCTCTTTTATTCAGGAGATGATACCGGTTTCAGCCGTGCTGGGTTGTAGGTAGATAAAGACGCAGGTTGTAAAGGTCTCCTGCCTGGATTTCGTAGTCTGCCAGGTCATGCCTGAAGGGAATATCCTGTCCGGCCCATTGCAAGAAACCGTTACAGGCAGGGTTTTAATATTCTTGCTTGACATACCGTCATTTATGGCTCCGGCGGACTAAAGTCCTGCCTCACCTGTGCCTGCGCCACAGGTGCAGGCAGTGCATGAAAGTCGGCTAAAAGCCGACTAATCCGATAGCCCGAAGGGCTTCCATGAACTGCCTGCGCCACTGACGCCGCAGGTACAGGTGAGCAGGGGCTTCAGCCCCGCCAAATAGAGAATGCTAATGCCCTGACCGTTAAAGCCCAAACCATTGACGAATATCCCATTACGATATATAATATTTATGATAATTATCATATATATTAGCCAATTACCGGAAGGAGGTAATTTCCATGGATATATCCATCAATGCGAAGGTGAGCTGTGTGGATGGGGTATGTGGCAAGACGACGCGGGTGATCCTCAAACCCGCCAGCGAGGAAATAACCCACCTGGTGATAAACAATGAGACCTTCCCGGAAACCGAATACCTGGTATCGATCGATCATGTGACAGAGAGCACGGTGGACCAGATCAAGTTGAACTGCAATCACGAAGAGCTATCGAAAATGCCGATCTTCGACAAATTGGAATACGTTCCGGCCATCATGTCAGGATTTTCCGGCAGCCCGTACAGCATGTGGCCCTATTCCGCCGCGGTAGGCGTCTATGTCAGTATGGAAAAAGAGCATATACCCGAAGGTGAACTATCCATCCGGCGCGGCGCCAGGGTTAATGCTGCGGATGGTCCGATCGGCCGGGTGGATGAATTCCTGGTAGACCCGGTCAACGATCACATCACCCACCTGGTGATGCGCGAAGGCCATTTGTGGGGGCAAAAAGACGTGACCATTCCCGTCGATGAGATCGATCATTATAAAGAGAATACGGTTTACCTGAAACTTAACAAACAGGAAATTGAGAAAATACCAGGCATGCCGATCCGGCGCAGCGGGTCGAAGACGGAGCAGGGAAAGCAAAAATGACCCGGATAAAGAAAGTTACAGGGCAAAATGATCAAAATCAAGCGGGTTTATGATCCGGCCTCGCCAGAGGACGGGCAGCGGTTCCTGGTGGATCGTTTATGGCCGCGTGGCCTCAACAAGGGATCAGTCAAGCTGGATGCCTGGCTGAAGGATTTCGCCCCAAGTGATGACCTGCGGGAATGGTTTGGACACGACCCCGCCAGGTGGGAAGAGTTCCAAAAGCGCTACTTTGCCGAACTCGATAAATCACCCAAGGCAAGGGAAACCATCCTGGCTGCCAACTGGCGAGGAACCGTTACATTGTTATTTGCCACCCGGGACCTGGAACACAACAATGCCATCGCATTGAAATCCTACCTGGAAAGAGCTCTTCCCACGGGGAAATGACAGCCATGCCTGGTCGCGCCAAGGTTGTGATTGTTGGGGCTGGTTTCGCCGGCTTACGGGCTGCAAGGATCCTGGCCCGATCGACGGCTGATGTGCTGGTGATCGACCGCAATAACTACCACACCTTCTTTCCTTTGCTTTACCAGGTGGCAGCGGCGGAGCTCGAACCGGAGCATATTATTTATCCGGTACGCAGCATCTTCAGAGGGAAACAACACCTTGGCCTGGTCATTGATGAAGTGACCGGTGTAGATTTGGAGAAAAGGCTGGTGACGACCACCAAGCATGTGTTTCCGTACGATTACCTGGTGCTGGCGTCGGGGAGCACTACTCATTTCTTTGGCGTGGAGGGTGCATCAGAATACGCTTTCCGGCTAAAAAACCTTGAAGATGCCATCATCCTGCGCAACCATATCCTCTTCCGCTTTGAAGGCGCCCTCCTGGAGACTGAACAGGACAAACGCAGGCAAATGCTGACCTTCGCGGTCATCGGGGGTGGGCCGACAGGAGTGGAATTCACCGGGGCACTGGCCGAATTGATCCGGGGGCCCCTTTCCAAGGATTACCCGGGGCTTGATTTTAGAGAAGTACGCCTGCTGCTCCTGGAGGCGGCCGACCATTTACTCCCGGGCCTGCCGGAGAAATTACAGGATTATGCGCTGAAACGCCTGCTGAAGATGGGGGTGGAGGTCCGTCTCGGAGCGATGGTCACCCGGGTGACCCGCGTTGACCTGACACTAAAAGACGGAACCGTCATTCCTCTCGAAACGGCCATCTGGACTGCCGGCGTAAAAGGCGCTTTACCAGCAGAAATGCCACCCCTGCCCAACTGGCGCAACGGCCAGGTGACGGTCATGCCAACGCTGCAAGTCTCCGGACATCCAGAGATTTACGTGGTTGGCGACCTGGCACACATTGAGGGAAAAGGGCAGCCTGGCGGAATGGTGGCCACGGTAGCCATTCAAGAAGGTGAAATGGCCGCCAAAAATATCCTGCAGCAAATTGGCGGAAAGGCGCCTGCCGCGTTCCACTATGTAGACCTGGGAACACTGGCCGTGATCGGACGCAATGCAGCCGCGGTACATTTACTCGGGCGAAATTTTACCGGCTTTTTGGCATGGCTCTTGTGGTTGAGCGTACACATTTACAGATTAATCGGTTTCCGCAATCGTTTACTGGTATTAATCGATTGGGCCTGGGATTACCTGTTCTTTGAGCGAGGAGTACGCCTGATCATGCCGGCTCTACACGAACACATCATCAAAGATTGAATTAAAATATGGAAAAACAGCATATGACACAAGTCGAGCAAATTGCAGAGTTTGTCAACCGGGCTTCTTATGAAAGCCTATCGAAACAGGCCCGCCAGCAGTTAAAAATCAGGGTATTGGATGCCCTGGGTTGTGCAATTGGCGCGTTGGACTACGAACCGATCAGGATGATCAGGGAACAGATCGATGAGTTCGAGTGCAACGGCAACTGCTCCCTGATCGGCGGCGGACGGACAGCCCCGGACCGGGCGGCATTCTACAATAGCGCCCTGGTGCGTTACCTGGATTTTAATGACGCCTTCCTGGCCAAAGGGGAGACCTGTCATCCCAGCGACAACCTGGGAGCCGTGCTGGCGGCCAGTGAATATGCCAATCGAAGCGGCAAGGACCTGATGACCGCCCTGGCAGTGGCTTACCAGGTACAGTGCCGATTGAGCGAGGTCGCGCCGGTACGCGCCAGGGGTTTTGATCACACCACCCAGGGGTCCTTTGCACTGGCCGCAGGCGTGGCAAAAGCACTCGGCCTGGACCCGGTAAAAACCGCCAATGCACTCGCCATCGCCGGTACGGCCTTTAACGCCCTCAGAGTGACCCGCACGGGAGCCCTTTCGAACTGGAAGGGGCTGGCTTATCCAAATACGGCCTTTGGGGTGATGCACGCGGCGTTCCTGGCAAAGCGCGGCATCACCGGACCAAGCGAGGTTTTCGAGGGGAACAAAGGGTTCATGGATACCATCTCCGGTCGTTTTGAACTGGATTGGTCAAAGGAAGACCTGGAGATGGTTACAAAAACCATAGTCAAGAGATACAATGCAGAGATCCATTCGCAGTCAGCCATTGAAGGCATCCTGGAATTGAATGATGTCATTGACACCTCCAAAATCCAGAGTATTGAAATCGAAATCTTTGATGTCGCCTATAATATTATCGGCGGCGGCGAAGAAGGGGAGAAAGTCACCGTGAGATCCAAGGAAGAGGCCGATCACAGCCTGCCCTATCTCATTGCGGCTGCCGTCCTGGATAATCAAGTGATGCCGGCCCAATACCTGCCAGAGCGGATCAGGCGCTGGGATGTTCAGTCACTGCTGCGAAAAGTAATCGTGCGCCCGGTGGCTGAATTCAGTCGCCGTTTTCCAGCCGAGATGCCCGCCCGCATCCAGGTCAATTTCAACAGCGGGTTGGTCCTGACCAAGGAAAAAAGTGATTTTGAGGGATTCATTACCCGTCCCATGCAGTGGGAAACCGTGGTAAAGAAATTTGAGCAGCTCAGCCAGGCTCATCTCGATCAGCCGCATCAGGCCAGGATCGTAGAGGCTGTTCTTCACCTGGAGAGCATGACGGTGCGCGAGCTAACCGCGCTGCTGGAAAAGGTCAAGTAAGCAATTCAGGAGGTTTTTACAATGAACTCAGCACAGATCCATGCAGACGAAAGAGCATTTTCATTCTTGAAAATCAATGACCGACAGGGAAAGCCGCGCAGCCAGGGAGTCACGGAAATCCGCGGCCCCTATTACACCCCGATGGGCAAGCGCTACCTGGAGGATATCCTGGAGACCGTGGGCAGTTATGTGGACGCGCTGAAATTTGCCGGCGGATCCTTCAGCCTGATGCCGCGCAAAGCGGTCAAGGAGCTGCTGGATACCTGTCACCGCTACGATGTCATGGTATCCACGGGCGGTTTCATTGAGCATGTCCTAACCCAGGGAGCCGAGGCGGTGGACCAGTATATCCAGGAATGTAAAGTACTCGGATTCGATATCATCGAGATTTCAAGCGGATTCATCACCATTCCGACCGACGATTGGCTGCGCCTGGTTGAGAAGGTGCAAAAGGCCGGGTTGAAAGCCAAACCGGAGGTCGGCATCCAGTTCGGTGCCGGGGGTGCCACGGCGGTGAGCGAACTGGCCGCGGAAGGCACACGCGATCCTGAAAGGGCAATCACGCAGGCCAAACGTTTTGTCGACGCCGGGGCATACATGATCATGATCGAATCGGAAGGGATCACTGAAAACGTGACAACATGGCGCACCGATGTCGTTGCCAGGATCATTAATGCGCTCGGCCTGGAAAAACCAATGTTCGAAGCGGCTGACCCGGAGGTTTTCGCATGGTACATCAAGAACTATGGGCCTGAAGTGAATCTATTCGTGGACCACAGCCAGATCGTGCAATTGGAATGCCTGCGTTCGGGGCTGTGGGGAACCAAGAGCCTGTGGGGAAGGGTTCTGACCTATAAGGGTTGAACCTTAACATGATGAAAGGATTAATATGAGCGAATTAACCTTAATGCATACCAGCCCGGATACTGCAAGCACGCCGGGCGTGCCTGATCGGGAGATAAGCCGGTTAATGGCAGAACTGCCAGGATGGGAGATACATGTGATAAAGGGAGTACCACGGCTTGAAAAATCCTACCAATTCAAGGATTTCAACCAGGCGCTGGCCTTCACCAACCTGGTTGGACAACTGGCCAACCAGGAAGACCATCATCCCGACATTTTGACCGAGTGGGGAAAAGTGACCGTAACCTGGTGGACCCATCGAATAAAGGGCCTGTCCATGAACGACTTCATCATGGCGGCGAAGACGGAAAGTCTTTTATAACACTGGGAAGGTTGTCCCTGCCAGAGAGGAAGGTATCGGGAGCTGCATCTGCATGAGCATAGTTATAAATTGGTTATCCAAATCTGCGTCTGAAAACACAAAACGAGGCCTATGAATGCCACGATCTATACCATTGGTCACTCAACGCACCCCCTCGACGAGTTCATAAGAATCCTCCAGGCATATAGGATTGAATTAGTCGTGGATGTGCGGACCATTCCCAGGTCGCGTCACAACCCTCAATTCAACCAGGCTGAATTGGAGCAGGAATTACAGGACCAGGGTATCGGATATGCGCACTTGAAGGAACTTGGCGGTCTGCGCCATGCCAGCAAAACCTCCGTCAATACCGGCTGGAAAAATGCTTCTTTTCGCGGTTTTGCAGACTACATGCAGACAGGTGAATTTCAAACCGGTCTTGAACAGCTCATCGAACTTGCCTCCCGGAAGCGAACCGTTATCATGTGCGCGGAGGCAGTCCCCTGGCGCTGTCACCGGTCGCTCATCGGGGACGCCCTGGTAGCGCGAGCCATTCCAGTCGATGACATTCTGACCGAAAAGAACAGCAAACCACATAAAATGACCCCCTGGGCTAAAATAGATGGGAAAGTAATTACCTACCCTGAAGCAAGCCAGCCAGCCCAGGATGCCGGGATAATCGATGACCTGCTTGAATCACATTCACCAGGATAAGCGAATATCTTTGAATTATTCGACCGGCACCTGGCTGCCAATGCCAGCCGGGCGCTCCAACCATTGCAGAAAGAGGAGAATATGAATACCCACGACGACTTCGAAGATACTGATTACATCACTGCAATGGAACTGCAGAAACGACCGGTCACGGCTGACCAATTTCGCAAATTTGAAGGCTACGCAGCCGAGATCTTTTCCGCCTTTGGCCTGGATTGTGATACGCCGGCAACGAAAGACACGCCACGCCGTTTCATCAGGGCTTTATTCGATATCACCGAAGGCTATGAAGGTGACCCTAAACTACTGAAGGTCTTCGCCACCGAATGCCGGGGTGAACCGGACTGCTCCCTCAGCCAGGTGATAGAGGGACCAATCCGTTTCTTCGCCCTGTGTGAACATCACGCCCTGCCCTTCTATGGCTCGGCTTATGTCGGTTACATCTCCCACGAGGGCATCATTGGCATCTCCAAACTGACCCGCTTGGTGCGGATTTTCTCCAAGCGCTTTTCCGTGCAGGAACGGATCGGTCAGCAGATCGCGCAGGCGCTGGAAACCATGCTCCACCCGCACGGGGTGGCGGTTTTCCTGGAAGCCCATCATCTTTGCGTGGAGATGCGCGGGGTAAGGGAGATCGCCCCCACCACCCGGACCACGGTCTGGCGCGGCCACTACGCCGAGGATCCAGCCTTGCGCTCTGAATTCTTTACCGCCTGCAGGTTACAGCAGGGTGAAAGGTGAAAGGTGACTTATGAATAACTACAAATATCTGATCATCGGCGGAGGGATGACTGCAGATGCAGCCGTCAAGGGAATCCGCTCAATCGATGCCGACGGCTCGATCGGGCTGGTCGGCCTGGAAGCCAACCCGCCTTATAACCGGCCCCCCCTCTCGAAAGGATTGTGGAAAGGTAAACCTTTCGACAGTATCTGGCGTAACACGCAGAACCAGGGTGCTACGCTGCAGCTCGCCCGCAGGATCGTTTCCCTGGATGCCAATGGTCTGATTGCCAGGGATGACCAGGGGGAGGAGTATCATGGCGACAAGGTATTGCTGGCAACCGGTGGAACGCCCCGCCGTCTTCCCTTTGGAGGGGATGAAATCATCTATTATCGCAAATTGGAAGATTACCAGCGGCTGGCCGAGATGGCAAAGACAGGCAAGTCCTTCGCCATCATCGGGGGAGGCTTCATCGGCCAGGAGATTGCGGCAGCGCTGGCGATGAACGGTCAAAAGGTGACCATGCTATTCCCGGAAGACGTTATTGGGGCACGAATTTTTCCCCATGACCTATCCCGGTTTCTAACCCGTTTCTACCGCCAAAAAGGGGTCAAGCTGCTGCGCGGGGAGCAGGTCAACGGCATTTCCTCCCGGCGGGGCCGGTCTGTGCTACAGACCGTGAAGGGAAAGACGCTCGCGGCGGATGGCATCGTAGCCGGGATCGGGATCGAACCCAACACAGAGCTGGCAAAAACGGCTGGGCTGCAGGTAGGGAACGGAATCAGCGTGGACGAATACCTGCTCTCCAGCCATCCAAATATTTACGCGGCCGGCGACGTGGCCGAATTCTTTAATCCTGCGCTGGGCAAGCGTGTGCGGCTCGAGCATGAAGATAACGCCAACAGCATGGGCCGCCAGGCCGGTCGTAACATGGCCGGAGCCTTGGAACCCTTCCATTATTTGCCGTATTTCTTCTCGGACCTGTTTGAACTGGGCTATGAAGCCGTGGGCGAGCTGGATTCCCGTCTGGAGACCTGGGCGGATTGGGCTGAACCCTTCAAAAAAGGGATCATCTATTATTTCCGGGAAAACCGGATCTGTGGTGTATTGCTGTGGAATGTCTGGGATAAAGTCCCCAGTGCGCGCGACCTGATCGCACAACCCGGTCCATTCCATGCGGAGGATCTAAAAGCTGAAAATGGCCCCAGCTGGAAGATCGCCTTTGAGTGAAATGACAATGGATTGAATACTGTATCCAATCCAGTACCAGGATGACCTACATGACAAATCAAAAGCTGCCAGATCCTGAACAAGTAACCCGGGTTTTCCCTGAAAGGAAGCAACTGCCCCTGGAAGGGCTGTATCTTGGCCAGAGGTTAAATGAGATCTCCTCCAAAATCGGGAGGGCCCTGGTGATCAGCGATTTTTTAACCGACCGAAATGGAGTGATTGCCAAAGCGGACGAGCAGCACAACTTCAGGGTTCCCCTGGAATTGAGAAACAGATCCGATTGGCGGCTTTTCCAGGAACTGATGGCCCAGGCAGATGTGATCATCAGCAGTGAAGCATATCTCAAACGCCTGGCCACTCCCGGCAGCCAGGCTGAGGAGGTCCTGTCTCAATTTGAAGCGGGAGGCGAATTTGAAAAGCTGGGTGCGTGGAGGCTGAAGGCTGGCTATAAAAATAAAAGCCCGGACCTGGCCATCGTTGCGCGCAGCCTGGATTTTAAGGTCCCGGCACATGTAATCGAAAGCGGTCGAAGAATAATCATCTTCACCACGGACGAGCTGGCGGATTCCAGCCTGGCCAGGGCTCTCACCACGGCGGGGATTTACGTGGTGGGGAGTGGAAAAGCCGGAGTTGACGGGAAGCGGATGATCGACCATCTCGAGCACACCATGGGCTATGGCATGATCATGATGGTGACCGGCCCAAGGGTGCTGGGCCTCCTGCTCAAGGCAGACCGCCTGGATCTCCTGTACATCACCGAGGTCCAGCTGGATATCCCTTTCAAGGATCCTTCGTCCGTGCAGACCATTCTCCCGGATGGGCAAAAAATCAGCGAGCTGCCAGAGTTCATTGTCAGCCAGCGGTTCGCACAGGAAAATGTGCTGACCCGGAATGGCATGCATGTATCGCAGGTATTCTCAAGGTACGACAAAAAGGGGACATTGTCCGACCGCTTATGATGAACAAGCCTGCGCTCCAGAAAGGATTCAGCATGGATCAAATCTTTATCTCAGACCTGATTGCCCGAGGCATCCTCGGGTTGAACGATTGGGAACGTGAAAAACCCCGTGAGATCCTAATCAACCTGGTCTTGTTCGGCGATCTGAGCAAAGCCGGAGAGAGCGATGACCTGCGGGACTCAATCGATTACAGTACGCTGGCTAAAAAAATCCTGAAGCATGCCGAGACCGCCCGGCGGTTTACGGTCGAAGCCCTGGCGGCCGACCTGGCGAAGCTGTGCCTGGAAGAGGCAAACGTCCAGAAAGTCAGGGTGCGGGTGGAAAAGCCGGGAGCTGTGCGGTTTTCGAGTTCCGTTGGGGTTGAGATCGAACGGGAAAAAGAGGCGTCCTGAGAATGGAAACCGGACACCAAGCCTGCCTGCTGTTGGGATCGAATATCCAGCCTGGGAAGAACCTGGCGCTGGGCGTGGACCTGCTGAAGCAGAAGGTAACGATCCTTCAGCTCTCTTCTGTCTGGGAAACAGCCTCAGTGGGATCGGGCGGACCGGATTTTCTGAATCTGGCCGTGTTGATCAGGACTCCCCTGGAGGCGTTGGAGCTGAAAGAAAAGATTTTGCGCCCGTTGGAGGCACAACTCGGCCGGGTGCGCGAGGCCGACAGGAACGCCCCTCGTACCATCGATCTTGACATCATTCTTTTCGATGGCCAGCTTTTGGATCCCACTCTGTTTCGCTATGCGCACCGAGCAATACCGGTATCCGAGATCCTGCCGGATTTTCGATCCGACCAGGGTGAGATCCTTGCAGAGGCTGCATCCAGGTTGGCGAAAAAGACCTTTATCCGTTTGAAGCCGGATGTGCAGATCGACCGGCAGTTGAAAGCAGCTTGAAGCACAAAAAAGCGAACCTGCCTGCATCTCACGGTCCGTTTATAGATTTTGATTAAAAGGAGTTACACAAATGAACAAGAACCCATTATTGCTGTTGGAGAGTTTCGGACAGAGCATCTGGCTGGATTATCTCCGGCGCAACAGCCTGGAGAACGGGGAATTTAAAAATTGGATCGAACGGGACGGGGCAAGCGGCCTGACATCGAATCCATCCATCTTCGAGAAAGCCATCGCAGGGAGCCACGATTATGACGAGGCCATCCGCACCATGGCACTGGAGGGCAGAAGTGTCGAAGCCATCTACCAGTCTCTCACCATCGAGGACATTCAACACGCGGCAGATCTCTTCCGCCCCACATATGACCGGCTGGAAGGCGCGGATGGATTCGTCAGCCTGGAAGTCGCTGCCAAACTGGCCCATGACACGGCAGGTACGATCGCCGAGGCCCGCCAGTTATGGAAGTTGGTGAACCGGCCGAACCTGTTCATTAAAGTCCCGGCGACCAGGGAAGGGCTGCCGGCCATCCAGCAGTTGATCGGGGAAGGGATCAATGTAAATATCACCCTGCTGTTTGGCTTGCCGCGCTACCGGGAAGTGGTCGAAGCTTACCTGTCCGGGCTGGAAATGCTGGCGGCGGGCGACAAGCCGCTCAACCGCGTGGCTTCGGTGGCGAGTTTTTTCCTGAGCCGGATCGACGTGCTGGTTGACCCGCTGCTGGAGAAGATAAAACTGCAGGGAGGGCCGGCTGCGGAGACGGCAGCCAGCCTGCACGGGAAGGTGGCGATCGCCAGCGCAAAAGTTGCCAGCCAGATCTACAAAGAAATTTTTGAGGGAGAACGCTATCGCAAATTAGCTCAAAAGGGGGCCCGCACCCAACGCCTGCTGTGGGCAAGCACCGGAACCAAGAATCCGGAATACAGCGATGTAATGTATATTGAACCATTGATCGGACCGGATACGATCAACACTGTCCCGCTGGAAACCTTGAACGCCTACCGCGACCATGGCAACCCCAAGTCGCGCCTTGGTGAGGGTTGGGAGGCAGCCTGCCAGGTGCTGGAAGATCTGCGTAAGGTTGGGATCGACCTGGATGCTGCGACGCAACAACTTGAGGACGAGGGAGTGACCAAGTTCTTAAATGCCACCACCCAATTGACAGCCGCCCTGGGCGAAAAACGAGCGGCAGCTTTTCAAGAATCACTGAACCGACAAACTTTATATTTGGGAAAATATGAAAAAGCTGTCCAAAAGCGGCTGGCCAGCCTGGAAAAGGCGCAATTTAGCAGCCGTTTGTGGCGCAAAGATCCCAGTCTGTGGAAAAGCAATTTCAGGGACGAAGAACAGATCCGCAACGGACTGGGCTGGCTGCATATCGCCGAAAAGATGGAGGAAAACCTGCAAGAGGTGGAGGCCTTCAAGACCGAGGTCTTGAAAGACGGCTTTGAGCACGTGCTGATGCTGGGCATGGGCGGCAGCAGCATGACCGCACTGGTCTTCGAGCGGACGTTTCCCCGGGATGAACAGGCGCTGGCACTCAGCGTACTGGATTCGACTGACCCGGCGACCATCCTGGAAATTGAGCGCACACTCCCGATCGAACATACGCTTTTCATCGTTGCCAGTAAATCGGGTACCACCGCTGAGGAGTTTGCTTTTGGAGAATATTTCTATCAAAAGTTACAAAAGATCACAGGCGGGCAGGCTGGCGGGAATTTCTGTGTCATAACCGATCCCGGGACGCCCCTGGCGAAACAGGCCGAAGAACGAGGATACCGAAAGACCTTCCTGAACTTTGCCGATATCGGAGGACGTTATTCCGCCCTTTCCTACTTTGGACTTGTCCCGGCTGCCTTGATGGGGATCAACATCAGCGAACTCCTGGAGCGGGCTCTGCGCATGGTCCACGCCTGTACTCCGGGTGTTCCAGCACAGGAAAACCCCGGGCTGGTGCTTGGAGCAGCGCTGGGTGAATTGGCAAAAAACAATGAAAGAAATAAAGTGACTTTCCTGATGCCGGCGAAGCTTGCTCCCCTGGGTCTTTGGCTGGAACAGCTCCTGGCGGAAAGCACCGGGAAGGAAGGCAAGGGGCTCCTGCCAGTGGCCGGTGAAACGCCCGGTAACCCGGACGAATACGGGCAGGATCGAGTCTTCGTCCATATCCGAATGAAGGATACAACGGACAAAGTCCTGGAACAACACGTGAGTGCATTGCGAGAAGCCGGTCAACCGGTCATCAGCATCTACCTGGATGATCTGCTGGACCTGGGCCAGGAATTTTACCGCTGGGAAATTGCCACCGCCACGGCAGGTTCCATCCTTGGCATCAACGCATTCGACCAGCCGAATGTCCAGGAAAGCAAGGACAATACCAACCGCTTGCTGGAGATGGTCAGCAAACAAGGGAATTTACCGGAAGAGAAGCCATCCCTGATCGAGGCTCCGTTGAGCCTGTATTTCGAGCAAACTGCCCCCACGGTTGCAGAGACTTTGAAGCAGTTCCTTGCAAAGTACCGCCCGGGAGACTATCTCGCCCTGATGGCATATATCAGTGAGAATCCAACCAGTTTGCAGTCCTTGCAAACTCTGCGGCAGTTGTTGCAAAAGCACCTGCACATCCCAACCAGCCTGGGTTACGGTCCCCGATTTCTACACTCCACCGGCCAGTTCCACAAAGGCGGTCCAAACACGGGTCTATTCCTGCAGTTGACTGCGCGGGAGGTTGAAGACGTTCCCATCCCCGGCACTCCTTACACCTTCGGCCTGTTTATACAGGCCCAAGCGCTGGGTGACCTGGAAGCATTACGCAAACACGGGCGGCGGGTGGGACGTATCGATCTAGGACCGGATGTCAACAAGGGTTTGCAGGCACTGATAAAAGCCATGCAATCTGCCCTTGAGTCCGCCAAGGTGAAAGCATGAAACCGCAGTCTTCCATTTCAACGCTATTCCTGGACATCGGGGGGGTATTGCTCACGAATGGCTGGGGCCGCACCGAAAGGAGCCGCGCCGCAAAGAGATTTGGCCTGGACATCGATGAGATGAATGAACGCCATCACCTGACTTTTGACACGTACGAAGAGGGCAAGATCAATCTCGACGAGTATCTACAGCGGGTGGTCTTTTATCAGCAATGCCCGTTCTCACGTGAAGAATTTAAGAAGTTCATGTTTGCCCAATCCAAACCTTTTCCTGAAATGCTCGAGCTGATGCGTGCACTCAAGGCGCACTACCACCTGCAGGTGGCGGCGGTCAACAATGAGGGGCGGGAGCTGTCAATGTATCGCGTCCAGCACTTCAAGCTGGCGACCTTCATCGATTTCTTCATTTCTTCCTGTTTTGTCCACTACCGCAAACCGGATGAAGATCTTTACCGGATCGCATTGGACGTTGCCCAGGCGAGACCCGAAGAGGTGGTATATATCGACGACAGGGCCATGTTTGTCGAGGTCGCCCAGGGCCTGGGACTAAAAGGGATCCTGCACACCGGGTACGAGGCGACCAGGAGCGCCCTGGAAAGACTGGGCCTTGCGCTCATGAAAGCGTGACAAGTATGGCAGTGCTTAAGGAATCAACCGTCCTGGTGATCTTCGGGGGCATGGGTGACCTGGCCTGGCGCAAGTTGGCCCCGGCCTTGTACAACCTGTCCCTCAACCAATTTTTACCAGAAAAGTTTGCCGTTATCGGGGTGGACCTGAAAGCCGGAAGCCTGGAGGATTTCCGCCAGCGTATGAAAGACGGAACCGCAAGCTTTTGTGAATGCGGCCAGGTTGACGACGGAAAATGGGATCAATTTGCCCGACATTTATTTTACATCCAGGGTGATTTTGCCGCCCAGGCGACTTACGCGAATTTGAGCAAGCAGATCAAGACCTTAGAAGAAAATTTCAGCGGTCCGGCCAACTCCATTTTTTATCTGGCCACACCCCCGACCGTTATGGAAGCCATTGTCCAGGGGCTTGGGGCTGTTCAATTGACACAGGATAAACTGCGAACCCGGATTGTCGTCGAGAAGCCTTTTGGGCATGACCTGGCCTCGGCTGTGTCCCTGAACGCAGCCCTGACCTCCGTCTTCGACGAATCGCAGATTTACCGGATCGATCATTACCTGGGCAAGGAAACAGTCCAGAATATCCTGGCATTTCGCTTTGCCAACGCACTGTTCGAACCGATCTGGAACCGCCGTTACATTGATCACATCCAAATTACGGTTGCCGAAGAAGTGGGGGTGGAGCATCGAGGCGCATATTATGATCATGCAGGCGCTTTACGCGACATGGTCCAGAATCACCTGATGCAGATCCTTTGCCTGATTGCCATGGAGCCGATGGTCTCCTTCAGAGCCGATGAGATCCGCAACAAGAAAGTGGATGTACTGCGGGCGATCCGCCCAATAAAGGAGGAGGAGGTTCACCTGTATGCCGTCCGTGGTCAATACGGACCAGGTGTGATACAAGGCAAAAAAGTTCCTGCGTATAGAGCTGAACCAGGTGTGTCTCCCGGATCAAATGCCGAGACCTTCGCTGTCTTAAAGTTATTTGTCGACAATTGGCGCTGGCAGGATGTCCCGTTCTATCTGCGCACCGGGAAACGCCTGGCAGCGAAGGTCTCAGAAATTGTGATCCATTTCCTGCCTGTGCCTCACCAATCTTTTCCGAAAACGGCCATCCAGGCCTGGGAATCCAACCGCCTGATCATTCACATTCAGCCGAGCGAAGGTATTGTGTTGGGCTTTCAGGCAAAACAACCCGGACCAGACCTGCAGTTGAGCCCGGTAAATATGCATTTTTCCTACCTGGAAACATTTAAATCGAGATCACCTGAGGCTTATGAAACCCTGCTGGCAGATGTCATAGACGGCGATGCAACGCTCTTCATGCGCGCTGACCAGGTGGAAGCCTCCTGGTCGGTTCTGACTCCCATTTTGAAAGTATGGGGTGATTCCACCCCAACGGACTTCCCCAATTATCATTCAGGCTCCTGGGGACCTGAAACTGCTGAGGCGTTGATCGCCCAGGATGGCCGCGTCTGGCTTGAACCAACACCCGCTGAGGAGCAGAAGGAAGATCCATCCCAGGATCAAACCGAGTCAGCCCCTGAAAAAGATAGAGGTTGATGAGGAAGTAGATCAGTCAAGAAAAGAGGTAAAAACCATGTCCATTGTAAATATTGTTGGTGGCGCTGTACTGCTTGCCTTCGGGCGCAAGGTCTTTTGGCTTTTCGTCGCAGCGATTGGTTTCTTTGCCGGCCTGGAACTGGCGACGCGCTTTCTGCATTTGAAACCGGATTGGCTGGCTTATGTGATCGCCCTGGGGGTCGGAATACTGGGTGCTCTACTGGCATCCTTTTTCCAAAAGCTGGCCATCGGTGCAGCCGGTTTCCTTGCAGGCGCATACCTGGCATCCCGCCTGGCATCCCAGCTGGCAGCCCGGGTGAATATCCCCGCATGGCTGATCATCCTCATCGGAGGAATTATCGGGATCATCCTGATGTATATCATCTTCGAATGGGCGTTGATCATCCTGTCATCCCTGGCAGGGGCGATCCTGATCGTTCAAGGATTGAAGCTGGCCACCCTGGTCGGCGCGATCGTAGGGGTGGTCTTGTTCGTGGCAGGATTGATCTTCCAGACCAGCCTTAACCGCAGGAACCGCTCCAGGAAGACGTCTGCAAATTAAGGCCCATATGGAAAAAACCTTCAGCTTATGGCGGCCGCACCCGTGGCACGGCCTGGATATCGGCGCGGAACCGCCTCGGATCGTTAATGCCTACATAGAGATCACCCCCTTCGACCTGGTCAAATACGAGATCGATAAACGCAGCGGATACCTGTTGGTTGACCGGCCTCAGCGCACTTCCTCTCAGCCGCCGGCTTTGTACGGTTTTATTCCGCGCACATTATGCGGCGACAGGTTCTGCCGGCTTTCACCGCAGGCCAAACGCGGCGATGGAGACCCGCTCGATATTTGCGTCATCAGCGAGCGATCCATTACCAAGTCGGAGATCGTACTGGCAGCCAGGGTGGTGGGCGGCATACAGATGATCGACGACGACGAAGCCGATGACAAGATCATTGCCGTCCTGCAGAACGACTATTTCTGGGACAAGGCGGAAGATGTCAGCGACCTGCCGCCAGTCCTGATCGAACGGCTGAAACATTATTTCAGCACTTATAAGCTGGTCGGAGAGGCGAAGCCACGCGTCATGCTGGAGCAGGTTTACGGCCAATCCCAGGCATTCGCGGTCATCAATGCAGCGATTGAAGATTACCGGGAGGCCTTTGGGATTGCCTGATGGTTTGGTAGTTTTGTAGTTGGGTGGTTGGGTAGACAACGGACAATGGAAGTGTTCCGTGTCAAGTGTTCCAGTGTCAAGTTCAGGCAGTAAACAATGGTCAATGGTCAATTGTCCATGGTCTGGAGCACTGACCACTTGGCGCGTGATACTGCATCATGGGACCCGTTTTTTCAGCGCAAATAGTGCAGCACTACCACGCCTGACTTGAACGTCAACGAGTCAACCAATTTAAGGTCGAGCCGGTCGGATACACCCTCGAACAGCCGTCTCCCCTTTCCCCATATAACCGGTTGAACCAGGAGCCAGTATTCATCAATCAGCTTCAGCTTCATGAATGTCTGGATGAGGCTGATCCCGCCGAGCGACAGGCTGCCGCCCGTGCCCTGCTTCAGTTTCATCACTTCCTTTACCGCATCCCCTTTGACCAATTGCGTATTGTTCCAACCAGCCTGCTGAAGGGTCTTTGAAAAGACGACCTTCGGTATGGCATTGATTCGGTCGGCAAATGCGAGCTCGCTCCGGGTGGCCTGGGGATCCTCATGCGCCACGGGCCAGTAGCTTTCGAAGAGCTGGTAGGTCACCCGGCCAAAAAGGACCGTGTCAACCGTTTCCAGCAAGTGCGTGGCGAATTCGTGCAGCTCGTCATCGGCAATGGCCACGGTGTGATCAGCAACACCGTCAAGGCTTATATTCATTGAAAATATCAGTTTTCTCATTGGCTATTCCAATATTGCAGATCGTCCCGCAGTCTACCTGGAGACATGGCTTGCTCCGGGTGAACCTGCGGGACGGTGTTTTGAGGGGGCGGAAATATCAATTACGCCGGCGACCACCCACCAGCATGACGTAGTAAAGCAACTGCAACACTGCTGTGACCAGCGCGGCCACATAGGTCAGGGCGGCGGCATTGAGCACAGTGCTGACGCCGCGCTGCTCATCCGGCCCGGAGATGATGCCGCTCTCGGAGAGCAGGACACGGGCACGCGCGGAAGCATTCAATTCCACCGGCAAGGTCGCCAGGGCGAAGACTGCGCCACCGGCGAAGACGGCCACGCCCAGCCAGGCCAGGTTTATTCCAAAAGCCATGCCGATGGAGTTCAACAACAGGCCACCAATGATCAAGATCCAGCCCAGGTAAGAACCGATGTTGACCATGGGCACCAGGGCAGCCCGGAAACGCAGCGGAAAGTAACCCTGCGCATCCTGCTGCGCATGCCCGATCTCATGGGCGGCCACAGCCAGCGAGCCCACCGAAGCCTCTCCCGCCACGTCCTGGGAGAGATGCAAAATCTTGGTGCGCGGATCATAGTTGTCGGTCAAACTTCCGGCCACGCCCTGGATCTGGATGCCAGACACCCCGGCACGGGCGATCAAGCGCTGGGCGGCTTCATAGCCGGTCAGCCGGCTGCGGGCAGGAATCTGGCTCCATTTCCGATAGGCTGATTTCACGTAGATCGACGTGATCATCATCAACAGGAAGGTTGGAGCCGCCACACACAGGAGATAAGTTGGGTCAAATATCATGCTACACCTCGTTTACCTTCGTGAAGTGTCATTGCGAGCGTACTTCGCGAAGCAATCTCCTCATAAATGGGGATTATCAGCTTCCTGGAGATTGCTTCGTCGGGTCTCGATACGGCGAAAGAGCACGCCTACTCGACCCTCCTCGCAATGACATAGAGTTCGATATTATACGCCTTTATGGAGTTGTCAGCTGCTTCACAGCCGCATCCAGCTGCGGGTCAAGCTTGGCTTTAATATCATCGGTGGTCATCTTAACCACTATATCCGGCGTCAGGCCCTTCTTGTCAATGGTATTGCCCTTGGGGGTCAGCCACCTGGCGATGGTCACGGCAACTGCGCCCTGGTTGTTGGATAAAGGCACCCAGGTTTGAACCGTGCCTTTTCCATAGGTGGTTTCACCAAGCAACTTGGCCCGCCCGGTATCCTGCAGCGCGCCGGAGACGATCTCGGAAGCGGAAGCGGAATAACCGTTCACCAGAACGATCATCGGCAGGCTCTTATCGGTCGCCAGCCCACCGGAAACGGCGTCATGGGGCGTGATCGTGCCATTACCGGATTTCTCCGAGACAACCACCCCGCTGGAAACGAATTCGGAGGCCACAGCGATGCCCGTGTCCAGGTAGCCGCCGCCATTATTGCGCAGGTCAAGGATCAGGCCCTTCGGGTGCTGGGCCAGGAGGGCAGCCAACTGCTCATGCAGGTCCGTGGCGGTCGTATTGCCGAAGCTGGAAATATCCACGTAGGCGATGCCACCGGTCAGCATTTTGCTGGTCACGCTTGGGACAACTATAACGGCACGCGTGAGGGTGACATCAAAGGGGGTAGCCTGGTTCGGGCGCTGGATGGTCAGGGTGACCGTCGTCCCTTCAGGCCCGATCACTTTTTGCCGGACGGCTTCAGGCAACAGGCTGGTTACATCCTGGCCATTCACTGCGATGACCTGGTCACCTGGCAACAAGCCGGCTTTTTCAGCCGGGGAATTCGGGTATGGCTGGGTAAGGGTCAGCAGTTTCCCGCTTGTGTCAACCAGGGAGCCTATCCCGGCATAACTGCCAGCCAGCAGGGAGTTGGCATCCGTGTAATCCTGCTGGGTCAAATAGATGGTGTGGGCATCTCCCAGCGACTGCAACATGCCGCTGATGGCGCCTTGCATCAAGGTGGTATCGTTGACCGGCTGATCGACGTAGTCCTGGTGGACGATCTTCCAGGCCTGCCAGAATGGAGCAAACAATGCAGCCAAATTGGCAGGTGTGCCACCCTGGTTGCCAGTGGTGGAGGTCACCTGGTTGATGGGATTACCGAACTGCAAAAAGTGTCCGGCTGCGAATCCACCGCCAAATGAACAAACCACGAGTACGATCGCCACCAGCGCGACCAGTACTGCACGTAAAATTTTATTATCCATACGATCCTCCTGGCAGTCAGTGCCAGATAAGCGATACCTGCAGGAATGTCCAACATGAATTCATTACAGGCGAGAACAGACGGAGATTCAGTTGCAATCATCCGCCTAGTATTTTTATCACCTGCGGATTAATATTGAATGAAATTCCTGCCGGCCGGTGTAAGAGAAGTGTTAATTTCGCCCATCAAACAGGTCAGGCAGACTGGCGAGATGCAAAAGAGCCGCATCCGCATCCTGCCCGGGTGCCGCCTCCCCCACCAATACGGTATACATACCCAGCTGGCGTGCCGTACGCGTGATGCGCCTCTGGTCGTCCAGCAGGACACAGGCGCCCGGGTCCGGGCTGCCGGCCGCTTTCAGAGCCAGGGCAAAGGCCTGCGGCATTGGCTTGCAGAATGGGGTTATGACATGCACATCAATAATTCCGGTAAAAAGACCCTGCAGGTCGAGAGCCTCCAGTACACGGTTGGCGTGGTTCGCAGAAGCATTGGTGAAGATGAATTTTCGGGCAGGAATCTTCTGGATGGCATCGCGCAGTTCCGGGTCCGGATGAAGGTATTGTTGGATTGGGACATCGTGGACATATTCCAGGTAATCTTCCATATCCACCTGGTGATGCGCCTGCAGGCCGCGCAGGGTTGTCCCGTATTCGCGGAAGTAATTCTCGCGCAGGCTCTCGATCTGATCCAATGGAAAGCCCATGCGCTCGAACAGATAGGCGTTGATGCGCGCACGGACTTCTGCCCACAAGCCGCTGCCGGGTGGATAGAGGGTTTCATCGAGATCGAAGAAAAAGGTTGAAAACCGCATGGGCCTATTATAAGCGGTATATAATACAGGCATGCCGATCCGAATCCTGCCCCCTGAAGTTGCCTCACAAATCGCCGCCGGGGAAGTGGTGGAACGTCCCGCCTCGGTGGTGAAGGAATTGGTGGAAAATGCCCTGGACGCCGGGGCAAAGTCCGTGAGCGTTTCCATTGGAGCGGCGGGCCGGACGCTGGTACAGGTGACCGATGACGGGGCTGGCATCCCGGCGGATGAGCTGACCCTGGCGATCGAGCGGCATGCCACTTCCAAACTGGACAGCGCCGAGGACCTGTTCCGGATCACCACGCTGGGTTTTCGCGGCGAAGCGCTGGCCTCAATTGGTTCAGTCTCCCGGATGACGATCACCTCGCGGCGGGCGGAGGCGCCTGCCGGGAGGCGCCTGCGCGTGGAAGGCGGCCTCACCGGCAGACTGGAGGAGGTTGGCGCCCCCGTCGGGACTGCAGTCAGCGTGGAAAACCTGTTCTTCAATGTCCCGGCGCGCCTCAAGTTCCTCAAACAGGAGGCCACCGAACGCAGGGCGATCGATGCGCTGCTGACACGCTACGCCCTGGCTTACCCGGAGGTGCGTTTCAAATTATCCGAAGGGAACAACATTTCGCTGCACACGACCGGGGATGGCGACCGGCGGGCCATCCTGGCGGGGTTGTACGGCGTGGAGGCAGCCAGGCAAATGCTGGAGGTGTGGGCTGAGGAGGAGGGGTTCGCCCTGAGCGGGTTTATCAGCCCAACTGCGCTGACGCGTTCCAACCGCAAGGAAATCACTTTCTTTGTCAACGGTCGCTGGGTACAGGACATCGCGCTGACCTCGGCCCTGCTGCAGGCCTACCACACTTTGCTGATGGTCGGGCGTTACCCCATTGCGGTCCTGTTCATGCAGGTCCCGCCCGAGGAGGTGGATGTGAATGTCCACCCGGCCAAAGCCGAGGTGCGATTTCGCAGCCCGGATAAGGCTTTCAGTCTTGTCCAGCGAGCAACCCGCCGGGCCTTGCTGGCTTACTCACCCATCCCGCAGGTGGCGCCACAGAATTTATGGGGAACTGCGCCTGCGCCAAGGCAGGTGGATCCAGGCTGGAGGCTGGGACATGACACGGTAGGCGGGATGCAGGATGCAGAAGGCGGGATGCAGGATGCAGTAGGCGGGATGCAGAAGGCGGAAGGCGGGATGCAAAATCCGGAAGGGATCTCGCTCGCGCCTGAGCGCCAATCCACAATCTGCAATGGCAAATATCCCCCTGCTGCGGCTGATCGGTCAGATCGGCGCGACCTACCTGGTGGCCGAAGGACCGGATGGACTTTACCTGATCGACCAGCATGCCGCCCATGAAAGGATATTATTTGAGAAACTGATGGCCCAACATGGGAAAAAAGACATCCCTGCGCAAACGCTGCTGACCCCGGTGATGGTCGACATGCCGCGGTCATCGTCCGAGCTCCTGGCAAGCCAGATCCCGGTGCTGCAGCACCTGGGTTTCGACATCGAACCCTTTGGCAGCAATGCCTACCAGGTGCGCGCCGTGCCCAGCCTTTTCATCCAAGGCGATCCGGCCGCAGCCCTGCGCGCCCTGGTGGAAGATTTCGAAGAAGATGAAGCCCCACTGCAGAATGAGATCGAAGCCAGGATCGCCGGACGGGTGTGCAAGCGCATGGCGGTCAAAGCCGGACAGGTGCTGAGCCCCGATGAACAGCGCGCCCTGCTGGCCGACCTGGAAAAATGTGCCTCGCCGCGCTCCTGTCCGCACGGCCGACCAACCATGATCCATCTCTCAGTGGACGTGCTGGAGAGGCAGTTTGGAAGAAAAGGGGCACGATAGGAACCTGGAAGAACATTTAGCCAATAAGGGCGCCGAGGTTCACAAAGGGAAATTAAGGGCAATAAAACGGGACCGGGGAAAGCAATTACTGCAGTTGGAACATGCCCAGCAATTTCAACGCCAGGCTCATTTCACCAGCCAGTCGGATCTTGCCCTGCATGAAAGCTTGCATCCCGTCCAGCTGACCGGTGAAGATCTTGATGAAGTTCTCTGAATCCGCACTGACGGTCAACCTGGCTGCATTGGCCATGCCCGGATTGAAAGTGCATTGGTTGTCTTTTATGGTAAAGAACCATTCACCTGGCTGGCTGCCGGTCAATTTAAGTTGAATGGTGGCATCGACGCCGGCAGCTTTTTCAGGGATAAAGGCCGCCGACATGCGGGTAATAAATTCCGAGATGGTGGGATCTGACATGAATGGTACTCCTTGGCCTCAATTGTAAAGCCGGTTGGCGCAGTTTGACCATATGAATATGCTTACTTATGGGGTAGAGCGATATGGTCAATAAATCAATTGTGCCTTCCGGCCGGGCGAGGTAAGATAAGCCTGAAATGACCTCGAATCCAAAGATCGCCAAAGATGCCGTCCGGATCGCCCTGAAAGAGCTGCGCCGTGGGAATAAACAGGCAGCGCGTGCCTGGGCCCACCGCGCCGTGGAAATCGATCCCGGGCTGGAAGACGGCTGGCTGACCCTGGCTTATCTGGCCGAACCACGCGCCAGCCTGGAATATATCAAGGAGGCTTTGGAAGTCAACCCAGGCAGCCCGGCGGCCCGCCAGGCCCTGGGAGAGGTCCAGCAGCGCCTTGAAAAGCTCAGCAAGGTGGCGCCAGCACAAAAATTCCACCTGCCTGAGCGGTCCCCGGAAGAGACTCCCGCACAACCACCAGAAAAGCCCACCCGGAAACGCCGGATTGGTTGGTGGAAGATGCTTTTTATTTACGGGCTGGCATGTGCTGCAGTGGGGGTTCTTACCCTGATGGTTTTCCAAAGCCGGCTTGGGAATCCGAATGGTCTGCTGGCGGTCAGGCAGGAGGCGAATGGTCTGCCGCCGGCCAGCCAGGAAGCAATCGTTCTGCTGCCCCTGAGCACTGCCACGGCCACCGCAACGACCATACCCACCCTTTCAGCCACAGCCACAGCGCTGCCGACGGATAGCGCCACCGCTGCGGACCTTCCTATTGACACAATCACAGCAACCGCGCTGCCCACAGAACCAGCCACCGCCACGACCCTGCCCACGCAACCAGCCACGTCCACGCCTGTGCCCACAGAGACGGCCTCCCCCATTCCGGAGGCAGCCAACCTTGTGGAGGCCGAACCAGTCACAGATTCCCCCACGCAGGCGCCAGTTGTGAGAACAAGCGGTGAAAAACGGATTGTTGTCCAAATCTCTGAACAGCGTCTATATGCCTACCAGGGGGACACGCTCATCCATGATTTTGTCGTCTCGACCGGCGAGGCGCATACCACCAGGATCGGAAGTTTTACCGTATTGGACAAGATACCAGAAGCATGGAGCGATCCCTGGAGTTTCTGGATGCCAGACTGGCTGGGGATCTATTGGGCCGGCACTACTGAAAATGGCATCCATGCCCTGCCGGTGCTGCCGGATGGAAATGTCCTGTGGGGTGATGCCCTGGGAACGCCCGTCAGTCACGGCTGCGTGGTGCTGGATCCGGAGGACGCCAGCAGCCTGTATGACTGGGCAGACATCGGCACCCAGGTCGAAATTTTACCGTGAGCAGAAGGGGGAATGGAAATTGGATCTGCGGACCAGGATGAACTAGAACCGCAACAGAAGCGCCACCAGGACCTGGGCAAACACGATCTTGAAAATCAACGCGGCCGGGTAGACGCTGGCATATGCCAGGGTGGCCTGGTCGGTCTGGGTCTGTGCGTTGGCAGCCGATAGACCGGGCGGATTGGTCATGGCGGCAGTGAGGGCGCCCAGCGCTCCGAGTGTTTCCAACTTGAAAATCCTGAGGGTCAGGAGCAGGCCAACGGCTACAGAGAGGAGCGTGACCAACGCACCTGCCAGCAACAGCGACCAACCCTGCTGCTGGATGACCTGGACCAGCTGCGCCCCGGCGGTCGTCCCGGCTCCAGCCAGGAAAAGCATCAGGCCGAGTTCACGCGTCAGGTTCTTCGCGGCGGTTGGGACATACAAGCGCAGAGGGCCAATCCGCCCAAAATGCCCGACCAGCAAGCTGACCAGGAAGGCGCCTCCGGCAATACCGAGTTTAAGCTCCACACCGCCAGCCAGGTGGATGGGAATCAGCCCCAGGCCAATCCCCAGCACCAGGCCGAGCAGGTAGGGCAGCATATTGGTCTCGGCGGCCCGGCGGGTATCGCCACCGGCCTTCTTCACAAATTCCTGGACTTCCCGACGGTCACCGACCACGTGCAGTCCATCACCTATTTCCAGCATGATACTGCCGACCGGGCTGATCTCCAATCCCTGCCGGCGGATGCGAGTGAGGATCACACCGTAATTATCCCAGACCTGCAATTCGGCCAGGGTCTTTCCAATGAAGGCGGATGAATTCAATTCCAGGTCCTGGGTGGCAATATTGGAATTCATATCCATCGAGACCTCGGTCTCTTCGCCCAGGACCAGCTTGATCTTTTGCATTTCCGCCTGCGGACCGACAACATTCAAAACGTCGCCCATGTGCAGGATAAAATCGGGCGTTACCATTGAAACATGGTCGCCGCGGCGGACACGGGTAATATTGACGTGCGCCAGCCGGTGCGGATCCATCTCACGCAGTGATTTCCCGTCCATGTTGGGATTGGTGATGCGCAGTTGTTTCACCAGCAGGGAAGGCAACTCCCTTTGGCGCTCGGCCAGCCAGTTTTGCTCCTCCCTGGGCATGTCACGCCTGAGCAATTTTGGCAGGAACTGGACCAGAAGGACCAGGCCGATCATGCTGAACGGGTAAGCCACCCCGTAGCCAACGGAGACGGCGGCACCCAGGTCAGGAGCGCTGCGTGCAAAGACATCCAGTGCGGCCGCCAGCGCGGGAGTACAGGTCAGCGCGCCAGCATAAATCCCTGCCGCCAGGTCATCAGGCACTTTGAGCAGCCAGGCAAGTCCAAGAGTGGCCAGGGCGCCGGTCAGCGCCACAGACACCCCAATGACGACATAACGCATGCCCTGCTTGCGGAACATGCGAAAGAAGCGCGGCCCGGCCTGCAAGCCGACGGCATAGACAAAGAGCAGCAGGCCGAGGTCCATGATGACTTTCGGGACCAGGAAGCCAAAGTGACCAAAGACCAGGGCTACAAAAAGGACCCCGGCGGTGCCGAGCGAGATGCCGCGCCAGGAAAAACTCCCCAGCAAGGCACCGGCGGCGAGTATGATGAAGAGGACCAGCATTTGGTCGGAGATGAGAGCGGTCATGGCGATATGTGGCTATTATAAAGGCGATTGGGGATCAGGTAATCAGGGATCAGGGATCAGGGAATTTGGAATTGGAAATTATTAGCAAACATATTGCGGTAGATATTGAATTTGGCTATACTGTATTTATTAAAGGGCGCACATAACCTCTTGCGGCCTCACATACCAAGTCGAATAGGTTTTTATCCCCTTACGGGGACACCCAACAGAACCGGGTGCAGGCAGGTACGGACCGAATATAAGCTGTTATGCGATCAGCTTAAGCGCGAGTTGGGCAGCACGTCTGACTCAATTGAACTGGGTGCAACAGTCTTCCAGATTATTATGTTTTCTATAAACACGTGTACCTTCCGCCCATCATTTCTTGAAGAGATAAAAACATGAAATATCACCGTAACTCGACCTTTTTACTCATCGGTTTTTTGATAGCTGCTGTTCTAGTTTGGTTAGGCTGGATGTCTGTTACCCAATCCAAGACGAAATCGATGCAGACAAAAATCGAACAAGCGATGTCCATAAACATACAAAGTCTATCTCCTCAATGGCCACGTATCGAGATCCATAGCGATCTATCTGCCAATGTCTATTATGCACCCATCATAGATCAAGTTCAGACCTTCGAACTCTACCGACACGTGCTCGAATACCTGAATCAAGACGCCAGTGTGCCACCTGTAAAGATAATTCAAATCACTATGAGCCTCGATTATGGTGCATCAGAAGATACTTTGATTAGCCAAGCAAGTATCGAATTTCCTCTTATTCTTGGCTTTGAAAAGAATATGATGGTACAAAGTTCTACCAGGATACCCCATTATAAAACCATCAAATGACAGCCCTCTTGTTACGAGGTTCTATCGCGCGGTATTTTGATCACTATTCAGGTAACAATTTGCTTATATAGTATGCCGCCCAACACAGCGTGGAGCCGACCCTCAAACGATCGCTGGGGGCGGGCAAGTGGCATTCGCCGCTGATAGTGGAATGAAAAAACCGGACTAAAATTAAGGCCGGTTTTTGATTTATGAGGATCCTGTCAGTGGAATTAAATTGCCCCTTGCTTCTTTTTCGGACAAATCCATACCAGAATGGCTCTATTCGAGACATAGGAGGGAGCATGAGGCAAGGGAATTAAAGCAGAGATGGGGGACAGGCTGGAGATTGAAAGAAGGACCTCACCTCCGGCCCCTCTGCCAAGGGGAGAGGGGAGAGAGGCTGGGACTGTAGCGGGAAGCAGCCTGCGGACATTCCTGCTGCCCAACAAGTGGCTTATAAGGGCAGGTGGACTGACTTATCAACCTGGCTTTATCTGATATAATTACTCCAATTCATCCAGCTTGATCCTTCTGGATGGGGGGATGCAAGGTGCACGCAATATATCCTTTTACCGGTGAGAAAATCCATGGAGACCGCAATGAAATCATCCAAATTCATCCTGTTAGCGTTTGTCCTGATCCTGGCCGGTTGCGCCTCCCCGGCTGCCCAGGGCAAGCCTGACCTGGCGGCCACAGTCCAGGCGCAGGCGCTCACGCAACCCGCCTCCCCGACTGCCACACCTGACCCGACTCAGACTCAAACTGCCAGCCCGACGTTAACCCCGACTGTCACAGCCACAGCGCTACCAACCGCAACCCCGGCCCCACTCAGCCTGAATTTCGATACCGTCCCGGATTTTCAGATCATCCGCGACAGCAATTCTCCCGCCGCAGACGGCAAGCGCTTTGCCCAGGCGCTCAGCCCGGATACCGGCCAGGTGGCCTTTGCCGGCTGCGAGAACGGCAGCGAGGCCTTCTGCACCAAGAGCATATTCCGCCTGATCGATGCGCAGACCGGCCAGGTGGTGCGTGACCTGGAGTTCCTGTCGCCGGTCATCAAGCTGTTGAAATTCAGCCCGGACGGCAGGTACCTGGCTGCGGCGGGCTGTGATATGGACCTGGCGCTCTATGGAGTGTCGGATGCCGTTTGTCTCAAGCCGCGCGCCTGGCTGGTGGATACCGCCAGCGGAAAGATGGTCTTTGAAATGAAAGGCTACAGCTCCCATATGGCCAGCATGGTCTTCAGCCCGGACGGCACCCGGCTCTTCACCAGCGTGCTCTTTTCCCGGAATGCCGGCGATGGCGATTATTTCATCCACATCTATGATGTTCCCAGCGGGACAGTGCTGGCCGTGCTCAACCCTCCCATCCAGACCGATTACAGCATGATCTTTACGATCGACCTCTCGCCGGATGGCCGCTACCTGGTGACAGATGCCGGTGTATATGGTAACCCCAATGCCTCCGACGTTGAATGGTGGGACGTATCTGACCCCGCCCAGCCGCGCCAGATTGCCACGCTCAACAGCTCCTATACTCACGCCATCAGCCCCGACAGCAGCCAGATCACCGTCCAGAATATTGAGAACCACAGCCTGCAGCGCTATCAGCTGGACAGCGGGGCGTTGATCGGCGCCATTGCGCCACCCAAAGAGGCCGGCCCGCGTGGCTTCGAGCTCATTTCGGGATTCCAATACGTGAATGATGCCAATACGCTGCTGCTGGACTACGGGGATAACCTACTCATCATCAACACCGACAGCGGGGAAATGATCAAGAACATCCAGGCTGACTATATCGCCACGCATATGCTCAGCCCGGACCGGCACCTGCTGGTGAACTCCGGGTATAAATTCAACGGCCAGGGCCTGGACGTGGCGAAAGTGTTCAGTTTCTGGGATACCTCCACCTGGCAGGAAGTCCCGAAAATGGCCTTCATGAGCGACGATTTCGGCATGGCATATTTGTATGCCTTCAATTCCGACCAGACGCGCATGTTCCTGGTTTCCGATTTCACCTTCGGAGTACACATCGTCACCTGGGGATTCCCCAAGGCCGCCCAGCAGGATGCGGAGAAGTACCTGCTGCACTTCTTCGACCTGCTTGCCAACGGGAGTTACACCCAGGCCGTGGCATTGACCAGATGGAACGAACCGGCATACGGCGACTCGCTCAAGAAAAATTTTCCCGGGCTCTTTGACGGAGCAGACCTGCTGGCGGGCGTGCAAAAAATGTGCACCGACCCGGCCTTTCCCTGCCGGCCGGTCCGGGATGTACTCTACCGCTCCGAGGTTGCCCCGGACCAGTATATGTTCATGGTCGATTTCAGCGGTGCCGACGGCAAGGTCGAACCCTGGCCGTCTCATACGGCCAACCCCGCGATGAGCCTTTACGCCAATGGTATGTTCCGCTACGTGGTCGCCCAGCTGGCAGACGGCAGCTTCATCATATCCGACGGCCTGCCGCCCGGGATGCTCTTGTACGAAAAATAGAAATATGCCCTACCCTGCCTACCCTGCACTCCTTCGGGGTGCGGACGGGTATGCTTCGCGATCCCCATTTCACCAGTACCTGCGGTACCCTGGACTGTCCGTCCAGGGCAGGCTGGCGCTGCCAAGGTCAGAAATGGGGAAGGTGAGGCTGAGGCGGAGGTGAGAGGCGGGGTAAAACGAGGGGAGGGATAGATTGTGGCGCTGGTTCGGATAATTCTTACCTTGTTCTAACAGTTAACGATGGTGTTTGTGCTATAATATTTAACTATGAGCGAAGAATTGAGGGAACTCCCCGCCCCTGAAGAGGATGCTGCCGAAAAGGCCAGGCTGCGCAAGCAGCGCTGGAACATGGCCGGCATTATTGCAGGCATTGTCATCTTGCTGGCTGCGATCGTGGTGGCGATCATCTTCCTGGCGAAAAGCCCGGCGGCAGCGGCCAACGTGAGGGATATCTTTATCATCTTCATGGCGCTCGAGAGCCTGTTGATCGGGGCAGCGCTGGTGGTGTTGATCATCCAACTGGCCAGCCTGATCAACCTTCTGCAGAACGAGGTCAAGCCGATCCTGAAATCCACCAATGAAACGGTCAATACCCTGCGAGGCACGACGGCGTTCCTGAGCGAAAACCTGGTGGAGCCGGTCATCAAGCTCAATTCCTACATGGCCGGGTTTAAGAAATTCTTCGATCTATTCCGTATCATCCGTAAATAACCAGTTCCCAAAAAAGGAGATTAAAATGTCTGATAATGATGGTTTTGGAGCATTCCTGATGGGCTTTGTCGTCGGCGGTGTGGCAGGCGCGGTGGCGGCCCTTTTGCTGGCCCCCCAATCGGGCGAAGAAACCCGCAGCATGATCAAGGACAAGAGCATTGAACTGCGCGATAAAGCCGCCGAGCAGGCGGATATGATCGCAAAAAAGACTTCCGAGCAGGCCAACCTGGTCGCAAAGAAAGCCACCGAGCAGGCCAACTTGATCGCGAAGAAAGCCGGAGATCTTTCCACCGAGGCGCAAAAACGCGGCAAGGACCTGGTCGACTCGGCCAAGAAGGCCGTAGCCAGGAAGCGCCCGGCTGATACAGCTGAGTAATTGTGGTGAGTTTTCATGCAAGGGTTTGACCGGACCAGGTCAAACCCTTGTTTCATAAGTGAATCTTGAGGGCGTTGGTAAAGTTACTGAATGTCATTGCGAGCGTACTTTGCGAAGCAATCCCCATTTGGCAGGAGATTGCTTGCCACTGCGTGGTACAGGTCGTCGGGCAAAGAACGCCCTCCTCGCAATGACATGAAGGAGTGAGGTTTTGCCTGTATTGCTTTTACAGGGTTTGCGTCGTATCATTAGCATATCCTCCCAAGACTGGCTATAGGCCACAGGGCGGGGAGGGGATTTTCAAGATGTACGATAAAAGGAGTAGAGGACCATGAGATTAAACCCACCAAAAAAGATCACCTTTTGGGTAGCCGTGGCTGCTGCGGCTGTCGGTGTGGTCTTGTATGCCGTTCATTTTTTCGGAAATGTAAGTTTACTGGGGGGGATCGGTTTTATTTTGGCAATAGCTGCCTTCGTCCTGCTCTGCCTGGGCTTAACCATTAAGGGACTTTAGTTCGTCCAGATCAGCCCAGAGACTGTCTCCTGGTGGTCGGCCCTGCCCAGGAGACAGATTTTTTTTCAGATGAAGCGCGTTTTCATTCCTTCAAGCGGTAAAGGATCTCGCCCGCCTTGGGGACATACAGGAAATCGTCTTCCTGGCGCTGCTGCCATTCTGCCAGGTTGATTCCGGCCGGATCGAGGTAGCCAAGGTTGAGCCGTGCGCAGTCCTGGGCGGATATTTTGCTGGCAAGCGTGACCTTTACATTCGGTTTTTCAAGGCCGGACTCCATCACACCCAAACCGCGCAGGTGGGTGCTGTGCGCCATCACACCCAATGGGATACGCTTGAAGCGCCCCCAATTCTCCAGGAAATAGGGCAGAATGTGATAACCGATCTCAAAAATGTGCCTGCCGTGGACGCGGCTGACGGTATCCAGGTGCGGGGCATAAATGATCACCTCCCCACCAACAGCAACGACTGGTTCCAGCTTGTACATCGCCTTGGCGGCAGTCCAGAGTTCATCGTACATGGGGGAGGCGCAGGAGAGCACGCACAGGAAAGGTTTTTCACACCAGCGGATGTGGCGCCGCGCCGAGAGATCCGCGGCGGCGCTCCAGGCAGACAGATAGTCTCCTATGAAAACCCCACTCAGGGCGTCATCTTCCACCACCAAGGCAACCAGTATGACGGGTGTGGTCAGGTTTTCGGCGGCTGCGTGGATCATGCGGCGCACCGGTGTATCCTTGATCCCGATCGTGCCGGTCACACCCGCCAGCGCACCCAGCCAGTGCGTGGCATTGATCATATCCGGCCCGGAGATGCCCGGAAAAAGATACTTGGCCCCGCCGGAAAAGCCAGCCACCTCATGCGGGAAAGTTGGTGCAAGGATCAACAGGACATCGTATTCCAGGGCAGCCCTGTTCAGGCGGATATTTACACGATCGGGCAGGGATCTGTGCCAGCTTGCCCCGGCGATCTGCCTGATCTGGTCCTGCTCCAGCCTGCCAATAGAGGTGAGGACACTGGGATCGTCCCAGGCATGGTTCAACAAGCCGACATGGGCATATTTCGCAGTTCGTTCCAGCGGGTCGATACCCAGCAGCGCCTGAAGTTCCTGCTGTGAGAGCGGGGGATGTGTGCCCAATGCAACCATGAAATCCAGCCTGCGGGCAGGTTGAAGGATCTCAACCAGTGCACGGAACAGGAACGGCAGCGGCAGCGAGCGGGTGTGGTCTGGAATGAGCACCAGCACACTTTGTCCGTTGAATTGTCCATCCAGCCCCTTGTGCAGGGTTGCAAGGACCTTCTGGTCGCCAAGCGGGCTGCCTGGCGGAGCAATCACCCGGGAATCAATCATACTACCCCCTATTATAAAGCCCGGCAGTCAATGCCGGGCTTTTGTTTTGAAGCCAATTCATTTGGATGCAAATTTGGCAAGGATCAGGCGGTGGCGTCTTTGGGATTCTTGCGGAACCAATTGCGCCATTCCTTGTTCTCCCAAACGACCAGGATGGGGGAGGCGTTGAAGATGGACGAGAAGGTACCGCTGAAAACACCGATCAACAGGATCACCACGAAGTGACGGATGGAGGACCCGCCAAAGAGCGCCAAGGCCAGCAGAGTGATCATAACGGTCAGCTGGGTATTGATCGAGCGATCCAGGGTCTGGACGAGCGAGTGGTTGACGACCGTCTCAAAGCTCACCCGGCGGTAAATGTTGGAGTTTTCGCGAATGCGGTCGAAGACCACGATGTCGTCATGCACGGAAAAGCCGATCACGGTCAACAAGGCGGTCAGGAAGAGCGAATCCACCGGCCACTTAAGAAAGTGACCCAGGATGGCTCCCACCCCGAGCACAACCAGGGAATCGTGGAGCGTGGCGACAATGGCGGCTATCCCGAAGCGGAAGGGATGCTGGACCTTGCGGAAGGCGAACCAGATGTAGATCAAAATGGCGACAGAGGCCATGATCACGGCGATGGCGGCCGCCCGGGCCACTTCTGCGCCCACCGCAGCAGTCACCTGGGAGAAGTTTTCGATGACTACATCCTGCCCACCACCGTATTGTGCCTGCAATGCTGCCACAACCTTGGCCTTGGTGGCGTCATCCATCTCCTTGGAACGAATGGATAAGCTGTCCGTCCCCAATGGCTGGACTTCCGGATTAGAAATATCCAATGCCGGAGTGGACAGGTCGTTATAGACCTTGGCGACATCGGCGATGGCGGGAGGTTTTCCGGATTTAAATTGCACATCCAACAGGCTGCCGCCGGTGAAGTCGATGCCCAGGGGCAATCCCCAAAAGATCAAAGCCAGGATGCCCGGGATGATGACCACCAGGGAAATGGCGAAGTACCAGTAACGATATTTGATGAGATTCATCGCGAACCCTCCGTGATACCGAACCAGCGCGGATGTTCGGCGAATTTGACACGATCCAGGACGACGTGCAGGAAAGTGCGTGTGACAATAATGGCGGTGAACAGGCTGACGAGGACGGCCAGAGAGAGTGTCACCGAGAAGCCCTTGACCATGCTGGCCCCGAAGGTGTTACCAAAGATGAACAGGATCAGGCAGGTGATCAGGGTGGAAATGTTGGCATCCCGGATGGATAACCAGGCACGGCTCCAGCCCAAATCAATGGCCTGGTGCAGGGTGCGGCCGGCGCGCAGTTCCTCTTTAAGGCGTTCAAAAATAAGGATATTGGCATCCACTGCCATGCCTATCCCCAGGACAAAACCGGCGATGCCAGGCAGGGTGAGCACAACCGGAATGAGCTTGAAGAGCATCAATGTGATCACGGCATAAGCGATCAAGGCAAGGTCAGCGATGAAACCGGGCAGGCGATAGTAGATCAGCATGAACAAGATGATGGCCAGCATGCCGATAATTCCAGCGATCAGGCTGCGGCGGACCGAATCGGCGCCCAGGGTGGCGCCCACGGACTGGCTTTCGACCACTTTCACCGGGACAGGCAGTGAACCGTAGCGCAGGTTGATGGCCAGGGCATTGGCACTGTCTGCAGTGAAGTTGCCTTCGATATAGCCAGACCCCTTGTCAATCTTGGCGTTGATGGACGGTGCTGAGATGACTTTCTTGTCCAAAACGATCGCCAATACCTGGCCGATGTGACTGCCGGTGTACTCTGCGAAGGATTGGCTGGCATCCGATTTCAGGGTGAAGGCAATGACATAGCCGGTCGTGCCTACGGTCTGGCCGGTTTCCACGTTGACGGAGGCAAGCGATGTACCGGTCATGATCGTGTGGTAGATGGTGGGGGCGGCTGGTGCTGCTGTTGGAGCAGCCCCGGGCGTGGCATTGGCGGCGGCAGTGGCGGTCTCGGTGGGTGCAGGCGTGGGGGAGGCTTCAACGGTGGGAACCAGCGTGACGATCCCTTTCGGACCTGCTCCAGCGCTGCCAAAATCGGTCTGGATGAGCGTCCCTTCAGCGGGACGCTCGCTGCCCATATCCACGAATTCGAGCACGCCGGTTTCCTGCAGAGAAGCCACGACCTGGTCCTTATTCTGAAGGCCGGGGAACTGGGCGACGATGCGGTTGGGCGGGGCGGTTTGCATCACCACTTCGCTTACGCCCAGGCCGTTGGCACGGTTCATCAGGATCGTCCGGGTGGTGGCCAGGTCATTCGAGCTGACCGTGGCGGAGGCTGGCAGGTCAGCCTGCAGGAGCACCTGGAGGCCTCCAGTCAGGTCCAGACCAAGGCGGATGGGGATGTCGCGATTGATGAGGGTTTTGCCGTTAAACGGATTGGTTATGTTGATCTGCTTGCTCAAATCCACCCAGGCAGCGAAGGCTACTATCAGGAGGATGATTACAAGCGTTCGATAAGGATGTCGGGTCATTCAGTTTCTCCGCTCATAAAAATGCCAGCCTTTGGCTGGCGTCGGGGGCTATTATACTCCGATTGCGAGGACTTTGGTAGACTGATGGGCAGTAAGTATGCCAGCAACAATGTGCGACGCACTTCGGAAGTGCGTCGCATATACACATAGACTGATTGTCTTATGCATCAGACACATCACGCTCCGCTGGATAATTTCGACTCCACAAAACTCACCACGTGCTCCAGCACTGCCTCGATCGATAATGTATCGGTATCGAGATACAGGTCGGCGTGCTCGCGCGCATGTCTCAACCTGAATTGCTGTTCCTGCCATTCGGCTTCGGTCCAATTCAGGTTCAGCCGTTGGTTGGTAACCGCCCAGGAGGCATCCAGGAAGACCAGGATATCGGGATTTGTAAGACGCAGCCACATATCCTTCACGTAGGAATGTTCCTGGACGATGTGGCGGGTGTGGTAGCCCAGACGGGCCAGACCGTCAGTCAGCGTGGATTTCCCCGAACCGCATGGTCCGACCACTCCGATCAGCGGCTTGCTTGTACTTGCAGGTTCATCCACCTTCCACGCCTACCTCATCAGGTCGATCGGCAAACGGACCGTCATCCGGCGCACCGCATCCCCGCGCCGTTTCAGCACCTTGAGGACAACCACGCTGATATCATCCACCGGGCGGCCTTCATCCAGAGCCACCGCTTCGCCGAGCAGCGCATCTGCAATGGCCTGGGGAGAAGGCTCCTGGTCCTCCAGCATGGCTTTTAAAGACGTACAGACATCCATGGGCTGGCCGATGCGGCTCCCGGCATGTACCAGGCCGTCCGTGTAGATCACAATGACCAGTCCCGCCTCAACGGGGATCTCGCTTATGACAGGACGTGTATCCTGCCTCACGCCAATCGGGCTGGATTCTGTGCTGATGCAGTCCACCTGCTCTCCATGGGCAGTAAAAAAGGGCGCCGGGTTGTTGCGGGAGAGCACCACCGTGCCGGTATGCAGATCCACCGAGATGATATTGAGGGTTGCGGAGACCTTGCCGTTTTTATCGGTGAAAAGTAAATCGGAAGCCGCCCGGGCCGCGGCACCATCGCGCACACCTTCGGCCAGCAAGGTGATCACCTTTCGAACCACCATCATCGAAACCGCCTTCGCCCCGCGTCCCGAAGTCTGACCGTCGGCCAGCACCACCGACAACCCACCATTGGGCCTTTCGACCACCTCCAGCGTGTCTCCGCTTTCGGTGACGGCATACTTGTTCGTTTTGGCGACGGCGATCTGGACTTCCATGTCTTCATTTTACACCAAATATCCCGAACCTTCCCGGATGACTTAAGCCGGGCCTGCATTTCCTGTATGTTAGTTCCTTTGGGGGATTGTTATAACGGACAATTTTTATACAATAACGTATATAATTTAAACAATAAAGATATTATAATTGTTATCACTGCGCCTGGTAATGAACAAAGGGCCAACATGCCGAAAACGCACAAAAAAATTCATAATGATGAATTTTCATTATTGCATAATCAGACCATTGAAACCAATTCAAAGATAGTCACCTGGATCGGTAATCGCTACTGGTGGGTCATTGGGTTGGCAATTGTGCTCTTATTCACACTTGAATTGTATGATTCCACTCATAAACTGGACAATTCGGTACATATCGTTGAGTTCAGCATTTTTTTGGTGTTGTTGTTGATCATTGGAATATTACTCGGTTCCTTATTGCAGGGGATCCGCAACCAGACACGCGCCATCAGGATCCTGGATGCGATGCACAACCTGAGCCTGGAATTTTCCGGAAACCAGGATTGGAATGCGCTGATGGACCAGATCGTGCATTTCCCCGCCTCCATTGCTCCAGTTTGCCAGGCCTGTCTATTTATAAAGAATACCACGACCAACGAATTCGATCTGTCAGCACAATGGAGCAGCCCGGGCGTAGGACAAATGGATTTGTGTTCTGAGACGGGCTATGGGGAGTTTGTCAGGTATGGAAACAGCACGGACCTGACATTTGGCCAGATTGAACCCGGAACACCCGGTGGTGAGCGATCATTACAGGCGAAAAGGTATGCTCTCCCCATCAAGGACAGGGTCAGGTTAGTCGGGGTTCTCCTATTCACGCTGGAGCCGGGAAAAGACCTTGCTGATGAACAGGCGGATATTTTCAGGAATATTGGCGTTGACATGGCCGTTGCTATAAAAGCCGGCCAGGACCGCAAGGTATTGGCTGACCTGCGCAATACAGAGACGGCCCTGGCCGAACGGCGCTCCGTTTCGCATTATTTACACGACCACCTGGGTCAAAGCCTGGGATTCCTGCATCTAAAAATGGACCAGCTGCTCACGCAAAAGGAAGAACTATCCCTTGAAAAAGTACTGGATGACCTGGAACTGATGCGGGAGGCCACTTATGAATCCTACGAGATCGTGCGCGGTATTCTCGAAACCATCCACCCGGAGACAACCCACACGCTGACCAATCTCCTGATGGAACATGCCCGGAAGGTCTCCCAACGCGCAGGTTTCCAGATCGATTTTAAAGTCCAGGGGAAAACCTGTCCTTCTTCGGGATGAGACGCAGCAGGCAGTTTTTTATGCATTCGAAGAGTTACTCAGCAACGTGGAAAAGCATGCCCGGGCAACCCGGGTGAATATTCTGGCAGAATGGCAGCCGGATTATTTTTCACTTTCCATCACGGACAACGGCATCGGGTTCAATCCGGAATATATTAATTCTGACCAGCACTTTGGCCTGGAGATCCTGAGCGAGCGGATGGCCAGGGTGAATGGCAGGATCACTCTGAATACGACGGAGAATGCTGGCACAGTGGTAAATATACTGGTCCCGCAGGATGCAAGTGGCCGGCTGGGAGCAGGCGCATGAATAAATTGGATGGTTCCAAAAAAACTGCCCCCAGGGTATTGGTGATCGACGACCAGATCCTGTTCCGTGAAGGACTGATGAGCCTGCTCCGGTCGACCCCGGATTTTGAATTAGTCGGATCTGCCGGCAGCGTTTTTGAGGGCTGCGAGCAGGCGGCTTTATTAAATCCCGATATCATCCTGATGGATTTTTCCCTGCCGGATGGCAGCGGCCTGGATGCAACCCGCCAGATACTGGCCCGCTCGCCGGAATGCAAGATCGTCTTCCTGACCGTTCACGATAATGATGAAAATCTGTTTGCGGCGATCCGCCTGGGTGCCAAAGGCTATCTGCTCAAAGATATCAGCAGCACCAACCTGTTATCCAGTTTGCGGGATTTGGACAAGGGAGAAAAGGCCATCTCCCTTAAAATGATGAGCAGGATCGTGGATGAGTTCGCACGCACACCTGAGTCCGGCTCGAGTAATAAAGAGCTGTTGATGCGCCTCAGCCAGCGCGAGCTAGAGGTGGTGCACGAGTTGGAGGCGGGGGCAACCAACCTAGAGATCGCCGCTCACCTGTTCTTATCCGTAAACACTGTCAAGCATCACGTTCGAAATATTATCAGCAAATTGGGGCTGGTAAACCGGCGCCAGGTGGCCGACTTTGCACGCAAGAACGGCCTGGCGGGCAAAATTCACAACGCCAGCGATTCATGATCCGGGTGGATGGAAGGGGAGCAAAGAAATATTCAAGGTGATTTTGCAGAGAGGGCTAATCCAATTTGAATCACAAGGGCTAATCCTTTTCGAAAAGGACCATTGAGAGATGGTCCTTTTTTTATCCCTGTTGGAACCCCAAGGGTAATGGACATACCCTGAAGGAACATGTATGATTTTATTATGATAATTAAGGTCTAGTAAGGATTAATACCATGAATAATCCGCGCGTTTTGATCATTCAACAGGATTCCCTATTAAACCACGCACTGGCAACCCTGATCAAGAATTCGGAATGCAACCTTAAGGTATTCACCAGCGGCGATAACGATGTCCGCGGCATGCTCGCCGAGACATCCGAATTGAAGCCAGATGTTGTCATCCTGGGAGAATCCACCCCCCTGGCGAGGAAGGATGTGCTGGGGGACTTGTTGATGAGCAACCCTGAAATGCAGGTGATCACCATCAGCGAAGATACCAACTGGATCCATATCTTTCACAAGAAGGATAAGTTGATGACCCGCCAGAGCGACCTGTTGGATTTACTCTGCGCAGGTTAGACGCCCCCAATTTAATACCAGCCAGAATTTAGGCTCTTACCGGTCACGGTAGGCAGATCTTGCTTTGCGGCAACGGAGCAAAGTTTCATCAGGAGAACATTATGCAAAGGAAGAATGTACGATCGAGTAAAGTCTTCAACCCGATAACACACAATAACCCTGACGGGCTGACGGTTTCGGTAATCATCCCGACACGCAATGAGGCGGGAAATGTGGAGAAGTTGTTGAACAGCCTCAGGAATGTATTCTATGGGACTTTGATCGAAACGATCTTCGTGGATGATTCCACGGATGACACACCACAGATCATCGAGGCTGCCCGTGCACACTTTCCTGCTCAAAATATCCGCCTGATCCACCGGCTTCCGGAAGAACAAACCGGCGGGCTGGGCGGAGCGGTGGTGGTTGGCCTCAAAGCGGCCCGGGCAGATTATGCCTGTGTGATGGATGGTGATCTGCAGCATCCACCCGAGCTTGTTCCGGTTTTGCTGGAAACCGCCATTGAACAGCAAGCTGACCTGGTGGTGGCAACGCGCCGCAGCGAAGGCAGCCGCATAAGCGGCTTAAGCCTGGCCCGCAACCTGATCTCGCACGGACTGGACCTGGTGGCAAGGTTATTTTTCCTGCGACCCCTGCACAAGGTGAGCGACCCGCTCTCAGGTTTCTTCCTGCTGCGGTTAAAAGCTTTGAACGTGGAAGCCCTGCGTCCCAAAGGCTTCAAAATCCTCCTGGAGATCCTCGTGCGAAATCCGCATCTTCACAAGGCAGAGGTGCCCTTCCACTTTGGTGAGCGTTTCACCGGACAGAGCAAGGCTTCGCCGACCGAGGCATTTAGATATCTGGGCCAGCTCTGGACATTGCGTTTCGGTGAGGGCAGCCTGCGGTTTATCGGGTTTGCACTGGTAGGGTTTACCGGGATCCTGGTCAATTCCCTGTTCCTGTTCCTGGCGACCAGCGGCCTGCACATCTACTACCTGGTTTCAGCTGCCCTCGCCACGGTTGCATCGACGTTGTGGAACTTCGGCCTGACCGAAGCCATCGTTTACCGGGCCCGGAGCCGTTCGGCGGGGCGCCTCGGCAGGTTGGGACTGTTCTTCGTAGTGAACGTAATTGCCCTGGCTTTACGCACACCATTGATCTACCTGATGACCAGCCTGTTAGGTATTTTCTATGTAATTTCAAACCTGGTGTCGCTGGCGGTCCTGACCGTCCTGCGGTTCCTGATCGCAGACAAGGCAATCTGGGGGCGGGTACCATCCAGCTCCAACAATGCAAAACCTGTACTGCAGGCAAGGAGACGAACAATGAAAAAAATCTATTCCTACAATATCCATAATATTGTCACGGTCGTTTCAGAGGGGATTTTGCCGGAACTTGAACCCTTCCGGGTCATTAACGAAATCCAGGCTCCGAACATTCTTGTTCAAATCGGAATACCACGCACGCAGAAACCCGGCGAGGAGCATGGGCAGTACATGCGCTATCGTGAAATATTCGGCCATGCCGGTTTCGAGGTGGGCATCGAGATGGGGGAAGAGATGGTCAAGGTGATGGCGGCGCCCATGCTTAATCTCTCGCCGCACGTACTTTACACCAACGTGGTGGAACCTTTGTTGCGCTGGACCTTTGTCAAGCGCGGTTATGCACTGGTACACGGGGCGACCATCGCCTTCGGCAATTCGGCCTATATGATCACTGCCCGAACAGATACCGGCAAGACAACCACGATGTTAAAGATCCTGTCCCAGCAGGGCAGCAGCAGTGCCTCTGCCGCCTTCATCTCAGACGATATGACCATTGTTTCGTCAAACGGGATGGCATTGACTTATCCAAAACCATTGACCATCAGCTATCACACCCTGCGGGCGGTCAACACCGACACGTTGAATTTCTGGGAACGCATGACCCTGCCGATCCAGAGCCGCATCCATTCACGCTCCGGCCGGCGCGCGGCATTCATGATCAGTAAAACCCACCTGCCTGCCGCCACCATCAACATGATCACACAGATGCTGGTGCCGCCTCCCAAGTATTTTGTCGGCAAGCTGCTGCCCAATGTCAAATCCACCCAACAGGCCTGCCTGGCCGGCATGTTCATCATAGAACGCGGGGATTGTGAAATCCAGCCGATGAATAACAGCGACGCCTTGCAGGTACTGTTTCAGAATTGTGAAGATGCGTATGGCTTCCCACCGTATGAGGATGTGAAAGAGTTCCTGTATTGCGTTGATGCTGAAGACCTGCATGGCAAAGAGCAGGCGATCATTCGCCAAGCCATGGAAATGCTTCCGGCCAGGCGGATCCGCTCAGACAACATGGACTGGTGGTCGCAGATCCCGGCCTATCTTAACGATGGCCATGTTCCTGAGATCGATCAGGCCCGGCAGCTGGAAGATTCGGCAAGCAGCCGCTTAAACCAGCAACCCGAAAAGGTCAGTACCCGCTGAATATGATGAAAATGAAACCTGAAAGAACATTCACCATCTCAACAAGCACCCATATGCCCGCTCTGCCAGTCATTTCCCGGCCAGTGGCAGGATCGGCAGCCAGGTTTCACGAGGTTGCGATCAGCCGGGTGATCTTAGGCCTGGCGGCGGCGGCTGGCTTATTCCTGCGGCTCTGGCAAATCAATGCCATCGGTTACAACACGGATGAGGCTGTCTATGCCGGACAGGCTGCCGCGATCAGCGGCGTTCCCATCTTGAAGGATATTTTTCCGATATTTCGTGCCCATCCGCTCCTGATCCAATTCCTGCTCTCCCTGATCTACAAGATACATTTCAGCGACCTGGCAGGGCGGTTATTGGCTGTAGGTTTTGGCCTGGGAGCCATTTATTTGACCTACCTGACCGGGAAAACCCTCTACGGGCGGATCCCGGGGGCCCTGGGGGCTTTGTTCCTGGCGCTGATGCCTTATCACGTCACCATTTCCCGGCAGTTCCTGCTGGATGGACCAATGATGTTCTTTTCCACCCTCACCCTGTACCTGTTGGCCCGTTTTGGAAAAACCGAGCGGGTCGAATGGTTGTACGCCGCCGGAGCGGCGCTCGGTTTGACCGTTCTCTCCAAGGAAACCGGCATCGTCCTGCTGGGGGCAGTATTCCTTTTCCTGGCTCTGTCACAAGGCCTGCACCTGCGCATCCGGGACCTGGTGATTTCCGTGGCGCTGATGGCCCTGGTGATCATGCCAATGCCGGTCACGCTGCTGCTTGCCGGCAGGAGCTCCACGGGAAACAACTACCTGGTTTACCAGTTGTTTCGCCGTCCAAACCACTCCGGATTATTCTACCTTCAGTCCGTGCCGGCTGCGCTGGGTTACATACTGCTGCTGATGGCAGTCCTGGGACTGGTCTTGCTCTGGCGCGAACATACCTGGCGCGAAACGCTTCTAGTGGCGTGGATCCTTGTGACAAGTTTGTTTTTCCAGGTTTGGCCGGTGAAAGGATTCCAATATTTATTGCCCATCGCGCCCCCGGTGGCGCTTCTGACAGGACGCTGGCTGGGTAGGCTGGCCGGAGGTGACCAGGCGGGCCCGACCTGGAGGCCCGGCACCAATGCAATGGTAGTTCCAGCCGGGCTGTCCTGGGCGCTGGTGGGAATGGTTGCTTTTTCCCTCAGCTTCGCCAGCTGGCAGCGGATCCAACCGCAGGTCTCGGGGTTATTCCTGGCCGGAACGGGGGGTGTCCCGGGAGGACGGGAGGCAGGTCTTTGGATACAGGACAACCTTCCGCTGAATTCTCGCCTGATGACCATCGGTCCCTCCATGGCAAATATCATCGAATTCTACGGCGAGCGCAGCGCTTACGGCCTGTCGATCAATCCCAACCCGCTTCACCGCAATCCCGCCTATGATCCCATCCTTAACCCGGACCGGCAACTGCGCGATTCCAACCTGCAGTACATTGTCTGGGATTCATATTCCGCAAGCCGTTCGCAATTCTTCGCAGACAAATTGATCAGCTATGTGAAGAAATTCAACGGGCGCGCCATCCATACAGAATCGATCACGGTCAGGGACAGCCATGGGAACCTGGTCAGCCAGCCTGTCATTATTATTTTTGAGGTGCATCCATGACCCGCCAAAAATTATTTGCGTTTCTCCTGGCGATCCTGCTGACAGCCAGTCCATTTGATACGGTTAATGCCGCGCCTGCGCAGGCCACATCACAAGCCAGGACGCCGATCGAACACTTGATCGTGCTCATGCAAGAGAACCACACCTTCGACAATTATTTTGGAACCTACCCGGGGGCAGACGGCCTGCCGGCTGGAACAAAAATGCCGGTCGATCCTAAAAATCCAAATGCGGGTTATGTCCTGCCGTGGCATATCGGCACCACCACGATCACGGACCTCAGCCATAATGCTCCCACGTACCTGGCACAATACGACAATGGTCAATGGGACGGATTTGTGTCAGCCTTGAACGCCCTGAATCAAAATGGAAGCTTCGCCATGGGCTATTATGATTACCGGGATATCCCCTATTATTGGAACCTGGCCGGGAATTATGTGCTCTTTGACCACTTTTTCAGTTCGGCCAAAGACGGCAGTTTTGCAAACCATATGTACTGGGTGGCGGCGACTTTCCCACAGGTTGGCCGAGGCCAACAACTCTCGACCCTGCTGGCAAACATACCCACCATCTTTGACCGCCTGCAGGCTGCCGGGGTTTCATGGAAATTTTACGTGGAAAACTATAACCCGGGAATTAATTTCCGGCATCCGGCAACACAAGACAACCGGGAATCACAGGTGATCTGGGTGCCCCTGCTCAATTTTGACCGCTTCCTTGACGACCCGGCTCTATCCAGTCACATTGTCGACCTGAGCCAATATTACGTGGACTTGCAGCAGGGTAACCTGCCGGCCGTCGCTTATATCGTACCTTCCGGCGCCAGCGAGCACCCACCGCAAGCCCCCAGCTCCGGTGAACGCGCGGTAAAAGGCCTGATACAAGAACTGATGCGTTCCAGCGCCTGGAGTAGTTCGGCATTCATGCTGCTTTACGACGATTGGGGCGGTTGGTTCGACCACGTGGTGCCCCCAACGGTGGACCAGGCCGGTTACGGTCCGCGCGTTCCGGGATTATTGATCAGTCCCTACGCCAGGAAAGGCTACATCGACAGCACCCAACTGGACTTCACCTCGGTGTTGAAATTCATCGAAACCAACTGGAACGTCGCCCCCTTGCAAACCCGGGATACCAACGCAAACAATTTCATCTCGGCATTTAACTTCAACATGGCCCCACGCCAGGCAGAAATTTTGGCGAGTTCGTATGGAGTAGCGGCAGTTTCCGTGAAAGCCCCTCCGATCCTGGTCTTTTCAACCTATGGGCTGGCATTGTTGTTAACCATCCTGGCAATCGGCTTCGCCGCCAACCGGACGCGCCGGTCATCTGTAGGTGCCAAGGAGTAACCTGACGATGAAGCAGATATTATTCAAAATCATTATTGCCTGCCTGCTGGCGGGCAGCCTGATGTTTGGGCCCACCCTGAAATCCGCTGCCGCCGGGTCATCTGGCAGATATCTAACCGTAATATCTCTCTCGGATTTAGCCGATATCAAGCTGGGTGACCCTTTTACCCTGTCAGGGTTCGTTAAAACCTGGTTTGGAGAAGCGATTGCCAACCAGGACGTCAGGTTCTTAATCAACGGGGTAACGCTGGGACAGGCTCGTTCAGATGCCAATGGCTACTTCCAGAGGAGTTTTAGCATGATTTTCAACGCAGGAACATATACGATTGCAGCCTTCACCCAGGAATCCCATGATTTTTTCGGAGCCACAGCCTCAACGAGCCTGGAAATCCTGCCAGCCGATGTGCAGGTCCAGACGGTTCCTGCCATTCCGGGCATCCCTTTCAGTATAGCCGGACTTACTTTTTTTTCGGACGCCAATGGAATTGCGGACGTGAAGGTCGATAATGCCGGCTTGTACCAACTTAGTGTACTGGCAGGTCAATATAATAATCCGGACCAGCGCATCGAATTTGCCCGCTGGCTGGATGGGACATTTCAACCAACTCATGTTATCAAGGTTCCCTCAAATCAAATCATCCAGGTGGGATTCAACGTGTATCAAAAAGTGGGCGAGGCTTTTGTAGACCTGAGTGGAAAACCGGTGGACCCGCAGCGTGTTTCAGAGTTGTCCATCAGGAGCGCCCAGGGAGATCTATTTGTCCTGAAGGATGGCCAGCCGCGCTGGATCCCGGCCAGCCGGATCAACCGTTTTCAAAACGGTCTGGTAGCCACCAACCTGATGTATTCGGTGCTTGACTCGATGGTGGATGGCACAAACGCGGTCAACGCCTCGCAGCAGCACTTCTTCGCCCACCAGAACGATACGTGGCAGATTTCCCTGATCCTGTATAAGCTCAGCATCCGCTCAAAGGATACTTTGTTTGGTTCGTCGGCAGGTAAATCGATCAACCTGATTTATCCCGACGGACACATCAGAAATTATCCACTGGACCGGAATGGGACTGCAATGATCAATTCCCTGGCACGGGGAAATTATGCCGTACAGGTACTGAAAACCAGGGGCTTGAAGCAAGTCATTCCAGTGGCCTTGTCGCGCAGCCAGGTAGTGAATATCAAAGTGCTGACCTTCCTGGACCTGGCCATTGTCATATCGTTCGGGTTGATCGTCGCTGTGGGACTGATCCTGTTTGGCCGCAAGCTCCGGCGTCCTCATATGCCGAAAATCCTACCAGCAGACGAGGAACCTCAAAACGCCCTGGTGAACCAGGTAATGCTTCAACCGATCGAGGAAAAAGTGAGCCGGGGCAGGAATGTTCCATCCAATGGTCAAGAGGGACGGCTTTCATAAAAAGGAGATCATTATGCCCGGCCAAGATAAACGCTCCAGATCCTCCCGGAAAAACATCCTTCAAACGTGGCTGAATGCCCTGGTACTCAGCATTTTTGCACTCAGCGCAGCTACACCTGTCCTGGCGCAAAGCCCTACAGCAACCAATCCGGCTGACCTGACCAGCCCATCGAGTGGGTCCAACCCAATCCCGACCCTGGCCTATTATTACATCTGGTTCGACATCACTTCATGGAACCGGGCAAAGATCGATTATCCACTGCTGGGCCGATACAGCAGTGATGACCGCACGGTCATGCTTCAACATATCCAATGGGCGAAGGCGGCCGGGATAGAAGGGTTCATCGTCAGTTGGAAGAGTACGGATGTACTGAACAGACGCATGGAGCAATTGATCGAATTGGCCGACCAGGAAAATTTTAAACTGGCAATCATCTATGAAGGACTGGATTTCAACCGTAACCCCCTGCCAGTCAGCACGGTTGCCAACGACCTGGATTATTTCATCCAGCATTTTGCCGGACGAAAGCCCTTTGACCTCTTCCAGAAACCGCTGGTCATCTGGTCGGGCACCTGGAAGTATACCCCGCAGGAAATCGACCAGGTGACCAGCAGCCGGCGGAATGCGCTGCTGATCCTGGCCTCGGAGCGCAACCTGGCCGGGTATAAAAACCTGTCCGGGTTTGTTGACGGAGATGCCTACTACTGGTCTTCAGTAAATCCGGATACGTTCACCAATTACCAGGCCAAACTCACACAGATGAGCGCTGCCGTCCACCAAAACAAGGGTTTATGGATCCCTCCGGCAGCACCAGGTTTCGATGCAAGGTTGATCGGCGGGACGACGGTGGTGGATCGGAAAAACGGCGATACCTTCCGCATCCAAATCAATACAGCCCTGGCCTCCTCTCCGGACGTGCTGGGGATCATCAGCTGGAATGAGTTCAGCGAAAACTCGTACATCGAACCTTCGCAAAAGTACGGCTCGACCTATTTGGACATCATCAGTGCGTTTGATCATCTACCGGCACCAACGATCGGCGAATTCGATTCCAGCAATCCGGCCGCAACTTATCCAGAAGGGCTGCCCTATTCAAGGTGGATAGCCCTTGGCGGAATTGTCATCCTGGTCATTGGCAGTGCCATCGTGATCGCCCGCAGGCATGCTTGAGGAAACATATGAGAAAAGGCAAATCCTCCTTTTCGCCCAGTGAATGGAGTGATTGAAATGAATACGATCATGAGATTATATAAGCGACTGATTAGGTACCTTTTAGCACTCATCCTGGTGCTGGCCGTGGCTTGGTCCCTGGCTGGACTGCCGGGAGGCAACTCCAATCAAGCGGGGATTTCCAAGGTGGCGGCGGCCGGGGATCCGGTCATTGCTGCCGCCGGCGATATCGCCTGCGATCCGGCCGATCTGAATTTCAACAATGGACTGGGCAGTGCGAATGCCTGCGACCAGTTATATACCTCCGATTTGCTGGTCAATGCAGGCCTGGCGGCAGTGCTCGGCCTGGGTGACAACCAGTATTACTGTGGTGGATACCAGGCGTTCTTACAGGCATATGACCTGAGCTGGGGCAGGCTTAAATCCATCACGCACCCGTCCGTGGGCAACCACGAATATTTGACCAGCGGCGGCACGGGTTGTGATAGTTCCAATTTGGGAGGCGCTGGATATTTTCAGTATTTTGGTGCAGCGGCCGGCACGGTCGGGCAGGGCTATTATAGTTTTGACATTGGCACCTGGCACTTGATTGCCCTGAATTCGAACTGCTCGGATGCCGGCGGATGCGCCTCCCCTTCGCCCCAGTACCAATGGCTGCAAGCCGACCTGGCTGCTCACCCGAACCAATGCATCCTGGCATACTGGCACATCCCCCTGTTCAGTTCCGGAGGGCGGGCCGCAGCCAATTCACAAGCATTCTGGAACCTGCTGTATGCCAACCATGCCGACGTGATCTTGAATGGTCACGACCATATTTATGAACGCTTTGCACCCCAGTCTCCGACCGGAACACTGGATCTTTCCCAGGGTATTCGCGAATTTATCGTCGGGACGGGAGGCGCTGACCATACCGTATTTTCGACTATCGCAGCAAATAGTGAAGTGCGCAATGACAATACCTACGGGGTGCTCATGCTGACGCTGCATGCCACCAGCTATGACTGGCAGTTTGTCCCGGTAGCCGGTCAATCCTTTAGCGATTCGGGCAGCCAGGCATGCCATGCAAGCAGCTCCGGCTCACCCACGCCCACCCCCACGCTGACTGCCACCAATACAGCCACTCCGACCGCCACGAACACGTTTACACCAACCGCAACGAACACACCTACGGCTACTGCCACGAAGACGCCCACCCCGACCGCCACGAACACGCCTACGGCAACTGCCACAAAAACTTCCTCACCGACCCCTACAAAAACGCCCACGCCAACCGCAACGCGCACACCTACACCCACCAATACACCAGTGATCGTAAGCAATCCGCCTGACCGCATCTTTCTTCCAGGGATATTTCTTGGCGCTAAATGATCCTGCCATTATCGGATACTAATATCATGAGAATTTCCAATTGATGAAAAGAGTAAGAATGAAAAAATTGATCCTTTTAACCATCCTTTGCCTGGTCCTGGCGAGTTGTATGCCAGCCAGTTATATCAACAACCCAGGGCAAAGCGTGCCCAACCCCAGCGTGGGTAACAACCCTGCTGGGAGCGCATGCCAACCCCTCAACCGGGTACTGCAATTCCCCAACAGGCTGCACCCACTTCACAGCCCGGTACTCCTGCAGCCTCAGCGGGTCTGCCCAATTTTGATCATATTGTCCTGATCATGCTCGAAAACCGGGATTACCAGGCTGCCATGGATGGCAAGCAAATGCCGCTCCTGGCGGCCCTGGCCAGGCAGAATGTGCTGCTGACCAACTATTATGCAGTAAAACACCCCAGCCTGCCCAATTACATCGCCTTGATGAGCGGCAGTACACAGGGCATCACCAGCGACTGCACTGGCTGTTTCGTCAACCAACCCAATCTGGCCGACCTGATCGAGGCGGGCGGGCGGACGTGGAAAGCCTACCTGGATGGGATGCCATCTGCCTGTTTCGTCGGGGATTCCGGCAACTATGCCCAGAAGCATGACCCGCTGATCTATTTCGACTCAATCAGGTTGGATGCAACCCGCTGCGACCGCAGCATCCTCCCATTGACAAGCCTGGAGGGCGACCTGGCAAACAACCAGCTGCCCAACTTTGCGTACATCATGCCGGACCTGTGCAATTCCGGCCATAACTGCTCCGCCGGTGTGGCGGATAAGTGGGTGAATAATATGGTCGCAAAACTGCAGGCTTCCCCGGCGCTGGGGAAGAACAGCCTGATCATGATCGCCTTTGACGAAGCCAGCGATACGGATACGACCGGCTGCTGTGGAATCAGCACCCCGGCTGGCGGACATGTGGCGGTGGTACTGATCTCACCCTCGGCCATCCCGGGTTACCAGGATGCCACGCCCTATTCGCATTACAGCCTGCTGAAGACGATCCTGATGGCCTGGAACCTGCCAGCCCTTGGGCAGACGGCCCAGGCTTCGGTCCAACCAATCGCAGCACCCTGGACTGGCCAGCCCGGTCAGGCAGGCAACCCCGATCCGGCTGTCCAGGCAGCAACGCCGGCTCCAACCGCAACACCCGGTCCTACATCCACACATGCTCCAGCAGCAAAACAACCGACCACGATCCAGGCGAGCTCTTGTGCCACCAGCTCACCGGCTTCGGGTGCTTATTCTGTGAAAGTGTGCTTCTCCAGCCCTGTGAGTAACAGCACGGTCAGCGGGAAAGTGAGCATCGCCGCAGTCGTACGCACGACCGGTTCCACACAAGTCGGCGTGCAGAGTTTGGTATTTTACCTGGATGGGAACTATCTCCTGACGAGTTATGCCAGGCCGTACATTTTCATCCTGCCGACAGATAATTGGAGCGACGGTCCGCATACCCTGGGGGTGGAAGCCCAGATGCGCGATAAATTCACCTCCCAGCAGGGCAGCCTTGTGGTGACTTTCAAGAATGGGATAACCACCCCACCGGTCAACAACAAAGCCTTCCAGCCCACCAGCGGCCGCCCGGCAGCCAGCGGGGCGCCCTTTATCGTGGCGGCCGGCGGCGATGGCGCCGGGGGTGAACCGAACGCCACCAAAGTAGTCGACCTGATCGCTTCGCTCAACCCGAACCTGTTCCTTTACCTGGGGGATGTCTATGAAAATGGCAGCCTGGCCGAGTTCTACAACTGGTATGGCACTTCAACGACCAATTTTGGACAGTTTCGTTCGATCACCGATCCCACCGTGGGGAACCATGAGTACCTGACCCCGGGAGCCAGCGGATACTTCAACTATTGGGACAATATCCCCAACTATTACAGCTTTAATGCCGGCGGCTGGCATTTCATCAGCCTGAATTCAAACTCTTCGAAGATCGCCGTGGGGCCAGGGTCCCCGCAATATGCGTGGCTGCAAAATGACCTGGCAGCCAATGCCCAGACCTGCACGATCGTTTATTATCACGAACCTCTTTACAATATCGGGACAGAACCGGCTCAAACCGACATGGCAGGCATTTGGAGCCTGCTGGCTCAAAATGGGGTGAGTATCGTGCTCAACGGTCACGACCACGATTACCAGCGCTGGGTGCCGTTGGATGGCAATGGAAAGCCCAATCCAAATGGGGTCACCGAGTTCGTCGTGGGCAGCGCCGGTCACGGCATACAAAAATTCACGAAAACTGACAATCGTGTGGCCTATGCCAACGATACCCAGCCGGCGGCTTTTGGAATCCTGGAGCTGCAGCTAAGCGCCACCGCAGCCAGCTTCAGCTACCTGAGCACCAGCGGTACCAGCCTGGATTCCGGGACCATTCCTTGTGGGCATGCCAGCCCGGCCTCCCTGGTTCCCAGCCTTCCTGCCGTGACTCCGACGCCAAGCGGCAATTGATATGGAAGGGAGAAAGTCATGAAAAAGATCCTTTATCTGTGCCTCCTGGTCGTGTTTCTGGCTGGCTGCAGCAGCGTCAATCCTTTCGCCCGGGCACTTCTACCGGCCCCAGGTTCCGTGGCTGCCGCCGGCCAGGCCCAGGCAACCGCGACGCCGCAAGCGCAGCCCTCCCCAGAGCCCCAGGCAAGCGCCACGACACAAACGCAGGCGTCCGCACTGCCTCAGGCTACTGCCACGCTGCAAGCACAAACCTCCCCGCAGCCCACGGCGACCGGTAATGGCGTGCCAGCCACGCAAAGTGTCCAGGGGACAATCCCCAATTTTGACCATATCATTCTGATCGTGCTGGAAAATGAGTATCTGCAGAATGTACTTGGAAGCACACAAATGCCGAATTTCAATGCCCTGGCCAGCAAGTACGTATTATTGTCCAATTACTTCGCCGTGGACCATCCCAGCCTGCCCAATTACCTTGCCCTGGTCAGCGGCAGCACGCAGAATGTCACCAGCGACTGCACGGATTGTTTCGTGAACCAACCCAACCTGGCAGACGAGATCGAAGCCAGCGGCCGGACGTGGAAATCCTACCAGGAGAGCATGCCGGCGCCCTGTTTCATTGGGAATAAGGCTCCATACCTGCAATGGACCAACCCTTTCCTGTACTTCGACTCGATCCGGCTCGACCAGGCACGCTGTGACAACAGCATCGTGCCCCTGAGCCAATTGGAGACGGACCTGGCTGCCAATCAACTGCCGAACTTTGCCTTCATCATGCCAAACATGTGCGATTCGGGGCATGACTGCCCGGCGGTGACTGCCGACGCCTGGGTCAATTCCATGGTGGCCAAACTGCAGGCTTCTCCGGCGCTCGGGGAGAACAGCCTGATCGTGATCACATTTGATGAAGGTGCGAAAAAAGGCAGCGATACCAAGACGCGCGGTCAGGTTGCCACGGTGCTCATCTCGCCCATGGCCCGCCAGGGCTTTACTGATCCCACCACCTACAGCCATTACAGCCTGCTTAAAACGATCCTTTCGGCCTGGAATTTGCCAGACCTGGGTGAGACCGGGCAGGCTTCCACGCAGGCCATCCAGACTCCCTGGCTCCCGCCGGTGGTACCAGCGTCAACGGCAAACAACTAACCATAACCCATTGACATAAAGGAGAGCAACCATGGAGAAATATGCCAAAATCGTAACGTTTGAAGAGTTCAACCAGATCCATGATCAACTTGGAAAGATCGTCTGCACTTCAGGCGGTTTCGACCCGCTCCATCCCGGCCATGCCTCGTGTATCATCGAATCCAAGCAATTTGGCGATACGCTCGTGGTTGTTGTCAACGGTGATAACTTCCTCGAGCGTAAAAAGGGCAAGCCATTCATGGATCTGCAGACCCGCTGCCATCTTGTGGCCTGCCTGCGTGGGGTTGATTACGTTATCCCGTTCGAGATCGAAGACGATCCGACCGTCAGCGAGGCACTACGGCGTATCCGGCCGCATGTGTTTACCAAGGGGGGTGACCGGGTGGATAACACCAATATCCCCGAATGGAAGGTCTGCCAGGAATTGGGCATTGAACTGGTTTCTCAGGTGGGCCGGCCCAAACTGTGGAGCAGTTCGGATTTCCTCAAGGATTGGGGCGAATTCTGGTTACAGCGTGCCAGCCCCCCGGCCTCCCTGCCGACCAGAGAGAATGCCAATGTCTCAAACCCACGGCAAGCTGCCAGGCAGCAGAAGCCGAGCAAGAACCATCCGAGAAAACCCTCCGGCCTGTTGACGCCGGGCTTGCGAATCTAGAGGTAACACAGCCAGCCTAGAGGGGAGAAAATACCGGTAGGAAGCCTTAACACTGAAGATTAAACCCAAATAAGCCGGTCGAGATTTGACCGGCCTATTTGCGCGCCTGGCATATTCTTTCACCAAAATAAGAGTTTATGTCTTTATTATCAAGATTAACGATAGAGTTTCAGGTAACCAGTAAAGGGACATTCTTCCCTATAAATATATGATTATTTACGGGGGAAAATCTGTCGGGTCGGGTATATAATTTTTCTTGTTTCCCCCATCAACAAAAATTTACCGGTAGTTTTATAACGAGGTTAATGCAATGCCAATAAAGGCCCTTTATCGGTTCGCAAGCCTGCTTGTAGTGAGTGTGTTGGGTATCAGTACTTTTGGGATGGCGCATGCCGCCAATCAGCCTGCATTCAATTTAGCGACCTCCCAGACCGGGATAGACCCGGCTGCGGGAGCAAACGCCGGCGAACTTTCCTTCATCCACCAGAATCAATCAGGTTCATTACTGCCAGCTGGCACACCTCCCCCCGCGAGTATTTACCTGCCCATGATCGAGAATGGATTGGGCGTTGCCGACTGGCAGCCCACCTTCCCGATCCGGGCAGCCTTTTATTATCCGTGGTTTTCCGAGGCCTGGACACAGCTGGGCATTTATCCTTATACCAATTACAACCCCCAACTGGGTTTTTACAACAATGCCGACCCAAAAATCATCAAGCAACACATTGACATGATGCAGTATGGCAACATCCAGGCTGGGATCGCCTCCTGGTGGGGGCAGGGCAGCCAGACGGACACCAAGATCGCCGGATTGCTTTCGGCAGCCTCCGGCACCAAATTCCGCTGGGCGCTGTATTATGAGAATGAAAGCCTGGGGGATCCTTCCGTCAGCCAGATCCAGTCGGACCTGGTGTATATCCGCGACCACTATGGCAATCATCCCAACTTCCTGCGGGTGAATGGCAAGTTTGTCGTATTCGTGTACGCCAATCCGGCTGATGGCTGCGGTATGGCCGACCGCTGGATCCAGGCAAACACGGTGGGCGCATATATCGTGCTCAAGGTTTTCCCCGGTTACCTCAGTTGCGCCAGCCAACCGGATAGCTGGCACCAGTACTGCCCGGCTGCGGCCTCAGACCAGCAGGGCACAACGAGTTATGTCATCAGTCCGGGCTTCTGGCTCAAGGGGAATGCCGAACGCCTGCCGCGTGATATTGCCCGGTGGACACAAAATGTGCGTGACATGGTGGCTTCAGGTGCCAACTGGCAACTGGTTACCACTTTCAGCGAGTGGGGGGAAGGCACGGCGGTAGAGCCTGCCCAGGAATGGGCCAGCCCTTCAGGCTATGGCCTGTACCTGGACCAACTGCATACAAACGGCAATTGAGTGACGAATTAATCCAGCCCTAACAATGGGTAGTTAAATAACCGACGCACAACCTTTTAATGAGGATGTGCGGATCAGGCTGTCGTTAAATTACACGATCAGCCTGGAAATCAATGGACCTTTTTTCTCTTCGGTCTCAAGAAAAGGATAAACCGGTGCAAAGGAAAACCATTTACTGGTTGAAAATTCTGTTTTTATCGACTGCGATAATCATCATCATTAACCTGGCGGTTCTTACCGACAGCAAAGCCGCACCCATGAATGCGCTGACGGCCCTATTCACCCCCGCTGCCCACGCTGGCACGACCGGGGCGGCAGCGCTAAAAGGTCATGGCTCGAGCCTGGTACCGCAGAAGACCGGCAGCCCAGGTTCCACCATATACCTGCCATTGGTTATGAATGGAGCAGGAAGCACCGGCAGAAGCGTAACCTGCTCTGCGGTTGTCTTGCCGAAGGGCCCAACCTTGATCTATACGGGAGACAATACCAGCATGCGCATCTTCTGGCAGTGGTCATCCAACGCAACTTTCCAGATGGAATGGGGAACAAACACAAACTATCAATTGGGCAACGTTGCGGTCACTCCCAGCGATACCACCAACCATCTTTACACCTTATGACATCGGAGCATTGACCCCCGGAACCAGGTATTATTATCGCGCAGTGGTGGGGTCCCAGTGTTCGAGCGGAACATTTTATGCCGCACCGGCTTCGAATGTCACCAGCGTCAAATTTTTCTCCTACGGGGATACGCGCACCAACGGCAGCATCCACAACGGCCTTGCCAACCAGGTCGTTGCGCTCTTCCAATCCGATCCAGCCTTCCAGACCCTCAACATCAATGTTGGCGACTGGGTCAGCGCTGACAGCGCCAGCGCCTGGTCCAGCGAGTGGTTTGATCCAGGCTATACCGGCCTGCGCACGCAGGATGCCAATCTTTCGGATATCGGCGTGCGCGGCAATCACGAGGGTGCAGCAACCTTCTGGAAACAATACTGGCCCGAGCCGTTCCAGACCGGCGGCCTGTACTGGTCATTTGATTACGGCCCGATGCACGTGGCATTGCTGGATGCGTATACGGCATTTAATGTTGGCTCGACCCAGTATAACTGGCTGAAGGCAGACCTGGCAGCCTCGTCCAAGACCTGGAAGATTGTTGCCATCCATGAGCCGGGCTGGTCAGCCAACGGCGGGCACCCCAATAACACCACCGTGCAGACCGACCTGCAACCCTTATTCGTGCAGTATGGAGTGTCTCTTGTGCTGAGCGGACATAACCACTATTATGCACGCGCAAGTGTGAATGGCGTGACCCATCTTACGGTGGGCGCTGGCGGCGCTCCACTTTACACGCCTGCTTCCGGCCAACCTAATATCATTGTCAGCAACAGTTCGTACAGTTTTGGCGAGTTCACGATCAGCGGCAGCAGCCTGACAGCCAGGGTGGTTAATAACAGCGGCGCCACCATCGATACGTTCACCATTACAAGATAAGCAGAGGTTTTCCTGCTGGATATTCATTTCCGGATCCAGGCAGGAGGCTTTACCATTTGATATTAAAAGTGACTGTCACCTTCCTTTCCAGGTGACAGTCATTTAATAATCTCCTTTCTCCCAATTACCACCAGCAGCCTGCTCCCGGGATATTCAACCAGTTCGTGGTGCACCACAAACCCGCCTTCCCGCAGGCGCTTGCGTATTCCCGGCAGCAGCCTGCCAATTTCCCCTGCCTGGCCAGTCACTTTGAACAGCCAGGCTGTCAGCCGCTCGAGGCAGCCTTTCCCGGTGATCCAGGCCATGGGAAGGATCACCAAGTGTCCGGCCGGTACGAGCACGCGCCAAATCTGTGCCAGGACATCTGCATCGAAGATATATTCGGACGGGAAGGTCGCCACCACCGTCTCGAAGCTGCTGCCTGGGAATGGGATCTGCCGCGCCAAGGCCCGCACCAAATCTCCGCTGAAACCCTTCCGATGCAACCGGCGGCTGGCCTGGTGCGCCATTTGCCGGCTTTCATCCAACCCAACAGCTGCAATCCCGCGTTGGTGCAAGGCCATTTGCAGGTGCCCGGGTCCGAAGCCGATCTCGAGCACGCGTCCTTCCAGCCAGGGCAGAGCACTCAGCACCCAACCCTTCCAGCGTCCCAACGAAACGGTCGCGGCAACCAGGTCATACGTCCAGGCAAACTGGTGGTAAAGGAGTTGGAAGAATATCCGTAGAAGGGAGGGGAGAAGGCGCATGGAGTCTGATAGTTGGGCAGTTGGGTCGTCTTATGGTCTGATTGTCGTAGATTACGATCGGATCGATGAGCAGGCATTGAAGAGCCAATGCCAATTCGATTTTAATATATTATTCGTACCATTTGTTGCATCGGTGACATTCGTGTTCTCCCTATTTCTCATTGTTTTCTGGGTAATATATTTTTTGCCATCTTTGGGATAACCCCGGGGCAGTCATTCAGTCAGAATTACATGGGACTTATTGCCTGAAATAAACCGGCGGGAATAATCCTTAACCACCAAGCTTGGAAGGGCGCGAAGGTTTGTTCAAGATATTTTCAACTGCACTTATAGAAATTTGCCACGGAACGTGCTATAGTATTGGTGGGAATGAAGACAAATAATCGTGATCGGATTGAAAGGAGGTCCCCATGGTAACGCAAAAGAAGGATAACCCTTTCAAAGTCCTGCTGGCGGATGACGGCTCGGAACATGCCGAGGCAGGCAGGCGGTTGTTGGGTGATCTGCCTTTACAGGCGGGGAGTGAAGTAACCGTATTGCGGGCGTTTTCCTCCACGCAGGCGGGCGATCTTGCACCACTGGAAAGCGCCCTGAACCAGAGCTGCGCCTGGTTGAAAGACAAAGGCCTGCAGACCAAACCGGAATTGCTGCTGGGTTCCCCGGCGGAAAAGATTGTTGAATATGCCGAAACCTACCAACCCGACCTGATCATTGTGGGTGCCAGGGGATTACGAGCTACTTTTGGCATCCTACTGGGTGGAGTGGCCCAGCAGGTGGTTGAATATGCCGGCTGCCCGGTGCTGGTGGTACGGGCGGCTTATGCCGGGCTACGACGCATCCTGCTGGTGACGGATGGCTCGCCCTCCAGCCAGCAGGCCTTGCAATACCTGGGCAAACTGCCCCTGCCGGGCGGAGCCAGGGTGGAGGTCATGCACGTTCTGCCTCCCCCGCCCATCCACCTGGTCTTTGAAAATGCTTCCTTTGGGGGCATGCCGGTGGCCGCGCCGGACCAGGTAATGGAAATGGAAACCGCTCTCAGGACAAAAGAAGAAAGGGAAGGACAGGAATTCCTGGATGCCAGCATCCATTCTTTGGAAAGCCTGGGCCTGGCTGCGAGCAGCGTTCTCAAACGCGGCGATGCAGCCACCGAGATCATCGCTTATGTAAAAGAGAACAAGATAGACTTGATCGTGACCGGATCACGCGGTCTCAGCCAGATCAGGTCCTGGTTGGTGGGTGATGTCTGCCGCAAACTGGTGCATTATTCGGGCTGCTCGGTATTGGTGGTGAGGGGCATGCAATCTTCTTGAGGAATCAGGACGACCGGCAGGTTTTAAACCAGGCAGGTAAATTATCCAAACCTGGAAAAGATGGGGTTTACAATTTACTTTTCCTGGAAACCAGTCCGGTATAGATCGTAGTACATGCCTTTATTTGACAGAAGCTGGGCGTGGCTGCCCTGTTCAACAATCCGGCCATCATGGATGACGACGATGCGATCAGCATTGGTGATGGTGGACAGGCGGTGGGCGATGACAAAGGAAGTACGGCCCTTCAACAGGCGTGCCAGGGCCTTCTGGATGAGCTGTTCCGTCTGCGTGTCGACGGAGGAGGTGGCCTCATCCAGGATCAGGATGCGCGGCTCCGCCAACAGGGCGCGGGCGAAGGATAAGAGCTGGCGCTGCCCGACGGATAACATCACCCCGCCCTCTTCAACGGAAGTCTCGTAACCGCGGCGCATTTGACTGATGAACTCATGCGCTCCCACAGCCTTGGCAGCGGCTTCGATCTCCGCCTGGCTGGCTGCCAGCCGACCAAAGCGGATATTCTCCGTCACCGTCCCGTTGAAAAGGAATGGATCCTGCAGGACCACACCCATCTGGGAGCGCAGAGAGACCTGGGTGATCGCGCGCAGATCATAACCGTCGACCAGGATGCGCCCTTCCGTCGGGTCGTAAAAACGGGACAACAGTTTGACCAGGGTGGTCTTCCCAGCCCCGGTCTCGCCGACCAGGGCGATGGTCTCACCCGGGAGGATATGCAGGTCGATGTCCACCAGGATGGGCGCCGGGTCATCCGAATAATGAAATGAAACATGTTCAAGATCCACCCGGCCGCTCAGAACAGGCAGGGTTTTGGCACCGGCTGCGTCCTGGATATCGACAGGGATGTCCAGCAGCCCCATGATGCGTTCCCAGCCGATCAGCGTGGACTGCAGGGCATCGTAACGGCGGCTCAGGTCCCGGATCGGGTCGAAGAAGCGGTCAATATAAAGGATGAAAGCCACCAGAACACCCGGGGTGATCTTGGCGCCGAGGACGGCCGTGCCGCCCAGCCAGACGACCAGGCCGGTGGCGATTGCCCCGAGCAGATCCACACTGGGGCTGAAAAGCGCAGATATCCGGGCGGTATGGATAGCGCGTTCGAGATGGTACTTATTAACATAATCCCGGAAGTGGGCGTAGTTCTGTTTTTGGCGCGAAAAAGCCTGCACCACACGCACCCCGTTGACGTTCTCAGCCAGGACCGAGTTCACCCAGGAAACCGCCGCCCTGACCTTGCGATAGGCGAGACGTGAAGCCCGCCGCAGGATCACGGTGATAAATGCCATGACTGGCAGGACGATGAAGGTGAGCAACGCCAGGCGCACATCCATCTCCAACATGATAAAGATGATCAATCCCAGGGTGAAAATATCGCGTGTGATGGCCAGCACGGCCCAGGTGAGAAAATCGCGCAGAGTCTCGACATCGTTGATGACGCGCGTGATCACCCGACCGACCGAATAACGGCTGTAAAAGCCGAGCGAAAGGCTTTGAAGATGCTCGAACAGGCTTTTCCGCAGGTCATAGATGATCCCCATGGCAACGCGCGCCATGATGTTGACACGAAAATAGGTGCCGAGCCATTGAATGAGCGCCACCCCCAGGAAGACCAGCAGGGTGTTGCGCAGGACGATCCCCTCCCCGGCACCCAGGCCCTTGTCGATGGCATAGCCCACCAGGTAAGGCCCGGCCACCGAAGCCGCCGAAGCGCACAGCATCAGGAAGACGGCCAGGATCAACTGGCGGGTATAAGGGCGGACGAAGGCGACCAGCCGGCGGGCATTCTTCGGATTGACACCCTGGTCAAACTGTTCTTCGGACTGGGTTACATAGGCGGGCGGGACAATGGTGGTGGTCATAGGTTAGTCGCCCTGAAAACCCGCTGGTCGTTCTTCAAGAATTTCATCGATTTCCGGAACTTTCTCCGGCTGCTCTTCAAGCGGCTTCTTCCAAAACCGGCTGCTCCTCCATATAGGCTTCCTGCTGGGACAACTGCAGGTCATAGATCTCCCGGTACAAGCCACCCTGCGCCAGCAACCCGGCATGCCGGCCGCGCTGAATGATGCGCCCGTCATCCATGACCAGGATCAGGTCGGCCCGGCGGACGGTGGCCAGGCGGTGGGCGATCACGAAGGTGGTACGGCCCTCCATCAACCGGTCGAGGGCTTCCTGGATGAGCTTCTCGGTCTGCGTGTCAACCGAGGAGGTCGAATTGTCCAGGATGAGGATGCGCGGATCCATCAGCAGGGCGCGGGCGATGGCAATACGCTGGCGCTGGCCTCCGGAAAGCGTCACGCCGCGTTCCCCAACCAGAGTGCCGTACCCCTCGGCAAATTTACAGATGAAATCATGCGCCTGGGCGGCCCTGGCGGCCGCATAGACTTGTTCGTCCGAGGCCTCCGGGCACCCGTAGGCGATATTCGCCCGGATCGTATCCGAGAAGAGCAGCGAGGTCTGCAGGACAATGCCGATCTGCCGGCGGAGGGAAACCAGGTCAACCAGGCGAACATCCACTCCATCCACCAGGACTGACCCCTGGCTGACATCATAGAAACGCGGGATCAGGTTAACCAGCGAGGTCTTGCCTGAGCCGGTCTGCCCGATCAAGGCAACCAGGCGGTTCGGATTAACGACCAGGTTGATATCCGTGAGGGCATCGATCTTTTCATCCTGGTAGCGCAGGCTGACCGAGCGGAATTCGACCCGCCCCTGCAGGGAGCCCAGTTGGATCGCACCTGCAGCGGTGCGGATCTCCGGTTCGTGGTCCAGGATCTCCAGGACACGCTGGGCACCGGCTTCAGCTTCGCCGCCGGTGTTGACCAGCCAGGCAAGCTGCTGGACGGGGCCGGAGAGCATCAAGAGGTAGGCATTGAAGGCGACCAACTCGCCGACCGTCATACGTCCCTGCAGGACCATCGGCCCGCCGACCATCAGGATGAGGATGGTACCCAGGGTGATCAACAGGGTGGTGGTGGGCATGACCTTGGCCCATTCACGGTTGACCGTCAGCCGGGCCGTAAAATAGGAACGGTTGCTCACATCGAATTGGGCGATCTCATGCGGCTCGCGGGCGAAGGCACGCACCACCTGTACCCCGCTGACGTTCTCCTGCAGGCGGGCCGAGAGGTTCCCCAGCGTATTATCCACATTGTAGAAAAGATGGGTGATGCGGCGGCCGAAATTGGTGGTCATCAGCGCCATTGGGATGAGCGGCAGCAGGCTGACCAGCGCCAGGAACGGGTTGCGCATGACCAGGATCGCCAGCACGCCGATCGAGAGAACGCCCAGCTGGACGAACTCCACCAGGCTCTCCCCGGCAAAGGATTGGACGGAACGGACATCCTCGATGCAGCGGTTGATGAGCTGGCCGGTGGTGGTGTGGTCATGATATGTAAAAGGCAGATACTGGATGCGGTCGTACATGCTGTTGCGCAGGTCATACCCCACGTGAGCCGAAATCCACTCGGTCAGATAACGCTGTCCCAGGTTCATCCCGGAAGTCAGAACGCCGATGCCCAGCAGGATCAACGCCGAACGCACCAGGAAGAGGCTTTCCCCGGCCTTCAAACCCTGGTCGATGACCTGCTGGATGATCTGCGGCACCACCAGGGAGAGCCCGGTGGTGGACAACAAAAGGGCCAGATTAAGTGCAAGCTGGCCGCGGTACGGTTTGAGAAATGAACGCAAGCGGAAGAGATATTTCATGGCGGAAGCTCTATTTTACCCCCGCTTGAGCATTCGGTTCCAGTGACAATGGTGGTCACGCTTGAAGCGTGAACTACCCATGCAGAATTTCCTGGTTCGCCTGGTCGGCTTCCTGGAGGATCTGGCTGACCTGCTGCTTGATCTCAGCGGTGGCGCTGGGGGTCTTGGGGATGTACTTGACCAGGTCGCGCGCATCCTGCAGGAGCGCCTTGACCCGGGCGACATAGGAGAAATTATATTTGCCGGCTTCTTCAGCAGGCGGGACGGGCAGGTCGCGGGCCTTCTGGATGAGGGCACGCGCCTTGATCACACGATCAGCGGCAAGAATTAAACGGGACATATTCAATCCTCTTTCATCACAATATTCAGTTCGTAACCTCTGCCTCGAAGGTTCAAAACCCGCGGGACGATTTAATTAATCAAACAGATATTTGCCAATCTTCCCAACACTTGTTTTTTCATCATCAAAATCATTCACAAACTTACAGTATTCATCTGCATTTGAAAAATGATCGTGCACAAAAATCTTATCCACTAACACGCCATCCCTCAATCCAATCCATTCCTGATAATTAGAATATACCCAATTTTCAGGTTGGGTAACCAACTTTGCTTTGACAGGATTGAGATGAATGTACCTACAAAGGATCATCAAGTAATCCCATTTATCCACGCGCTTGTGTTTAAAGCGCCCCTCGAACAATGGACCCGTGCGTCCCTGCTGTAAATTCAATGCTTGCACATATGTATTAAATAAGACGCCGATGAACTTTGACAAGGATTCTTCTGTCTCTTGTCTGAGCAAGAAGTGGTAATGATTCGGCATCAAGCTATATGCGATCACCGCCGCGCCATACTTTTGGGAATAATGATTTACCAACCTCAGGAGATACTGATAATTTCCTTCATGATAAAAAATCCTCCCCTTCCCTACACCGCGATTGTAGACATGATAATACTGACCTTTCATAAAAATGTCACCGCGATAAGGCATGGCGACCTCCCAAATCGTCCCGAAGGTTTGGATTGGACAACTTACAAGTTGAAAAGAACCTTCGGGACGTTTCTCCTGGTTCACTTCATCCAACGCAGCTCAGACAACACGGCAAAATCCATGGTGCGCGGCACCAGGTTGAAGACCTGCAACAATTCCGGGCTGGGAAGAACGGGTTTGCGGGTGGACAGGTCCAGGATGGCTCCTTCCAGGTCGATGCTGACGGCCTTCTTGCGGTTGGACTTGAGCACCTCGTGATGGACTTTCCAGCGCCCTCCGGAGGGGCTCAACCCGGACAGGGCATAGGTGAGGGTCACCGTTTCACCCATGCGCACTTCGCGGAAAAAATCGGCGTGGATGGTGGTGTATACCGGACCGAGCCCCATTTCCTCAAACTTCTCCGGAGGAAAGCCATGCGCCGTGAAGAAATGGTAGCGCAGATCCCCGGCCGCATCAATATAGGCGGCATAATTCACGTGACCATTGGCGTCCAGGTCCGACCAGCGGATTTCATAGGTTTTGGAGTATGGTTCCATGCATCACCTCAGGATCCAACCGATTAAATAGCTTGTGCGTGCGAAGCACTTTGCTGCCCGCTCCTATGACCCGTGGGCGGACACTTAGTGCGCCTAACAAAACCCACGCTCTAGGCGGCGCCTGTACCCCGAAGGGGCATCCCCGCCGCCGAGGAAAGTACCCAGAATGGGCACGGCGACGGGAGCAGTTTTGCCTGCACTGCCTGCGCCAGCCTGCCCTAGACGGCCAGTCCAGGGTACCGCAGGTACAGGTGTGCGCAAGCACACGTGTTAGTGGCTCTTAGGTCCGCCCCTACGAGAAATGATGGTTCCCGGAGACCGCGAGAGTCATTTTAGATAGGAGGACGCTGCGCGCAGAGGATTTTCCTGCAAGGATGGATAAACGCTCTGTTTGCGCAACCCTGCCTGGTTGAATAACGTATAATTGCATGACACATGATAATCCAAAAGGAGACCAAAATGACCACTGAATCAACTCCAACCAAACCAGAAAAGCGAGATACAAAAGTCATCCGGCAGGGCGGCGGAGAGGCCGTGTACGGATTGGGTATCATCGGCGCATGGGTATACTACTTCACCCATGCCACCACATTCCTGCTGGGCCTGTTGGGATTCTTCAAAGGCATCTTCTGGCCGGCATTTCTGGTCTATGAGCTGCTAAAGTACCTGCACATGTAAGTAAATTCAGGGAGGGGCTAAAGCCCCTCCTCACCTGTACCTGCCGTCTCGCACCGGCGTGCCGCCGGTGTTCGCGGCACGAACGGTGCGGCGTCAGTGGCGCAGGCAGATCATGAAAGCCCTTCGGGCTGGTCTCAAGTTCAGGGGGGCTTATGCCCATTGCTCAGTTCATGGAAGCCCGGCGCTACTTCGTAGTACAGGGGGGTACACCGATTGTACACGGGCTCAGCAGGTGGTCGGGCAGGCATTCTCCGCGCTTTCATGGTAGATTCACGAATCAAAAGACGCCATCCCGGGGGCAAAGGCGTCTCTTGGTGAAGGTATTCCTATTTGCGAGTGAACAATTGAACCAACTTCATGGCTTCGGTCAGGTCGCCTTTCACCTTGAATTTTCCCAGCATGAAAGCCTTCATTGGATCAAGTTTACCATCGGCGATGGCCAGAATATCAGCGGTATCCGCCGAGACGGTAATTTCTGGAGCTGGATGAATTCCTTTCGCCACCGTGAGCTTGTTGTCTTTCGTCACGACGTTCCAGTTCCCGGCCTGAGCGCCAGATATATTCAATTGAACGACAGTGTTAACCCCCTGAATCTTGGCCGCCTCGAATGCGCCGGGCAGCATAGCGAGCAAACTTTCAACCGTATAAGCCATCATTTTCTCCTTTCTTGATTGCAGGAAATTTGGACGACAAAAGGATTATATCATTTCGTTTTCGTAAGAAAAGTCGCCTGACATCCAGCAGGGTTTCAACATTTTCGATCAAGCGATCGCCACAATAGGACCCGGTATTGCAGCCGCCATGCGGCTACGCAGGAGTACCCATTTTTCCATCTTTGCATGCCGGGATGGACAACCAGCCGTAGATATCACGGCGTCAATACAATCCTGGTAATATCTGAAATGGCCGGGTTGCCGGAAGTAGTCTCTGTAATCCGGCCAGTTACCGTGATGCGCTGACCGACAAGCGCGTAGTCCCCATTATCGAGACGCACACGAATATCCCACTGCCCATACGTTTCCGGCAGGGCTTTCATCTGGTTCGGGACAGGGTCGACGCCCGCTTCTGCCACACGAACAAATATCGTGATCTTCTTGGGTGAATTGAGATACTCTGCCAGCAAGAGTCCACACTCATAGCGGCAGTGGGTGCTGCTGAACAGCACCAATACCCCGGTCATGTTGACCAGCGTCCCTTGTGGATAATCTGCAATGGTATCGAATGTGATCACCACCGGCGTGGGTGTGGAGGTGGAGGTTGGTCTCCGGGTGGGAGTGGCCGTCTGAGTACGCGTTGGAGATGGGGTGCGGGTGGGACGTGGAGTATCCGTTGCAAGAAAATCGCTCAGTTTTGGCCCGGCATACAGACCGATCAGAGCACATATCCCTACCAGAGCCAGGCAGAGAACGGCGATCGACCTCCATTTGGAACCCGAACGCCTTTCCTTGTAAGACCGGGAGACTGGCGCACGGTTGGCCGCGTCCTGCAACGGAGGCGGGGGCACCGGCGCATCCGGTTGGATGTATTCGCTTTTGACCTGGATATCCACCATATCTGTGCCGCAATGCCGGCAGCGGTTATTTTCATCCGCCTCCATTACCTGGCGGTCTGTGGTGCAATAGCCATACCGGGATATTTTGAAGGCCGCGCCGCAAAAACGGCAGCGTTGTGCTTCCAGCTTGATCTCTTCGGCGCACATCGGACATTTCTTGGTTGTCTCTGTCATCGTCCTGCACCTCCTCCATTTATCCGGGAAGCAAACCCGCCCAATGCGCCCGGTGGTTCAAGATTGAGGGTGATGAAAGCCGGTCGGAATCGATCTGTCTTTCTTCGGCTTCTCGAGCATATCCTCCAGATCAATTTTAAAGGACATGATGGTTTCAAATATGGTTGAATAAAATAGAACCGCAAAGTACCTGGCTTCCCTGCCCAACAGGAGGGTCGGACTTCCCTGCTCCTGCCAAACCAGCGGAACGGTTGGCATCTACAAGGATGGCGTCCCGAAGGTTTGAGCAATGGATTATGATCTTTCGAAAAAACCTTCGGGACGGTACTCCAAGAGACAGTTTTTTTAATTCTGCAGCAACTCCCGGATCTCCAGGGGGATGAAGGGGACATCCAGGGTGTCATACAGCTCCCAGGTCTCGGTATGCTGGATGGCCTGGCCGGGTGGCAATGTGACCAGTGGTCCGAGAGTCTCGAGCTCGATAAAGCGATCGCCACAGTAGGTCTCGGCATTACAGCCGCCATCCGGATATGCAGCCCCGGGATGCAGGTCGAAGCTCTTGCGGAACAGGATGCCCTCCCGCCAGTAGGCCAACCAACCGGCTGCACTGGCAAAGCCCAATTTCACCGGGGGCAGGCTCGGGGCGGCGCGCAGCAGGATAAAGTCATCCCGCAATACCAGGCGGGGGTCGTGGATGCGCGTGTACGGCCAAAGCTCGAGCAAGCGGTTCGGCAGCAAGCCAGCCGGGTCGGAGTTGCCCTGCGGCTGCGGCAGGATGGCCGTGCCGCCTTGCCGGAGCATGGTCAGTGCCCAGGGCGCCAGCGTGATCGGGTCCGGGTTCTCGTTGAGGATGGTGTGGGTCAGCCGGACGGCCGGGCGGCGGCCTGGGAGCTCGATCAGCAGGCTCTTGCGCACCCCGGAGACCGGTTCGCTCAGCCCGGTCAGATTGACCCCATCCGGCACCTGGGCGACCTCCAGGCCGGATCCATCCGGGATGTAGGTCTTCTCGAATGATTCGGGGCTGATCCACAGGCGGTGTCCGCCCAGGAAGGAGTATTTACCCAGGGGCGTATCGGCGGTGATGTCAAACACATCCGCCAGCAGGTTGGGCGAACCATGGTAGGAAAGCCCAACCAGGCGCGGGCCGGCAGAGGCCAGGTACTCCAGCCGGAGGTGTTCATTTTCAAGCACAGCAGTGGGGAGTCCATGAAAGTCAGTCATGAAAATATTTTATCATCAAAAAGCAAGCGGTATTCGGAATTGGGTAGTCGTTATTGGGTAGTCGTTATTGGTAGTCGTTCCGCGTATCGAAAAAGAAACGAATAGAGGGAAGAGAGCAGAGAAAAGAGAGTAGAGAACAGGTGGGCAAGGGATAAGGCAACCAGGAAATTTTGGAAAGGGAGGCGGTTGAGGGCTTGCCGACATGGGTCAATCCTGTCAAATGGGGAGGGGGATTGAACCGCGGAACAAAAGAGGAACAATACCCCTCCCTCTTCTTCCATGCATACCCGGGTATAAAAAACATCCTTTGGATAGATACCGCTATGTCCATTATCCTCGAGAAAGGCAAATAGAGAGTAGAGAGGAGAGAACTGAGATAGGGATCAAGGAATAGGGAGTAGTTCAAGAGGAAGCAGTCGGCGGGGAGCAGGTGGCGAGGCATGCAACAAACATAAAACATATGTTCTGGTTTGTCAAGGCGCGGGCACGTGAATACGCCCTACCCTGCCCTCCCCATTTCAAGGTCTGTATAGACTGGATAGATAGGTAACACCTGTTCGGAGACATGGGTAACAGTTTGTAGAATCTGGCATGAGGAGGAACGCCATCATGCCATGGAAGGAAACGACAAGCATGTCACAACGGACAGAATTTATCAGACAGGTGAAGAGCGAGGATGTCAATTTTAGTGAATTGTGTCGGCGCTTTGCCATCAGCCGGAAGACGGGCTATAAGTGGTTGAAGCGAGACCGGGAAGGCGGTGAGAGCGGTCTGGCGGACCGCTCTCACCGCCCGCGTCGCAGTCCGAGGCGGACGGCGGATGAAATGGAAGCCCAGGTATTGGAGGTGCGCAAGAAATACCAGGCATGGGGAGGGCGCAAGATCCGCAGGGTACTGCAAGATCAAGGTCATGCAGCAGTGCCAGCTGCCAGCACCATCACAGCGATCTTACGTCGCCATGATCAAATTGATCCGGAAGAAAGCCAGAAGCACAAGCCGATACAGCGCTTTGAATATGAGCATCCCAATCAACTCTGGCAGATGGACTTCAAGGGTGATTTTGCTTTGACGGAAGGTGGCCGCTGCCATCCATTGACGGTGATTGATGACCATTCGCGGTTTCTGGTAGGTCTCAAAGCCTGTCCAAATGAAACCCGCGAGACCGTACAAACCCAGTTGACAGGCATTTTTCAGCAATTTGGTCTACCGGAGCGCCTATTGATGGACAATGGACGGCCTTGGGGATTTGATCTTGAAGCCCCACATACCCGTCTGACGGCATGGCTAATCCAGCTGGGGATTGCCATCTCTCATGGCCGCCCGTATCATCCCCAAACACAAGGCAAAGACGAGCGCCTCAACCGCACGCTTCAAACAGAAGTGATCCAGCAACATACCTTCTCCAACCTGATCGAAAGCCAGGAGATTTTTGATGGTTGGTTACCAATTTACAATTTTGTCCGACCTCACGAAGCGTTGCAGTTATGCACACCCTCCACTCGATATACCCCTTCCATACGACCTTTCCCAGCCAATTTGCCCCCCGTGACATATCCGGAAGATGACATCATTCGCAAAGTAGATATAGATGGGTATATCAATTTCCGCGGTCGCAGAATCCGGATCAGCAAGGCTTTCTTTCACCAGCCGGTGGCTTTGCGTCCAACAGATCAAGATGGGACGTTTCATGTCTTTTTCTGTGCTCAAAAGATTGCCAAGATTTGCCTGAAGGTTGATAATGAATGTTAAAGAAAATGGGTGTTACCTATCTCCCCGAACACCTGTTACCTATGTGTCCAGTCTATACAAGGTCAGAAATGGGGAGGGTGAGGCGAAGGCGGGAGGCGGGGCACGGTTAGTTGTTTCTTCGGCATAGCACTGCGCAGCTTGACGCCCGGATCCCATCGCACGCGGTACTTGACTTTAATAACGCATTGCGTTATTATATTGGGGATGATCAAGACTTTTGGCGACAAAGAGACGGAAAATCTCTTCGCCAGGCAATTTACCAAGAAATTTCCTTCAGACCTGCATACGGCGGCCTGGCGAAAATTAGCCATCCTGGATGCGGCCGAAAGCCTGGACGATCTGCGCGTACCCCCAGGCAACCGACTGGAGAAACTCTCCGGCAAGCGCGCCGGACAATACAGTATCCGCATCAACAACCAATGGCGTATTTGCTTTCAATGGCGTGAAGGGAATGCCCACGAGGTCGAAATAACGGATTACCATTAGGAGATAAAAATGAGCGAAAAATTTGCAGCGGTGCACCCCGGAGAAATCCTGCTTGAAGAGTTCTTGAAGCCGATGAAACTCAGCCAGTATGCCCTGGCAAAGGATATCGCCGTACCGGCGCGGCGCATCAATGAAATCGTACATGGCGAACGCGCCATCAGCGCGGATACCGCCCTGCGCCTGTCACGTTATTTCGGGATGTCCGAGAATTTCTGGATGAACCTGCAGGCACGTTATGATCTGGAAGTCCAGAAAGACCAGTTGGATGGCCGATTGGAGCGCGAGGTGCGGGTTTACGCGGCGACACATTTGGGATAGGCAGTATCCGGTGATGGAAGAAGGAATTATCTTATGACGTTGGGATAACGATATGAAGCGAGAAACAGCCTGGCTGATTGCTGGCATAATCTTGCTGGTGCCAGCGGTTATTTATGCGATCAGTTGGTATCTTATTCCCGGGTGGAAAGGGATTCCTGGTGGACCCTGGATCCTGTTGGGATTGGTGCTGGTGGGTGGCTTTTCCGTTCTGAATTATATATTTGGAATATTGGAGAAACTAGGACTGGTAGGAAAAAAGGAAACAGCGAAAACAGAAATAAAAATAAATGGCGGATCGCCGCGAATTGACACAGGGGATCATACAACTAATGTCAAGGGAACGAATATAGAAAAACAGGAGATTGAAGCTCCTAGGAATTTAGTTATTGGAACCCAATACCAGACTATCTATGCAGGTGTCAATCCACGCCAGGTGGAAGAGGAAGAGTTACAGGCTGGGCTTACCAGGCTGGCAAAATTGCCTGAGGACGAGGTCCCGGAACCCGGCTGCACTGCCGAAGGGTTCTCATTTTCCAAATATTCCTCCCAATCAGTTATTCGTTGGGCGTGAGGCGGACCTCAGACAACTGGCCGTGTGGCTCAAAGGAGAGAGCCCGGTGGCGATCGGGCAGGTGGCGGCGGCTACCGGGATGGGAGGAATTGGGAAGACCCAGCTGGCCAGTGAATTTGCACACCGGTACGGCCAATACTTTGCCGGCGGGGTTTTCTGGTTGAGTTTTGCTCAGCCTGAGCTGATCCCATCCGAGGTCGCGGCCTGCGGGGACCCGGATGATAACAGGCCGCTGGAAATACGGGTCAAATATGTACTCTCGGATTGGCAAAGCGAAATACCGCGCCTGCTGATCTTCGACAACTGCGAGGACCCCCACCTGCTGGTGCAGTGGCGACCGCCCACGGGCGGCAGCCGGGTGCTGGTCACCAGCCGGCAAAGAAATTGGGATCCTGGACTGGGGATCCAAGCGCTGCCGCTGGGGTTGCTCGAAAGGCCGGAGAGCGTCGCACTGCTGCGGGGATTCCGGGAAGACCTGAAAGCAGATGATCTGGACCTGGAGGCAATCGCAAGCGAGCTGGGGGACCTGCCCCTGGCATTACACATGGCAGGCAGTTTCCTGCGCACCTATCGACATGATATGAGCCCCCACCAGTACCTGGAAGTCCCTGCGCCAGCCGGAGCTTTTGAAGCACCGTTCAATGAAAGAAGGTGAGTTTTCACCCACCGGGCATGACCTGGATGTGGGACGGACCTTTGCAATCAGTATAGAGCAGTTGGATAAAGAGAACTCGACTGACCGCCTGGCGTTGGACCTGTTGAAGCGGATGCGCTTGCTTTGCGCCTGGTGAATTAATCCCCCGGGAACTGCTCAGAGCAAGCGCTGGAGAGGATGTGGATGATTCAGCATTTGGGGATGGGGTGAACCGGTTGCTGGGATTGGGGCTGGTGGAAGATAATGGAAGAGGGGATGTGCGCATGCATAGGCTGGTAGCTTGCTTTGAGCAGGATGCTCTTCCGGATAAGGCTGCGCTGGTCCAGGTTGAGCAGGCGGTCAACTCTGCTACAGCGGATGCCAATAATAGTGGATATCCTGGACAGGATGCAACCGACTACTAGCACACCTGAAGCAGCTCACGGATCAAGCACTCAAAAGAAAGGATGAACAGGCGGCAAGATCTGTCAAACAATCTGGGATATTATCTGCATACAATTGCCAACTATATGGGCGCCCGGCCGTACTTCGAGCAGGCCCTGGCGATCAATAAGAAAGCACTGGGCGAGGAGCACCCCGACACCGCCCGCAGCCTCAACAACCTGGGGGGATTGCTGAAGGAGATGGGTGACTATGCAGGCGCCCGGCCGTACTTCGAGCAGGCCCTGGCGATCCGCAGGAAAGCACTGGGCGAGGAGCACCCCGACACCGCCCTCAGCCTCAACAACCTGGGGGCGCTGCTGCAGGCGATGGGTGACTATGCGGGCGCCCGGCCGTACTTCGAGCAGGCCCTGGCGATCAATAAGAAAGCACTGGGCGAGGAGCACCCCGACACCGCCCTCAGCCTCAACAACCTGGGGGGACTGCTGGAAAGCATGGGAGACTATGCGGGCGCCCGGCCGTACTTCGAGCAGGCCCTGGCGATCTACAGGAAAGCACTGGGCGAGGAGCACCCCGACACCGCCCGCAGCCTCAACAACCTGGGTTTCCTGCTGAAGGAGATGGGTGACCATGCGGGCGCCCGGCCGTACTTCGAGCAGGCCCTGGCGATCTATAGGAAAGCACTGGGCGAGGAGCACCCCGACACCGCCCGCAGCCTCAACAACCTGGGGGGATTGCTGGACAGCATGGGAGACTATGCGGGCGCCCGGCCGTACTACGAGCAGGCCCTGGCGATCCGCAGGAAAGCACTGGGCGAGGAGCACCCCGACACCGCCAGCAGCCTCAACAACCTGGGTTCCTGTTGAAGGCAGATGGGAGACTATGCGGGCGCCCGGCCGTACTACGAGCAGGCCCTGGCGATCCGCAGGAAAGCACTGGGCGAGGAGCACCCCGACACCGCCAGCAGCCTCAACAACCTGGGTTTCCTGCTGAAGGAGATGGGAGACTATGCGGGCGCCCGGCCGTACTACGAGCAGGCCCTGGCGATCTTTAGGAAAGCACTGGGCGAGGAGCACCCCGACAGCGCGTTCACCCTCAACAACCTGGGGGCACTTCTGCAGGCGATGGGAGACTATGTAGGCGCCCGGCCGAACTTGGAGCAGGCCCTGGCGATCTTGGAAAGAATCCTGGGAAGAGACCATCCAACAACCAAGATTGTACGGGAGAACCTGAAAATATTGAAGAGCGAGATGGACGAAAAAGAGGATTGACGATCCTTGAATGGAACTTGAAAAAAAGGAATCATGGGTAGTATCAAGTATTGTGTGTAAACGGATTGCACGTTAACAAAGTATCCTGTTTTCAAAGCGAATAACCAATTGGTTGAGGATGGCTGGCCAATCTGCCATGGGGTTCGTCCATTTTTTGACGATGTCCCGGTTGGCCAGGAAGAGCAACTTGCGAACCGCCTCGGTGGTTGGGAAAGAACCTCTGGATTTTGTCACCTTGCGCAGCTGGCGGTTGTAACCTTCGACGGTATTGGTCGTGTAGATCATGCGGCGGATATCCGCTGGATAGTCGAAGAAGGTCGCCAGGTCTTCCCAGTTGTTCTCCCAGGAGCGGACGGAGACTGCATATTGGCTATTCCAATTTTCATGCAACTTGCGCAAGTTGCCTTCAGCGGCTTCGCGGGTTGGAGCTTGATAGATCGCCTTCAAGTCAACGATAAAAGCCTTTTGGTCTCTCCATGAAATGTACTTCAGGCTGTTGCGGATCTGGTGGATGATGCAACGCTGGATGTCGGTTTGGGGGAACACGGCCAGGACAGCCTCCTTGAAGCCGGTCAAGCCATCCATGCAGGCGATCAGGATATCCTTCACACCCCGGCTTTGCAGATCGGTGATCACGCTCAACCAGAAATTGGAACTTTCGCTGCCATTCCCGACCCAATGACCCAAAACATCCCGGTGGCCTTCCAGATCGACGCCCAAGACCACGTAGACGGCAGTATTTTCAACCTTTCCCTCCCGCCGCATCTTGATGTGTATGGCATCCAGGTAGATAATCGGGTACAGGCTTGCCAATGGACGGCTTTGCCAGCTTTCCACCAGTTCCCATACCTTGTCGGTGATGGCACTTAAGGTGCTCGGCGAGACATCCACCCCGTACAGCTCCTGCAAGGTTTCCTGGATATCCCGCACGGTCATGCCTTTGGCGTACATGCCTATGATCTTGTCTTCCAATTCGTTGGTGTTGGCCAGATACTTCTTCACTAACTGCGGTTCGAAGTCACCATTGCGGTCCCGAGGCACCTGGATGGTGGTTTCTCCTTCCGAAGAACGTACTTTCTTTGTGTACCGCCCATTGCGATTGTTCCCGGAGTTCCGTCCCTTGGCTTCATAGGGCTCGTATCCCAGGTGTTCACTCAATTCCGCTTCCAGCATCTGTTCGATGGTACTCGCAAACAGCCGGGCGAATATGCCATCCTTTCCAAAGAAATCATCCATCGATTTTGCCCTCGCCAATTCTCGCTGCACCTCTTCTGCGCCTGGCATGATTTCCTGGATGTTCAGTTGCGCCTTCTCTTTTTCAGACATTGTGTTTTCTCCCAAACGGTCGCTTGATTATAGTCTCCCGTTTACACACAATATCGTACACCCTCGTGCGTGCACATTTGCAGGTCGTATAGATCAGCAATACTCCCAGATATAGCCCCTCCCTTATTATACAGGATATGAATGCATCATTAGACCCGCAAGTCCGCGCATGGGAGGTGCCCTCAGCCCTGATCCTCCTGCCCTATTTCGCCAAAAACATCCCAAAATCGCCTGTTTACACCCCTTTTCCGGAGGATCAATTCCGCCCGCCTCGTCCTGAAAACTCCCTTGTATCTTCCGGCTCCGACCAGGATTTACACCATACTCCCCCAAACCCCCAAAACCTGCCGTTATTTCTATTCTCCCCTCACCAAATGTGTACTTTCATTTGGAGCGGGGGCGGGGCTGAGGCTTCCCCCAATAATTATTTTTCATTGTTTTGTCCAAACGATCCCGCCCAACCCGAAAAAAGCTGCTTTAGGCCAATTTTTCCAACTTCAGTTTGAGCGTCGGGTGGAGTTCACGCTATAGTTTGCCGTCGTCCGTCGGATTTTACGACCTGGCCGGGCGGATTTGCCTGAACGCTGCAAGTTGCCGTATGGACAGGTGGACTGACCGTCAAGGGCAGGCTGTCGCAGGCACAAACAGAAATGGGGAGGGAGAATCTGCGGCAGCTCCAGCATGCGCTCGGCCAGCCTGACAACGCCAGCATGGGCGGTTTCCGCCGACGGACCATCAAGGGGTTGGAATTTTCGAGATATCCCAGATCCGTAGATTGTCCATCGCGGCTGCTCCGGGTTCAGAGAAAAAGACGCACCGGCCGAAAAGGTATTCGTCATTTTCTGCATAGTATAAAGGCAGGCCATCCAGGTAAAACGCAAAGCGGTTGCCCTGGGCGATCAGCCGGACGCGGTGAGTTTGATCATTGGACAATGTGGAATTGCGAAATTCCACATTGTCAGACTCCCCATGTGCTTTTGTGAAACTGATGGCGATAAGACCGTTATGATATAAACTGAGGTTATGCCCGGAATTACCCACATCCCGGAAGTGCAGCGCCCACTCAGTGGATGAGGCCGTACCTTTAATAAAATACATGTCAACTTCCAGGGCAAGATCGCGCCAGTCAGTATTGGGGCGGAAAACCCGGCAATTTGTGATAACCAATTCCCCGTCTATATATTTCATGCTTCCTGCACAATTATCTTTCTCCCAGCCGGTTGAACCAGGTCCGAAATCATCTTTGAAACTCGGGGGTCGATCCGCAATGGCGTCCAGGATGGGTTGAGCGAAATCGGTCACCCACCCGGGTTGGGGTGTTGGGGTGTTCGTCGGCCTGAGAGAGGGGGTAAAAGCAGGCGTGGAGGTGTTGGTGGTCGTGGGATTGAGACTGGGGACCGGCGTTTCTGTAGGACGACCGGGTGTCAGCGTGGGGGTTGGCTGTGATACAAACTGGCTGCATGATGAAATGACAAGCAGTAAAGTGACGAGGATAAGCGATTGGATACTCTTCCCAAAAAGAGAATTCATGGGTCACTCCCTGGCCTGACAATTTTTTACTTATTGATCTACCCAACGGGTTCCGTTCGTGGAACCTGGCGGTTGGTAGCTCGGAAGACATTCCACCGTATTTCAGCCGGGCAGACACATAGGTCCGCCCCTACTCAACCGGGCGGACACACGCCATCACATAGTGCAGGCAGGTTCGATTCCCAGCCGGGTGGACACATAGGTCGCCTCCCAATCGGGCGGACACGCGCCACTTCGTGGTGCAGGTAGGTCCACCCCTACTCAACCGGGCAGACGAACAACCGGTCCCGGATTAGAGTCTTTTGCGGTCCGATGATCTCAAAGCCATCTTCGCAGCGGATGTCCGCTGAAGAGGCGCCCAACATGACCCGGATCGTCCCGGCCTCGACGACCAGTTCCATCTCTTCATCATAAAAGGCCAGCAGGTTTACCGGCAGGTGGAAGGTGAGGCGGCGCCTCTCACCCGGCTGCAGGGACAGGCGGATGAAGCCTTTCAACTCTTTAACCGGGCGGGGGACACACGCATATTCATCGCAGGTGTACAACTGCACTACCTCGTCCCCCGCAAGAGAGCCGCTGTTCTGGACGGTCAGGCTCACGTCCACCGTCCCGCCCGCTTCGACCTGGTGGGTGGAGAGGCTGAGATCACCATACTTAAAAGTGGTATAGCTCAATCCATATCCGAAAGGATACATGGGGCTGCATTCAACACTGACATAATTTTCGTACCAGTTCGATTTCCCGCCGGAAGGTTTCTGGTTATAGAAGATTGGAACCTGCCCGACATGCCGAGGGAAAGTGACCGGCAACCGGCCTCCGGGATTAACATCACCAAAGAGCACATCCACCACGGCAGCCGCGCCTGCCTCCCCCGGCAGCCAAGCTTCCAGGATGGCAGAGGTTTTTTCGGCCAGTTCCGGCAGGACAAGCGGACGACCATTAACCAGTACAACAATTACCGGTTTGCTGGTGGCGAAAACGGCCTGTGCCAGCTCATTTTGAACGCCGGGTAAACGCAGGTCCGCACTGTCGCGCGTTTCGCCGGTGGTGCAATCCGGCAGCAGGCCGGAACGATCGCCCAAGACGAGCAGCACCACGTCGGCAGCACGGGCAACCTGGACAGCCTCGTCAAACCCGGATCGATCCGCGTTCATATTATCGCAGCCGCGGGCGTAGAGGATATTGGCGGCTGGAGCAGCCTGACGGAGGGCCTCCAGGATCGTGGGTACTTTAACCGCCTGGGGGGCCAGAGAAGCCGGATCAATGCCAGCCAGGGGAGAATCATGCGGAACTCTTGAGAGCATCAACTCGAGCTGGGAGGCGTAGGAATAAGCCCCCACCAGATTGCGGGCTGAGTCAGCGTTCGGCCCGATGACTGCCAGCGTTCTGACGTTTTTCTTGAGCGGCAGAATGCCATCATTGGCCAACAGAACCATGCTTTGGCAGGCAATCTGCCGGGCCAGATGGCGCTGGGAGGGCGTATCAAATACCTCCTGCGCCCGGCCTTCATCCACATAAGGATCTTCAAACAGACCCAGCTCGAACTTCTTCTGCAAGTGCCGGGACACTGCCTGGTCCACCAGCTCCATTTCCACACTGCCGGCTTCAATGGCCTGTTTGAGGGGCTGGCGATAACAATCCGGGCTGGGCAATTCCACATCAATGCCGGCGCGTAAAGCCAGCGCGGCTGCGGAGGATCTATCCGGTGCAACATGGTGATAGTCATGGATCATGAGCACTGCCTCGTAGTCCGAGACAACCAGCCCATCAAAGCCAAGTTCGCCGCGCAGCAGGTCGGTCAGGATGGCGCGCGAAGCTGCCACCAGCTCCCCATCCAATTCGGGATAGGAATTCATCATGGTATGCAGCCCGGCATCCCGGATGACTGCCTGGAAGGGAGGGATATAGATATCCCACAGGTCACGCACTCCCATATGGACCGGGGCGCAGTTCATACCGGCCTGCGAGAGGCTGTGACCAATGAAATGCTTGCCGGTGGCCATGACCCCGCCTTCCCTCAGGCTGCTTCCCTGCAGGCCGCGCACATAGGCCATGCCGAACTGGCTGACCAGGGTGGGGTCTTCGCCGAAGGTCTCCTCCAGGCGACCCCAGCGCGGGTCACGCGCCACATCCAACACGGGAGAGAGTCCCTGGTGTGCGCCGACCGACCGCATCTGCGCACGGATAATGTCGGTCATTTTTTCGGCCAGTTCAGGCTGGAAGGTGCCCGCCAGCCCGATCATTTGCGGGAAAACAGTCCCACCAAGGGCCATATAACCGGAACAACATTCCTCGTGGACGATGGCGGGGATACCCAGGCGGGTGTTGGTTATGAGAAAACGTTGAAGCACATTGGCAGCCCTGGCGCTGGAGACGGGATCGAAAACGGATGAACCGCCCACGCGGGTGATCTGACCGATCCCCTGCCCGAGCAGCTGCTCCATTTTCCCGATGGAAAGGCTGCGATCCGTTTCAAGGAGATCGCGCAGCCAATAAGAATACAATTGGGCCAGCTTTTCATCCAGAGTCATCTGACCCAGCAGGTCGGCGACGCGTGCATGAACAGGCAGGGAGGCATCACGATAGGTCATAAGCAGGCATCCATATCAAGAATTAAATCTCGATCAAAATCGATTTTTCCCCTTTTTGATCCAGGGGAAAAATCACTTTTCGATCGGGCAATGATAACTCATACTCTCCAAGAAAACCACCAAACGTAAACTGCCCATTGGCATCTGTGGTCAGACGGGTGGGAGGGTACCACCATTCCCCTTTGACCAGCTTCAATAATTCGGCATAAGCCGGCTTTATGGATTGATCACGGCGTAACAGGCCGGCAGGGGCGTTAAGCCATCCGCCATCGGATAAATCCCACCAGGTGATCGCCTGCACTGCCGGGTGTGCAAACAGGGTCTTGTAATGCAGGACCACTTCCTGTGCCTGACGTTGTTCACCCTCGGGCGTGGTTGGCCATTCTTGTACCTGATAATCGTTCAAATCAACAATTTCGGGGGGCATGAGGGCGCCTGAGACAAGGGTGTTCTCGGTAAAGTGGATGGGCAGGTTGAAACGCTCAAAGCGTTCCAAGATACGGAGGGTAGTTGCACTCCCCCAATAACCCTGGTGCATGTGCGATTGAATACCAATCACGTCAATCTGGATACCTGCCTGCAAACAGCCCTCCACGAGGATATCAAAGGCGGGAGACACATCGAAATCATTCAGTAACAACACTGCATGAGGGTCGGTTGCGCGGGCAGTATCGAACAATCTCCTGATCAATTCAATCCGCCCCAACTCCTTGCAAAGACGCGTGAGGCCGTTGTCATAACGGCTATAGATCGGCATGATAACCGCCTCGTTGATGACATCCCATTGATCGATCACGCCAGAAAAATCAGCCACATCGCGCTGGATGCGCTGCACCTGGGCCTGCAGAATCTCCCGGTTGCTCATCGAAAGCAGCCAATCGGCTGCCAGCGTGTGCCAGCAGAGAGGGTGACCCTTGACGGTGCAGCCGTGATCCTTGTACCAGCGGGCGACGCCAAGCATGCGCTGTGTCTGGGGCTGCCCGCGCCGGGGCTCGAAGCGGGCCCAGTAGAACGGCAAAGTGACCTGGTTGAACAAGTCCAGGAAACGCTGGTTACGCAGTTCAGCCTGTTCCCTGGCTTTTCCCGATAATTCACCATTTACCAGGGAGATGGTGCTTTCCCCCCAGGTGCTGCCAAAAAGGAATTGATGATTCTTCTGCTGCAGAAGGATTTCCTGATGAACAAGAGGAGATCCGGCATGCGAAAGGGTGACGGTGGCGGAACCAGTTCTATTTTTTCGAATTGCCTGATCGAGATCTTCCATAAAACTCCGTTTGCTGACGCTGTGCTGATGGTCAGGCATCTTCAAGCCCTGTGTATGCAAACCAGTCAAAATCGGCGTTATTGCCGCCCGGGTGCCCATTGCTGCTGGCATACATTGCAATCCAGGTTCCCAGGAACCCGCCAGCCACGGGGGTACTCAGGATACGCCCATCCACATGCTCGGCCAGCGGGCGCCAGTCGTCAGCCTGCTCGGCGAAATAAAAGCTGTAATCCTGTCCATGCGCATCCACTTTGAGATAGAACCGGCCGGCTCGAATGGCTTGCTCGGCCAGCGTCTCATCGATCCCCTGGGCACGCTTGACCAGCCGGACAACAGGTTCATCGCTGCGCGAGACAACAAAACGAAAATGGAAATCATTGCTCTGCAGGAGAACCAGACCGGCACACTCCTGACCGGTCTGCGGTGTGAAATCGAGGGCCACCTGAGCGGTGAAATCCTTGTGCTGTTGCCTGCGACCGACCAGACTTGGACAGACCAGTTCCGAGAGCATTTCAGGGCGCAGGCGCAAGCGCAGGTATCCGGGCCTTTCCGTCAGGTTCCAGAATTGATCCTGTGGGGTGCGCAGGAAATTCCACTGCAAGCCCAGCTCGGGGGCATCAAAATTCTCACAGGCCGGGATGGCCGGCCAGCACTGCTCAGGCAGATCAGGGACTGGATAGGAGAACTCGACCTTGCCCGTACCTGGGCTGACGACGGGCCAACCATCCTCCCAGCGAACCGGGACCAGGAAAGTTTCCCGGCCGAGGTTGTAGTAATACCCGCCATAAGGACGCATGGCCAGCAGGACCATCCACCATTCACCCGCCTGCGTTTCCACCAGGTCGGCATGGCCTGTGCCTACGATGGGATAATCCAGCCCCAGGTGCCGATGCGTGAGAATAGGATTAGCGCGGTTGCCCTCGTACGGCCCGGTGACCGAGCGGCTGCGTGCGACTGACACTGCATGGTGGTGCGCTGTTCCACCTTCGGCGATCAACAGATAATACATGCCTTGATGTTTATACAGGTGAGGAGCTTCCGCCCAAACAGCACCTTTAACCGCACCATCCCATAGCACCCGTGGTTCGCCGATGAGACGCATCTCTGCAAGGTCCAGCTGCTGGAGCCAGATTTCCGTGTGTCCTTCGTATTGACTATTGGCTGCCATGCGATTGCCGGTGTACCAGACACGACCGTCATCGTCGAAAAACAACGAAGGGTCGATCCCGGGAGCCGACTCAAGCCAGACGGGATCTGACCATGGTCCGGCGGGATTGATGGCGGTTACGATGAAATTCCCGGAATGGGCCTTCCCATGCATCAGGGTATTGATCACATAGAACACGCCACTGGAATGTCGAATGGTCGGCGCGTACAAGCCCCCGGAAGAACGAACGCCATCCAGGTTCAATTGCGATGGCCGATCCAGGACGTGGCCGACCGGATGCCAATGAACGAGGTCACGGCTGTGGAAGACCGGCAGACCGGGGAAATACTCGAACGTGGAGGTAACCAGGTAATAATCCTCGCCCACCCGGCAAATGGACGGGTCGGGATAGCAGCCTGGAAGGATGGGATTGCGAAAGATTCTTGGCATTGGTCAGGCAATCAACGGGGTAAAAGTTGAGTCTAGCCTTTGATTGCGCCGGCTGTCAATCCAGCCACGATCTGGCGTTCGGCGAAGAGGTAGAAGATGATCGCCGGCAGAGCGGAGAGGGTCACGAAGGCAGCGGTGAGGGCCAAATCGGAGCTGTACTGCCCCTGGAACTGCATGGTACCGAGCGGCAGGGTCCAGAATTTATCGGAGTTGAGAAGGATCAGAGGGGTGAGCAGATCATTCCAACTGACAATCATGGTCAAAGCCCCCACCGCGGCCAGAGCCGGGCGCTCCAGCGGGATCAATATGAGCCTGAAAAAACCGAACGCAGAACAACCATCAATGGAAGCCGCATCCTGCAGTTCCCCTGGGATGGAAAGGAAGAAGCCGCGCAGAATCAAGGTGTTCCCGGATATGCCAAAGGCAATCTGCACCAGGATGACCGCCAGGAGAGAATCGACCAGTTTCATCTGGCGAACGACCAGGTAGACCGGCATGATGGCTACCGTGATGGGGAACATCAGCCCCAGGGTGAGCAGATTGAAAGCCAGGTCCTTGCCGCGAAACTGGATGCGGGCAAAGACAAAGGCAGCCAGGCTGCAGACGATCAGGACACCCAGCGTTGAGAAAACCATGGTGATAAGACTGTTGCGCAGCAAGCTCCAAAACGAAGGAGTGGACAGGATCTGGCCGAAGTTCTCCCAATGGGCGGGGATCGGCAGGGTGTAAGGATGGGTGAACATCTCGCCGCGCGTCTTGAGAGCGCCAAAGACCATGATCACGAGGGGCACGACGATGGCCAGCGTCACAATACTCAATACCAGGTACTGGAAGAACCTGGGCAGTCTTTTTTTGAAAGCGTCACTTTTACGAACATCAAAGGTCGTCATGGTTTTCCTTTACTAGATGCCGCTCAGCGGGTCGGGACGACGGTTGATCCACAGGTATGCCACGGAAAAGATCAGGCAGAATACCAACATGACGAGCGCCACCGCCGAGCCATATCCCAACTGGAAACGGATGAACGCGTAGCGATACATGTAGGTGGCCATCATCTCGCTGGCATTGACCGGTCCCCCCCTGGTCATGATCCATACCAGGTTAAACTGCGTAAGGCTGCCCAAAACAGACAGGTAGGCGGAAGTTTGGATAGTAGTGCTAAGCAAGGGAACGGTAACATACCGGATCGCCTGCCAACGGTTGGCGCCATCGATCATGGCAGCCTCTTCAATTTCCTTGGGGATATTTTGCAGGCCGGCCATGTCCAGGAGCATGTGCAGTCCAAAATATTTCCAGGAAAGTACAATAAAGACGCAGGCCAGGACCTGGTTCATATTCCCCAGGAAATTCTGGGCATGTACACCCGGAAAAAGAACCAGAAGCGCATTGATGAAGCCGCGCTGCGGGTCCGGGCTGAACATGCTAATCCAGATGATGCCCGCGATGACTTCGGAGATCACATAAGGCATGAAAAAGATGGAGCGGAAAAACGCCCGGCCGGGCAGGTCACGTCCCACCATGATGGCCAGCATCAGGGCCAGGGGCAATTGGACCGCCAAGGAGAGCACCACAATCACGAGACTGTGCTCAATTGCTTTTATGAAAACCTGGTCGGTCAGGATCTGCTTGAAATTTTCCAATCCAACAAATTTGGTGGCAGGCCCGAGGCCGTTCCAATTGAACAGGCTGTAATAAGCAGAACGGAAAATCGGATAAATAAGAAAAAGGACAAAAAGAATAACGGCCGGCAGCAGGAATAGAATAATGGTGATGTAATCCTGAGCACGGCGCGGAGAGCGACCGCGTGCGGACGATGGAAAGTCATTCCTGAGCTGGGTTATGTTCATGGATCTTTTGCACCTTCACATTTTCCCCCTGGTTGAGATGTCAGCGGGGGAAAGGAATTAATAAAAAATCCGATGTGACAGTCACCTTGTCTGTATGGTACTTCAAAATGGCTGCGATGCAAAGGTGACTGTCACAAACTCCCGGTGGGGGTTGGAGGAAACCCAACCCCCACATTAAAAAGTGATCCTACTTACTTGCCAAAGACTGTCTTGGCGCCGGCTTCGATTTCCTGGGCAACCTGCTCAGGTGTCTCTGTGCCTGCATACAGCTTGGCAACAGCATCGTTGATGATGCCGCCCATGGCTGAAGGCATATACTGGTCATAGTAAAGCTGGAAGTATTTTGCAGCCGACAGGCTCTTCTGGACATTGACCATGTTAGGATTGGCCTTTGTGGCTGGATCGGTCAGGCCGGCTTCGCCGCCCTTGACGACCGGGATACCACCACCGGTGAGTGCAACCCGCTTCTGCTGTTCAGGAGCGGTCAGGTATTTGACGAAGTCAACTGCTTCCGGGGGGGCATTCTTACCAATGGCAAAGCCATTGCCGCCGCCCATGACATCTGTCACGTCACCAGCACCACCCTCGACGGCCGGGAAGTTGAACATGCCCAGATTGGCAACACCTTTTTTATCGGCAGCTTGACCGGCTTCAGAGCCAGGAGCCCACTGCCCGGAGAGTTCCATGGCGGCCTTGCCGTTGCCAAAGTAGCCCTGCATTTCGTCATGCGTCTGGCCGAGGAAACCGTCCTGGAAGGGCTGCAGGTCGATCAATTCCTTAAGTTTCGTGCCTGCTTCGACGAAGCATGGATCAGCGAAGGAGCCCGTGCGGCCGGCAGCGGCCAGGAAACCTTTCTGTCCGCAGATACGGGTGGCAAGATATGACCAGATGTGCATGCCGGTCCAGGTATCTTTTTCACCCAAAGAGATGGGGGTGATGCCAGCGGCCTTAATCGCCTTAACATCGTCCAGCAATTCCGTCCAGGTGGTGGGCACGGCGGTAATGTTGGCTTTAGCGAACAGGTCCATGTTGTACCACCAGGCGACCTCGCCCATGTCCCACGGCACGCCGTAGTTCTTGCCGTCCAAGGCATAGACAGCCAATGCGCCGGGGGCGAAGGTGTTGCGCCAGGCGCCGCCATCTGCATCCAGGAAGGAGGTGATATCCTGGAGCATGCCGGCAGTGATCTGATCATTCATGGTGCCGCCGCCCCAGCTCTGGAAGATATCGGGGGGCGTGCCGCCCTGCATGACGGAGGTCAGCTTGGTCTTGAAGGCTTCGTTTTCCAAAATAGTTATATTGATCTTGACATTCGGATGGGCGGCCATATATTCATTGGCCATGTCCTGCCAGAGGGTCTTGCCCGGGTCAATGGTGGTGATATGCCACCATTCCACCGTTACCGCCTTGGCAGGAGCAGCGGTGGCAGGCGCGGCGGTAGGGACGAGGACCGGAGCGGCGGTTGCCGGGGCTGGCGCCTGGGTCGCAGGAGCCGGTGCCGCAGTTGTTGCAGCAGGGCCACAAGCAGTCAACGCAAATGCGGCGATGGCTACAAGACTAACAAGAACGAAAAGCTTGCGAAACATTGGTTTTCTCCTTCTCTACGATTTTTATGGGTTGCGGGATTCATACGCAAGGCAAATGAACTGGTTCAATCTCTATGGGCGGCACCTCCTATCAATTGGTCAATTGGTTGGTTTGTTTGCAGAAACCGTGAAATCGGATACTGCAACATTGGTGGTACGGGGCGAGCTGCAAGAATCACGCACGACCAGTTGTGTGGGCAGCTCAATCCGATTGGCCACTTTTTCGGGATGATGAAGCAAATCAACCAACATTTGGGCTGCCACGCGACCCATTTTCTCCAAAGGCTGGTTGATCGTGGTCAGGGCCGGATGGATATAGGAAGCCTGGGGGATGTCGTCGAAGCCAACGATGGAAATATCTTCCGGGATACGCAAATTACGGTTGCGAACAGCATCCATAACGCCCATGGCCATGACATCATTCGAGGCAAAAATGGCTGTGGGGGGATCCGGCTGGTCGAGCAAGAACGAGGCACCGGCATAACCATCCGGTTGTGAAAAATCGCCCTGATAGATCAACTCGGAAACTTCCGGGATGTGGTTAGTACGCAGAGCTGAGCGATACCCATCAAGACGATCGACCGAGCAGCCAAGATCCATTGAGCCGGTAATAAAGCCGATGCGGGTGTGGCCAAGCTGGATGAGATATTCCGTGGCATTATAGCCACCCTGCCAGTTGGTGGCGCCCACGGCGGGACAATCGCAACCGGCGCCCTGGTGATCAATGAGAACAAAAGGAAATTTACGCCCGGTCAAATGCCCGATAAAATCAGCCGGGTTGCGCGGCAGGACCAGCAAAAGCCCATCCACCATGCCGGTGGCGAGATTGGTAACGTAATTGGATTCCTTGCTGGCGGTGCGGTGCGTGGTGTACAAAATCAGGTCAAGACCAGTCAGGCTGAGCTCGGCATCGATGCCGCGGATGATCTCGCCAATATAACCAGTCCCCAAATCGGGTACGAGCAAACCAACACTGTTTGATTTTCCCCCGGCCAGGCTACGTGCCTGGCGATTAGCGACGAATCCCAAGCGCTGCATGGTCTTTAAAACGCGTTCACGGGTCTCTTTTTTTACGTGGACATCGTCATTGATGACGCGCGAGACCGTTCCAAATGAAACCCCGGCTTGCGCAGCCACATCGATAATAGTGACTTTTGATTTCATATTCTATCCCATAAGTAATGGAAGCGCTTACACAGATGATTGTTTTTTATGCCCATCCGCTCAGAAATCAGCCGAAAAGAAACAGGTTAATGAGCTGGGAGGGCATAACTCGGCCCTTTCCGGGCCTAATGCGCAGATAATTGGGACAGCCCCTTACGATCGGGCCAAAATTTCCTGTGATTATTTTGGAAGCGTTTACAAGAAGATAATAGCATTAAATTAAGCGCGAGTCAAGTATTTTTGAGTTGAGCGGGAAAATTTAATGTTCAGGGATACCTTTGGCAACAGCCTGGCAATTTAAGAATGTTTGGAATAGACATGAATCCCCGCCCCCAAAACTTTGGGAGCGGGGATAAAAACTCAGCTCGATTTACCATCTCAGCTACGGGCCAAGAAGGCACTTGGTTGCATTTCCAGACTCAAGGGGATTAAGACACGATACCGGCCCTAAAGGATTGAAGGAGGCGCCTGTCAAAAACTGAAGAATGGATTTCGCCAATCCACTCGGAACCTTGTCACCCAATGGAGGCTGCGAAGGTTTTATGGAACCACTGCCCGAATCGTTAATGGTCAGGTAAGGAGCATACCCGGCTTCACGGGTTCCAAATGATCTCCAAGCGGAATCCGAACCAGACACCTCCGGCCCGCGTATCATAATGCCGTAATTCGCCTGGCTGCCACTCACCCATGCACGGACGAGGCTGGTTACATCGAAAGATACCCAGTGCCATGATTCATTGGCAACAATCGAACTGGAACCATAAGCTTCACCAATCGCAGGCTGCGTGTTCCAGGTCACACTGCCCTCCGCCCAGGATGAATTAATCCCATAGGTAGAGATTGTTCGAGAATAGTCCGGGTAATCATAGAAACCCAGATAATAAAGGTGAAGGGTAGCACTATTGATTGTTGTGCCTGTTGATAGAGCTGATAGATCAAATTTCACCATGCTACGAACGATCTGGCCATATGGATTCAAGTATTCGTCATAGCCTGCCCACATATCTGCCGTGCTTCCAAAATTCGTGCCTGCATAACCCTGCATAATGCATGTGTCTGCGATGGCGTTAAAGCTGCTGGGAGGCGCAGCAGTGGTGAAAGACCACAAAGTTCCGCCATCGGCGTAAGTGGATCCTCCAGCATTGTTGGCGCGCACCTGCCAGTAGTAGGTGGTACCGAGGCTCAAGCCAGTCAAAGGTGTGCTGGTGGCGGTGCCATTGGCCGTCCAATTGGAACAAGGATTGGTGGTGCCGTAGCAGTACTCATAGCTGGTGGCATTGGCGCTGGCAGCCCAACTCAAGGTGGGACTGGTCGATTGCCCGGGGGCGGCATTGGCCGGGGCAATCTTGCCGAAGCTTCCGGGTGGCTGGACGGCTTTGACCGCGATAGGAAGATAAACCGCCAGGATCTGAACCTGGGTCACCGCGAAGGACCAGAAGGTCCCGCCGTCGGCCAGCGTGGTGCCCGTGCCGTTGCGGGCGCGCACCTGCCAGTAGTAGGTGGCACCGGGAGTCAGGCCGCTCAAGGCCACGCTGGTGGCGGTGCCATTGTCCGTCCAGTTGGAACAGGGATTGGCGGTGCCATAGCAGTAATCATAGCCGGTTGCATTCGTGCTGGCCCCCCAACTCAATGTGGGATTGGCCGGCTGGCTGGCGGCAGCATCACCCGGGCTGAGCTTGGAGAAGGCTCCCGGCAGCGGCAAGGTGGTGGTCGCAGACCAGGTGCCAGATTGGGTGAATGTGCCACAGCCGGTGACCGGCTCATTGATGAAAGAGTAATTGCCGCTAGCAGCAGCCGGTGAAGTAAATTGACCGTTGAAGGAGAAAGTGCTCAGGCTGCGACTGAAAGCGTCGTTGGTGATGGCGCCCGGGCCGGGAACCGTATATTCCACGGTCCCGCTGCAGCCACCAATGACAAAATCGGTCTTCAGCTTGAAAGTAGCCCACTGTGTGCCGCTGCCGATGACATCAAACGACATGGGCTGGCCGCGGCTGGTTGTCCCGGTCCAATGGCCGGCAAGCGGAACGGCACGGATGGAAACGCCTGTGTCCGAGGCTTTTACCAGATCAGAGGGGGAAAGCGAGAAGAGCAAAAAAGCAATGGTTACCAAACTGAAAATTGCATTGCGCTGCATGGTTTCCTCCTGAAGAAAAGGTAAATGGAATAGGTATGATTACAATGACATGAGTCAACTTATAATTCAAGTAACAAATATCATATTCCGGGAGAAACACCCTTAAAGCCATTGGGTAAAAAAAGGGGTGCGAGTGGCGCAAAGCGCCTGCACGCACCCTTTTCTTCCGGAAAATTCCGCTGGCGGGATTCCTGGAAGGAAAAGCAGCGGGGATCTTTAGTGGTTGCCCAGGAGCAAGTCAACCGTCAACTGGTCGAGGCGTTCGTACTTGAGGCCGCGGCTGGAGATGAGCGCCCTGTCAAAGGAATGCGTCTTCAGACTGGCAGCTTTTTGAGCGCTATACTTCCCGAAGAAGGCCGCCATGCTGCCGTCATCGGCGTTGATCTCGGCCAGGATGGCCTGGATCTCCGGATCGACATTCCAACGGGCAGCCTTTTCCTTCAACATCAGGTAGGTGCGCATGCAGCCACGCGCAAAATCCTTGACGCCCTCGAAATCTTCAGTGCGGTAGGCATGCGCATCGAAGTGACGCGAGCCCTGGTAGCCCACGTCTTCGAGGAACTTGACCAGGAAGAAGGCAGCTTTCAGGTCGCGCGAGCCGAAACGCAGGTCCTGGTCATAACGGCCGGGGTACTGGTCGTTCAGGTCAATGTGGAAGAGTTTGCCGGCATCCCAGGCCTGGGCCACGCCGTGCATGAAGTTCAGCCCGGACATATGCTCATGGGCCACCTCGGGGTTGACGCCCACCATTTCGGGATGCTCCAGGGTGGCAATGAAAGCCAGCATGTGACCGGTGGTGGCGTTGTACATATCGCCACGGGGTTCATTCGGCTTGGCTTCAAGGGCCAGTTTCATGCTATATTTTTTATCCAGAACGTATTCACACAGAAAGTTCATGGCCTCACGGTTGCGCTGGATGGCAGTGATTGCGCTCTTGCTGGCATCCGTCTCGGTGCCCTCGCGCCCACCCCAGAAGACATAGACCTTTGCGCCAAATTCGGCACCCAGGTCAATGGCGTGCATGGTCTTCTGCAATGCATAGGCGCGCACTTTCGGGTCGTTGGAGGTGAAGGCGCCATCCTTGAAAATGGGGTCGAAGAACAGGTTGGTGGTGGCCATGGGAACGACCAGGCCGGTATCATCGAGCGCCTTGCGAAAGGCTTTCTTGATTGCATCCGCTTCGGCAGGCGTGGCGTCGATCGGGATCAGGTCGTTATCATGAAAGTTGACGCCGTAGGCACCGACTTCACCCAACAGGTAAACCAACTCGGCCGGTGTCTTGGATGGACGCACCGCGGCCCCAAAGGGATCGCGGCCAGTGTTTGCTACCGTCCACAGGCCGAATGTAAATTTATGCCCGGGTTTGGGTTCATAACCAGAGGTCATGGGATGTTCCTTTCACTGTCAGTTAATCGGTTTTGATTATTCGGTCATCAGCAGACACTGGACGATGGTCAAAGGTCGCATGCCAATCGTCTCATTCATCAGCGGTTCTTCTTGAATTGGTAGTCGACGAGCACTGCCAATACCAGGATGACCGCCTTGACGACAAACTGCCAGGCAGGCGCCACGTTCATCATTTGCAGACCAGTGGTCAGGCTGCCGATAATCAGCGCGCCGATCAAGGCGCCCGGGATGGTGCCGACACCGCCCAGGGGCGAGGTGCCGCCCAGGATGCAGGCGGCGATGGCATCCAGCTCATAGCCCTGGCCGGCGGCGATGGTGCCGTAACCGACATAGGAGGCCAGCACGACGCCGGATACACCACACAGGAAACCCATCAGTACGAAGACTCTGAACAAGACACTGGTGACATTGATGCCGGAGAGCCGGGCAGCTTCCCGGTTGCCGCCAATGGCGTAAACATAGCGGCCGAAGCGGGTGTTGTTGGAGATATACATCATGACCAGGGCTACAATCGCCAGCAGCAGTACCGGGGCGGGAATGCCACTATAGGTATTGACGCTGATGACATAGGCCGTTACGAGCAGCGCCGGTATGATCACGCCCGAAAGCAGATCCTGATACAAGGGCCGCGGGGTAAAACCGTACTTGACCTTGCCGCGCCGGCTGCTGAGCACATTCCAGAGCAACGCCGCGGCTACAACCGCCGCCAACACATAGCCCCAGGTTTTCGGGATATACCCCTGGCCGATGAAGGAGAAATATACCTGGTGGGCGGCGATGGTCTTGCCGGCGGTCCGCCAGAGGATCAATCCGTTGAACAGCCACATGCCGCCCAGGGTAACGATGAAGGCGGGCAATCCATGGAAGGCGATGAAATAGGCCTGCAAGGCGCCGGAAACCGTGCCGACCAGCAAGCCAACGATGACCGAGAGGATGGCTATGAGAAGGGGTTGATCAGGAAAGAGGGCATACAAGGTATAGTACTGCAAATAGGCACAGACCACCGAGACAAAGCCGGCCATCTTCCCCACCGACAGGTCAATGCCGCCGGTGACAATCACCAGCACCATCCCGATGGACATGAAAGAGGTCACGGTCATCTGGCGGAAGAGGTTGGAAATGTTTTGCGCCCCCAGGTAACTGCCTCCAGTTAAAAAGTAGAAGATCATCCAGATGACGACGATGGCGATAAGCAACGTGTAGGTCTGGATATTACGCCGTATGCTTCCAAGCATCCGGTTTCCCAGATTAGGTCTGGCTTTTAGTTCAGTGGTAGAAACGCTCATGACTTCACCTCGCTTTGTTCCAAAAAAATTTTATCAGGCCACAGCCACACCAGTGGCCAACGACATTACGCGTTCCTGGCTGGCTTCCGCAACCGGCAGGGTGGCGGCGGATTGCCCCCGGCACATGACCATGACCCGGTCGCTCATGCCCAACACTTCCTCCAGATCGCTGGAGATCATGATGATCGCCTCGCCATTTTCGGCCAACTCATTCATCAACTTGTAGATCTCGAACTTGGCGCCCACGTCGATGCCGCGCGTTGGGTCATCCATGATCAGGATCTTGGGCTTGGAGAGCAACCACTTGGAGATGACCACCTTCTGCTGATTCCCACCCGAGAGAGTGTTGGTCTCCACAAACAGGTTGGGGGCTTTTATGGTCAGACTCTTGGCCTGCTGCAGGCTGGCTTTCAACTCTTCATTGGCATTGATACTGAAGAATTTGGAGAACTGGTCCAGGTTGGGCAGGGAAATATTCCTGACAATGTTCTGGATCAGCACCAAGCCCATCTTCTTGCGGTCCTCGGGGACCAGACTCAACCCATTGACAATGGCCTGGCGAGAATTCTTCGGTGAAATCGATTTACCCTCCACCCGGACATCACCCTTGGTGATCCTTCCATATTCACCAAAGAGGGTCAGAACCAGCTCGGTGCGACCGGACCCCATTAATCCGGCAATCCCAAGTATTTCCCCCTTGCGTACATTAAAGCTGATCCCATCCAGGACCTTACGGGCGGGGTTATTGGGGTCAACCGCCTCGAGGCCCTCCACTTCAAATACCACCTCGCCCGGATGCCGGTTGCCCTTGGGAAAGCGTTCCTTCATCTCGCGGCCGACCATGTATTTGACCAGACCTCCCTGGGTCACATTTTTGGTCGGCTGCGTGGTGATGATCTTGCCATCCCGCATGACCGTGACCTGATCTGTTATCTGGAAGAACTCCTCCAGTCGGTGCGAAATATAGATGCAGGTAATGCCATGTTCCTTAAGGCCCCTCAGGATATCAAACAGCTTTTCCACTTCGGCCGTGCTGAGGGCGCTGGTGGGCTCATCCAGGATGAGGACCTTGGCGTTTTCCGAGAGGGCCTTGGCGATCTCGACCATCTGCATTTTCCCAACGCCCAGGTTGTTGACAATGGCGCGCGGGTCCACATCCAGCTGGTAATTTTCCAGAATGTCGCGCGTCTCGGCGTAGAGCTTGTTCCAGTTGATCACGCCGTGCTCCATCGGCTCCTTGCCCAGGAAAACGTTCTCACCAACGGTACGGGTGGGGACCAGGGTCAATTCCTGGTAAACGATGGCAATGCCTTTTTCCACGGCTGCCCGAATGGAGCTCTGACTCAGCTTCAATTCCTCGCCGTCATAGATCACGCTGCCGTCGTACGTCCCATAGGGATAGACGCCTGAAAGGATCTTAACCAGGGTGGATTTGCCGGCACCGTTCTCGCCACAGATCCCGTGGATCTCACCCCGGCAAATCGTAAAAGAGACATCATCCAGGGCGACCACGCCCGGGAACTGCTTGGTGACGTTCTTAAAATCTAAAATAATATCATTGTCCACTTCTCACTCCTCCAGCAGACGGGAGATCTCCGTCAATGTAACTGCACTTGCGAAGTTCCCGGCTCCCGAGATGAATCCCGGGAGCCGGGAATTTTAGTTATTAAATTAGCGATCAGGGTCGCGGAGGCAGCTGATCTGCCGGAATGCCGCGGTAGACATTGTCGTAGGACTGGAAACCGCTCTTCACAACCACTTCGTAGACATTGTCCTTGGTGACCTGGACAACCGGGAGGAAGTTGGCCATGACGCTGCCGGTCTTGGTCTTGTCGTTGGTCAGACTGGCCATTGTGAAGGACTTGACACCGGTGGGCTGCTCGCCCTTGACCAGGGCTTCGATCATTTTAACGGCCTGCGGGGCCAGCAGACGGGTATCCTTGAAGACGGTAACGGTCTGCTCGCCTCTCACGATGCTGTTGCAGCCATCGGCGGTGGCATCCTGGCCGGAAATCGGCACCTTGCCAGCCAATCCCTGGGCTTTCAATGCCTGCAGCTCGCCGAGCGCCGTGCCATCATTGGAGGCCACGACAGCGTCAACCTGGTTCTTCTGGGCGGTGAGGATGTTCTCCATCATCGTCAAAGCCTTGGCAGCGTCCCAGTTCTCAACCCACTGGTCGGCCACGATCTTGACAACGCCCTTGTCGATGTAGGGCTGGAGGACTTCCATCTGGCCGTTGCGGACCAGGATGGCATTGTTATCGGTCGGGGAACCGCCGGAGAGGACCATCTTGACAGGATTAGCCGTAGTCCAGGTGGGGTTGCCCTTGTCCAGGCCGAGGGCCTTGACGACGCCATCGGCTTCATTGCGGCCGACTTCGGTGTTATCGAAGGAAAGGTAAGCCGAGATCTTGGAAGTCTTGATCAGGCGGTCATAGGCGATGACTTTTACGCCTGCGGCAACAGCCTTCTCAACCGGGGTAACGGCAGCATCGCCGTCTTCGGCGATGACGATCAGGCCCTTGACGCCCTGGGAGACCATGTTATCGATCTGGTCGCTCTGCAGCTTGACGTCATGATCGGCTTCCTGCACGATGACTTCGTAACCGTCCTTCTGGAGCAGTTGGGTCATCTGGGCCGATTCAATCGGCCAGCGCTCGGTGGCGTAGTCAGAAAAGGAAAGGCCGATTTTAATTTTGCCGGTGGTGGTGGTGGTGGTGGAGGTCTTGGCACCGCACCCGACCAGGCTGGCGACCAATACGATCAGCATTGCTACGTACAAGAACTTGCGATTCATTGCTTTCTCCTTTGATTAGAATGGAAATTCAGATTTGGTTTGTTTGGATAATTGGTTTCTGGTTAGTTATTTTTATTTTTCTGCCTCCTTTCCCAAGAGAATAGAAAAATTTTGTATCATACCACTAAATCACCCAGTGTATTGATTATAGCACGATGGTCTGAGAACTGCCCGGAAATACGTCATTGACATGCCAAATGACCTCCAACACAGCTCCTAGACAATCACGCGTTCCTGGATGATTTCGTCCAGCACGAGCGCCACACATCCTAGAAGGCAATCATCTGCTCCGTTTGTGAACGGTACCACCTCCAATTTTCCCATCTGTTCTGACAGGCTGTTTTTCCGGATGCTGGTTTCAAGGGTCGGAAGAAGAAGGTCAAAAGCCTGCCCAACCGACCAACCCAGGATAATGCGCTGAGGGTTAAAGATGTTGACCAGGTTGCCAATCCCCAGCCCCAATGCCTCGGAAGCATCGGCGAAGATGGCTGCAGCGATCTTATCGCCCGACCTGGCCCTCTGGATGATCTCTTCCAGAGATATTTCAGATTCACCCGTTCTGCTTTTGTAGCGGTTGATGATGACCCGCCGGCCGACCATGGTCTCGAGGCAGCCCACCTTTCCACAACTGCACAGGTCGCCGTGCGGGTCAATCGTCATATGACCGATCTCACCAGCATACCCGGAGGAGCCGCGGAACAATCTTCCGGCCGAGATAATACCACCACCTACACCGATATCCATGCTCATATAGATTAAATCTTCGATATTCCTGCCGGCGCCGAAGTAATATTCCCCGAGGGCGGAAGCATTGGCATCGTTCTCGAGATAAACCGGAAGGCCGAATTTTGCCTGCCATTTTTCCTTTATGGGAATATCGCGCCACATCAGGTTGGGGGCAAAACGGATAACTCCCCTGGCATGGTCGACGAGACCCCAAACGCCGATCCCAATGCCCATTTGGTGGTAATTTAGAGAGGCTGCCATAGCAGAAGCTTTAAGTGCAAGCTGCTCTGCCACGGACAAATAATCCCCCGAATCAGCATTATCCGGCAAGCTGAGACGCTCCCGCCAGAGTACCCTGGCTGAAAAATCCGTCAAAATTATGGAGACAAAATTGACACCAATTTCAATCCCAATTGCCGATCCCCCCTGTGGATTTAATTCAAGCAGCATACCCGGCCGCCCCACCTTACCCGGGGCTAATTTCACTTCCCTGACCAGGTTCTCGGCGATCAAACCCTCCACAATCCGGCTGACGGTACTGCGGGTCAAGCCGATTTTGGCCGCCAGGAAGGCACGCGAAAGGGGGCCTTTCAAGCGTAACAGATTCAGAATGGCAGAACTGTTATGTTTTCGGGTCAAGCTTTGGTCGGCGCCAAGGCTATCAAGGCGATTTTCAGGCATTTTGTATACTGATGCAACAATATAACAATTTCTCACTTGATTCAAGTGATAAATGTCACATTCTTGTGAATCGGTTGGATTTCCACCATGCTATAATTTATCCGGCTCATGCAAAGGAGAAAAACTGGATGAAAAACAAGCCCATGGGTAAGTTTGCCATTTTCAGCATTGAGATGGGCTTGACTCTCGTCCTGCTGCGCTGCCTGGCTGGCTCACCAGCATCTGCCAATGCCCATATGCCACAAACAATGCCCCAGGTTAACGCGGCCAATCCCACCAGACTTTATCTTCCCCTGGTCACAAATAATTATTTGAACCTGACTGTTAATCCACAGGACAGGCAGGCTTCTTTGGATTTCTTCAACAACATCTACCATGCTTCCGAGGGGGTACCCATTGACTGGACAGGCAACCCTGCCACTTGCAACGAAGGCACAACCTCGGCGGTATTCCGACAGGCAATCAGGCTGCGGATCAATTACTTTCGAGCGATGGCCGGTGTTCCCGGCAACATTGCCCTTTCAGATAGTTACAATGGGAAGGCTCAAAAAGCCGCCTTGATGATGAGCGTGAATAACCAGCTCAACCATACCCCCCCTCCAACCTGGACGTGTTATTCGGCTGAGGGCGCTCAAGCAGCCGGAAGCTCCAACCTGTTCCTGGGTGTCTATTCGGTGAATGCAATCGATGGATACATGTTCGATCCTGGGAGCGGGAATTATGCCGTGGGACACAGGCGCTGGATCCTTTATCCGCAGACACAACTGATGGGGAGCGGCGATATTCCCCCCGTCAATGGGTACCCGGCCGCGAATGCCCTGTGGGTATTTGACCAGTTCGGGACGCGGCCGGCAACGCGGGAAGAGTTCGTGGCCTGGCCACCGCCCGGGTACGTGCCGTATCAAGTCGTTTTTCCACGCTGGTCGTTTGCATATGCCGGCGCAGACCTTGCTTCCACGTCAGTGTCGATGACCTTGCAAGGAAATACCATTGCTGTCAATATGGATCCGGTGTTGAATGGATATGGTGAGAATACCTTCGTCTGGGAACCCCAGGTGCCATCCGGAGCGGCACCTGCCACAGACCAGGACTATACGGTTTCCATAAATAATGTGATTATCAATGGAAGCCCGCGCAGCTTTGTCTACCATGTGATGGTCTTTAACCCGGGCGCTCAAGTTCCGAAGGCGAACACCTCCACGGAGGCGCAGCTGGGAACGCCTCCCCGATTTCCATAGCGGATGGGTGCAGAATGGAAAACAGAAAAGAAATATGGGCAAGCTGATCGCGATCATTGGAAATATTGCCACAGGAAAAACAACCCTGGCAAAGAAGTTGTGTGCATCCGGAGCATATACTCCCCTTTTGGAGCAGCACCAAGAAAGGCCTTACCAAAAGCAATTTTCCGAAGAACTGAGAAGATTCTCCCTGGCGAATCAATTTGATTACATGTTATTCCGGGCGGAACAGGAGCAGTACGCCCGGCAAAACGACATCAGCGCGGTCCAGGATGGGGGACTGGACCAAGATTTCCACGTTTTCACCCGGTTGTTCCAACAAAAAGGCTACCTGGACGAAGAAGAATTCCGCCTGTGTGAACGGCTGTATACCCTCCTGCGGGAGGAGCTGCCCTACCCGGATCTTTTTATTAAACTCTCTGCGCCAAAAGCCATTCTAGTTGAGAGACAAGCCAAGAGGAAGCGCGGCCTGGATATTGCAGGAGTGGATGACCTGGATGAAATGGAGCTCCTGATCCAGCAATGGCTGCCTAAAATGGGCGGCGTGCCGGTCATTTCCATTGACACGAGCAGGGATGACCCTTCCTATGAGAACATTGCTGGCAGCCTGGCTGAACGTGTCAGCCTTATACTGAAGGGACCATGATTCTCTTCAGGAGAAAGGAAGCAAGGTAATGAATAAGCGCGAATTACTGCTCAGCCTGATCCACGATCAGACTCCTCCCGACACCATCCCGGCGGCCTTTTTCATGCACTTCGACGAGGCCCACAAACATGGCCAGGCAGCCATTGACAGGCACCTGGAATTCTTCCATTTTACCGGAATGGATTTCGTCAAGATCCAGTACGAACAGGTCCAGCCGCCCGGCAGGCCCATCCGCAAACCGGAAGATTGGTCGCAGGTCCCTTCTTATCCGCCGGAATTCTTCGAAGATCCCATACGCGTGGCCGAAGGCCTGGTCAAGGCTGCCGGAGAGGATGCCCTGGTGATCATGACGCTGTATTCGCCCTTCATGTGGCTGGCACAATTTGATAAACAAGCCGACCTCAACGCACACATGCAGGAAAACCCGGAGGCCGTCGCCAAGGGTCTGGCGGTCATGAATGAAAACGTGCTCAGGCTGGCACGCGGCTGCAAATGGGCCGGCGTGGATGGTTTTTATGCCTCCACCCAGGGCGGCGAAGCCTTCCGCTTTGGAAATCCAGCCATCTTTAAAAACTATATCAAGCCTTCGGACCTGGTCGTCTGGGATGAGATCCAGGACTGCCCTTTTAATATCTTGCATATCTGCGACTATGAGGGCGGGTACACAGACCTGACCCCCTTCCTGGATTACCCCGGACAAGTGGTCAACTGCAGCTTGAAGCTGGGAGATGGAAGCCTGACTCCCGGGGAAGTCTCTCAAATGTTTGGGAGGCCGTTCATGGGCGGCCTGGACCGCAAAGGCGTTATCGCCAGCGGTGGCGCGGCGGCGATCCGCCAGGCGGCAGAGGCTGTATTGAGCCAGGGTCCGGAGCGCTTCATGCTGGCGGCGGACTGCACGGTGCCATCCGATACCCCCTGGGAAAATCTGAAAAAAGCCATAGATACGGCGCATCATTTCCGGAAATAGTGGAAAGAAGATCATGGGAAAAGAAACTGACGCGACAGACTTCCAAAGTGACAGTCACCTGAAATTGAAGGAGACTGGCCCATAATTTATCCTCCGTAGTACAATCATTATGGATTTCAATTGGAAATGGACAAACTAGCGAAAGTCTCCACCAGCCGGGAAGAGAAAACGCCGAAGGAGTCCAAAAACCGCTACCGGCAGCTTTTCGAAAATGCCCAGATCGGGATATTTTTTATCGATGCGAATACCGGCCAGATCACGGATGCCAACCCATTCCTCATGAAAATATTGGGCTGCGCCCGGGAGGAGCTATTAGGGAAAAGATTCTGGGAAATCAACCCATTCAAAAACGTGGCGGCTTCCATGCCCACCTTCGAAGAACTGCAGCGCCAGAAGCATATCCGTTACGAAGACCTGCCGCTTGAAACCAGCGATGGAGGCCGCCTGGATGTGGAGTTTTTCAGCAATGTCTACGAGGTCGACCATCAGCGGGTAATCCAATGCAACATCCGTGATGTCACCAAACGCAAACATGCAGAAGAAGCGCTGCGGGAATCCGAACGCAAACTAGACCGTGTGCTGCAGACCATTGTGGACGGACTGGTGATCGTCGATCTGTCGGGTCAAATTGTGTATGCCAATAAGGGCGCTGAGATCATCCTGAATATCACCAAGGATGGCATGCTGGGGAAATACTTCAGCAGCCGCGAATGGCGCCAGATCGACGAATATGGGAAGCCTTATCCGACCGAACACCTGCCCTTGTCGATTGCGCTTAAAGAAGAGCGCGAGGTGGAGATGGTTGAACACCCGGTCATCAATCCAGAAGGGCAGATCAAATGGCTGTCGATCAATGCCGCCCCCCTGTTCGACGAAAACCACCAGTTGTACGGAGCGGTGGCCAGTTTTCGGGATATAACCGAGCGGAAAAAAGCGGAAGCAAACCAGAGTTGGCTGGCTTCATTTCCGGAGCGCAACCCTTCCCCGGTGGTTGAGGTGGATCTGGACGGAAACGTTTATTATCTCAACCCCGCAACCAGGAGCCTGTTCCCCGAGCTGCAGGAGCGCGGCAAGGAGCATGGTTGGCTGAGCGGCCTGGAACCGGTGTTTGAAAGTTTTCGGAAAGGCAAGACTTCTTCGAGCGTACGGGAAGTGAAAGTAGGTGAATCCACTTACCAGCAAGCGATGTCTTACGTGGCTGAGAGCCAACGTGTACGGATTTATGGAATGGACGTCACCGACCGGGCCAAGGTGGAGGAAGCCTTGCAGAAAGCCCGCGAAGAGCTGGAGATACGCGTCCAGGCGCGCACGCAGGAGCTGAATCAAACCAACGAGCAACTACAGGTTGAAATCGCAGAACGCCAGCAATTGGCGCAGAACCTGCACGATGCCGTCAACCAATCGCTCTTCTCCGCCGGCCTGATCGCCGAAGTCCTGCCGCGGCTGTGGGAACGCGACCAGGATGCCGCCCGGAATTCACTGGAAGATTTGCGCCGCCTGACGCGCGGCGCCCAGGCCGAGCTACGCGCCCTGCTGGCCGAGCTGCGCCCCTCCGTCCTGGCCGAGGCAGACCTGAGCGACCTGCTGCGCCTGTTGGGAAACGTGCTTTCCGGACGGATAAGCATCCCGGTGACGGTCAGCGTGAAGGGCAAGGGAAACCTACCGGCCGAGGTGCAGGTGGTGCTTTATCGCCTGTGCCAGGAAGCCCTGAACAACATCGCCAAGCATGCTGAAGCCAGCCAGGTGGAGATCAACCTGCGCCAGGAAACCACTGCGGTGGAACTGCACATCCAGGATGACGGGCGGGGTTTCAACCCGGTTCAGCCGCCACCGCCCGGCCACTACGGCTTGAGCATGATGCGCGAGCGCGCCGAAAGCGTGGGGGCAAGCCTGAAGATCATGAGCAAACCTGGTCAGGGTACCGAGGTCATCATCCGCTGGAAGGAATCCCCGGATATGGAGGTAAAAAAGGCATGAATCCAAGCCCGCCTATTCGCGTCATGCTTGTGGATGATCACCTGATGGTGCGCCGGGGACTGGCGACCTTTTTGAAGGTCTTTGACGACCTGGTATTGGCCGGAGAGGCTGCAAACGGGGTGGAGGCTGTTCAACTCTGCACCCGGCTCCAGCCGGATGTGGTCCTGATGGATATGGTCATGCCGGAGATGGATGGAGCCACCGCCACGCACCTGATCCGCCAACAATGTCCAGAAGTGCAGGTGCTGGCCCTGACGAGTTTCAAGGAAGACAAGCTGGTACAAAATGCGCTGCAAGCCGGGGCCATCGGCTATTTGCTTAAAGACGTCTCCGCGGATGAGCTGGCGAAGGCCATCCGCGCGGCGCATGCGGGCCGCGCCACCATCTCCCCAGAGGCGGCCCAGGCCTTGGTCCACGCGGCCAGCCAGCCACCCGAACCGGGCCACAACCTGACGGAGCGCGAACGCGCCGTGCTGGCCCTGCTAGTGAAGGGATTGAACAATACGCAGATCGCCACGAGGCTGGTGGTCAGCCCATCCACCATCAAATCGCACGTCAGCAGTATCCTGTGCAAGCTGGGCGTCACCAGCCGTTCGGAGGCCGTGGCCCTGGCCGTACGCAACAACCTGGTTGCCTGAGACCCCAATATAAGAATCCCCCAACTGGGGGAGGAAAAAACTCCCCGGCTGGTGGATGCAGCCGGGAGGTTTTTAATTTAACATAGAAGCAGTCAGATGGACCGGAAACCATTGAGGAAGGGATGCCATGATCACTTCATACGAACCAAGTGAAGACCTTTTAGAGCAGCTGACCTTGAGGCCTGGCTTGGGCAGTCCTAAGCAGTTTAGTCTTTTGGGTCCTCCCGAAGCCGCTTTCTGGGACGATTTCAAAGCTCTCCAGCAAACGAATGAACAATTGAGCCAGCAGCTCGCCTCCACGCAGTCGCGCAACGAGGAACTGGAGGCCTTCGGCCACACAGTGGCCCACGCTCTCAAAAACCCGCTGGCTGTCATGATCTTGATTTCAAGCGCAATCTCCTCGATAAACGATCTGACTCGCCAGGAAATACAAGAATATATGCAACAGATCAATTCAACCGCCTTCGAGATGAAAAACATCATCGATGATCTCATGCTGCTCTCCGAAGCGGAAAAAATGGATCGTTTGTCGCGACCCCTGGACATGAATAGGATCGTTGCGAAGACTCGGAAACGTTTGCATGGCATGACCAGGGAATATAAAGGTCGCATTATTTCCCCCAAGACCTGGCCGGTGGCCAGCGGTTATGCCCCGTGGGTTGAAGAGGTCTGGGCGAACTACATCAGCAACGCTTTGAAATATGGCGGAAGATCACCGCGCATTGAGTTGGGCTCATCGATCCAGCCGGACGGCATAATCCGGTTCTGGGCGCGCGATAACGGGCCGGGCATCCCAAAACACAAACAGGCACGCTTGTTTACTCCATTCACCCGGCTAGGTGAGGTTAAAAGGCCCGGGAATGGCCTGGGACTGTCAATCGTCCGCCGGATCATCGAAAAATCCGGCGGCCAGGCTGGCGTGGAGAGCGAAGCCGGCCAGGGCAGCCTGTTTTTCTTCACCCTGCCAGCCAGTCCCGCCAGGAAGGGATCTGCAATGGAGAAAAAACCATATGCAAATTTGACTTCCGGCAGGCTGATGACAGGATATGGGCGATCATTCCAACGATCACCGCAACTGTCCGCATGTGGAAAGGAATAGAAAAAAATGGAAAAGCAACTATTTCGCGTAAAGATCATTTTGTACGTGATGGCAGAAAACGAATCCGAGGCGCGCGTGGCTGCAACCGATGCACGCTTTGATATTTTTGAATGTACTGCCAAAAAGGCAGACAAGCTCGATCGGGGGTGGGACGAGGCCATCCCATATAACTCGGAGGATGCCCGAACCTGTGCGGAAATCTTTTCAAGCCAGCAAAAGCCGATCCAACCAGCCATCCCTCCCAAAGTCTCTCCAGACCGATGGGAGCCAAAAAGAAGGGTCTATGCAAATTCTGTGCCACTCCAGGCCTCTCCGAGATAGTACCTTATCAATGGCATGTTCCGATGGATGCGAACAAGAAGTGCCTGGTTTAGGATAAAAGCATGACACGCGTATTTTTAGCCGATGCCCAGTCCGAAGAGCGCTCTGCCCTGCGCCTGCTACTGCAGGATCTCAAAATGGATGTGGTCGGCGAAGCGGTTAATTGGGCGACTGTTCAGGCCAGGGCCGCGAAAACCAGACCGGATATGTTGATGGTGGATTTTGGCCTGCTTCCTTCAGAGCCCGCCACGGCTCTGGCTGGATGGCGCGCCGCCTGTCCCCAGGCGATCATCGTCATGCTCATCAACCAGCTGGATGCCCGCAAGGAGGCGGCACTATCCGCCGGGGCGGATGAATTCATCAGTAAGAATGAACCACCTGAACGTGTGGCTGGATGCCTGGTCGCTGCGGTCAGGCGCAAGCGAACGCAAGCGCGCCGATTGAAACTGGAGGCGAGAGGTCCAAGACCAAGGATGACCAGAAAGGCAAATGGCAGGATTCAGACCAGATCTGATGAGGTGTTAAAGAAATAAGTGCATTACATTGTGAAAGAGGTGTGACTTATGTCTCCCTTTGTTTATGCGGTTGTTCTTATTCTGACAGTATTGTTCGCCGGTATAAGCCTGGTGCCATTCGTGCATCGTCAGCCAGAAGCTCCAGATGTGATCAAAATCGATCACGCCAAACACTCGCAGGAAGATGAGAACAGGATACCTGTTTGATATCTTGTGAATCGAACACCAGTCGTCGGGGCTGAGGTCAATGCCGGCGGCGATTGATTGTATTGATATTGCCAAAGGTAAATAAAGGAGAAAATGAAGATGTCCACTTCACGCGAATCTAATGTAGCTGTCAGCTTTTATAACATTCACAGCATAATCACACGCGGCCTGCAGGTTTCCATCGAGAACATTCAGGGAGCCCGGCAACAAGGCTTTCAGGATGAACACAGGCGCGCTGGTCTTTTCCAATATATCCGAGCCCTGGCTTCAGTCGTGAACTCTCATCACCTCACCGAGGACGAAATAGCATTCCCCTATTTCCAGAAACTGCTGCCGGATGTGCCGTTCGATCAGCTGACCCGGTGGCACCAGGAAATGGACGGTATGCTGGCCGAGATCACGCTGGTGCTGGACAAGTGCGAGCAGAACGTACAGCCAGAGACGAACCTGGGCGGCCTCGAAAATGCCCTGGCCAGCTTGAACGAGTCCTGGCATCCACATATAAAGATGGAGACAGATACCTTCATAACGAAGGTGGATGGATTGATCCCGGAGGAAGAACAGCTACGCCTGATCAGACAGTTCTCGGAACACGGTCAAAAGATCGCCCTGCCCCCCGAACTGACGTTGCCTTTCCTGCTCTACAACCTGCCCCCGCAGGATCGGCAGGTCTTCTCCCGGGAAATCCCGGCGGAAGTCCTGCAGCACCTGGTCCCGGTGGTATGGAAAGCACGCTGGGAGGCCATGACCCCTTACCTGCTGGCATGAACGCAACCGCCAAAATTTTAACTGGAGGATATCATGAAAAATATTTTAAAATGGACCGGCATCAGCCTGGGTGCACTTCTTGTGATCATCTTGAGTGTGTTTTATATCAAGGGCAATGCCTTGGTCACCCATCACTACAGCATCGTTCCTGAGAATGTCAGCATTTCGACTGACGCGGCTGCGCTGGCACGAGGCAAACATTTTGTGGATGCTATCTGCCGGGACTGCCATACTGCTGATCTATCCGGCAAGAACATGATCAACGCGCCTTTCGCAAATATCGACTCGGCCAACATCACTCCCAGCCCAAGCGGAGCAGTGTATACCTTTAAGGACGCAGATTGGGTGCGAGTCCTGCGGCACGGCGTGGATGACGAGGGGCGCGCCCTGCTGGTCATGCCAGCCCAGGAATTTTGGTATTTCAGCGACCAGGACCTGGGCGATATCATCGCATATGTCAAGACGGTCCCGCCGGTGGAAAAATCCCACCACGATCCCCAATCCAATTTTCTTGGGAAGATCATGATCGGCGCGGGTGTGTTTGGGGCGGACATCGTACCTGCCAGTGTGATCGACCATGCCCAACGCCCGCCTGCTGTTCCGATCGGCGTGACGAATGAATATGGCAATTATCTTGTCAATGTTTCGGGCTGTCATGATTGTCATGGGGCACAACTGGCAGGCGGAAAAAGCGCCAAGCCAGGCTCGTTGGACGCGCCCAACCTTACGCCGGGCGGCGACCTCAAGACATGGGACGCGGCAAAATTTATCAACACGATCCGCACGGGAGTGACGCCGATTGGACGCCAACTGAAAGCGACTGAAATGCCGTGGAAATTATTCAGCACCTATACTGATGATGAACTTTCAGCAATCTTCCTTTACCTGCAATCGCTTCAGCCTTTGAAGACGATCAAGCCGTAGGCCCAGACATATAATATAAAAATTCCACTCACCCTTGCGCAAGAATGGAACCTTCACAAGGATCGCAATCATCATTTTCAGGAGGATCAGATCATGGCACAACCACTGGATGTCATCATGGCTTTCCATAATGCCTTTCGACGTGACATGGAGCGGATCGATACGGCGGCGCTCGAGGCCGCCCGTGGCAAGACCGGGCTCGATGCAAGCATCGAGCGTTACCGCTTCTTTAACGAGATCCTGATCTGGCACGCCACAGGCGAGGAAAAGGAAATCTACCCGGTGCTGGAAACCGTGGCGCCGCTGGTGGCGGAGGCTTACGTAATGGATCACCACGGATTGGATGCTGCGGGCGAGAGGCTGCACGCGGCGGTCTCGTCCGGTGACCCTCTGCAAACGGCGCGCGCCGCCGCAGCCTTCAAATTCCACCTCGACCTGCATCTCAAGAAGGAAGATACACACCTGTACCGCCTGTTCCGTGAGCGCGTCCCCATGCCCGAGCAGGGCAAGGCGGTCGGCCAGATGTCGACCCATGTGCCGCGCGAACGCTTCCCGGAAGTGGTCGCCTGGATGTTCCCCCTGCTGGGGATCAACGACCGCGAGAATACCACCCGCATCTTTCAAAACGTATTTCCTGCCCCGGCCTTTGCGGGAGTCAAGGCGATGATCCACAAGGCGATCGGAGATGACTGGGCAGAGCTGACCGGGCGGATCACGGCTTTACTGGATGATTAGCTGGTGAATTTTCAGATCATTAAGTCACTTTCAAGAATAGGAAAACAAATGAAACTTCGCGTGGTGGTTCTGGGGGCAGGCTTTGGCGGACTCGAACTCAGCACGAAACTGTCTGAGGCGCTTGGCGATCAGATTGATTTGACGCTGCTCGACAGGAACGACTCTTTTTTCTTTGGCTATTCAAAGCTCGACGTGATGTTCGGCCGCCAGACACCCGAAGCGGTGCGCCTGGCTTATCGAAATATCGTCAAGCCAGGCGTGCGCTTCCGCCAGGAACTGATCAGTGCGATCGATCCTGAGAATCGCCGTGTTACGACAAACAAGGGGATGTATGAGGCTGACGTACTGGTCATTGCACTCGGTGCAGACTACGACCAGGCGGCCACGCCGGGCCTGACCGAGGGCGGGAATGAGTTTTACTCCTTTTCCGGCGCAGAGCGCCTGCGGGAAGTGCTTCCGACCTTTTCGAAAGGCCGGGCAATTGTTGGGGTAACCTCAACACCCTTCAAGTGCCCGCCCGCACCGAGCGAAGCGGCTCTGCTGCTGCATGACTATCTCACCCGCCAGGGTGTACGGGCGGCCTGCGAGATCAGCCTGGTCATGCCTTTCGGTGTCCCAATCCCGCCAGCACCTGGATCGTCCAAAGCTTTACTGGCAGCCTTCGCGGAGCGCGGCATCACCTTTGTCCCCAACCGGCTGGTACAGGCACTCGACCCTGAAAGAAAGGTTGCCATCCTGAACGATGAAAGCGAGATGCCCTATGACCTGTTCCTGGGTATCCCGAAACACCGCGTCCCGGATGTGGTGGCAGCCAGCGGCATGACCGAAAACGGCTGGATCCCGGTCAACCCGAAGACGCTCGAAACACGTTACCCGGGCGTGTATGCGATCGGGGACGTGACGAGCGTGGGGACGCCCAAGGCAGGTGCATTCGCCGAAGGAGCAGCGCGCAGTCTCGCCGCCGAGCTGATCGCTGATTTGCAGGGCGGAGAGCGGCCACCGGCCTACGCCGGGGCGGGTTCCTGCTATATCGAGTTCGGGGGAGAGTGGGTGGGGCGCGTGGACGTGGATTTCCTTTCAGGACCTGCGCCCACAGGGAGCTTCATTGAGCCATCGGCAACCCTGGCCAACGAGAAAAAGGATTTCGGCGCCAGCCGCCGGGCACGCTGGTTCGGTCTGTAGGCTGCCGGTAACTTCCAAACCAACCCAAAGGAGAAACAAGTGGCATCGACCAACCTGTTGGAAGCCATCGGCGTGGTCAAGGAAAACGAATGGACCGCTCAAGAATTTTATGGTGAGGCAGCCGAAAGAACCGGCAACGAAGTGGGCCGGGAGTTATTCACCCAGCTGCGGGAATTTGAGCTGTATCACTACGCCCGCATAAGCGCCCTGGAGAAATCCCTGCAAGAAAAGGGCGGCTTCATTTCCTATGAGGGCAGAGAGTTCCCGCTCCCGCCAGTGATCGCGCCCAAGGCGGCTGAAGAACCGCCACCGCAGCAGCAAACCGTCATCAACATCCTCCTTCAGGCGATGGAGCTCGAAAAACAAGCCGAAAAAGCCTATGCCGACCTGGCGCAGGAAATCGCCGATCCGCAGGGCCATGCCATGTTCAGACAGATCTCCGGGGAAGAACATAACCATTATCGCATCCTCAAGGAGGCATATTGGAACTTGTCCAACTTTAAGGCCTGGAAATGGGCTTGATCACGGTGAAGGTCAATAGGAGCCCGTGAAGGGGTCCAGCCGAACCAAGGCGAATAGGTTGTCCCAACACCTCCACGGGGAGCCCCCTTAAAGCTCAGCTCGGCAAGAAAGCGTGATATGCAGTCGTCAGGATTTCTGTAGCTACGCGAATGGCGGCAGCAAATTTATTGATTCCTCTAATAAGCATGCTTGACTCAATGGGGGTGTTGGGTATACTCTTCCTCAATTACCTGAGTCCAGCATGTGAAGAAACGGAGGATCATCTGATGAGTTCAAACGAATTGCCGATAAAACATATCGTCGTGCTCATGATGGAAAACCGTTCATATGACCACATGCTCGGTTACCTCCCAAACGGTGGCGGGTTGACGGGGAAGGAATACAACCTGGTCGACCCGGCGGACCCCAGCTCCGAGAAAGTCTACGTGAGTAACCGCTCCGGTTACGTGACTGCCACCAACCCGTCCCACGACGTTGTCAGTATCGAAAAGCAAGTTTACGGAGAAACCGGCCAGATCGTTGACCCGGCACCGATGAATGGTTTTGTAAAGGTCCAGATCGAAACAGCCAAGGGCGACGTGGAGGAAGGGAAGAAGATCATGGAGTGCTTCGACCCGGCCAAGATCCCAGCGCTGACCACACTGGCCCAGGAATTTGTCCTGTGTGACCATTGGCACGCCTCGGTTCCCGGGCCCACCTGGGTAAATCGATTTTTTGTCCATGCGGCAACAAGCGACGGAGTAAGCTTTGATGACGCCAGGCATTTGTACAAAATGAAGACCATCTTCGACGCCCTTTCCGATAACGGCTTCACATGGAATGTTTACTACGGGGATATCCCACAAAGCCTGGTCTTACAGCATGGTGGGGACAAGCTGGGGTATTTCAAGAGGTTTAACAGGTTTCATGAAGACCTGGAGGATGGGAAACTGGCAGCCTACAGCTTCATTGAGCCACGCTTTCTCAATTTCCATCATTGGAAAGCCAACGATCAGCACCCGCCGCATGATGTCAGGCTGGGCGAATATCTGATTGCCGAGGTGTACGACACGCTGCGCGCCAGTCGTTACTGGGAAAAAAGCCTACTGGTGGTACTGTACGACGAGCATGGAGGCTTTTATGACCGGGTGCCACCGCCAGACCATGTGCCCAACCCGGATGGCAAAGTGGGGATCAATCCGCCATTCGATTTCACACGCCTGGGAGTGCGCGTCCCGGCCATTCTCATTTCCCCCTGGGTGGAAAAAGGCCGGATCGATTCGACACTCTACGAGCATGCTTCGCTCCCAGCCACCGTGCGAACCCTGTTCGGCCTGCCGGAAGCCCTGACGGCGCGTGACCGGGCAGCGCACACGTTCGAAAAAAACTTCAGCCGGAGCACAGCGCGAACGGATGCACCCATGAAACTGCCGGTGCCAGGCGAGCCCGACGAAATCCGCCAGCATCGCAGGCTGTTGCGCGCAGGAACCCTGGAGCAGTGGCTGCGGAACCTGTTATTCCAAGGGCAGAAGTCAAATGAACCCCTGACTCTATACCAGAAGTCCTTGGTGGAAATGGCGGACAGGCTCAACGAGGAAGGTAAAACAGGATTGCCGCCGCGAGTGGGACAGATCCTGCACGAGCACGAGGCCGCCGTTCACATCCATCAGAGTCTGAGACGGTTCTTGAGGAGGTTGTAACGCCCACCAGAGCCCTCGTCCACGCATGGGGGAAATGAATAAACGAACCATTTTCCCGCATCCGGTTATCCGTTACCAATTCACGCAGGGTTTATCAGGACCCCTTGAAGAGAATGCAATCGAATTCTGCTTTATAATCAAGTTGGCCGGCCCATGGAGCGGAAGATGGATACAGCCGCCTTTTCTTGTTGAACCTTCCAACCAGGAGTCTTCAAGCCTTGCTGCCAATAACGCCAGAACGCCCGGGAGCACTCCAACCCTCCCAGGAAAACCTTGCTCAACGTGTGCAGTCTGCATGGAAGAGCATGCCGGCCTATCTCCCGCTTGGGCTGGCCCTGACAGGTTTGATGCTGGCGGCCATGCTGGGATATTATTTTGTCAACGGGGATTTGCGCGAATACCAGTGTTACGCCGGCATCTTCTGGTTCGGAGTAAAAACATTCCAGACAATCCCGGCATCCCAATGCCATTTCATTTCCAATGTCACCCAGTTTCACAGCCTCCCGCTGGAATACCCGCCCCTGGCGCTGGCGGTCTACTCGTTAGGCCTGCTTGGGCCACTGGCGGATTACCCCTTCTGGTTTACGCTAGTGATGGCATTGACGGTCTGCCTTACTTACGTGCTTCTCTTGAAAAATAGCCCAGGCCGGGCGGCGACCTTTTTTGCCATCAGCCTGCTGGCCGGAGGCCTGGCAACCGGCCTGACACGCTTTGACATGGCCCCGGCCGCGCTGAGCCTGGTCTGCCTGGTGCTGGCAGAACACAAACGCTGGACTTGGGCTTATGTCGTACTGGCCCTGGGCGTGTTGATCAAGTTTTACCCAATCATCCTTTTCCCGTTGTTATTCCTGGAAGAACAACGCGAGCGAGGCAGCCTGTTCACCCCCCAAACTGTGACGCCACGCAAAACGGCGCTGAAGGTTATTTTCGAGGCCATCCGCAACTTCCGCAGGTGGCACTGGAAGAACGCGCTGGTATTTGCCGGCATGCTGGCAGGAGTGAGCGCCATTTCCTGGGTGTTATCTCCAAGCGGGGCCTTCAACTGGCTGACCCGTTTGTTTTTACGCCCCTTTGCGGCTGAATCGACCGGAGCCGCTCTGTTATGGCTGGCCTCCCTGGCAGGTCATCCAACCACCTGGAACAATTCCTTTGGATCCTTGAATATCATCAGCCCGATCTCCGGCACCCTATCACAAGGTTTTTTGCTCCTGCTGCTCGCCGGTTATGTCCTTATCGTCATCCAGCAATTGAATGGAAAAATGAACTTCTTCCAGGCCTGGTTGGCCGCCCTGATGCTGCTGATCGTCACAGGCAAGGTATTCAGCCCGCAATACCTGCTCTGGCTGATGCCCTTCATGGCCATCAGCGCACCCGGCAACCGCAGGGTATGGCTGGCCTGGATAGCGATTTGCCTCCTGACGACGCTGATTTACCCTTTCTATTATGGGATCCTTACCATCAGCCAGGCTGGCCCGCGTACGCCGGGTTTCATGCCAGTCATTCTTTTACGCGATGGTCTGCTGGCGGCATTAACGGTGGCGTATCTCTTCAATTTCTTTCATTTGCGCGAGGGCAAAGCAGAGCCTACTTCCCCTTCACCGCTGACGTGAGGATGCCCAGGGCAGCCACGATGGCAGCCGCCAGGAAACCCATACCAATGCCACGATAGAGGGCATCGGCCGTATTTTGCGCCAGGTGGGTGGTGAAAATGGCTCCGGCCAGCCCAATCCCCAGCACCATGCCAAAATTGCGGGCCGTCGCCAGGACACCCGAAGCGATGCCCTGTCTTGTGCGCGGCGCCGCCCCCATCAACGCGCTGGTATTGGGCGAGATGAATATCCCGGTGCCGAGCCCGGTCACCGCCAGGCCGGCAGCCGACAGCCACATCCCCGTCGCGGCACCCTGGCTGGACAGCATCAAGAGACCCGCCGCCATGATGGCCATGCCAAGCATGCCCGGCAGGCGCGACCCAAGACGGTCTGAAAGCGCCCCGCTGACCGGGGCGACAATGGCCATGAGCACCGGCTGGACTGACAGCAACAGCCCGGCCTGGGCCGGGTTCAGCCCGCGACCCTGGATCAGGTAAAAGGGCATCAAGAAGGTGATGCTGTAAACACAGATGTAATTCAAGACCGCGCTGAGGGTGGAAGTGGAAAACAGACGCAGGCGGAATAAACTCAAATCAAGCATGGGCGCCGGGGAACGCCGCTCGATCTGAACGAAGACGAACAGCAGGATAAGTGCACCTGCCAGCAGCCCCAGCACTGCCAGGGATAGCCAGCCCCACTCTGATCCCATGTTCAGGCCAAGCATGAGCGCCGTCAATCCTGCCAGGAAGAGCAGCGCACCGGGTAGGTCGAACTGCTGAGCGCGTTCGGCGGGGGCTCCCCTGGGGACAAAGAACAGGCTCAGCGCAAGCGCAAGCAACCCGACCGGCACGTTAATGTAGAAGACCGTCCGCCAGCCGAAGGCCTGGGTCAACCAGCCGCCCAAGGATGGCCCGATGGTCAGCCCGAGGTAGGTCAGCATGGCAACCAGGCCGAAGGCACGGCCACGCTGATTGGGCGGAAAAGCGCCGGTCACGATGGCTGGGGAGTTGGAGGCCAGCATGGCTCCGCCAACAGCCTGCATGCCGCGAAAGAGGATCAACGTGCCGGCAGACCAGGCGGCGCCGCTCAAGGCCGATCCGGCGATAAAAATAACAAATCCCCAGACGTAAACGGATTTATGCCCGCGCAGGTCACCCAGGCGGCCAAAGGTGAGCAGCAGGCCGCTCAAAACCAGCAGGTAGACGATCACGACCCATTCGATGGCAGCCACGTTGCTCTGGAATGTAGTGCGCAGGACCGGCAGGATGGTGTTAACGATGCTCCCGTCCATGGCGGACATCAAGGAGCCCATGCCGATGGCAATCAGCACCCCCAGCTTGTAGTCAACCCGTTTTGTCATGAGGCCTCATTCGGTAGCCGATAATCGGGATTCGGTATTCGGTATTCGGTAATCAGTGCTGGAGCGAACTGGTCGATTATATTTGATAATTGCTTTAAATGGATTTTATTACTATACTATCCTCAAGTTTCACGGTGAGTTCCTGATCAGGGTCAAACATGAGGAAGTAATCCTGGCAACATTCAAGACCCGAAGGGCTTCCCTTGCAAACAATTATCCTGGCAAGCCTGAGAGTCCTGCCAGCCAGGTCGACGGCCAGTCAAGAAAACCTATAGGGACTACTTCAATGGAGGCAACCCATGACAACCATAGAAAATAATTTGGATACATTTCTGCAGGACAATCTTGACAAATTCATCCAGGAGCTGAGTGAGCTATGCGCCCAGCCGAGCGTTTCCGCCAAAAAAGAAGGCGTGCGGGAATGTGCAGAACTGGTCGCAAGGATCCTGGAACAGCACGGCTTCCAGGTGCAGAAATTTGAAACCCCTGGAAACCCCGTCATCGTCGGTCATGCGGATGGGAAGTCCAAACGCACCATGCTGCTGTACAACCACTACGATGTCCAACCGCCCGAACCGCTGGAGCTGTGGACGACGCCGCCCTTTCAGCCCACCCTGCGGGACGGAGCGTTGTACGCCCGCGGCGCTTCCGACGATAAAGGCGAGGTCATCGCCCGGCTGGCGGCGGTGGAGGCGCTGCGCCAGGCGCATGATGGGAGCCTGCCTTGCGGCGTCACCTTTGTGCTGGAAGGCGAAGAGGAGATCGGCAGCCCGCACATCGCCCGGTTCGTGCAGGAGCACACCGCCCTGCTCCAGTGTGACGGATCCATCTGGGAAGGCGGCGGGATTGACGCGGAAGGACATCCCGGCATGGCCCTGGGCTGCCGGGGCGTGCTGTCGGTCGAACTGGCGGTGGAAACACTCAAAATGGACGCCCACTCGGGGGGCGCACACATCCTGCCAAACGCGGCCTGGCGGCTGATCCAGGCGTTGAACTGTTTGAAGGGATCGGATGAACGAATCCTGATCCCCGGGTTTTATGAGCGGGCGCTCCCGCCTTCTGCGCTGGACCTGGAGTTGTTCGAAGCCCTGCCGGATACGGAAGACTGGCTGCGCGAGAAATATGGCGTGGGGGAGTTTGTCGGCGGGATGACAGGCAGGGATCTGGACCGGGCCGTATTCAACCCCACGCTAAATATCGACGGGCTGACTGCCGGCTATCAAGGCGCAGGCATGAAGACGGTCATCCCGGCTCGCGCCACGGCCAAGATTGACATCCGTCTCGTGCCCGACCAGGACCCGGAGGATATCTTTGCCAGGCTGCGGGCTCACCTGGACCAATCGGGTTTCGGAGACGTGAGCACGCTCCGGCTGGGTGCAATGTGGCCATACAAGGCCGCCGGGGATGATCCGCTGGTGCGGCTGGCTGCCCGGACGGCAGAAGCCATCTACCACAAAGCCTATCTGATCGACCCGCTGGCAGGCGGCAGCAGCCCGGTGTATGCCTTTGCCAAGCCGCTCGGCGGGATCCCAGTCATCTGGGCCGGGGTGAGCTATGCCGAAAGCCGGGAGCATTCGCCGGACGAGAATCTGCGGTTGGTGGATTTCCTGAACGGCGCCCGGCATATCGCCTATATTCTGAATGGCTTTGCGGGTTTGCCTGTCAGTTCCAGGTGACAGTCACCTTGATAGTGATGTGACAATTACCTTCAGTTAAAGGTGACTGTCACAGGACATGCAAATAGGATAGAAGGGGGATAGTAATTATGACAAATTTCATCTAATATATCGCATACATGGCAGCGAAAGGAAGAACACACACCTGGCTGCCAGCCAGGCTTGCCACTGCCTCCCCTACTCCTGCCAATAATAGAAAAGGAGAAAAAACCATGTTAAACGAAATGAAGAAAACCCAATGGGCAGATCCCACCGTGGTGGCCTCAGAGGTTTACAAGCTGGTCCTGGAGAATGAGCGCGTGCGGGTATTCGATGTAAGGTTCAAGCCAGGTCAAAAGGCGGAAATGCACGGCCATCCGGATCACGTCATTTACGTCCTGTCCGACTATACCCTCAACCTGATGCTGCCGGACGGCAGCAGCCAGCAGGTACCGCTCAAGGCAGGCCAGGCCATTTTTATGCAGGCCGGCGCGCATGCTGCGGTGAATATCGGGCAAACCGAAGGGCATGCCCTGGTGGTCGAATTGAAAGAGCCAAAGAAGTAACAGCGGCTGGCGATGCGCCCGCCAAATGGTTCAAAAGGAGTAAAGAATCATGCCGTCTAAAATGGAAAAGGCTGCATGGGCAGACCCGTTAAAGGTCGCTGGAGATGTTTACACGCTTTTACTAGAAAACGAGCGTGTGCGCGTTTTGGAGACCCGGTTCAACCCCGGACAAAAGGCGGCCATGCACGGGCACCCCGAGCATATTGTTTACGGGCTTAGCGACTACACCATCCGGATCACGCACCCGGATGGCACTAGCAAGGAGGGAGCTGTCATGGCCGGGCAGACCATCTGGATGCACGCTGGTCCACACGCCTCTGAGAATATCGGGAAAACGGAAGCCTATGCCCTGGTGATCGAGTTGAAAGAGCCATATGGAGGCGTGAAATGATCAAGGTTGAAGGAAGTGTAGTGATCGACCGCCCCATTGAGCAAGTCTGGGGATTCCTGACGAGTGTCGATAATGCCAGCAAATGGGATACCGGCATCCTCGAAGCCAGGCAAACCTCCAGCGGCCCGGTGGGCCTGGGCACTACGCTGGAAGCTGTGCGTGAAATGCGCGGAAGACGGCGGAGCATGAACGTCAAGGTAACCGAGTTCGAGCCGATCAAAAGGGTTGCCTGGGCGATCGATTTTGGGATTGGGACAGGCACAAGCATATACACGTTCGAAAGCGCGGTTTGCGGGACACTCTTGTCCAAATCGTCCCAAGTGGAGCTGAAAGGCGTTTACAACCTGCTCACCCCCATCATGCGCCGCCGGTTTACTGCGGAGGAATTAGGGCTTGACCTCAACAATATCAAGAAAAATGTGGAGGTTTCCGCATAGAAACGCATAAAGTCCCCGCGAGGATGTAACCCGTGTGAGGCGTGGGATGTAAAGACTGCCGGCAACAAATGTAGCATGCAATACAATCCAAGAGAAGAAGCATTTCTCACCAAGTTCGTTTGGAATATGAAGGTGCCGTATGTTAAAAGTTGAACAAAGTATCTTGATAAAAAAGCCGGTTGAACAAGTCTGGAATTTTCTGACAGACTTTCAAAATACTCCCAAGTGGGATATCGGCGTTAGCGAAACCAGGCAAACATCACAAGGCCCGGCGGGGTTGGGGACGACCTTTCAGAATATTGGCCCGTTCCTCGGTCGAGAATCCGTGCGGGAGTACAAGGTCACGGAATTGGAGCCGGATAAAAAGGTCACAGTGAAATTGATAACTCCAGCAAAGTTCATACAGAACGCCGAGGTCAGCTATATTTTTGAAGCAACCCAGAATGGGACCAAACTTTCGGCGGTAGGATCTGTGGAATTCAATGGTCTTTTCAGGGTTATCCAACCGATCCTTCGTCGAAGGGCCAAGAAAGATAGTGAAGGCGATCTCGCCAATTTGAAGCGCCTGCTGGAAACTCAAGCTGACCAGTCTTGATGGTGTACCATTGTAAAGGGTTGCTGGAAGGTTGTGAATTGTTGGGCGAACAGGATTATCACAAATCAGTGGGACGGTCCGCGGCACCTGGAGCTGAGGCAGACACGCGTTTTCGCAAATGGTAATGTCCTGCTGCGCTACGAGACAAAACCCAGAAGGAGCAACCATGAACAAATCTGACCGCGTCATCAAAGGACTGGGCGAAGTGTCCATCCGCGTCAAGGACCTGGATGCCATGCAGAAATTTTACGAAGAAGTGCTTGGCCTGGAAGTAATTGACCGCGGGGAGAGCCAGGTGTTCTTCAAGATCGCCGAAGGCTACGGTGGTCATACCCAGAACCTGGCGCTCTTCAGCGCATCCAACCGCATGTTCCTGGTAAATAAAACTCCAGAACTGGACCCGGAAAAGTCATCGCTGCATCATGTTGCGCTCAATATAGCCCTGGAAGATTACGAGACCGAGAAAAACCGCCTGGAAGGGTTGGGACTGAAGGTTGTGGCGACCGATCACGCCTGGCTGCATGTGCATTCGCTGTACTTCCCCGATCCGGAGGAGAATTTGATCGAGTTCGTCTGTTACGATGAAAGTTTACGATAGTCAAAAGATGTATCTGGATCAGACCCCCTTGCGAAGGTTCCGTTTCTGGCAGAATTCAAGCAGGACGGAAGTTTTTGGATCAAAGCAATATCTGGCACGGCCAAACCTTCGCAAGGATAAGCAGGAGGCAAAAAATGGAATACCGAACATTGGGACGCACGGGCTGGAAGATTTCCAGCATTGGCCTGGGCACCTGGGCGATGGGAAGCGCCTGGGGAGCGGTGGATGACCGCCTCAGCCTGGAGACGCTCAACCGGGCACTCGACCTGGGCGTCAATTTCTTTGATACGTCAGACGCCTACGGCAGCGAGCCCTTGCTGGGCATACTGCGCCGGCAGCGTAAAGAGCCGTTTTACATCGCCACCAAGATGGGCATGGGCGTGAATCCCGATCCGTGCGGCTATACGAAAAGAAATCTAACCTTCTTCGTCGAAAACAGCCTGCGAAGCCTGGGGGTCGAGACGATCGACCTGATGCAGCTGCACTGCCCGCCCATCCAGGTTTACAACGCGGAAGTGTTTGGCATCCTGGATGACCTGGTGAAACAGGGCAAGATGCGTTATTACGGCGTCAGCGTGGAACGCATCGACGAGGCCGAGAAGGCCATCCAATTCCCCAACGTGCAATCGGTGATGATCATCTTCAACGTATTCCGCCAACGCCCGGCGGAAAGTTTCTTTGACAAGGCGAAAAAAGCCGGGGTGGGGATCCTGGCACGCGTACCGCTGGCCTCGGGACTGCTGACCGGCAAGATGACCCCCGCCAGCACTTTCGACCGGGATGATCACCGCGCATTCAACCGCCAGGGGCAGGCCTTTGACCGTGGGGAAACATTTTCCGGCGTGGATTTTGAGACCGGCTTGAAGGCGGTCGATGAACTGCGCCCGCTGGTCCCGGCCAATATGAGCATGGCTCAAATGGCCCTGCGCTGGATCCTCATGTTCGACTGCGTGACCAGTACCATCCCGGGAGCCAGGCGCCCATCCCAGGCCGAGGACAATATCCGTGCCGCCAGCTTGCCGCCGCTCTCAAACTCGACCATGCTGGAGATCGCGGCCATCTACGACCGGCACATACGCCCAGAAGTGCATCACCTTTGGTGATTCCAATAAAGGATGGTTATCCATGCAAGCCAAAACATTGGAAGGTGCAGAAATTGAACTCAAGCAAGCTGAACTCGACGCTCTAAGGACATGTCTGAAAGGGCCGATGATCCTGCCCGGTGAGGCTGGTTATGAAGATTCCCGCACGGTCTGGAACGCCATGATTGATAGACATCCCGCGCTGGTGGTGCGCTGTCTTGGGAGCGCAGACGTGATGGCGTGTGTGCAGTTCGCCCGGGACCACAACCTGCTGCTGTGCATCAAGGGCGGAGGCCATAACGTTGCCGGCCTGGCAACGGCCGACGGCGCGCTTATGCTGGATATGTCACTGATGCGGGGAGTCTGGGTGGACCCGCAGGGAAAGGTGGCGCATGCCCAAGCCGGCGTCCTGCTCGGCGACGTGGACCGGGAAACCCAACTGCACGGGCTGGCTGCCGTCCTGGGATTTGTTTCCCTTACCGGGGCTGCCGGACTCACCCTGGGAGGTGGGATCGGTTACCTGACCAGGCGCTGGGGCTGGACGGCCGATAACGTGGCCGGAATGGATATCGTGACCGCACAAGCGCGCCGCGTGCATGCCAGCGACAACGAAAACGCGGATCTCTTCTGGGGGCTGCGGGGCGGGGGCGGTAATTTTGGCGTTGTGACCGGCATCGATTATTTGCTCCACCCGGTCGGCCCTGAGATCGTTGGCGGCATGGTCGCCTGGCCGGCCAGCCAGGCTTCCAGGGTGTTTGAGCTGTATCGGAGCCTTGCTGGAAGTGCCCCCCGGGAACTCACGCTTGCGCTTTTGCTGCGCTTTGCCCCTCCTGCCCCCTGGCTGCCACAGGATATGCACGGCAAGCCAATTGTCATGATTCTGGCATGTTACAGCGGCAACCTGGCGGAAGGCGAGAAAATTATCGCACCAATCAAGTCGTTTGGCGCGCCCATCGGAGACGTGCTCCTCCGGCGACCGTACGCACAGCTTCAGACCCTTTTCGATGCTTTCAACTCGAAGGGCCGGCGCAATTACTGGAAAAGTGAGTACCTTGCGCAGATCGGGCCCGCATTTGGCGAGAAGCTCATTAAACATGCCGCCAGGATACAGTCACCGCACAGCTTAATGATCCTATTCCAGATCGAGGGGGCTCTCAACCAGCAGAAAGCAGATTATTCTCCCGCAGGCAACCGCGATGCGCATTTCGTGCTCAATTTGGTGGGACAATGGCTGCAAAGCGACGAAGATGCTGCCAACCTCGCATGGGCCCGGGCGGCGTGGGACGACCTGAAACCATTTTCCACCGGCGGGAACTATATCAACTTCCAATCGGATGACGAAGGTCCCGAACGGCTCGAGGCAGCCCTCGGCAGGAACCTCCAGCGCCTGGCCGAAGTCAAGGCACGCTGGGACCCGGAAAATGTGTTTCGCACGAACCGCAACATCCTGCCTAAGAGTTGAATATGGCAACTTTCGTAATGGTACACGGTTCCCACTGCGGCGGATGGGTCTGGCAAAAGGTCGCACCAATCTTACGCGCCAGGGGACATGAAGTCCATTCCCCCACCCTCACGGGCCTATCGGACCGTTCCCACCTGGCGAATTGTGGAATCAACCTGACCAGCCACATTACGGATATCGCCAATTTATTGGTTTATGAAGACCTTTTGAATGTAATCCTGGTCGGGCACAGCTATGGCGGGATGGTCATCACCGGGGTGGCGGCGAAGCTGCCCGAACGGGTGAGACTCCTGGTCTACCTGGATGCGTATGTCCCTGCAGTTGGACAGAGTGAAGCCGATCTTTGGCCTGCGCAAATGCGCCTGGCAAGAATGGCCGATGCAGCCGCACACGCAGGAATGATACAACCACCTCCCCCGGCGGTCCTGGGTATCACCGACCCGGAGATGGCAGAGTGGGTGAAGAGGCGCTGGACGCCACAACCTTTGGCCACATATACTGAGCCAGTGCCAGGTGGTGATGCAAGAAGCTCCGCTCTTCCGGCTGCTTTCATCCACTGCTTGGGTGGTCCAAGCACGACCACGCCCGGCTTTGCTCCTTTCGCTGCAAGAGCCCGGGCAGATGGCTGGCAGGTGGGCGAGCTGGCCGCCGGCCACATGGCGATGCTGACCGCGCCGCAGGAATTGGCGGCGATGCTGATTGAATTCGCTGGTCCCAACCAACCATTATAAGGAAGGGCGTTTTTCGTCGAACTAATATCAGTTTGCATGGATAGTGCCCAGGCAGCCGGTCATTGTCATGGGAGCCAATTCTCGGTATACTATTTTCAAAATCAATTACACGGAGGAACCGATGGAAACAAAAAGCCTTTTGGATGCAATTCGCGTGGTCAAGGAGAACGAAAGGCTGGCAGCAGAATTCTACGGAAATGCTGCCAAAACCACAGGTAACAAGATGGGCAGGGAAGTATTTACCCAATTGAAGGAATTCGAGCTATTTCATTATGGACGCCTGACGGTCCTGGAGAAATCCCTGGAGCTAAAAGGCGAATTCATTTTTTATGAAGGGAGAGATTTTCCCCAACCGCCGAGGGTCACGCCAGAGCCGACTGAAGAACCGCAACAGCAGACCGTCATAAAAATCATCCTTGAAGCCATGGAACTCGAGAAAAAAGCCGAAGCGGCTTATGCGGACCTGGCCGAGCAAATCACAGACCAGGAGGGCCATGCCATGTTCAGGAGACTCTCCGAGGAAGAACATAAGCATTATCGTTTTCTCAGGGAGGCCTACTGGAACCTGAGCAATTTCAAGGCATGGAAATGGGCTTTACCATAATGAATGACGAACAATCGAACTATTTATTATCCCAGGCGCCCAACGAAGTCGAACGATTGAGCGCCTGGGCAGATACCTGGGAACCGGCAGCAGAAGAATTATTCGAGCATATTCCGGTCAATGCAGGCTGGAACTGCCTTGACCTGGGCTGCGGACCGCGCGGGGTGCTGGGACCGCTTGGCCGCCGGGTTGGCCCGAATGGAAGCGTCACCGGCGTCGACTTGAGCCAGGCCAACGTGACAGCAGCACGGGAATATGCCAGCCTGGCGGGCCTGACAAATGTAGATGTGATCCAGGCGGATTTCCTGAGGACCAATTTACCGCGGGCCTCCTTCGACCTGGTGCACGTCCGCGCCATGTTCACGCCGCTCGGGATGGAAAGAGGGCTTCTGCTGGAAATGCTCGACCTGGCGAAACCGGGCGGAGTGGTGGTGGCTCAAGAAAGCTGCGAGACAGGTTATGAATGCTTCCCACCGCAAGCCGCCTGGCAGCGGCTGAAAGAAGTCACCATCGCGGCTTTCGACCAGTCAGGCGGTGATTACAATGCCGGCCGACGAATGTATGGATTGCTACGGCAAGCGGGCTGCCTGGAGGTGAATGGCCGGGCTGTGGTCCTGGGACTGCCGGCCGGGCATCCCTTCCGGCGCTGGCCAATCGAATCGGGCATGGCGCTCCGCCACAGAATTCTTGAAACCGGCCTGATGACTGAAAGTGAATTCGAGGCTACGATAAAAGCCTGCCAACGCATTGCAGACGATCCGGAGATCTGGATGACTTCGTACATGGTCACGCAAGTATGGGGACGCAAGCCAGCCAGGGGATGACAGGTTTTAATAAAGTGGTCTTGTAATAAGGGGGCTGTTTGTTGTATATTGAATTAGAGATATCTGTGTCAGTCGCAATTCAGGTTATCCGCTTGCCAGGTTTTCAATCAAAGGGCTATGCAGCAAGTCGGGTATGGTGTTATGCCGCATATGATGGAAAGGAGAATACAGGATGAAGAAACATCTGTCACCCCTATTCATTCTTGCCACAATACTGGCCTTAATCCTAGGGCCAGCCCTGCCGGCCCAGGCTGCAGGAATGCAGATGAAAGGCCCGGCTCCCATGGTCAGCCTCTACCTGCCCCTGATCGGAACCGGCCCGAGGCCCTGCTCCGTCCCGCCCACGCTGGTGAGCCCGGCAAATGGGAGCAGCCTGGATACCCTGATCCCATTGTTCGAATGGAACAGCGGGAATGATCCTGCCGCGACGATATTCCTGTTGGAAGTGGCGCGCGATCCAGGATTCACCCAGGTGGTCAGTTCCCTGGGGTACGGCAGCGGACAAGGCCCGGGAAACATTCGCTTCTGGACCAATTTCGACCCAGCCACCACTTATTACTGGCGCGCCTGGCTGATGTGCGGGCAAGACGTTGAAAGCCCTTCCTCGGAAGTCTGGACATTCACCTCCGGCTCTGGAGGGACGATCCTGCCTGCGCCAAATCTGGTTGCACCGACGAATGAAACCCTCCTACCGGGGATCGACACAACCCTGCAATGGGAGGCCGTGGCCGGTGCGGTGGAATATCAGGTTCAATGGAGAAAAATCGGCGGAGGCGGTTACGTTCAATTCACAAACAACCTGATATATACCCCTTACGCATTAATCGCCGGTACATCTTACGAATGGTGGATCGCAGCCCGCAACGATTACGCCTGGGGGACTAATTCGGCCCTGTGGAATTTCACCACCGGCACGCCCGGGCCATAAGAAGCTACCAGACCTCCGAGGTCTTGGAGACCTAGGAGGTCTCAATTAAAAATAAACCGGCGCATCAACCGCGCCGGTTTTCATCATTGGAAGAGACGTTCATCATTTCCAGCAGGGTTTCACACTCCTCGCGGCAATCCGGGCACATCGCCAGGTGCTTCTCAACCAACGGCATCAACTGCGAGGCATCCCCGCCACGCTTGACCAGCTCGGCGAATTGGTCCATCAGGGCAAAGACCTCATCGCAGGGGATTTCCTGCTCTTCCGTCATGGCAACGGAGCTCAGGAGCTTCTGCACGGCCGGAGCGGGATCTTTCGTCTTTTCAGGGTGATGTTTGAACAGGTCAAAAAAGCGTTTCATCTTCTATCATTAGACGGCTTGATAGATGCGACTCTTACCCATTGAACATCGCCAGCAGATCCTGGACAGGCAGACCTTCCTGCTCGAGACGATTCTTCAGGCGCAGGCGGGCATCATGCATTAACTTGTAGAGGGCGTTACGGTTGGTGCCCATCCGCCGGGCGACCTCGTCCATCGGGATGCCATTCACGCGGACGGCAGTCAAGGCCTGGCGCTGCCGGTCAGTCAACTCTTCGGCGAGGATGCGGTTGAGGCGCTGGAGGGTGTCTGCCTTTTCCGCCACAGACTCAGGCCCGGATTCCGGAGCGGAAGCGAATCCGGCCTCCGCAGGGCGGCCAGCGCCCTCGGTCATCTCGTCGAGGGAGACATCCTTCCAACGATCGCGGCGCAGTTCACTCAAGGCAATGCGCACGGCAACCTTGTAGACCCAGGTGGTAAACTGGCTGCGACCTTCGAACGTGTCGAGCTTATCGAGCACCCGCAGGAGGGTCTCCTGGGCAACGTCCTCGACCAGCGCGGCGAGGGCCGGGTCGCCGGGAGACAGCCAGCGGGTGAGGGCGCGCGGTAAAACCCGCTGCAGGGAGGCATGCAGGTCTTCCAGGGCGGCCTCACGGGAAGCGCCAGGGCTGCGCAGGTCTTGAATCCAGGTGTGGTTATCCCGATCAGGCATGATGGTATGATTATATCCGAACCCTGCTGGAGGGTAAGAAAACCGGGAGAAGACACGTCCTATTTTATTGTAAAAGAACGCTTCTACAGCCCGGACACTTTTAGAATAGGACGCGGACCCTTGCACCGCCCGCAAGGGCAGGTGTGAACGCGGATTATATAAAACAAATAGATATTAAAAGGAGAAAAGCATGGCACTCACACCTATGCAAATCAAAGATTTACTGGACGAGGGTTTAAAGCACCAATGCGACGGGTATGGTCCCGACCATGTCTGCGTCAGGATCGCCTCCATTGCGGAACTACCGTCGCGCTTTGGCAGCTTCCAGGTGGTGGCGTTCTATAATAACCGGGACGACAAGGACCATGCCGCCTTCGCACATGGGGATATCACCAATGCCGAAGACGTGCCGGTGCGGGTCCATTCCGAATGCCTGACCGGAGATGCCATCGGGTCACTGCGCTGCGACTGCCGCGACCAGCTGGAGACGGCGCTCAAGCGAATTGGAGTGATGGATAAGGGTCTCCTGCTGTATATGCGCCAGGAAGGTCGCGGGATCGGCCTGACCAACAAGATCCGCGCCTATGGGCTGCAGGATCACGGGTACGATACGGTGCAAGCCAACCTGGCCCTGGGGTTCCGCGACGATGAGCGGGATTACGCCGTGGCTGCCCATATGCTCTTTTCGCTGAAGGTCAGGTCCATTCAACTGATGACCAATAACCCGCGCAAGATCGAAAATCTGACCAGGTACGGCGTGAAAGTAAACGGCCGCATTCCACTGATCATCCCGCCCAACCCGTATAACGAGTTTTACCTGCACACCAAGCAGGAAAAATCGGGGCATTTATTGGATCTGCAGGGCAAAATCCATTTGCAGGAGCAAGCTGACCGGCCTGTGCTGGAGGGGATGACCTCCGAGCAGGTGGCGCTCTTGCAACAAGAGTGAGATCCATGCGGTCAGGACGAGATGCCCGGATGAGCCATTCCTTTATTCCGTGCTTGCGAAGGATATATTTCTGGAGAGATTGTAGCTCGACAATGTTAGATTATGTTTTTTTCACCACGACGGACACCAAGGCACACAAAGGAAGAACTGTTTTTTCTTTCCTTTGTGTCCCGTTGTGCCCTTAGTGGTGAAGATTTTTACCATCCAACCTTAATGTAACATTGTCGAGGTAGATAAGATCCGGTTTTTCATTTGAACAAGATTACCGGATTAGCCGATCCTTCGCGATGAAATTTTTCCATAAATCCTTGCGAAGGATGTATTTCTGGAGAAATTGCAGCTAAAATCCGTTTTTTCATCCTAACAAGATCACGGGATGAGCTGATCCTTCGCAAGGATTATTAACCCTAATAAGGTAAGATTTGGGCAGATGGACGCATCCAATAGTTATGAAAGGAAATAAAACATGTGGGATCTAGAAGAATTCCGCCGCGAAAAAGATGAGTTTTTCGGCAGCGATCCGCAAAGTCCCTTGACCCACGAACAAAGACACGCCTTCAAGGGTTTAAAATATTTCCCCGAGAATGCAGCACTGCGGCTGGAAGTGCCGGTGGAGAAGTTCCCCACCCAGGAGACCGTCTCGATCCAGACAACCGGAGGAGATCCGCAGACCTACCAGCGTTATGGCCGATTCAAGTTCGAGGTGGAGGGGCAGAGTGCAGAGTTGACACTTTATTCCAGCGAGGACGGTTTCTTCCTGCCGTTCGTGGACAACCTGGCAGGCAAGGAGACCTATCCAGCCGGGCGCTACGTGGAGGTGGAGAAATTGCCGAATGGGAAGTTCCGGGTGGACTTCAACCTGGCTTATAACCCTTACTGCGCCTACAACGAGAAATGGTCGTGCCCCCTGACCCCCTTTGAGAACCGCTTGAAGGTGGACATCCGGGCCGGAGAAAAAGTATTTCATGAATAGAGGTTTCTGATGAATGAACCAATCCATATTAATGATTCGGAATTTGAAGAAAAAGTGATCAAATCCCCGCTGCCGGTGGTGGTGGATTTCTGGGCGCCCTGGTGTGCCCCGTGCAAGATGATCGCACCTGTATTGGAGAAAATCGCCAACGATTATGCCGGCAAGCTGACTGTCGTAAAAGTCGATACAGATCAAGAATCCCGAATGGGCCATCAAGTTCGGCGTCCAGGGCATCCCGACGGTGCTCTTCATGGATCGAGGTCAATTGCGCGACCGCATGGTCGGCGCGGGCCCCGCAGCCTTGATCAAAGCCAAGGTGGATGGGCTGTTGAAAGCGGTCGAGCAAGCCTAGAAGAAAGCGAAAGAAAAGTATGCAACCCAAACGAAAGCGGACCAGGCTTTGGGTCGGCCTGGGAGCCCTGGTCATTATTGCCGCAGCTGTACTGGCTTACACAATTTCGGCCGGCTTGATCGCCAATCCCTTCATCTCTGCAAAAGCCGCCTCCCTGGCAATCTCCCCGGCTGAAGGTTATGCGAAACTTCAACAAGGGTCGTTTTTCCTGGATGTGCGCACACAGCCTGAATGGAACCAGTTTCATGTCAAGGGCAGCACGCTGATCCCGCTGGAGCAATTGGCAGCCCGATTGAACGAGCTGCCAAAAAACCGGGATATCGTGGTGGTCTGCCTGACGGGAGAGCGCAGCCAGCGTGGAGCAGCTATCCTGCAGCAGGCTGGATTCCCGCACGTAGCCTACGTCAGCGGAGGACTGCAGGCCTGGATGGCAGCCGGGTACCCGGTGGAGAGTGCGACGCCGTAGGAGAATGACCGGGAGCGCCGCAGCGCTTGTTATTCCACCTTGATCTCCACCAGCCACTTGACCCAATAGCTGCCCTGCGAGGAGGGGAAGACTGCCCGCAGCGGGAAACCATGCAGGATGGGCAGCGGCTGACCATTCCATACATAGGCCAGGAAATTCCCCTCTTTAATGCAAATTGAAGGTCCATCTGGCTTTGGTACTTATCCGCACCGACCAGGATGATCCTTTTGGCCCCACTTTGCAAACCGGCCAGATCCAAAACGGTTTTCAAGGCCACGCCGGACCAGCCGGCTTTATCTTCAAAGTAACCCGGGCAGACCAGGTCCGGGGCGGAGGAGACCCTGGGCAGGCAGCGCAAGGCGTCCAGGCTCAGGCTGAGCGGGCGATCAACCAGGCCGGTCACCTTAAGCCGGTAAGTGGCCGCATCGAGCTTTACGCCTGCACTGGTCACGTGCAGGCCGGTGGATTCGTCCAGATTATTCCTCCCGGGGTATGCAGCCGGGGTGGGCGCGACGATGGGGGTTAATGCGCAGGAAGCCGTTCACTTCGATGGGTGTGGGGGTGGGACTCTTGGGGAGCGTGGCGGTGGGAGAAACAGGAATCAAAACCGGCGGCAAGGTTTCCGAGGGTGTGGCTGTCAGGGCTAACGTACCTGCGACCGCGGGTGTGCTGCCAACCGGGCGGGCCGTACAGCCCGCCATGAGGACTCCAACTGCCAGGATGACCGCAAAAAGACGTTTTATTTGCATATCTTCTCCCTGGATCGAAATTACCAGATTCGCCTTCCTATGTCAACCGCGAAGACAGCAGGACCGCGAAGAAAAACCCGAAGAGCCGCTAACACGTGTGCCTGCGACACAGTGCAGGCAAAACCCCGCTCCTGGCGGCGTCCTCGCCGCCGAGGTCCCCTACGCTTCGCTCCGGGGATGCTACGCGAACGGCGGCGAGAGCAGTTTTATCAGGCGCTCTAAATGACTCCAGACCTCGGAGGTCTTTCATTACTTCTTCAAGTTTTCAGCCAGCTTGAACTGGACGATCCGGCGGATTAGATCAAACGGGATGGGTTGATCCAGTGGAAACTGCACCGCCCCCTTGGAGGTCTTGTAGGCGGATAATTCTTCTTTGAATGCCTCGACGCCGGAGCCGGTTGGATAAAAGCCGATATGCTGCGCATGCAGGCCAAACCAGACCAACTGACCGTGGTCATAATAACCCGGCATTTTATAGCTGATCTTCTCCAGCGCCTGCGGGGCGGTTTCCTGGATGACCGCCCGGATCTTCTCCAGGATGGGCTGCACGCCCTGCGGGGCCTGCGCAATGTATTCATCTACCGTGGTTGGTGCTGGTTTGTTTCCTGGCATAAGAAATCCTTTCATCCATGGACTGTAGGATGTACGCTATTCATTATAATTCCTGAATCTGTTTCCTGGCTTCCACCAGATCGGGGGTGAGGCTGCCAGCGTCTCGGGCAGAACGTGCGGGGTCATGGCGGCTCAGCCGAGCCTCGACCAGTATCCCCTGGCGGGGAAGAGAGTTGTTCCGCGGAACGACGGAGGAACGACTAGAGTCTGGCAAGGTTTTTGGGAGGGGAATTGAATCGCGGAACAAAGGAGGAACAATACCCCTCTCTATTCTTCTCCGCATATCGGGCACAAAAAACATTCTTTGCATAGATAGCACTGCCTCCATTATCCTTGCGAAGGTCAAATATTTTGCAATAAAGTTGATGTAAAGAAAATTTTTATTCAAATGGATTGGCCGGTACAGATAACCTTCGCAAGGGTGATTAATACGGAATAAACATAAAACATTTGTTCTGTTTTGTCAAGGGAAAAAACGCAGTTCGTAAGACGTAATTCGGAAAACGTAAAAAGGGGAATAATGATGAGAAGTAGGGAACCTGGCTTGCAATTACAAAAGTGCTAGAAAGCAATATTCCGGACGCACCCATCCAGGCAATATAGCCTAGAAGGTTGGATTGAACCAGGTGGCGAATGCCGCCGCCAGCCTGGTCTGACGGCAACGTGTGCCTGCGGAATAGTGCAGGCAGTCCAGGGTACCCGCAACACCTATTTCTCTTGCCAATATCACCGCTTAGTTGGCGACGTCGAGAAGGAAGGCATAGATTTTCCCGGGCTCGGGTTCCGTGCGCGCTGCTGTGGCTGCCCTTCATGAGAGCCTGGCGTCCGGGCGGGAACATGCCGGCCTGGGCGTCGATGGTCTCGCAGAAGAACTGCGTCTTGACCAGCGGATGCTGGCGGCCAAGGCGAGCGATCACACCATCGACATGCTTTCCATAGGCAGGCACGTACTTGCGGACATCGTCAGCGGTGAAGAAGAACACGCGCTGCAGGTGGCGCGGATCTGCTTTCTCGGCTTCCCTGGCGCGCTGGTACTCCCGTTCCAGCAGCGTGTCAGAGGTCCAGCGAGTACCGGAGAATAACTTGGTGGCGTTGGTGCTGGCCACCATGGGATCGAGATCCTTGTCGTACTTGAACGGACTGATATCCTGGGCCTCGTTGACAATCAGCAAGAGATTGGCCGTGGCACTGACAACATGGGCGGAAGGATCGGCGCTCATGTAGGTGCAAAAAGCATTGCCCATGTTGAAGATATAGCCGCTCTTGCGCTTCCACTTGCCGCGGGTAAGAACGTTGGTGCGGAGACGGGTTTCGAGGCGGCGCATGCTGGTCTCGGTCTGCGGCTTGAAGGTGGGATTGAAGAAAACCATTTCCCCGCTCTCCTGCATACTACGGGTGAGCAAATATTGGACGAGGATTGCAAGGCTTTCATCCTTGCCGGATTGGCGGGGGAAAATCCAGACAAACGACATGCCACGGTCATAGATAACGCTTTCCAAAACAGCCTGGATGGCCTGCTCCTGGTATGGGCGTAATTCAATGCTGCCGGTCTGCAGGCTGAATAGATGCGGCCTGCGTAACAGATACCGGATCTCTCTTACCTGTCCCTTAATTGCCGTCATTAGCGAGTGGATCGGGTTCATGGAGAGGCAATCCGGCAAGCGCTTCGGCGAGGCTGTCATTGAGACTGGCATTCTCGCCGGTGAGGACACCATACCTGACAGCTGCGAGAGTGATGGTTGTGATGGCTGAGGTCCAGGCTGAGATGAGAGTGGCGACCTTGGCAACATCCGGAGCCGGCATGGCCATTTCCCGGTTAGCGAGATCCATGGCTTTCTCTGCCATGGAACGAGTTCCCAGGATCTCGAATAAGAGATTGTTCCAGGCCATGCGGCGGAGTTCAGCCTTCTCTTCGGGCTTGAAGTGCCTGGCATACAAGCCATGTTTGAGGGCATTGGAATTGCCACGGGGAGCGCCGGCCATTTCATTTGTTACCTGTCACCAGTACGATCAACGTGATGATCAACGTCAAGATGGACAGTCCACCACCGCCGATGGAGAGGGACATGAGCAGTTTGACCTGGCTGATCACATCATGGATCTCTTTCAGGTCCATTTGGGTGCTGGTGCGCCAGGTCTCGAGGGCGGCGACTTTCTCTTTGAGGATGATGATGTCGTCGCAGGGCGGGATGTGGGTGGAAGATGGCAAGAGAACCTTTGAGGCACGGCGAAGCTTCCCTTAAAAGGAACACGGCGAAGTGATGGGCTTCGCCGTGCCTGAATTAATATAGAACGATTGTTCTTGCGTGTCAAGGGGGAAAATCAAATCATATAAACGGATTCCTTGTTGTTGTAGACTTGATTAACAGGTCAAACATGAATGATTTAATATTTCATGATTGCTCAGGGATAATTGGCTTAACAATAAACCGAGTGTAATTGACAAAACGCCAATTTTCTTTCTTATGCGTAAGCGTTCCTGTAATTTCTATTAGATACCAGTTCTTATGCGCTTCGATCGCTTTTTGATAATCATCTACGCCTAATTTAGCTGTTGCTTCATAAGAAACGCCTTCTGATTCTTCAAACCATTGAATCCTGATGTTCCTGGATGTATCCAATTCAAGAGGACTGGCTTTTGCGTCGAGCTCCACAATTCGTCCAGTAACTGTCATTTCTTCTTCATGCGTTTCAATTAGTTCCTTTGCTGCAAAATCAAGGTGATTGCGTGCCAATTCATCTAATTGAATCGGTGCGAATGCCTGAATAATTGGATCATCAGGTAACTGTACTGGAGCCCATGTTATAGCAAATTCAACAATAGTGTCTCGTGCTCCGAAAATATCTGCCAAGGAACGACACATGTTTGCATTAAGGCCTGTTGAATAATTTTCGATGAGCCACTTAGGATCCCTATCTTTATTTGCCTTGTCCGTGTACATCAACCCCCAGGCGATCCGTTCCATTACTTTCCGATAGATGGGTACGGTCGTAAAGGTTTCAGGGAATAGATCTAATTGCTGGTAGGTATGAATTTCCTTCAATCTTGGCGTTTCTATTGTAAAGCCGAAACTACCTCGAAATGTGTGACCGAATCGGTAAGAATCGATCATCTCTTTTGCTGCAGGGATCTGAGCATTTATGTAATAAGGTTTTCTGTCAACTTCAGAACGTGCAGCATAAGCCACCAGCTTTTTTAAATCATTGACCTGTTGAGCCGCAGTACGCAACGATATTGCTTCTTGTGTACCATACCCTTGAATTCGTACACGTAGGACATCACGATTAACCGTATTTATATTCTGAAAGATGGAGTTTGGTTCTTTGTGATTGATAGAACTTAATATTTCAATTGCATTTGCTATATAGAGTGGCAATTCTCTGAAGTTTTCATTGCGCGGAATTACAATCTCAATGGGATTCTGGTTCAAATCCAGAGGACCATTGAAAACCATGAACTTGCTTGATGCTTTCTCCACCCGCGACCAACCGGTCTCAGAAATATAGGTGACGAAGTCCCAATAATCTATTGTTTTGGCCAGTTCGACCGGATTTATGTCAATCATAATAAGCTACCATCATTCTGTTTCAGGAAATCCAATAAACTGGAAACAGCGCTTGGGTTAAATATATGATTCCTTGGGATGGATATACGGATTGTACTTGTATTTGTAGTTGGTGGACCATCGAGAACAACCCAATAACAGCAATTGCGTAACTCCAGGCAATCTTCTTCACATTTCAACCAGTCATTATCATCTTTTGGTAGTTTGAGCAGGATGAGAATAGCTGTTTTTATCTCAAAAGCAACCAATTTATTATACGCTTTGGCTTCCAAATCATATAATATTTGATCGTCTTGCTCAATCCAATTTGTAGTTGATTTCACCTGGCAATTCAAGGTATGCCCAGTATAAGTAAAAGACCCATCAGGCATGGTGGTTACAAGTTTTATGTCACAATCGAGCCCATATTCTGTTGGCTTATAAGGATTGTAATAAGCTCCGGCTTTCGCAACAACGGCCTGCACGTAAGCCATACTTAATTCTGATTCGATTTGTTGTATTGGCAATGGCATAAACCCTCCGTGTCGATAACGAATCTCCTGGGCCTTAATACCAAACAACGCTAAAATGGGAGTAAGCGATAATAAGCGGGGAACAAATAGATTATAGCAGATGTATCTTAAAGATAGTGAAAAGAAGTGTTGCAATGGAATATGAGAGGGGATATACTAACAAAAAGCGGAGGCTTGATTGAGCGGTAATCAGGAAAAACAAGTCGTCTCAAAAAAACGTGTCGCTGATCATGGCGAAGTTTTGACTGCCAAGCGAGAAGTAAACGCCATGCTTGACCTGGTGAAACAGGAAACGGAGAGGATCGATTCCCGTTTCCTGGAGCCGGCCTGCGGGACGGGGAATTTTTTGACGGAAATCCTGCAGAGGAAATTGGTGGTGGTCAAAAGCCGCTATGGGAAAAGTCAATTGGAGTTTGAAAGGTATTGTGTCCTGGCGATATCCTCAATATATGGCATTGATATATTGGAAGATAATGTGATCGAGTGCCGCAAGCGTCTTTATGAAATCTTTGTCCGGGAATATGCCGGCCTGTTCAAGGAAAATATTAATGAACAGTGTTGCCGGACGATAAAATTTATACTCAAACGAAATATTGTTTGGGGGGATGCACTCACGCTGAAGACCGTGGGTGAGAAGCCTGAACCGATCACGTTCTCCGAGTGGTCGTCCATAACGGGAAGCATGTTCAAGCGGCGGGATTTCACCTTCCATGAGTTGCTCAACCATGCCGCCATGCGAGAGCTGCCGTTATTTTCTGACCTTGGAGAAGATGTATTTATCCCCACCCCTGAGAAAGAATTTCCACCGGTTCATTTTTTGAGGATAGCCGATGTTCCCGAATAGAAACTATAACCCGGATGTCCTGAGCTGCCTGGCTAACCTGAGCAGCGATGAGGTTTTCACGCCGCCTCAATTAGCCAATCAGATTCTCGATCTCTTGCCGGCGGAGATCTGGCAGGATAAGAATGCCAGATTTCTTGACCCCGCCACAAAAACAGGCGTGTTTCTGCGCGAGATCACCAAGCGGCTGATGAAGGGACTGGAAACAGAAATTCCCGACCAGCAGAAGCGTATCAACCATATTTTCACCAAGCAGTTATTTGGCATCGCCATAACCGATATGACCGCCCTGCTGGCGCGTCGCAGTGTGTATTGCTCGAAGAAAGCAAACGGCAAATATTCGGTGTGCGATGCTTTCGGTACACCAGAAGGGAATATCCTTTTCAAACGAGTGATTCATGAATGGGAAGGTAATCAGTGTAAGTATTGCGGGGCGAATATCAACGAATACGACCGCGATCCATCGCTGGAGAGCCACGCCTACCAGTTCATTCACACCGTTTCGCCAGAGGAGTTGTTTAACATGAAATTCGATGTCATTATTGGAAACCCGCCTTACCAATTGTCAACGGGAGGTGGCACTGATGAAAAAAAGTCAGCAACACAAGCGAAGCCAATTTATAATAAATTTATTGAGCAAGCAAAGAAACTTAACCCTCACTTCATAAGTATGATTATTCCTGCAAGATGGTATTCTGGAGGAATGGGATTAAATAAATTTAGAAACGATATGCTTAATGAAAAGCATATCGTAAAACTTGTTGACTATATTAATTCTAAAGATTGTTTTCAAGGCGTAGATATTGCGGGCGGAGTTTGTTATTTTTTATGGGATAGAGATCATACAAGTAATGAATGTGAGATAATTAACTTCTCTGGAGATTTTGTTAATTCTTCAATCAGGTCTTTGAACGAATTTAAGACTCTTTTTGTCAGATCAAATGATGCTGTAAAAATAATCAATAAAGTTATTAAAATATCATCGCATTTTATGGATGAAATAGTGTCTCCGATTGACACATTTGGTATTCCGTCAAAAGTAAAAGGTCATCCAAAAAAGCAAATCGGAGATATTTCTCTATTGCATAGTGTTGGATACAATGATCAAGGAGAGAGTTACATCTCAAGAGATAACATTAAAAAAAATCGACAATATATTGACAAATACAAGGTGAAAATATCCATTATGGTTCCCCAAGGTGGAGAAGTTGGTATTAAACCAGAAAATGGATATCGTTCCATTTCTACTCCGCAGATTCTTCCACCTGGACAAGTAGATACGTTTTCCTATTTAAATATTGGTTTTTTTGATACTAAGGAGGAAGCTGAGAACTTGGTGAGCTATGTCAGCTGTAAATTCACCAGATACTTAATTCGCGCAACATATTCTTCTGTTCATGTGTCCAAAGACAATTTTAAGTTTGTTCCTCTTGTCGATTTGAAAAGAAGTTGGACTGACGAAGCACTGTATTCGTATTGTGGGTTAACTGACGATGAGGTTATCTTAATTGAAAAAACAATGAGGCCAATGAATTCTGCAGGTGGTGATAACGATGCCAAATAAAGAATTCTTCCCGCCGCGCCCTGCGGCCAGCCCGAAAATCTACGCTTACGAAGATACAAATTCGGAATACAGAGGATTGCTGAAGGTGGGCTATACGATCGTTAGCGCCCAGGCGCGCGTGGCGCAACAATATCCAACCCGGCGCCCTGGGCCACTGCCGTATCGGATCGTGCTAGAAGAATCCGCCATTAGAAATGATGGGAGCGTATTTACAGATCACGAAGTGCATCGGTATTTGCGGAAAAAGAATATCAGAAATCCTGAGGGAGAATGGTTTGAGTGTACAGCGGAACCGGTTAAGGCAGCAATTATCTCTTTGCGATCTGGAGAAATAAACGAAGAAAACCGCACTTTGGATTTCAAAATGAGGCCAGAACAAAGGGAGGCGGTCGAGAAAACCTCAGAATACTTTAGCAATTTCAAGAGATTAAATCCCGATAAAACTCCACACTTCCTGTGGAATGCAAAAATGCGTTTTGGAAAAACCTTCGCTGCCTATCAACTGGCCAAAAAGATGAGATGGACGAAAATATTGGTATTGACTTTCAAGCCAGCGGTGCAAAATGCCTGGGAAGAGGATTTGCTTGGGCATGTGGACTTTCGAGGTTGGCAATTCATCAAACCAGGCGGATTGAACTATGAGCAGGCTGATAAACATCGACCGATCGTGTGTTTTGGTTCTTTTCAGGATTATTTGGGCAGAAATAAAAGCACAGGCGGAATAAAAACGAAGAATGAGTGGGTGCATGCAACGAATTGGGATTGTGTCATTTTAGATGAATATCATTACGGGGCCTGGCGGGAGAAAGCAAAAGATTTATTCGAAGCAGAAGATAAAAATGAGATCGAGTTTGCAGAGGGGGAAGGAATTGAATACTACGACGAAGAGGTCATGCCTATCACAACCGGCGGATACCTTTATCTCTCCGGAACGCCTTTTCGTGCAATTGCATCGGGCGAATTTATTGAGGAACAGATATTTAACTGGACATATTCTGATGAGCAACGCGCTAAACAGAATTGGGTCGGAGAGGATAACCCATACGCGGCTCTGCCAAGAATGGTCCTATTGACATATCAGTTGCCTGATTCCATCCGTGAAATTGCCTTACAGGGAGAATTCAACGAATTTGATTTGAATGTTTTCTTTTCTGCAGAAGGAGAAGGGGTATTGGCAAGATTTACCTATCAAACCGAGGTTCAGAAATGGCTGGATCTTATCCGGGGTGAATATCTTGAAACGACCATCGATGCCCTGAAACTGGGTGTCAAGAAACCTCCCATGCCATTCTCGGATGTGCGTTTGTTGAACGTTTTATCGCATACTCTTTGGTTCTTACCAAATGTGGCCTCCTGTCACGCAATGGCGAACTTGATGGCGCAAAAACAAAACAAATTCTTTCATGATTACCACGTGATTGTTGCGGCGGGCAGCAGCGCCGGAATCGGCGTAAACGCATTACCTCCTGTCTATAAGGCAATGGATAACCCGCTGAAATCCAAAACCATTACTCTTTCGTGCATGAAACTGACCACTGGGGTTACCATCATGCCGTGGTCAGGAATATTAATGCTACGGAATACTTCTTCTCCAGAGACGTATTTCCAGGCGGCGTTTCGAGTGCAATCCCCCTGGACAATCAAAAATCCGGATAGCACTTCGCCAAATAAAGAACAAATACTTAAAGAAGAATGTTACGTTTTTGATTTCGCACCGGATCGTGCCCTAAAACAGATTGCAGATTACAGTTGCCGGCTGAATGTTGACGAAACGAACCCAGAGAAAAAGGTTGCTGAATTTATCAGTTTCTTACCTGTACTTGCTTATGATGGCAGCTCCATGAAAGAAATCGACGCGGCGGGTATTCTTGATATGGCAATGAGCGGAACCACTGCAACCCTGCTGGCGCGTCGTTGGGAAAGTGCTTTGTTGGTGAATGTGGATAACAACACCTTGCAACGATTGTTGTCTAGTAAAGAAGCCATGGCTGCCCTAATGAGCATTGAAGGATTTCGATCTTTAAATCAAGATATTGAAACCATCATCAATAAATCTGAAGCTGTGAAAAAAGCCAAAAAAGAGGCAAATGACAGGGATTTATCCCCCGAAGAGAAGAAGGTGCTCACTGAAGAAGAAAAAGAATATAAAAGTAAGCGAAAACAGATACAGGAAAAACTTATTAAATTTGCTACACGTGTACCGGTATTTATGTACCTAACCGATTATCGGGAGCGAACATTGAAAGATATTATTACGCAGCTGGAGCCCGGACTATTCAAAAAAGTTACCGGTTTGACTGTGAAAGATTTCGAATTACTTGTGAGCCTTGGGGTGTTTAATAGTGCTTTGATGAATGATGCTGTTTATAAATTCAAACGGTATGAGGATGCCAGTCTAATTTATACGGGCGTGAATAGACACGAAGGGGAGGATGTGGGTCTATTCGATACCGTGTTGAGCGCAAAAGATTACGCAGCGACGTTTGAGAATGTGGGGGGAACAGCGGCGTAAATAAGACTGAATTGGTAAAAAATGTATAAGAAATGAGGTGAAAGAGCCCCAATTCGTTGACATAGAACGTACAATTGTTGTACAATGGAATTGTCTTTGAGGAGTACTTTTGTTCTGTCTGTTAGCCACAATTTGAGAAATTCCCATATTGACTTTAATTGGAGTGAAGCGATAAATCTACATCCGCAGGGGGAAGGATGCCAGTTAAATTTGAAGTAGTCGATCCGAGGAATCGACGCGTAATCTGTACGCAAGAAATATGGCGAAACCATATCATTCAGCGTCGCCCATGGATGGACAGCCCAGAATGGATTGAATTAATCAAAGAAACTATTCAAGAACCAATCGGTTACATTTACCTGGATGCTAATTTTCCTCTAAGACATGTATATTACCATCTGATAAGAAGTAGAGGCAGATACCTGAAAGTGGTAGTTGAATTTCAAGATGAAGAAGCGGACGGCCAAATCTTTACTGCTTATCCAGTGAACAATGCGAAGGATGGAGAAAGGATCATATGGCCATAAATAGTATCATTTCACCCAAAGACTTAAAGACTACATTTTTATCAGGGAGTATTGGGCCGCGTCCGCTTTCCTTTTTCTATGATAATTTAGCTGATGAATTGATGATCTCTTTTATATCACCCGATAGGGAAACTATTGTCCATTACCTGGATGACCATGTTGGGCTACTTTTTGAACCGGAAACCAAAGAAATCGTTGGATTACAGATAGATGCCTTCAATTCGAGTTTTCTGCCAAAATATGCCTCTCTCCAAAAAATCTGGCGGCTGAGGAATTGCAGAGAAATTGAGAGAGAAAACGTGGGCGACTTAAGTCTGGCTGTTCATGAAAGACAACTAAAAATAGCCCTGGAAATTATCCATGTTTCCAAACCTGTATTGGGAAAACAGGCAAAACCACTCGAAAGAGCTCTAGTTTACGCATAGCAAAAAAGCCAGCAACCGCTGGCTTTTTTTTATTCAGATTATATTAGATCCTAAAATACCCCAAAAATAATAATTCATCTTGACGATAGAACAATTGTTCTATATAATATCATCCTATGTTCCAGGCATTTCAAGAATTTTTTGAACGATTGGGATTGAAGCGCGCCAAGGGGAGGCACTCTTTTGCGCTGGAAGCGGAGCTGCACGATGCCGTGTTGGAACGGGCTGGAATTGAGAGACGAGAGGCTGATGATCTTGTTGCGGAATTGGTTTCAACCGGTTTGAAGCGAATAGAGAATGAGGATTGGTTATCTATCACCTGGGAAAGACTTTCACGACGCGAACAGCAGATCACCGCGCTGACATGCCTGGGATATACCAATAAGCAGATCGCTTCCAGATTAGGAATCATGGAAGAAACCGTCAAGACTCATGTAAAGAATGTGCTAGTTAAATTCAATTTACACAGGAAAACAGAGCTGGAAAAAGCGTTCAGCGATTGGAACTTCTCAAAATGGGATAAATGAAACACCATAGATGGGGGCTATTCTCGGAAGATACGCAAGATATATACCCACCAGTGTAGGTAACACCTTAATCCCCCCAAAATAACCCGAAGTGGGATTGTATTACCGGTTGAATCCTTTATTCTATTAGCATGATCCCTTTCATCGATCTGAAACCAGGAAGTACTTTAATGACCTTTCCCATGAAACGATTGAGCGTCTCCTGCAACCAGGTCGGACACTGGCTGCTTCTTGTGGGGCCAAATACCATCCGGCCGATCCTGGCGAACGTAATCGCAGGGCTGGCAATCGAGGAACCGGTGCGGGTGCTGGATTGCGGAAGAATGCTGAATGGGATTGAGATCTCAATGAACCTGAGAGACAGGCCGGAGGCACTGGAGAGAGTCAGCTTTAGCGCGAGCGAGATCGTGTCCAGAGGTGCTGAAGGCCCTGGAAGACACACCGTCCATCGCCGCGCCGTTCGTGGTGCTGAACCTGCTGCATCCGTTCTACAATGATTCGCTGGTGATCGCAACGCGAAAAAGGCTGCTGCGGGAATGCCTGGAACAGAACCGCTGAACCGTGTTAGCCGATGGGAGAAGTGCCGGCGGGAGATGCGGTGCGAGCGTCAGCCCGCCGCGGGTGCGGAGCAAGGCAACTTACCTCCAAGTTCTTGGATATTGTCCCTGTAGGGGAAACTTGGAGGTCTGCGTAACCTATGGCAGCGAAAAGGCGGTCAGGCTGCCACTTTGATCTTCCAGGTAGAGCACGCCATTGGCGACGACCGGGCTCTGCCAGTGGATCCCGCCGACCTGGCTGCTGGACCAAAGCAGGCTCCCGGTGGTTGGGTTGAGCGCAGAGATCAGCCCGCTGCGGGCATAGTACAGCACGCCGTTTGCCAGGAGGGGCGAGGTGCCCGATCCAGCCGTCCAGTGCGACTGCAGGCTGGGATTCCCGGCGCCATCCAGCACCAGCTGCAAGACCGGCCATGCCCGAGCCGCTGCTGACGAAAACCCAGGTGCTGCCATCAGCCGGGTTGACCCACACGGCCGGCTGGGTCAGGATCTGACCTCCCATGGGTGAAGCCATGGAGAACACTTCCCCTCCGGTCTGGCCCACCTGGCCCTGCCCGCTTAGATTATCCAGGTTCAGCAGCCGCAACAGCGAATCCTTGCCGCCCTGGACCGCAAGGTGAGGGTATTTCCCGGCATTGGCAGGCAGGAGCGCCGGCGCCGTACTGCCCAGGTCTGCATCGGTATTCGTCAAGGTTTGAAAGTTTGTGGGCGTAAAACTGTCCAGCGGATTGCCATTGCCGGCCCCAGAGCCGTCCGGGTGGAGGGCGAAAACCGTCTCGCCCCAATTGAAGGAAGCCGGCGTGAAGTCGCCGTTGCCGGTTGACATGTAGATGCGGTCGGTGATCGGATCATAGACCACGCCGGGACGCGCCCAGATGGCAGCTTGCGTGTTGGCTGGACAGTCCGGCCCGCTGGCGACCCGGCTGTCCACAAAATGGACGGTTTGATCGCTGCAGAGCACGTTGAACACTTTTTGCGTGCCATCGGCCAGGTTGATGGCGGTCAGGTGCCCCTGGTAATTGCCGGCATCACCGGGATAGCCGCCGTTGGTCACATACAGGTAGGTTTGGCCGTTTTGGGCCGTGGCCAGGCTGAGCGCCGAGGAGCCCTTTTCATCATAGACCTTCAGGGAGGCCAGCTCCGGCCAGCCGCCCGCCAGGATCTCGGTCCCATCCGCGACCTTGAATTTATGGACAAAGCCATCCAGGCCATAACTGTAGACATACTGCCGGTCCGGATCCAGCACCGGTGACGAGGTGGTGTAACAGGCCTCGTTGCGGGCCAGGTTGTTATTGATCAGGCAACTGGGTGCATGGCTGGGCTGCACCCAGACCGTGGCACCGCTGGAGGCATCCAGCGCGACCACACCACCCGTCCGCAGGGTGAGGAAGACCAGGCTGCGGATCCCGCCGGCCGTGGTGACGTTGCTCAAATAGACCGGAGCACCATCCGCCACAGCCGGGAGCGCCACCTGGAACAACAGGTGCAGCTGGCTGACATTGGTAGGGGAAAGGGTTTTTTCCAGCGTATTGCTGCCGCTGTGGGAAGGGTCACCGTTGAACTGCAGCCAATCGTACAGCGTCCCCGGTTTGGACACAATAGGCAGGTAAGTGGTAGTCGTCGTGGCAGCAGGCTGGGGAGCCGCGCTGGCCACAACCGGAGGAAGCGGCAGTGTGCTGCACGCCAGAACGACCAGGGACAAAAGGATGGAGGCGATCAAGCGGGAAAGGTGTTTTTTATTCATGGGATAAACCTTGAAGAAATAATTCAATCACTCAATTTTGATGGTGGCAAGGATCTCGTGAAAAGCCACCAGGTTGGCTTCATCGATCAGGCGATAGGCTTCACGCCAGTTGGCACCACTGCCGACCTCGACATTGTTCGGGCTGCCCAATATGGTAAGCAGGTTTCCCTGCTCATCCACCAGGAGGGCTTCCCGGGAATAAACATGCTCGGTCTGTGCGGTCTCAGAAAGGGTGGAGATGAACTCGAAACCCTTGAACCTTCCGAGCTCAAGCTGCCTGACCCGGGTGACCAGGCTGCGCGTTCCGGAAAGGGACTCGCCATCCTTGAGCCCGGCCAGGGTGGAATAGGTATCCTTCCAGGATCCGTCCTGGCTGGCCTTTGAATACTGGACCACGACCAGGTAGGAATTCTTTACCTCCGAGGGCGTTGCCGGCAGCTCTCCATACGGATATACCACGTCCGAACCAACCGCAACACGCAGGGTGCTGCCGGAAACATATTCATCCGGGCCAAACCAGCCGGCTGGGTATTGAAAGTGGAGACCGAATGCACTGTTCGTATACTGCTTAACGCCGGAGGATTGTTCCGTTTGTAAGGGAGGAACAGGCGTTGAGATCTGCCCGGCAGCCGTGGCGGAAGGCAGCGGCGTGGCGCTGATACCGGGTGCGGGGCACAGGCGGTCATCACCATGACGATCCCCAGCGCAAATGTGAGCAAGGCATTTTTCATCTATTCTCCTCCAATGTCGGCAAGTGGGATGCCCGCTGGGTGGGGTAAGAGCAGATTGGAAATATTCCTTGAAAGGATCTCTCTATGGATGATCGGATATTTATCCACGCAGCTTTTCTCAAATTTCCAAACCTTGAAGGCCGCCCCCACTGGAGCCATTTATGATCCCTGTCGAGCAAGGAAAGACAGTACAACCTGATTGTAAATACCAGGAGTCATTCCATGGAGATAATGGGAGAAGGATGGGATGGTGGCACGTTCCACGCGGGGTAGGCGGCGGGCCAACTCATTGGAAACGCTCAGAAAATGTTTAGGGCTCAGCTCGCCCGTCAGAAGCAGGGTGGGCACCTGGATCTCCGCAGCGTCTTCGAAGCTGAAGTCTGTTGAGAGACTGGGATCGGGCAGGGTCAAGATGCGGGCATTTTCAAGCATTCTCATGCGCGTCGCGTCAGGCAGCCGGTCATAATCATCGGCTCCCATGATCCGGCTGGCAAACAGCCGCACACCCTTCTCCAGCTCACCCTTTTGCACTGACTGGGAGGAGGCCTCCCAGGAATTATCAAACTCATCTGCGGAGCGGTCCGGTCCGTCCACCGACCCGGGTCGCCACTTCATTAAAGGCGGCTCACCCAGCACCAGCGCCCGTACCAGGTGCGGCCGCTGGTGGGTCATTGTCAGGGCGATATCCCCGCCGTAGGAAGAAGCGACAATGTGGGCAGGCGCCAATTCTAACGCCTCGATCAGCCTGAAGAGATCATCCGCATGATTGCGGGTTGAATAGTCTGATCCATCTCCAGTCCAGGCATTGGGGAAATGATAGCGGAGACTGTATGCCACGCAGCGATAGCGCTCGGAGAAAAAATCAACCTGGGAATCCCAGGTGCGAAAATCGGTTGCTCCTCCACCATGGAGGAACACCAGCGCATTACCCTTTCCCCGCTCGATGTAATGTAAATCATAATCATTGATCCGAATCGTCTTCGGTTGAGAAAATGTAGTCAGCATAAAATGCTCTCCTATAGAACAACCCACACAACGAAGATTAAGTCGTGACCTTTGTAGCTGCCGATGATCTGCCAGAAACCGGGCGTGGGGATATTGACATAGGTCTGTCAGTCCGAGAGAAATAGTAAATGGCTTTGATGCCTGGCAGCTGCCTTATCCTGGGGAGGCTCACTCCAAAGACCTCCCAGACCTTCAAAGTCGCATATATTGGACTATAAAGGTCATTATAGAATATTAATATTAAGATAACATGAACAGACAGACGCCCTTCCGGTGAGAACCCCGCGAAGCCATCCCTCGGAAATTGATCGAATATTCCTTTCAGGATAAAGAAAAGAAAACAGGTCAAGATGGCCGAAAAAGCCATACAGTCAAATAAACCATCCTAAGGCTGTGGGAAGCGGGTGGTGGAGATAAAAAAGAACGGCAACCTGTTCGTGAGGTTGCCGGATGAGACTTAATGGAGAAAATTGAATGAGGGAGGTGGATTGTAGATCGGGTGGGAAAACGTATTAAAGGAATTGTAGGAGTTGAAGGAATTATAGGTGTTAAAGGTATTGAATGAATTATAGGTATTGGGGGTATTGAAGGAATTATAAGTGTTGAAATTGTTGAAGGAATTGTAATTGTTGAAGTTGTTAAAGGATTGTTGCATACGCAGATCGTTCAGGTACTGCTGGGCGTTCATGACGGTGGTGTTCTGCCAGTTTTGCATGTTGCTCAGGTACTGCTGTGTGTTCAGGTTGTTGATGGTTTGCTGGAAACTCAACTCATTGGAATATTGCTGCAGGGAGCTGAGGTATTGCTGGACATTCAGGTTGTTGAAATACTGCTGGGTGCCCAGGGTGGATAAAGCCTGGTAGTTGTTGAGGTCTGAACGATCCAGAAATTGGGGCGCCCGGATCGGAGCCTGGGGCACCACCACAGCCGGAGGGATGACTGCCAGAGCTTTGTACCCGGCGGTCAGGGCTGAGGCGCGGACGGAGGACTGGTCCGGCTCCGCAACTGTCCTCTTATACAACAGCGCCTTTTTATAATACATGGGGCTGGCAGCCGCCTGGTCGTTTGAGGTTGCCAGCGAGGCCGAGGAAGGCTGGGAGGCTGCATCCGGCCGGCTTACCAATGGATGTTTGGCTGCATAGACTGCGATGAGAGCGACCAAGGCAACCACGGCGGCGGCGATGTACAAGCCTTTATTCTTTAAATATGGAATCCCTGGGGTTTGGCTTATATTCTTTTTTTCCATCAGTCCACCTCCTGTCCAGATCAACAAGGCCCATGCTGGGGGCCTGTGGCCCTGGCCATGATCGAGGATGGTTTATCCATATCAAAGCTGGATAAACCTGGCGGAACCATTCGATAAAAAGATTATATCACTTCTACTTTACAGTACCAAACAGTGCCACCGCATCGATCTCGTCCCAACCATTGTGGTTGCTCTGGTCGATGGTCAGCTTCACCTGGCGAATGGGGACTTTCACATCCTTGAGAACGATCACCATCTCATTCGGGCATTGATTGACGATGGCCGGGTCCGCCTGGTACACGGTGACTGCTTTGCCGCTTTCATCCAACACTTCAACCTGTGAAACCGCTCCGGGATGGTAGGTTTCAAAGATCACGATCCTGGTAGGGATCACGGCTTTGTCATAGGTAAGGGACAGCCAGTCATTGCCGCCTGAGTGCAGGCTGGCCCAAGCGGATGGCTGGTCGCCGCAGGTCATGGTGTTCGGTTGGCCGGTAGCCTGCCCGGCTGACCAATCCGGAGTTGAATACTCGGAGCTGGCGGTCGCCGAGGAAGCATACTGAACCAGCTCGCCTGCGATGGGGGTGAGGGAAGACTGGGAACCCTCCGGGGCGGTGGGTGTGAGTGTCGATGGGATCACCTGAGCCGTCTGCGTCTCTGCATAGGCTTCCAGCGTGGCTGTCTGGGCGAGGGCGGTGCTCTGCTGAATGGACTCGGTGGCATCATAGACCGCCTGCGTGGCAACCAGGTCGTTCAGCCAGGCGGTCAGGTCGGGCTCGGCCACTTTGCCGATAAACTGGCTGCGATCCGCCCAGATGGCACGCGTGCGGATGGAGAGGCCGGCTTCGTCGACGAGCTGCATGGCGCGCACAGCATCCATCTCCTTGATGATCGAGGTCCCGAACCTGGAACCTTCCACCAGCATACCCAATTCATCGAAGGTGGCGTCGTCCGTCACGATCCAGACGGCGGCCTGTTCCACCGGAAAGTCAACCTGTACGGAGTTGATCTTGTCAATGAGCCTGGTCAAATCAGGGGATGCAGGTGTGCGCTGGATGGTGAAAGTTTCATCGCGAGTTGGCTCGGACAAATGCAGGTTGGCGCAGGCCGCCTCCAGCTGAATCTCCACATGCCCATTGGCTTCGAGGGGGGTTTTGGCAGGATGCCGGACAACCATATTCTGGGAGGTGGGATCCTGATTCACGAAGTAAGTCCCGGCCGGGATGTCAACCAGGAGAGGCTGACCAGAATTATTCCGGATGTCCAGGCCAAGTTCATTTATGGCACCGCTGGTTATCTTGAAGGTGATCTTGCCCTGCCCAACCAAATCAACAATGGAAGCCGCGGCCGGCCCAGGGGTAGGCGTGGCTGTGGGGACGGCGGAGGCCGGTCTGGGAGCACAACCGGAGATCACGAGGCTAGCCATGAGAAGAGCGGTAATTACAATGCTAGACGGCTTCATTTCCTTCTCCTTGGGCTGGTATCCGGCCGAAATCTGGCCTTTTTCCTGGGTGCTCGCGAAGATTTCGGATCCGTATCACAATCGTAAGCATTCAGCCGAAATCTAGAGATTTCGGACTCCATTTCATGGCGGCGATTTTATTGACTGGCGCTTTGGGCGCATCGAAAGCCCGGGCCGCTTTCGTCACTGGCCTGGTTGGCACGATGATAAACAGTGACCGCCGCATTGGAGCTGAGCGCTCCACCGCCGCGTACTACATGTCCGCTGCCTGAAGGCGGTCCCTGGGGGTTCTTTTGGGGGGAATCGGCATAGTATCGATCAGAATACCAGTCATTGACCCACTCCCAGGCATTTCCAACCATATCCAAAGCACCGAACGGACTGGCCCCGGAGGGGTAACTGCCAACGGAGGTCGTATCCCCGACACATTGGGAATAATCCAGCCGGGAGCAATCCGGGTAGGCTGCCCCCCACGGGAACGTTCGTCCATCGGTCCCACGGGCGGCCTTCTCCCACTCCGCTTCGGTTGGCAGGCGGCGGCCCGCCCATTTACAGTAATCCATGGTGTTGTTCCAGGAGGTGAAAATGACCGGATAATCCGCGTATTTGGGATCATCATAATAGCTGCTGCGCGTATAGGAAGCCTTGCTGGAGGGCGGCTGGCACTTGCCGGCCTTCACGCACAAGGCATACATGCCGTTGGTCACCTCGGTCCTGTCAATCCAAAAAGCATCCAGCCAGACCGTGTGAACAGGCATCTCGGCATGGGCGCCATCCCGGCTGCCCATGCTAAAGTCACCCGGAGGTACATACACCATCACCATCCCATCTTTCGAGGAAACCTGGGTGGAACCGAGCTGGGGCGTGGGTGTGACCGGGGTGGCGGTCGGACTGGGGGAAGGAGTGGCGGTCGGTTCAGAAGTGGGGGTGGCTGATGGCGGGGCGGTGGGCGTCACAACGGTCGAGCCGGCGCCATTTTCGGCAGGAACCTGGGTGGGAGTGACGCTGGCTGCCGTTTTGGCACAGGCTGAAAGGAGCATTGAAACGCTCAACAGGCAGGCTCCTAAAAACCTTGTTCTTGTCGACATCGCATAATCCTCGAAAATCCGGATTAAGACCTGACAGGTCTCCCGTACCGGCCCAGACCTCCGAGTTCTCAAATAACCCGGAGGTCTCGATATTTGAAACCTGTCAGGTCTATTTCATGACCGGAAATTTCGTTTGATTATAGCCCCTAACAGGGAAAATGAGCGCTTTTTGGCGGAGGCGTATCCCTTTACCGCGGCGCTGCTGCCAGCCGCAGGAGGTGATGACTATCCTGCTGCGTCACTTGGAATCCTGATGAGCAGTGGTTCCCAGACCAAGGATCCAGCGGAGGACGAATCCAGCAGCCAAACCGAACACGGCCCCGGGTATCACCCAGCCCAATGGATTCATGAGGCGGATATCGCCACCCTGCTGTGAGATCGAGGTGAGCAGGAATAAGGAAAAGTAGCTGGCATAGAAGCTGAGCGCGGATAGTATCAGGAAGACCAATCCCAACAGTATTCCGGAGACCCAGCGCCACGCACCCCGGCGCATGGAGCCAGCCACGCCCCCAAAGACGCCGGCCACCCCGGGGGCGATGATCAGGGCCAGGAAGCCCGCATCCCAGCGCAGCATCCAAAGAATGCTGAGAGAAATGAAAGCCAGCCCAGCAACCAGCCAGCCGGCCAGCCGGAAGATCATACCGGGCGCGCCCCGTGCAGCTCTGGCCGTGACAACACCGGAAATGAACCAACCCAGCGCGCTCAGCGCAATATAGGCGAAGAAGTTGGGAGGCGGATTAAGCGAGTTGGCAATCGAGATCCAGAATCCAAGACCAGTCAGCAGCCAGGCCAAAGACCAGGACCAGGGCACCAGGTGATGAGCTCGCGATTGGTTGGGTATCAGCTTTTCTCCTCCTGTCGTCTTCATAGAAAAATTGCCACGTTTGAAAGCCCTATCACGGTCCAAGCGTGACAACCATCTACACCTAAAACGGTTTCAGAACCATCAGGGCGACGATGACGATCACTGCAATCTCTTCATACAAATGCGCCAGTCTTACTGCCCTGTCATTCATCACAGCTCGTAATTCTGAAGTGATTTGTCCTTTATCCAGAGCTGCTTGTAATATTGGCTCAAATTTCTTCCCACGCGGCACAAGCACAGTTGGGATGATCACGAGGATCCCAAGCAACAGGATATTGGACGCCAGCAGCCAATTTTGGCTCGCGCCTTGCAAAAAGCCAATAATCGGAGCACCTCCGACGAGAGCCAGTACGATGCCCAATACCATAATGGCCTCCATACCTGGAATAACCATTGCTTTTTCTATTTTTCCGGCTGCCTGGCTGAAAGTTGCAAACGATTGGACATCATTCATATTACTGGCATGTTGGCGTAACAATTGGCGCGCAAACAAACCACCGACAGACACGATAACGGCAGTAATGTGAAGGAATTTCAATGCAGCATACCAGGTCATTTCAATCCTCCTCTGCCTCACGCAGGCTGGGGTCGTAACAGACAAATTCCAGCAAGTTCCCTTCCGGGTCGGGGAAGTATAACGAGCATACATGCAGCCACTCGCGTGTGGTCGCGACCACATTCAGCCCCAGGCGCTCCAGGCGGTTTTTCTCCATTACAGCTCCTCTGACAACAGTTTCTTGCGCAGGAGTAAAACCCCCAGCCAAATGTACCAGAGCGGATTGATGATGAAGCCCTCCAGCAAGGCAGGGATGACAATCACCAGGCTGGTAGCCTGCAGAACGATCAGGCGACCAAGGTAAAGGATGAGCATCAGAATGGCCGATAGATAACCGAGATAGCCGAACCCTGCTGTAAATTTCCGGCTGCGCACGATCAGCCACGCAAGGATAAATAGCCCGATACCGGCCAGGCCAAACGTCGCCAGGCCACGCGGATCAACGGAGCTTGGCAGGTCGGCATTCAGCACCGCCGGCGGATGGATGGCGTTCGCAAGGTCATAGCCGGCATGGATGAGCGAACCCAGCGCACCGGCCGCTGCCAGCAAAAACCCCCATAATGCAAAGGGGGGATCTGCTGCGCGCAATTGTTCGTACAGGGCGACCAGAGCAGCGCTGGCGAAGAAAGCACCCAGCAACAGGAACAGGGCGCTTAGCAGGTCGCTCTTTAAGACGACGAAGGCCAGGCTGTACAAGAATCCTGCCACGCCGGCAAGCAGTGCGTAGATTCCACCAAATCGTGAGAATGTGGATTTCATATTAGTTTCCTCTTCACCAACCGATAGACTTGAAAAAGCAACCAAGGCCTGGCGCAATTCCAACTACTTCGGCTGGTATATCTCATGCGTGCGAATGTTCAGCGTTCCTCCTCCTCCGGCTGCATCCACGGCTGAGGTCAGGATCGGGTAGATCACGGGGTAGGAAGCATCGGCGGCCTGTTTGGAGGCCCACAGGACAATGAACCCATAGGTACCTGCGGTATCATCCAGGAAGAATTCGGCACGATCGCAGCCAGGCTGCCTGCGGATGGCCGGGATGACCTTGTCGGCCACGGTCTCGGCAGCGGAGCGCTTGCCCTGGCCTAAGCTGAATTGAACCAAGCGTATGTACATGGTTTACCTCGCTTCCAATTTGATAAGACTCTACGAAACTGCTTAATAGGTCGAAATCAACCACAGATGAACACAGATAAAAAGGATTTAAGAACTTATTTTGTGAGTTTTATCCAAGAATCAATGTTCATCCGCGTTTATCTGTGGAAAAAAATAGTTTTCGAACAGCCTCTAAAGGTCTTGAAGGCCTTCAGGGTCTACGGATTAACGGGTGGGAAGAATCCGCAACCGGTCATCGCGCTCGCAGGGTGTCAAGTCAATGATATCTGGCGAAGTCAAACTCACTGAATGCATCTCGATCTCCACCGTGGTGCTTGTGGATGAGGCAGATGAGATGATCGGCCACTGCATCTGCAGCGGGGTGGTTTCCCTGTTCAGACTGAATTGAACTGATCTTATGTCCATGGTGTACCTTTCTACAACCCAAGTAACGGCAGGACGCCGGCTACCTGGCTTCCAGCAGTTTCTTTAATGATTGACCATCCGATGCGACCTGCTTTTGCATCTGTTTAATCGCCAGGTTCTCGGCAATCTTAAAAAAGCCACCGACCTCAGCCTGGAAACTCTGGATTAACAGAGTGCCGCCATCCTTCGACTCGTATTTATTCGTGTTCTCTAATTTCAGCGGTCCGCTTTTGGATTTCTGGCCCCATACATTGGGGGGGGCAAACTGGGTGATCTCGGCATCTGATACGACTTCCCGCCCCAAAAAACGGCCGACCGTATGCATGACCGATCCCACGCCAACCGGACCGGCGGAGACCCATTTGGCGGACTCAGTGCCTTTTATCCACTGGATTGCGTTGGCCGGGTCGATCGTGAAATCGAAAACCTCCTGCAGGGGACGATTGATGAACGTAGAAACTTCGAACGTAGCCATAGTAATTTCTCCTTTTTGAGTAGCGTGCGCCTCATACTGAAACGCACTGACGGTTGAAAACTGTGAAAACAGACCAAGCTATTCTCCGGGTATTTGACAGGTACATGTAAAATGCTATATGACCGGCAACTGGACAGCCCCCAACTGCTGGAGCAGCCCGAGGGAGTCGAAATTGACCCAATTGTCAGTGGCCTTGCCATCCACCACCTTGAAAATGCCAGTGCCGGTGATGTTGATCGTTTTCCCGGTCGGGGCAATCCCCAGCACGGGACCGCTGTGGGTGCCGCTCAGCCTGAAGCGCACGGCCACGCGGTCCCCCTGGGAAAGGGTATCTTCGATGGTGAGACGCATGTTCGAAAAGCCGCTCCACAAGGCGATCAGCTGCCTGGCGCCATCCAATCCTTTCAAAGGCGGCAGGGAAGGGTCATGATTGACCCAGTCGGAGGCAAAATATTTCTCGACCGCTCCGGTGTCACCTTTTTGGATCGCCTGGAGCATGTTACGGACGACGCTTTCATTGGTTTCAGCAGACATGAATGTTCTTCCTTGTTTTGCATGTATCCATTTTTATGATATTTATCATCAAATATATCATGTATTGATCTGGCTTCAATAGGACAAAAGGGTCAGTCCCATACGATAAATGGTCCGAGTTCCAAAGTCTGGGAGACTTCGGAACTCTCTGGCGGCCTCCAGCAATGCGGCCATCCTTTATAAAATTCCGGCTTCACAGGGAAGCCGGAATTTTCTTTTCAATCAATATTACTGTATGGATCCTTAGTGCGGATCACGGCACCGGTGTACCGCCGTGCGCAGCACAGGTCCTGGTTGAAACGCCAGGCAGAACCAGAATCCATCCCGGCTGGGTGATATTTGGATTGGCAGCCTGATAGTTGCATTTCAGGTTCGACAGCAGCGCGGCGCAGTAGATCCTGGCGTAATAGTCCTTCACGACAGGAATATTTTCTTTAATGTGCCAGCCCAGATAAATGGCATAAAGGAAATCCCCCGCTCCAGGCTGGAGGGTGTACTGGCATGAACCGAAAGCCGGCGTGGAGCTGGGTGCTGGAGGAGCTGTCAGGGTGGGAGTTTCGGTTATGGTTGGGGTTTCTGCTGCTGGCGTTTCGTCCGATGGGGTTTCACCTGGCGACGTCTCCTCCGTTGGCGTCTCCGCCAGCTGCGTTTCCATCAATGGGGCGGCGGTCAACGTGTTTACCAGCGACTGATAGCTGCTCGAGGTGGTTTCCGGCAGGCTGGTTTCAGCCGGTGTGGAGGTGCGTGTTGGCGTGAAGAGCAGAAGAAAATCCGGGACCAGGCCCTGCCGGTAGAGCAGCGCGGAGACGACCATAACAGCCACCAGGAGCATGAACAATGCCAGGAACTGGTAAAACCTGGAATTGTTGGGAGCGGGGTTGGGTGGGGAAGGATTATTTGACTCTTCAGCCATCTGATTTTCCAATTGGCCTGACTCTCCCCCATTATAATGTGACTGCCCTTACATCAGACCGTAAGAGACTGTTTAATAGTCGAAATTCACCACAGATGAACACAGATAAAAGGGATTTAAGAACTTATTTTGTGAGTTTTATCCAAGAATCAATTTTCATCCGCGTTTATCTGTGGTTAAAAAATTTTTCAAACAATCTCTAGAGGTTTTATAGACCTTTAGGGTCTACCTGTACTTCTATTTGAGAATTCTTTTTACCCAGCCATTGTCGAAATCCACCCAATAGATGAATTTGGCATCCTCCGCCAGGGCGCTGGGAGACTCTCCTGCCAGGATCATCTCAACGCTCTGGCTGTCAAGATTGACCTTATAAAGACCGCGTATGCAATATCCCCCAAAGGAGTAGGCAAAGGGTTCCGATACAAAATACTCCGCCCGGCTGGCCGCCCAGGCGACCTGCGAGAACGCACCACCGTCCTTGGGCATGCGCATCAAGGCGGTACGCTGATCCGTGCAGCTGATCACGCCGGGATAATTATCGATAAAGACGGTAAAGTACAAATAGGAAGACCTGGGGAAGAGCGTCATGATGAAGACTCTCGAAGGCTGGCGCCCGGCCAGCCCGTCCAGATCACTCTGCCTCACCAGGGTTACGGGGGAACTGCCATCCTTGCCGGAGCGGACCAGGTCTCCGCTGCCGTTCAACCAATACGCATCCGCTCCATCAAAAACCAACGCCGGCACGGGCGACCTCCTGGGGTGTGCCGCCGGTCCTGGGCAGCCGCATCACCGTGCCGCTGCTTTCCATCCAATACACGAAGGTATCGTCGAGCGATAAACTCCCATTGACGGCCCGGTAGGATGCCAGCTGCACCGGCTGGCCGCCCGACCAGGGCCAGCGGAAAATACTGAACTCGCCGGTGCCGTCGATCCAGGTATGTTCCAGCCAGTAGAGGGCGTCAGGTTCGACGTACAGGTGGTCCGGGCAGTGCAGACCAGAAAGCAGCAAGATGGTGGTACCCTGGCTTTTTGAATAAGACATGATGGATCCATCCGGGGAGTAGCTCAGGGAAAAACCGCAATTTGCCCAATACACATTCTCCGAATCGACCGCCAGGCCGTTCGGGTGCGGCTGGCCTGCGGCCAGCAGGATGGGACCGGATGGACTTGCCGGGTTGGACACCAGCGGCAGGTAAACGGAGACCGGCGGCGCCTGGGTCTGTGCCGGGATGCCGGTGGGAGGCAGGGCTCGCAAGAGGCCCGGAAAAAAGACGATGACTGCAAGGGTTGCGTAAAAACGAAAGGATCTCACGTTCATCCCATGACCTCATGATGTGATTGTCAGCTTGGAAGTGACAGTCACATAACGTTAAATCAGGAGGCTTTGTTCCACCAATCCAGCCCCACCTGGCGCTCCCGGGGCTGAAAACCAACTGATTCGTAAATTTTGGCGGCAAAATAATGCTCGTCCGCCACCATGACAAGCGACCCCACATGCATCTTCTCAAAGGCGTAAAGGCTGGCCTGATGGACCAGCGCGCCGCAGATGCCGCGGCGGCGGTAATCCGGGTGGGTGCCGACATCCTGAAAGCGCCCAACCAGCCCGTCCGTGAAGACCCCCAGGTCGGCCACCAGCCGGCCCTCGAGGAAGGCGCCGAACCACTGCCCCAGCCCGACCAGCGTCATCTGGCGGAAGCGGCGCATCTGATCGCGCTTGAAGCGTTGGTATTCCGCCTGGCTGTGCCCGGCCTCACGGCAGATGACCTGGTTTTGCTCAGCTTGCTGCCATTCCCAATCTTCGACCAGCGGCCGGATGACGACCTCCCGGTTATATTTGGGCGGGGGGTTGACCTGGCGGGCGGTCAGGACAAACGACTGGCCCAGGTTAAAGCCTTCGTCCAAAAAAGGCTGCACCAGACCGGTCGCGCCGTCGACGGTATCCCAACCAAAGGCATAATGCCCCACCTGCGGCGGGGTGCCGATCTCCCGTGCAAAAAGGGTTTTCCAACGATCCAGGTCACCCTGCCCCGGCGGATCGGCAAAAAGGAGGAAATTGCCCCAGTAATAGGTCGGGTTGGAGGGCGTGCGTATGACCAGGTAATTGCCGCGGTCGAGGATCTGCCCGTCAAAGCGGGGGAAGATGAGATCGGTGCGGTAGCCCAGGGAATGGATCTCCATGTTCAACTACGCTTCCTGAAGCGAGGAAACAGAAAGGGTGTGCGGTGCTTATACAGCATGTATTCCTGCCCAAAGCGCATTTCCATCTCCTTTTCTTCGGCGAGCTTGATATATGCCAGCAGCACTGCGGCACCGAGCAGCACAAGCACCAATGCGCCAATGGAACCTAGAAGAACGGCAACGCCGGTGTACATCACGATGGCGCCCAATGCCATGGGATTGCGGCACCAGGTGTAGGGCGGTTGTACCACCAGCTTCTGTGTTGCCATGAGCGGCACGGGGGTACCCCTGCCGAGCGTGAACTGGGCGTAGATGGACCAGGCAGCAAACAGCCAGCCCACTACGATCAACAGCAGTCCGAGCCCCAGGTTGACCGGTTCGTACCGGAGGAGTGACCAATGCAGCCAGCGGTTGAATAATGACCCCAGAGAAATCAGGACGAGCGGCAGGACAAGCAGAAAGATGGGTGCGAGAAAGGACAAGGCAATCCCCCGCTGCCTGGGGCTGTATTCATGCCTGGCCTGATCGAGAAGTCTGTCCTTCATGGTTCACATCCATCCTTTGGGGTGTATTTTGATCTGAATTTGATTTTCGGTTTTGACTGACATGCTTGCCTCCCCAAGGCTTATTGCAGGGTTTTGGGTAACCACCGAATGGGTTAAATTATTATAGGGATATTATTACGGAATTTCAAGCCTCAATTCTGCTTTATCGGTTTAAAGGCTCTTACCGCGAAGAAAGGAAGTTCGCGAAGATCTAATAAGATTTTTCTTAGCGTTCGCCTGTCCCGCGTTCTTCAGCGGGGTCCCACCTTCGCGGTTAGTAAGGAAGATTGAACGGTTTGGGAGAAATGGCGCGATAATCAAGTGAGAAAGGAGCTGAAGCATGTCCTGGTTACCAGCATTCAAGATCGGACTGTGGAATGCCTGGATGATGATGCTTATCTTCCCACTGCAGCCGCTCATCATCCGCTGGCTGGATAAAGCCGTTGGCACTGGCCAGATCTATAAGAAACTGGGGGACGGGCAGGGCGAGAAGGGGCAGAAAAGGATCTACACGGTCTTTTCGGCCATCCAGATCCTCCTGGGTGCATACTCCATCTTCCTTCCACTCAGAGCTGGGGACGGCCTGGTTGTATGCACGGCCTGGCAGTCTACCTGATGGGCCTGGCGCTGTTCTTATCCAGCACGATCACTGTCGCCAGCACGCCGCCGGGCCAGGTTTTTTCCCGCGGGATGTACCGCCTGTCAAGACATCCGGGGTATTTATCCCTCTCCCTGATCTTCACCGGGGTGGGTGTCGCTTCAGCGTCGTGGATTTTCCTGCTGCTCACGGCCGTACTCGTCCTGCTGCTGAGGTCCCAGGCAATCAATGAAGAACGGGGCTGCCTGGCGCTATATGGGAACGAATACCAGGAATACCTGGATCGAACTCCCCGGTGGCTGGGGATCCCGAGAACAAGCTGAGGGAGTTATAGAGACCTCCGAGCTGCAGGGCACGGCGATGCCGGACCCATACGTAAATAAAAAAGACCGGCAATGGTCTCCTTGCGCCACTGCCGGTTCCATCCGAGACCTACGAGATCTTAAAGATCCCGGAGGTCTGACTTAGGGTGGCTTTCAGCCAGTCGTAGTGGGTGAGGTTGTGGTGTCCGAGGGGATAGTATCACTTCCATTCCCGCAAGGACCACCTGGACCTCCAGGGCCGCGTCCGCGGTGTTTGCCGGGCTGACCGTTATCCACACCACCAGGCTGCCCATGACCAGGTACGCCTACGTTGGCGAAGGTGGGAGCTGGGGCAGCCTTGAGGTTATCGGCCTGCGACTGGGTGATCTTGCCGTCCGCCAGGGCCTGGTCAATCGACTGGCTCCAGGCGGTCTCCAGCAGGGTCCCGGCTTCAGCCGTGGTCTTGCCCTGGGCAACAGCAATTTCCGACCAGCTCTTGCCGGCAGCTTCCTGGGCATCGAAATCAGCAATGGTCATGCCAACTGCCTTGGCAAAGGCTTCCTCGAGATAATCATGGACGATCTTGTTGCCGTCAGGCTCACCATGCCCGCCGCCCGGACCTTTGCCGCCCATTTCAGGGTCGGAGGCCGGGAGCGCCTTGAGGGAATCGGCCTGTGACTGGGTGATCTTGCCATCCGCCAGCGCCTGGGCGATGGCATTGGAATAAGCCGTTTCCAGCAGAGTCTGCGCTTCGGCGGCGGTCTTCCCCTGAGCCGTGGCGATCTCCAGCCAGGTCTTTCCGGCATCTTCCTGCGCCTGGTATTCAGCCTCGGTCATTCCGAGGAGCCTGGCCTGCTGCACATCCATGTAGCCCGCCAGGATACCCTCGGGGCTGTTGCAGGGGCGTGTGCACTGCGTGCCGGCTGCAGGGGTGGCGGCAGCGGCAGTGCCTGTCTGGGCAGCAGGAGGGGTGGCGGTTTGGGCGCAATCTGCCCGCAGGATAGCGGAAAGGTATTAAGAATTCATTTGGAATCCATTGGGAATCTGTTCAGATTGTTTTGAGATTGTGTGAAGGCTGGCGGCTTTACATTCATTTTTCCCTTGACAAAATAGAAAATATGTTCTAGGTTTATTAGGACATAGAAAGGAGAATTCCTATGCCTACCCCTCACACCCCTCCCTGCGACGACATTATCGTCCTGAAAGAAAAAGTTGCCGCGCTGGAAAGCTGGCGCTGCAGCACCGAAGCGGACCTGAAGGATATCCGCGAGATCATCAGCCAGGTTAAATTGCTGATGAGCCTTTCGATCGGCGGAGGCGGACTATCCGTCCTGACCCTGATCATCACACTTATCCTGCTGGTGACAGGAACCCGGTGACAACAGATGCGATATTGGTTATTCGGTAATCGTAATTCGTTAATCGGTATTCGTTAATCGGTATTCGTTATTCGTTCCCTATTCTTCTTTACCAGCGTGGATGACCAGCGACTCACCTGATGCTGGACTCGTGACACAGGAACACTTGACACTGCAGCACCTGACACAGGAGTACTGCCCCATGCCATCCATCCCGGACAAGAACAACCCGATCAAAAACAGTTTTTACGCCCGCTGGTGGACCAGGGAGGAAAAAAGATACCTGAAGAAGAGCAGCCCGGACGCCGGTGATGAAGTGGCCAACCTGCGCATCCTGGCCGGGCGGCTGACACGCCATTTTTCCCAGCTAGACCCGGGTGATTACAGCAATGAAGACTTGAAACGACTGACCATGTTGATCAGAATCTCGGTCGGCATCGGCGCACTGCTGCGCGGCAATGCCAGCATACAGGGCAAGGAGGGCAGCGTGGAGAGATCCATCCAGGAGGCCATTGAAAGCATGGACGAAGACTGGTCGCTGGCATGACCCACAACCATTACTGGCAGCTGATGCACAGCTTCGCCGACTTCACACGCAAAGCCGGCGGGGTAACCCTGCGGGAGTACCAGCTTGCCCCCGCCCGGGCAATCCTGGAAAGCGTGCGCTGCAACCTGGGCCTGGATTTCGTCGTCATCATGCCTCGCCAGGCCGGCAAGGATGAACTGCTGGCACACTTGAAAGCCTACCTGATGCGCAGGATGTATTTCCAGGACCGCGGCATCGTGGAAGTGAACCCGACCTACACTCCCCAGACCGTCGGAGCGATCCTGCGGCTGGAAAACCGCCTGGACAGGAACCTGCTGACACAATTGCGCTGGAAAAAGCGCTCCGACTTCCTGCGGTTGATCGGAGAGTGCCGCGCGGCTTTCTACAGCGGAGACGGCCAGGCCAACGTGGTCGGGGCCACCGCCGACCTGTTATTGATCATCAATGAAGCCCAGGATATCCTGCCTGCTGTCTATGCGAAGAACTTTGCCCCCATGGCAGCCAGCCGGGCAGCCACACGGCTCTTCTGCGGGACGGTCTGGACCTCGACCACCCTGCTGGCGCAGATGGCCCGGTCCTGCCGCCTGGCCGAACAGGCCGACGGCCGGAAGAGAGTGTTCTTCTACACCGCCGAGGACGTGCGCAAGGAAAACCCGCACTATGGGAAATTCGTGGATGAGCAGGTCAGCCAGATGGGACGCCACCATCCGCTGATCAAGACGCAGTATTTCTGCGAGGAGATCGACGCAGAGACGGGCATGTTCAACCCAACCCGCCGGGCACTCATGCAGGGCGACCAACCGGCGCAAGACCAGCCGCGCCCGGGCGGGCTCTACGCCTTCCTGCTGGATGTGGGCGGACAGGATGAGATGTGCATGACGGTCAATGAGGACGAGTGGGCGACCCAGCCTCCCTTCGTGGGGACAGGCGGACCGCCCCTGCAAAACCCCGACCGGGACGCGGCCGCACTGACGATCGTTGAGATCGACCTCTCCAGCCTGGCGCTGCTCCAGGCTCCCACCTACCGGGCGGTCAGGCGGCAGCAGTGGACCGGACTCAACCACCTGGCGCTCTTTGGAGCGCTCAAGAGCCTGGGCGAAGCCTGGCAACCCCAGCATTTTGTCATCGATGCCAGCGGAGTGGGCGAGGGGTTGTGGGCCATGCTCGACCGAGCCTTCCCGGGGAGGGTGCAGCCAGTCAAGTTCACACAGCAGGAGAAAAGCGAGATCGGCTGGCGTTTCCTTTCAATCATTGAAACGGGGCGCTTCCGGGACTGCTGCCCGACAGACGAAGTGCGGGTGCAGTATGAAGCCTGCCGGAGCGAGATCCTGCCGGGGCCGAAACGCACGCTGCGCTGGGGCGTTCCGGAAGGACGCAGGGGGCCGCAGGGTGAAATTCTGCACGACGACATGCTCATGGCCGACAGCCTGGTGGCCCGCCTGGACCGGCTGGAGTGGCATACCTCCCTGCCGCCCTTGATCCTCCCGGGGGTGGATCCGTTGGATGGCATGGATGGGAGGTTTTAGGATTTTGTATCCTTGCCTGCTTCACTGACGTCGCAGGTACAGGTGCGAAGGTCTTGAAACCTTCGCAAGGATTCCCGGATAAGGACTACAGGCCGGGACCATCGCTAGTACCTTTGGGCCTTACTCTTCTAAATTGACAATAAGTATCTAAATTATTATAATAATTTATATATCAAACTGCCTCAAACCTGGTATCTCCGGCGGCAGGTATATTTTGAGACATTGGTTGAAACAATTAATCAGCAGCCGGCAGGATGCATGGAGAGCGAGACCATGAATAAGAATTCAATCTTCGCGAAGCTTAGATTTTTCCTCTTTCCATTTTTAATTGCCCTGACAGCCTGCAGTTCCTTGCTGTCTTCGGCAGGCCAGGCGAATAACCAGGTGCAGCCCTCCCCCACACCGCCTGGAACAGGCGCAAATCCGTCGGTTACTGTCCAGGATCAGAAATCTGATGGAACCTCCGTCATCGTCCAGGATGCCTACAGCCAGGGTCCGGGTTGGATGGTGATCCATAAACAGACCAACGGGACCCTGGGAGATCCGATCGGTGAAACCCCACTCGTTAACGGAGATAATAAAAATATTGTCGTTAAAATTGATCCAGCCCAGGCTTCCCCCGTGATGTATGCCATGCTGCACGTGGATGCCGGGAGCGTGGGGAAATATGAATTCCCGGGACCGGATGTGCCCGTGATGGTCGATGGCAACATGCTCGCACCCGCCTTCAATGTAACCATCCAGCCCGCGGCAATGAATACCCCAACGACCGAATCGGGCAACATGGCCATGACCACACCTTCCGCCGGCAGCATGAACCTGATGGTCAAAGTTTCAGACCAGGCATTGGCCGGCAACACGGTCATGGTGGATGAAGTTGTCAGTTCTGATCCAGGCTGGATCGTCATTTTCACCACGGATGCTTACGGGAAGCCGGATCAGCCGATCGGTCATGCCGCGGTAAAGGAAGGCGACAATCAAATGGTGGCTGTGCAGGTGGATCCAGGCAAAGCCCAGGGGACCCTGTATGCGCAACTCCTGGAGGATAAAGGAACGATCGGGACATTTGAATATCCTGGTCCGGACGAGCCGGTCATGGTGGGTGTGCAGATGATCGCAAGCACGTTCAAGATCACCAGCGGTCAGACTGCCAGCAGCCCGGCGAAACCGGCTGTCCTTCAACCTTCCATCACTGTTTCAGACCAGGCAATTCAGAATGGAACGGTCACCATTGCACAGGTTGTCAGCAATGGAAATTGGTGGCTGGTCATCCACAGACAAAATCCAGATGGGACGATGGGTGAATATATCGGGGAAATCCTGATAAAAAACGGGATCAATACCAACGTGGTTGTTGGGATCAACATGAAACTTGTCACACCGGTACTCTACGCGATGCTGCACGAAGATCACGATCCAATCGGTGTATTGGATTTCCCCGGCCCGGATGTCCCGGTGATGGTCAATGGGGCAATGGTGGCTCCGTCATTCAAAGTGACGGGACTGGTTCAAGATGTCACCATTAATATCAGGAAAGTCTCAGATACGGTTTCTTTCCTGACAGATGACCAGGGCAACAGCCTGTATCTATCCTTGCAGGATACGCCTGGCAAGAGTAACTGCGCAGCAGACTGCCTGAAAGTGTGGAGGCCTGTCCTGGCGAACGCAAGACTGCTGGCAGGCACCGGCGTTGTACAGGCAAACCTGGGTGTCATTTTGCTTGCAGACGGAACCCACCAGGCGACATACCTGGGAGCGCCTCTTTACACTTATGTCAATGACAAGAAGCCAGGAGATACCAGCGGGCAGGGGATTGGTGGGACATGGTTCCTGGTCACGCCTTGAAATGCCAGGACAGCCCCAGGCAGTATTTGGGAAGAGCAGGGTGGATGACAGAGCATCTGCACCGCAGTATTCCTCATTACTGTCCGAGGGAGGGGGGCGTTTAACATGTCCAGCCTGATCGGTCAATCGCTCGGGCGTTACCAGGTCCTTGAGCAGCTTGGCGAGGGGGGGATGGCAACGGTGTACAAAGCCTATGACACGCTGCTGGAACGCAATGTGGCGATCAAGGTCATCCGCACAGACCAGGTTGCGCCGGCCATGCTCGACGAAATGCTGAAGCGTTTCGAGCGCGAGGCCAAGGCCCTGGCCCAGTTATCGCATCCGAACATCGTTCACGTGCACGATTACGGTAAATTTGAAGGTGCTCCCTACCTCGTGATGGAATATCTTCCCAGCGGGACCCTCAAAAACAGGCCCGATATTCCGATGCCGTGGCAGCAGGCCGTGCACACCCTGCTGCCGATCGCCCAGGCACTGGCATACGCCCATGCGCATCATATCATCCATCGGGATATCAAGCCCGGCAACATCCTGCTGACCGAGAACGGCCTGCCGATGCTTTCAGATTTCGGCATTGCCAAGATCCTGGAAAGCAGCCAGGCCGGTTCGCTGACCAGCACCGGCAGGAGTATTGGCACGCCTGAATACATGGCCCCCGAGCAATGGACCGGCCAGGCCGTTCCACAGTCAGATATCTATTCCCTCGGCGTGGTACTCTACGAACTGGTGACCGGGCACAAACCCTACGACGCAGACACCCCCGCAGGCATCATGCTGAAACAGGCCAGAGAGCCCCTGCCCCGTCCGCGCCAGTTCGTGGCGGATCTGCCCGAAGGACTTGAAAATGTGCTTCTCAAGGCACTGGCAAGGCAGCCGGAGGAGCGTTACCAGAGTATGGACGAATTCGCGGCCGCGCTGGAAAACCTGGCCAGCGGGCAAACCCTGCTGGAAGGTGCAAAGCTGGAAAGCGTCCAGGCAGACAAAACAGTGCTGGCACCGGTCGGAAGCAGGTTGGAGGGGGGCCTGGCAGCGGCCTCAGCAGGCGGCGGAAGCCAGACCGGAGGGCCAGCCCGTGAAGGACCAGTCCCACCTGAAGAACACCGCAGGACGAAGCCAATTGAGCGGCGGCGGTGGATTCTCATCACCGTGCTGGGGGTGTTCCGGTGTGAGTTCAATCCAATTCATCGCTGGAGGCGGGATCTTCCAGGTCTCGCCACCCAGCCAGGCGGCTTCCGTGGATAAAAATGGGAACCCGGTGATCGCCTTCTGCGAATGTGATGCAGGCAGAGTCATTGACGATCGCAGATGCCAACCTGTGGGACAACACCGGTTTGAATCAAGCCGATAACCTGCGCTTTTCAACCAATGTATTCGAATGGCTGGCAAAATCGTCCCCATGAGGCACCGGCAAACGCCAGGATAGCCGCACTCTTATAATCGTATTTGCTCACAGGTGTGTGAATCCACCTTGCCTGCGCCACGAGTAACCCTTTTGCAAGCATCGCAACGTCACTGACGCCGCACCGTTCGTGCCGCCCTGGACTGTCCGTCCACCTGTGCCTGCGCCACAGGTGCAGGCAGGACAGGCGAACACCGGCGGCTCGCCGGTGCGAGACGGCAGGTACAGGTGCGAAAGTTCCATCCCTGGCAAAATTATGGAAATAATATATACTTCCTATCTACAACAGTCTGTGGTACAGCCCAACCTTCGCAAGGAAACACAGACATCTCCGGGAACAAATCCCACCCGTTCAACGTATAATTTGTATGGCTCAAAAGAGCAAAAAATAAAGCAAAGAAAGGAATTAGCATGAACACCCAAAAATTGACCCACCATCCCTTATCCGTCGTGTTGATCGCCAGCGCAATCCTGGCGCTGCTGCTCTCCGCCTGCCAGCCGGGGAACATTGCCACCAGCCTACCGACCGTGCAGCCCACGGCGACCGTGCTTCCGGCGCAGCCGCCCACGGCCACGCAGCCACCGGCAACCACGCCCGGTGAGATCAGCCTGGATCTATCCGGCCTGGCCAAGGATCAGACCGTCGAAACGGTCCCAGCGGTGCCGGCCAGCGCGGGCGGGCCGATCTGGGAGGTCCTGCCGCTGTACCGCCGCGTGACCCTGCAAGGCTACCCGGTGACAGACCATTTAATGAAAGCGCAGATCTTCATTTTCCCCGCGGCCGACCTGGCGGGGTTCAATGAAGGGGCCGGCCGGATAGCCACAGACCTGCAAGCCCTGCTCCTGTCACAGATGCCGGCTGAGATCATGCCTTTCCTGCCGCTGTTCAACGCCCAGCAGGTGATGCACGCCCAGGTGAAGTACCTGGACTTCAAGAGCGGCAGCGGCGTGCGCTTTCTGACACAGTTCGACCAGGCGCCCCTGCCGATCAACAACTTCGAGCTGATCTACACCTTCCAGGGGCTGACCAAGGATGGCAAATACTATATCGCCGCCGTACTGCCGGTAACGCATCCAGACCTGCCGGCCAACAACCAGGTCAGCGCGCAGCAGGCGACCGAGTTGAATGACTTCCCGGCCTACCTGGCGAAGACCGTCACCTGGCTGGACCAACAGGCCGCCGGCAGCTTCACGCCCGACCTGGCCAAGCTGGACGCGCTGATCCAATCGATCGAAGTGAAGTAAGAATTGTCTGAAAAGTAGAAAAGGACCGCATTTTGAGTGCAAGGCTCAAAATGCGGTCCTTATTTAAGCGGCTGCCCCTGAGAAAAGCCCTTTCGGCGGAGGATCCGAGGTACCCACCGGGGATAGGAGTACCGTACCATTGGAAAGAAATATATTTAGTGTTATATTATCTAAATTATCAGATAATAAAACATTGGAAGGAGTATCTTATGAGCGTCGAACAAGTTGCACGTGATGTCGTTTTGAATATGACCAACCTTGACAAGGTGAACACAATGGTCACAGCGGATGCCATGGCCAGCGGGGGTGTGCTGCCAAAGGAAATCCCGATCACGGAAGCCCTGAAAGTAACGGCCGGGCTGTTGACCGCCTTTCCTGATTTCAAAATTGATATCGAGAATCTCAAGGTGGACGGTGATCGAGCCTGGGTAAAGGTCAAATGGAGCGGCACCCAGACAGGCCCGTTGAGCCTGCCCGGAATGCCCACCATCCCGGCCACCAAGAAAAAGGTGTTGGTGGATGATGGCTATGTCGTCACCGTGAGAGGCGACAAGGTCTCGCATTTCGAGATCCAGTCCCCGGCTGATGGCGGTATCCCGGCAGCGATCGCGCAGTTGGGCGGTAAATAGCCGGGCAGGTCGTTTCGTAAGCGCTTTTGGAAAGATGCCCGGCGGCAGCTTCACCCCCACCAGGGAAAGCTGGATGCTGGAACAATCGATCGAAGTGAAGTAAAAAACTTTCCGAGAATTTTTGCAGAACCGCATTTTGAGTGCTGGCATTCAAAATGCGATTTTTATTTAAAAGATCCCCTTGAGGGGATCTTTGATTCTCGATCTAATACTATCGTTGCTCTGTCCAACCGCCCAGATTCGTCATCATTTGACAAGCGGCAGGGAGGGTTTCATCAACAGGTCATTCAATTCCACCTGAGCTTGCGCCAGCGGGATGAACAGGGAGAATCCCCACTCGCCGAGCAGCGAATCCGAGGCCTGTTTCAGCACAAACCTGTCATTTTCGTTGAGCGGCTTTATATACTGGAAATATGACAGATCGCGAATCACCCGGCAGCGGGATTCGGCTTTTCCATCCTTCAATTCTTTCACCAGGTACGTCCTCCGTTCAAGCCGGTCGTCCGGCAGGCTTTCGCCGGGCTCGCTCAAAATGGAGAACAACCTGGAAAACTCGCCCTGCGGCGTCGGGGGCCGCAGCCGACTCATCACCTGGTCGTCCACTGGAACCCAGACGGTCAGGTCCCGGACCTGCACCACGTAGTAGAGTGTCTTCTCACCCGAGAAGGTCTGCTCTTCCAGCCGGACGATTTTCCCGATGCCATATGTATTGTGAACGACCGTATCGCCGATTAGGAATTTCATGATCGCCTCTTGGTTCGACTCGCAGGTAAATGACACAAAAACGCCAGTCCTATAAAGGACTGGCGTTCCCATACCACTATCCTAGGATAAGTGGACTAATTATATCACCATTGCCCTGCCAGGGGATCAAGGTCAGGAACTGCGGGGACAATCAGGTGATCCATATCAGCCTGCTCCTATTATCCGCCAATTCCAAGAACGTGCAGACTGGCCAGGCGGCGGAGCATCAGCCTGCCCCGCGAATTGATTGGGGAACGCCGCCGTTTAGCCTGCTTTACACTTGTGAAAGGTATATTCAATCATCGTACCCTTGCGGGTTTTCTTCACCGGCAAGGATGGCCCGGAAGTCAACCAGTTCCTCCGCAAAGGAAGCCGGGTCAAACCTGTCAAAGCTGTGTTCGCGAGGCAGCGTGATGTGGAGGCAGTGCATGGCCATACGCACCTGCATGCGCTTTTCAAACTCCCTGTCGCTGGCATGCCCGACCAATTCCAGGAATCTCTGCCGCAGACCGGGTGGGTAGTACCACCAAAGCGTTGCCCCGATATCCACGGCAGGGTCTTCCAGCGACATGGACTCCAAATCCAGCAGGTAGAGCTGTCCATCCGCAGTGATGAGCCAGTTGGCATTGCAGATATCATTATGCGAGGCCACCAGGCCAGTCCCTTGAAAATCCCCTACCTGCTGCTCAAGCTGGTCAAGGCTCTCATCCACAAAACCGGCCACTTCCGGAACCTGGGCGCGATGGCGTTCCCATCTCTGCCGAAGATGGGTAAGCATCTCCAATCCAACCATACTGTAGAGACTGGAGGAAACTTCAGGCAGCACCCGCTGTACTTCTTCGCTTTGATGTGTTTTATGGATGATGGCGGCGATCTTCTCAAGATTGGCATGATAATCTTTTCGAGAAGGTGTTCGGCCGGCGAGGTAAGCTTGAACCACGATGGGCGTACCATCCGGCAGGTGCCCGACCGCCAACACCCGGGGTACCAGGCCAAGCGAGTCCATGGCCAGGTACCTGGCAGATCTGAACGCCCAGCTTGACGAAGAAAATTTGCTCGCGGCCGGTCGCCAGGTAGGTTTCGTTTCCGGTCCCCTGCGGAATGGCAAACGTCCAGGATCGGCTTGAGAAATGCTTTTCCAGGAAGGACCGTACTTCCGGCAGATGTTGTTTTCTATCCGGCATGGCAGCTCACGCAAGTACTTTATGCGATAAAACCCGGCGCGTACATGATTGTACACTAGCACCTGCGCCGCAAGTGCAGGTGCCGAGACCCGATCCTTCCATCCGCAACAAGCGCAGGCGAAGCAATTCCCTTATGACGAGGAGATTGCTTCGCCAAAGAACGGCTCGCAATGACATGTTAGGAGCCTGGAAGATGCAATCCGTTCCACCGCCTGCGCAAAGGTCGTTTCCATCCTTTAATTTTGTCCTGCAAGCCTCTGCCTGGCGGCCTCTTCAATGGTGGACCGCAAAGAAGGATGGCGCCCAAGCATGCTCAGAAAATGCTGGCGCTGCAGGGAGAGGCACAGGGTGGGCTGGAGGGTTCGCACGGTGGCAGTACGCAGGCCTCCGCCGAGCAGGGCGATCTCGCCAAAGAAATCACCATCCTGCCAGAAAGTTGGTGGGGAAACCTGCCCCAGCGGACCCTGGATGGCGGCGGCAGCCTTGCCGCGCACGATGACGTAAAACTTTTCGCCCGGCTCGCCCTGCCGCACCACGGTCTGACCGGCTTCGAAACGCTCGGACACGAACATGGCAGCCAGGTCTTCCAGGGCCGGCTGCTCCAACCCGGCAAATAGCGGCAGGCTGCTCAGGCGCTGCGGCGTCACCTCGGCATAGCGTCCGTCTGGACTGACATTGAACCCGCTCTGGCAGGTGAACATGGAATAATACAGCCCCTTCCGGCTCATCAATTCAGCATGGGTGCCCTGCTCGCCAAGCCGGCCCTGGTTCATGACGATGATCTGATCCATATCTGTGATGGGTGCCAGCCGGTGTGTGACCGACAGGATGGTGCAGGAACCGCGCAGGGCGTGCAAGGTTTCATAGATGAGCTTTTCCGTTTCGGGGTCGAGGGCGGAGGTGGATTCATCCAACAGGAGGATGGCCGGATGGCGCAGGAGAGCACGTGCCAGCGTCAGGCGCTGGCGCTGTCCCCCCGAGAGGTGCTTACCACTTTCTCCGGCCAGTGTGTCATAGCCCTCCGGCAGGCAGATGATATTCTCATGCACCCCAGCCAGGCGCGCGGCTTGCTCCACTTCAGCATCCGAGGCACCCAGAGGCGCCCATGCGGATGTTCTCGCGCAGGCTGATGTTGAACAGAAAGGTGTCCTGGAACACCACACCCATCTGAGAACGCAGCGAAGCGAGGCTCACCTGGCGGATGTCATTCTCATCAATCAGGACGCGGCCCCGGTCGGGATCATAGAAACGCATCAGCAAGTTCAGGACAGTGCTTTTCCCTGACCCGCTCCGTCCGACAAAGGCGACCGAGCTTCCGAATGGGATGGAAAAATTCAAACTTTCCAAGTTGGGTTTTCCACCCGGTCCGGCATAACTAAAACCGACATTATCAAAGCGAATCTGATCAGAAAAGTGCCCCAGGGATACGGTGGAAATGTCGCTGACCAATATCTTTTCGTTCAGCAGGGACTCGATCCGCTCCAGGCTGGGCACAGCGGGGACAAATCCCGCCAGGGCAGTTGCAATGGATTGAACTGCCCATGAAAGAGTGTTTAGCAGGGATATGAACCCGACCAGCGACCCAACCGACAGAGTGCCCTTAAATACCTGGGCGGCGCCCACCGCGATGACCACCAACTGGATCAGCCACTGGCCGGCCTGGGCCGCCCGGTCTGTCAGCCAGGTGGCAAAGTTCGAGCGGGTGGCCGTACGGGTCAGTTGCTTGAGCTGACTGGCAAAGCCGGAGGTGAGGAAGGAACGCAGCCCAAAGCTGCGCGTGACGGTATGGGCCTGGAAGGATTCCTGGACAGCATTCGAGATGCCGTCTTCCTGGGAGCGGCGCTGCCTGGTCAGACGTGAGGCGCGGTCCACCATGATCTTCGGCAATATGAAGCTCAAGGGAAGCAGCAGGGTGGTCAATACTGCCAGGCGCACATCCAGCAGGAAGAGCACGACGATATTGATGATCACCTGCGGAACATATTGGAAGGCCGGGAGCACCGAAAACGAGAGAGCATTCTCAAGGGCATTGCTGTCCGTACTGAAGCGGGTGATCACCTCACCGCTTTGCGTGCGGGTATAGAAGTTGGCCGGCAATTGCTGCAGGTGGTCAAACATCTTCAGCCGCAAGTCATTAATCAAACGCATGGTTATGGAGGAGGTCACATAATCGGAACCAAGCACCCCGCCATAATAGACCAGATACAGCACCACCAGGCCGATGATGAGCAAAACCAGCATCCTGGCATCATGCGGGGTGATGGCCATGTCAATCAGGAACTTGATCCCCAGCGGAAAGACCGTGTAGAAAGCGATCATGCAGGCGAAGCAGGCAAGCAGGATCAGGACCTGTTTCCAGTACGGTTTAAGGTAAAAGAAATAGATTCGTTTCAGGAAATAACCCATGGATAGCTCCTTGAGATGGTCAATTTTCCTGCGGCGGTGAAGAAGCACAGCGGTGAGGAGGCCTTGGCAGTGACACCCCAATTATCGCGCAAACCATGCTCAGTGCGTAAGGGGAATATCGAGTAAATCCGCTCCACGATCACCCGCTGGGCTTGATCTTCCTGCACAACCTTGTGATGGACAGGGAGACAGGTAAACAGGTACACAGGTACACAAGGAAACACGCTCGAATTACCCTGGCCTGCCGGGTATCCCCCCGGGCAAAATCATCCCCCAGGCGGGAATGTGGGCTGATGGCTGTTGCGGCTCCAGCCTGTCACTTATTTTAGGTCGAAAAATGGAAAAATCAAGTGGTTAGTTAGGCATGTGACTGTCACCAGGGAGATGACAAGTCCATTAATTTTCGTGAAATTCGAATATTCGTGGCATTGGCGTTGATCCTGGGGCATTCAGTCAATCCGGCGGACCTCGGGACGCAGGAACCAGATCAAGGCGGCAAAGAACAGCAGGCCGACCGCACAGACGGCAAACGTGACAGGCTCGCCGAAACGATCCGCCAGCAAGCCCACCGCCAGGGCGCCCAGGGGCAACCCGCCCGTGTACATGAGCGCCAACAGGGCGACCACCCGACCACGCAGCTCATCCGGCACCAGGGATTGTACGATGGTGCTGTTGTTGGTCTCCAGGGTGACATAGGCGAAACCGGCCAGGACCAGGCAGAGCAGCGAGACCGGCAGGCTGCGAGCCAGGGCAAAAGAAAACATGGCCAGCGGCATGAGCGCACTGCCAAGCGTCCACACCCGGCCGCGGTTCCTGCGGCTGGCCAGCACGGCGATCAGCAGCCCGCCGAGGATGCCCCCCACGCCATAGGCGGAGAGCAGCTGCCCGTTGGTGCCCACGCCGCCGTGCAGCACGGTCACCGCCCAGGCCGGAAGCAGGATGGTGGGCCCGTATCCGATCATGTTGAGCAGGAGCTCGCCGCCGGTCAGGGTCAGGACCAGGCGGTTGGAGCGGACGTAACGCAGCCCTTCGGCCATGGCGGACAGCGCCGAACCGGTTGGGGCGGCCGGCGGGTGGAAGGGGATGCGCATCATCAGCAAGACGATGATGACCACGACGAAAGTGCAGCCGTTGAGGAAGAAACACCAGCCCGGACCGGTCAGCGCGTACACCAGCGCCCCAATGGCCGGGCCGATGATGGCACCCACGTAGAACATGGTATCGCTCAGCGAGATGGCATTGGTCAGGTCCTCGCGCTCCACCAGGTCGACCACGATGGACTTGCGCGCCGGGGTATCGAGCGCATTGGCCACGCCCAGCAGCAGCGCCAGCACCAGGATGTGCCAGGGCTGGACCCATTTCAGCACGACCAGTCCGCCCAGGATGAAAGCCAGAAGCATCTTGACGGCCTGGGTGATGGCCAGCAGGGTGCGGCGCGGGAACCGGTCGGCGATCAACCCACCGTAGAGCATGAGCAGCCAGGAGGGCAGCCCGGAGATGAAGGTGACGTACCCCAGGTAGGCGGCCGAACCGGTCAGGGTGTAGAGCAGGTAGCCCTGGGCAATGCTTTGCACCCAGCTGCCAACGCGTGAGAAAAGCTGGCCGACGAACCAAAGCCGGTAATTGCGATAACGAAACGACGCAAAGGTACCGGCTGAGAAAATGGAGGAGAGAAGGTTGGAGAGGTTGGTCTGCTTCAATGTGTGAATATTATAAGCCAACCGTTCACCATTTTTCAGACTTCCGAAGTCTCCAGGACTTCGGAAGTCTGAGATGAACAACCTCCCGGCAATGACATAATATCCATCCAAGATAATTTTATACAATTAAGGTCTAAATTATGATATAATCCCAGAAATTTAATTCCATACGGAGGAGGTTTCCAATGAATACACCAAATGAGCTTTCACAAACTGGTTTGGCAGGGAAATTCATGCCAACCTTCAGCCTGCGCTTGGCGGGCACCAGGCGGGTTATCGTCCTTCTCGCCTGGGGCTTGATCACCCTGGTCAGCCTGTTCTCTTTCGCAATCAGCGTATACAGCTTGAATGTATGGGACCGGGTACCAGCGGCCCAGTTAACCCGCTATTTTCCGACCATGACCGCACAGGACGTTCAGACCCATGCCGATTACCAGAATGTGGTTCTTCAAGCCGGTTTTTCCCTTTCAGGGTATGCTTTTCTTTTTACCACGGTGCGGATCCTCGGCGCTTTGGCTCTTTTTGTAGTGGGCTTCCTGCTGCTGCGACGGTACAGCGACCACGTGATGGCTGTGTTGATGGCCATGCTCCTATCGGTATTCGCGGCTGCGGGCATCTGGGGCAACCCGCTGTTCATCTGGGGCGTATCCATTGCTCCCTGGATGCAATACCCGGCTGCCCTGCTGGGCTGGCTGTTGTGGTGTGGGCTGATCGTGCTGTATGTCTTTCCTGACGGCCGCTTCACCCCGCTCTGGACTTTCTGGCTGGCGGTGCTGCTGGTTCCATTAACCCTCTTCATGGCTTTCAATGTCAATATCTTCCTCAACCCGGGCAATTGGCCATATTCTCTGGACCTTCTGCCAAATATCCTCTTTATCGGAGCGGGATTCTTTGCGATCCTGTACCGCTATGGAAAAATCCTGGAACCACGGGAAAAACAGCAAATACGCCCGTATGTGCTCGGCGTGAGCCTGCTTATGGCGGCCTATTTTGTAGATCTCTTTATCAACGAGATTTATTTTCGCCTGGCAGGTCAGCCCCTGATCCAAGGCTTCCAGGCGGGTATGAAATATGTCCTGGTATACGAACCGGTCTGGTATGCTCTGCAGGTGCTCTTTGCGGTCGGCCTGGCTGTCTCGGTCTTTCGCAACAGACTCCTGGAAGATTTAAATAAACCAGGTCTGGCAACATTAAGGACAACGAATTCAAAAGCAAAATCCAGACAGGAGAGCCGGGGATGATCGCCCAACCAGCCGCCGATCCTTCAGGCCCCTTTGGACTTGGTCAAGGCTTTAAAAGCGCCTCGCCCGCAGTTGATTCAGCCCCGAAAAACTGGTTTTACCTGTAATAATATTACTATTCGTCAGTGTACCTCCCAAGAGACACACACCTACTTCCAAAGGAGATTCAAATGTCAAAATATCTTGTACAAGCCAACTATATCGGTGAAGGACTCAAGGGGTTACTCAAGGAAGGCGGTTCCAGTCGACGCGCAGCCATCGAAAAGTTATACGAGTCGGTCGGTGCTAAAGTGGAGGCTTTTTACTATGCCTTCGGCGACACCGATTTATTCGCAATCGTTGACGCGCCGGACAACGTCACGATGGCAGCTGTTTCCCTGACGGTCAATGCCGCCGGAGCCGCCACTGCCAAGGTCACGGTACTCCTGACCCCTGAGGAGATCGACGCAGCCGCGAAAAAGACGCCCAATTACCGACCACCCAAAAAATAAAAAGCATACATTCTTTCGAAAGAAGAATGTCGCCAACCCAAGACATGAGGCCGGCGACTACCAACGCAATAATTTGAAGAAGCGCGGGAATATGCCCTACCCCCATTCTGGGGGCTTCCCTGCCTACCCTGCGCCCCTGTGGGGTGCGGACAGGTATGCCCTTTTGGGCACACGTTCTTCGTGATCACCATTTCAAACCTCCGAGTTCTTAAAGAACCCGGAGGTTTCGGCAGCGGCGGGGAGGCGGCCGGGCGGCATGATTGGGAGAGTCACTTCATTCCCAGGATCATTGGAAGGAAGTTTCTTATTCCCTGGAACGGAGCATATTCCCATGCTCCTATATCCGGTAATGCACCACGATAGGCGCCCAAAAAATCCACGTTCGTTTCTTGAATAAATTTTCCGCTGTTTATGGCAGGAGACTGAGCGGTTAATTTGAACCAATCGGGAGAATAAGGAGAACCCAGCATGGATAATCTTGGGTCGCCAATCACATCGCCTGGTCCGGCAGCAAGGAAGTCTGCAGGCGGGGCTTTGGACCAAAGGTTATTGGAGAAAGATATGATCCCCGGCTGATCCATTTGCAGAATAGCGATGGCGTCACTTTGATAAACCAGATTATTGACGAAGCGCTGGTTGGGGGCCGTCCCGGATATGAATTGGACATTGGCCGCGTAGCCCGGCAGATCCGTATCGCTGTTAACAAATGTATTGAATGCATACAGGTTGTTGGCGGCCTGTTCCTGCGTGGCAAAAAGATTATTATCACATCCCATGATGATGTTGTTCAGGAATGTATTGTCGGACGAAGGGTACCTTGTGCCGTTTTCCCCCAATGGGATGGGAACACCAAGTTCTTCATAGACCAAAATACCGGTTTGGAGTACGTAGGGATCGAGTATATTTCCTGGTGTGCAGTAATCCAAATTACCCTGAACCAGGGTGTATTTGGTATCAGAGACGTAAATGTTCGCCTGGTTATCGTACGAAGTATTGCCTTCGAGGGTGGTATGCAGGGATTCCTTTGCACTTATTCCTTCCCCCCAATTTTCCCACGACCGGGTATTACGGATGGTGCAGTAATCGGGGTAACGGGCACATTTCACGCCACCCGCCCAGCCAACCGTCATGACAAAGTTTTCGTTCATCATGCTGTTCGACCATGCCAGGGAGTCCCGGGTGAGATCATAATCCCCGGTCATGAAGATGCCCCAGCCCCAATTATGATGAGAATAGACATTCGCGATCGTATCGTGGAGGCCATGGGTGGTGACACCTTGATCACCTGACTGGGTGAAGGTCAGATCGCGAATAATAACCCAATCACCATAGACCTGGATCAGGGCGCCCCCGGATTTCTTGGGAGGAATTTGATAAGCATTCCCATCAATTGTCGCAACTTCACCAGGATAACCGGATATCGTGATGGGGGCTGTTTGCGTGCCGCTGGTATAAAATGTGCTGCTTTCCTGGTAGGTCCCCCCGCGGATGAAGACGGTATCGCCAGCATTAACCATCCCGGCAGCCTTGTTAATGGTTTGCCATGGTTGGGAGAGTGAACCTGGATTGGCATCGCTGCCAGATGTTGCAACATAGTAAATATTCCCCGTAGAGACCATTATCGGTCCAGAAACCACCTTCAACCCTCCGGCAGGTATGCTTAATAAGGCTGCCAGAGCAATTACCAATAACCTGTGCATTCAATACTCCTTGTTGGTTGGTTTTCCTCCTCAGCCTCGGTCCCCCAGATGAAGAGGTGTTTTGCAGCAAAAAAAGATTATAACGCCGATGCAGGTAATGTGCTCCAGAAAAATGTACCCGGCGCCCAGTTCCCGGTCCTTCCGGGTGTCCCCGCATTCCGGAGGCACTCCGAAGCATCTCGCAGGGACAAAGGGTACGGTCAGATCCCCACTCAGTCCCCCTTTTGTCCTATGGGAAAAACACGTTTATTATGATATAGTTTACCAAGGTTATCATATACCAGCATTACGTTGGAAGGGTTGAATATGACCATTCGCCGCATACAGGGATTAGCACTGATCGTCGGGGCGGTTATTTCATTGATCGTATTCTTCGGCAGCGATTCCACTCTTTTTCACATCCTGGGCGTGATCACCGCACTCCTGTTCATCTTCGGCATTCCGGCCGTCCATACCACCCAGCGTTCCGGCAGCCTCGGGCTGATCGGTATTGTGCTGCTCATCCTGGCTGCGCTGGTAGCCTTGGGATTCAAGCTGGACATCCTCGGGCATACCGGCCTTGACAATGCCCTTATTATCACAAGCATCGTTTCCGGGCTGCTCGGCCGGATCATCACCGGCTGGTTGACGATTACAAAAAAGGTTTTTTCACAATGGATCGGCTGGGTGTTCATCCTGGAAGGCCTGCTCAATACCCTGGCCGGGTTGGTTAATTTTGGGACGCTCACCTATCCCCTTTCCATTGTCGTTGTCCTGCTCGGAGCTGCCGCGCTGCTCGGCTATGGGTTCCGGGTCTTTCAGAAAAGCGGTAAGTGATCCCTGGTAAAATGCGCGCCTGGCGGTCATTCCAAATGGGCTTGAAAATTCCCAGACTATTAGCGGCGGGTGCCAGATGAACCGCAAAAAACTTGCCTGGCTGCCCTGGACGCTGTGTGTCCTGGTGGCAGGGGGCGCGCTTTTCTCCCTTGTGCTGACGCTGGAACTGCCCGCCACACGCTCAAGCGCCTCGGGTGTCCTACTGGCGATCTTGAATGCCCTCACTGGTATCGCCTTTGGGGTTGTCGGCGCGCTGATCCTGTCGCGTTTGAAGCGCAACCGCATCGGCTGGCTGCTGATGACGATCGCGCTGGCCTATGCGCTGCCAGTTTTGATGGATAACCTGGCGGGACCGAACAGTCAGCCGACTTTCCTGACCTACCTGGTAAGATGGCTGAACGGTTGGAGTTGGTGGCTGCTGATCGGACCGCTGCTGCTGACCCTGCTGCTCTTTCCGACCGGGAGCCTGCTCTCGCGGCGCTGGCGCTGGGTGGTGGGTTTGATCGCATTGCTCTTTTCCACATTCATGGTGTTTGAACTCCTTTCCCCCACCTGGCAGGATCCGGTCACCAACCTGGCCCTGCCCAACCCGCTGCTGCAGGGGCATGCCTTTACTGGCCTTTCTTTCCAAACCGTCCAGGTTCCGTGGACCATCCTCACAGTGATAACGGTCGGCTTGTGCGCGGCCTCCGTCTTCGTGCGCTACCGCCGTTCCGGGAAGGTCGAGCGCGCCCAGATCAAGTGGTTCCTGTACGCCTGCGTCATTTTCATCGCAGTTTATACACTTTCCGACTTGCTGTTTATCGGGACCGACGCGCCAGCCTGGTTGAGCGTTTTATTCAGCCTTGGCATCCTGTTCCTGCCGCTTTCCATTGGGGTTGCAATTCTGCGCTATCACCTGTACGACATCGACATCATTATCCGCCGGACCCTGGTGTATGTTCCACTCACCGCCATCCTGGCTGGTTTTATTGCAGCATCCATCCGGGTCACCCAGACCATGTTTTCCGGCCTGACCGGCAGCCAATCCCAGGCCGCCACGGTCCTGACGACGCTGATCGTTGTCGCCGTCTTCGATCCGCTCAAGGGCTGGCTGCAGAGAGCGGTCGACTCCCGCTTCAAGGAAGCAGTTAAACCGGAGCAGCGCTGGAAGGAATATGCCGGGCAGGTCAAGGTCTTTATCGAGATGAACGATGCCGATGCCAGCGCCAGGCGCCTGCTTGATGAGGCTGCCAGCGCCTACAATGCCAGCGGAGGCGCCATTCACCTGCAGAGAGACGGGAAAATGCAACTGGTGCACAGCCTGGGCGATTGGCAGAAGCCTCCCGAAGCGACAATCACCCTGGAGCACAAAGGGCAGACTGTGGGACGGCTGAGCCTGGGCGCACGACGCGATGGCCGGCCTTACCAACCACACGAGCTGGCGCTCCTGGCGAATACCGCCGGTGCCGTTGCTGCAGCCATTGCACGGGTGGAGGGCGAATAAATACAAAGTCCGAAATCTCCAGATTTCAGCCGAAACCTCCGAGATCTTGAAGATCTCGGAGGTTTCGGCGGCAGAGTCTCAGGAATAAACGGCGAATATTGGCGGGGGTGGAGTAAAATGAAATAACAACCCACCTTCTTTCCCATGCAAAGGACAAAAATGAAACCTCAACTCCTTGCCCTGATCACCGCCATGGCCTGGGGGATCGGCGGCTACTTCGAAAAGAAAGGCCTGCACCTGGGCGGACTTTCCCCGCAAATGGGCATCACCATCCGCACCGCGGTGGCACTGGTCGTTCTGGGGGCGGTCTCGCTCCCGCAGTGGAGGACGCTCCCGCAGGCCGGGACAAAAGCCATCCTGATGATGGTCATCGGCGGCGGGATCGTGGCCGGGTCGATCGGCATGCTGTGCTATTATGCCGCCATCCAGGGCGCACCGCTGAACAAGGTCATGCCGATCGCGTTCACCTCCCCGTTTTTCGGCGTGCTGATGGGCGTGATCTTCGGCGCCGAGCCATTGACCTGGAAGACCGGAGTGGGCGCTCTCTTGACCATCGCCGGCATCGTGGTGCTGACGGTCTGAGCACATTCACAACCCTAAACGGGTGAAGCAGCCCGGGGGGACTTCCGGGCTGAAATCAACCAGAAAAGCCACAAGCAGCCCCCCATTAGTCCTGTTGGCCGAACCGGGCCGGATTGTGGCAGGATATACTGGTACAATATATTAAGAGTAAATATATCAAATTAGTCCATATAACCCATACCAGTAAAGGAAACTGAAATGTCCAATTCAAGCACGTCCGCACCAAAACCCGGCCAGCCCATCCCCACCCCGCCCGATTTCCCGGTAACCTGGGATGATCCGCAGGATGCCAAACTGACCTGGTCGCGTTTCCCCGCCGCCAAGGCGCCCGTCCTACCCCTGATCCACTCCGGCGCAGGCGCCTTTTTCGCGGGTTTCAATGTCGGCTTTGAGCAGGCCGCCCTGCCCGTCAAATTCCGCCTTGCGCGCATCAATACTTATGAATATACCGGCATGGCCCCAACGGCCGCGCCACCGGATGCGGTCATGAAGGCGATGGGCTTGCTCAACCAGGCCGCCCCGGGCATGTTCAAGCGGGTGATGGGCCGGATGACAGCCGGGATGACCAAGCAGCAAGAGGCCGCCAACAATCCCATTATCGAGAAATTCAATTCTTATTGGTACGATGAAATTCTGCCAGAGATCAAGGGGCATATCGCCTGGTTCGCGAATGCCGACCTGCCCAACCTGAGCCTCGCACAATGGCGCCTCCACCTGAAGGAAGCCCTGCAGCGCACCGAGCGCATGGGCAGCTTGCATGGGATCGTCCTGCCGATGCTATTTGCCATGAGCCAGTACGAGGAGTTGTACCGTGAATTATTCGAGGGCTCCAGCACGCTGGATGCCCTGATCCTGACACAGGGCCTGGATAACCTGACCATGAAAGGCGACCGCTGGCTGTGGGACCTGAGCCGCCAGGCATTGGCCGAGCCGGAGGTTCGCCGGATCATCTCCGAAACCCCCGCAAACAAGGTGATGGCCGCCCTGGAGTCCAGCCCGGCTAGTGAGGTGTTCCTGGCCGAACTGCGCAAGTGGCTGGCTGAATATGGCCAGCGCCTCAGCGCCACCTTTGCACTCGGGGAGCCAAGCTGGATCGAAGACCCGACCCCGGCAATCGAATATCTGAAAGCCGACCTGGCGCAGGCGGAACCCCGCCCGGGAATGGACCCGGCCGCACTGGCCGCCGGGCGCGAGAAAGCGGTAGCCGAGGCGCGCCGCAAACTGGCAGGCTATCCGCAGCCGGTTGTCGACCGCTTTGAAATGTTGTTGAAGGCGGCCCAGACCGCCACGGTCGTTCATGAAGACCACAACGTCTGGATCGACCAGCGCCTGTTCTATCATCTACACCGGCTGGTGGTGGAATTTGGCCAACGACTGGCGAAGGAAGGGCTGCTGGACTCACCGGCGGATATATGGTACCTGACGCCGGAAGAATTGGAGGACGGGCAACTTGCCCCCACCCTGCGTGACTTGGTGCAGAAATCCAATGCGGAGATGGAGCGTTTCAGCCACGTCACCCCGCCGGCGATGCTGGGCACAGTGGCAGCCTTTGATATGGGCGATGCTGGCCCAATGGTGCGCGCCTTGATGAAAGGGGAAATGGCCCCGAGCAACACAGGCAATCTCGATGCAACCATGGTCAAAGGGCTGGCGGGGTCGGCAGGCCGGGTGCGCGGCACCGCCAGGGTGATCCACTCGCTGGCGGAAGCGGGCAAACTGCAGCGCGGGGATGTGCTGGTGGCCCCGGCCACCGAGCCGCCCTGGACGCCGCTGTTCGCCACGGCTGTGGCCATCGTGACCGACTCCGGCGGGGTATTGTCGCACAGCGCCGTGGTGGCACGCGAGTACCGCATCCCGGCGGTGGTCGGCGCGGGCAATGCGACGACGACCTTCAAAGACGGTCAGCTCCTGGAAGTAGATGGAGATGCCGGTACCGTGCGCGTGGTCGTTGAGGCAGTCAAGTATGAACAACCTGCTCTGGTTGGGTGATCCAAAATCCTTTGATGCTGCGCTGGTGGGAGGCAAGGCGGCCAATCTCAGCCGCCTGGCCCGCCAATATTACCGCGTGCCAGATGGCTTCAGCATACCGGCGTCGGTATTGGATGAGGCGCATCCATCTGATCTGCGCAATGAAATCGATAACGCCATCTCCGACCTGATGGCATGCCAGAGCCTTTCGACCCTGGTCACGGCGGTGCGTTCTTCGGCCGTGGATGAAGATGGGGCCACCGCCAGCTTCGCCGGGCAGCATGAAACCTATCTGAACATCGTCGGCGCGGAGGCCATCATGGAAGCCATCACGCGCGTCTGGGATTCGGCCCGCTCTGAACGCGCCCTGGAATACCGCCGCCAGCAGGGGCTTTCCCTGGAGCATCCGCACCTGGCCGTACTCGTTCAGCAGCTGGTCGTGGCGGATGTGGCCGCGGTGGCGTTCAGCGCCAACCCGACCTCGGGCAGCCGTGCGGAGATCATGATCAACGCCAGTTGGGGACTGGGTGAAAGCATCGTCGGCGGGACGGTCACACCGGATACGTTTATCGTGCGGAAGTCGGATTGGGCGGTGACCAGCCAGGTGATCGCCAACAAGCAGCGGATGACCGTCAGTACCCCGGGGGGCACCCACGAGGTGGATGTGCCGCGCTTCCTGCGCCAGGCCACCTGCTTGAATGAGCAGCAGGTGGTGGAAATTGCGAAGCTGGCGCAGACGCTGGAAACAGCCATGGAACGCCCGGTGGACGTGGAATGCGCCTATGCCGCCGGGCAGTTGTACCTGCTGCAGTGCCGGCCGATCACAACGCTGGGATCGTAACCCTGCAGGGTGATGGGGGATTTCTTCCAAATATTCTCCTCCTCTTGACAGAAAAACTTGTATACTATATAATGCAAATAACTTTGCATTACAAAGTATAATCAAGAAGAGGAGAATGCCATGTCATCCCAACTCAACCTAAAAGAGATCGAGCGGAAGGCTTTTCGGTCGATTTACCAGGATGGGCTCCTGGACCTTGAATTTGGCCTGGTCGTGATCTGCATGGCCATCTTTATTTACCGCCCGGCCTCCGGATACAGCCCGGTCAATATCATCCTGGCAGTGTGCGCGATCACAGCGGCCAACCTGCTCTACTGGGTGGGGAAGAAATACATCACCCTGCCGCGCATGGGACAGGTCCGGTTCGGGCCGCAACGGTACCAGGCGCAAGCGCACCATGGTCATTGTCATGAGCGTGGTCGTTCTGATTCAAGTTGTCCTGCTGGCGCTCCAGTTTCTGGCGCTGGCAAATCCGGAATCGCGTGTAAACATCACCAGGCTCCTGCCGGACAAAGCCAAAATGGACCTGCTGGTTGCCTCCATTGCAGCGCTGATCGTTGGACCAGGCATGATCCTGATGGCATACTTCACGGACTTTCCGCGCGGCTACTACATCGCCGTGATGATGGCGCTGGCAGTATTCCTGATGATCTATTTCAACCAACCCATCTATCCAATCATCATTGGTGGATTAATCATCCTGCCAGGCGTGGTACTCTTCCTGCGGTTCTTAAAAACCTACCCTATGCAAAGGCAGGATCCCCCGCATGCATGAGAGCCCTGGAGGTACCGGCCTGTCGGCCATTGCGGACCTGGACCGCCTGGTGCATGAACCGGCGCGGATGGCGATCATGGCGCTGCTGTATGTACTGGACAGCGCGGATTTCACCTTTCTTATGAACCAGACCGGCCTCACCTGGGGCAATCTCTCGGCCCACATGAGCAAACTGGAGGAAGCTGGTTACCTTGAAGTGGAGAAGAGTTTCAAGGGCAAGCGGCCAAACACCTCCCTGAGGCTGACCCCCCAGGGGCGGGCGGCTTTTCATGAATACGCCCGGAAGATGAAACAGGTTTTTCAGGATTTTCCGTCTTGATCCTGCCTGCGGCGTCGCAGAGCCGCGATCTGTCCCATGTTCGGGATGAGCAAGACTCCCGAAGTCTAGGAGACTTCGGAAGTCTTGAACGGTGTCGGCGCTCTTTTAACCGTCACCGGGATCGTGGTGCTGACGGTCTGAGGATACCGCAACCCAGGTCAAGCGCTGATTGGGACCTGGTGATATCCTGCTTCCACAAGGTGAGCACATGGATCGTTGGGAACCCGTAAACGCAGTTCAACGAATGCAGGCTTACATCGAGGCGCACTTGAACGAGCCGATCACGCTGCACAGGCTGGCTGAGGCGGCAGGATATTCGCCCTGGCACGCCGCCAGGCTCTTCAAAACGCTGACCGGCAAAAGCCCTTTCGAATACATCCGTCTCATGCGGCTGTCCCGGGCTGCCATGCGGCTGAGGGATGAAGACGTCAAGATCGTGGACGTGGCCTTTGATTTTGTGTTCGATTCCCACGAGGGCTTTACACGGGCTTTTTCGAAGCAGTTCGGGCTGACACCGCAGCGTTATTCTCATAACAAGCCCCCGATCAAATTATTCATGCCCAACAACGTCCGTGAAACCTACCTCGCCTTGCAGAAAGGAGAGATCAGTATGTCTGAAACATTGAAAGCCAGCACCATTTTTGTCCAGGTCGTGGACCGTCCGGCCAGGAAGTTGATCCTCAAGCGCGGCGTGAAGGCGGCCGATTACTATGCCTACTGTGAAGAAGTGGGCTGCGAGGTGTGGGACGTGCTAACCGGCATCCAGCAGGCCCTGTATGAACCGATCGGCATGTGGCTGCCGCAGAACCTGCGAAAACCCGGCACTTCCGAGTACGCCCAGGGGGTTGAAATGCCAGCCGACTATTCAGGCCCCGTCCCGGAAGGATTTGAGCTGATCGACCTGCCGCCCTGCAAGATGATGATCTTCCAGGGACAGCCGTATGACGACGCAGACTTTGAGGAAGCCATCGGCAGCCTGTGGGAGACGGTCAAGCAATACAAGCCGGAGATCTACGGATTCGGCTGGGCCGACGAAGACGGGCCGCGCTTCCAGCTTGAGCCACAAGGCTACCGCGGCTATATCGAGGGGCGACCGGTCAGACCGCTCAATTAGAATTTATCGCCAACGGTAAATGTAAAGAACAGCAACGGGCTGTCCTGCGAGCGGATGGACAGCCCGGCGTTTTCAAACAGGGTGCGAATCCAGAGAGGCGAAAGCCGCCGGCCGTGGGCTATTTTCAAATCGGCCAGGACGAACAGGCCGCCCCGGCGAAGCACCCGCACCGCCTCGCCCACCCCCCGGGCCGGGTCGCTCCAATGGTGGAAGGAGACCGTGCTGGTAACCAGATCGACCGAGGCGCTTTCCAAAGGCAGGTTCTCGGCGGGCGACTGGAAGATCGTGGCAGCGGGGGTGCGCTGGCGGGCCTGGGCCACCATGCCCCCGGCCAGGTCGACGCCGGTCAGGACGGCCGAAGGCCAGCGTTTTTGCATCCGGCGCAGAAGACGCCCGGTGCCGCAGCCGATATCCAGCACGGCCGCAGGCGTAAAGCCGGCCGGGAGGCGCTTCAGCAGGCCGCGGTGGACCCGGTCGAAGAACAGCCACTGCACCAGGGAATGTTCATACGTCTCGGACCAGCGGTTGAAATAGAGGCGTTCGTTGACGTCGGTCGGGCGATTCATAAGGTCAATGCCCTTTCAGGGTGGCATCCCAAATAGCTAGTATATTCTCAAACTAGCCAGATTCTTATTATTTCTGTCTTTACGAGAAGCGCTTTTTGCGACGCTTGCACCTGCGCTGTAAGCTCCAAATGTCACGAGGGCGGACACACAGGTCCGCCCCTAACAAAAATGGCGGTTCCTGATGACCGCGAGGGTCATTTTAGATAGAAGGAAGCCCCGCGCTGTGGATTTAGCCGCAATGACATCCGTGAGTAGTTACCTGGCTATTCATTTACGCTTGGCGAGCCACGATTCCAGGAACCGATCTCAACGAGATTCCCTTCCGGGTCGGCGATCATCGAGGAGTACATGCCCCAGGGTTCAAGCCGCGGCGCGTAGACCGGCGTGCCTCCCGCCTGGACGACCCGGGCGAACTCCCGGTCGACGTCCGCCGAGGTGGGCAGATCAATGGCGATCTCAAACGTGCCGTTCAATCCGGAGGGATAGGTGGGATCCTGGCCCAGCAACCCAGGTAGCTGTGCCCGCTCGTACATGGAAAAACGGACATCCTTGTGCTTGAATTCGGCATAAGGACCTTGGCCGTCCCAATCGATCTCGAAGCCCAGCACATCCCGATAGAAATCCACCATCCGGTGAAGATCCTTAACGAAGATTCCGAGCATGTCAATTTGTGCGCCCATTGAAATAAATCTCCAGTAAAGATTACGATTGATGAAAATTACACGGCTTTCCAAAGCACGAGCGTGAAAAAGACAAAGAAAACGAACAGGCTGGTATTGCAACAAGGGTCATGGAATCCAGATCAAATCTGAGGCGAAGTTCACATCGCTGATCTGCGCCAGGTTTTTTCCATCTGCATCCATTACGTGCAGCTTGACGTTATCCTGTCCGAGATGCACCACAAGGGCGATCCTGCTGCCATCCGTGGACCAGGCTGGGAATTGATCGATGGAATCTGTTTCGGTCAAACGGGTTTGTGCGCTTCCGTCGGCGTTCATCACGTACAAATCAAACGGACCGTCGCGATCCGAGGCGAAGATGACCTGCTTTCCATCTCTTGACCAGATGGGGAGATTGGACAGGTGGGGCCAGTTGGCATTGGCAACCCCGTCGGCCAGCCTGGTTAACTGGCTTCCATCCGCATTCATGAGGAAGACATCAAACTTCCCCTGGCTGTCGGTTTGTGCGTAGTAAACGATCTTTTGACCATCCGGCGACCAGGCAGGCTGCCAGTTGCCGTTCGGGTTGTCTGTCAATGTTTTCTGACCGGTTCCATCGGCGTTCACCGTGAAGAGATTGAAAAGATTGCAGCAAGTCGTCAGGCTGCCGTTGATCCCGAGAAGTTTTTCGCCGCCCGGCTGCCATCCCAGGTGTACGCTTGGCACCAGGAAGAAATACCTGCCGAGGTCAAAGCCACCCGCAATTTGCTTCTGACCGCTGCCGTCTGCATTGATGACCTGGATGGTGTACGTCCCCGATCCGCTGACCGCCAGGAAGGCGATCCTGGTCCCATCAGGTGACCAGGCCGGGGATAAAACGGAGGCATTATCCAGTGATGTCAGCCGCTGGATATTCCCTCCATCCAAATCCATCGTGTACAGATTGGCAGTACCACCGTCGCGGTCGGAAACAAAAGCGATGCGCTGGCTCTCCGGCGACCAGGCCGGTTGGACATCCTCATCGGCGTTGCTTGTTAATGGGGTCAAATCGCTCCCGTCAGGGCGGACGCGGTAAATGTCATGTTTACTGTCCGGCTTGCCAACAAATACTATGTATTCCGGTGGCGGTGCGGGCGTTACGGTGGGCGGGATCGGGGTGGAGGTCGGCGGGATTGGGGTGGAGGTCGGCGCGGGAATGTCCGTCTGCGGAGCTGCCGCAGGGATGTTCGTATTGGTCGCGGCCGATCCACCTGCGCAAGCCTGAATGGAGAGGGTCAGCATGAAAACGAGAACCATGAGGTACAGTGGATTCTTTTTCATTTTTTCCTCCTTGGATTGTATTGACGGTTGACAGAACGCGGCATTGGATTGGCTGCCAGGGTGGCATAGCCTATGAGTCGCCCATCTGTGCTTGCATGGTTGAATCCTTTTCCAATCCGGAAACAGGAATGGCGGTAATTCCATTATAAACATTTTATCCAAAGGGAGGCGAAAATCAAAAGGCTGTTTGTCAGCATACTTGTTTTTACTAAAGTCAAATTAGGATGTCATTGCGAGCCGTTCTTCCCTGCACCCGACGCAGGACGGTGTGGCGAAGCAATCTCTATATCTGAATAGGGGATTGCTTCGCCCAGCCAAGACCGCTGGTCTCGCAATGACACTAACATTTATTTATTCGGCTTTGCAAACATCCTATATCAACATAGCCCCGTGCCAATCCAGGGACGATAAAGGACCTGTGCCGCTAATAGGGATCATTGGATGGCGCCGGGGAGGATGGCTTCTCAAAGGTTTTCATTTGACCGACGGTATATTTCATGAATTCGAGGGTTTCATGTAGCCAGGCCGGGTCAGCCCGCTGGCCAATTTTTTCGCCAAAGCGAACCCCCCGCCTTTCATGCCATGCCTGGTCAATTAATTTTTCCCATGCAGGGTCAACAAATTGCCTGGCCCAGGCCGCTGCGGCTTTTTTGGACTGCACTGTCCCTGTATGCAGGGTATGCAGCATGCGGCACTGTGTCAGGACAAAGAAGGATTGGCCGAACCTGGAGTTACAGAAATTCAACGGGCGGTCCATTTCGGCTTGAAAAACCTGCATATTCCTGCGCAGGCTCATTTTCATCTCGTCAATCAATTCATTTAAGGGGATTGGCTCCAGAATTGTTTCGGGCTTTTGACCAACCAGGGTGATGCCGCGCTCGCGCAGAACCCAACGAACATGCCACTGGTTATCATGAGTGGATTGTTCATAGGTGGTGCTGCCGTTATCGAAATAATAGAGCTTCTTTTGCCCCACAGTACTCCAATCGTTGAGGTCAGCCAGGCTGATATAGGATCCCTCCAGGTGCCTGGCGGGGTAACAATCCAGGGCATGTATCTTTATTTGAAGGTCTTGAAGCGATTTCATTTTGGCTGCGGTCAATTCAGTCCTGGTCACCACCAGGAAATCCACATCGCTGTCCAAATCGAAATCGCCTGAAGCAAGCGAGCCAACCAGGTAGATGCCGACAAGATTTTCTCTTAGTTCCGCGGCAGTTCCATCCACAAAGAGTTCAAGCACATCCCGAAGCTCGGGGTAAGGCTGATCGGGGATAAGCGCGTCATCAAGAAATTTCATACATAAAAATCCTTCATATTCAAATCGGCCTGGAATCAGAGCCGCAAGACAGATGCAAAAACGATCAATGTATATGCGAAAATCATAATTGGTCTTGCCTTTTTAGGTATTTACTTACAGATGTCATTGCGAGGAGGGTGCTCTTCCCGACGAAACAATCTCCCGGATAGCGAGGGGATTGCTTCGTCGCTGCGCTCCTCGCAATGACATAAGTCTATAGTTCAGTTACGAGTGTCTGGGGCGCCCCCTCAAGACTTTTTCAAGGCCAGTTCAATATCCTTAATACGATGTTCGGCGGAGTGGCCGACCAGGTCGCCCGGCCAATCCGAGGAGCGCTCGCGTCCGCTGAACCATTTTTCAGGCGCTTCCCGCAGCGCGGCCAGCACATCCTGCTGCACCTGCCTGTGCCAGGCCAGGACCTCCTGCGGAGGGCGATCATGCCAGCGTAAATAGACCAGGTGGTTTCCCTGGGTCGTATTCAGCCCGCGTTCTTCGACTGGCCGGCGCTGCCCCCGGGCAGACCGGGCCACGTTGGCCTTCCAATGAGTGATATGGGCGAGGGCATCCTTGACCGTCCAGGGATCCTTGGATTCAGGCCGGGGCAGCAAGCGCTGCCACTGCTCAGTGGTCAGGTTGGCCACCAGGGCATCCAGGAGTTCAAACTCTCGAGTGACACGTTGGATGACTTCTTGGCGAGTGTGAAGCATGGGAAAAGAACCTCCTGTTCCATAGGAATTCCCTGTTATTATTGCACGCCGCGGCAAAAAGGTCAACGGATCAGCAGCAGTGAAGCCGGTATCCGCAGGAACGGGTGTCAGCCCGCCACAGGTCTTCAAGTTCACGGGGGTAAAACCCCTGCTCAATTCGTGGAAGCCCTCCGCCCCTGCGGGGTGCAGGCGGGCTGCATCAGAGTCGGATTTATCCGACTTTCAGGTGGTGAGGCAGGACTTTAGTCCGCCGGAGACAGCCGCTCAGAGCTTGAGGAAGTAGACCGGTGCAAGGGCCGCCAGGATGGCGACCGCTTGAATCGCCAGTATGTATAGGGCCTGTCGTGGGGATCGTGGGAGCCACTTGATGGCGAAAAGGCGATAATCGGCAGCTGGGCAGCCATGAGCAGCTGCCAGATATGGGCAGCAGTTCCTTCATCGATCTCGTGGATGACGCCGTAGATGGAAAGGAAGGCAAGCACGGTAAGGAGGGCACCCAATGACATCAGCACAGGGAGAAAGGCACTTGGCTTCCTGATCATTGCAGGAAAACCCATTGGACCACCTCCAGAACGGATAATAGACTAATAACCTATCCTAAAATTCAACGTCGATCGCCTTATTCGCGGGGCTAAAGCCCCTGCTCAGTTCATGGAAGCCCTTCGGGCTGAGACTGAGTCGGGTTTATCCGACTTTCATGATGAGGCAGGACTTTGTCCTCCGGAGATAGAATGGCGAAAGCTTCCAGGATTGATATTATACGTGGGACATACCGATCAGGGCAGCTTAGGCTTCATCGTCGTGACTTTGACAATCGAACCGTCCTTTCTGTACGTCTTCCATTCGCCCACCTGAACTCCGTGCTTAAACGATCCGGACCTCATCAGAGATCCATCCTTGCGGAACCATTCCCAGTAGCCTTCCATCACTCCGTCCTTGAGTTCACCACGCGCCCAAAGGCTGCCATCCTTGTGAAAGTGTTTAAACGTTTGGGTCATCCATTCCTTTCGAGCCAGGAGAACAATCCAAGGCCAGGTCGTCTTAGCATACCCAGGTTATGCATCTTGTCCCAGTAGCCAGCCGAACGTTATGGAGGTTGGGTATTGGGTGGAACTGCAGGCGGGCAACCCTAAGGTCCTTCAACGGATTTTCCAAGTGCAGCAATGACTTCATCCAGGTGGTTCGCCACCGTTGAGAAATGCCCTTCGCCGGGGTAAAAAGTGGCCTGGCAGCCCGGGATGGAGGCGGCGACCTTGCGGGCGACTGCTGCCGGCACGTTCAGGTCCGCTTCGCCATGCAGCAGACGCACAGGGAAGTGGATCTCCTCCAGGCGGAAATCCCAGGGGCGGGCACACAGGTGCACATCCCAGGCAATGCCCTGCAATCCCTGGCGCATGGACTCTGCACCACTGGCCATGAATGCCTCCAGGCGACCGGGCTTCTCGAAAACGGCCGCCTCCCGAGCGGGCATTCTGCGCAGCATCTGCTGGCGGATCTTAGCCACATCGCCTTGAGTCCGGGGTGTGGTAAGGGCCAGTAATAGACCCATCAGCCGCGCCGATCGGGCGGCAAGCCCCCACATCAACCGGTTCATGAGCGGCAAACAGGCACGCGCATCCGGCGAGTCCATGCAGCCAGCGCCGCTGGCGATCACGGCTGCTGATAACCGGTCAGGGATCCAGCGGGCACAGGCAGATACATATCCGCCACCCCCCGAAACGCCAAAGACAGCGAATTTCCCAAGCCCCAGGCCGTCGGCCAGGGCGAGGATGTCCGCCGGCCAATGCCTGAAACCACGCCCAGGCTGGATGTCTGAACCGCCCATCCCGGGCCGGTCACAGGCGATCAAGCGCATGCCAGCGTTTTCGAAGTCATTGGTGCCCAGCATGACCGGCTCCAGGCGCGAGCCGGACTGACCGTGGAAGTAGAATACAGGTTTACCATTGGGGGCACCATATTCGGCATACGCCAGGGTACGGCCATCTAATAAACGAAAGGATTGGGAGAGAAGATCCGCCATTTCCTGGCTCCTTCAACGATCTAAAACCTTTCCAGCGAGTCCGTAAAGCACAAAGTCGTTACGATGTTCTTACGACAGGTCCTTCACCAACTGGATGGCTCCTGATTCCCATAGTTCCTCAAACCGGCGCGTAATTCTGAACCCATGCTTTTGATAGAACCGAAGGGTCGCTGCGTAGGCAGGCTTCGTGTCGGGTGGAACGGTATATACCATGATCCGATCGAAGCCGATGTTCTTGATGTGCTCACAAAACCTCTTGATGAGTATCGAACCATAGCCTTTTATCCTCGACTTTACCCGCGTTCCCATCAGGGATATTTGTATCGTACCATCCAGACACGTATACATGATAAACGAGACAATTCTCCCCGCCTCTTTGAGTATCATGACGTCCTGAAAGCCCAGGTCGTACCAGGTATCGTTGGGCACATTCAAGGTGAACCAATCTGACGTAAGCTCCTGAGCAATACTGACTATCTCATCTCTGATCGCGCCAGATGGTCTTTGATGGATTTCTGTCTCGTAGTCTGTGTTCAAAAGGTTCCATCCAGTCCGCACGCAGAGCGCGTGGTCCAAAAAAAAATTCTTCAGCTTAGCTTTGGGTGACTAAAATTAATCATGCTGACGGTCCAGCGGATTACGTTACCTGCTGGCTGTCGGGAGGATATAACGCTTTGGAGCAAAATAAACCTGAAACATGCTTTTAGATGCAGCCCGTACCCGCAAGTCAGGTGCATGTGCGTCATCTGATATGCTGATCTAAACCCAGCGGAAATTGCGCTCGTACCTTCCAGTAACCATTTGAGTTTTCCAACAACGAAACCGTATCCACTCTCGCATGGATTGGGAGTTCTTTTCCAGCCACTTGGCGAAATTCAGCTGCGACTTCATCAAGCCTTTGACCATCACCTGCCATTGCCACCGTAAGATGAGGAATAATTTCTGTAAATGCTCCACCATACGGCGGTGTTTCTGGATATGCGCCGACAATGATTTCAGTCAGGTGTTGGAATGGCCCGGCGGGCATTGGCGCGAGATAGAGCACATCGGGAAATTCCTGGATCTCCTGAAACGAAACATTGAAACCGGGCAGGCTTAAAATCAGATCCTGCAAAGTTGCGAGTACATCAGCAGTAAGCTCATCGGGCGGTTTGAAGGGATAAAGGATCGTCACGTGGGCTGGTACGCCAACCACCGCTGATGGATCGTATCGATCACGAAAACGCTTGACCAAACGTTCCGCTTCAGGGACCAGGACGACCAGAGCTGATTCGAAAGACATACAATTAGGCTGAACTCAGAAGACCTTATCTCAGGGATGCCAGATAAGACATGTATTCTGGTGAAGCAGGTCACATTTTTTGTACTACAACTCTTGTTTCCTGAAACGCCACACTGCCAGAACAACAAACAGCACAATCTCCAGGATAATGATGAGCACCTGGGGCAGAAAAGCCGCCACCGGCTGGCCCTGCAGGAGCATGGGCAGCAGCGCATCGGTGCTGTTATTCAGCGGTATCGTCAGCGTCCAGGGCAGGGCAACCTTGAGAAAGGGGGCCAGCCCAAAGATATACTGCTGGACAAAGAGCAGCGCCAGGGCAATGCCGATCACCGCGCCGCGGCTGTTCAGCAGGGCACCCAGCATCAGGGTAAAGGACAGGTACCAGAGCAGGACCAGCCAGATGACACCCAGGCCAGCCAGGAAAAACAGCGGGTTCAATAAACCACCCAGTGCCATGCTGATCAATGGATAAGCCACCAGCCCGGGGATGACCACCATGACGGCCAACGCGGTCAGTCCGTTGGCGACCAGCTTGGCCAGGATGAAGGCCGGGCGGGAGACGGGCTTGGAAAGCACCCAGGCAGCCGTGCCACTGGCTTTCTCACCGATCAAGGCACTTTGCATGGTGATGATGATCGCCACCGCCGGGAACATGCTGGCGAAGATGCTGTAAATGATGGTCACGGTGTCCTTATCAGCGCCGCCCTGCGTGACCACGGTACCCATCATGACGCCGACCACCGCTGTCCAGATCAAAGCCTGGACCCACCAGCGGCGCGTGCGCCACCAGCGTCCGAACTCGTTATCCAACAGGTTGTTCAAGCCACGCCGCCAGCCGCGCTGGCTGACCAGGATCAATTCGCTCTCATTTGCCATGCCGGCCTCCTTCGATCACCTGCATGAAGATCTCTTCCAGCTCGTACTTTTTACGGCTGAACTCCGTGATCACCACACCCGGCTGGTTGACCAGCAGCTTGTTCAGCTCAGCCTCGGCCGCCGCCGGGTCGCTCACGCTGACCTGCCAGGTGGTTTCATCCGCCTTTGAGACCTCCGAGTTCTCCCCTGGCCTACCCGCCAGGGCAGGCAAGAACTCGGAGGTCTTTTTCGAGGTGGCGATCTTTGAAACCCAGGGCTGGGCCTTCACCAGGGCCTCGGCGGCAGCCACATCCCCTTTCAAGCGGATCACATAGACCACCCCCTCACTGCCCGCCAGGAGCTGCCCGATGGGGCCCTCCACCACCAGCCTGCCCTTGTTGAGGATAGAGACCGTGTCGCTGACTTTCTGCACGTCATCCAGGATGTGGGTGGAGTAAAAGATGGTGGAGTATTTGCGCAGCCTGGCCATGACCTCCAGCACATCGCGCCGCCCGAGCGGATCGAGCGAGGCAGCCGGTTCGTCGAGGATGAGCAGGTCGGGGTAGTTGACCTGGGCCTGGGCGATGCCCAGGCGTTGGCGTTCGCCGCCCGAAAAGGTGGAGATCGGCCGGTCGGCTTTCTCCGCCAGATCGACCATGTGCAGCATCTCATCCACCCGGTCTTCTATGGCCTTTGCAGGACCTTGATAAAAGAAACGCGCCGTAAAGCGCAGTGTCTGGCGGGCGGTCATATATTCGTAAAAATGGGGCTCCTGGGGCAGGTAACCGATGCGGGCGCGGATATCCACGCTCTGGCGGACGCTGTCCATGCCGAAGATGCTGGCGCTGCCGGAGGTGGGACGGATCAGGCCGAGCAGCAGCTTGATGGTGGTGGTCTTGCCAGCGCCGTTCGGCCCCAGGAAGCCAAAGATGGAGTTGCGCTGCACCGTCAGGTCGAGCGACTGCAGGGCAGCGAGATTCTTATATGTCTTGCTCAGGCCGCGGGTCTCAATCACCATGCCTGGGATGCCGGCGGGCTGGGCTGTGTTCGTTTCATCCATGGGAGTGCCTCCTTGAGAAAACCTGGTCGTGCGGGTGTGGCTCGGTTGGCTAAATTATTATATATCAGATGGCAGGCGCTTTTCAATATGTCAAATAAAGACTTCCGAATTCTTCCAGTATGGTGAAAATCCGAGGGAAAGGAAGAAATACGAACTGGAGGCTTTTTTTAGCCGGATTGCCTCGGAATTTTTGCAGGCGTGATAAGGATATGATAAACTTTTGCTGACATGTCCCCGTTCCTGCAGCTGGCTTTCGAACTTGTTGTCATCCTGCTGGCCGCAAAAGCGGCCGGGTACATCAGTACGCGCCTGGGACAGCCCTCGGTTCTGGGGGAGCTGCTCGTGGGCGTGCTGCTTGGCCCGTCTCTGATCAACATTCTCGGCCTGCCCTTTATCAACAGCACCAGCCTGGGGGCAACCATTTCGGAACTGAGCGAACTGGGGGTGCTAATGCTGATGTTCATCGCTGGTCTCGAACTGCACCTGGGCGAGCTGGCCGGGCACCGCAAGGTATCCCTGTTGGCCAGCCTCGGCGGGCTGCTGTTGTCGATCGGGCTGGGCTGGGGTGCTGGCCGGCTTTTTGGCATGAGTAACCTTGCCGCCCTGCTGCTGGGACTGGCGCTGGGTGCCACCAGTGTCAGCATTTCCGCCCGCACGCTGATGGAAATGAACATCCTGCGCTCGCGCGTGGGACTGGGCTTGTTGGGTGCGGCGGTGGTCGACGATATCCTGTCCATCTTTGCATTCTCGATCTTCCTTGCAGTTACCACCGGCTCTGGCGGATTTGGTGGACTGGCCTGGCTGGCGGCGCGCATGGCCTTGTTCCTCGCCGCCGCCACTGCCTTCGGCCTGTGGGTCCTGCCATTTTTAGCACGCCGGGTGGGTCGTTTATCCATCAGCCAGGGTGTCCTGGCTTTTGCCATCGTCATGCTGCTGGTCTATGGGCTGGCAGCGGAAGTGGTTGGGCAGATGGCTGCCCTGATCGGTGCTTTCCTGGCAGGCCTGATGTTTGCCCGCACATCCGAAAAAAGCCAGATCGAAGGGGGGATCACTTCGCTGGCCTACGCCTTGTTTGTACCAATTTTCTTTGTCAACATTGGCTTATCAATCAACTTGCACAACCTGCAAGGGAATGCCGTCTGGTTGATCCTGGCAGTCACCCTGACAGCCATCCTCGGAAAGGTCTTCGGTGCGGCAGCCGGTGCACGCCTGGGCGGTTTCCCCGGTCACGAAGCCCTGCAGTTGGGAGTTGGGATGGTGGCGCGCGGCGAAGTGACGCTCATCGTGGCTGCAGAGGGGATCAAGACCGGGCTGCTGAACAGCGGCGCCTTCTCTGCCATTGTCGCCGCGGTATTGCTCAGCACCCTGGTCACGCCGCCCATGCTGCGTTTCGCCTTTGCTCGATTTAAACCGAAGGCGCTGGCTTCACTGGCAGAGCCGATTGAAACGGATGAGGAGAAGAAAAAATGAAGATGATTCTTCTTGTTATAAATGATCCTGCCAAAGTACAGGATCTGCTCGATGCCTGGAAGGAGGCCGGCGCCGATGGCGCAACCGTGCTCTTCAGCACCGGGATGGGCCGCATCAGCCAGTCCGCTGTTCTGCGGGATGACCTGCCTCTGATGCCCTCCCTGAGCGATTTCTTTGGGGGAGATGAACGATCCAGCCGGACCCTTTTCACCATCCTCAAGGACGATACGCTGGTGGCGCCTCTGATTGCGGCCACCCGTTCGGTTATCGGCGACCTGGACCAGCCCGGTGTGGGCCTGCTGGTGGTGCTGCCGGTGGACCAGATCGAGGGTCTGAGAAAAATTACGGATGGCTGACACATGAACCCGCCCGGACGAGTTCGTTCCGCTGGCGGAGGGGAGGCTGGACGCACAACTTGACACCATTCTAATTCGGATGTAAAATGTCCTAATTAGAGGTAAAAATGGCCAGTAAAAATCCCAACGCAAACGAAAAACCAGCCGTTATTTTCGTTCCCGGCGGAATCACGCCGGCGGAAATTGTCTATGCCCCGCTGTTGAGCGTGGTCGGGGATCAGATCCGGGCGTACCCCAAGGAGCTGGAGGTGTATGCCGCCGACCGTCCGCCGGCCAATTACGGCCTTGAGCTGGAGGTCGAAGGGATCCGGCGCGTGGCGGATGCCGAAGGGCTGGAGCGCTTTCACCTGGTGGGTTATTCCGCCGGCGGGGCCTCCTCGCTGGCGTTCACAGCCAAATACCCGGAACGGCTTAACAGCCTGGCCTTGATCGAGCCAGCCTGGATCGGCGACAACATCACCGAAGACGGTCAGGATTGGGCGGACATGGAGCGCCTGATCACCCTGCCACCGGATGAGCGCATGGCGGCCTTCCTGCACTGGCAAATGCTGCCGGGCGTGGAACCGCCCTCGGTGATGCCCCCGGGGCCGACACCAGCCTGGATGGCAAAGCGCCCGGCGGGTCTCGTAGCTTTCATCCGGGCTTTTGATTCCTACCAGCTCGACCAGAGCCGCCTCCGCCGCATGGATCGACCGGTCTATTACGCCATCGGCAACTTGAGCACGCGCCTGTATGAGCGGGAGGCCAAACGTCTGGCCAGGCTGTTCCCGGATTTCCGGGTGGAGGAATACGCCGGCCGCAGCCACCTTGATCCGCCCCACCGGGCCGAACCGGAGCGCTTTGGGCGGGCGATGTTGGCACTGTGGGAACGCGCCGCAGAGGTCTCACCGGTGGGAGACAACTCTTCAACCAGGGATATATCCTGGGTTGCATGATGCAGACATCTGAAGTCTGGCCTTGCTCGCGCTGTGGGAGCGCGCCGTAAAGTCCTCCCCGGCTGGAAAGCAACCATATGGAATTTGACATCCGAAATGATTAAAGTTACAATGTTTTTTGTCCCTCTGAAAACTTGAGGAACTTTGCGATGCTAAGAGCCACTATCAAAACTGCTCCCGTCGCCGTCCTCGGCGGCGGGGACGCCGCCTAGAGCGAGGGTTTTGTCACACGCTCTAAGGGTTAATCTTTTTAACACCAATTCTCGATCAATGGAAAGGAGCAAAAATGCCAAAATTTGAGCGTGATGTGGAAATTAATGCCCCGGTTGAAAAAGTGTGGCAGGTCATCACCGATCCAAATCACTGGTCCCAGTGGTTTCCTGGCGTGGAAGGCGTCTCTAATGTGACATCGGTCAGTGAGGGAGGCACTTTCGATTGGACCTCCAAAGGTCAAACCGGTCACGGCACCATTGTAAAAATGGATCCGATGAAGCGCCTGGAGATTTTGACCCAACTGGGCAATGACAAAGACTCGCATGTTTTCTCGCTGCAGACCAGCGGCGGATTCTTTGGGCTGCATGCAGATGAGTGCAAGGTGGCATACACTTTGGATACGCTCATGGGAGGCGGCATTTTGGGGAACTTTATAGCCGGAGGCAACCCGGCCGACCTGCTGCGTGTCAAAAATACCACGAACCTTTTAAGAAAACTGGTCGAGAGTCTCCATTCTTAAATGTTCTGGTCCACGGTGAACACAACCTGCCCCTGGGTTGGCCTGAGACCAGGAGGCAGAGAATGATGAAATACGCAACCTGACACCATTTTCAGGCAAAGAATACAAGAAAAGGAGAAAAGATCATGGGTATAATCGCAACTATCGTCGTGGGGCTGATCGCCGGTTTCCTGGCTTCCCTGATCATGAAAGCCAGGGGCGGCCTTCTGATTGACCTGATCCTGGGTGTGATCGGCGGTTTCGTAGGCGGTTGGTTATCCAGCCTGATCCTGGGCGTCAACACAATGACCGGCATCACCATTACCAGCATTATCACGGCGCTGGTGGGCGCGATCGTCGTTCTGTTCTTATATCGCCTGATCTTCCGCAGGGGCTAGCCTCCCGGGATTCCAGCGGGTCCAATTTTACCAACCCGCTGATCGATTTCTACAAGGACAGTTAGTGTGCGGTCCCAACAGGGAACCCGCATGCTAACTGTATTTTATTTGGATGAGAATCGTCAGCCCAAGTGGTCCTGGCTTGTTTTCCAACATCACGGCCCCAGCTCCACCAGCAGCCCGATATGGTCGGAAGCCCACTGCCAGCCGCCAGCCTGCGAAAAGGGCTGCGTGAAGACCCGCTGTACGCTGACAATTTGAAGGTCACCCCGGCCGGCCAGGAAGACATAATCAATGCGTTTTTCGAGCGGTTCGGCGGGACCGGCGGACAGGTCATCCACACAGCAGGTCAGCCCGGCCTCATCCGGGTGGAGAGCATGGAAAGTGTCGGTCCAGGCGGCGGAGAGCAGGTTTATCTGCGGAGAATCCGGGCTGGCGTTGAAATCACCAGCGACCACCTTCCGGTCTCCTGGCAGGCTCTCCACAAAGGAGAGCAGCGAGCGGGCCTGGCCGAGGTTCTTCTGCGGAGCTTTATCGGTCAGGTGGGTCACCACCAGCGTCAGGTCGCCCCAGGGGGTGGAAACGATGGCGGACAGCGCCACCCGGCGCTCGAACAGGTCCACGGGCGGGGCCAGGATGGTCGGACGTGGTTCCTGCAGCGGGAAGCGGCTCAGGATGGCCTCGCCTTCCTCGAAGAAGATCAGGGTCCTGTTTCCGCTGGCGCGGTAATACAGGTAGTTGTAGCCCAGCTCAGAGGACAGAGACCTGGCGACGGAGCCGGTCCGGATGGTCCAGGGGACCTCCTCCAGCAGTACCACGTCGGCATCCAGGCGGCGAATTTCCTGGGCGATCAGCTCCATGCGAGCAGGCAGGCTCTTGAAATCGGGGAAGCCGTGGAGCATGTTCAGATCCATCACCCGCAGCGGACCGGGGCGGCGGGCGGATGGGACGGTACAAGCCGAGGGACAGCCCTCGACCCGCTGACCGGGCCGGCTGGCGTTGAACAGATAAAATGCCAGAAGTCCAAGCAGGACTGCCAGGGGCAGCCACAGCCAGCGCAGGGCGGGATGGAGGGATCGGTTCATACAGTCACCTGGCTGATCCACTCCAGGTATTCGGGCCAGCCGTTCGCCAGCGGAAGCTGGACGATCTCAGGCACTTCGTAGGAATGATTTGCCCGGATGCATTCTTCGATCCCGGCATAATCGATCGACTTGCACTTGATGAAGAGCAGGTTTTCGTGGTCTTTATGGATACGGCCCTTCCAGGTGTAAAAGCTCTTGACCGGAGTGGCCTGGACGCAGGCGGCCAACTTTTTTTCCAGAAGTGCAAGGGCTATCTTTTCGGTCTCTTCATCCGAGGCGGTGGTGGTTAGAACGACACAGTAATCAGTGGGATTCATGATATCGGCTCTCCTTGCGGGCAGGAAGAACTTTAACTCGAATGGGGCGAATGGTACGAAAGCCACAAATGATTACCGGTTTATTCGCATCATTCGTATCATTCGCTTCATTCGAATTCTGTTTTGAAGAATCGGTGAGATTCATGGCAAGTTTCCACCTCATCCAAACCGGAACGGTTCTCCTTCATTCCTCCATGCCCTTCAGGTATTTTCTATAAAAGATCCTGTCGTAGCCATCATCGATTTTGCGCTCATATTCCACGTAACCGAGGCGCGGGTAGAAGGCCTGGTTTTCGGTCATCCTGGCATTCGTGCACAGGTAAACCGAGGAGCAGCCGAGCCGCACGGCTTCCTGCTCGGCAAATGCCAGCAAGCGCCTGCCGATGCCCAGCCCCTGAAGATCAGGTTGAACGGCCAGCGTATCAATATAGAAGCCCTGTCCCGTCTCGTACTGCACGAGCACCCCGACCAGCTCGCCTTGAAGATCAGCCAGCCAGACGTGCCCGGCGTGGATCTGCGCGGGAAAGTCCAGCAGCATCGGCGCGGGCGGCTTGCCCATGCGCTCGATGTAGCCTGCGAACGCGGCGGTGACGCAGGCGCGGGCTGCCCCGGCGTCGCCCGGCGAGGCCTGGCGGATGGAGATTTCCAATGATCTCTTCAATGAGTAAGCACCCAGACAGCCAGGCCGAACAGCAGGATCCACAAGAGGGTGACACCACCCTGCCAGATCCGCCTGGGCCAGGCTGCCAGGCGGGAGGGCTGTGCCGAATTGAGCGGAGCAAAGAACCGCTCAACCAGGAACAACACCGGCAGGAGCACCAGCAGGGTCCACGGACCGAGGAAGATTTGCGGGAAAAGGTATTCCGCGCCTATCGAGAGCAGGAAAACGGCCGGATTGACGATCTGGCGCAGCATGATATAGCTGTGTTCCCTGCGGGTAATTTCGGAGTCAACCAGGTCGTGGCTGACAGCGTACAACCAGGTCAGCGTCTGCATTACCCCGGCCATAATGAAGTTGGCAGCATACATGGCCCAATAAGGCGGAAAACCACCCAGCGTGGTACCCGCCTGGCTGATGCTGGCTGTGGTGAACGGGAACAGGCCGACGAACAACAGGAACAGCAGGTTGTAGCCCAGCAAGCCGCGGTCGTAGCGGAGGATGCGGTCAAAGTTGCGGTGGTGGGCCAACCAGAAATTCCCGGCGACAAAAAAGGTCATCAGGTAGCCGAAGAAATGCGGACCGAGCCAGTGGGTAAAGGTACCAAAACCCCCGCCAACGGCATTGAGCGCATCCGGGATCCTCAGGTCCAGCACCAGCAGCGTCAGCACCGTGGCAAACAAACCGTCGCTCAGGGCGAGCAGGCGCAGGGGTTCTTTTTCGTGGGTCAAGGGTGTTTTTCGTACGCGGGTCTCTTTCATGTTGGCTCCTTTAAGACTTGCGAGGCCCTGCCGCCCTGCCAGGCCAGGGAGGAATCCGGAAGTCCACAACTTAATGCTCCAATCCATGCAAATATTCTCTCACATCATCAGGAAGGATTCTTGTCTGAAAGCGTTTATTGATGGCCTTGCTGTAGGAGACCGACAAGCACATCATCGCCTGTGATACCGCAAGGGAGGCTGCTGCCGCCGAAACCTCGGAGGTCTGGGAGACCTCCGAGGTTTGCGGCAGGGGCTGAGGCTTCGCTGCCGAGACCTCCGAGGTCCATGGCAGTAGCTGTGGCTGAGGTTGCGCCGCTGAGACCTGCGAGGTTATGGAGGATTCTGGGGGCTGAGGCTTCGCCGCCGAGACCTCCGCGGTCTTAAAGACCTCGGAGGTCTGCGGCAGTGGCGGCTGCTGCGGCTTCACCATGCCAAGAATATGATAGTGCGTGGGCATCAGGCAATATACTAGAATATCCACCTGCGGCTGCAGATATTTCATCATGCCGCGCAGAAAATAGAAATAATTATCGCGCTCGAAGTAAACCGGCTGGCGATTGTTGCCGCGGTTGTAGAAGTGATAATATTGGTCGGCAAAGAAGGGGATATCCCTGCGGGGCATGGAATTCTCCGGATGGGATGAGAGAAACTTCCGAGGTCTCAAGAGACCTCGGAAGTCCGTCACATTTTCTTACTGCATAACTTCTTCCAAATAGTCCAGGAAAGGCCGCATCGCCCGGCAGGTTTGGACGACTTTTTCCTTGAAATCACCCGCCAGCACTTCCCGGTCCGTGAAGCGATGCAACGCCATGATCTGCTTCAACTGCAGCAGCTCGATTTCCGGGTGCGCCCGGTCATAGCCTTTGGGCGCCGTTTTGAGACGCTCGCCCTGCACGGCCCCAAAGGCATCCACAAACTTGCGTGCCTGGGTGACCTTTTTAAAGGCAGCAGCATCCCGGGCGATCACCTGGCGAAAACTGTTCAATTGCCCGGGGGTGGGCTCGTGCAGCCCGCCAGCCACGAAGGTCTGATCATGAGGCGCCACGGAGAGGTAATAACCAAAGGACGAACCCCGCCAACCGCCCGGTGCCACCAGGGCCGCCAGGTTCGTTTTATAAGGCGTCTTATCCTTTGAAAAGCGGATATCCCGGAAGATCCGGGCAATACATTCCCGAGCTGCCAAGCCCTCCAACCGGTCGGAATCCCTGAACTTGTCAATGAGGCCTTCGACAAACTGCTCAAAGGCGGCGCGCGCCGTCTGGTAGTACGGGCGGTGCTGCTCGAACCAGGAACGGTTGTTGTTGCGGCTCAATTCATCCAGGAAATCCAGGACAGGGCCAAATGGAGAGGTGTTATCCCCAACCATGAAAAACGTGGCCATATGAACCTCCTTTTAGCGCAAACAGGGGTGAGAGATGCGCTTTGAAATGCTTCCGGGCAACCGGAACAGTCCAATTATCGCGCAATTTTCTCCCCCTGAGACGGGCGATTTCCGGGAGAATAATGAAAATGTCATTGCGAGGGCGTCCTTTGCCCGAAGCAATCTCCTTGCCATACGGAGATTGCTTCGTCGCTGCGCTCCTCGCAATGACATGATATAACAAGACTTCCGAAGTCTTGGCCCCTCTGTTTCCCTCCGGGGGGCTGCGCACAGACTTCGGAAGTCTGAACCAGTCTGAAAATGTCTGAACAAAAGCCGGGGGCATGCCCCCAGTCACTACCGCATCAATAACGGCAGGTATAACCGCAAAACCAGGGCTACCGGGAAGGACTGCTGCACCTGTGGGGCGTCGGCGAAGACGGCGTTACCGGCCTGGTTGGCGTTAATCTTGCAAGTGCCGGGCCCAATGAAGGAGACCACACCCAGCCCGTTGATCGAACAGACAGTGGAAGCGGAAGAATCGATCGTGAAGACCACCGGGTTGCCCGAAGCGCCTCCCGTGGCGGTTGGCGTGTAGGTTGGTCCACCCACCTCGGCATGCGCCGGCGCGATCGAGGTGAAAGTGATCACCTGGTCAATCTTGCCGACCGGGAAGGACTGTTGAACCTGTGGAGCGGCATTGTAATTGGCGTTACCCGCCTGGTTGGCATTGATCACGCAGGTACCGGTGGCATGGAAAGAGACCGCGCCGAGCCCACTGATACTACACACGCTTATGGCGGATGCATCAATCGTGAAGACCACCGAGTTGCCCGAAGCGCCTCCCGTGGCGGTGGGCGTATAGTTGGGTCCGCCTATCACCGGATTAACCGGCGGGGTCGAGGTGAAGGTGATCACCTGGCTGCCCTTGCCGACCGGGAAGCTCTGCTGCACCTGGGGGGCAGGGTTGTAATGGGTGTTGCCCACCTGGTCGGCATTGATCTTGCAGGTGCCGGCTGCAGTGAAGGAAACAATGCCTGCGCTGAGTGAACAGCCGGTGGAAGTATCATCCAGGCTGAAGATCACCGGGTTGCCGGAAGCGCCACCCGTGGCAGTGGGAGTATAGGTCGGTCCGCCCACCACAGCGTCAGCCGGGGCAATCGAGGTGAAGGTGATCACCTGGTTGATCTTGCTCACGGCAAAGGACTGCTGCACCTGCGCGGCGGCGTTGTAATTGGTGTTGCCGGCCTGGTCGGCATCGATCACGCAGGTGCCTACCGCCGGGAAGGAAATCACACCGGCGCTGAGCGAACAGCCGGTCGAAGCAGCATCCAGAGTCAGGACCACCGGGTTACCGGAAGCACCGCCCGTGGCAGTGGGGATATAGGTTGGTCCATCCACCACGGCATTGGTCGGTGCGGTCGAGGTGAAGGTGATCACCTGGCTGCCCTTGCCAACCATGAAGCTCTGCTGTACCTGCGGAGCGGCGTTGTAAAGAGTGTTGCCGGCCTGGTTGGCATCGATCACACAGGTGCCAACTCCAATGAAGGAAACGATGCCTGCGCTGATCGAACAAACGGACGAGGCAGCCGCATCAATGGTAATCACCACCGGGTTGCCGGACGCCCCGCCTGTGGCGGTTGGGACATAGGTCGGCCCACCCACCACTGCACTGGCTGGTGCGGTCGATGTGAAGATAATCGTTTGAATACCCAGGCCCACCGCGAAGCTCTGCTGGACCTGCGGAGCGGCGAGGTAGCCGCCACCGCCCGACTGGTTGGCATCGATCACACAGGTGCCAACTCCAATGAAGGAAACCACGCCGAGCCCGCTGATCGTACAGACGCTCGAAGCAGCAGCATCGATCGTGATGACCACCGGGTTGCCGGAGGCCCCGCCTGTGGCAGTGGGGGTATAGGTCGGCCCACCCACCACTGCGCCAGACGGCGCGGTCGAAGTGAAGTTGATCGTCTGGGCAACTGGAAGCTGGTATTCATATGCGCCGCGATCGTCAAAGGCACGCGTGCCAACGCCGGTGTTCGGGGTGCCAAGGTAATCCACCCGGGGGTTGCCCTCAATGTCCAGGAGAGGCTCGCTTGGAGCGCCTGAATTGGCGCTGTCGATCGCCGGAGAAGCTGATAGCAGATGGTAATCGCCTGTAGCGATGGGTGGATGCCCCCCGCCGGATACAGGCTGGGTTACCGGTGACGCCGGCGCCACAAAGAGCGGATCGGCCTGTAAACCAGCCGATTCCTGGCCGGTGGCTGATTTGAAAGCCGAAAGGGTGGTGTAGTCATCGGATCCCCAGGTATATTCCACGAGAACTGCGCTTTGATAGACCAGGTTGTAGTTAAGCGTTGTGCCGGAGATCGAATTTTCGTCGACGCGGATATTGCCAGGTAAATGACCTTCCGGTGGATTGATGCCATTGGAGACGCTGAGGTTATTTTGGACATTTCCTCCGGATGAATTGTCCGAGGCGCTGTTGCCTTCCAGGTTGATACCAGCGGTGGCGTTGCCCTGCACGGTATTGCCGGTGATCGTGGCGGTCTTCGAACCGTTGACGTCGATCCCATGGTCGGAATTTCCATAGCTCAGGTTCCCGATGACGAAGGCATTATTGGAACCAGTATAGATGCCGATCCCGCTATCCTCGTTGTTGTAGACCGTATTGTGGATCACCGTGACATTGGTGCTGCTCTGGATGATGATGCCGTTGGCATAACGGGCTACCTCAGTTGCATTCCCATAGGATTTGTTGTTGCTGACCGTGATGTTGCTGGAGGCGCCCTGCACCGTGATGCCGTGCGAACTGTTCTCATACGTGGTGTTTCCGCTGATGGTGGAAGCGGTCACACCGCTGAAGTAGATGCCGGCCCGATCAAGACCGCTGGTGGGTGTGCCGGCGGAAGAGACGGTGTTGTTGGTGATGTGGATATTGCTGGAACTGAGCACATAGAAGCCATGATCCACCGTATCGATCACGTTGAAACCGTCGATGGTGATGTACTGCGCACCCGACAGATGGAAGGCACTGCCGGTGGACGAGCCATCTCCCTTCACGGTGACCCCGGCGCCGGCCGCGAAGGTGATCGGGGAGCCGGAGGTGCCATTATTAGCTGGGTCAACCGTTTCAAGGTAAGTACCTGCCACGACATGCACGGTATCGCCGGCAACCGCAATTCCCGCGGCCTTGCCGATCGTGCAGAACGGCTTGGCGGGCGACAGACCGTCATTGAGCGTATCGCTGCAGCTCGCCGAGACCCTGTTATCCACGTAGTAGGCCAGGGCGGCGGCCTTGATGGGAAGCGCGGCAGCATGGGAGTATGGGGCCATCCCCAGACTGACCAGGGCAAAAGCGACGAAGATATACAGAATTTTTTTATTCATGGATTCTCCTCCTTGCACGGGTCAAAATTAGGAAGGTTTTCAATACGCATGATTATTGAAGAAAGGCCCGCCTATCACTGCGCCCAACTCCGCGAGGAGTAATCTCCAGGTAGAATAGGTACATCCCCTATTTTCAGGCAGCAACCTGGTATTGGTGGGTGATACGGATGGCATTCAAGAGATGCAGAGGCTTGGAAGGGACCTTCTCTAAACACTATACAACATAATTATATTTCATGCAAGCAGGTTAACGCATATTTCCAGGGCCCTCCTTAAGTCGCAATCCCTGATTTTATGTCATTGAGAGTGAGCAGCCTGCCCGGAGGAAAGTGTAGGGTACCATGCAAGCGTGCCAATCCCATGTACCTTTGATGGACGATGCATTATGGGACACATTTCATGAACATGCTGGAGAGTCACCCGGCCGCGCGGGAGGCCATCAAAAAGGAGGCCCGCAGCAGCCGCCAAAGGCTGGCCGTGGTGCAAGGGACTGGCGAGTAAAAGCCGTGAGGGCCCCAACGCGATCTGCTGTCTTTCAGCCTGGTGGACCAGGCAGAATACCTGAGATATCGGCCCTTCGGCTCTACTGCTTCGCCGGGGGATGAAGGAATCTTTCGAGGGCAAGAATGAAGGCGATGATTGCGTTGACCAGCAACCAGGTTGCTGCCAGCGCATACAGACCGGCGTTTGGCGTAATAAAAATCCCCAGTGTATTGATCAGCAAAGCGAGGATTGCAACTGAATAGAGGGCATAAAGGAAATCTATAAACCGCCGCCGCTCAAAGTGGACCTGGCGACGCCTGAAGTAAATTCCTCGCCAAATCATTACCAGGGCAAAGACGAGACTCGCAGCACGCCAAACCGCCGAAGGAGGCAAGCCAAACAACCAGAGCAGCGGTGGTATTAAGGAAAAGACAGTCGTTTCCAAGCCACTGACCACATACAAACGAAGCAATACAACCTCATATTCCACCAGGACGGCGCCCTGAGCCTGCCGAAATACAACGGCAATTGTCGAGAAGGCTACGAAGGTGATCGAGACTGTGGAAAGGGCCAGGAGATAGTTTGATCCAGGCAGATCCATGCTTTCCATTCCTTCCCGGGGTGGATTGGAATCCCTGTGACCTGACAAATTCCCCATGTGACTTGAACAGCCAGACCTGACAGGCAGCCATCAGACCAGGGGAGCAAGAACTTGAACTTGCACAGATTTGTCAGGTCTATCTTCCTAACCTTCCAAGTCCATGGTATTCATCGGGCTCATTAACTGGAAGTAGTTCCCATCCGGGTCGGCCAGGGTGGCGATCCAGCCGCCGCCCATTTCATACGGCTCCCGGATGACGGTCGCGCCGAGGGCCTTGATGCGGTCGAACTCCTGCTTGACCTGCGAGGTCTCAAAATTGCACATCAGGCGCCCGGGGTCTTTGGTCGGGCCGGTCATTGCGGAATGGTCCAGCACGGCAAAGAACGAGCTGCCCACCTGCCAGCCCCAGAAGCCCTGTTCCTGATCGAGCATCTCGGCCGGTTTTCCCAGGACCTTTTCATAGAAGGCCGCCAGCACCTTGGGCTGCTTCGTTCCGACGAGGAATGAATTGAGATTTAACATGGGACACATCCTTTCTTTTTGAGCGTCACGCTGCAAGCGTAACCTACAATCATTTTGCAGTCGACCTCCGAGGTTTTGAAGACCTCGGAGGTCTTATTTTTCCCACTCACAACCAGCGGCGCACCCTGCTCCTATACTGCTCATACGCTGGTCCAAACTTGGCGGCGAGTGCCCGTTCCTCTGGGATGACCTGGAAACGCCAGATGTAGAGCGTAAAAGCCAGCGGGCCGAGCAGGGCCCAGGGCGATGCCTGGAAAAGCGCCAGCCCGGTCAGCATAAGGATGAATGCCAGGTAGATCGGATTGCGGGTGAAACGCAGGACGCCGCTGCTGACGACCAGGCAGGCTTCCTGCGGACGGTGCGGGTCAAGGGTTGTGCCGAGGCGCCGGAACTCGAGCACGGCGGAGGCGGCGATCCCAATTCCAGCCAGCCAGGCCAGCAGTGCAGCGGCGAAAAACGGCCACGCCGGGGCATGCAGGCCGCCGGTCATCAGGATCATGACCACGGCCGTGATGAGAAACACAAGCGGCGGAGGAAATTTTGTTTCCAAAGCAGACATGGGTGGTTTTTCTCCTTTTACCGGATATGATGTCCTTTCATCTACCAGAGGACTCTGTCTCGTTATCCCATTCATAAGTATGGAGCTTTCCGTAATCCTGGAAGCCCAGCCGCCGGTAGACCGGGTAACCCAGGTGGGAAGACTGCAGGATGCTGATGCGATAGCCGCGCTGGTGGGCCACACGCAGAGCCGCCAGGGTAACCGCCGCGCCAATCCCCCGGCCGCGCGCCTCCGGCAAAACGGTCACGTTGTAGATGCCCGCCACCCCCGCCGAGAGAAAGAGCTGCGAGGTGCCGACCGGCTGCCCGTTCAACACCGCCAGGTAACACTGCACGACCGGCTCAAAGGCCACGGCGGCAAACAGGTCAAACAGGCGCTCTTCCGCGTATTCAGGGATCCCAAAACCGATCCGGTTGACATGCACCCACTGGTGCAACAAAGGGATATTTTCCACCGGGAGGATCGTCAAGCCGCCCACCGGGGGCAGGTCCTCGGGCAGTGACATCAGGTCAGCCGCCATGCCGGTGCCCCCCTCTTTGAAAACCAAGCCGGACCTGACCAGGCACATTTCCAGCGCCGTCCTGGGGGTCCGGCACTCAGCCCACCAGGAAAGCTTGCGGACATTCCGCTGCCTGAAATGAGCCAGGGCTTCGTTGATGAACTCGTCCATCCCCCGGGAGGGCAGCTGCGTGCGCAGGACCACATTCAAAAAAGCATCGGGGATGCCGGTGAGCAGCCAGGTCAAATGGGGACTGACCGACAGCTCCGCACTGCAGGAGCGTCCAAAGAATGTATAGGAATCGGCCCAGTTCGCCCGGATGTCGCTTACCAATGCGGGTGCCGAGAAGTCACTCAGGATCCTTTGCTTTCGATTGACCTGGCTCATTCCAATTCTGCTGCTCAAACAGGGTACAGCCGTGCAGGCTGATTGATAATATGGATGTATATTACCTTATTTATAACATATACGGAAATGCTCCTTTTGGGGGATAAGGGCTTCGGATACAGAGATCTCCGAGTTCTTGGTGAACTCGGAGATCTGTATGGGACCCATCTTCCCGCAGGCCGCTATTGCCCCTCTTTCAGCCTCTGATACGTTTGAAAAGCAATTTCGACCACATCATTGGGCAGGAACGCGGCGGTAAACTGTTGCAGGCCGCGTTCCCGATCGGCCAGCCCGTCAGCGCTGGATAAGAGCTGCCGGCTGTATTCCACCACATCCACCAGGATGCGCTCAAAGCGATAGTACGCCAGGACAGCCAGGTCGATATCCACCGCGCCGTAACCCTGATAAAACCAGGCGGCTTCTTCCGGGCTGTTCCAGATCCCGCCCACGCCGCCCCCGATGAACATCAAGTCGCGCTCCCTGGGGGCCAGGATGGGTTCGTCCCAATCGATGATATGCAAGTCGGCCTGGTCGGAATGCAGCAGGTTCCCGGCGTGCAGATCGGAATGGCATAGGACCCGATCGAGGGAGCGGGAGCTTAATTCACCTGCCAGTTCTTCAGCCCGGTCCAGCATGGAGCGGATCTCACCGGCATGCCGACGCAAAAAGGCCGCCATTTGCGCGGCCAGGGGATCGGCGTAGGAGCCGGACTGCACCTGCGCCTGGAAACCCCTGACCAACTGGCGGCAGTGCGGCGACCAGGTCTCGGTTGGGACCCGCGCCTGCAGGGCGGGCGGCAGGCTCATGGAATGGATGCGCCTGATTACAGACCCAAACTTGATCCATTCGGCCTGCGAGAGCTCCACGTCAAAGCCGCTGCGCCCTTCAATATACGGATACAGGATGCAGGTAAAGTCCTCCAGGGTCGACCATAGCCGGCCGTCCTTGGTTCTTACCGGGGGAATAACCTGGCGGAGACCCTGCGCATGCAAGAACTGCGGGAGCAGCAGGGAGACTTCTGCGAAATAGCCCCGCTTTGCCTTCAGAAAATAACATGCCGGTTCCGGTGTCACCACCCGGTACTTGGCTGCGTTGATATCCGCGCCGATGGGGAGGAACTCCAACCGGGCGCCGGGCAATCCATACGCTTCCTGCAGCAGGGCTGCCAGGCTTTCGTTCTTGAGAACTGGTTTTTCGCGCATCTTGAAATTCCTGCAAAAAGTGTTCCGGGGTTAGTATGAATAATTGTTGTTGCATGGGCGCGCCAACGGTGCTTATCGGTCCCAGGTATTATATAGTATGCAGGTCGCACTTCAAGCATGACCTACTGGATGCAGAGCTTTCTCCAAGTTAAAGGTTTTTCAACACGAATACCCTTACGGGCACAGGTGGCACGAATATTCGAATAGAACGAATTTATTACGTATTATTCGTGCTATTCCTCAAATTCGTGCAATTCGTGTTCCATTCCTTGCAGTGAAAGGCATCGCTGACAGACTTTAAGAACCCCCTGCTTCCCGGATGCCTGGGACTTGAATTTAATCTGAAGCATCCCTATACAAGTTGCAGGAATCGTCCCGAAGGTTTTCTGCCAACGCAAGGAGATCCTCGATCCAACCTTCGGGACTCTGCTTCCTTCAAATGAACACCCGTGTCATTTTAGATTCAAGCGCGCCGTGCGTTGTGGAATTACTTGGAATGACAGTATTCATAGACTGTAAGAAGGCTCTGGACACCAGCATCCAGGCACTTGAAATAATGGACAAGAATCCCTATACTGGAACCAGGAGACCTGTGCGCTGGCAGGATGGCTGCCAGTCTGTGCCAGGGAAGGGCGGTTTGCCTGTTCCAACCGGCTGCCTGAAAGGAGGCAGGGAACCATGAAAGCTTCCCGATCACGCATGTTTGCCTTTGTGCTGCTCTTCGTTTTCATCCTGGCGTCCAGCCTGCCGGCCATGCAGAAGGCGCTCGGCGGCAGCCAGGCGGATGCCTGGGTGAACCCGCGCTTCCTGCCGCTTGTGCTGAACGATCACCTGTCCGTGCGGACAGCCACGCCAACTCTCACCTCGACGGCCGCCGCCTCGTCAACGCTGACAGAAACGCTAGACCCCCGGTCACCCACGATACCTCCCCCGGAAACGCCCACCGAAACACCGACACCCTCCGCGACACCCACTTACACATCCAGCCCCTCAGCCACGCCCACCGACACACCCACCCCCTCCGCAACACCCTTCTGCCACCTGCCATCGCCAACGCCGATCTGTACCTCCACCTCATCGCAACCGTGCACGCCCCCACCCATCCACACGGCCATCTTCACGCCAACCGGCAGCACGATCACTGCGATGAAGCTGACCGTGACACAATCGCCCCTGACCATTTACCCGCCGATCATGATCTACACGGCGCAAATGATGGTCATGATCCCCATCGCTTTTACCGGAGTGAAGGTCGATTTCTACAACCTGCAGGAAACCGGCCTGGAATACCTGGGGTCGGCGGAAATGAAGAATACGAGCGAGGCGGTACTGAACAGGCAGATGTGCCCGGGGAAATACACGGCGATCGCCCGGGCAGAGGTCAATTCACTGGTGATCTGGTCGAACCCGGTAGCTTATACGGTCCATTAAGATGGTCTACTTCATCCCGCCCTGCCAGATAAGAAAGGGATGAGCAGAACTGCCAGCAGAGTGGAATCCATTATATAGACCAATGCCCCCAGGACAATCCCCACAATGGCCATCCAGGCACCTTTCTCAGCAGGCCGGACGGCACCGGGCTGATCCTTTTGTCTTAAGAGTACCAGGGAGACGATCCCGGTCAGGATGCTGGCAAATGTGAGTGGAATCCCGCAAAATATGCTTTGCAGATATCCCGGACCACCATGCGCCACAACCAGGTGGAAGAGCGAGATGGTTGGGAAAGTCATCGTTACCACCCCAAGCACGCAACTCAGGATGGCGAAGAGGTTGTATTTCTGAACGGGCTTGATCAGTTCAGGGGAAGCGTCCATTTTGCCTCCAAATTTCTTGCACGCTGTTCCAACCGGATGCCCCGCGCAGTTGCCATAAACAGGTCAACGCTGCATGGCAGCCAGCGGGCTGCGCACCAGGTTGGCTGCTACACTGGCTGGATAAATTCTCATGTTTCATTTATTTTGTGCAATGTAGGCTTCCACCTGGCTCTCCAGGATGGAAAGCGGTAGCGAACCATTCACCAGCAGTACACGGTGGAAGGCTTTCAAGTCAAAGCGCCCGCCGAGGGCATCCATTGCCTTTTGGCGCAGTTCCATTATCTTCAAGAATCCGACATAGTAGGATACCGCCTGTCCCGGCCAAACGCTGTAACGGGCGGTTTCTCCCTGGGCAGAGTCCACCGGGAACCCCGTGGCCTCCACCATATAGTCCACGGCCCGTTTGAAATCCCATTTCATGGCATGGATGCCGGTATCCACGACCATCCGGGCGGCACGGTAAACTTCCGACTGCAGGCGCCCCAGGTTGCCCTGCGGGTCGCCGGCGTAGGCGCCAAGCTCCCACATCAGGCGCTCGGCGTACAGGGCCCAGCCCTCGCAAAAGGCATTGAACTGCATGCCCTTGCGCAGGGAAGGCAGGCCGGCCTGTTCCATGGCGACGGCGATCTGCAGGTGGTGCCCGGGTATGGTCTCGTGGTATGCCAGTGTCTTGACGCCAAATTTGGGCGTGCCGCCATCGGTGCGGGCATAAAAGATGCCCGGACGTGAACCGTCATAGGGGGGTTGGACGTAATAATCGCCGTCCGGGCCGCCGACCACGCTGACTTCAGCCCTGGGGAGGATGTCGAAGGCCTGGGGGAGCAGCGCCTGGGCAGCGCGGATGACAGCCTGGTAGGCCTCCACGGCATTATTGCCGAAATGAACGCCGCTGTCTTCCGTCAACTGGTCAACCAGGTCCGGGAGGCTTTTGTCGCCCGGGTAGCCCAGTTCAGCAAAGAGAGGCCGCATCTCGGCATGGATGCGTTCCACGTTCTGCAAGCCCAGTTCGTGGATCTCGCCGGCGGTCATCCCGGTGGTGGTGTGACGGCGCAGGCATTGCTTGTAGTAAGCCTCTCCATCCGGGAACTGCCAGACGCCAGGCCGGTCTGGAGCTTCGGCCTGAAGTTTCTTAAGGAAGGCCGACAGTTCCTGGTAGGTCGGGCAGACAACCTGCGTGATCTGCGTCTTCACCTGGTCGAGCAGCCCCGGACGTTCGTCATCGGAGGCGCCGGTCAGGCGTTCATCGAACGTCTCGTAGTAGGGGTGTGAGGGTGGGACGTTGTAAGCGACCCGGTTGATCGCGTCGCTGACGTACGGGATCAGGAAGGCCGGCAGGATCACGCCATGCTCCTGGCGGCGCTGCAGGCCGTCGATCAGCTGGGCCAGCTTGGTTTCAACCTGTGAAAGACGGGAGATGTAATCCTCGGCGTCCTGCCGGCTCTTGAGCGGATGCCAGGCAGTGAAGAGCATATACAGGTTGTAAGGCACGCTGGTGACGGTGGTATTGACCGGGTAATCGTCGTACAGGAACTCATGGCCGCGTACCAGGTCGTCCAGGAACCATGCGTAGATATCCGCGGTCAGAGCCTGGGCGGCGCTGAAGGAGGAACGCTCGTACGCGCGCAGCAGGGTGAGAGTGCCGCTCTCGAGGGATTGGGTTTCACGAATAAAGGCGTCCGAGATATCCGTCAGGTTGGCGTCGCCCACTCCGAATGAGTCTGCCAGGCCAAGGACCGTCAGGTTCTCGGGGTCGCGCACCAGCCAGCGGTGGTAGGCCTGCTCAAAGAAGGGGTCGATGTCCAGGCCTTTCAGCCCATCCAACACGCCGGGTGAGGCGACGCTGGCGGTAACCCCGGCTGCCGGCGGGGTAAGAGTGGATGGGACTGCGCCGGTTGCCCCGTTGCAGGCTTTAAGCAGGGGTGAAAGCGTCAGGCTGCCGCCGCTGACCAGCAGCAAGCGCAGGAAGTCGCGCCGGGTGAGATCTTGTGAATGTTCTCGTGGCATATCTTGATCCTCCAACTGGTCCGGTCAGATGCAGGTCATGTTTCCAACGTGACGAGGGTTCTTGGCGTCTTCCGTGGTATTAAACATCAGGAACTGTGCTTCAGGGTGACCACGCCTGCCATTCACTCGGAAAGATGATTGTGCGCGGGGTTGACCCAGAGTGTGCAGCGCGGAACCCCTGCCCAGATCTTTAAAGCCCTCCGGGCTGTGGAGGCTGGGAGGCTGAGGATGAATGGCTTGAGCCAGCTTGCATGGGTTACCTGATGCGGGTTTCTCCACCTTTCATGGGATTGTTACGGTGCGAAACGGGCGGCGAGCCTGCGCAGGTCGCCCATCTTGGCATCCATCGTATCCTCAACCTCAAGAGAAAGGGTAGCCTGGGGAGCCCGACGCGTGATCTCAGCGTAGAAGGGCTCAAAATTGACCGTTCCATGCCCAAGGGGCCAATGCCGGTCGTCATAACGATCATTGTCGTGCAGGTGAACGTGGAAGAGCCGGGGAGCCATCCTGCGCACCCATTCAGTCGCCTTCAGCCTGGAAAACACGTGCTGGTGCCCGATATCCAGGCAAAGACCCAAAAAGGGATGATCGACCGCGTTGACCAGCCGGACAAGAATGTCGGGTGACTTCTGGGTATCATTCTCAAGGACGACCTGCACCCCGGCATCCGCCCAACGATGGATCTCGCCCTGCCAAAACTCCACATTCCGGTTGAGCCAGGAGTCCTGCAGCTTAAAGAGATCGATTTCCGGAGTGTAACCACAATGCAAGACCAGGCGGCTGGCTGTGAGTTCCCTGGCAATGTCATAGGTCATGTCCAGGCGGCGGTTCACGGTCTCGCGGAACAAGATATCCCGGTGGGCAAACTCCATCCCCAGGAAAGGGCCGTGCAGGGCCAGCGCACCCTGGAATCGGGTGCGAACCGCCTGGTGTAACCTGAAACGGGTTTCCCAATCCCGGTCAGATTGGATCCCAACCAGGCCGTAGCTTCCGAGTTCCACCCCGGCGCCCAGTGCGGCAATTTCAGGCAGGAAGGGCAGCTGTTCCGGCTCTCCGGTCAGGCAGATCATCAGGTTCATTTTCGGGTTCTCCTGTATGACAAATTATCGCGCAATTATGGGTCATCCGCGCAGTGGATTCCAGTTTCCGCGTCAATCAGTAGATGCAGGAAAAAGGTGACAATCACTTTGAAAGTGACTGTCACAGCATGAATCCCAAAATACCCTGTAGGTCAGTAAGCCCTTCAGGGTATTAATCAGGATGAGCAGGTTTCACTTCTTGCTGTAGGCTGCCAGGAACAGGGCGTATGCCACCAGCAGGTACGCCAGGGTGCGGATGACGATCAGTACCACATTCAGCGCAGTGCCCAGGCCGAGCAAATTCGCCAGGTGCGTGAGGCCAAACAGCCCAAAAGCCGTCCCGACATACAACACCACCCGGTTCCTGGTGCGCTGCCAGCTGATTATCCCGAAAATAAGAATGATGATACAAAGGATCAAGTTGATGAAAACCAGGGTGTCCCAATGAAATTGCATGGCAGGCCTCCTTGCGAGAATAGGGTGCGGAAATGAGTGGAATTCAATCATCATTATCGCGCAATTCCGGGCAATTCGCGCCACCCAAAATTGCCTGCGCCAGGGTGTTGTGAAAGTCAAACCAGGATGTCATTGCCTGCGCCACTCACGCCGCAGGTACAGGTGCAAGGCGTGCTTTGCCGACTTGTACCACGCAGCCAGTACCACAACGTGGCATGGCAAGCAATCCCCGTTTATGGCCAGGAGAATGCTTCGCCTGCGCTTGCCGTCTCGCACCGGCGTGCCGCCGGTGTTCTCGGCACGAACGGTGCAGCGCAGGTGCAAGCGTCGCAAAAAGCGCTCCTCGCAATGACATTCCAGGGTTTTTTCCGAAAATACTTGAATCGCTCAATTGGCCGTGCTATACTTTTATCGACACATGCGTATTTTACGAAAGCCGGAACATTAATCCAGGACCCGATCATTGATCCTTTGCCCTGCAGGGGCAAGTGCCTGGTCACCAAAAGAACAAGACTGTCTGAGGCGGTTTTGTTCTTTGTTTTTTAAGGATGATTCTTGAATAATGGGTGAGAAGGTCAGAAGCGGCGGCCAAGATTCTTCTCATGCAAACCATCAAGCAGATAGTCACGAAAGGAGAATGCGATGATACTGGAGCGAATGATCCAACATATCTTCCCCGGCAAATGGGCAGAGCTGGAGGCCCTCGACAAAAAGTACAACGTGGTCGAGGCTCGTTTGGGGTTCCCCGCCAAAAAACGCTACCAACTATTGATGGGGAGTCACCCAATGGGTTCGATCATCATTGAGAGGGAGTGGCCCAGCCTGGCTGCAATGGAAGCGGCAATGATGAAAGGCTTGACTGACCCGGAGTATCAGGCTCTGCAGCAGGAAAGTGCGGCGGTCATCAAGAGCATCTTTTGGGAAAACTACATGCCGATGCCGTGAGAGTTCGTTTGAGGCAGGCAGATTTTTGTGTCAAAAGTACCAGATTGGGAAGGATCGGCCGCCGCTCTCCATTTTATAAACAAAAACCGCAAGTGCTCTCTCAAAGTTGCCAGGAAAATCCAACACTGGAAATTCAGGAAGAAAAGATTGAACACGAATAGTACGAATACGTCGAATTGCACGAATAAACCATTAACAATTCGTGCCATTCGATAAATTCGACCATTCGTGTTTATATTTTTTTGATTTTGAAAACCGGGATCGTCCCGAAGGTTTTCGCAAACGCTGGAGACTTTTCGGTCCAACTTTCGGGACGCTGCATAAGGTGGAAAACCGGACCGGCCTGTTGCGTGGAGAGGGGAGAATGATTTATACTCAAGCGGAAAAATATCCAGCCTTTGACAAAAAAGCATTGGCCAAACCAACCGCCAAAGGAGGCGCTCGCATGGCAGATAAAAACAGCTCTTCACGGTTCGCGCAGGAGCTCCTGCGGATCCACCGGGTCATCTCACGTGGACTGATCGTCTCCGTGGCAAAAGGGACGGATTTCATGCAAGCCAGATTTCCAGACCCGGAGATGCGCAAAGGCTACACCGACTACACCCGGAGCCTGGCGGCGGTGCTGGATGCGCACCACCTGGTCGAAGATGAGATCGTCTTTCCATACCTGAAAGACAAAGTCACGGCCGTACCATATGAGCAGCTGGCCAGGCATCACCAGGCTATTTGTGCCCTGTTGGATCCTGCTGAGAAGGCAATCCCCCCGGTGGCGGAGAAAGGGCTCTCGCCTGACCTGGCGGTGTTACTCGACGTCCTGCGCAAGATTGCCAATCTCTGGCGGCCGCACATCCAGGCGGAGGAATTTTATTTCACAGAAGACGCCCTGGCTGCGGCGGTCAGTCCGGAAGAACAGGAACGTTTAAGTACCGCCATGGCGAAATACAGCCAGGAGCATGCCGCACCCCCAGCCCTGACCATGCCGTTCGTGCTGTTCAACCTGGAAGCGCAAGACCGGGCTGCCATGGCGGCCAGCCTGCCGGCCGAGGTGGTGGAGGAGCTCATTCCGAAAACCTGGAAGGAGCAGTGGGCAGCGATGAAACCTTTCCTGCTGGAATAGAATAGGACGCGGATGAAAGCGGATTCAAAATAAAAAAAGACCCGATAGTAGGACGCGGATGAACGCGGATTTTATATAGAAACAAGACCTGATTAAAGGAATCTTCATTCCATGCCACAAACCTTTCAGCGCGACCGCCTGACCTGGCTGGCCTATCTCCTGCTGGCTTTCTACGGTTATTACCTCAATATCCTCGGACCGGTGACCCCCTTTCTCAAGGCGGAGCTCAAGCTATCCTATACGGTCGGCAGCCTGCACTTCACGGCCTTCGCCGTCGGCATCCTGCTGGTGGGTTTGTCCGGCCACCTGCTGATCCGGCGCATTGGTCACTGGTATGCGCTCTGGCTGGGGGCCTTCGGGATGAGCCTGAGCGCCCTCCTGCTGGTGGTAGGGCGGTCGGTGCTGGTCACGATCGGGGCGGCATTTTGCATGGGGCTGGTGGGCTCGCTGATCCTGGCCATCATCCCGGCGGTGTTGTCCGAACGGCACGGCGAACTGCGCGCCGTGGCCCTGTCGGAAGCGAACGTGGTCGCATCGCTGGTAGCCACGCTGGCCCCGCTGCTGGTGGGATGGAGCGCCCGCACGGCTGGCGGCTGGCGGCTGGCGCTGGGGGTGGCGGCGATCGTCCCGCTCTTGATGCGTTTATGGTTTGGCCGGGCAGATCACCCGCGCGGCGCCTCGCTTCCCTCCGGGACTGTCCCTGCCCGGAAGCCTTTACCCGGCTTGTTCTGGGTCTACTGGCTGGCGCTGGTCCTGGCCGTGTCGGTGGAGTTCTGCATGATTTTCTGGAGCGCGGATTATATGGAGACCAGCCTGGGCATGGTGAAAGTGAACGCAGCCCAGGCCGTCAGCCTGTTCCTGGGCGCCATGATCCTTGGGCGCCTGGCCGGCAGCCGTCTCGTGCAGCGTTTCCCGACGCGCCGGGTGGTGCTGGCCGCGCTCCTGGTGGCAGCCCTGGGGTTCGGATTATTCTGGGCGGCTGGCTCGGCTATCCTCGGGATGGCAGGATTGTTCGTGACCGGCCTGGGCGTGGCCGGTCTCTATCCCCTGATCCTTGCATTGTCCTTCGGCGCGGCCGGGGATGATTCGGTACAGGCCGGGGCGCGCGCCACCCTGGCTTCGGGTACCGCCATCCTGGTCCTGCCCCTGGTGCTGGGACGCCTGGCGGATATGTTTGGCATCCGGCTGGCCTATGGAGTGGTCGCCGTCCTGCTGGCCGGCATTTTCCTGATCCTGCTGGGGACCCGTGGGAGAGGTTCAGGTCAAGTCAAGTGGGTTCGGGGCGGAGAGGCATGACAAACCATCCACGCCGCTTGCGCGCGGCGAAAGGCGTATGAGGCCGCGCATACCTCCCCCCGGCCCCTATTCGTTTCGGAGAGGGGAGTTGCACATTTGAGTATTCGTGGATGGTTTCACGTCCGACAAGCCAGACAGCCCGTCTGCGCGGGGCGAACGGCCCCGTCTGCGCGGGGCGAACGGCCCCGTCTGCGCGGGGCGAACGGCGAATCCCCGACGAATATATGAACGTATGGATGCGCTTCTGAAAAGAACGCGGGTAAAATAGGTGGCAGGACGCCAGCTCATAAAAAGCCGGGACTTCAGGGAATAGAACGAGAGGAGCCGCCTATGGCACGTGGAGCACTGACCATGCAAGCCGCACGGGTATTACAACCGGAATTTTCCCAGCAGGGGATTTGATATCCTGCATGATCACGGGCAAGTGGGCCTGGATTCGCCTCTCCTGCTGGGGAAGATCCGCGCCTGGAATGGGGACACTTACAAATCCGAAACGATCCTGGCAGACCTGGATATGGCGGTGGTCAGCCACGCCGCGGCCGTATCGCACGAACAGGAGCGCGTTTACGCGCTGATTGAGATCGAAGAAACCAGCAACAAGCCCAAGGTGATCCTGGGAGACGTGCTGGCAACCCTGCTTGGGAAAGGGATCAAATTTCAAGGCACACGCGATCTGCAGGTGGGGCGATGGACCACGCTGATCGTGCTGGCGCGTGATAAACACCAGTCCCAGCTCAGCCGCCTGCCTTACCTGGAGGCGCAGTGCAAATATTTAAGGGAGAATTTATTGACCCCGAATGCCTCCATCGGGCGGGTGGTGATCAACACGTTTGTGGACGAACTGCAGCTGGAGGAGAAGCTCCGGCAAAGCATCACCGAGGCGCTGGATAAGCGCGGCACGTGGTGACGGGGAAGAGGCGCAATCCAGTAATCGCACTCTGGCTTTCTCAAATGGGCAGGCAAATGCAAAAGAAAAAGATTGAGCACGAATGAGACGAATGTAACGATTGGCACGAATAAAACCTTAACAATTCGTGTTGCGTGTGCCCGATAGGGTATTCGGAATATTCGCAAAATTCGTGATCAGATTTTTCAACTTTGAGTAAGTCCTGCAAGCCGCACAATTAAAGATTTTTTAACATTCCATAAAATGATACAATCATTTGTGAAACATTGACACACCATCTCTCCCCGACAGGAAGGTAACCTGCTGTGCATTCGAGGGTATTCAAAATAAATCATCGGGAAGATATCATCAGCCGGTATTCCCTGCAAAACAATCTACCGGTCCTGTTGCTTTACAACGTCAACCCGGAATGGCCACAAGCGGATATCGACGATTCAAGGCAGACCGCACAGGCTCTTGCCGCAGCGTTACGCCAGGAAGGCCACCCGGTGACCGAGCTCTGCCTGGAAAACCAGGACCTGGTCGGGCTGCTGCGACCATATCATCCGGACAATTTCATTGTATTGAACGTGTGCGAAGAGATCCCGGGGTTTCCCAATAGTTATGACCTGATCGCTCAAACCCTGGAGCAACTCGGGTTCACCTTCACCGGCGCGGATTCAAAAGCACTGACGTTCAGCCAGAACAAGCGCCTGGTGAAAGAACGGCTTAACGCGCGCGGCATCAATACCCCGCTCTGGCAGATATTTACTACAACCTCACGCGACGGCTGGAAGAAATACCCGGCCATCGTCAAACCAGCCCTGGAGCATTGCAGCGTTGGGCTGACCAGCGAGTCGGTGGTCTGGTCGGCAGCTGAACTGACCTCCCGCATCGGTTATGTCATTGAAAAATACAAGGGGCCGGCCCTGGTGGAGGAATTCATTGACGGCCGTGAATTCACCATCAACGTGATCGGGAATGGCCGGTCGCATGTCCTGCCGGTGGCTGAATTTGATTATTCCGCCTTTAAAGAGGCACAAGAGCGGCTGCTGACTTACGAATATAAATTTGACCCCGAGTCCAAGGCGCACAATCTGATCGAATATCGCCTGCCCGCCGCGCTGAGCCAGGACGAGGAAGAGCAGCTCACCCGGATGGCCCTGGAGGGTTACCACGCCACGGACTGCCGGGATTATGCCCGGCTGGACGTGCGCTTGCGGGACGGCATTTTTTACATCCTGGACATCAACCCCAATGCAGATATCCGGCCGGAAAGCAGCCCGGCGATGGCAGCGGAACTGGTGGGTTGGTCGTATGGCAAATTTGGCAGCCTGCTGGTGAACCTGGCCGCCCAGCGGCACCCGGTATTTGGCGCTGTGCTCCAGGAAGAGCTGGTGCTGGAGTAAGGTTTCATGTCATTGCGAAGGCCGATGTTTTTTCGGCCTGAAGCAATCCCTAGCTGGCGAGGGGATTGCTTCGCAGAGTACGCTCGCAATGACATATTGGCGAGGGGATTGCTTCGCAGAGTACGCTCGCAATGACATATTGGCGAGGGGATTGCTTCGCAAAGTACGCTCGCAATGACATACTAGCGGATTCCCCATGACATCCTTTCAACTCATCGCCATCCTGCTGACCGCAACCTGGCTCGTGCTGGTCGTGTTCGTATTCCGCCGCTCGACGAGAATATTGATCGGCGGTCTCCTGGTGATCGGCCTGTACACGCTGGCAGGGCTGATCCTGGGCTGGGTGACGCCCGGGCAGCTGGGGCTGGGCCGGGCCGGTTGGCTGCGGACACTGGGGTTTGCCCTGGCAGGGCTGGCGGTCATGCTGGCATACAGCCCGCTGGCCGACCGTCTGGCGGCGCACTGGTTCAAGAAACCGCCCAGCCTGGAGGCTTTCGCTCCGATCCAGCAGTCCCGTCTCAAGCTGGCTGCCGGAATTGCCGCCGCCTGGCTGCTCGGAGGCATCCTGGAGGAGCTGATCGCCCGGGGGATCGTCCTGCAGTCCTTCAGGGTTGTGCTGGCAGGCTGGCTTCCCCTGCCCCTGGCTGCAGGCATTTCCATACTGGTCGCTGCGCTGGGCGCCGGTCTCATGCATCTCTACCAGGGGCCGCGCGCCGTGCTCATCATCACCCAGCTATCCATCCTACTGGGCAGCCTGTTCGTGGTCAGTGGATATAACCTGTGGGCGGTAATGCTGTGCCACGGCTTGTATGACACGATCGCTTTTGTCAGGTTCGCCAGGGGGACATCCAGGTACGCCAAGGGATAGCAGACAGACCTCCGAAGTCTCCACCCCCTCCGCTGCCCCCATGTCGCCACTTCGTACCACTTCGTGGCACAGGTGGTGCAGGCTGGGAGCAAGCTGCTCCGCCCTTTCGGGGTGTACCTGTACCTGCGGCGTGAGTGGCGCAGGCAGGCGGAGGGGCTCCGCGAAGACTTCAGAGGTCTTGAGTTAACGAAGTGACTGTCACTTTAAAGGTGACTGTCACATTTCCTTATACATCCTGCAGGATGGCCTGCCCCTTGGTCAGCCAGGAGACGCCAAAGGACAGGACGGCGATCGATTCCAGCCAGAAGATCGGATGATAAGGCTTCAGGGGCGCAGAAGCTGCTTCGGGCAGGAAGGTGTAGATGGTCATCAGCAGGATGCAGGCAGCCATGAGGATCCCGCACACCCGATAGACCAGGTTGCGCTGCAGCTTTCGCCGGGTGGGGCGCACATGCGGCCGGGTTTTCGTGAACAGGAAAAGCGAGTAGTAGATCAGGGTAAAGAAGAACAACCCGGCAAAGCCCTGGTGAAAGTAACCGATCAACATGGCGTGCGGGGAAGGGTCGATCTCCGGGGCGGTCGGGAAGAGCGCCGTCCCCAGGGCAAACACGCAGCCCAGGATGCCGGCAATGTGGTCGGCGCGTTCATAGCCCCGGTAGGAAAGCAGGAAGAAACCGATCGCCCAGAGAGCGCCGACCAGCACATCGCGCGTGCCGGTGTAGTAGTAGTTGCTGATCGAGATCTGGATTCCCGTCCGGAAGAGCAGCCAGGCGCCCAATGACACGGCAAAGGGCAGGGCGCAGCCCAGGAAGCCGATGGCTTTCCGGAGGGCCAGGTAAGAGAAAACCAGAGATTGGTCGGTGGCGGGATCTTTTTTCATGGATAGCCTGCCTCTGCAATAATCCAACAGGGATGGAAGCAATCATACAATACACCCCCTCCAGCCTGATTGTCAACTTAAATGTCATGCAGGCATGTCATTGCGAGGAGGGTGCTCTTCCCGACGAAGCAATCTCCCGGATGGCGAGGGGATTGCTTCGCGAAGTGCGCTCGCAATGACATAATAAATCGGATGAAGCAGCGTCCCGAAGGTTTTCTGCAACATCCCGGAGTCTTTCAGCCCAACCTTCGGGACGATCCTTAAGTCTGCCGCGGCTGAGACGCCGGGACCTCGGAGGTCTGCGGCTGAGGCCGCCAGGATACAAAAAAATACCCCTGGCTGGCTGAGGGGGGCAGCCAACCAGGGGCAACACTATTATGGCATAATTCTGATTGTCAGTCAAGTTAAATATTCACTTTCTTTGCATATCTTGACATCAGAACAGTTGTTCTATATAATCCTCCCATAATGAAACTCTGGGAACGCCTGCTGGCCTTTTTACGCATGCAGCCCGGCTCGCCGCGAACCTATTACGAGCTGGACGAGCCGCTGCATGCCGCCCTGGCGGAGTGGGCTGACCGGGAACAGCTCCCGCTGGAGCAGGTCCAGGCCGATCTGTTGGCAGCCGGGCTGGCCAACCTGCAGAGCTCCGACGGGCTGAAACACTGCTGGGAGAAGCTCTCGCGGCGCGAACAGGAAGTGACCGCCCTGACCTGCCTGGGCTACACCAACCGCCAGATGGCGGCGCACCTGCACGTCGCGCCCTCCACGATCAAGGGCTACGTGCGCCAGGCGCTGGTCAAGTGGCATGCGCATGGCAAGGACGAGCTGCGGATGCTGCTGGCAGGCTGGGACTTCAGCGGGTGGGGACCGAGGATGGAGTGAGAAAAAAATTAACACGAAGAACACGAGAGAAAAACGGAAGAGCAACGTCCCGCAGGGTTGATCAGGGGATGGAGGAGTTACCCTGAACCTGCGGGACAATTCCAGGTCCCTTGAAACGGATGAGATGTGACTGTCACCTTGAAGGTGACAGTCACATTTATTGCAGCACCAGCCCGCCGATAAACTCCCGCAGAACGGAATCGCTTGGGACGAGGCTGTCATCCGGGATGGGCGTGAGGGATTGCAGCAAGGCGCTCACCCGCCTGGCCCGGGTGTAAGCATCCTGCCGGAGCGGGTCATCCTGGTACTGGCTGCACCAACGCTCGAAATAGTCACCCAGCTTGGGCCGGTAGACCGGCAGCTCATAGGGCATGCCGCTGTTGACAATATAGTCCGCTGAAGGGATGTGCGGCATGATATTGCGCATCTCGCCCGAGCGGACATAATGCCAGTGGGTCAGCGTCTGTTCATAATCCGAGGCGCGGCTGGTGGCATCCCTGAGCATCCGGCGCATCAGGCGGATATCCGTCCAGCGGATGTATTCCCCGTCGTTGCCCTTCATTTGCAGCAGCGGTTCAATATATACCTTATAGGAAGCCGCCTTGACCCCGTCCGTCAGCGCCGGGTACAGGCCGTACAGGCTGTCGATCAGGATGCCCTCGTCTTTGGCCAGGCGCGCCGGCGTGGTTTGCGGGCTGCGCCTGCCCGTCTTGAAATCATAGACCGGCATCTGGACCTCTTTCCCCTCCAACAGCTGCTTGATCTGGCGGTTGATCAGTTCGATGTCCAGGGCCTGCGGGGTTTCAAAATCGTAATCCCCGAACTCGTCCCGGGGATGCTGTTCCAGGTCAAAATAATAATTGTCCAGGTTCAATTCCAGGAAAGTCAGCCCCTTTTCCGCCAGCCGCAGGGCGATCTTGCGGGTGGTGGTGGTCTTCCCGGAGGAGGACGGCCCGGCGAAGATGGCCAGCTTGACCTCGCCGCGGTTAGCCAGGATGGCATTCTCCACCGCGGCAATATCCTGTGAATATTCGGTCTCCGACTCCATCACGATATCCTGGATCTCCCCGTTCTGGATGCGCCGGTTCAACCCTTCAACGGTGTTCAAGCCGTGGTCAACAGCCCAATTGAGCACCGCCCACAGCTTGGCCCAGGGGACGTTCTCCTTGCGGTCGGATGGTCGATTTTCCCTGGAGCCTGCGCCGGTTGCGTTCATCCCGGTAAAGGATGTAGGCCTTGGCCACCCTGGCGTGGCCGTCTTCGATCAGCACCTTTTCGACCACGTCCTGGATCTCTTCGACGGTGGGTATTTTATCGTCCGGATAGGTCTGTTCCAGCAGGGTCACCACCTGGTCGCTGAGCCGCTGCGCAGTGAGCCTGTCCCGGCCGCCCACCGCCACCGCCGCCCGGTAAATGGCGTTGGTGATCCTGGCCTGGGTAAAGGGGACCACCCGCCCGTCCCGTTTGGTCACCAGCTTGATCTTCAACTTATACCACCTTTCTGTGGGAGCGCGAGCTCCCCGAGGTTGCCTGTGAACCTGGTCTGCTATTCCGCCTGAACCAATCAGCAAGTACGGAAAGATCCGGATGGGATACAGCCACTTGCAGCGTAAATTCCACTAGTTCGGCATTGCCGGCAGTCAGCCGCCAGCCATTGGCCTGTAAAAAAAGCGCCGTCGAACTGATGCCGGTTCGTTTGTTTCCATCCATAAATGGGAGGTTATTGACCAGTGAATCCATCAATGCGGCAGCTTTCAAGAATACATCCGGATACAGCTCTTTACCGTCAAAAACGGCCTGCGGACGTTTCACCGCTGATTCCAGCCGGGCCAGGTCGCGCACGCCATGGCTGCCGCCTGTCTCAGCGACCAAACGTGCGTGGATAAAAAGGACCTGTTCGGCGCTCAGGTATTTCATTTCTTCGCCAGGGAACGCAGCGCCGGGCGATATTCGGCAATGAACTCACTCACCTGGCGGGCGAAGTCCTCGTCCACACCGCTCGCCGCGATGGGCAGTTCCACGGGCCGGATAATGATCTGACCATGTTCGCGGTCCAACTCGACCGAAACATCTGACCCATCCCGCACTCCGAGTGGATCCGTGACATCTTTCGGCAGGGAAACCACGCTACTGTTGCCGGTTCTGAACACTTTTCGCAGCATCATCTTCTCCTTATTTATGTGCTTACAATGTAAGTATATCACTTCCCGGGAGTTTGGAGAGGCAGCCGGAATTGCAAGGCAGGGATTTCCGAAAACCAAAGACTTCCGAGTTCTTGAAGAACTCGGAAGTCTGAGGACCCTGAAACCTTAAAAAATGCTGAGAGCCGTGTCAGATGGGCGCATGGGAAGCGTAGGGCAGCCGTCAAGCACCATCCTATCCCGGGTGGTATGATGCAAATCGAAAGGAGTTCCTCTTCTCTTCTCCTCCTCCCTTCAAGAGAGCCGGGGTCGGCGTCCCCGGCTCTCGCGATTCTACTAAGGTGTGAAGGTGATGGATTTCTGCAGGCAGGTACCCACCATGCCGTCCTGCGAACAAACCTGGATGAGCGCCGCCATGGCGTGCCCGGCCGGGTTGACGGCAAAGCCATCCGAGGTGGTATAGCCCACTTCACCCTTTTCCAGGTTCATATCCGCGGCCGTGTCACAGGTGGAGGAATAATAGGGGAAATTGTCATAGGTGGAGGTTTTGGTGACGCTGGTGGCCTGGTCGGTCACGCTGACCTGGTCCGACTCCCAGGTAAGGACGCCGGTATTGGTGATCTTGAACTTGACCCGGTACAGGCCGGCGCAAAAGTCCGTGGAGACATACACCACGCTGAAGGCGACCTGCGGGGTGGGACTGAATTTGGTGGTGGGGGTGGCAGGAATGGGAAAAACCGGCAGTCCGGAGGTCTCGCCCGTCACCGTGGCATTCCCCGCCCACAGCCAGCAGGTGATGTTCTGGTTGGTGGGCAGCTGGATGATCATGGTGTCGGAGAGCGTGCTGCGCCCCACCACCTGCGCTTTCTGACCCACCATCAAAACGCCCAGGATGTCGTAGGCTGTGTTGGGCCCGGAACGGCAGTTGGTATTCACCGAGACGGTCACCATGGGCACGGACGGGGTGAGGGTGTATGTCAGGGTGGGAGTAAGCGTCGGCGTGGGCGTGAATTCCGGGGTGTTCGTTGCCAGGGCGGCCCGGGTGGCGGTCATGGCATTGGCAAGGTTTGCCTGGGCTGTCAGGGTGGCTTCGACCATGAGCGCCACCTGTGTCTCGATGGGAAGGCTTCCCTCCGGGGTTGGTCCAGCGGCGGCAGGCTGCAGCCCCGGCAGGTTGCAGGCCGAGGCGAACACCAGGCATGCCAGTATGATCAGCGTGGGGATTATTTTCCTGAACATTGCGACTCCTTTCTTCTTTGCTTCATGGGACTATAACATTATATATTTTTTTACCCCAAAAAACAACGACTTATCCATGGTAAATTAGGGTGTTCTTAAAGTAGATAATTGAGTTGAAAAGAAAGACCTTCTTCGATTAAGCTTTGTGTGCTGTCACAAACTAAACCGAAGGAGGTCGCGATGGAGTCTAACATACAAGCAGGGAATATTTTTGAAGTTGGGAGTATCTATGCTCGGTTTCAAACATTGAGTGACAAACGTAAAAGGAAAGGTCTGAGATATTCGCTGGCGCTCATTCTGCTGATCATTATGCTAGCGAAAGCCTGTGGAGAAAATCATCCGAGTGGCATTGCAGATTGGGCCAAACATCGAACCGAACTATTAGTGGATCTACTTGGACTGGAACGGAAGAAGATGCCTCACCACAGCACATACCGCCGCATTCTGGCAGACGTAGTGAATGTAGAGGAACTTGAGCAAGTCAGCAGCCAATACTTGAGTGGCAGGAAATTCTTTGGCAAGCAAGTCTTGGTGGCGATCGATGGCAAAGTGCTGCGCGGGACGCTGGATGAGCGTCAAAATGGGACCTATCTATTGGCAGCCTATCTGCCCTGTCAAGGGATCGTGTTGATGGAAGTAGCCATTGAAGGAAAGGGCAGTGAGATCCCGGGGGCTTTGAAAGTGCTAAAAAGCATCGATTTACGAGAAATGGTGGTCATGGGAGACGCTTTGCACACCCAAAGACAGGCTTCCATTCAAGTTGTTGGGTCAGGAGGCGATTACATTTGGTTTGCGAAAGGCAACCAGCCCCAAATGGAAGAGAACATCCGGCTCTGGTTTGAGCCAGACGTGCAACCTATTCCTGGAATGGGGATACCGCCCAAGGATTTTGAGATCGCCCAGCAAACCAACAAAGGTCACGGGCGACTGGAAACGCGCACCATTACGGTGAGCAGCCAACTCAAGGATTTCCTGGATTGGCCATACTTGGAACAGGTCTTCAAGCTGGAACGCCGTTTTGTCGCCTTCAAAACGGGCGAAATCCAAGATCAGATCGAATATGGTTTTACCAGCCTATCAAGGGAAAAAATTGCTCCCCAGCAACTACTCCACAACACCCGCTCTTATTGGGGCATCGAGAACGGTCTACATTATCGCCGGGATGTCACCTTGAGAGAAGACTACACTCGCATGACGAAAGGAAAGGCAGGTCATGCTATGGCCTGTCTCAATAATCTACTTTTGGGTATCCTGCTCGCAAAAAAGAAGTACCGCACAATCCCGACCGCCAGAAGGTATTTCAGCGCCCATCCGCTTGAGGCTCTAGACCTTTTCCTTCGACTTTAAGAACACCCTACATGGTAAATCAGGGTGTTTGCAAAGTCGCGCAACTTCATTTTTTAAGTCATTGCCTGCCGTCTCGCACCGGCGTGCCGCCGGTGTTCGCCTGTCCTGGACGGACAGTCCAGGGCGGCACGAACGGTGCGCCACTCACGCCGCAGGTACAGGTGCGAAGGCCGATTTTCTTCCGGCCTGCCTGTCCTGTGTTCTTCAGGGAAGCAATCTCCAGGCAAGATTTGGAGATTGCTTCGCGAAGAACGCTCGCAATGACATCCTAGTTTGACTTTAACAACACCATGCATGTTAAATCATGTGACGGTCACTTTGGAAGTGATTGTCACATGACCGGCAACGGGTAGATCTGGGGGGAAAGGCAGACCTCCGAGGTCTGCGCGGAGCCCCCCCGGAGCGTAGCGGAGGGGGTAAAGACCTCGGAGGTCTGAAGCAGCGAGGAGATTGCCCTCTTGCCCGGTGAAGCAAAATCCTGTAATATGTCCGCATCGAAAAAGATAGCGCGAATAAGATGACGACCATGCCCCTTGCCAAACGCAGGGAGGAGAGGTTCCCGCCATGAAAATCAAAAGTTACCTGTTGGCTTCAGGCAGGCTGCAGGAACAACCCGCACCCGCAGATCAGATCCTGGCACTGCCCGGGAAATCAGCCTCAGCCTGGTTGGATATCCAGGAGGCCAGCCCGGCGGAACTGCAGAATTTCCTGAAGCCGCTTGACTTGCATCCATTACAACTAAAACGTTGCCTGGACTCCGTCAACGACCCGGCGGTGGTCGAGTTTGGAAAATCTCTGCTGATGGAATACCCGGCGGCCTTTGAGCGGGAGGCGACTGACCCGGCCTATCTCTCCATCCTCCTGCAGGATCCCGTGCTGGTGACCATCCGCCACGGGAACATGCCCGCCCTGGATGAGCTGGTGCAGGAACTGACTGCCGAGGCTGCGGAACCCGTGCTGCATCTTCCCCAGATCATTTACTTGATCCTTGACCAGTTCGCGGACCTGAACGTGGAAGCGCAGATCCAGGCGCGTGACCAGATCCTGCTTTTATCCGACACGATCGCCGGGGATCCGAATACGGTCAAGGTCAGCGACCTGTCCACCCTGCGGGCACAGGTGGAGAAACTGGTATCCCTGGTCGAGAACCAGCTGTATTGCGTCTCGGCGTTGAATGCCAGCGACAATGAAACCCTGCGAGACCCGCACCGCAAAGCTTACATGCAGGACCTTTTATCGGAGATCGAGATCGCCCAGAGAGGCGTCTACCGCCTGGAGGCGCGTGTGAAGGACCTGTACAACGACTTCCAGGCTGTGGGGAATGACCGGGTGGAGCGGCGCCTGCGGCTGCTGACGATCGTCTCTGCCATCACCCTGCCGCTTGGGCTGGTGGCGGGGCTGCTCGGCATGAACGTCGGCGGTCTCCCGGGCACCACCGCCCGCGCCGGGTTCGTTGTCGTGATCGTTTTGATGATCCTGGTCGCACTGCTTGAGTACTGGTATTTCAGACGCAAAGGCTGGTTTGATTGAGAATCCGTTGAAAATCCGGTTGGTTCGGGGGAGCGGATTACCAGGAATGGCGCGATAATCGAATTTATATGGCTTTCTGTCATTGCGAGGGCGTCTTTTGCCCGAAGCAATCTCCTCGCTAACTGGGCGATTGCTTGCCACTGCGTGGTACAGGTCGGGCCGCAAGAGCACCGGCCCTCGCAATGACATGTAACAAGGGAATGGCTGCATGGATGATCTGCTTCAACAAGGGATAGCTGCATACAAGAATGGTCAACACCAGGAAGCACGCGCCCTGCTGGCGGCTTTTCTCAAAGAAAACATGCACAGTGAGGCTGGATGGGGGTGGTTTTACCTTGTGTGCGAAACAGATCAAGAACGCCAGGACTGCCTGAAACAAATCCTGCGCATCAATCCCCTGAACACGATAGCCGTTCAATATATGAGTCAATATCATCCGCTTGAAGGGCCTCCCCAAGCGCCCGAGCTGGAAGAACTTCCAGAGGAGGTTTCCAAAGGCGGCTGGCTTGCCCGCAAAGCCGGGCGTTTCCTGGAGAGCCTGGAGGATGGAAGTTTCTCCCAGTACATCATTCACCACCCCTGGATTTTCCTGATCGACGTGCTGCTGATCGCAGGTTTGTGTTTCGGAGGATTATTTTTAATCCCCGGGAAGAGAAAACCTGCGGCGAACCCGGCTCCGGCAACGCCCGCGGTTACCGCAACCGCCCAGGGCACCCGGGCTTCCGGACTGCCTCCCGGAAAAACTCCAACGGCAGAAATGAAGGCGACTGTCCTGCCAACGATCGCAACACTCCTGCCGGTGGGAACGGGCTCCGCCGGGCCGCTGGTGGTCACCTTTATCGACGTTGGGCTGGGCGATTCGATCCTCATTGCCGCCCCGGATGGCCAGGTTGGGCTGATCGATGGAGGCAGCGCCGGAAAAGGCGCGCTGGCCTATCTGCAGGCGAACGGCATCCACAGGATCGACCTGATGATCGCCACGCATTCGGATGAAGAACATATCGGGGGTCTGGTCGAGGTGCTGAAGGCCATGCCGGTGGGAAAAGTGTTCACCAGCGGGCCGGGCGACACCACTTCCACCTATACGCATTTCATGGAGGCGATCGCCGCTGCCAGGGCGGAATATGCCCAGGCGGTCAGCGGGGACACGCTTCACCTGGGGAGCCTGGCCTTTTCCGTGTTGGGCCCGGCTGGAGACAGCAGCGGCACCGCGGGTTCGAATTCGCTGGCGCTGAGAATGAGTTATGCCAAGACCACTTTCCTGTTCATGGGAGATGCCAATGCGCAGGTGGAAGCCGGGATCCTGGCGGCCGGCCAACCGGCGCAGGCGGATATCCTCAAGGTCGGCCACCAGGCCATCTGCGAAGCTTCCAGCCCGGCCTTCCTGGAGGCGATCCAACCCCAGGTGGCGATCTACTCTCCCGGGGAGGATAATCCCGGCGGGCACCCATGTGAGGCCACGCTGAGCGAATTGAACGGGCGCGGCGTATTCGTCTTCGGCACGGATACCGGGGGCCCCATCTCCGTCCGTGTCACTGTGGACGGCTACAGCGTTTCCAACTCGAGCGGGGTGTTGTTCAGGCGGTGAGCGGGCATGCAGTGGAGGTCACGTTTGAAGCATGACCTACCTGTTTATGTCATTGCGAGGAGGGAGTTCTTCCCGACAAAGCAATCTCCCGATGGCAAGGAGATTGCTTCGGGCAAAGTACGCCCTCGCAATGACAATTATCGACTAATAGAAGATCCGTGCAGCCCCTGCCCACCGCTTGACCTTGTTCCCAATACTGGCTATACTCCAATCGGTGAAGTTTGAGCCACTCACCTGACACTTATGGAATTGGACGCGGATGAACGCGGATTTTTATGCAAAAATAAGGAGTCGTGTGAGATGAAAATTCCCCTGCTTTTCTGCCTGTGTGTCGTTCTTCTGGCGGCGTGCGGCACTGCTTCCGCCAGCCCCACCGCAACGGCAGCCCCCCTCCCGACCGAGCTGCCCAGCGCCACGCGAGTGCCGCCGCTGGCCACTCCCACCTCCACCCCAATTCTCAGCCCCACGCCGGCCGGGCTGAAATACTGCATCGTCCCGAACCTGCTTAACCTGCGCAGCGGCCCGGGATTGGATTACTCCATCGTGGTCATCGAGGCACAAGGCATGTGCGGCCAGGCAACCGCCCGCAATGCAGATTCAAGCTGGGTCTATATCAATTTTGGCAAATACAGTGGTTGGGCTTACGTTAAATACCTGTCAGGGGAAGGGGATGTAACCACCCTGCCCTTGTCTTCAACCATAACCCAGACCCCGCCTGCGGCCAGTCAAGCCCCGGGCGCCTCCGCAACTGCTACACCGTAGAAAGAAACAACGATATGGCTCCATACTTCCGAAGTCTCCAAGACTTCGGAAGTATGGAGGAACATCACTTATGGGGCGGCGTCCTGAAGGTCGGACTGAAGTGTTCTCGGAATTTGCGCAAAACCTTCGGGACGATTTATTTTTCATTCCAGGCTGGATCCACTTGACGTGTTGGAGTAATTGTAAAATCCTGTACATATTTGTACAGGATGTAGAAACCATGTTTGCCAACAAATGAGTAAGTCATGCTTGAAGCGTGACCGACAAATGTGGGACGCACCAGACCTCCGAGGTCTTGGAGACCTCGGAGGTCTCGGCGGCGCGGCAGCCGCATAACCGCAGACTTCCGAAGTCTCCGCGGAGCGCCCCCGCCTGCCTGTCCTTTGTGCTCTTCAAAGGGCACCACGAAGTGGCGGAACAGCTTGCCCCCAGCCTGCACCACGAAGTGGCGACATGGGGGCAGTGGAGCGAGGCAAGACTTCGGAAGTCTGGGGAATGAATTTATGATAACATTGCGGCATTTGCTAGGAGAATGGGATGCTTAGTCGCAGGCGGAATAAATCATTCGGGAAAACCATTCCCATCCGGTCAGCCTTCACCCGGTTCGCCCGGCGCCCATTGGGGTGGTTCATTCATCATCTCCCCATCATGCAAACGATCCTGTCCCTGGGGCTGGCGCTCAGCCTATCCCTCGTGTGGATCTATTCCAGTTCCGCCCAGGGCAGCCCGGCTTACATCCGGCAGGTACGGTCGCTGGAGGCTGAAAAGACCGGGCTGCAAAACCCCTCCGGCCTGGCTTACTCGACCAGGGCAAATGCCCTGCTCGCGCTGGACCAGCCGGCAGGCTCACCCGCGGGGACAGCGGAGGTCGTCAGGCTGACCCGTTTTGGAAACCGGGCGGATTCGACAAGGATCGGCGTGCAGATCCAGGACCCCATCAACCTCACTTTTGATAATAAATTCCAGCGCCTGCTGATCCTGCAGTTCCCGGCGAACCAGCTTCTGGCCGTGCCCGAAAAACCGGACGGCAGTCTTGACCCGGCCGCGTTGATCAGTTTCCCGGCCGGCAATTTTGGTCTGCAGAATCCGCAGGGCATCAGCGTAGACCCGGCCAGCGGGACCGTGTTCATCCTGGATGCGGTCGGACCCCGGATCGTGCGGGTTGTGCCAGGAGCGGATGGCAGCTTTGACGGGGCGGCGATCTCCACAGTCAATCTTAAGTCGAGCGGCCTTGCGGCCCTGCGGGGCCTGGCTTACGACCCCGGCACGCGCCACCTATACGTCACCAGCCCGGCGGGACAAAAGCTGTATGAGCTGACCCAGTCCGGCCAGGTGGTGGCCACACGCGACCTGTCCGGATCCCACGTGGTCAACCCCCGGGGGATGGCCTTTGCACCTAGCGGCGACCAGACGGACGATCCGGCGCAGATGAGCCTGTACCTGGCTGACAGCGGCCCGGCAAACGGCCGGATCCTGGAGTTGAGCCTGACCCAGCCTGTTTTGTCCGCAGCCAGGGGAGCCGGCACATTCACATCCTCTCTGATCAGGACCACCGACCTGTCGAAAATCTCGCCGCCCAGCCCGGACCCGGATGGACTGGTCTATCTACCTGACAGCAATACACTGCTGATGTCTGACTCGGAAGTCGAAGAAGTGGTGAACAAGATCACCCACTTTCAAGGGGCCAACGTTTGGGAGCTGACCCTGACCGGCAGCGTCGTCCGCACTGCCAATATATCCACAGTGGCCCCGACGGTCGTTCCCATGACGGACGAACCCACCGGGGTGACCTGGGATTCGGCCAACGGGCATTACTTCTTTTCCGATGATGACGCTTACCGGGTCTGGAACCTGAATCCGGGTGCAGACGGCCTGGTCGGCACTGCCGACGATACCTTTACAAGCTTTGATACCCAGGCGGCGGGTCTCGGCGATCCGGAAGATATCACCTATGACAGTTTGCACGACCGGCTGTTCGTGGTGGATGGTACGAATATGCAGGTTTACCAGTTCACCACCTCGGGCAGCCTGGTCAGCCAGTTTGACGTCGGGACCTTCGGCGTGGTGGACCCGGAGGGCTTGGTATTCAACCCCGACAGCGGGACGCTTTTCGTGCTCAGCAAGGATCCAAAGATCGTCGAAACAACTCTCAGCGGCACCCTGCTGCAGACGATCGATGTTTCCGCCGATAATGAAATCACTCACGGCGGGCTGGCCTACGGCCCGGCCAGTGATGGTTCCGGGAGCATGCGTTTTTACATCGTGGATCGCGGCATCGATAATAACGAGAATCCCAATATCATTGACGGCAAGATGTATGAAATGAGCGCGCCGGGCTCTGCCGTTACGCCGACCGCCTCGAAAACGCCCACCATAACCGGCACCTTGACAGATACGCCAACCCCATCTGACACGCCGACCGCCTCGGACACGCCCACCGCCACAAATACCCGCACGCCCTCACCAACGCGCACGCCGACGCGCACCCGCACGCCGACACGCACCCGGACGAATACGCCCACGGCCACCGACACTCTCACACCCACCGAAACCTATACACCCACCGAAACCTGGACGCCCTCCAAGACCGCAACCAATACACTCACGCCAACGATAACGGATACCCCCACGATAACGAATACCCCCACGATAACGAATACGCCGACGAGGACGAACACGCCCACGCAGACCGCCTCCCTGACGCTCACACCGACCAGGACCAATACTCCCACTGCCACGGCAACCCGCACACCCAGCCCCACTGCGACGAACCCGCCCACGGCCACCAATACCAGCACGCCGAGCCTGACCGCCTCTCCCAGCGCCACGGCCTCGCGGACAGCCACGCCCTCCTTGACGAAGACACCAACGCCCACGAATACGCCCACTTCCACCCTGCAGCTGTATAAGCAGAGACTTCCCTTGATCCTGTCACAGGCAGGCGGGAACACGCCCGCTCCCAGCAGGGCGGCTTTTCGGATCAACAGCCGGTAATGAAGGAAAACAGCCGGCAAAGCTGGATCGAGCGGGTATTACAGACCTATATCCGCTCAACCATTGGTTGAGTTACATAGATGCTCAGGTCACACTGATGACGACTTTTCCCCTGGGATGTACATTCTCAAAATACCGGAAGGCCTCAACAGTTTTACTTAACGGGTAACATCCATCGATAACCGGCAGGATTTTCCCGGATTCAAGCAGTCCTTTTATAAAGACCAGATCCTTCTGGTTGTGTTCCAGCGATAGGACATATATTTTCTGACGCCCGGTCTTGGAAATTCTTTTCCCACTGCCCGCCGCCTGGAAGAGCTGCAGCATGGAACCCCCGGCGACGACATAGGTCCCATCAGGACTCAGTGCGTGCAGATAATCTGAGATCGGATGATAGCCGTTCACAGCCAGGATCAGGTCGTACTGCTGCCCGTTTTGGGTGAAATTTTCCACCTTGTAATCGATGACGTGGTCTGCCCCGAGCGAGCGCGCCATCTCCAAATTCCGCGTGCTGCACACCGCGGTGACCTCTACCCCGAACGCTTTGGCGATCTGCACGGCAAACGTTCCGACACCACCCGAGGCGCCGTTGATCAAGACCTTTTGCCCGGGTTGAATGTTTCCCTTGTCGCGCAGGCCCTGCAGGGCGGTCATTGCTGCAACAGGCACAGCCGCAGCCTGCTCGAACGTTAGATTGGCAGGTTTCAGCGTAATTGCATTTTCATTGGCACAGACATACTCGGCAAAAGTGCCACGACCGGTTGCACTCGGCAAGTACCCAAAAACTTCTTCGCCTGGTTGAAACTGCCTGACGTACCTGCCAACCGCCTCGACCCGCCCGGTGACATCAGCCCCGAGTATCTTGTTTTTGGGTTGCAAAAAGCCTCCCGGCACCAGGCGGATGAAGAACGGGTTTGCCCGCATGAAACGCCAGTCGCGGGAATTTATGGATGCCGCATGTATTTTGATCAATACTTCATCGACCTGGGGAGCAGGTTTGGCCACCTCCTGGAGTTGAAGAACATCCGGTGAGCCATATTTTGTGCAGACAATGGCTTTCATTTTTTCACACTCCCGTTGAGGTTATCATATAGATGGCCAACAACTATTCCAAGAGCGAGAAACCTTGGCACGTTCATGCCTGTGTCAACCCAAAGGTAGACAGAGGCATTGCTTGGATTAACAATAGTTGAAAGGATTTCGATCATAAGCATGGCAACAAAGCTAAGGATCAATGCCTTTAGGATGGAATTGTGTGTTGGAATCTTTTCAAAGAAACGAAGCAGGAAATAACTGACGCAGCATCCGATAATCAGACCACCAACCAAAGCCTGAACAAGAGCCAATGGAAGAGATGAGATCGAGAAAGCAGCTCTATACTCGGCAGCGATGGGAGACACTGAAATTACGAAGTCAGTTATCCAGAAGGCTGCGCATCCTGCTCCAGCTAACTTGAGCAGTTTCTTGCAGAACTCACGTGATGTCTGCAGCTTGGTTCGAGCTGTGGCCTGGGTTTCCATGGTTGTCCACCTATTCCGCCTGAGCAGCCTTGGAAGTATTTGCGGATGAAGCGAATCCTTTTTGCAGCCTTTTGTATAGATAGCCAATAACTATTCCAAGAAAGAGAAACCTTGGTGCGTCAAGCATTATGCCGATGAGAAAGTAATGCAAGATATCACGCTGCCCAAGAAAACTTTGGGGAACCAGGTTCAGGATTGTCATAATGACTAGGGCGATGAGGCTGATTATCATGGATTTTAAAATTGGATTCTTTGTTGGAATCTTGTCATAAAAACGAAGCAAAGAATAACTGACGCAGCATCCGATAATCAAACCAGCAGGCAAAGAAGCAAGCCCAAACCGTTTGAATATTCGCTTTTGAAAAGGCGGATCTAAACTCCGCTGCGATGGGAAGCAGGGAAATTGCGATGGTAGTTACCCAGAACACTACTCCGCCCCCGATAGTTAGTATGAACAGTTTCTTCGAGAGGATGGTCGAACCTTTTTTTAACATTTAGCTTTCTCCTTGTGATTTGTCGTGTACGTTTTTTAGAGCCATTCCACGAGCATTACCATGAAGCTGAGCGGGGAGGGAGAGATGGAGGGTCTTCAGCCCCCCATCTCCCTGATAGTGCAAATCTCTGCCGCGTTCAAGACTTCGTTCGTAGCTGTTCTCGCAACCAGCCTCAACTCATGCTGGTTTTTGATCCTTTGCACCCATGATCAGCAGCCACAGCGTAAGGGAAAATTCCCCAATAAACCCTGCCACAGAACTCACGTAGGTCAATACGACGTTGCCCGGGAAAAAGAAGAACTGAACTGGAAACATGAGCCAGGCAAAACATTCAACCATCAAGATGATGCCCAGGAACTTGGGAAGGGTGCCCGACTTGTAAACGAGGTAACCCAGCGGAAAGAGCCAGGCGCTGAAAAAGATCTGGGCGATCCCCGAGAACCCGTTCTTGTAGATATCCAGGGATAACATCGCCAGGGCTTGCAGTTGATCGGGCTGGAATGCTTTCAAGTAATCCGCGCCGCTCAAAATCAATTGGCTGACGATCAGAAAGAGATCGCTGAAACAATGGACAGCGACACCGCCCAGGTTCAATAACAGGAACAGCAAAGCGAGGTTCTTGTTCACCGGCTTCAGCAACACGTACAAAGCCCAGGCTGTCAAAAGAAAAAGCACAGCCGAAACCAGGTCGAGCACGAAGCCGATCCGGAATTGCCATGCCGAGGCGATGATATTCCCGGCGGTTGTCGCGGCGTCCCCCAATACAATAAGCTTGGAACGACCAAGCCCATTTGCGAAGATGGAAACCACGATGTAAATTAGATATAGGAACCCTGCAATTCTTGCGGTCTTTTTATTCGTATTCATTTTTTATCTCCTTTGATTTGAAAAGGGACCAGCCCGACAGTCCAATGCCCACAAGGTATAAGGCGCTCTGAACAACGTTCACCTGCCAGCGTCCATTCCCAATGTATGAGGAAGCGAAAAATGCCATCACTTCCACAAAGCCGATCACGAACACTAACATCCAGAAAGCTGATTTTTGACCGGCGGGCAGGTTTTTGCGGATGAGCGGCCATGTCAGCACCGAGATCACCAGCGAGCATGAGTTGTACAGGATCGTAAAACAATTGAACGCTGCAATGGTCCTGGCACTGAGGCCGGCAATTTCAGCTTCTGAAAAAGAAGCTACTTGCAAAATTGGGGAGTTCTGTTTGAAAATGATGACATAGCACAATATGATGAAGGCTAGAATAAAATTGATGACGCACCATATTGAAAGAACCATTGAGCCTTTTTTTAGCATTTGGCTTTCTCCTTATGACGTGCTGTGTACGTTTTAAGGTCTATTCCACGAACATTTCCTTGGACCTGAGCGGAGAGAGGCAGAGTCTTCAGCCCTGCCTCTCCCCTATAGTGCAAGTCTATGCTGCGCTCAACAGCTCGTTCGTTTCCGTTTTCTCAGACTTGGAAGCGATTACAGATGGATTGAATCCTTTTACGATCAGCCAAACCGCCAGAACCATTTCCTGCAAAAAAATGGGAAACGCCAGGAGAAGGTAGCTGGAAATACGGTTATCGCTGAACAAGGACAACACGCAAGCCGTCAGCATCAGGATGATCGCGACGATACCAAAGCCCGACAGCCAACGGGGAATGAGCCGTGATTGGAAGAACAGGGTGTAGTACATAAATGCACCCAGGCAGAAGGCGAACACCGCCAACAGCCCGGCGTGTTCTTGTACGCTCACCAACAAACCGCCAATAGCCTGAAGCGGCGTACGATCGGCAGCGACTGCTGACGTGAACTGCTGGCCGAGTGTCACCAGGGACAGCAGGCACACCAGGCCGACCAGGTAAAAGGCCGCCTCAATGGTCCTGAAGATAACGGAGCCGAGGGCCAGGCCGGCATTCCACTTCTTCAAGACCGGATACATCACGACGGCTATGCCGGCACTTGCGAAATACGCGAGGATATGGAGCAGGGCTGCTGCGGTCACCTGGTTCGCATTCGCAGACAAGCTCGTGAGGTAGTCCGCACCAGTCAGGACAGGTCCGAACGTTCCCTCCAGCACCCCCGCCAGGAGACCCGCGACAGTCGCAATGATGAAAATCACGCCTGCAATGACCGCAATCTTTCGAAACGAAGGTTGCTCTTTTGGATCTATTCCGGTAGTCGATTTGTTTGTATTCATTTTTTCTCCTTTTTTTGAACGATATGGATGAGTTTCAATTTTTTTTTGCGGTCATATTGATTTAATTCATGCTTTAGCTCCTTTGAACAGGGACCAGCCCGACAGTCCAATGCCCACAAGGTATAAGGCGCTCTGAACAACGTTCACCTGCCAGCGTCCATTCCCAATGTATGAGGAAGCGAAAAATGCCATCACTTCCACAAAGCCGATCACGAACACTAACATCCAGAAAGCCGATTTTTGACCGGCGAGCAGGTTTTTACGGATGAGCGGCCAGGTCAGCACCGAGATGACCAGCGAGCAAGAGTTGTACAGGATCGTAAAACAATTTAGCGCTGCAATGGTCCTGGCACTGAGGCTGGCAATTTCAGCCTCTGAAAAAGAAGCTACTTGCAAAATGGGGGAGTTCTGTTTGAAAACGATGACATAGCTCAATATGATGAAGGCGAGTATGAAGTTGATGACGCACCATATTGAAAGAACGATTGAACCTTTTTTTAACATTTTGTTTTCTCCTTATGATGTGTTGTGTCCGCTTTTTAAGATCTATTCCACGAGCATTTACATATAGCTGAGCGGGGATGGTTTTAGGAAGGGCTGAAGACCCTCCCTAAAACCTATAGTGCAAATCTATGCCGCGCTCAAAAGCTCGTTCGTAGAAGTTTTTGCAGCCCCAGAAGCGACTGCCGACGGATTGAACCCTTTCGCGATCAGCCAGACCGCCAAAACCAGTTCCTGCGGCAAGATCGGCAGTTGGAAAATAACCTGGATTGTGGAGAAGGGAGCGATGACATTGAACATCACCAATAGAGCGCTGAGGATGGTCAATGTGATTCCAACCAGACCCCAAACGCTTAGCCAACGAGGCACGAGCCTGTATTGATAGAAGACAACATAGTACATCAGGGCACCGATGCCGAAAGTCAACAGCATGGCCACATCTCTAAACCAACCGATTCCTGCGTTAATTACTGCATCTGCTGTCTGAAAGTACGATGACGCCGGAGCCCCAGCTTTCACGAATTCCTGGCTTAGTGCCAATAGGACAACATAGAGGAGAGCGCCAACAACAGAGGTCATTCCCTCGATAAGCCTGAAGCCAGCCGAGCCGATCGCCAGGCCCTGGTTGTATTTCTTCAGAATCGGATACAGCGCAAGGCCAATACCGGCACAGGCAATACCCATGAAGAATTTAATCGCTGTGAAGACGATCATCTGGCCTGCATTAGTGGAAATCGCAGTCAGATGATCCGGAGCACTTACAGTGTTTTGCATAAGGGGCAGGCTCAGCAGGGCCGGAACCGTCCCCAGGATGAATAGCACGCCCACGATTGCTGCGGTTTTTCTGTCTGACCCATGGTGTCCTTACTTTGGTCGTATTCATTTTTATCTCCTTTTATTGTGATTGATTTTGGCGTAAACAAGCCGCCTACGCCTGTTTATGATTTGACATTTCACGTATCTGCCTGGTCGGGTTCGACAGGACACACCGATACCAATGGCAGGCCCAGATCACGCACTTTTTTGAGCAATCCATGCAACGCGGCCTGGTCAATTACAGGGCCAGTTAAAAGCGTGTCACCGTTTTCTTCCAGCGTGATGGTCAGGCCCTCGAACCAGTCTGTCCATTGACTGTCCAGGTGGCCCTTGAGCCTGATCTGATAAACCGTTGGTTTAGTTGGGTCTGTTTTTGGGTTGAATTTGTTTCGCATACCTCTGTACCTTTTGTGGCCGGTCATAACGATTCTTGCCCGGGAATGTACAGAGATAATATCCCCCACAAAGTGTTAACGAACAGACACTTTAGTGTTGGTTATGGGTGTTGTTTTGTATTTACTCACCCTTGCGAAGGTTAAACTTTACCAGAGACTGTTTTACATAAGAAGTCTATATTTCTTCCATGATTTTGCCAGGGGTGGAACCTTCGCAAGGATAAAACCCTCCAAACAAGGTACCCTTGCGAAGGTTAGGCTTTACCAGAGACTGTTTTACATAGGAAGTCTATATTTCTTCCATGATTTTGCCAGGGATGGAACCTTCGCAAGGATGCTTTGAAAGTATAATTCAAATATGAAGCACTTCGCGGGACATTACTACCATATTTACAATCGGGGTGTTGGCAAGCAGGCCATTTTTGTACGCGAGGAAAACTATCACTTTCTCGTACAGCGTATGCAGAAGTACCTGCGCTTGTACCCCATCTCCGTGATCGCTTATTGCTTGATGCCAAACCATTACCATATGCTGGTATTTGCAAACCAGGACGGTTCACCTGGTTTGTTCATCCAACGGTTGTTTAATAGTTACTCCCAGGCCCTCAATAAGCAGGAAAGGCGAAGCGGAACTATTTTCGAAGGACGGGCGAAAAGCAAAATGATCTTCGAAAATGAGTATCTATTTCAGATCACAAGATACATCCACTTGAATCCGGTACACGTTGGGCTGGTACAAAAGCCAGAAGATTGGGCTTTCAGCAATTACAGGGAGTTCATTGGCATGCGAAAGAGCTCGTTATTTGATGCGGATTTCCTTGAAACCCAGTTCGGTACCCCGGAAGAATATCGCAAATTTGTCGAAGAGGGACTCTCTTTGGAAATTGAAAGCCTAGTGAAGAAGTATTATTTTGATTAAAGTACCCTTGCGAAGGTTCCCTATCCGGCATAATTTTGGTCGTATCTGGCTTTCATTTCCAACCAATAGTCTGGTATTTCCAAACCTTCGCAAGGGTCTCAGGATGCAGGCAAGTATCCTTGCGAAGGTTCCCTATCTGGCATAATTTTGGTTGTATCTGGCTTTCATTTCCAACCAATAGTCTGGTATTTCCAAACCTTCGCAAGGATAGATTGAAGACTTTTACTAGAGGTCCAATAACCCCAGTTCGCGGGCGCGTGCGATGGCTTCGGTGCGGCTTTGCACCTGCAGTTTGTCAAAAATTTTTCGGTTATACCCCTTGATCGTGTCCAGGGCCAGGAAAAGGCGCTCGCCAATCTCCCGGTTCGATAGTCCCTGGGTAATGAGTTGGAGGTATTTTTAACTCGTGCTCGGCTCAATGGATCAAACATTTTAGATTTTTGATTTTCGATTTTCGATCGCGGCAAGGCCGCGGGTTGTGCAAAAGCAGCCAGGAGTTTATCTACGTACCCAAGGAGATTATGGACTTGGCCATGCAGTTGCTTTTCAATCTGCAATCTAAAATCTGAAATCAGCAATCGCATTGGCTCGCCTTCGTCCACAAATACTCGAATGAAGCC
>CAVSAF010000015.1:0-82740 GCA_963725805.1 uncultured Chloroflexia bacterium
GGAACGGATGAAACCAAACGATCCAAGCACCAGGCCAAAGACAGCCAGCAAGATGATCAGGAATATCCGCATCGTTTTCCCGCTTGGACGGGGCAGGGATCCTGCCAGCAGGTAACCGGCCAGGTTGCCGCCGGCATAGGCGGACATCAGCAGGCCGAAAGCCACTGCGCCTTCCGGCAGGCGCTGATCTGCCAGCACCGGGATTCCGACCAGGAGCGGGCCAACGAAAAGGAAGTTCATGGCGGTGACGACCAGGAACACCAGGCGAAGGGGCTTATCCTCCCAAAGGAATTTGATCCCGGCCAGGATGGATGTCCAGACGCTTTCCTTTTGGGTGGAGTTTGCCGCCGGGTGGAATTTGCCGCCGCCGTGCATCAACCACAGGCAGACAGCCGAGACGGCGAAGCTTGCAGCATCAAGAGCAAATGCCAGCCCGATGCCGAAGGGAGATTGGGAGAACCTGCCGATCAGGATCCCGGCGATGGTCGGACCGACGAACCCGACCAACTGGCTGGAACCCATGATGACCGAGTTACCAGCCTGCAGGTCCTGTTCCTTGACCAGCATCGGTACAATGCTGTTCCCGGCCGGGATGGCAAAGCCGGCCACCAGTCCGAACCCCAGACCGAAGGCGTACAGCATCCACATCTGGACCGTTCCGGTAAAGACGACCAGGGTCATCCAGACGGTCAAAACAAAACGGATGATATCGGCAGTCAGCATGATGATGCGTGGGGAAAGCCGGTCGGTGATGGCCCCGCCCAACAATATAAAGATGGCGCGCGGAATGCCCTCCAGCGCCAGGACGATGCCCAGTGCCAGCGGATCGCCGGTCAGTTTGAGCACCAGCCAGGGGGTGGCGATCAGGGCGAACTGGTCGCCCAGCATGGATGTGGTGGCGCCGGAGAATAACAGCCGGAAGTCTCGCAGGCCAAAGACATTTGCCATGGGATTTTTCCTGGGGGCAGTATTTTCCATGGATGTTCCTTTCAAAGAATTGGTTGCTCCAATAATTCCTCCGGCATCCGGCTGCGAACCGGTATCCGGATGAAACTGACGGCGATAAAGTCCAGGGCAGCAATCAGGATGCCCAGCAGGAATACATATTGGAACCCGAAGGCATTCCAGATGACGCCGCCCAGGAGCGCGACGCTGATGGAAAAAATATGGTCAATCGTCACCCCGGCTGTCAACGCCGGTTGGACATGCGCTTCATCCAGCGCGATCTTTTTTATATACATCGAGCGCGCCATGCCGACCGAGAACATCATCTGGTCGAGCAGGTAAAAACCACAGATGAACAGGAAGGCCGTCCCCGCGGGAAAGAAGAACTTTGAGAAGCCGTATCCCAGGCATACCACCACCAACAGAACCGCTTCCAATTGCAGGGTGAGCCGTTCCCCGTACCGGTCGATTGCCCGGCCCAGGATGGGTTGGAACAATATGCCGATCACGCCGCCAATGGTCAGGAGCGTGGCGATGGTCTCGGTGGGCTGCTTGAAGATGTTCACGATCACCCAGGGCGCGAAAGTGATGAAGATTTGTTTGCGTGAACCGGATAACGCGTTCAGAATATAGAATAACCGGTATTCTTTTTGCAGTGTCAGGAAATGGGCGGGTTTCTTCACGGCATCCGGTTTCATGGCAAACATCAGGACGGCTGCCACGCCCAGCCCCACCGCCGTCAGGACAAAACTATGCTGGAAGGTGAACCCCAGGAAGCGGAATCCCAGTAAGACCAGGAAACTGCCCAGGACAGCGGCGAAGTTGCGGATGGAATTCAACTGTCCCAGCCGCCGCCCGGTTTGACCGGCATGGGCCAATTCCATCCCGATCGACGAGGATACCGGTATGAACAAGTGCATCCCCAGGCTGTAGATGAACAGGCAGATCGTCATCACGGCGTACGTGGATGAAATGAAACCGATCAACAATGTCCCGGCGACCCCCAACACCAGTGCAAAAGCCCCCAGCCGCCGGCTGCACAGGAACCACAACAGGGCTGAAACAAATACGACCAGGAAACCCGGCAGTTCACGTGGAAACTCCAGGAAGGAACGCTGGAAGCCGGTCAACGAGAAACGCGCGTTGATGAAATTATTGAAAGTGGCATCGTAAATGCTGTAGGCGATCCCCATCATCAGGGAGGCCCCGGCGAACAGCCTGAGTTCGCGCGGCATTTTCGTTATGCGTTCGGCAAGTGTCATGCGGCCCTAAACATGGAAACCAAATTGGACAGCCGCCAGGGCGTGGATGCAGGGGGTGTCGAAGAGCGGCAGGGTGACTGCCGCGTTGATGATAAGGGAATACTTGATCGACGATTCCCAGCTCATCCCGCCGACCATGCCGATCGTTTTCACCGGATGCTCCTTTATTTCGGTTGGATCGTGGTGATGATGGCCCGCTTTGCCCCCGCGGACAGCAGGGCCTCGGCCAGCGCCGGGGCTTTTTCCCTGGAAACCAACGCGATCATATTTCCCCCGCGGCCTCCGCCGGAGAGTTTTGCTCCCAGCGCCCCGAACTTGTGGGCTGTTTTAATTAATTTATCCAATTCCGCACTGGAGACGGTCATCTGCTGCAACAAGGCATGATTGGCATCCATGAGCTTACCCAGTTCTGTGCCATCCCCGCGCTCGATTGCCTGGCGTGCGTCCCAGGCGATCTCGCCCACCCGGTCGAAGATTTTTTCCCAATGAGTCGGATCTGCTTTCCAGAGGCTGTGCACTGCGCCCACGGTCTCCTTCGTCGGTGCAGAGATGCCGGTGTCGCCGATCACGATCGTAAAGGCAGCCCCGACGCGGAACGTCTTGATGGGCCGGCCTTTGACAAAATAGACCGGCTTGGCGTATGTAATGACAGTATTGTCGATCCCCGAAGGCGTGCCGTGATACAGTTTCTCCGACTCAAAAGCCAGCTTATTGACACGTTCGTCCGGCAGGGGCACGCCGAGGAAGGACGAAAGGGCCCGCAGGATGGCCACCGATACTGCCGCCCCTGACCCGAGGCCCGCCGCCACCGGGATGGTGGATTGGATATACACCGTCAGGGCCGGCGGGCGCACAATGCCCAGGGCGGAGAAAACGCTTCGGATCACGGCAGCCAACGGATGGTACGGGGCCAGGTTGACGAGTTCGCTGGATAGGTTGATGTTGGGAGCTTCAACCCAGACACCGCCGCGGCTGTTCTTGCTCACCGTGGCGGTGGCCTGCACCTGGGTCACCGGGACGGCCAGCGCCGGGCGTCCATATACAACGGCGTGTTCGCCAAACAGGATGATCTTGCCGGGAGCGGAGGCTGTGGTCATGGGATCGGATATTTTGTTCTACGACAGGTAGAATACGGCCAGGATCGTCAATCCCCACAAGGCGATCGCGATCTGGAAAGGCCGGTCGGTCAGCAGGATCTCCTCCGGCTCGCCGCCAATATGCTTGATCTGGATAAGATAAAGATAGCGAAAGACTGCGTAGACCACGAACGGGATGGTCAGCATCAGGCTGTGGTTGCTGGGGGCGTCCGGACGGAAGAAAGTGTACAGGCTGTAGGCCACAATGGTTGTGCCAGAGACGATGTTAATGAACTGGTCGAGCAGGGGAATGCTGTAGCCATTCAGCACCTTGCGAAAACTCCCCTCCTGGGGGTCTGCGCTGTTACTGTCTGCCAGCAGGCTCAGTTCGGCCCGGCGTTTGCCAAAGCCCAGGTACAATGCCAGGAGGGTCATGATGACATACAGCCAGGGGGAGAAGCGGTCGACGACAATGAGGGTTGACCCGGCATGGACGCGCAGCACAAATCCGGCGGCGATGATCATCACGTCCAGGATGGGGATATTTTTGAGCCACCTGGAGTAGACCAGCATCATGCTGAAGTAGACCAGCAGGAGAAGCGCAAACTGCCAGGCCAGCAGGTAGCCCAACACCAAAGCGCCCAGGGCCAGCAGGCTGCCCGCCGTGATGGCTATTGGGACGGGCAGTTTGCCTGAAGCGATCGGACGGTTGCGTTTGACCGGGTGCTGCCGGTCGGCTTCCAGGTCGAGAATGTCGTTAAAAATGTAAACCGCACTGGAGATGATGCAGAACAGCCCAAACCCGGCCAGCGTGCGCAGGAAGTCGGGCAGGCTGAAGAGTTTGCCGTCGAAAACCAGCGAGGCGAAGACGAAGGCATTCTTCGTCCACTGGCGCGGTCGCATGGTTTTCAAGAGGGCGCGTAGCATGGTCTTATTGTACACGAAAGAGGAGGGAGAGTGAGGTAAACAGGTACACAGGGAAACAGGTAAACAGGTAATCAGGTGATCAGGTAATCAGGTGATCAGGCAACCAGGGATCAGGTAATCAGGTATCGGGCAACTGGGGATGAAATAGAGGGTATTCGTTCCGCGGAACGACGGAGGAACGAATATTTTTGCCCACATATGTGGGGCTTCCATGGTCATTTTCTGAAACGAAGGGCACATATGGGGTGAAAAGGAAGTATTCGTTTTGGAGAAACGAATGGTTATGAAGGCGAGAGGAGAAAAGAATCACGGTAAGACCTTAAGCCTTCCCGTGCCTGGCAGTATTTTAGAACATTTGTGCGAATATGTCAAAGTACTTGTTTAGCGTCGAAGTTAGGAATTGCATAGGGTCAAACCTCAGAAAAAGAGAGGTCAAATGACTCTAAGCACAGGAGACGGAAAGCAGTAAACTTGGCAGGATGAGTCGCAAACGGAAGCAGAATCCACAACCCAGGACGAAAGATCAGCGGATCGCTGAATTGGAGTTGGAATTGGTACGAGAGCGGGCCAATAACCAGAGGCTGCAAGTCAATAATCTGAGACTGCAGAAGCTGTTGGAGCGCTTGCAGGCGGAAGTGGAAGAGTTGCAGCGGGCGGGGAAACGCCAGGCAGCGCCATTTGCGCGTCGGAAACTGGTGGAACATCCGAAGAATCCGGGTCGCAAAGCCGGGCAGGGGAAGTTTGCTCGGCGAGGCAAGCCTGCGCCGAGACAGGTTGATGAGACGAAAGTGACCCGACTGCATGGCTGCCCGCGGTGTGGGAGCAGGTTGAGAGAAATTCATCAGCACGAGCAGTATGTGACGGATATTCCGGTGGTAGTGCCGATTATCACTCGCTATGTGACATATAGCGGTTTCTGTACCGACTGCCATAAGCGGGTGCGCTCGCAGCACCCCGAACAGACTTCGCAAGCAAGCGGAGCGGCGGGAGTGTTGGTTGGGCCACGTGCCAAGGCTCTGGCAGCGGACCTGAAACACCGTCTGGGAGGTTCGTACGGTAAAGTGAGCGAAGCGCTCAATGATGCTTTCGGACTGCAAGTGAGCCGCAGCGGCTGGTGTCAGGCCGACCAACGCTTGGCCAAGACAGCCCTGCCGGTCTATCAAGAACTGGTCGAAGTTGTCCGACGTAGTATGGTGGTCCATGCCGATGAAACTGGTTGGCGGATCGGTACTTTGTCGGCCTGGTTGTGGGTTTTCGCCAACCAAGAAGCCACAGTCTATGCCATTCGGGATAATCGCAGCAGTGATGTGGTGGTCGAGATTTTGGGTGAGAAATTCAAAGGCATCCTGGCTTCGGACTGTTTTGTGGCCTATGATGACAAAAGGTTGACCGACTGGCTCAAACAAAAATGTTTTTCCCATTTGCTGAAGGACCTGAAAGGGATGGAAGAGCGTAAAACCGGCCGGGCAGTTCGTTTTGCTCAGCAATTGACCACCCTTTTGCGGGCCGCTCTGGCTTTGAAAGCAGAAAAAGCCTGCCTGGATCCACTTACATTCACCCAGCGTGCCCGGAACCTGGAAACACAGTTGGACATCTTGATCTCCAAGCGACGCAATCTGAAAGACCGGGACAATGTCCGCTTTGCCCGACGCTTGCGCAAACATCGCCCGCATCTGCTGCGCTTCCTGTATGTGGATGGCCTGGATGCTACCAACAACCTGGCTGAACGTCAGTTGCGCCCAGGTGTGATCACCCGCAAAACGAATGGCTGCAATCGCACCGATGGTGGAGCAGTGGCCCACTCGATTTTGACCAGCGTAATGGTGACTTGCCGTCAACACTCTGTTCCTATCCTTGACTACATGGTCAACTTGCAGCGCTTCGGCGAAACCCCGCCACCTTTGGTTGCTGCTCCACCTTAGAAAGGTTTAGACGCTAAACAAGTACATGTCAAGGGGTGCGGACCGAATTGATTACACCTTCTCCGGTGGACACGGTTCGACTCGCTCTGTGCCCTAGTGGTAAGGTGCCGTGCAGATGGGCAGTGCTCAGCGGCGAAAGAAACTGAATTTCAATGCATTGCCCATCTTCGAAAATCCAAATAATTAGTCTACGCGTATAATAGTCCCATGCCCAAGCAACGATTGGACCTCCTGCTGGTGGAACACGGATTGGCCGAATCGCGCGCCAAGGCCCAGGCGCTGATCATGGCCGGACAGGTGCGCGTGGAAGGGCAGGTGGAGCTGAAGGCTTCCGCTGCCATTGCCCCCGAAGCCCGCCTGGAGGTGGAGAAGGGACCGCGCTTTGTCTCGCGCGGCGGGGAGAAGCTGGAGGCCGCGCTGATGGCATTCCCGGTCCGGGTGGAAGGCCGGGTCTGCGCGGATGTAGGCGCCTCGACCGGCGGGTTCACGGACTGCCTGCTTCAGCACGCGGCGGCGAAAGTCTATGCCATCGACGTGGGCAAGGGCATCCTGCATTGGAAGCTGCGCTCCGACCGGCGTGTGGTCGTCATGGAAGAGACCAACGCGCGCTATGTTGAGCAGCTTTCCGAGCCGGTCAGCCTGGTGACGATCGACGCCTCGTTCATTTCGCTGAAGATCCTGCTGCCGGTGGTAAAGGGATGGTTTCAACCCCCCTCGCCCCTACGGGGCACTCCCCCCATTTCCCTACGGGATGCTTCGCGATCTCCGAAATGGGGGGAGACGGAGGGGGGTCGGGAGGTCCTCGCCCTCATCAAGCCGCAGTTCGAAGCCGGGCGGAAAGAATCCGCCAGGCATAAGGGTGTCATCCGCGATCCGGCGGTCCACAAAGCCATCCTGTTGGATGTACTGGAATATGCACAGGCACATGGATTCGGCTTGCGCGGCCTGCTGCGCAGTCCCGTGCTGGGTCCGAAGGGCAATGTCGAGTTCCTGGCGTGGCTGGAGTTGGGCGGTGAGCCCGGGGATGTAAAGGCTGTGGTGGAACAGGCACTGGAGGCAACATGACCGCCCAAATCCTCATCGGGACCTCCGGCAGGACATATACTGGGGCAAGCTGGACGCGCAGGAATTCCTGGATATAATAAAATAGTCCGTATCATATTTTTAGTTGGGGTGACCCTTGTGGTCGCCGAGGAGTAATCTCATGGCAAAAATCGATGAACTCGTCAAAGATTTCCTGGCGCAGAAGAAGATCGCCGTGGTGGGCGTATCCGACCAGCGCGAGACCGGCTGTAATATGAGCTACAAGAAGTTCAAGCAGGCTGGCTACCAGGTCTATGCGGTCAACCCGCGCATTAGCACTTTTGATGGCGATCCGTGTTACCCGGACTTGAAGTCCCTGCCGGAGAAACCCGAGGCCGTCTTCATCCTGGCCAGCCCCAAGGTGACTGACCTGATCGTCCAGCAGTGCGTGGACCTGGGCGTCAAGCATGTCTGGATGCACTGTATGATGGGGACAAAGCCCGGCCTGGCCACCAGCATGTCCAGCGTCTCGCCCGAAGCGGTGCGCCTGGCCCGCGAGAACGGCATTGCGGTCATCCCCGGCTCGTGCCCCAACCAGTTCATTAAGCCGGATTTCGGTCATGCCATGATGCGCGGCATGTGGAGGATGTTCGGCTTCTTGAGCGTGGAATAAGAAAATCCACGAAGAACACGAAAAACACGAATGGAATCGCCGCCTGTATGCTTGAGGCGGCTTTTTTCGTGTCACTTCGTGTTTCTTCGTGGAGAAAATTCAGGTATACTCTTACCAGCCATGACGACCCACATCCGCAACTTCTGCATCATCGCCCACATCGACCACGGGAAATCCACCCTGGCCGACCGGCTGCTGCATCTCACCGGCACGGTACCGGACCGGGATACCACCGAGCAGATCCTCGATTCGATGGACCTGGAACGCGAGAAGGGCGTCACCATCAAGGCCTCGGCCGTGCGCATGAGCTACACGGCCAGGGATGGCAGCGCCTACGAGCTGAACCTGATCGACACCCCCGGACATGTGGACTTCGGCTACGAGGTCAGCCGGGCGCTGAACGCCTGCGAGGGTGCGGTGCTGGTGGTGGACGCCACCCAGGGCATCGAGGCCCAGACCCTGGCCAATCTGTATTCCGCCCTGGAAGCCGACCTCGTCATCGTTCCCATCATCAACAAGATCGACCTGGTGACCGCCCGCCCGGATGAAGTGGCTGAGGATATCGGCAGCCTGCTGGGTGTCCTGCCGGAGGAAGTGCTGCGCGTCTCTGCCAAGGATGGAACCAACGTTGAAGCCGTGCTCGAAGCCATCGTTCAGAAAATCCCGCCGCCCACCGGAGAAGCGCAGCTGCCCCTGCGGGCGCTGATCTTTGATTCACACTATGACTCCTACAAGGGCGTCATTGCCTACGTGCGCATGGTGGAGGGCCAGGTCACAGCCGAAGAGACCATCCGCATGCTGGCGACTGGTGTGGATGTCAAGCCCATCGAGGTGGGCATCTTTGCCCCTATTATGAAACCGGTCAAGGGGCTGACGGCAGGCGAGGTGGGCTATATTGCCACCGGCCTGAAGACGGTGCACGATGCCCGTGTCGGTGATACCATCACCAGCGCCGCCCATCCCGCCACCCAGCCGCTGCCGGGTTACCGCGTTCCCAAGCCGATGGTCTTCGCCGGGATCTATCCCTCCGAAGCGGACGATTACCAGAACCTGCGCGAGGCCCTGGACAAGCTGCAGTTGAACGATGCTTCTTTGACCTTCCAGCCGGAGACCTCGCAGGCGTTGGGTTTCGGCTTCCGGGCGGGCTTCCTGGGATTGTTCCACATGGAGATCATCCAGGAGCGGCTGGAGCGCGAGTATGACCTGGAGATGGTCTTCACCGCCCCGACGGTGGCCTACGAAGTCTTGCTGCACACGGGTGTGACGAAGATCGTCGCCTCCCCGGCGGACCTGCCCGAAGATGGCCTGATGGCCGAGATCCGCGAACCCTGGATGAACATTGAGATCATCACTCCCACGGATTACTACGGCCCGATCATGGAGCTGGTCACCAAGCGGCGCGGCATATACAAGAGCCAGGAATACCCGGCCCCGCACCGGGTGCAGTTGAACTACGAGATCCCACTCTCCGAGATCATCATCGATTTCTTCGATGAGCTCAAGAGCCGCACGCGCGGCTACGCCTCGCTGGATTACCAGTTCCTCGAGTACCGCGCCGACGCGCTGCAAAAGCTCGAGATCCTGGTCAACGGCGAGCCGGTGGATGCCCTGGCGACGATCGTCCACGAGAAGGATGCCTATCATAAAGGCCAGCGATTCATTACCAAGCTCAAGGAGCTCATCCCGCGCCAGTTGTTCGACGTGGCCATCCAGGCCTCCTCGGGTGGGCGCATCATCAGCCGCGCCAATGTAAAGGCCACGCGCAAGGACGTCCTGGCCAAATGCTATGGCGGTGACATCAGCCGCAAGAAGAAGCTGTTGGAGAAGCAAAAGCGCGGCAAGAAACGCCTGAAGATGATCGGCAACGTTGAAATCCCCCAGGAAGCCTTCATGGCGGTCCTGAGTCTGGAAGAGGAATAAGGATTAACAACCAAGGACACCAAGGGTCGCCAAGGAAAAGATTCATGAAGGATCTTTTTATGATTTTCCTTCGTGTTTCTTGATGCCCTTCGTAGTGAGAATAATTATGGCAAATTTTTGGAAATCAGCCCGGCGCTGGCTGCCTGGGGTGGTCATCAGCCTGATCGCCATCTTCGTCATCATCCGCTTCGTGGATCTGAACAGCTTCATGGAAGCCATCCGCTCCGCAAATTACTGGCTGGTACTGGCTTTCCTGTTCACTTCCATTATTTGGGAGATGGTACGCGGGATTGTCTGGCGTACCCTGCTGCGCGGGCGGGCCTCCTACCGGGATGTATTCTGGACCCTGACCGAGGGTTATCTGTTGAACTCCTTTTTGCCCTTCCGCCTGGGTGAAGTTGGACGCGCCTTCCTGCTTGGGCGCAAGGCCAGGCTGGGCTTCATGGATGTGCTCTCCACCATCGTCATCGAACGTGTCATGGACCTGGCATTTTCGGCGGCCATCCTGCTCAGCGCGGTGCCGTTCGTGGTCGGCGCGGCGGGAGCGGGACGCATTGCCATCGTCATCGGAGCGCTGGTGGTTGTTGGGATGGTCGTCCTTTACCTGCTGGCGCGCAACCGGGAATGGGCCATGAGCCAGTTCCAACGTCTCAGCGGACGCTGGCCCCGGCTGCAAACCCTGGGCGGTCACCTGCTGGACTCGCTCTTCTCCGGCCTGGCCTTCCTGACGGACGGCGGGTTGTTCCTGCGCTTCATGTTCTGGATGACGCTCAATTGGGCCCTGGCCATCGCCGAATTTCTACTCTTGTTGCTGGCATTCTTCCCGCAAGCCACACTGACCTGGTCACTGTTCGGCCTGGGCGCGGTGGCCTTCGGCAATGCCGTCCCATCCCTGCCTGGGGCGATTGGCACCTATGAAGCCGCGCTGGGCGGCGCACTGACTCTGCTTTCGGGCAACCAGTCCACTGCGCTGGCAGCCGCCCTGACGGCGCACCTGACCGGTTACCTGGTCAATGGTGTGCTCGGGACATATGCGCTCTCGCGTGAGGGCGAGACCTTGATGGGGGTTTACCGCCAGTTGCGCAACCGGCAGGAAGAGGGACATCCCGGGAAGGTTTGATGCAGATGCGTATCCATGTCAACAGCCTTTCCTGAACAGTTTGCCGCTTACCACCGCTCAGTTTATTTACACGCAACCCGTTCTTCAGGGTGGGTTATAATCTGTTCGCACTGTATGCGCCGCGTGCTCTAATTTTTAAAGAGGCTCAATGTGACTGTTGTATATGTGCCTGCGATCAATAAGCGGAAGCGCATTCCAGAAAAAGCCATTCGGGATGTGGTGCAGCAAATTGCAGAGAAATTCCACCCAAAGAGAATAATCCTGTTTGGTTCGTATGCTCGTGGCAAGCCGCGTCCCGATAGTGACGTGGATTTGTTGGTTGTCATGGAAACGCATTTGAGAGAAACCCGGCAAGCTCTCTTGATTGACAAAAGTCTTGAGCGGGATTTGTTTGGTCTGGATCTTATCGTCCGTACGCCGAAAGACTTACAAGAGCGGATTGCACTGGGCGATTCTTTTTTGAAAGAAATAGTCACGCTAGGAAAAGTGCTGTATGAATCGCCTGACAATTGAATGGGTGCAAAAAGCTGAAGGTGATTACATTGTTGCACAAAAAATGCTGCGCGCCCGAAAGCAGCCAGTTTATGATGCAGTGTGCTATTGACGAGGGTATGGAAATTCTCGTGTCAGATTTGCTGGAGATAGAACGGTATTCTGTCAATGTCCGCTATCCGGGAATCAGTGCGGATAAAGAAGAGGCAAAATCAGCATATCACGGGGCTACGATCGTCCGGACCTTCTTACTGCAGAAATTGGAAATGAGATAAGCGAATGCGATCCGCCATAAACTTCCGAAGTTAAAGGCTTCGGAAGTTCTTATTTGCCTCGGTTATAATCGATCAGTCTGACATATGGCACACGAACACACTCCCATAACCGACTTGAGCCCTTCCACCACCCGCCGCCTGGCATTATCCCTTGGCCTGACGGCTGCTTTTGTGGTGATTGAAATGCTGGCCGGTCTCTTCGCCAATTCGCTGGCCCTGCTGACCGACGCGGCGCACAATCTCACGGATGTTCTGGCCCTGGGATTGACCTGGTGGGCGCTGCGGGCCACAATGAAACCAGCTTCCTCAGAGAAAACCTACGGCTATCACCGCGCCGGCATCCTGGTGGCGCTGGTCAATTCGACCACCCTGGTGCTGATCGCTTTGGGTATCTTTTATGACGCCTATCGCCGGCTGCTTGCCCCTCCCGAGGTTAAAGCAGATATTCTGATCACTGTTGGCCTGGCGGCTGTCGTGGTCAACCTGGTGACCGCCCTGCTGGTCCGGCGCGGAAGCGAGCACGACCTGAACCTGCGCAGTGCCTTCCTGCACCTGATGGGCGATGTGCTGTCGACCGTTGGTGCGGTGGTGGCAGGCATTATCATCCGTTTTACCGGCCTGAACTGGCTTGACCCGATGGTGAGTATACTTATCGGCCTGCTCATCCTCTGGAATGCCTGGGGGATCCTGCGCGAGTCGGTCAATATCCTGATGGAAGCCACGCCTGCCGATGTAGACGTGGAAGCGGTTGTGAATTCCGTTATGCACGTGGAGGGCGTGCGCGGCGTGCATGATCTGCACATCTGGTCAATCACACGCGGCTTGAGGACGCTCTCTGCACATATCCTGACGGATGACATTCCCATCAGCGCCGGAGCAAAGATCCAGGCGGCGGTCAGTGAAGTCCTCGATACCCAATATGGGATCGCCCATGCCACCTTACAACTGGAATGTTTGGATTGCTTCCCGACTGGCCTGTACTGTGAGATCAATGGAAATTCCCATAACCATTAGCCATGCATATCCTTACCACCCTGACGTACTACCGCCCTCATTACTCCGGTCTGACCATCTATACCGAACGTCTGGCACGCGCCCTGGCACGCCGTGGGCACCAGGTGACCGTGTTGACCTCGCAATTCGATCCAAGTTTGCCCCGCCTGGAACAGTTGAATGGGGTGACGATCGTACGCATTCCGACATGGATACGTGTCAGTAAGGGATGGCTCATGCCGACGATGCCTGTCCAGGCATGGCGGTTGGCCCGACAGGCGGATATCCTGCACCTGCACATGCCCCAATTGGATGCATCCTATATCACCTGGATAGGCAAGTTACGGCGAAAACCAGTCGTTCTGACTTATCACTGCGACCTGCGCCTGCCAAGAGGGCTGATCCATGGCATGGCCAACCAGGTCTCACATGTCGCCAACCATATCGCGGCATGGGGAAGTGATGCCATCGTAAATACCAGCCAGGATTATGCCGAACACTCGGAGTTCTTGAAACACTACCTCAAGAAAGTGCACGTGATCAATCCCCCGGTGGAGCTGGCTCCTGCAGACGAACAGGATATTCAAGCATTTCGCCTCAAATTCAATATCCGTGAAGGTCAGCGTATTATCGGCATGGTCGCACGCCTGGCCAGCGAAAAAGGCGTCGAATATCTTGTGCGTGCGTTGCCGGGCGTATTGAAGCAGATTCCGCAGGCGCGTGTCTTGTTCGTTGGTCCTTATCAAAACGTCCTGGGCGAGGAGAGATATGCTGCCCGCATTATGCCGTTGATCGAAGGATTGCAGGATCACTGGTCATTCTTGGAGATCCTCTCACCGGTGGAACTGAGCGCTTTTTTCCGGATCTGTGATGTCCTGGCTGTTCCAAGTTCCAACAGCACCGAGGCCTTTGGATTGGTACAGATAGAGGCCATGATTTGTGGGACGCCGGTGGTCGCTTCAGATATGCCGGGTGTCCGGCAGCCTGTTCTGACAACGGGAATGGGTCAGTTGATCCCGATTGGCGACTCGTCCGCCCTGGAGAAGGCACTCGTGGAGATTCTTACCCAGAAAGAAAAATACCAATGTGATACAAAGGCACTTGCGCATCTATATGAACCAGATGCAATCGCGGCGGAATATGAGCAATTATTTGAGAAATTGGTTGATAGAGGAAATTCGTAACGTTCTGAGAAAATCTTATCCCTGGAAATGCAGCAGCTTGTAATGATGGTTCATGAAGCTGTATTTCGTACCTTAATCTAGGAGACCAGGACGGTTATGGGTCCGGCACTGCGTAAGTATTTTTACTATTTTTTTTCGATATTTGAGCTGTTAATTAGTTTCAGAAACCCGCTATCGGTTGTTCTGATATTTTTGAACCTGGCCAGACCGGGTGTGAAAACGGTCCGCCTTCGCAGGCCCGATCTACAATTCAGGGTCCGGGGAGCCATGGATGTGTGGAGTATCAAGGAAACATTTATCGATCGTTTTTATGAAAAATACGGCTATTCGATCCGGCCTGGCTGGAAGGTAATTGATATTGGCGCCGGCACAGGGGAGTTTGTATTGTTTGCGGCTGGCGCCCTTACACAACCAGGTGGTCAGGTTTTCGCCTTTGAACCCTTCCCGGAATCATTCGGCTTGATGCAGGAAAACTTGCGGCTGAACAGGATAAACAATGTCCATGTTTTTCCTGAGGCGGTCGGCGCTGAGGCGGGCGAATTGGAGCTTGACCTGGCTGGTGGAGAGCCCTTACAATTTCAGAGCCACGGCGAAAAAGGTCCAAATGCAAAGACCAGCTTACGGGTAAAATCACTCTCTCTCGCTGGCGTTTTGGAAAAAACACAATTGGAATCATGCGATTTGTTGAAGCTGGATTGTGAAGGTGCAGAATACGCAATTATTTTTTCAGCTCCGCAATCGATCCTTGAGCAGGTCCATTCCATTGTCATGGAATATCATGACAATGCAACCCAATATAACCACAGGGATATGGCCGGCTTTTTAAACGAGCATGGGTTCGATGTCGACACGTTTCCCAATCCAGTCCATCCTTACCTTGGGTATTTACGCGCGCTGCGAAGATCCTAGCGGAGAAGCTGCATGAATCAGGAACCCAGTGTTTTGGATTTCATAAAAGCTCGGATTCGTTATGGTGTTAATAAGATATTTCATCCATCCATGGACGATGCAGACTCCGAAAAGCCTGAGGACCTATCCGAAAATCACGCTCCAGGCAGTATTGGCGAAACAGCTCTGGAGGAGCATGCCGGCGGGAGCAATTCAGAGATAAGTAATGAAGATCTCCTGAAGATGGATGGCGAAGAAACTTACGACCGGGGCGGGGAAAAAGCGGTTGAAGCTGCGGTTCCCAAGTCGACGAGCGCGGGATTCTTGAAAGGCCTGTTTTCCCGCTGGCGCACCTGGCTGGCTTTTGCTCTGGCTTTGGCCGCACAGCTTTCCCTGCAGCCGCACCAGGGGGCGGCCCGTCAATGGGAGACCGGTTTCATCCTGTTTGTCCTGGCAGGTTTGGTCCTGGTATGGGCCAATCTTAAGCACGAGTGGTCACTGCAGGCATGGCAGACCAGTGTCGAACAGCCTTCAGAGGACAGAACTTTTATACGGTACTCGGTTGCCTTTATTGCTTCCCTTGTGTTTTCCTTGATCACTTTTACCACCTTTAAAGCTGGCCTCTTTACCTGGTTAAACCTCGTGATGTGGTTCCTGGCCCTGGTGACCATGATCTGGGCTTTCTGGAGACCCGGCCCTCATGCCAGGGGATGGTTGAGCCGTGTGAGGGATTTTATATCCCGGCCCGGATGGAATATCCGGCTGGACCGTTGGGCGCTGCTGGTCCTGGCGGCTTTTGGGCTGGCCGTCTTCTTCCGGACCTATCACCTGATGCAAGTACCTTCACAAATGGTCAGTGACCATGCCGAAAAACTGCTGGATATCAGTCGCGTCCTGGCAGGAAAAACCTCCGTCTTCTTTCCGAATAACGGCGGGCGGGAATTCTTCCAGTTTTATTTGACAGCGGGAATCATCCTGCTGTTTAAAACCGGCCTGACCTTCATGAGCCTGAAAATTGGGACCACCCTGGCCGGACTGGCGACCCTGTACTTCATCTACTTGCTTGGCAAAGAGGTCGGAAACAGCCGCGTGGGCCTGTTGGCGATGACGTTTGCGGGAATCGCCTACTGGCCAAACGTGATCTCCCGGTTTGGCCTGCGTTTACCGATGTATCCTCTTTTCTATGCCCCGGCGCTCTACTTCCTGATACGTGGTTTAAGAACGCGCGACCGCAACAAGTTCGCCCTGAGCGGATTGTTCCTGGGTCTTGGGTTGAACGGCTATACCGCTTTCCGGGTGGTCCCTTTGGTAATCCTGGTGGCAATCGGCCTATACCTCTTGCATAAACAATCCAAAGGCTATCGGCAGCAGGCGATTTGGGGGTTGTTTGCTCTCGTAATAATTTCTTTCATTGTTTTCATCCCTCTCTTGAGGTATATCCTGGAAAATCCCCAGGGGGTTATTTTTCGCAGCATGTCCCGTTTGGGCACCTGGGAGCAGCCGCTTCCCGGCCCGGCGTGGCAGATCTTCCTGGATAATCTTCGAAAATCCCTGACGATGTTTAGTTGGGATGATGGTAATACCTGGCCGATTTCAGTTCCGAACATACCGGTGTTGGACGTGATCAGTTCGGCCCTTTTTCACCTGGGAGTGGTACTAGTAGCGATCCGGTATATCCGACAGAAGAACTGGACGGATATTTTTACCCTGATCTCCATTCCGCTGCTGATGCTGCCATCGATCCTTTCACTGGCTTTCCCTGCGGAGAACCCATCGTTGAGCCGGTCCGCCGGGGCGATCATCCCGGTCTTCCTGATCATTGGCCTTGCATTGGATGGCCTGTTGAAGCTGATTGAATCCATGTCTGCATCCTCATGGAATAAAGGTCTTGCCTGGCTGGTTGGTCTTGTCCTGCTGGTGGGAGCTTGCGCGCAAAACTATGACCTGGTATTCAACCAATACCGGGAATTGTTTGATGCATCTGCGTGGAATACATCTGAAGTGGGGCAGGTGGTGCGTGACTTTACTCATATGGAGGGCACTGCAAAGACGCAATGGCTGGTGGCTTACCCTTATTGGGTTGACAGCCGCCTGGTCATGATCAATGCCGGCTTCCCCACGCAGGATGATGCGATCATGCCTGAGAACCTGAAGTCCACCCAGGCCGAACCGGGCGCCAAGCTGTTTATTTTGAATACACAAGATAATCCTTCATTGGAGACATTAAAATCACTTTACCCGGGCGGATGGATGACGGAATATCAATCAAAATATCCGAACAAGAATTTCCTGATGTTCCTGGTGCCACCATCACCATGAGGGATGAAAATCGTGATCAGGTAATTATGTGGAGTAATAAAATCATTCCATCTTCAGAACGTAAGTGGACCCGCGCGTGTGACTTGCTCCTCGTGGTCGTTTTGCTGGTTGCCGGATATTTTCGCTATGCCGGCGCGGATTGGGGGAATCTCATGTTCCAGCACCCGGATGAGTTGTTCCTGACCTCGGTCACTTATGATATTCAACCGGTGCACAGCCTGGCCGAATACTTTAACACTGCCAGCTCGACCCTTAACCCACAAAACACCGGTCATGGTTATTTTGTATACGGCACGCTGCCTGTTTTTATCGTGCGCGGGCTGGCCGATCTGATGCACCAGTTGGGCAATCTTCAACTTTTTGGGCGACACATGTCCGCACTGGCGGATTTGGCCAGTGTGGCGCTGTTGTACTTCCTGGTGAAGCGGCTGTATGGGGCGCGTGTCGGGCTCCTGGCGGCCCTGTTCTCGGCCCTGGCGGTGATGCAAATCCAGCAGTCGCATTTTTACACGACGGATAACTTTGCCACTTTTTTCATGCTCCTGGCGGCTTATTTCGCCGTGGAGATTTTGGTGGGGGAGGACCGGACACCGGAAGGACATCCCGGCAATCCTTTTGCGCGTCTTTTTACCAACCGTCTTTTCTGGTTGAGTGCCGGATTCGGATTGGCACTCGGCATGGCCATGGCTTCAAAGCTGACTGCCGCCCCAATGGCGATCCTCCTGCCCGGTGTGCTGGCGCTGCGCTATTTCAGAAAGAAGGATGGGGAGCGGGCGCCCGGTGCGCCATCATCATCCGCTGATCGCCCGTCTTTCGAAGGCTTTCTCAGCAAAATGTTCGTATTTATGCTGGTCGGCGGATTGTTTTGCCTGCTCGCCTTCCGCATTTTCCAGCCTTATGCTTTTTCCGGCCTGGGCCTGAACCCAAAATGGCTGGCGAATATCCGGGAACAACGCGCCGATGCCAGCCCGGATACCGGCTTGCCCTGGGCTTTACAGTGGGCGCGCCGTACGCATCTTTATTCATTCGTTAACCTGACTGAATGGGGGCTGGGTCTGCCGCTTGGCATCCTCGCCTGGGCTGGATTCCTGTGGATGGGCTGGCGCATGCTCAAAGGTGAATGGCGCAGGCACATTCTCCTATGGGGCTGGACGGCCATCTATTTCGTCTGGCAGTCGCTCCAGTTCAACCCAAACATGCGTTACCAGCTGCCGATCTATCCGCTCCTGGCGATGATGGCGGCCTGGGTGATATTTGATTGGGCACGTCCGAAGCTGTCAGGATTGAAGCGAATAAACGGTCGGGCCATCCTGGCCGCGACGCTTGGCGTGGTTGTCCTGGTGTTGACCTTTGGCTGGGCATATGCCTTCAGCCGCATCTATCTCCGACCGGAGACGCGCGTGGCCGCAAGCGAATGGATTTATCAAAATGTCCCCGGCCCGATCAACCTTCAGATTAAAACCGCCGGTGGCCAGGTTTACCAGCAGCCACTGCCATTTCAGGCCGGCGGCCTCATCCAGGCGAATGCTCCTTTTCAAACGGCTTTCACTGCGCAAGCAGATGGAGAATTGAACAAAATCCTGCTCCCGCATATCACCAATCACATCCTGCGGGTGAGCCTCCTGCAAGATCCATCCAACCCGCAACCGGTGGCCTCGGGGTTCCTGTTGGTCACTCAAACTCCTGATGGAGCGACTGATTCCACCTCGCAGGTACTGCTTTTCAACCAGCAGCCCGCCCTGCACCCTCAACAGAATTATCTGATCAATGTGGAAGTGCCTGATCCGGCATTCCAGTTTAATCTTTGCGGGCCGCTTCAATTATCCATCGCGGCATCGAACAGCCCGGTCGAGCAGACCATTGAGCCTCCGCCTGGATGCATCGTAAGCGCTGACCATATCTACCAGGCCGAGTTCACTCCGCAAGCGGATGGGGCATTGGCTCATCTCTATTTCAGCCACGTGGAGGATGTCAGCGGGCCTGCTTCGCAGACCCTAAACCTGGTGCTTTCGTCCGGGCCGGATTTCTCAGCGGACCAAGGTTCTTGGCCGCGCTTCAGCATTGGCGGACTTTGAAACCACAGGCGACCCGCGCGGCAATTCTGTCCCACTGACCCTCACTCACCCCGTATCCCTGCGGCAGGGCAGCACATACTATCTGCGCTTCGAAACGACTGGTACAGCCTTGACCTTGAATGGTTCCGCCGTGGCCAATGAGACGGATTATGACTGGAGCCTGCCTTTTAATTTGGATGGCTACAGCGGTTTTAACGGCCTCTACCGCGGTGATCTTAACCTGCAGGTTTATTGGAATGATGATGCCAATAAACTTGCCCGCTACGAGAGTTTTCTAAACCAGGCTGATTTCATTTTCATCCCCACCGCCCACCAATACATGCAGACCACCCGCCTGCCGGAGCGCTACCCTTTGACCACGGCTTATTACCGCCAATTGCTCGGCTGCCCGGCGAATAAGGATATCCTGTGGTGTTACCGGGTGGCTGAACCGGGCATGTTCAAGGGCAATCTCGGGTTTGACCTGGTTGCCAGTTTCGAATCATACCCGGCCCTGGGGCCGCTGGTGATCAACGACCAGGACTCCGAGGAGTCATTCACTTTTTATGACCATCCCAAGGTGCTTATCTTCCGAAAGGATACGGGATACAACCCGGCGCACGTACGGACGGTATTGGGAGCCGTGGACCTGGGCAATGTTATCCAGCTGACACCGGGGCAGGCCAATCGTTACAAGAGCCTGCTGCTTCCCGCCAGCCAGTTGGCCACCCAGCAGGCTGGTGGCACGTGGTCAGACCTGTTCAACCGCAGCGCCATCCATAACCGCTATCCCGCCCTGGGCATTGTGATCTGGTATCTGGTCATATTCCTGCTCGGATTGTTTACCTATCCGCTTGTGCGGGCGGCTTTCCCTGGGCTGGGAGACCGCGGCTACCCGCTGGCGCGTATCGTTGGTCTTATCCTTTGGGCATGGTTGGCTTGGATGGCCGGGTCGATCGGACTTTCCTACAGCCGGCTGACCATCGCCATCGCCCTCGGGTTGATCATGCTGTTGGGCCTGTGGATGGCCTGGCGCCAGCGCCGGGAATTGAAGGAAGAATTGAGGGAACGCTGGAAATATTTCCTGATGGTGGAAATTGTCTTCCTGTCATTCTTCCTGCTTGACCTGCTCATCCGCCTGGGGAATCCAGACCTCTGGCATCCCTCCAAGGGGGGAGAGCGCCCGATGGACTTTGCGTACTTTAATGCCATACTTAAGAGCACCAGTTTCCCGCCCTACGACCCGTGGTTCGCGGGAGGCTATATAAACTATTATTACTATGGCTATGTGATCGTTGGGACGCCGGTCAAACTGCTGGGCATTGTCCCTTCCATCGCTTATAACTTCATCCTGCCAACGCTATTTGCCTGCCTGGCGGTGGCGGCCTTCTCGGTGGGGTGGAATCTCCTGCAGGCTGTTCGCTCAGTCAGGGCGGGTGGAATTAATTCACATGAAGGCGCACCTGGAAGCTCCCAAGCGCATGTTTCCCTGTTCGATTCCCGCTTCATCGCCGGGATTTCCGCCTCAGCCGCAATGGTCCTGCTTGGCAACCTGGGCGTCGTGCGCATGTTATACCGGGGATTCCAGCAGGTGGCCGCGCCCGAGGGCCTGATCGATCAAGGCAATTTGCTCCAGCATATTGTGTGGGCCATCAAAGGCTTCTTTGCGGTGGCGGTCGGAAAGACATACCTGCTTTACGGGATGGGCGATTGGTATTGGATCCCAAGCCGCGTTTATCCAGCTCAAGCTGGTTATCCGATCACAGAATTCCCTCTTTTTACTTTTATTTATTCAGATCTCCATGCCCATATGATCGCTTTCATGATAACGGTCCTGGCGATCGCCTGGGCGCTTTCGGTGCTGCTTGCCAGGGCCAGGTGGAAGAATCATCTGGATACCGTAGCCGGTCTTTTACTGGGCAGCCTGATCATTGGGGCGCTGAAACCCACCAATACGTGGGACTTTTATACCTACCTGATCCTGGGTGTGGTGGTGCTGGCGTATGCCGTCTGGCGTTATGTGGATGTTGCCCGTTTCCGGATTTCCTCTCCAGATTGGGTCAAGCGCCTTATCCTGACAACCGGCGCAATCGTGATCCTGGCGGGCGCCTCCCTGCTGTTCTACCAGCCTTTTTCCCATTGGTTCTTGCTCGACACAACCTACACAACAGTGTCCCTTTGGAAGGGCGGCCGTTCGGATCTTTCGTCTTACCTCATCCATTGGGGTGTGTTCCTGTTCTTCATCGTATCCTGGATGACCTGGGAGACGCGCCAATGGCTGGCAGAGACGCCCGTCTCCGCGCTGCGCAAACTACGCCCTTATCGGGATCTTTTATTCACCGGCCTGGGACTCTTTTTCCTGGTGCTGATCGTCCAGCAAGGTTGGGTGATGAGTTCCAGCCAGGAACTTCCCTGGAAGGGCGTCACCATCCTCTGGCTGGCGTTACCCCTGGCTGCCTGGGCTGCCATTCTACTTTTCCGTCCTGGAACCCCTGAAGGTAAGCGTCTGGTCCTGTTCATGGTGGGGACGGGTCTGCTGCTGACCATGATCGTGGAAATCATTGTCATGGGTGGCGACATAGGACGCCAGAATACCGTTTTCAAAATATATAATCAGGCCTGGGTCATGCTCGGCATCAGCGCGGCGGCGGCTTTCGGTTTCCTGCTGAATGAAATCCGTAAATGGCTGCCCGGTTGGCAGGCTGCCTGGCGGTTGGCTGCCTTTGCGCTGACAACCGGCGCAGCCTTATTCCTCCTGATGGGCGGCATGGGCAAGATCCATGACCGTATGACCCCTTCTGCGCCGCATACCCTCGACAGCATGACCTATATGGACTTTGCCACTTATAACGAGCGCGGGACAGAGCTCGACTTGAGTGAGGATTACCGCGCCATCCTCTGGATGCAGGAGCATGTCAAGGGTTCGCCGGTGATTGCTGAGGCGCCATCGGCCGGGATCCAGTACGAGTGGCTCAACCGGTTCTCCATATATACCGGTCTGCCGGACGTGATCGGCTGGGAATGGCATCAGATCCAACAGCGCCTCATGTTCTCTGAGACGGTCAAGGCGCGCGGCCTGGAAGAGGATGCCTTCTACATTAGTACGGATTTACAGGCCAGCCTGGATTTCATTCACAAATATAACGTTCGTTATATCGTTGTGGGCCAGTTGGAGCGCGCCAAATACCTGCCGGGCGGGCCCTTCGGCATTGTCCCTGCAGACAGCCTGGACGGTCTGGAAAAATTTGAGTTGAATGACGGAAAATACTGGCATTCCGTTTACCGGGATGGCAGTACGGTGATCTACGAGGTAAACCCGTGAGCAATTTCATCCTGCATGCCACAACGCGAAGCGCCTGGTTGGCTGCACAAGCAAGCGGTGAGTATGCCGCCGATTCGCTGGCAGGGGAGGGCTTCATCCACTGTTCCACAGCAGAACAAATCCTGGGTGTGGCTGACCGTTTTTTTGCCGGTCAGCACGGCCTGGTGCTGCTGGTGATCGATCCAGAGCGGCTGAGCTCGGAACTGCGCTGGGAACCGGGCGTGGACCTGGCAACTGAACTATTCCCGCATATTTACGGCCCGATCAACCTGGAGGCCGTTGCGGATGTGCTTGCGTTCGAACCCGGCCCGGATGGGAAATTCCATTTGCCTGAGGATTTTGAATTCCCCAATCCCTGAAAGCCATTGAATTCGCGATGCTTCAGTTCATTCTTTGGTACCTTCTAATCTCACTGATCAGCTGGCTGACCTTCCCGCTGGCCTACCGGCTCTTCCCGATGCTGGCAGATCGGGGCTTCAGCCTGGCGCGCCCCCTGGGAATGCTCGTGTGGGGTTACTCTTTCTGGCTAATGGCTTCGTTGGGAATTATCCAGAATGACGGCGGCGGGTTGCTGCTGGCATTGGTCGTTTTGGCGGCAGTTTCCGGGGTGGGCTTGCTGCGGAAGGAAAACCGAAAATCCCTGGGCGGCTGGATCAGGTCAAACGTTCGGACGATTGTCATTATTGAAGTCCTGTTCTTCCTGGCGTTTTCCGCCTGGGCGTTTGTGCGCGCCTCCAATCCCAACATCGAAACAGCCGGCGGTGAGAAGACCATGGAACTGGCCTTCATCAATGCCATCATGCGTTCCCCGACGTTCCCGCCGCATGACCCCTGGCTTTCCGGCTATGCAATTTCGTACTATTATTTTGGTTATGTCATGACTGCCATGCTGGCCGAAGCCACCGGCACACTTGGCAGTTTGGCGCACAACCTGATGAGCGCGTTGGTTTTTGCCCTGAGTTTCATTGGGGCATATGGGGTTCTCTATAACTTGCTGGCCGTATGGCGCAGCCATCATTCCGATGCCCATCCTGAAGATCCGGGACAGGCTGGCAAGGTGCGGCCGTCCCTGGGTATGCCTGTGCTTGGGCCGCTCTTCCTGTTGTTTGTCTCCAACCTGGAAGGTTTCCTGGAAGTCCTCCATAAGCTGGGACTTTTTTGGACCTGGAGACCGGATGGTGAGGCCAGCTCCGCTTTTTGGGCCTGGCTGGGGATCAAGAATCTGGTGGACGCGCCTGTCAAACCACTGGGCCTGATCCCGGACCGCTTCATCTGGTGGTGGCAGGCCTCACGCGTCATCCAGGATTACGACCTGCTTCACAACTTTCGCGAAGTGATTGATGAATTTCCGGCTTTTTCCTACCTTCTAGGTGACCTGCATCCACATGTCCTGGCCATGCCGTTCGGACTTCTGACGGTCGCCGTGGCGCTTAACCTGTTCCTGGGCGGCTGGAAGGGGGAGACAAATTTACGCTTATACCGGCTGCCCATTTCCCCCACCGGCCTGTTCTTTGGAGGCCTGCTCCTGGGCGGCCTGGCTTTCCTGAATACCTGGGATATTTTGATGGGGTTTGCACTGGTGGCAGGAGCATATATCCTTTCGCGGGCGCTGGAAGGAGGCTGGACATGGGAACGATTGACCGATCTCTTCGCCATCAGTGTACCGATGGGGCTGCTGGCCATTGTGCTCTACCTGCCATTTTATGTGGGCTTTCAATCCCAGGCGGGGGGTGTGCTGCCCAATCTGGATAGTCCAACGCGTGGGGTGCAATTATGGGTGATGTTTGCGCCCTTATTATTAACACTTTTTGCTTATCTGATTTACCTCTGGCGCGCCAAAAGACTCCCGGCAGACTGGAAAAGGGGCTTTGGTCTGGCTGCCATCCTGGTGGTGCTCTTATGGCTTTTCTCCTGGGTACTGGCGTTTCTGGCTCTATGGATGCAACGAGGGTTGGTCATTGGATTGCTCAATTCGCAGTGTGCGGGAAGTGTGGCAGTGTGTTTTTCCCTGACGGGTATGCGGCGTCTTGCGTATATTGGCGGCATGTTGACACTGCTTGGATTGCTTGGCGCGGCACTGGCTTTGTTAATAAAGGCCGGAGACCAGAAATCGGAAACAAAACCTTCATCAGCAGTTTTCTCCCTCCCGCTGCCTTTTATATTACTCCTCATCGTTCTTGGCGCCGTTCTCGTCATAGCCCCGGAGTTTGTTTTCCTGCGCGACTTGTTTGTGAGCCGCATTAACACCGTTTTTAAGTTTTATTACCAGGCATGGCTGTTGTGGAGCCTGGCGGCGGCCTTCGGCGTGGCAGTCCTTTTGCAGAGGCTGCGCAGACCATGGGACCTGGTTTACCGGATCGGCCTGATGGTAGTCCTGCTCATGGCGCTGGTTTATCCGGTCCTTGGCCTGCTGAACAAGACCGGTAATTTTCAGGTTCCTGCTTTCATCCAGAACCTGAAAGCGGCCCAGGCAGCCGGGAATCCATCTGCATTGCCAGCCGCAGCCCAGGTCTGGACATTGGATGGGGCGCGCTTGTTCCAGAGCCAGTATCCCGACGATGCCGCGGCGGCGCGCTGGCTTTCAACCGCGCCGGAAGGCGTGATCAGCGAAGCCTTCAGCACGTCTTCCTCTTATTCAGATTATGCGCGCATGTCGGTATATTCCGGCGATCCCACCGTGTTGGGGTGGTGGTACCATGAATGGCAGTGGCGCGGCAGTGTAAACGAGCAAGTTTCCCAGATCCAGAATTTGACCTGCAGGGCGAAAAACTCGTACGATCCCCGGCGGATGCGTTCGGACGACATCAGCTGCCTGTATGAATCGAACAACTGGGATATTGCCAGCCAGGTCATCTCCCAGTACAAGATCCGCTACGTGGTCATCGGGACACTCGAACGCCGCGATTATCATATCAACGAGCAAATCTTCCAGCAGCATCTTGTCCAGGTTTTCAAGCAGGGGCAGGTGGTGATCTACGCGGTCCCGTAGGGATTGATTTCCGCAGCAGCGAAATGGTTTGTGACAACCATGCTAAAATAAGCCTCCATGAAGAAATTCGAACCCACCCTTGAACATGCCTTTTACGGCCTGGCGCTGGCCGTGGCAGTCGGGCTGCGCTTCCTGCACCTGGGTGCACTACCGCTTTCTGATTACGAAGCCGGCTGGTCGCTCCAGGCTTTGCGGGTCACACAGGGTCTCCATCCGGCCATTGGTCCGAACCCGGCTTATGTTCACCTGACCGCCGTGCTGTTCTACATTTTCGGTGCAACGAACTTCCTGGCGCGTTTTTGGCCGGCCCTGGTGGGAAGCGGCATGGTCCTGTCCGCGTGGTTCCTGCGTGGTCGCTTAGGGCGCCTCCCGGCGCTCATTTTGGCGTTTGGGCTGGCGATTGACCCCGGCCTGGTGGCAATGTCCCACCTGGCTGGCGGGCCAATGCTTGCGATTGCTTTCCTCGTTCTGACCGCTTTGATGTGGATGGACGGTCGTCGCGCCGCGGCCGGATTTTTTGCCGGCTTTGCACTGCTTTCCGGACCCTCGGTCTGGTTCGGGTTTGCCGGTGTGGGACTGGCCTGGGCGTTTGGTTCGGGTATTGGGAAAAAGGTGTCTGCGCAAGCCGGGGAGCAGGCCGCACAGGCAGAGTTGGCTTCAAAAGCCGCACCCCGGCAGGATATGCGGGTGGCGCTTTTTTGGGGACTTGGAACCCTGATCATCGCGGGCAGCCTGTTATTCCTTTCCCCGAAAGGATTGGCGGCAACCGTTGCATCACTGGGAGTTTTCCTGCAAGGTTGGTGGACCCGGTCGGATGTCCAACTCTGGCGGCCGCTGCTGGCTCTTCCTGCCTACGAAATCCTGCCGCTTGCTTTTGGAATTGCCGGCGTGGTGCGCGGCATCCTGAAACGGGATGCCGGCTCGATCCGCCTTGGAATCTGGGCGCTGGCGGCACTACTGCTGGCTTTAATATACCCGGGCAAACAGACCGGAGACCTGGTCTGGGCGCTCCTGCCCCTCTGGGCGCTGGCAGCCATGGAATTGGCCCGTCACCTCGATTTTAAGCGCGACAACCTGTGGGAAGTGGCTGGCACCATGACGGTGGTGCTGGCATTTCTGATCTTTGGCTGGCTCAATCTGGCCAGTATCACCACGATGGATTGGGGCAGCAGCCTGGTGCGCACGCGCCTGTGGCTGGAGGCTGCCCTGGCCCTGCTGATCGTATTGAGTTTTTTGCTTGTCGGAACCGGCTGGTCGTTCTCCGTGGCCCGCTTGAGCGGGGTGTGGAGTGGATTCATTGTCTTGACGCTTTTCACCATTGGCATGTCGACCGGTTCCGCCGGTTTGCGGGAACCACTGACCTTTGAACTCTGGCAGCCCGAGCCGCGCACCGGTCGGGTGGATATCCTGCTGAAAGTTGCCAACCAGATCTCGGATCTAAACCGCGGCTATCCGGCCCAGTTGCCGCTGACCATCCTCGGGGTGGACTCTCCGGCGCTGGATTGGCTGTTCCATGACTGGCAGGTGCAGAAAGTCAGCCAGTTGGCTCCGGATGCCACTCCAGAGATGATCATCACCCCAGCCGGGAACCTGAGTCTGGCCGCGAAATACCGCGGCGAGGCGCTGGTTCTGTACGAGACGGTGGACTGGAGCAAGGCATCTTCGGCTGACTGGTTAAACTGGTTCATGTATCGCCAGATGCCGCTGCAGAAAGAGAATATCATCCTTTGGGTGCGCAGTGACCTGATGCTTGACAGCCAGGATACTTCACCCACTCCCTGATTTGCAGACATTATCCTCTCATGCCTATTCCAGATATCATCGCCATTGACGGCCCGGCAGCTTCGGGCAAAACCACCTTGGGGCGGCGGCTGGCCGACTCCCTGGGTTATCTCTTCTTTGATACCGGCGTCATGTACCGTGCAGTCACCTGGATCACTCTTGAACGCGGCGTGAAAGTGGAGGATGAACCTGCTGTGACACACCTGGCCGAGACGGTTCAGATCGATGTACGCCCGCCTTCGAAAGAGGATGGCCGGGCCTGTGATGTCCTGGCTGACGGCAGCGACATTACCTGGGAGACGCGCACTCCCGAAGTGGAAGCCAACGTTTCACCGGTCTCAACGTATCAGGGCGTCCGCCAGGCATTGGCGGCTCAACAGCGCCGCATCGGTTTACGTGGACGGGTGGTCATGGTAGGGCGCGACATTGGCACGGTCGTCCTTCCGGATGCCGACCTGAAGATCTACCTGGTTGCCTCGGCTGAACAACGTGCCCGCCGGAGGTATCTAGAGATCATTGATCGCGGCGGTAAGGCCGATTACCGGCAGATCCTGGCCGGAGTGCGCATGCGCGACAAAATCAACTCAACCCGCACCCATTCGCCTTTGCGTCCCGCCCGGGATGCCGTGATCATCGATTCTGACAGGCTGGATGCTGACGAGGTTTTTGAGAAAGTGCAGGCTTTATGCCGGTAATGGAATATCACGTGGCATGGTGGCGGCGCTGGCTGGCCCGGCCTTTTGTCCGGATGGTGCTTCGCCTGCTTCTTTACATTCTGTCGCCGGTGAAGATCACCGGCAGAAAAAACGTTCCGCTGCACACTACGTACATCGTGGTCATCAACCATGTCTCTCTTTTCGAAGCGCCTTTAATCGGTGCATTCTGGCCGGAACAGCTGGAAGTGATCGGAGCGTCCGATATCTGGGACAGGCCTGGTCAGAACATCCTCGCCCGCCTGTGGGGCGGCATCCCGGTCCACCGGGGTGATTATGATCGTGCCGCCATTGAGGGCGTCCTTTCAGCCTTGCGTAATGGCTTTCCCCTTTTAATTGCCCCGGAGGGAGGCCGTTCCCATACACCTGGCTTGCGGCAAGCCAAACCCGGCGTCGCCTATATTGCTGAACAGACCGGCCTGCCGATCATCCCGGTAGGCATCGTCGGCACGACGGACGATTTTTGGCGGAAGGCCTCCAAGGGGAAACGTCCTCCGTTGGAGATGCACATTGGCAAGCCCTTCCAACTCCCGACCGTGACAGGCAAAGCGACCGAGAGGCATGCGTCCCGGCAGCTTAATGCTGACCTGGTGATGCGCCATATCGCCGGATTACTGCCAGAGGAATATCGCGGCGTTTATGCGGATAGTGCCATCTTCCCCGAAAGCTCCTGAAAAGAAGCCGAAGTAGTTTGACCGAATCCACCCCCTCGGTTATAATTGTCGCCCGTCCCCATCCCATGCCCGATCGGGGACCGATTTGAAAACCCCGGCGGATTATCCGCTGTTTGGTGTTTTAATAATTATTTTCGAGGTTAGCGAATGGCAACAAAACGACCATATCAACCCAGGATCCGGCGGCGCGTGCGTGTGCATGGCTTTCGCCAGCGCATGGCCAGTGCAGATGGCCGCCAGGTACTCAAGCGGAGGCGCCTGAAAGGCCGCATCCGCCTGACTGTCCGCAGCAATAATCACGTTAAACACGTGCGCTGGTAGGAGTTCAACAGCGCGAGACCACCACGTTCGCGCGGGATAAAGCGAGGCGCAGCTGAAGCAACGCTTTCGCCTGACCCGGTCAATCGATTTCAAGCGGGTGCGGCGTTCAGGCAAGTCGTATGCCCATCCGCTTGTTGTATTGTATGTCATGAAATCGGACTTGCCGGGCGTACGTGTAGGAGTGGGTGCTGGTCTGGCGGTCGGGAATGCGGTCAAGCGCAACCGGGCCAAACGGCTGCTGCGGGCGGCAATGAACGAACTCCTGCCGCAAACGACCCCCGGTTCCGATATCATGCTGATCGCTCGTGCCCCGTTGCCCGGATCGGACCTCCAACAGACCCGTGCGGCGTTATCCAATTTGCTTGATCGAGCTGGCTTGCTTTCTCAAATCCATGACGCTTGAATATCTACCCAGCGATTATTCCAACGAGCCGCGACTGCGCAACTTACCGCGTACAGTCTGGAACTGGCCGCGCCTGGCGCTGTTGGGACTAATCCGCCTGTACCAGATGACTTTGTCCAGGACCCTGCCGCGCGATACCTGCCGCTTCTACCCCTCCTGCTCACATTATGGTTACCAGGCAATATACAAGTATGGTGTATTTAAGGGCGGGGCCAAGGCAATCTGGCGGGTGCTGCGCTGTAATCCGTTTAATCCCGGGGGTTATGACCCCGTTCGGTAGGAGAAAAACCATTTCATGAAAACGAAGTATCTTATTTTGATTGGCTTGTTGACCGTCCTGGTTGTCATCCTTAGCGGGTGCGCTGGCGGATTGACGGCTTCAGGCTGGCCCGGCATGACTGTGGATGCCAAGAATGCTTATATCGCTGGCGGCCCATACGTGTATGCCGTGAATTTGCAGACCGGCACACAAGTCTGGCGATATCCATCCGATAAGGCCTCGGCCAATCCCTTCGAAGCCGCTCCAGTGCTGACAGCTGATGGGCAGTTGATCGTTGGCGGGTATGACAAAAAGCTTTATAGTCTCAACCCACAGACTGGCCAGTCCACGTGGCAGTTCACAAGCGCTCGTGACCGCTGGATCGGAGCAGTGTTGGTGGAAAATAAAATGATCTATGCCCCCAATGCCGATTACAACCTGTATGCCCTTAATCTGCAGGGCCAACTTCAATGGACCTTTGCTGCCGACCAGGCTATTTGGGGATCGCCCGTCTCAGATGGGACGAACATCTATTTTGGCACGCTCGGCCGGAAAGTCTACGCGGTAAGTGCCCAGACTGGCAAGCAGACCTGGATGCAGAAATTGGATGGAGCAGTACTCGGCACGCCTGTGCTTGGAACTGATAAAACCCTGTATGTTGGGTCATATGGCGGAACAGTTTATGCCCTGAACACCGCCAATGGACAAACTCGCTGGTCTAAGGCGGCTTCCTCCTGGATCTGGTCGGGCCCGGCGCTGGATGGCACAATGCTGTATTATGGGGATGGAAAGGGTTCGTTCTATGCTCATCCTGTGAGCGGTACCGGGCAGCCCTGGAACCAGCAATTAAATGGTGCAATCACCGGTACACCGTTTGTCAACGGTGATAACATTGTCGTTGGGACGGAGGCAGGCAGCGTTTATTTCATCGATCTCGCCGGAAAGAATCCCCGCCCCGTTCAGATTTCCGGAAAAGTGTACTCTTCACCCATCGCTGCCGGGGACTTGGTCCTGGTGGCACCCCTGGGTGGGGATGCCAAATTGGTGGCCTTTGATAAGAGTGGGGCTGTCAAATGGTCGTTCATTCCTCCCAAATAGGATGTGACTCATGTGGGAAACCATTATTGTTACCCCCTTTACCAACGCCCTGCTGATGATCTATAAAGTGATCGGTGGGAATTTTGGTATTGCGATAATCCTGTTCACCATTCTCATCCGCGTGATCACGCACCCCTTGATGGCCTCTCAGATCAAGGGAAGCACAAAGATGCAAGAAATGCAGAATTCAAAGGAATGGCAGGAAATCCAGAAAAAGCATAAGGATGATAAGGAAAAACTGGCCCAGGAGCAGATGAAATACTACAAAGAGATTGGCTACAATCCTTTGTCGTCCTGCCTGCCGTCCATCATCCAGATACCGCTCATCTTTGGCCTGTACCAGAGCATCATGCGTGCCATGGCGGCTTCTCCAGAGCAGCTGCTCACCCTGACACGCACGGTATATTCCTTTATCCCTGCCGGGAATCTGCTGCCGCTTAACAGCAAGTTCCTCTGGATGAACCTGGGCCAGCCGGAGCGGATTTATGCCTTTGGAATAGCCATCCCATTCCTGGCGATCATCGTGGCGATCACCACGTATATACAGTCCAAAGTGACCATGCCGCCCTCAACGAATCCAAAAGACCAGGGAGCCATGATGGGCAAAATGATGACCCTGTACATGCCTCTCCTGCTGGGTTACTTTGCCCTGACCTTTGCTTCCGGTCTTTCCGTATATTTCATCGTCGGTAACCTGATCGGCATTGCGCAATATGCATTGCTTGGGAAGGTCAACTGGCGGGCTTTATTACCGGGGCAAAAAGCTGCGCCGGCACTTGCGGTGAGGAAGAAATGAACGAGCGCACCACTCTTGAGAAGATTGCTCCAAACGTTGAAGATGCCATTGCCCAGGGCCTGTCTGAACTCGGCCTGGGAAAAGATGCAGTGGATGTGGAAGTGCTGGATGAGGGCAGCCGGGGATTGCTGGGTATTGGCGGGCGGCAGGCACGGGTCCGCTTGACGGTCAAGCTGGTTCATCCCGCTGCCGAGGCTGGCCTCCCGGAAAAGCCGGAAAAACCTCAGGCGGCCACACCTTCAATGCCAACGGGGAACACCGAAGCCACGGAAGCTGATTTTAGCGTATTGGACGATAATCTCCTGTTCGTCTCGCGCCAGACCGTGGCTGAGTTACTGGAAAAGATGAAAGTACCGGCGCGCATCGAAGTCCGTTATGGCGAACCGGATGAAGAAGGCCAGCGCCCGGTGTTGGTGGATATTCATGGTGACGATCTGGGCATACTGATTGGGCGCCGGGCTGAAATCCTGAACGCCATGCAATACATTGTCAATCTTATTGTCAGCAAGCAGGTGGAGCACTGGGTCCAGGTGGTGGTTGACGTGGAGGGGTACCGGGCGCGTCGTGAACGCCAGTTGCGCCAGATGGCACTCCGCATGGCTGACCAGGCCATCAAGACAGGCCGCCGGCAGGTTTTGGAACCCATGACCGCCTCGGAGCGCCGCATCATCCATTTGGAACTGCGCGACCATCCGAATGTGGCCACGCAATCCATTGGGGAAGAACCTGCACGTAAAGTGACGATTGTCCCGAAATAATCAATTTTTAGGGGCGACCAGCCGGTCGCCCCTAATAATTTGAACTTCATTCCTCAGGTATAATTTACCCGTGCAAAATCTCGTCCCCCTCAACCCGGTGGACTATCTGGTCATCGGCCATATCTCCTGTGACCTGACACCCGATGGCCCGCGTCTGGGTGGGACGGCAGCCTACGCCGGGTTGACGGCACGTGCCCTGGGTCTGCGGACGGGTATCGTGACTGCCTGGGGTGGGGAAGTCTCCCTGGATCTCCTGGAGGGTATCCAGGTAAGGAGCACGGCGGTGGAGCATAGCACCACATTTGAAAATATTTATACATCCCAGGGCCGCCAGCAAATCCTTCATCATACCGCGCCGGATATCCTGTATGAGAATGTTCCTCAGATCTGGCGGAAGGCACCGATTGTCCATATTGGACCGATCGCCGGGGAAGGCAAGACTCTGGTGGACAGGGGATTATCTTCATCCATCCTTGGCCTGACACCTCAGGGCTGGATGCGAACCGTGGAGGATGGCGGGTATGTCCATACGGGCCCCTGGCCGGAAGCTCAGCAGGCCTTGTCTGTCGCGAGCGCAGCGGTATTCAGCATTGAAGATGTGGGCGGGGATGAGGAGCAGATCGAAACGATGGCGAATAAATGCCGGGTGCTGGCTGTAACGGAAGGTGCAGCCGGAGCACGCCTTTACTGGAATGGTGATCTGCGGAGATTCCGCGCCATGCGGGTAAAGGAAGTGGATCCGACCGGCGCGGGGGATATTTTTGCAGCGGCCTTCTTCTGGCGGCTTTCAGTGACGCATGATCCCTGGGCCGCAGCGCGCTTTGCCACGCACCTGGCATCTTTTTCGGTGACGCGGCGCGGGTTGGAAGGTATTCCTACCAGGGACGAAATACAATCCTGCCTGGTGGAGGTCATGTAGTGGGACGGGTTTATACGCTGGTAAACCAGAAGGGCGGTGTGGGGAAAACCACCACGGCCATCAACCTCGGAGCCTGTCTGGCTCAATTTGGACAACGCGTCCTGATCGTGGATACCGATCCCCAGGCGAATGCCACCTCTTCGCTTGGGCTGGATAAACATGCCATCAAGCAGGGGACTTATGATGTTCTGCTGGGAGGGTCCCCGGCAGCCGCTCTGGTTCTCCAAAACCCGCGCCTGAAGCTGGCAATCCTGCCGTCATCACCGTCGTTGGCAGGGGCGGAAGTGGAACTGGTCAACGAACTGGGACGCGAGTTGAAGCTCAAGCTTGCCCTTGCGCCGTTGATCGAACGGTACGACTATATCCTGATCGATTGCCCGCCCAGCCTTGGCCTGCTGACGGTGAATGGGTTGATGGCTGCCAAGGATGGCGCCCTGATCCCGGTGCAGTGTGAGTATCTGGCGCTGGAAGGGCTGGGTGAACTGACCCACACCATCCAGCGGGTCCGTTCGGCCCTTTTTCCATTCCTTCAAGTGCGTGGTGTGATTCTGACCATGTTCGATGGCCGCACAAATCTCTCCCAGGATGTAGTAAAAGAAGTCCAAAAGTATTTTCCGGAAAAAGTCTTCGAAACCATTATTCCACGCAGCGTGCGCCTGGCGGAGGCCCCTTCTTATGGGCTGCCAGTCTCAGCGTATGCGCCTGGATCAAGCGCAGCCAAATCCTATGAGATGCTGGCACGTGAACTATTGAAAAGCGATGGTGTTGTGATACCTGAAAGTGTGGAGTGATCTAAGGAGGAACCTATGGCCCAGAAATCCGGACTTGGTCGTGGCTTGGGAGCGCTCATACCAGGTGGGGAAAATGCTCTTGCAGGGAATGGCGTCATGCTGGTTGCGGTGGACCTGGTTTTCCCCAACCCGCGCCAGCCGCGCAGCATGATGCATCCCGAAGAACTGGCAGACTTGACTGCCTCCATCCGTGAGCATGGAGTTCTTCAACCCTTGATCGTTACGCCAGGAGACCTGGAAGGACGTTATGTCTTGATCGCCGGCGAACGCCGTTTGGAGGCAGCCCGGATGGCCGGATTGGCCTCGGTGCCAGTGATCGTCCGTCAAGCCACCGATCAGCAACGCCTGGAGATGGCTATCATTGAAAACGTTCAACGTTCTGACCTGTCTGCGCTGGAGCAGGCGGAGGCTTATCGTCAACTGGCGGAAGATTTCGACCTGTCCCATGAAGAGATCGCAGCACGCGTGGGAAAGAGCCGCGTGGCGGTGACCAACACCCTGCGCCTGCTTAAACTCCCTGATGTTATCAAGAATGCCCTGATCGAAGGCCGTATCTCTGAAGGCCATGGCCGGGCCCTGCTGGCTCTCTCCACGCTTGAAGCGCAAGCGGCCGCGCTGCAGACCGTGTTAAAGCAGGAACTCAATGTACGCCAGACGGAGGAATTGGTACGCAAGCTTTCCGGAGAAAAACCTTCAAGGAAACCGAAGCCTGCGGCCGTTCCCGAACTGGTTGAACTGGAAGAGAGGCTGCGCTCCAGCCTGGGGACAAAGGTCACCTTGCGTTCCGGACGCAAGGGCGGGACAGTTACCATCCATTATTATTCAAATGAGGAATTGAACGCCTTGATGGGGCGGTTGTTGAATGAGTGATTGGAAAATACGCCTGCAACCGCCCTGGTAAGATCAGCATGAAGCTCATCCATAATGCCCGTGTCTACACGCTCGATCCGGCCCTTCCGGTTGCTTCGGCACTTGCCCTGGAGGCCGGACGTGTGGTTGCGGCGGGCGGTGAGGAGCTCCTGGCGGGGTACGAAAATGCCTGGCGTGAAGATATGGGTGGGCGGGTCATTTTACCGGGCTTGACGGATGCCCATATTCATCTCCAGGAATTGGCATTACGCCATCAGCTCGTGGATTGTGAGATCGAGTCAAGGCAGGAAATCCTGGCCAGGGTGGCCGAACGCGCCCGGCAATCGTCGAATGGGGAATGGATATTCGGACATGGCTGGAACCAGAATGCCTGGGGCGGCGAGTGGCCCAACGCCGCAGAGTTGGACGCGGTTGCGCCGCACAACCCGGTTTACCTGACGGCCAAATCCCTGCACGCTGCCTGGGTGAATGGCGCCGCTCTCAAACGGGCCGGGATAAGTGCCTCCACACCGGATCCGCTCAACGGATTCATTCAGCGTGACGAACATGGAAACCCGACTGGCATTGTCCTCGAGGAGGCGCTCAAGCTGGTCGAGGTGGTCATCCCTGAACCCAGCCCCGAAGCACTGTCGAAAGCCTTCCAGCAGCTCATCCCGGAACTTTGGTCCAAGGGCTTGACCGGTGTGCATGACTTCGATAAACGCACCTCCTTCAGGGCCTTGCAGCTCTTAAGGGCACGCGATGCGCTGCGCCTGCGGGTGATCAAATCCATTCCTGTGGAGCTGCTCTCCCACGCGGCAGCACTCGGGCTGCAAAGTGGTTTTGGGGATGATTTTCTCCGTGTTGGTCCGTTAAAACTTTTTGCGGACGGAGCACTGGGCACGCATACTGCGGCAATGTTCGATCCATATGTTGGCGAGCCACACAATCGTGGCATGTTGATATTGGATGGTGAAAAGCTTTTCGAGTACGGACGCCAGGCCGCCGGTAGCGGTCTCAGCCTGGCAGTCCACGCCATCGGTGACCGGGCTGTTCACGAGGTTCTGGATGGGTTTGCGCGGCTGCGAGATTATGAGCGGGAGGGCGGTTTGCCGGCTTTGCGTCACCGCATTGAGCATGTTCAGACCATCCAGCCGGAGGATGCAGGCCGCCTGGCCGGTTTGGACATCACCGCATCCATGCAGCCGGTCCATGCCACTTCGGATATGCTCATGGCAGACGCACTGCTTGGCGGGCGGGCGGCGTTTTCCTATGCCTGGCGCACCCTGATCGAGCGTGGAGCAAGGCTGGCCTTTGGTTCGGACGCTCCGGTGGAAGATCCCAACCCATTCCATGGTCTTCACGCTGCCGTTACCAGGCGGCGCGTGGATGGTTCTCCCGGCCGGAATGGCTGGTTCCCTGAACAGCGCCTGACATTCAAAACCGCGCTGGAAGGATTTACCTCCGGACCTGCGTATGTTGCCGGTATGGATGATCGCCTCGGAAGACTATCTGCCGGCTTCCTGGCGGACTTGATTGTCATCGAGACTGACCCATTCGAATGTGACCCGGCCGAACTCTACAGCATCCAGCCTGTGGCTACCATGGTTGGAGGAGAATGGGTATGGCAATCCTGAGGCTGGAAAGAATTTCTCTGCTATAATCGTTTTGTCCTGTTCCATGAAATCGTGAGGAAATCCGATGAGCATACAAGTCCAGGTTGACCTTCGTTCCAAGAAATTAGGCGGCTTGATCCGCGATGCCCGCTTGGCGGCGAGGAAGACACTCTCCAAATGCGCCAGTCTCGCTGGTATCGAGAGCGACGTTCTACAATCCTGGGAAGAGGGATTGAGTGCACCTTCGCTGCCGGAATTGGAAGTATTGGCGTACGTTCTCCAGCGTCCCTTGCAGCATTTCTGGGGCGACGGGGCCTCGCCGGGGGATACGCCGCTTGTAAAAAGCATCAACCTGTCAGCCCTGATCGCGATCCGTCAACGCATGGTCGGAGCGCTCCTGCGCCAGCAACGGAAGAATGCCAACCTCTCCTTGAGGGCCCTGTCCGAGCAATCCAGTATTCCGGCTGGACGATTAAATGCGTATGAAATGGGCGAACGTCCCATTCCCCTGCCTGAACTGGAAGGCCTGGTGAAGCTGTGCGGCGGCAAGATTGAAGCATTGTTTGATCAAAAAGGCCCCGTCGGCCGGTGGATGCTTCAACAGAAAGCCGTTCAGGACTTTTTACAGATGCCCTCTGAACTGCAGGATTTCGCTTCCCAACCGGTCAACCGTCCATACCTGGAACTGGCATCGCAGTTGAGCAACATGTCCTCGGAGAAATTACGCTCCTTGGTAGAGGACCTGTTGGGGAAATTTTCCCGGTATGGTAAATAAATCGCCTGCCTGCTTATGATAAGCGGTGGGGATGTTTGGAGGCGTGCAGCGGTCCTGACCGACCGGCAGCAAATTGCGAATTTGCTGCATAACAGCCCTTACATCCATCGCCACCTGGATTGGCGCTACCCGTTGGATTGGATCGGGTCGCCGCCTTTTTTTGTGCTTGAGCGTCGTGGACAGATCATTTCCGCCCTGGCCTGTCCGCCCGACCCGCCAGGGGTGGCCTGGGTGCGGCTGTTCGTCACCTCCGGGAATATATCCCTGGAAGAATCCTGGAAGTCTCTCTGGGATGCGGTTCGTCTTGAACTGGTGCGTAAAGGCCGTTTCATCGCGGCGGTTATTGTTTTGCAGGAATGGTACCCCAATTTGCTGCTTGCCAGCGGGTTTTCCATCGGCCAGTCCATTGTCATGCTCGAACGCCAGGGCCCGATACCCATCGAGGTATCCCTGCCGGTTGGTTACTCAATCCGGGCCATGCTGCAATATGATCTACCTGCCGTCGCAAAGGTGGACGCAGCGGCCTTTGACCTGATCTGGCAGAACTCGCTGCCGGCGTTGGAAATGGCTTATCCCCAAGCAGTATTGGCGACGGTGGTTGAGACAGAAGGACAGGTGCTCGGATACCAGCTGAGCACGCGCAACCCGCTTGGGGCGCACCTCGCCAGGCTGGCAGTCCATCCAGCACTGCAGGGACGCGGAGTGGGGCGAGCCCTGATCGCAGACCTGGTTCACCAGGCTGAGCGGCGTGGGTTATACCATCTGACGGTCAACACCCAGGATGATAATGCCGCCTCATTGGCACTTTACAAGAAAACCGGTTTTCATGAGACCGGCGAGATATACCCGGTTTACCAATTGGAGGTTCCATGACGAAGAAATGAAAATCGATGAAATTACCGGCAGTGACCAGCGGCGCACCTGCTGGTCATTTAAAAATAAACAAAATTGGAGATAAATAGGTAATATGAGAAATTCAGAATGGAAATGGAAATCTTTTGATGGTCTGGAGATGTACTCTCGCGGTTGGGAGCCGGATGGAAAACCGACAAGCGTGCTTTGTACTCGTAGATGGCATCGGCGAACATGTCGGCCGTTACGACCATGTTGCGGCTGCACTGGCGAAAACGGGTATGCTTTGCTGGGTTTTGACTTGCGCGGGCACGGCAAATCCGGCAGGTCGACGTGGTCACACTCCATCCGATGATGCCTTCTTGACGGGACATGGACGCGATTTCTTGAAGAGGTGGAGAACGTTACCCCGGTTTACCACACTTCATCTATGGACACAGCCTGGGCGGGACCCTGGTGCTCAACTATGTCTTGCGCCGCAGACCAGAAATACGGGCGTAATCGTCACTGCTCCCTGGTTGAAACTGGCTTACGAACCCCGTGCTTGGAACAAGATTAGGGCAGACTCATGCATGCCATGGCTCCTGGGTACCTTCCTGCCTACCATGGCTATACCTACCAAACTGGATGCCAGGGGATCCTTTCTCACATGCCCGGAGGTGGTTGTACAAGATTACAGAATCGATCCTCTGGTTCATGATAGATGTCGCGCGGCTCAGTTTACGGCGAATAATTGACTAGCCAGCCCGTGGACACTTGAACATGCGGCGGAATTTCGTTGCCGCTTTTATTGATGCACGGCGAGGCGGATCAGATTATGTTTACGCAGGCCAGCCCGGGAGTTCGCCAGCAAAGAGCGGGCGACAAGATAACATTAAGCAGTGGGATGGTCTGTATCACGAGATCCACAATGAGCCGGAGCAGGCGCAGGTCTTTGCCTTCATGCTTGACTGGTTGGGATAAGCACTGCCAAATGAAGATCAGCATAAGAAGAACCCCGTTGATTAACCTAGGAGGTGGGTTTTCACTGGACAAACTGCCTCGATTATGGCAAAATCCTGCCACCATAGTCAAAGCAAGGAGAACTCATGAGTAAACGCCAGGAAATTCGTGATCGCCGCCGGCGCGAGCATATTCGCAATCGCATCATCGCCATTGGGCTTGTGGCGATAGGTGGATTGTTAGTCGCCTGGCTTTTCTATTCATCCCTTCAAAAGAAAGTGAACACGGCGAACAACACCACGCAGCCGGTCGTCACCATTGCCCCGAGAGTCCTTAACACCAAAGTGGATGGAGTGCATCTCGGCGATCCCAACGCCCCGGTCAAAGTGGACGAGTATGCGGATTTCCGCTGTTCAGCCTGCCTGTACTATTCGCAGAATATCGAGCCTCAGATCCTCACGAATTACGTAGAGACCAGCAAGGTTTATTACACATACCATTTTTTTCTCGTGATCGATGGTAATGACGGCAGCGATGCTTCATATCGCTCCTCCAATGCCGCCATGTGCGCTGGCGAACAGAACCGCTTTTGGGATTATCACGACACACTTTATGCCAACCAGATCACAGAAAGCGCCTCCCTGTTCACGGATGCGCGCCTTGTCACCATGGCTGAGAATTTGAAACTGGATATGACCGCATTTAATCAATGCTATCAGGCAAAAAAGTACGCCAGCATCATCCAGACTGATAACGCCAAAGCCCAGTCTTTGGGTCTCACCGGCACACCAAGCGTTCTGGTTAATGGAAAGTTGGTTTCAAATATCTCGCAATTAGCCCAGATTATTGATACCGCGCTGGCGGGCCAGTAACAAAAATAATTAAAGAATAAAACCGGCGGAGCTCAATTGAGCTCCGCCGGTTTTATTGTCCATCCTTTAGAATAAGCTGACGATCCACACGATCAGCGGGGCGATCACCAGGGCTGGCAGGAAATTGCCCACGCGGATCTTTTTTATTTCCAGCAAGCTGCTGATGGCGATCCCAAGCAGGAGCACACCGCCGGTGGCGGTCAGTTCGGCCATCATCGGTTTGGTCACGAGGGCGTTCAACCGGGCGGCCAGCAGGGTGATGGCTCCCTGGTAGACCAGGACCATGGCCGCTGAAAATAAAACGCCCACCCCCAGCGTGGAGGCAAACGCCATCGAAGCGAACCCGTCCAGCACGGACTTGATCACCAGCAGGTTGATATCGCCGGACAGGCCGGCCTGGATGGAGCCCAGGATGGCGATCGGGCCAATGCAAAAAAGCAGGGAGGTGGTCATGAATCCGCGCACAAAATTCCCATAAGACGGGCTCTTTTCCCCTTCGCCATCGGAGCGGTTAAAGCGCTTTTCGAGCATCTCACCGAGATGCTGCAGGCCATCTTCGATCTTCCACCATTCACCCAATAATGCGCCGATCACCAGTCCGCCCAGCACAATCAGCGAGTTCTGTGTTTCGAAGAACATCTTGATGCCGGTGACCGCGGTGAAAAGTCCCATCCCGGCAATAATGGTTCCTTTCAATCGCTCGGGCAGGCGGTTCCCAATGAGCAGGCCGAGGCTTCCGCCAACCAGGATGGCGGCGACGTTGATGAAAGTTCCGATCATTTACCCTTTGCCAGCGTGGTGGTTTCCCCGGCCTGTGCGTTTTCAAACAGCTCCAGGGCAAAGCACAGGGACGATAAACGGTTCAGATACTGCAGTAAAACCTTGTTCTTGATCCCGCCGCTCTCAAGCAACCCGGCTGCCCGCCTTTCTGCACGGCGGACGATTGTCCGCGCCAGGTCGAGGGCCGCACCGGGAAGGGAATCTCCGGGCAGTATGAATCCTTCCGGGGCAGGTGCGATGGCGGCGATGGCATCGGCCTGGGATTCCAGCCATTCAACGCGCTGGTGGTCCAAGCCCTGGAACTGCTGCACATTCTCCGGGGTGGCGGCCACTTCGGCCATGATGGTATACAGGTCACGCTGGACATCTATCAGAAGGGCCCCGGTGCGAGGATTTTTGCACATGGCACGTGCCAGGCCGAGAGCCGCGGAGGCTTCGTCCAGAACGCCCAGGGTTTCCATGCGAGGGGCATATTTTGGCAGGCGGCCTTCCCCGAGCAGGCCGGTGCTGCCGTCGTCTCCGCTGCGATTGTAAAGGGGTGACATGCTGAAATTATAACCAGGTTGGCATGAAAAGAGTCTCTTTTTTCTTTTATTATTTCTGCATGGAAGGCATTGAGCGAATATTCCCCTGTTGCCAGCAGCTTTTGCATGAAGCAAAATATGCAACCCCGCGCGGTATAATCAAACCATGGATACAAAAGAGAAACTTGAAACTGCCCTTAGAGAAGCTTTAAGAGCCGGTGATGATGTGCGCAAGCGTTCCATCCGCATGGTGCTGGCAGCCATCCGCCAGGTGGAGATCGACCGGCAGGTAAAGCTGGATGAAGCCGCGGTATTGGGTATCATCCAGAAGGAAATCAAGACCCGCAGGGAGTCCGTGGAAGAAGCACGCGGCGCCAACCGTCCGGACATCGTCGCGGCCACTGAAGCAGAAATTGTCGTCCTGCAAGCCTACCTGCCTGAGGCGATGAACGCCGACGAGCTTAGAACCCTGGTCAACGCGGCCATCATCGAAACGGGGGCCAGTTCACCAACGGATATGGGCAAGGTCATGAAGCTGCTCATGCCACGCGTGGCCGGACGCGCTGCGGGTGACCAGGTCAGCACCATGGTACGTCAATTATTGCAGAAATAAAGGCATGCTGGCGGTCATCTGCTCTTGTTGAGCCAATTTTGATGGAATCTCCCAACCAATTGCCGCGAACCTTCTTCAAGCGAATTATCCTTCCCGCCCTGGTGCTGGTATGTATCACCGTTTTGAGCTATCTTGCCCTGATCCAGCCCTGGTCCCTGCGTCAAACCAGCCTTCCGTTGGTGGTTGGGGAAGTAGCTTCACAGGATTTGCAGGCTTCGCGTGAGATCCAGTATGTCAGCACGGTTCTGACCAATGCGGCACGGGATGAAGCTGAACGCGCAGTCGCTCCCGTTTATTTACCACCCGATCCAGCAATAGCCCGCAGCCAGGTCGCCAACCTGACCGCGTTACTGCAGTCCATCTCTGATATTCGCTCAAACGCCGAATCTTCTCTTGATGAGAAAAAAACAACTCTGATCGCCATCCAGGGATTTTCCCTCAATCCTGATTTGATCGATTATTTGCTTGGACTGCCTAATTCCCGCTGGACGCTTGTGCGAAGCGAGGCCTTTAACGTACTCGTGGAAACGATGCGCAACCCCGTCCGCACCGAGAATCTGGACAGCATCCGTCAGAATCTTGCCACACAGGTCAGCTTTTCCCTGACCGAACGCGAAGTGGCGCTGGTTGTTGGGCTGGTCTCGCCGCAGGTGGTGGCCAACAGTTTCTACAGCCCGGAATTGACCCAGGCTGCCCGCCAGGTCGCCCGGGAGGCAGTCCAACCGATAAGCCGCTCCTTCGCAGCAGGACAAACGGTTGTGGCACGCGGACAGCCTGTCACGCCAGCGGACCTGGAAGCTCTGACGGCCCTGGGCCTGATCCAACCCAAAGACCCACTTTACAGCCTCCTGGGTGCGGCTGCCCTGGTGGGACTCCTGGCGATTTTTACGGCCATGTATGTCTCCCGGCGCCAGCCTGTGGCCATCTCTGACTTGCGCAGCCAACTTCTGCTTGGATTGCTCTTTGTCATTTTCCTGGCGGGCGCACGCATCTCCATTCCAAACCGGGCAATCATACCGTACCTGTTCCCCGTGCCGGCTTTTGCCCTGCTGATCTCGACCCTTTTTGGGATGGAACGCGGCATGGTTTTTGGCCTGTTGATGAGCATCCTTTGTGCTTATGGGATGCCGGATGCACTCGGCTTGATGTCATACTATACTTTGGGTAGTTTATGCGGGGTAATGGTATTGGGACAGGGTCGCCGGGTTTCACAGTTCTTATATGCGGCTTTAGCGATCGCAGTAGCCGGCGCAGCCATGATAGCCGCCTACCGGCTGCCATTCACCAATACGGATTGGATCGGAGTGGCAACTTTAATGGGAGCGGCGGTTTTCATGGGAATTGCTTCGATCGGCCTGGCATTACCGCTGCAATTTCTGCTGGCGCAATTCATTGGACTGACAACCGCCCTGCAATTGCTTGAGATTTCCCGGCCGGACGTGCCCCTGCTGAGTTATTTCCTTCAACGCGCCCCAGGCACATATCAACACAGCCTGCAGGTTGCCAACCTGGCGGAACAGGCGGCTGAATGCATCCATGCCGACGCGCTCCTGACAAAGGTCGGAGCCTTGTTCCACGACGTGGGAAAAGCCGCCAACCCGCTCTTTTTTGTTGAGAACCAGCCGCCCAACCAGATCGATTCTCACGATGACCTGGACCCCGAGGCCAGCGCCCAGGCGATCATCCGTCATGTTACCGATGGCCTGGAATTGGCACGCAAATATCATCTGCCGCGCCGCCTGCAGGATTTTATTGCCGAGCATCACGGGACGCTGATTGCCCGTTACCAGTACAACCGGGCTGTGCAGGCCGCCGGCGGCGACAAATCCAAAGTCAACCAGGCGGAATTCCGCTATCCCGGCCCAACCCCGCGTTCGAAAGAGACTGCCTTGTTAATGTTTGCCGATGGAGTGGAAGCGCGCGCCCGCGCTGAGCGCCCCGCCAATGACGGGGAAGTGCGCACCCTGGTACGCAGCGTGTTTGAAAACCGCCAACGGGATGGGCAACTGGATGATGCTCCGCTCTCCCAACGTGACCTGACAAACATCATTGAATCCTTTGTCACCACCTTGCGCGTCACCTACCATCCGCGCCTGGAATATCCGCAAGAATTGCCGGCAATCCAGGACGTGCCAACCCAACCTCGTCCAATGGAAAAAACCGAATGATTTTTATTGAGAATGAATCCGGTCAAGCCTTTCCGGCGGACCTGTTGGAACACGCCGCCCTGGCTGTGCTTGACCTTTCCGGTGTTCCGGAAGGGGATTTGACGATTGCCCTGGTGGATGAGGCGCGCATCCAAGGTCTTAATCGGGATTTCCTCGGTGAGGATGCACCCACGGATGTACTCTCCTTCCCGGCTGACGAACCGGACCCGGAAACGGGCTGTCTCTATCTTGGTGATGTGGTTATTTCCGTTGGACGGGCAGCAGAGCAGGCCAGGGAACGCGGGCATACCGTCGAAGCTGAAATGCAACTTCTGGTAGTTCACGGTGTTTTGCATCTCCTGGGCCATGACCATGCCAGGAGGGCGGAAAAAGAGCGCATGTGGGCGGCCCAGGCCAGGGTCCTGGAACGCCTGGGTATTTCCCCGCAGATCGTCCATGAGTAAGATCGGGCAATTCTTTGTCTCGCGGGCGCATTCCTTTCGGCATGCCTTCCGCGGCTGGGGATTCGTCCTGCGCACGCAGCGCAATGCCTGGATCCATGCCGTCATCACCACCCTGGTGTTGTTGGTGGCGCTGTGGCTGCACCTGCCGTTAAGGGATTGGGCAGTGCTCTTCCTGACCATCGCGCTGGTCTGGACGGCTGAATTCATCAACACGGCCCTTGAGGCGGTGGTGGACCTGGCCAGTCCGCAGAAGCATCCCCTGGCAAAGGTGGGCAAAGACGTGGGTGCCGCGGCGGTACTAATTGCAGCTTTGACCGCCATCATGGTGGGCCTGCTCATCCTCGGCCCACCATTATTCATGAAGCTGTTTGACTGGCTAAAATAGGTATAATAAAAATTTTTACCACAGATGAACGCAGATGAGCTTTTTGATTTGATGAAAATGAGTTGATCATGACATCCATCGATATAAATCAGGTCACAGAGAAAATTATCGGCTGCGCCTACCGGGTCAGCAATAGCTTGGGAATCGGATTTGTGGAAAAAGTTTACGAAAATGCTCTGGCTCACGATATCCAAATATTCGGCCTCAAGGTTGCCCAGCAAGCTCCGATCAAAGTTTTATATGATGGCATTGTGGTCGGGGATTTCTTTGCGGATCTACTGGTGGAAGAAAAAGTGCTTGTTGAATTGAAAGCGGTATCCATGTTGAAGGATGAACATGTTGCGCAGTCTCTGAATTATCTGCGCGCCACCGGTCTCGAGATTTGTCTTCTGATCAATTTTGGGACCACCAAGGTTCAACTCAAGCGTCTTCGCCGCTCTGTGAATTGGAAGACTTAAACCTTATAAATCTTTTATCACATAATATCCATTTTATCTGCGTTTATCTGTGGTGAATGATGTCTCTTTCTTTTTATTTTGGCACTGTTGGTTCCCCCGCAGCCACCCCGGCCAGGCCGGGTGGAACCGTTGGCGGGATCCAGTATGCCGCCTCCATTGGCCTGGAGGCCCTCGAGCTGGCCTGGGTCAATGGCGTTCGTGTTGGCGAAGCCACCTGTGCAGCCATCAGACAGGCTGGCATGGATAATGGCATAGCGCTTTCGGTTCACGCACCCTATTACATCAACCTGAACGGGGATGACGAGAAATGGCCGCGCCTGCGCACTTACCTGATGGACGCGGCCCATTTTGGCAACCTGGCTGGCGCGACCGACATCGTTTTCCATCCCGGCACTTACTTTGGTCGTCCGGCTGATCAAGTGTTGGAGGTTGTCATCCCGCGGCTGCGCGGCTGCGTGGATGAACTGCGCAGTTTGGGGAATCCGGTCACGCTGCGGCCCGAGATCAGCGGAAAAGCCGCCATGCTGGGCTCGCTGACGGACGTGCTGGAGATGGCAAAGGCAATCCCGGGCGTGCTACCGTGTATTGACTTTGCACACCTGCATGCCCGCCTGGGCGATGGTGCGGTGAATACGTATGCCGAGTGGATCTCCGTGCTGGATCTTTATCGCAAGAGCCTCGGTGGGCCGGCGATGAAGCACATGCATATCCATCTTTCCGGCATCAACTATGGGCCCAAAGGGGAAAAGAACCACCTGGTTATGGAAGAAGCTGACCTGGATTTCAGGAATCTGATGCGTGCCTTGCGAGATTCAGGCGGGCAAGGCCGCATTATGTGTGAAAGTCCCGTGCTGGAGGTCGACGCGCTGAAATTCAAAGCCCTATGGCTCGAAGTAAGCCGGGAAGAAGAGTAGACCGGGCTTGCCTTTTTTTATCGGGGGATATGGATGGTGAAAGTGGTTCCCTTGCCGTATTTGGATTTGACCTCAATGGTCCCGCCGTGCCCCGAAACGATCTGTTTACAGATCGTCAGCCCCAGGCCTGACCCGACTGCCTTCCCTTCGGAGGTTTCCACCCGGTAGAATTTTTTGAAGACATGCGGGAGCGCATGGACTGGAATGCCGATGCCGGTATCTTGAACGGATAGAACCCAGTCCTTTTCTTCCAGTTTCACGATCAAGGACACCAAACCGTTCGGGTAGTTGTATTTTATGGCGTTGCTAAGCAGGTTGAGCACCACCTGTTTGATCTTGTCGCGGTCGGCCTCAACATGGGGAAAATCCGCCGGGACTTTGCGTTCCAGCGTGATGTGGGACTCGTCCGCCTGCCCTCGCATGATTTCAATGCACTCGTCCAACAAGGCGGCCAGGTCGAAGGATCTGTGACTGAACTGGACACGCCCTGATTCCAGCCGGGCCAGGTCGAGGAAGGTGGATGCCAGGGTATTAAGGCGCAAGACCTCGTTATGAATGTTCTGGATCATCGACTGGCACTGTTCCGGTGACATTTCCGGGCGTAGCATAAGGTAGGTGGCAGAACCAATGGAAGCCAGGGGGGTGCGTATTTCGTGGATGAATTCAGCGATCAGGTCGGACTGCTGGAACAGGCGCGCATTCTCGATGGAAACGGCTGCCTGGGCTCCCAATACCTGCAACAGGTCTTCGTCATCCTGAGAGAATTCCCCGGCCTGTTTGTTGATGACTTCCAGAACGCCAACAACCTTGTCCTTGGTGATCAGGGGAATGCCCAGCAAGGATTTGGTGATGATATGCGTCTGCTTTTCAACAACTGCAGAATGGCGTGGATCGGACCTGACATCCGGGATGCGCACCGGTTGGCAGTTCGTCAGGATCCACCCGGCAAGGCTTCCTTCCAGGGGGACGGACAGGCCGCGCATGGTTGGCCGGTCAAGGTTCGTGGTGACCTGGAAATACAGTTGATGGGCGGCTTCATCGTAGAGCAGAATCGAGGCAGCTTCTGCTCCAGTCAGCTCGGAGGAGACAGATACGATGCGATTGAGCAGGGTGTCCAGGTCAAGGGTCGAAGCCAGGTCACGCGCGGTATCAATCAGGAGGCGGTAACTATCCAATAGCTTTTTTTCGTCTTTCATGTCTTTTTCCAAAGGTTTTATGAAGTCTAGCATAAACCGAACGTGGAGGCAAGGCAGGTACCGGGCGTTTCACTTCTTGGTTCTGCATGACTTCTCCCGTGTAAGTTCACACTCACTTCACAATTAAATCCTATACTCCCGGGTGGATTTCAAGAGAAATCAATATTGGCAAATCTCATTAAAAGGAGAAAAGAAATGAGAATATTTTGGAAAGTCTTGATTGTGCTGGTTTTGGTCGCTGCCATCCTTGGCATCGGCGTGTATGCCTACAACCTCGGCATGACCCAGGGACTGGCGCAGAAGCTCCAGGTCACGGCAGGTCAGGCCGTTCCGGTGCCCTATATGCACTACGGACGCGGCTTTTTCGGGTTCGGATTTGGTCTGCTGGGCTGCCTGATCCCATTGTTCCTGCTGTTCCTGGTCTTTGGCAGCCTGCGGGCGCTGTTCTGGCACGGGCCGATGGGCTGGCGCCACATGCATCGGCGTCACTGGGGCTGGCGGGATGAGAACGGCAAGGATGTGGATGTCCCGCCATTCTTTGCCGAATGGCACCGAAGGGCGCACGGCGAGCCGACAGACAAGCCGGACCAAAAGAGCCCGTAAGGGGATTTGATCTCCGGAGCCTGTCGTATAATACAACCGGATCCCCGTTGCAGGGGGTCCGGGTTGGTATTACATGAGAAAGATCCTTGTCGTTGACGATGAACCGAAAATTGTCCAGCTGGTGCGGGATTACCTGGAGCGCGCCGGCTTTCACGTCCTGATTGCTCCCAATGGGAAAACCGCCCTGGCGCTGGCCCATTCGGAAAGACCGGATCTGATCATCCTTGACCTGGGCCTGCCGGAGATGGATGGATTGGACGTTACCCGCAACCTGCGTAAAGACTCGAATGTGCCCATCCTCATGTTGACAGCCCGCTCGGAAGAGACCGATAAGCTGGTTGGCCTGGAACTGGGTGCGGATGATTACATCACGAAGCCGTTCAGTCCCAAGGAGCTGGTGGCACGTGTGCGGGTGGTCTTCCGGCGGATGGACAATTACAGCCAGGCGAACACGGAAGTGATCCATGCAGGCGATCTGACGCTGGATATCCCGCGCATGCGCGTGACGGCCGAGGGCCGGGATGTGCAAGAGTTGACGCCGACCGAATTCGAATTGCTGGCTGCCATGGCCCGGCATCCCGGGCGCGTTTTTACGCGTGCCCAGCTGTTGGACGTGGTTCATGGGGTGGCTTTTGAATCCTATGAACGCGCCATTGATGCCCATATTAAGAACATCCGCCACAAGATAGAACCAGTACCTGGGGAACCAAGCCATATCCTGACGGTCTACGGTGTGGGTTACAGGTTTTCTGATCAATGATGGACAACCGCGAAGATCCCTTCTCGATCAATATCCATTTCCCCCGCAGGAAACCTGCCTGGTGGCCGGAAAATGAACCCTGGCCTCCGGTGCGGCCGCACTGGCGCAGGAGAAGAGGCCGTTATTCACGGCAGATGGGCTGCCTGATGGCACTGCTAAGCCTGCTGGGATTTTTCGCCTTTGTGATCGTCCTGGGGCTGGTGGCGAATCGGCTGGGACTGATCCGTGTCCCCGGCCCATTCCGCTGGGTAATACCGGCGGGGTTCTTTGTCTTTCTAGCCGCGGTCCTTTCACTGATCATGACCGGGCGTGCCCTGCGGCGCATGTCGGCCCCACTTGGCGACCTGGTGGATGCCGCGGACCATGTGGCCAATGGAGATTATTCGCGGCGCGTGGAGGAGCAGGGCTCACGCAGTATGCGTGCACTGGTCCGTACTTTCAATGGAATGGCTGCACGGCTGCAGTTGACGGAGGAACAACGGCGTGACTTGATGGCAGATATCACCCACGAACTGCGTACCCCGTTGACGGTCATCCAGGGCAACCTGGAAGGTATGCTGGATGGCGTTTATCCCCGCGACGAAACCCACCTGAAGTCCATTCTCGAAGAAACACGGATCCTGGCGCGGCTGGTGGACGATTTGCGTACGCTCGCCCTGGCGGAAAGCGGCGCCCTGCAGCTCAAAAAGGAACCGACCGACCTGGCCGTGTTGATCGGAGAGACCGTCTCCGCTTTTCGGACCCAGGCGGACGCAGCCGGGGTGAAGATCGACCTCCAGGCAGCAGATGGGATGCCTCTGCTCAATCTTGATCCTGAACGCGTCCGCCAGGTGCTATCCAACCTGATCGCCAATGCGCTGCGCTATACCGCGCGCGGTGGATGGATCCGGGTGCGCTCGCAGCTCTCTCAGGATGCGGAAAAGACGGTGGATATTTACATTGAAGATAATGGCGCGGGTATTTCCCCCGAGGCGTTGCCGCAGATATTCAACCGCTTTTATAAATCACGCGATTCGAGCGGCACCGGGTTGGGTCTGCCGATCGCCAGGCACCTGGTGGAGGCGCACGGCGGAAGCATATCGGCAACGAGCCAGCCTGGCCAGGGAACCAGTTTCCACATTACGCTTCCGGTTCAGGAATAAATATTCCTATAATAATAAGAAAAGCCATCCCCCCATCCGGGAGATGGCTTTGTTTTGGGTCAAATTACAGATCAAACGCGTGAGTTCAGCGACGAATTGAGCGGCTAGTGATGCTCGGCTGCTTCCGCGGCCATGGCATCGGCCTTGGTCTTATGGACCGTCCCATCCGGGTGGTTGGGGGGCGAATACAAGGTATACAGTTTCAATACCTTTGTTTTGGAAGTATTGATGACGTTATGCCAGGTGCCTGCCGGGACGACAACCCCGCCGCCTTCACCGACCACATGTTCTTCAGAACCATTGAAGACGAATTTTGCCTCGCCTTTTTCGATCCGGAAGAACTGGTCCACCTTGGGGTGCACCTCGTTACCGATCTCCTCGCCTCTTTGCAGGCACATCACCACGAGCTGGGTATGTTTGCCCGTGAAGAGCACCTGGCGGAAATAATGGTTCTTTTCAGTCAATTTTTCGATATTTCCAGCGAAACCGGTCATGTGTTTTTTTCTCCTTGTCTGTATGAATTAATCCTGTTATTCGTTATAATTATTTTAGCATAATTGTGACAATTATGTGAACACCCCCGTGTCCTGCTGTATCAACCGGTGTTGTAATTGAAAACCTGAACGGTGGAGCCAGCCATGATCCTTGTTACCGGAGCGACCGGCCACATTGGAAATGTCCTTGTACGGGAACTGCTCAGGCGCGGCGAAGCCTTGCGCGTGCTGGTACGCCCCGGGAAGCCGCTGCCTGCCCTGGCAGGGCTAAATGTCGAATTATTCCCCGGTGATATCCTGGATCAAGGTTCACTTGAACGTGCAGTCCAGGGGGTCAGCCAGGTCTATCACCTGGCCGCCAGCATCAGCCTGGCCACCGGGCCGGACCCGGAAACGGAGCGCGTCAACTTTGAAGGGACGCGCAATGTGATTGCAGCCATCCGCAGGTCCGGCAGGGCCCGCCTGGTCTATGCCAGCTCCATCTACGCCTTGCGGAAACCCCCGGATGGCACTGCCATCGACGAAACGCAGCCTTTTGAACCGCTCCTATGCCAGGGTGCGTACGATCATTCCAAGGCCCTGGCATCCCTGGCGGTGCAGGAGGCGGCTGCGCAGGGGCTGGATGCGGTCATCGTCTGTCCCACGGCGGTTACCGGGCCGTATGATTTCCACTCTTCGGAAGCCGGGCGTGCCATCCGTTTGTATATGCGTCCGGGGCTGAAATTCTATGTACGGGGCGCTTACGACTTTATCGATGTGCGCGATGCCGCCCAGGGATTCATCCTGGCAGCCGAAAAGGGCCGGCGTGGAGAGACCTATATCCTGGGTGGCGAGCGTGTGACGGTCCGTGAAATGGCCCAGATCGCCGAGGAGGCCGCGGGAGGCTGGCATGTAGGTTTCGAGGTCCCGCTCTGGCTGGCTTATTGGGTGGCTGACCTGATGCCATTTTATAATGAATTGACCGGTACGAAACCGTTCTTTACGCGCTATTCCCTGGATGCCGTCTGCAGCAACTCGCTTGTCAGCCATGACAGGGCCAGCCGGGAGCTGGGCTTCCAGCCGCGCCCGGCCCGCCAGGCGTTGGTGGATGCCGTCCGTTGGTTCCAGTACGGCCAGACCTCCGAAATGCCCATCCCTGAATTTGTTTAGAACCCCTAAAAAACCGCTCTCGCCGCCGTGCCCATTCTGGTTACTTTCCCCGGCGGCGAGGATGCCCCTTCGGGGTACCCTGAAAGTACACACCTGTACCTGCGGTACTGGCGCAGGCAGGGCAGGCAGGCGCCGCCTGGAGCGGGATTTTGTACGGGGTGCCGACGACTGGAGTCGTCGGACTCCGGATACCAGATGGGGAAGGTATAATCATTCTGGAGGAAACCCTATGCCATCCGTTATTGACCCCGAAACCATGTATGTGGATGATCTCCCGGCCATCTGGTCACCCGTCCAATGGGACCTGGATGAAGAAGAACGCATCAAGGCGGTGGAAGAACAGGCCACTGCCAGCCTGCTGTGGACGATGGACGCACCCGAGGCCATCCTGCGCCTGCTGCTGGATGAGACCGGCATCCAGCGCCTGCATGCCCCACCGCAGGATTACGATCCGCAGGAACAGGGCGATTGGGATAAGAGCCTGATCACCTTTGGGCCGGCACATCCCATCAAGCTCGAATCCATCGAACGCACGCCCACCCAACTCTACCTGGTGTACGATTTCGGCAATTTAGGCCACTGGGAGTTCGTCATCGAGGCGGAGAAGGTCAGCATCGAGAGGATTTAGAAGGTTTGTGAGAGTCCACCGTCCATTGTCCCCAGTCCATCGTCTGCAATTACATTGCCTTTCCCATCTCATCAATATATTTCTGCCGGATCGTATCCAATCCAACCATTTGGCCATCGATTTCAATATACCAATGATCCCAGCCATTACACGGGGCGCCATTCATCAAATGACGGCCAGCTGTGTGGATGGACCCCTCAAAACCATCCTCCGTTCGTAAACGGGCGTCGGGTTTTATCATGGCGGTTATGGCCTGATCCTTTTTAAAATAAAGGGTCTGGCCCGGCCTGAGATAATCATTTTCGACCAGTTCAGAAAAGGCAATTCTCGGGGCGATCTGTTTTCGACTTCTGACCTCAAACAGCTCATCACTAAAAACTCCAGGATTTGTGTTGTCGATCCTTTTTTGAGCGAGTTGGATGTATTTTTCATTTCTTTCAATCCCTATCCAATTACGGTGGAGCAGCTTTGCCACCGCGCCGGTTGTTCCACTGCCAAAAAACGGATCCAGGACAACATCGCCCGGTTTACTCGAAGAGAGGATCACCCGGTACAATAAAGACTGCGGCTTTTGGGTTGAATGCGCTTTTTCTCCATTTTCATCCTTAAGACGTTCTGCTCCTGTCGCCAGGGAAAGCAGCCACCAATCACTGCGCATTTGTTTTTCTTCATTCAATTCCTTCATTGCATGATGGTTAAAAGTGTATTTTGAACCGGGATCCCGGCTGGCCCAGATGAGCGTCTCATGGGCGTTGGCAAAGCGCACGCCGCGGAAATTCGGCATGGGGTTGGTTTTAATCCAGATGACATCATTGAGGATCCAAAATCCCAGATCAAGCATGATTTTCCCCACCCTGAAGATATTATGATAGGAGCCAATCACCCAAATGGTACCGGCAGGTTTTAATATTCTTTTGCAGGCTTTAAGCCAGTTGAGTGTAAATATGATCATAAGCCTCAAAAGAATCGAATTGATCCCAATCATCGCTGACTGCCGCCACTTTGGTCATGTTGGGCCGGTGTAAATCGTTTTGCAGCTGCAAATTGTAAGGGGGGTCGGCAAATATCAGGTCAATCGAACCCTCGGGTAAAGAGTTCATGCCTTCCACGCAGTCACCCGGGATGATTTGATTTAATGGCAGTTGCATTTCCCAAGATCTCCAGAATACTTGAATACTTGATTTGATTGTGCTCCTGGCCCTTCCAGTATATACCACTCCTTCCCATTCCTGCAATTGGTTGTACTCGTTCGACAGGGTGTTCTTAATGTAGAAAATATTTAACATGAATGCTACGAATAAAACGAATTCCACGAATTGTTAATGGATAATTCGATCCATTCGTCCCATTGGTGTCATTCGTGTTAAGTTTTCTTGATGGAGGATCTCCTTAAAGGTTTTTTTCCGCCAACTTTGAGAAAGCTTTGCATCCCCGTTCAGGGTGTTTGCAAAGTCGCGCATCTCCATTTTTTATGTCATTGCGAAGGCCGATGTTCTTCCGGCCTGAAGCAATCTCCAGGCTAGATTTGGAGATTGCTTCGCGAAGAACGCTCGCAATGACATCTGAGTTTGACTTTAACAACACCATGCAGCCTCGTTCAATTCCCCTGGTTCTTTCACACGGATGTTGTATACTCGAAGATAAAACCCACTGGAGCGCCGCATGAACGAACCCAATTTCCTGGCCAACCTTTTTCCCCTCCCCGGCAGCATCCCGGCGGAATTCGACCTGCCGGAGCCGGTCAACCAAACCGAATACCTGATGGATGGCGAACTGCGCCAATGGAACGGACCGATGCAGGAAGTCACTTCCCCGGTGTGTATGCAGAGGACGGATGGATGCCAGAGGGTGGTGATCGGCTGCCACCCGAAGCTGACCGGCAAGGAATCGCTGGAGGCGCTGAGGGCCGCAGCCAAAGCCTATGACCATGGAGGCGGCGCCTGGCCCACCCTTTCCGTCCAGCAGCGCATCGAGGCCCTGGCGGAATTTGCCTACCGCATGGAACAACAGAAGAGCACGATGGTCAGGCTGTTAATGTGGGAGATCGGGAAATCCTACCAGGACTCGGAAAAAGAATTCGATCGAACCATCACTTATATCGAAGATACACTTGAGTCCATGAAAGACCTGGACCGGGTTTCTTCGCGTTTTGTCATCCAGTCCGAAATCATCGCGCAGATCCGGCGGGCACCGCTCGGGGTGGTGCTCAGCATGGGACCTTTCAACTATCCGCTCAACGAGACTTTCACCACGCTGATCCCGGCCCTGTTAATGGGAAATACCGTCGTTTTCAAACCGCCCAAATTCGGTGTGCTGCTCTTCCGCCCGCTGCTGGAGGCATTCCGGGAGGTTTTTCCGCCCGGGGTGGTCAACACGATTTACGGCAGCGGCTCGGAGATCATCGGTCCCCTGATGGCCTCCGGAGGGGTGGACGCGCTGGCGTTCATCGGCACCAGCCGGGTGGCTGACACCATCCAGCAGCAGCATCCCAAGCCGCACCGCCTGCGTTCCATCCTGGGGCTGGATGCCAAGGACCCGGCCATCCTCCTGCCGGATGCCGATCTCGAGCTGGCCGTCCGGGAATGCCTCCTGGGTACTTTGACATTCAATGGGCAGCGCTGCACGGCTCTGAAGATCCTGTTCGTGCATTCCAGCATCTGCGAGCCCTTCCTGGAGCGCTTCTCGGAAGCTGTCAGCCAATTGAAGATCGGCATGCCCTGGGAGCCGGGGGTGAACCTGACCCCGCTCCCGGAAGCGAACAAGCCGCAATACCTGGGCGGCCTGGTCCAGGATGCCCTGGCACAAGGCGCACGCATCATCAACCCGAACGGCGGGGCCACGGCCGAGACCTTCTTCTACCCGGCTGTGGTCTACCCGGTGAAGCCCGGCATGCGCCTGTACACCGAGGAACAGTTTGGCCCGATCATCCCGGTGGTCCCGTTTGACGATATCGAAGAACCCATGCGCTATATCGTCGAGTCAAATTTCGGCCAGCAGGTCAGCCTGTTCGGGAAGGACCCGGATACCCTGGCGCGCCTGATCGACCCGCTGGTGAACCAGGTCTGCCGGGTCAACCTCAACAGCCAGTGCCAGCGCGGCCCGGACTCTTTTCCATTTACCGGAAGGAAGGACTCGGCTGAGGGTACCCTGTCGGTCTCGGATGCATTGCGCTGCTTTTCCATCCGCACGCTGGTGGCGGCCAAAGCCGACCCGCTCAACAAGGCGATCATCACCGATATCACGCGTGGAAACAAGTCGAACTTCCTGACCACCAATTTCATTTTGTGAGAGGGGAGGGAGGATGCAGGCTGGATGGGAGGGGGATTGAACCGCGAAACAAAGAAGGAACAATACCCCTCCCACGGAGGGGGGACAAGATTGTGGTGGACAGAGCCCCGGAGGAACGCCGGGATTATGCTCAGAAGAACATGGGGAGGCGTGTAACTTGCCTCCATAGTCGTTCCGCGGAACGAAAAAGAAACGAATACTTCTCTGCTGGCCTTCCCTTCATCGTCAGAAATGGGGGAGACGGCTCCGGGAGAACACCGGGACGCAGCGGCACGCCTGTGGAAATTTCGATTGTTAAGGTTCTAAGAAAAAAGCGGCAAGGATCCCCAAAGAACACCTTCGCCGCACAATAATAATAAAACAAATGTTCTAATTTGTCAATGAGAATTTTTTCCAAAGGGATACTTGACTCGGAGGTGAAAAACCCTATAATGAAATCAAGAACAGGTGGTTGGAGTTTTTTCAGAACTGTTTTGCAGCCGGAGTGGGACAGCTTCTTTGATTTAGGTAATTCTTTACGTAGAGGCGACTCAAACTTTATTGGTGAAAAGGGACATGGAACTAAAGTTTATTTTAATAGTAAGAATATCGAGGTTATAACAACCAGAAATGGCATAACATTACATGCAAATATGAACGACCCTTTCGGGAGGTTGCATGAAAACGAAATTCCCGCAGTTATTGTTGATGAAAGCGTTACAGATAGTCCGCATGGAACAAGAATTATTATAAAAGGCTATCATAATAATCGTCGGGACAGATTCTTTCATGATATCTTGAAAGATTATGTACTTTGGTTCACAAAATTTGGTTCTGTAGAAACCGCATTCAATAATACAGTTAAATCCCATGTAAAACTTTACTTAAAAGGACTTGATAGGGCAGACCCAGAAGTTATAAATTTTGGGCATATATTTCCGGATGAAAGTCATAGCGTTGCCAAACTTTTTGAAGAGTATCTAACCCAAGCTCCTGATTACTACTGTAAACGATTCAAGAAGTCAGGTCATCTGAAAAACTACCCTGACTTTGAATACGATGCGATTTTTAGCGTTGAGGGTACTAAAGTCAAATATGCTTCTAATCCAATGATAAAAAGGCCAAGATATTCACCAAGAGGCGGTTATACAATTCAAGAGAGATATGGCGTATGGCTTTGCAAAGACAATATACCCGTACAACGTAAGAACGAGTGGATTACTTATAAGGGTTCTGAATATACAAGACTGCACGCATTCTTTAATTGTCAAAAGTTCCGATTAACAGCTAATCGGGGCTCGGTAGAAAACACACCCGCAGAAATTATGCAAGATATTCGAGATGAAATAATTCAAATCTACAATGAGATAACAGATAGCGATGATTGGCGTGATATGGATTGGCTTGAGGATGAATCGCGAGCTTTTACAACAAAAGAAAAAGAAAAGAAAGATTTTAATTGGAGAACAGAGCGCGCTTACAAGGCAAATATTGCGGAGATAGATGGGCAGACTTTTGTCCAACCGCAACAGGAAAGTGGTGTATTTGCTATGCTAATTCAACTAGGACTTTTACGTCCCAATTTATTTCCGTTTCAAATTATCGACTATGATACCCACACAGGTTATGATGTTGTTGTAAAGGGCAATGACACAATTCCAATTTATCAATCAAAATTGTTCTATGTCGAATTAAAATACTATCTTAAGAATCAATTTAATCACTCTTTCGAAAACCTACATAGTATCGTTTGTTGGGATACAGAAATCAAACACGGCGATACAGTAGAGGATATATCTAAAGAGGAGAGAAAATTGGTAATTGCCCCCGCGGAGAAACCGGGCGAATATACAAAATACTTTCTGGATCGAGCAAGAAGTGAGCACAAAATAGAAGTTTTTGTATTAAAAGATTACCTGAGAGAAAAACTTAACGTAGAGTTTAGACCCCGTTCCAAAAAGTAACAGGTTTCAAGCTGCAACCAACACTGCGCAGCGCAGGTTAATGAAGGTTACCGCTCGCGATTGCGGTGTTTTGCCTGAAAATTTCGACAATTAATCAGGAGTTCTTGTCAATCCCGCCGATGCCGCCGAGCACACCCGTTGTGCCACCGAATACGGAAGGACGTATGATGAAAGCAATTCTTTCTTCCGGATCAACTATAGTTCACCAATATAGGTATTTCTACTATTTGGCGAATGAACTTGCCTTTATGGCATTGAAGGAAAAATACGAACAGAATACTTTCCGCTACGCAGTGGGCACTGTTATTATGAGTTATACAACCATTGAAACGTACTTCAACCACCTTCTTTTTTCGGAAGAATATCCAGTACATTGCATTCATGAAGGGATGAGCGATGAACTCAAGGGTAAAGTCGAACGAATGAGTTTTCCTGAAAAAATTGAATTCACAATCCGGTTCTACCCAGATGCAAAACCAGACACATTGAAAACCAATCAAGAACCCTATCAATCCTTCGACCTATTGCGCCAGATGCGCAACTTTCTGGTTCACTACGTTCCCGAAACGGCTGCGCCGCGCGGGGAAATCGACGCGACAGAATTGGGCGATAATTATGAAGAGGCTCGCCGGTCCCGCCGCTGGGGCTAGGTCCAATCCGTTCGGCGACTCTATGCCAAAGCTAATTCAGAGTGTATGCAATAGGTAACATATGGATATTTACTTTTCAGATTTTTTTGGCATCTCTCCCGAGCTTCTTGAAGGTTACGGGGCTTTCAATATTTCCCTTATCAACGACTTGCCTTTATTTCTTGACCCGTTTCTGCTTTTTAACAGCAACAAGCCTGAATATAAAGAATTGCATGAGAGTATTATCGGTTACGTCAGATTTCTACGTGACAAGTCCACCGACCCCGGATTAGAAAAAGGGTTGCTCCATTCATGGTATTTATTTCCTGAAGTTAAGCAAAACTGGTTTGGCTTTTCAAGAGTTGGTAATAAGGGGTTAGGCTTGAGAGATGATTTTGCGAAAGCTCTGTATAAGAATCTTCGCGCTATTTTTGTAGATTTTGGCAATGAAAAAGTAACGCGTGGAAGCCATCTGGAAAAACTATGCCTAATTACAGAGGGCGTTGGGCGTGACAAAATTAGCGATTTTACTACAAACCTTATCAAGGATTTTCTACTTACTTATACACAAGAATTTGCCGTACAAAACATAGCACATAACCTTAGAAGGCGAGTAGCTGTCAATAAAGTCAGATTCAATTACACTACCGAAACATGGGAAAATGGCGTGTTTGATTTGCCTTACTACTCAGATGACTATATTATTCTAACGCCCAAAGATATTTTGACAAAAGACGAACTTTGGATAAACAAAGACGATTTGTACCATGATTATCAAAGTATCCCTCAGGCCATACCCAACGAGCAACTTCGTGCAGAGATTAACAACTATTTTCGTTCAATCTTGCCACGCGCACCCAATGCTCAAGATGTTAAAGATGCTGTTTCATCGGTTATAAATAGATTTCCTGAAATTCTTGATTACTATATTCGTTACAAGGAAGACAATGGAGATAGAGCCGTAAGTATAAGTGCCCAAAAAATATCCGAAGCTGAAAGGCAATATATTCAGCAGATAAAACAGTTGTCGAATATTTTACGTGCTCAAAGTGCCTTCTATCAATCTAATGGACTAACGTATGAAGAGGCTTTCTCGAGAGTTCAGTTCTTAAAGGATGTCATTGAAAATAAAGATGGGTATAGGCTCTTTTACATACAAGGGAATCCTATTGAAAGAGAAAACGACCTCCAAATCATGTATCGGTTGACTTGGTATGCCACCGAAGCTGATGTGAATCGTGAAGTGAATAATGGTCGAGGCCCCGTAGATTTCAAGATATCAAGAGGAAGTAAAGACTCGACTTTAGTAGAATTTAAACTAGCTAGTAACACTCAACTAGAACGCAATTTACAAAATCAAGTCGAGATATATCAAAAGGCAAGCGATACATCGCACTCAATCAAGGTAATCATCTACTACACCCTTCATGAATTATTTAGGGTTAGAAGAGTCCTGCAAAAGTTAAAACTATCTGAAGACCCGAATATCGTACTAATAGACGCGCGCAGGGATAATAAACCATCAGCATCAAAAGCTTAAAAACCGTCGAACTCCGATTGGTAAGAAACATCTTTTTGCCCCCTGTTTCTTGAGGCTTGAAGAATAGCTCTACAATCCAGCCAGATTCCAGCGAACAATTGGAAGAACGCAATGGGTAAGCAGCAACTCCGCCGCTCGCGCGCAGGTGCGATTTGCCAGAAATGGCGCTAAAATGATATGAGTCTCACCGGTCCCGCGGCTGGGGCTACAATGCTACACCTGAATAGGCAAAGAGGTTAAACTGATGACAATATGGAAGCTAGTCGAAGAATGTGCGAAAGAGTTAACGGAAAACGGCATTTCACCGTTCACACGTGCTGATATCATCAAATGTGTACGAAGAAAAAATGCCACATATGGTCCGGATTCAATAAACCCCATTATTCAAGGGCTCACTGATAATCTTCATGGGGGTGCACCAGGTGCAGTAGGCAAGAATATTCTCCATAGTGTGGGGCGGGGTCTCTTTGTGCTCAGGGGTCAAAACCAGGGATCCATGGAACATCAAGTCGTTTATCCCCCCACCAAAAGGTCAATAAATTTGGTTACTAGGAAGTCTGATTCTTTTATGCCGGATAAGATGAAAAACCAAATATCCAATAGCAGGGTGCGCAGAATTGGCGGGTACGATTTCCAGTTCATTTGCACTATAGAGCCAGAGAGAGAACCCAACGGAAAGGTTCTGACTTTCATGCCGCAAACCAGTTTCGTGAATAATAATGGCTTACCGCTAAACAAGTACGGTGATGGCCCATTTTGTAAGTTTAAAATTCCCCGGGACATTGAATACCCAGGCGTGTATGCGTTGGCGGAAGCGAACGACGTAAAGTACATTGGTGAATGTGTCGCGCTAAGTTCGCGATATAACATGGGCTATGGAAACATTTCACCGCGCAATTGTTTTGTCGGCGGACAAGAGACCAATTGCAGAATAAATAATCTCATACTCCGGCAAATATCAGCAGGTTCAACAATCACGCTTTGGTTTCTCAATACTTCTAATCACAAGTCGATAGAACATCAGCTCCGTGCGTTACTATCCCCGAGTTGGAATAGAATATAAAAGGCTCGGATAATAAGCGTTTTGACAAAAAATGCGATAAATTGAGAAAGAGTCTCGCCGGTCCCGCCGCTGGGGCTGAGTCCATGCCGTCGGGCGGCAAACTGAGTTTTTCCAGTACTGTTTCGCAGCCGGAGTGCGACAGCGAGGTGCAAGAACAAAACGTTCCGGGTTAGCAGTTGCAAATGAAGAGGAACGTATGATGCGAACTCTCCTTACCCTGATCGGGGGATTATGGACGATGGCGGCCTGGTTGACGGCCTGCCAGCCCGCACCCACCCCAGACCCAACGCCGCCCGTGACGGAAGAGGTGCTGCCGGGGGGTCTGAGCCCGGACGAGGTGTCGGCGCTGCGATCCTTGAAGCGGGTGGATGACCACCCTCTGTATACAATGACGATGACATATGATTATCAGCGCTCCGGCAGCGTTCCGACGGGGAACGCATTGGCCATCCCAGAGACGGCGCCGGACTGGGGCTGCTCGCTTTTTGCGTCCTTTAGCGACCCCCAGGCCATGCTCTTTGGACGTAATTTCGACTGGGAAACCAGCCCGGCGCTGCTGCTCTTTACCCGCCCACCGAAGGGTTATGCCTCCGTTTCAATGGTGGATATTGCCTACCTGGGTTTTTCGCAACAACTGTTCACGAGGCTGGACGAGACGCCCCTGGATGAGCGAGTGGAGCTGCTGCAGGCGCCTTTCCTGCCCTTTGATGGCATGAACGATCAAGGCCTGGTGATCGGGATGGCGGCGGTTTCACCAGGCAATGTGCCGGACGACCCCAAAAAGCCGACGATCGGGTCACTCGGCGTAATGCGGGAGATGCTCGACCACGCTGCCAGCGTCCAGGAGGCAGTGAAGATCCTGCAGAGCTACAACATTGATTTCGGTGGCGGTCCGCCGCTGCATTACCTGATGGCCGACGCGCGGCAACACGCCGCACTGGTGGAATTCTATGCCGGGAAGGTAATTGTCATCGAAAACGAAACCAACTGGCATGCAGCCACGAATTTCCTGGTGGCGGAGACGGGTGGGAATCCAAAAGGCTGGTGCAGCCGCTATGATCGCATCTCCGAACGGCTTTCTGAGGGCGAAGCGCTTTCCATGCAAGATGCACTGGCTCTGCTCAAGTCCGTTTCGCAAAGTACAACCCAATGGTCAGTGGTGTACGACTACAGCCGCCTGACCGTGCAAGCAGCCATGGGTCAACATTACGACAGGGTGCATACTTTCCGGTTGGAAAAGTAACCGAGGAGAAGATGAATCTTTCAAGCTCCATTAAAGTCAAGGCGAATGTCCTTTTAGACCCGATCGATCCACGCATCCATGGTCAGAATATTGAGCATATGGGTCGACAGGTCCTGGGAGGTCTCGCAGCCGAACCAGGATCCAAGGCGCCCCAGGACAGCCGCGGTTTCCGTTTGGATGTGTTGGAAGCGATCAAGAACCTGCATCCGCCGCTACTGCGCTGGCCAGGCGGGTGTTTTGCGGATTCGTATCATTGGCCGGACGGGATTGGCCCCACCAGACCAAGGATCCCGAACCGAATGTGGGGCAGGCTTATGATCCGGATGATTTTCGGAAATCCGGCGTTTCCGCTTGGGCCGGTGGAAGACAACCGTTTTGGAACGGATGAATTCATGGAGCTCTGCCATAGCGTGGGCGCCGAGCCGAGCATTACCGCAAGCCTCGGCACGAATGACCCGGAAGAGGCTTCAGGCTGGGTGGCATACATCCGCGATCAATACGGTGCCGGGGCGGTACCGACCTGGAGCGTGGGCAACGAACAATGGAACATCATCGAACCGGGTGGCTGTTTTTCCAAGCCGCGTAAGTATGTTGAACGTTTTCACAGGTTTGCGAAAGCCATGCGCAGTGCAGATCCGGCCATCAAGCTGGTCGCATCCGGAGGCGACGCCCGGATCCTGCCAGGCTGGAACGAGGAAATCATCAAGGGCATCGGCGGAAATATGGATCTTCTATCCATGCACCTCTACATGCCGGGATGGAATCCCCTGGGTTCACACGTCGGTGATTCCCCGGGAGATTATTATGCCATCGCGGCGGCAGGCCTGGCGCTGGAGGAGCAAGTCCAGCGGATCGAGGAAATGGCTGATCGTCTTCTCGGCATGGCCATGCCCATCGCCTGCGACGAATGGAATATCCTGGGCCCCTTGCACAGGTTCACAGATCCCTACGAGAGCCAGCGGGAGGCAATCGGCGTGGCGGGGATCATCCATGCCTTTCACCGTCAAGCGAAATACATAAAAACCGCCGCCATGTTTGCCATGCTCAATTCTGCCGCTCCGCCGCTGCTGACCACTCTGGATACGCTCATCCGTACGCCGGTATTCCACGTACTCAGGTTGTATCAACTGCTCACCGGAAAGGTGAGGGTACTCTCCGAGACGAAATGCCCGACTGTTGAGACACCCAAGCTTTTGAACCTGCCTCAGCGAAGAGCGATGCCTCTCCTGGATGTGAGCACCACTCTTGATGAGCATAGATTAACCGTTTTTGTGATCAATCGCGATCATCTTGAAAATCAAGCGGCTGAGATAGAAATATCCGATTTCAGCTTCTCGCAACCGATCCGAATTCATACGATTGCGGCAAATGGATTTTTGGCAAAAAACAGCGTGAACCAACCAGATCTGGTTGCCGAGAGAATCACGGAAGTTGAGTTGAGCGGGCAGCATGTTTTTCCGCCTTGCTCGGTGTCAGCAATGGTCATGGAAAAGTCACCCTAAACGTCCGGTACGATGCCTGGAATGCGAGGCTCGACAGTCCCACCGCTGGGGCTGGATCCATGCCGTAAGGCAGGCATCCGTAGAAATTTAGAACTCCCATCAATGCGTATGAGGCGTACGTATGGAAGAAATGAGCATCTCCGAACTGCAAGAGAAGATGGAATCGGGCGAAATGACCGCCCTCGGGATCGTTGAGGCCTATTCCGAGCGGATCGAAAAGCTCAACCGGCAGGGGCCAGCCATCAATGCCGTGATCGAACTCAACCCGGATGCGCCGGCAATTGCCGAGGCGCGTGACCAGGAACGCCAGGCAGGCAGGGTACGCGGGCCACTGCACGGCATCCCGGTCCTGATCAAAGACAATATCGATACGCATGACCGCATGCAGACCACGGCAGGTTCGCTGGCAATGGAAGGCTCGATTGCGCGGCGGGATGCCTTTCTGGTGAAACGTCTGCGTGCGGCGGGCGCGGTGATCCTGGGCAAGACGAACTTGAGCGAGTGGGCGAATTTTCGCGCGAAGCACTCCGTGAGCGGATGGTCAAGCCGGGGAGGGTTGACGCGCAATCCCTATGCGCTGGACCGTTCGGCTTGCGGTTCATCGTCCGGCTCGGGGGCGGCGGTGGCAGCAAACCTGTGTGCCGTGGCGATTGGAACAGAGACGGATGGTTCGATCATTTGCCCGGCACAGACAAACGGCATCGTTGGAATAAAGCCCACGCTTGGGCTGATCAGTCGAAGTGGAATTATCCCAATTGCGCACAGCCAGGATACAGCCGGGCCAATGGCGCGCAGCGTGGCGGATGCGGCGATCCTGCTGGGAGCATTGACGGGTGTGGATGGGGGTGATGCCGCCACACGGTTGAGCAGGAAGAGAGCATTGAAGGATTATCGTCCATTCCTCGACAAGAATGGCCTGCAGGAGAGGCGCATTGGGGTGGCGCGCAATATGGCCGGGACGGACGCACGCATCATAAAGATTTTTGAAGCCTGCCTGGAGGTGATGAAGCAAGCGGGCGCAGTCCTGATCGACCCGGTTGAAGTTCTCAACTTTGATAAATTTGTGAAAACTGAAAGAACAGTGCTGCATTATGAGTTTAAAGCCGATTTGAACAGGTACCTGGGGACATGCGGGCCAAAGACGCATGTGCGGACGCTGGAAGATATCATAAAGTTTAACGAGGAGCATAAGGGAAGCGTGATGCCGTACTTTGGGCAAGAGCACATGCTTTCCGCACAGAAGAAAGGGCCGCTGACGAGCAAGCAGTACCTGCTTGCATTGGAGAAGAACCACCGCCTGACACGCCAGGAAGGCATCCGGGCGGCGATGACCAAGCATCGCCTGGATGCCCTTATCGTCCCTTCGGGAGGACCGGCGTGGATGATCGACCTGGTGAATGGGGATGCGGTAAACTGTGATGTCGAAAGCACATCGATGGCAGCCGTGGCTGGATATCCGCACATTAGCGTGCCAGCGGGATATATCTTTGGGCTGCCGGTCGGTCTTTCGTTTTTTGCAAAAGCCTGGCAGGAGCCGATGCTGATCAAATTGGCCTATGCTTTCGAGCAGGCGGCGAAAATCCGCAAGCAGCCGCAGTTCCTGGCAAGCGCCGACCTGAGCGGTCAGAACTAAGATTGACATACAAACCGGAGCAGTTGAGGCTGGGAATGACTCGGAGAAGAAGAAAATACGACGCACCTGGCAAGTGCGTCGTATTTCGACCCCATGGTATTCTCAAAGTTGAAGTTTTTTCAACACGAATGGCACGAATTTTCGAATAACACGAATTATTAATAATTTATTCGTGCCATTCGCAGCATTCGAACCATTCGTGTTCAGTTTTTCCATCCGGAGTTCAGGGAAATAGATCTTCCCAAGGACTTTAGGAGGGCCCTGCTTTCCACCCCGCAGACATATAGACAATTGCCCCAAAGTTTGTATAATGAATGTGTGAATGATCGTCTGCTGCAGACCAAGCTTTCCATCCCAGCACTGCGGTCAAGTTTCGTCCCGCGAGCGCGGCTGATCGCCAAACTCAACGCGGGTTTGGAGGGTGGGCTCATCCTGATCTCGGCGCCGGCGGGGTATGGAAAAACCACCCTGGTGACGGAATGGCTGAAGGATTGGCGATTTTCGATTTCAGATTTTAGATCGAGGGGTGGCAACAGCCAGATCGATGATCCGCAACCCCACCCTGCTTCTCCAGGAGGAGCAATGCCTGCAGCCGGCAACCGGGTTGCCTGGCTATCCCTGGACGAAGCCGATAATGACCCGAGGCGGTTCCTGGCTTACCTGATCGCGGCGATACAACCAATCCGCCCTGGATTGGGTGAATCAATTGGAGCACTGCTGCAGTTGCCACAGCCTCCGCCCGCTGAAATGATCCTGACCGCCCTGGTGAATGAACTGGCGGCAGTCCCGGCGCCGATCCTATTGGTGCTGGACGATTATCACGTCATCCACAGCCTGCCGATCCACGAACAGGTAACCTTTCTTCTGGAGCACCAGCCCGCCGGCATGCACCTGGTGCTGATGACACGCGAAGATCCTTTGCTCCCGATCGCCCGGCTGCGCGCCAGGGGACAGGTGCTGGAGATCCGGCAGGAGGATCTGTGTTTCACCCTGCAGGAGGCGGCTAATTTTCTTGAGCATGTGATGGAGCTGGACCTGTCTCCTGAAGATGTGGCCGCGCTGGAGCAGCGCACCGAAGGCTGGATCGCCGGCCTGCAACTGGCGGCTCTTTCCATGCAGGGCATGGGAGACCCGAAAGACTTCATTCAGGCCTTCACAGGCAGCAATCGCTATGTGCTGGATTACCTGATCGAGGAGGTATTCAAAAGGCAATCCGCCGAGGTGCAGGATTTCCTGCTGAAGACCTCCATCCTGGATCGGCTGTGTGAGCCGTTGTGCGATGCAGTGATGGCAAGTCCGTTATCAGGAGCAACAGGTCTGGAAGATCACGCGTTACCGCAACACTTGACACAGGAACACATGACGCGCTCTTTCAGTTCCCAGGCGATCCTTGACCACCTGGATCACGCCAACCTGTTCATCATCCCACTCGATCAATCCCGGACCTGGTACCGCTATCACCACCTGTTTTCCGAACTGCTGCATCTGCGGCTGCGCGCTTCGCCAGCGCATGATGAGACCGGCCTGCACCAGCGCGCCAGCCAGTGGTATGAAGGGCAGGGACTCTTCCAGGATGCGGTGGAACATTCCCTTTCGGCACGGGATTGGGGCAATGCGGCCAGGCTGATCGGCCTGGCAAGCGAAGGCATGCTCAAACGCGGTGAGACTGTCACGCTGCTGGGCTGGTTTGGCAGGATGCCGCAGGAGGTGACCTGTGCAAACCCGGCGCTGTGCATGGGGTATGCCTGGGCGGCACTTCTCTCCAGCCAGTTCGATATCGCTGTCCCGCTTTTGGAGCGTGCGGAAGGCATGTCTGAATCCGGGCCGCATTTCCTTGGGCAGGTCGCAGCCGCGCAGGCCTTCCTGGCACGTGCCCGGCGGGATAATGCACGAGCAATCGAGAAATCCGAACAGGCACTTGCCCTCCTGCCCGATACGGACATTGTCACACGCGGTAATATTGCCCTGAACCTGGGCCTGGCCTACTGGCACGAGGGGGAGCTGGTCAAAGCCGAATCCGTGTTGGGGCAGGCCGTTGACCTAAGCGGAAGGGTTGGGAATCAATATGCCCTGCTAACGGCGCAGGTATTTTTTTCCAGAGTATTCGCCTCACAAGGGAAATTGCAGCAAGCGTTCGATTTAGATGAAAGGTTAATCAAATCCGACGGCCAGATCCCCATCCTTTGCCTGGCACATTTTGACCTTGCTACGATCCACCTGGAGTGGAATGACCTGCAAAAGGCCTGGGAGCACTTTGATAAAGGAAGTGCATTGAGTTGATCCAGCGGCAACCTGGAGTTTCAGCAGGCAGGAACGCTCCTCAGGGCGATCCTGGCCGATGCAAAGGGGGAGGGTGTCGAGGCGGCTGCCGCACTGGCCGAAGCAGATGAGAAGGCACGAGACTTTCCCGAAGTGATCCGAAGCCGCAGCGCGGCGTTCGGTGTCCAAATGGCCCTGAGACGCAATGATCCGCAAATGCTGACCCGGTGGGAGCCGCAGGTGAAGGCTGAAGTGGAGGCACACTCGTTCTATCGCTTCATGGGACTGACCCGCCCGCGGCTGCTGCTGGCTCAAGGTAAAAAGGAAGAAGCCGCCGAAGTTTTGAGGGCGATATATGAAACTGCCTCCCAGCATGGATGGGGATACGGGATGATCGTTGTGCGCATCCTGCAAAGCCTGGCGGCAAGGAACATGGATGAGGCGATGCAGTTCCTCTCCGAGGCGTTACGAACGGGCAAGCCTGAGGGGTTTGTCCGCAGTTTTGTGGATGCCGGTGCGGAGCTTATACCGCTTTTGCAGGCAGCCATCCAACGCGGGGTCGAACCGGAATACGCAGGGCGGATTTTATCTGCATCAGGCGCAGTCCACCACGAAGAGATCCAGGCGCAGGCAGGGCTGGTCGAACCATTGAGCAAGCGCGAGATCGAGGTCCTGCGGCTGGTCACGGCGGGACTGTCGAATCGCGAGATCGCCGGAAAGCTGTTCATCAGCCCGGGTACAGCCAAGACGCACATTCACAACCTATGCGGGAAATTGGGGGCCAGGAACCGCACCGAAGCCGCCATGCGGGCGAAGGAAATGGGGCTGGTTTAAGGTGACAGTCATCTTGAAGATGACTTTCACCGAAGATAATCAACCCCCTGAATCTACCAATCGGCAGATGCATCCCAAGGGGTTTATTGGGTAAAGTAGGATCGTCAGTGCCCAACTTGTTTTATGAGAAAGGAGATAAAAAAATGGACATTGGATTGGTACTTTTCTGGACGGGACCGATTGGTATCGGCGTGTTTCTTGCCGGTCTGGGCGTGCTTTTCATTGGGATTGCCAAGTTTCGCAAGTAAGGAAACTGGTTTTTGGAGTGAATGCAGTTTCAACCGTTGGGCACTGACCGGAAGCATAAGCAATTCGATCGGAAGGAGCATGCCATGATAAGTCAAACCCGCAAGCGCCAACCGCTGGTGATATTCTTCATCCTGGCCTGTGTCATCTCCTGGGCATTCATGGTGCCGGCTTTTATCATCGGTGAGCAGCGCGGTTACCTGCTGCCCAGCAGTACGACCTTTGGCGCGTTGAGCAGGACCGGTTTCCAGGACCAGTCTCACATCCTGCTGGCGATTTTCGCTTCATTCAGTTCATACGGTCCGCTGATAGCCGTGGTCATCATGGCTGGCTTGGAGGGAACCTTGCGTGACTGGTGGACCCGAGTCACCAACTGGCGTGTTGGGGGGAAAGGTTACCGTGATCTGCTCATGCTCATCCTGGTGATCTTCCTGCCCTTCCTGGCAGTGGGTCTTGTTCTTGGTCCCATTCCTTCCCGCGGGGTGCTGACTGCGCCATTGGTCTTCTTCCCAGCCTACTTGCTGTATGAACTGCTTACATCCGGCATGGAAGAACCCGGCTGGCGCGGCTATGCCCTGCCCAGGCTGCAGGAGCGCTACAGTGCCCAAAAATCCGCCCTGATCGTGGGCCTGGTGTGGGGATTATGGCACTGGCCGGCATTCATCCCGCTCTACTTCAATATTCTCAAACAGCCTGGTGCATCGGTGCCGGCTGCAGTGATGCAAGCCGCCATCCAGGCCCTGGCCTATATTTTCACCACCATCCTGGCGGCTTCTTTCATCCAGACATGGTTGTTCAACCGAACCGAGAGCGCCTTCCCGAACCTGCTTCTTCACGGCGGCTCGAATGCCATTGGCGGCTATCTGCTCGCTATCCTGCCCAGCACGGCCATGGGAATAATCTACGCCATTATCCGCTGGATCGTCGCCATCGTTCTGATGGTATTCTTTTGGGTGAAAGCCCCAAACAGGGGATTGCTTCGGCGGAAAAGCGCCGCCTCGCAATGACATACAAAAAATTTGAATTTTAGGATAGATACGAAAGGAGAAATGAAATGAAAAAATTAAAATCTCATCCTGGGAATCGTCTGCCTGCTCATCGCGATCGGGTTGGTGATCGCCAACCTGACCCTGCCAGCGAGCAGCCTGTGGTTTGATATCGGCTATGGGAACATGCCCTGGGTGCCGCCGATCATATTCGGCATCATCGGCATCATCCTGCTGGCCACGGCTGGCAGCGGCGGTCAAAGCGAGGCTAATCCCGCGGCACAGCCCACGCCCGAGGTGAGCCAGGATCCCGATAAGGTCGCCTTGAACAAGCGTCTCGAAACCATCGGCTGGGGGTGTTTCCTGATCCTGTGGGCCGGGTCGATGTTCTGGAAACAGATCGCCCCAGGCACTCCCTTGCCTGAAGGACTGTGGTCCATCGGTGTCGGGCTGATCTTCCTTGGCCTGAACCTGGCCCGCTACCTCAACAAGATCCGCATGAGCGGGTTCACCACCTTCCTCGGGATCCTTTCCGTTGCTGGAGGCGTGGTGCAGTTGTTCGGTGTCAAAGGCGTGGAAGGCGCCTTCCTGCTGCTCATCCTGGGCGCATACCTGGTGCTTAAGCCGTGGTTCGATCAGCACAAAATGTTCGGCAAGGCTGAGCAAGGGTAAAGCACACCTGTGCATCCGGCAGGCCCGCAGGAAGAGGCCCGCCGGAGTTACCTTTCATACCACAAGGAATCTGCATGCAGCGAGTAGAGATTTGTGTCGAGGGCCGGCTTGATACGGCGTGGGTGGATTGGCTGGATGGGTTCAGCCTCACGTACGCCGGGGAGAATGAAACGGTGCTCACCGGCCAGGTGGCCGACCAGGCTGCCCTGTATGGCCTGATCGGCAAGCTGCGCGACCTGGGGGTGAAACTCCTGTCAGTCAACTATGGAGGGCAGATACAAGAGTAAAATCAGGGCATGCCACGCTATGTCGCTTTTCTCCGGGCCATCAATGTGGGCGGCCATACGGTCAGGATGGAAACCCTGCGCCAGCTCTTTGAGTCATTGGGCTTTCTGGATGTAGAGACATTCATTGCCAGCGGGAACGTGATCTTTCAGACCCCAGACATGGATGTTGCAAACCTTGCATTAAGAATTGAATCCGGTCTAAAAACCGGGCTTGGCTATGATATTGCCGCATTTCTCCGGACCGGGGAGGAGTTGGCGGAAATTGCGGCTTACCAGCCATTTTCACCATCCGAACTGGATTCAGCCGCGGCGTTCAATATTGCCTTCCTATCCCAGCCATTAGATGATCAGGCGAAACAGAAGTTGATGGCATTGACGACCGATATTGACCGTTTTGCCACACGGGCGCGCCAGGTCTACTGGCTGTGCCGCAAGAAACAAAGCGAATCGACTTTCTCTAATGCCGTGCTTGAAAAGAAGCTTGGTGTGAAATCAACCCTGCGTGGGGTAAATACGATCAGAAAACTTGCTGCCAGGATAAACCCATGAAACCTGAGCGATTATCAAGAGAAATCATCCATCAAAGCCCCTGGGTAAACCTTTACCTTGATAAGGTGAGATTTCCAAATGGTCTTGTGATCGAAAAATTTCATTTGCTGGACTTCCCTCGTCCTGCAGTCACGGCAATTGTAGAAGACGGGTCTGGAAATATTATTTTTGCCCAGATTTGCCGCTATACCACCGGAACCACGGAATGGGAACTGCCCGCCGGTGGGGTGGAAACTGGCGAGACGGTGATCGAGGCAGCCAGGAGGGAAGTGCTGGAGGAGACCGGCTACACATCTGATGATCATCAATTGATGTACAGCTATTATCCGATGAACGGCAGCGCCAACAAGCTTTTCCATGTGGTGCATTGCAGAGCAGTGAAACGCACACAAGAATTCGATACGGACGAGGTGAGCGAGACGCGCTGGTTTGCGAGGAGTGAAGTAACGCAAATGATCAAGGATAAAGTCATTACCGACGGCTTTACCCTGACGGCCCTCTTGTTATGGCTGCGAGGTTGAACTTCGAGATGAAATCGATGGGTTGCGATATAATCGCCTGACGTGTGGAAACCCGTTGCGTGACGTCAGGCACAGGTGTTAGACGCTCTTAAGAATTGGAAAAGGTAAATGCGAAAACCGAGCTTTACATTTCAAGTCTCCCTGCTTTTTTCCTGCCTGTTCCTCAGCCTGTCTGGCTGTCAGACCGCCAGGATACCTTCGGCGCTCCCTTCCAGCAGTACGCTCGCCTGGCAGATCCAGGTATCCAGGTTCGAGATCAAGGACAACCTGCATTCGGTCGAATCGGTCACCCAGTACAACGGGTCGAAGATCGACGTGGACCATAAGCAAAACCCGGAGGCCGGGTCTGTCTACCTGATCATCAATGCAAGCATCAGCAAATCAGGGGTCCAATCCAGCAGCCCTTTTGATTGGAAGTGGCTGGTGGTCAAGGATGCCTCCGGGAATTCCTACCAACGGCTTGACAATGATACTTTTCTCGAGCAGTTCCAATACACGCCGCGCATCACCGGCCTGCAGCTTCGCCTGGGTGATTATACCGGCTGGATGTGTTACCAAATCCCGGCTTCCTCGGCAACGGGGAAACTTACCCTGGCATATACTGGAGAAGGAAGCCGGCAGGAAATCCTCCTGAAAAAGTAAAACACCCCCTCCATACCTCTCCGCATCCTTCCCTGAATAAAAGCCACCACCATGAAAAAGAAAACCCTGGTCATCCTTGCGGCGGTTGTCACGATCCTTGGCGTTGCGGCCGGCGTATATTTCAGCGGCGTACTGGTTATGCCAACAAAAGCCAGCCTGGAAAAAGATGTCTCTGTGCCAAGCTATGATGTTTTGAAAATTCAATACCAGCGTGAACTGGATATCCTGGCGGATTATGCCAAAGGCAGTTATACCCCGCAGAAACCGTATATCATCCAGGACCCCTACCAGGCCAATCCCCTGTCTGCCCTGATCCTGTTCGAGACTGAGGAACCGGCCCAGGTCAGCGTGAGCGTGGTGGGGAAAAACCAGTATGCGACCTTCCCCAATACGATCGACGGCTATACCACACACCACCAGGTGCCTGTCCTGGGACTGTATGCCGGGCAGGCCAACCAGGTGGACCTGACGGTCAAACCCCAAAACGGGCAACCACAAACATTCCGGCAGGTGCTACAAACTGAACCCCTACCTTATGACTTTCCGAACCTGAATGTAAAGGTTTCGAAGCCGGAGAAGATGGAACCCGGCCTGGACCTGATGACCGCCTGCCTGGAAACAAATTACACCTACCTGTTGGACGCCAATGGGGATGTGCGCGGGTATTTCACCAACAAGAACTTCGGACATTGCACCTCCATGCATGTCCTGAAGAATGGCAGGTTGTTGACCACCGGCGATGTGCAAAAGCTGATGCCCTACAACATGTACACGCTTTGGGAGATGAATCTGCTGGGAAAAGTGTTTGCCGAGTATGAAGTGCCCAATGCCGTGCATCATGATGTGGTGGAACTGAAGGATGGGGATTTCCTGGCTGTTTCGAACAACAAGAATATGCCGGCGGGATACGATACCCGGGAGGATGTGATCATCCGGATCGACCGGCAAACTGGCGCAGTAAAAAATGAATATGACCTGCGCCAGATTCTGGATGACCGCCGGGATCCGTATAGCCATTATGACCCGGGTATAAAAAATGGACCGAATCGGGATTGGGCCCATACCAATTCGGTGGCAATGGATACAAACGATGGCAGCCTGATCATTTCCTCACCAATCCAGAGTGCCGTAGTCAAATTCAACCCGAATACCAAAGCGATTGATTGGATTTTATCCTCTCCAGAGGGCTGGGACGGTGCGTTCAGCAAATACCAGCAATACCTGCTCAAACCCACCGGTAGTCCATTTGAATGGCAATGGGGCCAACACGATGCCAAGATCCTGCCTGAAACGGACGGCGATCCCAACACTATTGACATCCTGCTGTTTGATAATGGCCAGGCTAAAAGCTTTACACAAGCCAGCAGTATAAAGCCTGCCGACAATTACTCCAGGGCGGTGATCTATCGCATCAACGAAGTCAATCGGACGGTGGAACAGGTCTGGCAGTTCGGCAAGGATCTCGGCCCGGGAGCTTATGCCACTTTCCTTGGGAGTGCGGAACAACTGCCACAGACCGGCAACATCAATATCGATTTTGGCGGCATGCTGCGGCAGGATGGCATTCCAGTTGACGATATTGTGAGCGGTGTTATCGGCAAGACCCAGGTCCAATCCAGGGTGGTCGAAGTGCAGACCAATGGCGAGGAAGTTTTCGATGTGTCTGTCACCCCGAACCATACCACTGACGCCGAGACATACCAGGTGAGGAAATTGGATCTCTACACTGCCGCGGTCCAGTACGCGTTGGGAGAGAGCCAGGGCCAGCGTAAAGGTGTGGTACAGGCCAGCGGTCCAACATCCTTCAACCTGCCGAAATTCTTCATACCCCGCTTGAGCCTGAATTTCAGGCAGCTTTACCAGCAAGATGAAACGCTGATCCTGCAAGGCACTTTCCAATACCAGGACAAAACCTATCTGTTGGGAAAGGTGCTGTTCGTGTTGAAAAACCGGCAGAACCAGGTTATTTTCCCAACCAATGCGGGCCTGAATGGCAACTTTTCAGCGCGGTTGGACCTGAGCCAGGTACCTCAGGGTGAATATGCCATCTATGCGGTGGGAGGCGTGGTGGATGGGATGGACGCCCTTGGAAAAGTAAAACCCAGCTATAACCCCACCGGTTATAAGATCCAGGTGAAATAGGCAGCCCTGAAGGGGAAGGCAAGCTCTCATGACCGATATGCGCATGCGCCACCGGTTCCACTCCAAGAAAGCCCTGATTGTCGCGGGGGCGGCAGTTTTATTACTAATACTCCTTGTCCTGGCCTTTCTTATGAGACCGGCTTATGCCGCCTCGGAAAAAACGCTATCTCACGTAAAGGATGCTGTTGCCAGGCAGCAAACGATCGAGCAGGAAATCCAGGCTGTATACCAGGCGGGAAGCTTCACTTTCTCAGCCCCGCTGGTGCTGCAGGATCCCTATCAAACGGCCCCTTTGACGGCCCTGCTGATCTTCAGCACGCCTGAGAACAGCCAGATCTCCATCCACGTGCCAGGGAAAACACCGGAAGCAGGTGTCGAGTATATATTCCCGGGATTCGAAAAATACCATGAGATCCCTGTTTACGGGCTGTATGCGGGTACGCTCAACCACGTAACGATCAGCATGAAAACACAGAACGGCGAAAGCGCACAGGCGGGGATCGACCTGCAAACTGAAGCGCTGCCCGTATATATTCGAGCATTCACCATCAATACGCTGGTGCGAAACCAATACAATCCCGGGTTCAATTTCGCCCTGCTGGATCGAAAAATGATTTTCGATATTGATGGGGATGTGCGCTGGTACTCCACACAAAAATCATGGGAAGTGTTGACCAAATTAAAGAACGGGCGGTACCTGTTCACGTATTCAGAAAGCGGAACGGAAGGCGATATTGTGATGGAGGAAGATCTGCTGGGGAAAATCTACGCCGTATACAATATCGCGGATGGCGTCCATCATGATATCTACGAGCTTCCCACTGGAAACCTGCTGATGACCAGCGCCGACCTGAAGTCGGACACAGTCGAGGATTATCTCATCGAGATCGACCGGAAAAGCGGCCATATTGTGCGGTCATTTGATTTAAAGGTTGTCCTTGATCCTGGCCGGCCGCACCAGGTGGAAGAACTGGCTGCAAACGATTGGCTTCACTTGAATTCCATCGTTTATGATCCTGGTGACCATTCGATCATCGTTTCCAGCAAAGCGCAGTCGGCGGTGGTCAAGCTAACCTACCCGGGGATGAAAATAAAATGGATCCTGGGACCGCATGACAACTGGAGTCCGAAATATCAGCCTTACCTGCTCAAGCCACAGGGTAAGAATTTTGAATGGCCCTGGTCCCAACATCATGCCACGCTCTACAGCCCGAATGCGCCAGGAGATAACTTCAACGACATATTATTATTCGACAACGGCATGTACCGCAGCTTCGAGTCAGCCCACGCCTACCTGCCGTCCGAATGGTACAGCAGGGTCGTCCACTACCGCATCAACGAAGCAACCATGACCATCGAACAGATTTGGGAGTATGGGCGGGAACGCGGCGCCGCCACCTTCTCGGCTTTACGCGGCAGTGCCTACCGCCTGCCCAATGGAAACGTTCTGGGCACCTGGGGGGATATTTATAAGGACACCAAAGGAAATCCATTGGTCAGCAACAGTGCCAGTGGTACAGTGGAAACCAAAATCATCGAGGTTGATCCCTCCACTGACGAGGTGGTATTTGAGTGCAGTGCACCCACAGAAACCTATCGCACCATGCGCACCGGGATCTACGATGGATATGCTGAGGGGAATGCTTATCTTTCGGGGAGGGTGAATGACACCAGCGGGAATGACCTGTTCGACCGCAGCGTGATGGCCTGGCGGGATGTGAGACGCTGGACCATCACCCCACTCATGGCATGGCTCAAGAAGATCGGCCATCAAGTTCTCGCAACGATCCAGTAGCAGCAAAAAACCATCCCCTGCCCATGCAGGGAATGGTTTTTTAGTCTGCTTGAACTTCACGGTCAGGTCAGCAATTAATTCGAACTTGCGGTTGCCAGGGTGACCTGCGCCTGGAGCGTTTTGCCGTTGCGGTTGTATTCCACAACGACCTTGTCGCCGGGCTTGAAGTTGAACAAGGTGTTGATGTAAGAGTGATTGGCATCCAGCGCAATCCCGCCAAGGCTGGTGATGATATCACCCTGCTGCAGGCCGGCCTGGCTGGCCGGGCTGTTAGCAGCCACGTCGGTGACATATGCTCCGTACTGGACCGGCAGGTGATAGGCGGAGGCGATGTCAGGGGTGATCGGCTGGAAGCTTATCCCCAGGAACGGACGGGTGATCGAGCCGTTTTGAATAAGTTGTTCGGAAACCGCTTTGGCAGTATTGATCGGGATGGCAAAACCCAATCCTTCCGCCACTGTTCCAGAGCCGCTGTTGCGCACGATCAAGGTATTGATGGCAATCACGTCTCCAGCCAGGTTGACCAGCGGTCCGCCCGAGTTGCCCTGGTTGATGGCGGCATCCGTCTGGATCAGGTTATCAATCGTATAGCCGTTGCCGGTATCGATCGACCGGCCCGTGGCACTGACGACGCCCACGGTTACCGTGTTCTTGAAATCGCCCAGTGGAGAACCAATGGCGATGACCGTCTCACCCGGTTTGAGCACATCTGAATTGCCCAGGGTCGCAACCGCCGGGACTTTCCCGGAGGTCTTCAGGACGGCAATATCTGAATATTGATCGGCGCCAACGATGGTGGCCTTCTCCTGGCTGCCGTCCGACAGGACGATGGTCAGGTCTCCCTGGGTACCTTCCACCACGTGATTATTGGTGAGGATGTAACCCTGGGTGGAAATGAAAACACCACTGCCGCTGACCGTTCCATTGGAAGTCCTTCCGAAGGGGGTAAGCTGGCCCTGCACTGTGCCAACCACGGTCACGACCGAGGAGCCGACCTTCTGGACCGCCTGCGTGACGGTGGTCTCGACCTGGGTTGTGTCAACCACCAAATTGGTAACCTGGCTGGGAGTCTTGCTGCTGGCGGATTGTGATTGGATCACCGGGGCCGTGGAAACAACGGCAGCCGGCTTGTTCTGGCTCATCACCTGGTAGACCGCCATCCCACCAACGGCCGCACCAGAGAGAGCCGCAGCGCCCGCCAGAATGATGACCAGCACCAGATATAAGATTCTATTCCTTGTCATAGGTACCTCCTTGAACTGTACCTTTCAGAAAAGACTGACTTTCAAGCTTCATTCTAAAACTGCAAGATGAATTTGCAATGAACCGAATATTAAATCTAGCGGAGAAAACCCCCGGTTCAAACTGCTTTGAATTGGACCTCGAAGGTGGTCCCGGTTCCAACCTGGCTTTCCACAAAAACATCACCGCCATGACTTCTGGCAATCCACTGGACTATCGAGAGCCCCAAGCCACTGCCGCTGGGTGAGCCCGGCGCGGCTGGTCCGTCCTCTCCACGCGTACGGGCCTGGTCAATGCGATAAAACCGGTCGAACAGGTGCGGCAGGTGCTCCGGGGCAATGCCCGGACCGTTATCCGAGACACGCACCCAGGCAGATTCCCCGGTCCTTCCCGTTTCGATGAAGACCCTTCGATGGTCTCCGGCGGCATACTTGATGCCGTTTTCAACCAGGTTGCTGACCATCTGGACCAGGTGCTGCCGGTCCCCCAGGATATGCGTCTCGGGCAGGTCACCAGCCTCCAACCGGACGCCGGTGCGGTCCGCCAGAGGGGTGAGGCGTTCCATCGTATCAATGACCACATCACTTAGATCCACTGGAAGCTTCTCCACCACGGCCTGACCGGCATCCATGCGGGCCAGCGTCAGCAGGTCATTGACCAGCGCGGTCATGAAGTCGTTCTCACTGTGGATGACGGTCAGGGCACGCTGGTAATCCTCCGGCTTGCGCGGGGAGGCCAGGGTGCGGCTGGTTTCCAGGTTGACGATGGTCAGGGGCGTGCGCAGCTCATGGCTGGCATCGGCGACGAACTGGCGCTGGCGCTCGAAAGCCGCCTGCAGGCGACCAAGCATGCCGTCGAAGGTATTGGCCAGTTCGCCCAGTTCATCCTTGCTTTGCATGTTCAGGCGGCGGCTCAGGTCCGTCTCGCCAATCGTGCGGGCAGCCTGGGTGATGGTATGGACCGGGCGCATGGCCCGGTCAGCCAGCCAGTAGCCACCCAGCAGGGCAATGATCAAGGTTGCCAGACTGCCGCCGATCAACGTGAGCAAAAGGCGGGATTCCAGCCCGTATGGGTCCACCGGCCCGCCGAGAATAACCAGGCCCCTCTGGCCGAACCCTGTTCGCAGGGGTACGGCGACGAACATGTAATTGTGCCGCGGAGAGCCGGTCCTTTCAGTCCAGGCAGTGACCGTATCGGGTGAATTCTGACTGACATATTCCTGGCTGGCGCGTGCCGCCAGGTTGAGGGTATCCTGGGAGGCCAGCGGACCGTGGCTGGCCAGCACATGCCCGTCCGGGCCGGTAAAAACAAGCTCATCCGTGTCCGTCAAAACCCCCTGGGGGACCAGGATCCCACCCGGTGTATTGGTCAAGGTGGTGGCAAGAGCAGCCAATTTACGTTCCAGGCTATATTCTGATTCGCCCAGGATATCATTGCTTTGTTTGACGTATATAAAGGCGCTGAATGCGATCAGCACCACTGCCAGGACAGCAGAGAACCATAAGACCAGCCGGAAGCGGATGCTGTGGAGGATCGAGGTGATTCGTTTTGGGGCTGCCGAGGTTTTTTGTTCAATCATCATTTCTCCGGCAGGTGGATGCGGTAACCGGCGCCGCGCACGGTTTCGATCAGCTTGAGCGGATATGGGTCGTCGATCTTGCGGCGCAGGCGGCGGATGTATACATCCACCACGTTGGAGGCGATGACATGGTCGTAATTCCACAAGTGCTCTTCGGCCATCTCGCGTGTGATCAGGCGGTTGGAATGACGCATAAGGTATTCAAGGATGGAAAACTCCTTGGCGGTTAACTCGATTGCCTGCCCGCCACGCTGGACAGTGTGTGAGGCCGGATCCAGTTCCAGGTCAGCGATGCGCAGAACACCGGATTTGCTGGAGGATTCGCGCCTCAGCAGGGCGCGAATACGGGCGCGCAGTTCTTCCACTTCAAAAGGTTTGACCAGGTAATCATCCGCGCCGCTGTCCAGGCCAACCACGCGGTCCTCCAGGGCATCCCGGGCTGTCAGCATCAGGATCGGGGTGGTAATGCGCCGGTTGCGCAGTTCACGGCAGACTTCAATGCCGTTCTTCCCCGGCAGCATGATATCCAGGATGATCACGTCGTAGCCGGAGATCATGCCGGCTTCCTCGCCGTCGTTGCCGTCATAGGCGGTATCCACGGCATAGCCGTCATCCTGAAGGATCAGCCGCAACGAGTCGCTCAAGCGACGGTTATCTTCCACCAGCAAAATACGCACGTCCGCTCTCCGAGTTATCCGGTATGGATCGTTTTGTAATGTTGATTTTAACATGCAAACATGACCATTAGATGAAAAAACAGCCCGGGAAACTTATTGGGACAATTCATCTTTTATTCATCTTGATTACATATACTTTGGTAATCTGACTGGTTGTGAAGAAGCGCTTTTCTCGAAGTTGGACATCCTCACCAACAGGGATATTCTTTACAGCCAGAACAAGGAGAGAATAACATGCGTAAACAAGTTGCTGCCATCCTGTTTGCTTTCATCATCACCGCCATTGTGGCCCTGGCCATGCTGGTGGTTGGCGTGAATGCAGCCAATAATCCCAACGGCGTGACAGCCTCGAATTCCCCAACCGCACCGGCCGCCAGCGCCTCCACGAGTACAAGCTCCGCGCAGGCACAGATCGCCCAATTGCAGGCGGAATTGGCCCAGTACAAGGCGCGTGACCAGCAATACCAGGCTGCCCTCAACAGTGACAACCAGCAGTTAAGCCAGGTCGCCCAGGAAATGCAAATGGTCCAGCAGTTGCTGATCTACCTGCAAAATCGCGGCCTGATCCGGATAAACAACCAGGGTCAAATTTCCGTCCCCGGCGATTAAGGAGGTCAAAATGAAACTCTTCAGAAAATTACTGCGCTATTGGATCGCCTTTGCCAGTATTATCAGTTTCCTGGCAGGCTGGGTCATCCTGGCGCACTCCCCCAAGCCGGTCCAGGCGGCAACCGTCCAGCCTTCGGTAACCCTGCCGAACCTGCCGCCGATCCAGGCTTATGGCAATGACGGCAGTAATAACGGCCAGAACTTCTTTTCGAACAGCGCCCCGACCAACCTTCAACCCAGCAGCGGGTTTCCGATCTGTAGAACGTGTGGGTCCTGATATGGAAACGGTCAGCCTGCGGGCCATGAACACCGATATCCTCCTGGCAGCCGAAGGGCCGGCTGGGCAACTCGCGGCAGGGTTCGAACAGGCACGGCAGTTCATCCAGGAGAGTGAGAAGCGTTTCACACGCTTCTCAGAAGAGAGTGAATTATCCAGGCTCAACCGGTCGGCGGGGGAACGCTTTCAGGCCTCCCCGGACCTGTTCGCGGTGGTAGCGCTGGCACGGCGCTTTTTCCACCTGACACGCGGCTTGTTTGACCCATCCATCCTGCCGGACCTGAAGCGTGCCGGCTACGACCGCAGCATGGAACTGCTGCGCACACAAGGTCCTGCCCCCTTGCTCGAATCCCTTTTGGCCAACAAACGGGCCTCTTTCAGCGAAGTGGACCTCGAAGAAACGGACCACACGATCCTGCTTCCGCCGGGTATGGAGATCGACCTGGGCGGGATAGCCAAGGGCTGGATCGCGGAGCAGGCGGCCAATCTCCTTTCCAGGTGTTCAACCGCCTGCGTCGTGGATGCCGGCGGTGATATGTTCATGTTGGGACTGCCGAAGGGCCTGGACCAGTGGCCGGTGGAATTGGAAGACCCGCTCCAGCCCGAGCGCAGCCTGACTACTTAAAGGTTGATCCGGGTGCCGTGGCGACTTCCACGGTGACGAAACGCAGCTGGATGCAGGCCGGCAAGGAACGTCATCACATCATCGATCCGCGGACAGGCGAGCCGGCGGTCTCCGAATGGATCAGCGTGACGGTGATTGCCCCACACGCCTATGAGGCGGAAGTATACGCCAAGGCTCTGCTCATTGCCGGACCGCAGGAAGCCGGGGAGATTTCCCGCCAGAGCGGCATCAAGTTCTCCTACCTCGCAGTCGACCGGGAGAAGAATATCCGGGGCAACCAGGAAAATTTGGAGAGTTCCTATGTCAACGCAACAGCAGCCTGATCAAGATCGAACCTATTCAACCTGGCAGGTGCTCATCAGCATCCTGGCCACGTTTCTGGTTATCGGACTTGTCTTTATTATTGTTCTGGTTGTCACAACACCGGCCGGGCAGAGCCTGGGAGGTTTTTTATGTTTTCTATTTGCGGCGGACAGTGTTCAGATCTGGTGGTAAGTGGCACGCGGGTGTTCGGGATTATTGCTCACCTGTTCTTATGGATTTCCACGTGCTGGGATTGGCTGGGACCAGGAACACCTGGACGGCATGGTGGAAGGTGCTATTCACTTGATGATTTCATGATCGATTCCGCTTTCGGGCCTGTCTTCACCCCGCACGTGATCGGCGCCGACTCGACGATTACCTGCCTATTCCGGCCATCCAGATCCGTGCCGTTCATCTTGGCCTAGATCCGCCCGTTCTGGGGTGGGCGTTGGCGTGATCGCTTTCTACGTGAGAACACTGGTCATGATCATCTTTACCTGCGAACTGGATCGGGAGTGGGGCTCTTCGGATCATACACGAATTTCAGCCTGCTCGGCGATATCGGTGAAGCACTGCGATGGCAGCTACGCCGGCACTGAAAATGGCCTGTTTTTCCACGCCAATCCTCTCAAGGTCACGGTGGTGGCGTCTCTCCAACGGGTCCACTGGTGGTCCTGCTGGGTATGCGGTAAATGGAACCTGCCGCAAGGGCTTGCCTGCAACCGGTGCAATTGATCAAGGCTGGGACCCCGAGCCTGGGCACACTGTGACACAAACGCTGTACGAGTGGATCCGATCGGTGTTCTCTCGATTGGGGCTTAATCTGTCTTCCTTCTCACCGGGGTGGTCTGCCTGGGGGCTGCCGAGCTGGGGTTCTGCTGGGCCGGGTTGTTCAATATTGCTGGAGCAACGAGGGCCTCTTGGTGTGATCCACGTGCAGGGCATGATCAGAACCGCCGCGGCGGCAGGCGGCTCATAGCGAACGGCCGCTGGAAGATCCAAGCACTTCAAAGTGGAAACCGAAGACCACCACGTCGTAGCGATACTCCTGCATCTTCAAGGACTGTCATTCAACGATGAGGTCATGGCGCCCTGGACACGAGTCTCTTCGTGAACGACATCTGGAAAATCGCCCTCCGGTCTCTGTACCTCGACGGAGAGATCAGCAAAAGGTCTGGAGCCAGGACCAGGATGCTGAAGCAGATCAAGAACCACCCAGCCGCCCTTGGTCCACTTCCGGGTGATCGGCCCGACAAAGACCAGCCGGAGAAGCGCACCGGCGAAACCAGCTCCGAAGGTTCTTGAGGAACGTTCTCTGGACCTTTCGGGACTGTCTTGAGGACATGCTGGCGGATGGCAAAGCTGATTACCATAATCGGCATAAGAACGCCCATCCTGTAACAAGGGATGCTGGCACTGGGTATTGCTGTGTAACTACTATGGATCAGAATCCGCCACAATGAATCTGTGGTGACTGAACGTGTGAATGTGCCTTTGGGGTTGCGAGAACACGACGACCTCTGGAATTTTGCCGACTGCGATGTCGTGCCAGGCAGTTTCTCGCCTGCAGGTCCTGGAGGCGGTCATGGAGGC
>CAVSAF010000016.1:0-1298721 GCA_963725805.1 uncultured Chloroflexia bacterium
CCCTGAAATCATTATTACAGGGAGCAACAGGTTCCGGGACGTTCTTCGCTTTCCTTTGATCTGCTCTCTGGCGGGACCATTTCCCATTTTTCCCTGCTGGCGATGGGTGTATACCCGTATATCACCGCACAAATCATTCTGCAACTGCTTACCCCCATATTTCCAGCGCTACAGCGTAAAATGGAAGAAGACCCGCGCGAGGGCCGTAAACTGGCAGGAAAAATGGACATATTACCTGTCTGTGCCAATGGCAGCTCTTTCTGCCCTCGGCGGGATCGAACCTTTTTCATTCCTATTCTGTACAAGGTGGTCAGGGACAAATCGTACCATTTGGATTTACGAGTGCCCTCTGGCTCCCTTCTCTTACCCTCCTGCTGACAATGATCGGCGGGACGATGTTTGCCATCTGGCTGGGTGGATTAATTTCCGAGTATGGCATTCGCGGTCAAGGTTTATCACTGATGATCTTTGGCGGGCATCGTTGCCCGGATGCCGGCGGGTTTCGCCGGATTCCTGGCAGACAAACAGCATGGTTGGATTTTAGTCTTCATTTCCATGATCGTGGTGATGGCGGCGATCATCTATGCGATCGTTTTTGTACAGCAAGGACGTCGATACGTACCGGTCATGTATCCTGGCCGGCGGGTGGGCAGCCGTATGTCCATGCCTGTTAAAGGCACATTGCCGTTAATGGTGAACCTGGCAGGCATGATCCCACTCATCTTCGCCAGTGCCATTCTGCAGTTTCCAGCGATTATTGCCAGCTATTTTGTCAATTCAACGAATGCAGCAGTAGCCAGATTTGCTTCAGCGACTCAATCCGCCTTTAATGGCAGCGGCTGGATTTATTATCTGCTGTATTTCCTGATGGTCGTGAGCTTCACGTTTTTCTATACAGACGTGATGTTTTCCCAGCAGAATTACGGAGAGAATTTGAAGAAGGTCGGTGCGCAAATCCCTGGCGTGAACCGTGGGGTACCAACCCAAAAATATCTTACCAAGGTGCAGCGCCGCATCACCCTGCCGGGTGCTTTCTTCCTGGGCTTCGTGGCGGTTTTGGGCTACCTTATAAATCTTGTTCTGAAAGCTGTTGGCATTGGCGGATCTGCATCTTCTTCAAGTATTTTCCTGGTTTCAGCGGCAGGTCTGCTGATCGTGGTTGGCGTGGTACGCGATACATTCATGAATATTGACGCTGAACTGAAGCTGCATGGATATGACGACGCCCGGTTGGTGAAATAGACTTGCCATGCTGACCTACATCGTTCTTCTCGGACCCCCCTGGTGTTGGCAAGGGTACCCAGGCAGAAATTGTTGCCAGGACTACCGGATTGCCTCATATTTCATCAGGTGACTTGTTCCGCGAGAACATTAAGAATGCGACCGATCTCGGTACACTGGCCCAGACCTATATGAATAAAGGGCTGTTGGTACCGGATGATGTGACAATCCGTATAATTCGTGAGCGTCTTTCCCGCCCGGATTGTAAGGACGGAGCGCTACTGGACGGTTTTCCACGTACCACGGTGCAGGCGGATGCCTTGGAGAAATTACTGGCTGAGTTTGGCGGTAAGGTGAACCATGTACCGTATATCTCGGCAGCCGAGGCCACCCTGGTGGATCGTTTGAGCGGACGATGGACCTGTAAAGCGCAAGGACACATCTTCCATGAGAAGTACAATCCTCCGAAGAAACCGGGCGTGTGTGATTTCGACGGTTCGGATCTTTGCCAGCGCGAGGATGACAAGGCTGAGACGGTCACCCGGCGCATCAAGGTTTATTTTGCCCAGACAGCACCGCTGATAGCTTATTACCGGGAAACGTGGCTTATTATCCGAAATCGACGGCGCCCGGCCGGTTGAGCAGGTTACCGCAGACCTGCTGGCGGTACTTGGAGCGTAAATGGCCTGGGAAAACGACATTAATATCAAAAGCCCGGCTGAAATTGAGCTGATGCGCGAGGCCGGACGTGTCAATGCCCTGGCATTGGCGGCTGTACGAGAACTTTTACAACCTGGCGTCACCACCGCAGACCTCAACGCGGCTGCTGAGGATACTTTGCGGAATTATGGCGCTTACTCGCCTTTCAAGAATTATGGTCAACCACCTTTCCCTGGATCGATTTGCAGCAGTGTCAACGAAGAACTGGTACATGGCATCCCGGGAAAAAGAAAGCTCAAGGAAGGTGACATCATCTCCATAGATTGTGGGGCGGTTGTCGATGGTTATGTCGGCGATGCTGCCTTCACGGCTGGAATAGGGAAAATTTCCCCCAATGCCAGTACATTGATCGAGGTGACCAGGCAAGCGCTGTATGTTGGCATCGCAATGATGCGTGCCGGGAACAAGACCGGTGACGTCTCCGCTGCCATCCAGCAATTTGTGGAAGCACAGGGTTTCCAGGTTGTACGTGAATACACAGGACATGGGGTCGGCCGGAAGATGCATGAAGGACCGCAAGTGCCTAATTATGGCACCCCAGGCACCGGGGTTATGTTAAGACCCGGTATGACAATAGCCCTTGAGCCGATGGTCCTGGTCGGTACTTATCGGACGCGTGTTCTTTCCAACCAGTGGACGGTTGTCTCTGCTGATGGGTCATTGACGGCACATTACGAACACTCAGTAGCCGTCACCGAAGGCGATCCTCTCGTCCTGACTGTCCCTTAACCAGCAGCAAGACATCATCGAACTGGACGGAAAAGACCAGAACAAGTATAATTCAACCTTTGGTTGAACAACCGAAGTTAGGAGAAAGAAATCATGAAAGTAGGTCCCTCCATTCGCAAGCGCTGCGCGAAATGCAAAGTTGTCAAGCGCAAAGGCAGATTGTATATCATCTGCGAAAATCCTAAGCATAAACAGCGACAAGGATAGTAGACCATGGCAAGAATTGAAGGTGTTGACCTCCCGCGTAACAAACGTGTTGAAGTGGGCCTGAATTACCTGTTCGGTATTGGCCCATCGCGCTCGCGCGAAATTCTGGCTGCGACCAGGATCAACCCGGATACACGCGTCAAGGATTTAACTGAAGCCGAAACATCGGCAATCCGCGAGTATATCGCCAAGAACTGGAAAGTCGAAGGCGACCTACGCCGTCAGGAACAATTGAATATCAAGCGTTTGGTGGAGATCGGCTGCTATCGCGGCCTGCGTCACCGCCGCAATTTACCTGTCCACGGGCAACGCACTCGCACCAATGCACGCACCAGCAAGGGTCCCAAGAAGACCGTTGCCGGACGTGGACGCCGCAAGGGCGGTAAGAAATAATCCGGAAACAGGGATAAAAGAGGTTCTATGGCACAGACTGTACGTTCTGCGCGTCGCTCCGGTGGCGCTAAAAAAGGGAAGCGCTCCTTGTCTTCTGGACAGGTGCACGTATTCGCTTCATTCAACAACACCATTGTGACTGTGACTGACTCGGATGGAAATACCCTGTGCTGGGGTAGCGCCGGCTCGGTTGGCTTCAAAGGTTCTCGCAAGAGTACGCCTTTTGCAGCCCGCCTGGCTGCTGAACAGGCGATCAAGGCGGCCCAGACGATCGGTATCCAGGAAGTGGACTTGTTCGTCAAGGGCCCTGGACCTGGTCGTGAATCCGCGATTCGTGCAGTCCAATCGATGGGTCTCAAGGTCAAATCCATTTCGGATCTGACCCCGGTTGCGCATAACGGCTGCCGGCCTCCCAAGAAGCGTCGCGTTTAGTTCTGGTGAAAGAGGTAAGTAGGTATGGCAAAATATACTGGTCCGGCCTGCAAATTGTGCCGGCGTGAAGGTGAGAAATTATTTCTAAAGGGAGAACGTTGCTTTACTCCCAAATGCGCATTTGAGCGCCGTGGATACGCACCTGGCATGCACGGCCGTTCCGGTGGAACGGGTGGGCGTGGCGGTCGCGGTGGGCAAGGCCGTGAATCGGATTATGCCAAGCAATTGCGCGCCAAGCAGAAAGCACGCCGCATTTACGGCATTTACGAAGCCCAGTTCCGCCGCTATTATGGGAAAGCATTAAAGGCACGTGGCATTACCGGTCTCATGCTTTTACAGATCCTTGAATCCCGCCTGGATAATGTAATCTTCCGGTTGGGTTTTGCATCAAGCCGCGCCCAGGCGCGTCTGCTGGTGACCCATGGTCACTTCACGGTCAATGGCCGCCGGACGGACGTCCCTTCAATGACTCTGAACAATGGTGATGTTATTTCAGTCCGCCCAGGTTCGCTGGATGCGTCATATTTCAAGGAATTGACTTCATTAGCCGAGACTCGTAACATCCCGGCTTGGCTAAGTCGTGACCTAAAGTCTCTCTCAGGTAACTTCCTGCGCTTGCCGGAACGCCCTGAGATTGACGGTAACCTGAACGAGCAGTTAATCGTCGAGTACTACTCGCGCTAATCCGAGTCTGTTCTCTTAGACGCGGCGTACCGTTCTGTACGTCGGGAGAGGTGTATCGTGACTATCACGAACATGGTGATGCCGAAGATCGAGCGCGAAGCGGAAGCTCGTAATTATGGCAAGTTTGTAATCAGCCCATTGGAGCACGGTTATGGTGTGACCCTGGGCAATGCCTTGAGGCGTGTCCTGCTATCTTCCCTTGAAGGCGCGGCAGTGACATCCATCCGGATTGTGGATATCCTGCATGAGTTCAGTGATATTCCGGGTGTGCGTGAAGATGTCCTGCAGGTGATGCTGCAGATCAAGCAATTGCGTCTGATGCTTGAGGGCGTGGATTCCACCCGTATGCACCTGGAAGTGCGTGGAGAGGGTGTGGTGACCGCGGCGGATATTATTACTTCGCCCGAGGTCAATATCATCAACCCGGACCTGTATTTATTCACCGCCGATAACTCCAAAACGCGCCTTGACATTGAGATGATCGTTGAGCGCGGGCGTGGATATACTCCATCGAATGAACGCGGGCGCATGCCGATCGGTGAGCTGCCGGTGGATGCCATTTTTAGCCCGGTCAAGCGGGTTAATTGGGAGGTGCAGGCGGCACGCGTTGGACAGAGCACCAATTACGATAAACTCGTTTTGGAAATTTGGACCGATGGTGCAATCTCACCAGAAAAAGCCCTGAGCGCTTCCGCCAAGCTCCTGATCGAACACCTGCGATACGTAGCTGGCATCAGTGAGGAGACTCTTTCAATTTCGATGGACAAGGAAGTCTCCGGTTCGCACCTGACCAGTGAAGTGGCTGAAACGCCGGTAGAATCGCTGGATCTTTCAGTGCGAGTCTTCAATTCGCTTAAGCGTACCGGCATAACCACTGTGGGAGATGTGCTTGAATTGCTCGAAAAGGGTGATCAGGCGGTCATGTCCATCCGCAATTTCGGTGAAAAGAGCCTGGATGAACTGCGTGCCAAGATGCAGGAAAAGGGCTATTTGAAGGACGAACAAAAGAAAGAGTCGGAGTAATTTAGAGATGCGACACCAGGTAGCAGGTTATAAACTCAATCGAACCAAGGGCGGGCGAATTGCTCTGCGCCGCAATTTGATCAAGCAGCTTTTTACGCACGAGCGGATCCGCACAACCCAAACCAAAGCCGCGGCCATCCGTGGCGAAGCTGAACGGATGATAACCATTGCCCGTAATGTTTCGGATGCCACAGACGACGAGAAAGTGGCCGCCCGGCGTCTGATCGCTGGCAGACTGGGCAATAATAGTAACGAGACGGTGAAGAAATTATTTGATGAAATTGCCCCTCGTTTTGCTGATCGCAATGGCGGCTACACCAGGATCATGAAACTTGGTCCTCGCTTTGGCGACAAGGCTGAGATGGCGTTAATCGAACTTGTTGAAGAGTAAGTGGTGAGCGGAGAGTAGAGACTGGTCCCAATTCCCTGATCTCTGTTCTCTTGTCAATGGCACGTTACCAGATTATCCTCGCTTATGACGGCACTGACTTCCTTGGAAGTCAGCGTCAGGCAAGTTCCCGCACTGTGCAGAGTGAACTTGAAAAGGCGCTGCGAAAACTCGGATGGCAGAGACAAACGGTCTACCTGGCCGGAAGGACAGATACCGGCACCCATGCAAGTGGGCAGGTGGCGGCCTTTGATCTCGATTGGAGTCATGGCCTCGAAAAACTCCAGGATGCCCTGAATGCCCATCTCCCCCGTGATATGGCTGTGAGGGAAGTCAAAGGGGCTCCGGATCATTTCCACCCGCGCTTTGACGCCACCTGCCGTTGTTACCGCTATCACCTTTTCTGCGCCAACGTTCGCGACCCTTTACGGGAACGTTATGCCTGGCGGGTATGGCCTGCCGTGACTGACTTGAGCCGACTGGCCACCATATGGCTCGGGAGGCATGATTTCGCTGCTTTTGGTACTCCTCCCAGACCTGGAGGCAGCACGGTTCGAACCGTCATGTCTGCCGGATGGCAGCAAACAGCCGACGAATGGATCTTTGAAATCCAGGCTGACGCCTTCCTCTACCGTATGGTGCGCAGATTGGTTCATGCCCAAGTGGCGGTAGGGCAGGGAAGACTATCCGTAACGTCCCTGGCCCGGGCGCTGGATGATCGCTCCGAGATCCGTCAGGAAGTGCAGGCCCAAATCCCTGCAAGTCTTGCCCCGGCATGTGGCCTGACACTGGTTGAAGTTAGTTACGATAATCTGGTCTGATTTTGTTTAGTCTGAAAGTTTGGAGAGACGAAAGTGATTAAATCTTACTATCCTAAAGCTGCTGAGATAAACCGACAGTGGTTGCTGGTGGACGCCAGCGGCGAGACTCTGGGCCGCCTGGCTACCAGGATTGCCGGACTCCTGTTGGGAAAGCACAAACCATCTTTCACCCCGGGTGTGGAAATGGGTGATTTTGTGATTGTCATCAATGCCCAGAAGATCGTTGTCACCGGGACAAAAACCCATACGAAGCTGACCGAGAAAATGTACCATCACCATTCGGGTTATCCCGGCGGCTTGAAAACCATCAGCCTGCGCGACCAGTTGCAAACCCACCCGGATCGAGTCATTCGCTCCGCAGTAATGGGTATGTTGCCGCACAACAAGATGGGTCACCACCTGATGACGCGGCTGAGAGTTTACGGTGGCGCCGAGCATCCCCATTTCCCTCAGAGTCTGAAGACGGTCGCGTAAAGGAGCAGGAACATGTCTGTGCAATATTTTGAAGGTGTTGGACGCCGCAAGCAAAGCATTGCCCGCGTGCGCATTATGAATGGTTCAGGCAGGTTTATTGTCAACGATAAAGATGCCCCGGTTTACTTCAACCGCCTGGGTGATGTTGAATCAATCCTGTCTGTCCTTCAAGCGGCCGGGCAGGATGCGAAAACCTATGATATTACTGTCATGGTTACGGGTGGCGGCGTGACTGGTCAAACCGACTCGGTACAGCTGGGGTTGGCGCGCGCCATGGTCAAAATGAATCCTGAAAATGTCACTGCCATGCGCAAGGGCGGTTTCCTGACACGCGATGCGCGTGTTAAGGAACGCAAGAAGCCCGGTCTGAAGCGTGCCCGCAAGGCTCCAACCTACACGAAGCGTTAATTCGAACCGTAAAACGCAAAACGTAATGCGTGACCCGTAACTCGTATTGTTACGTTTTGCGCATTACGTTTTAAGTTTAAATGCATCATTGTCTTTTCAGGAGTCCTCAATGTCTGGAATTACCCTCCTCGGGCTTGGACCCGGCGATCCCGCAAAACTCACCCGTGAAGCCTGGGATGTACTTGGTTCTCTAGATGAAATCTGGCTGCGGACAAAACAGCATCCAACGGTCGCCGGTTTGCCGAAGTCCCTCAATATCCATTCATTTGATGATCTTTACAATCAGAGTGAATCTTTCGATGAAGTTTATGCTGCCATCGTGAACAAGATTCTTGAGCTTGGGAAGCGACCGGAAGGGGTGGTTTATGCTGTGCCAGGTGACCCGTTCCTGGCGGAAGCCACCTGCCCGGAGATTGCACAGCGTGCGCAAACCTCCGGCCTGCCGCTGAAAATAGTCAGCGGACTTTCCTTTCTCGAGCCTGTTTTTGCCGCTCTCGGTCTCGATCCGTACCCGCAGCTTTCCTTGGTGGATGCTCTTGAATTGAGCCAGGCACACATGCCGGCATTCCCGCCGGATAAGCCGGTGCTGGTCGCCCAGATATATTCACGCATGGTGGCTGCGGAAGTGAAGGTGACCCTCAATGCCATCTACCCGGATGAGCATTCTGTAAGCCTCGTCCATGCGGCCGGGACGAAGGACGAGAATGTGGAAGAGCTGCCGCTTTATAAAATTGACCGTTCTGACAGAATCGGCTTAATGACCGTGCTTTATGTCCCTTCATTGGGCGAAGGGACCTCTTTTGAGGCCTTCCAGGAGATCATTGCTCATTTACGCGCCCCGGATGGGTGTCCCTGGGATAAAGAACAAACGCATCAATCCCTTCGTTCGCACCTGTTGGATGAGGCGTATGAGACCTTGGAAGCGATGGATAGTGAGGATCCGGCCAGGATGGCCGAGGAGTTTGGCGATTTGTTGCTGCAGATTGTCTTGAACGCCCAAATCGCCAGTGAAGAGGGTGAATTTGGCATGCCGGATGTGCTCAAAGGCATATTTGATAAAATCATCCGTCGCCATCCACATGTCTTTGGAGAAGTCCAGGTGGATGGGGTCGGAGGCGTACTGAAAAATTGGGAAAAACTCAAGGCGGAAGAGCGCGCAGGCAGCAATGAACTGGGAAAGAGCCTGCTGGGCGGCGTACCACTGGCGTTGCCTGCATTGATCCAGGCTCAGGAATACCAGGATCGGGCTGCCCGTGTCGGTTTTGACTGGCCCGAGATAGAAGGCGTTCTGGAGAAAATTGCTGAGGAAATCCAGGAGGTTCGGGATGCGGCCAATGAAGACCAATTGTCCGATGAGCTGGGGGATCTGCTGTTTGCGCTCGTCAACCTGGCTCGCTGGAAAAAGATCGATGCCGAATCAGCCTTGCGGGGAACAAATATCCGTTTCAAAAAGCGCTTCGGTTCGGTTGAGGCTGGAGCCAAAGAGCAAGGCAAAAACCTGCAGGATATGACGCTGGATGAAATGGAAGTACTCTGGCAGAAAGCAAAGCAAGCTGAAAAATAGTAGAAATCTGATGTTCTCTTCGCAATTGAATTTGGGTTTTTCTTTTCCAGATTTGATAAAGTCAATCCGCGTCGATTTTGCTTGTGAATTGTGTAAAGGTTTCGACAATCTGCTTACTATCCGTCAACACATGCACCTGGGTCTTTCTGGTGGATTTCAAGTGGATGAAAAGCGCATCACGACGGGAAGACATGGACTTGATATCATTGATCGATATCTCACATTCCTGCGACCAGGCATAGGGATAGCCTTTGGTCCAGACACGTTGGTCTGTGAGGATCAGCTCGTTGGTGAAAATCCTGGCGGTGTCTTCGGCAAACCATGCCATTACCAATATGGGCGCGATGTCCTGGAAAATAAGACGACCCAACAACCCGGCCACATCCGCGGCGAGGAAAGATGCCAGGATACTGGTAGCCAGAACGGCAAGCGTGAAAATAGAAAAGAGTATGAAAATGACCACTTCGATTAATTCCAACCCAATCCTCCAAACCAGTCTATACCACTCTTGAGGACGGCTTGAACGGTAAAGAATGGATTCATCTGGGTGAAGTTGAAATGATGTAGACATATTTATGAATTAGCCTATCGAATTGACAACCTGACATGATGGTTTGGATGGATATCCCAGCTTTCTAAAATTGCAGGCTGAAATTAATCATACCATAGTGAACCAGTCAGTCGGGCTGAAGCCCAATTCCAAAGGCTCCCACAATATTTATGGTGATTTTCCAAACAAAAAATTTAAGGTTAATCACCCATTAGTCCTCTTGTTTAGTCTTGCCATATATGTTAAAATAAATATCACATCCACCCACATATAGGGGTGTTTGTGAATTCTACCACCATATGTGGCGGCTACATTTGTTCTATTAATCCGGAGCCAGGATCATGCGTTGTCCATATTGTCAAAACGACAATTCGAAAGTAATTGACACGACACACGATAGCCATGGTGGTATTCGCAGGCGGCGGGAATGCTTGAATTGTGGACAGCGCTTCAGCAGTTATGAGCGTCCGATCCTGGCGACGCCGTTGATTGTCAAGCAGGATGAAACGCGTGAAGAATTTGACCGCGAGAAACTGGAGCGCGGTATACGCATCGCCTGCGCCAAACGGCCGGTCTCTGCGACTGATATTGAGCGACTGGTGGGGCAGGTGGAAGCCGGGTTGCAGCGCCTGGGAAAATCGGAGATCAGCTCACGCGTCGTTGGTGACCTGGTGATAAAGGGTTTGAAAGAAATGGATCAGATCGCCTATATCCGCTATGCCATTGTTTATCTGCGTTTGGATGATTTACATTCCCTGCGCAATGAAATTGACCATTTGTTATTAGAATCATAACTTTTCCTGGCGCCTGCGTTCTCTGTCCAATGGAAGCAGAACCGGCGTCTTTGTTTCTATAAAGCTATTCCATTAGAATCGATCGTAAATTGGATAGCCTGGTTCATTGTTAAGTATAAAGGAGAATTAAACGTGGCGAGTTTACCGGTAACATCAGAAAATGGATTGCTTCCCATGCCAACCCTGCCTGACGACCTGTCAGGCGTGGAATTAACAGATAATGCCCGGAAGGTGCTTCTACGTCGCTATGTCCGCCACGGAGAGGATGGACAACCCATTGAATCTGTGGAGGAAATGTTCTGGCGTGTTGCTTACCAGGTCGCCAAGGCTGAAGAAAGCTATGCCGGGGGTGTGTTAGCGCGGGCGCGTGAGTTCTACCTTTTATTGACTTCCAGAAAATTTTTTCCGAATTCCCCGACATTTACCGGTGCCGGAACACCGCTTGGACAATTGGCGGCTTGTTTTGTCCTGCCGATCACTGATGATATGGGCCGCGATCCGGCGGGTATTTTTCAATCCCTGAGGGATGCTGCCCTTATCCAGCAAACCGGTGGCGGAAATGGCTTCTCCTTCTCGCGTCTCCGGCCCAAGGGCTCACTGGTCAAATCGTCTGCCGGGCAGGCGACCGGGCCAGTCGGTTTCCTGCGAGTGTATGACCAAGCCTTCGGCGAGATTGCTCAGGGGGGAACACGGCGAGGAGCCAACATGGGTGTTCTGCGTGTGGATCACCCGGATATTGAAGAATTCATCACATGCAAGATCGATGAAAACCAGATCACCAATTTTAATATATCAGTTGGTATTACCGATGCTTTCATGCGGGCTGTCAAAGAAGATGCCGAATGGGATTTGCGTTTTCCCGATGTAAATTCGCCGGAGTACCGCTCCTTCAGTGGTACACCGGAACAGGCCGAAGCTAGAGGCGTACCGCTGCGAGTTTACAAGACAATTCGGGCGCGTGACCTTTTCCAAAAGATCGTCAACCAGGCGCACCATAACGGCGAGCCGGGTATGTTGTTTCTGGATACTGCCAACCGATATAATCCTGTACCGCATTTATATCCTCTGGAGGCCACCAACCCTTGCGGAGAACAGTGGCTGGGGCCATATGAAAACTGCTGCCTTGGATCGATCAACCTGGCGGAATTCTCTGGCCCGGATGGGGGCGTAGATTGGCTTGGTTTACGCAGCGGAGTTGAGCTGGCCACGCGCTTCCTGGATGATGTGGTGGATGTGAATGCTTATGTTCCAGCAGTTCCGCAATTGAAAGCCGCTGCCTTGAAAGCCCGCCGTATCGGTTTGGGAGTCATGGGCCTGGCGGACTTAATGTATCATGTGGGTGTTCGCTACGGATCGCTGGACGGGCAGGAATTCGGCGCACAGGTGATGGAATTCATCCGTTTTCACGCCATGCGGACCAGTGTCATCCTTGCCCGGGAGCGTGGAGCCTTTTCAGCCATCAAGGGTAGTATCTATGATTTTGAAGATGTACGTTGGACACCTCCACAACCGTTGGTTGCATATCAACACGACTGGGGTCGCCCGGCGTTGGATTGGAATGAAATCCTGGAAGGTATCAAGCAATTTGGTATTCGCAATGCCGCACAGACCACTGTCGCACCAACTGGGACCATTGCAACCGTGGCTGGCTGTGAGGGGTATGGATGTGAGCCGGTTTTTGCGCTGGCCTATGTCCGTCATGTAAACGATCAGGGAAAAGATCTTCAATTGACCTATGCCAGTCCACGTTTCGGCCAGGCCCTGGAAAAGGCCGGCATTGATGGAGAAACACGCCAGGCGATTATCCAGCAGGTGATGGAACATGGGACCTGCCAGGATGTGTCCATGGTGCCGGAATCCATTCGAAATGTATTCGTGGTGGCTGGGGATATTACTGCCGAGCAGCATGTACGGATGCAGGCGGCTCTCCAGGCGTTTGTGGATAATTCATTGTCAAAAACGGTCAATTTCCCCGAAGGTGCAACGGTGGAGGATGTGGCCCAGGTGTATCAGCTGGCCTGGGAATTGGGCTGCAAGGGGATAACAGTCTATGTGACCGGCTCACGCGAGAAAGTGGTGCTGGAAACCAGAGCGACCGCGCAGAAAAAGCAACCTCACCCTGCCAGCAGTCTCGTCATGCCATACTGGCCATCCGTTCCAGGAGAGGCTGCACCAGCCAGTGTGGTGGAAGCGGAAATCGACACGCAATTGGCAGGCTGGAGTCAGACCAAGAAGCCGCGTCCCCATTCCCTGGTTGGCAGCACATTCAGTGTGGAAACGCCCCTTGGCAGAGCTTTCATTACGGTAAATCAGAACGGCGGCGGGCATCCCTTTGAAGTATTCATTAATACGGCCAAGGCAGGTTCTGAGACGGCAGCCGTTTCGGAAGCAATTGGCCGGCTCATCTCGTATGTCTTGCGGCTGGCTTCGCCCATTCCGCCGCGTGAGCGTATGGCGGAAGTGGTCCGCCAGCTCTCCGGCATAGGCGGCGGACGTTCCCTCGGCTTTGGGCCGAAGCGGGTACGTTCCCTGCCGGATGGAGTGGGGCAGGTGCTGGACGAGTATCTGACCGGCGAGACCAGCCACCAGGTGGATGGAACTGCTGAAAAGTCGGAAAGTCAGGCTCTTTCAGGCGAATCCGTCCCGGAAAGGTTATTGGAAGCGGGGAGCCATGACCCACAGCCAGTTATGTCAGCCAGGCAGATGGCGCTTAGAACGAGCGAACTCTGCCCGGAATGCGGCGAGGCCAGCATGGTCAATGAAGAGGGTTGTCGGAAATGTTATAACTGCGGGTACAGTGAGTGTTGACGGGCACCGAACAACCTGCCAAGAGCACTCGGGGTTTTCGCTGGCAGGAAACATTTGCTGCTCTTAAACATTACAATTACCGACTCTGGTTCGCAGGTCAGGTGGTTTCGCTGGTCGGCACCTGGATGCAAAGTACCGCCCAGGGATATTTGATCTATCAAATTACGCACTCTCCAGCCTACCTGGGGCTGGTGGGTTTTTTTGGCGGAGCACCAACCCTTTTATTTACCCTCTTTGGTGGCGTAATCGCTGACCGCCTGCCCCGCAGGAGACTCCTGGTTATCACGCAGACTTCCATGATGATTCTTGCATTCATCCTGGCAGCTCTCACCTTCTCCAACACAGTCCGCCCCTGGCATATCCTGGTACTGGCCTTCCTGCTGGGAGTTGCCAATGCTTTTGATGCTCCAGCCCGGACCTCCTTTGTCCTGGAACTGGTCGATCGCGACACCATGACCAATGCCATCGCCCTGAACTCCACCATGTTCAATATTGCCACAGTTGTCGGACCATCTGTGGCAGGTGTGACCTATGCAGCCCTTGGGCCGGCCTGGTGCTTTACCCTGAACGGTCTTTCCTTCATCGCTGTGATCATTGCGCTACTATTGATGCGGATCAAACTGGAAGCGAAGCAATTACGTCGGGCAGCGGCACTGGCGGAACTGGGTGAAGGAATACGTTATGTGCTCGGGAATCGTTTGATTCTCAGCTTGATCGGAGCGGTGGGCGCCATCAGCATTTTTGGGATCGGAATGATGAACCTGTTGCCAGCCTGGGCAGTGGATGTCATGCATGGCGACGTGACCACGAACGGTTGGCTGGTTTCAGCACGGGGTTTTGGGTCTTTGATCAGCGCCCTGATGCTCGCCTATTGGGGAACGCGGAAATTGCGCGGCAGATTATGGACATATGGGGCCTATGTCATGCCAGTGATGTTATTCATTTTTGCCTGGCTGCGTTGGCTTCCACTCTCCCTGGTTGCATTGATTGGGGTCGGGTGGGGTTTTATGATGGTTTTGAACAACAGCCAGGCCATCGTGCAATCGCTGGTGCCCGATAATCTGCGCGGTCGTGTCATGGGTGTCTACACCCTGATATTCTTTGGCTCCATGCCTATCGGTTCGTTATTGGCGGGTAGCGTAGCTCAATGGATCGGCGAACCGCTTACCGTGATGGTGGGCGCTGCCCTTCTGTTGGCATTGGCAATTGCTGCCTGGGCATTCCTGCCGGATGTTCGCCGGCAACAATAAAATTCGTAGTGATATTTGAATTTGGCGAGCATCCAGCGTTTCGTCAAAATTAAATCCAGGTGTACAATTATCCGGAAAACGAGGAGGAGCTATGCCCAAAAGATTGGTTGTGGTTGCCGGAAATATCGGTGTGGGAAAAACTTCATTGACCGAACGCATCGGCTCACGATTGGGCTGGCGGACTGACTTTGAGTCCGTCGCCGATAATCCCTACCTGCCGGACTTTTATGCTGACATGCGTTCCTGGTCGTTCCATCTACAGATTTTTTTCCTCGGTCATCGCGCCGACCAGTACCTCGAAGCAGCCCGTGACCCGCGTCCTGCCATTCTGGATCGGAGCATCTATGAAGACGCGTATATCTTTTCACGCGCCTTGCACCATTTGGGTAACTTCTCTGAGCGCGATTACTTGGCTTACCGCAAATTGTACGACCTGGTCGTGGCCAGCCTACCTCTGCCGAATTTACTGGTTTACTTGAAATGCCCGGCAGCGATCCTGATGGAACGCATCCGCAAGCGCGCCCGGAATATTGAGACTGGTATCACACTCGATTACCTGGCACTGCTCGAATCTTTTTATGATGAATGGCTGCTTTCCTTTGATCTGTGCCCAGTGCTGACTATTCCCACGGATGACCTGGACTTTGTCCACCACCCCATGGCATTGGAAATTGTGGTGGAGCGCATCCAGGAAAAACTGGGAGGCCGGGAAGAGATTGACTTTAACCAGACATAGATGTCGGCGGACTAAAATTATTACTTAGGGATATTCACGTCATACATGTTTGAAAATTAAGGAGAACCTTAAAGGCTGATTGACGTCGAGTCCCTGCTATGCTAGAATGGCGGAACTCCCAACACTTGCGTATAGAGGTATCCTGTGACCAATCCACGTCATCCTTTGCGGCTCAATGTCGGTTTCCTGATCAGTGCAACGATCGGAACGAACCGTGATTTTAATTTCGATTACGAAACGTTGCACCTAGGGGAGGATCTCACCGTTAAAAATTTCATCGGGACGGCTCGTTTCAGCCGCACCCCGCAGGGACTTCTACTCCAGGGGGAGTTTAAGGCAGAAACGGATCTCGAGTGTGTGCGGTGTTTGGACATGTTTATCCAGTCTCTTGGTTGGTCGGTTACAGATTTATATGCATTCGACCGGCGCAATATCACGGAATCCGGATTACTTGTACCGGAAGATGGCCAGATTGACCTGGAGCCGCTGCTAAGGGAGTATGCCTTGTTGGAATTTCCAATCAGTCCAGTGTGTAAACCGGATTGCAAGGGCTTGTGCCCGGTCTGTGGCGAGAATCTTAATAAAACCGATTGTGGGCATCGTCTTGAGGCCGATTCACAGTTCGTTGTATTGAAAGACCTCTTGAAATAAAACGTGCTTTAATCGCGGGGATTGAGAAGGCGCCCCGTTAGAGGGAATTTAATTTTCATTAGTTCACTGGGTCCAGATTCCTTTGAACCATGTATAATTTTCTGTACAGCCCGTCCCTCAATTTGATCAACTCCGCATGCGTGCCCATTTCGCAGATGGACTTGTCTTCCAACACAATAATCTTGTCCGCATTGCGAACCGTCGAAAGCCGGTGGGCGATAATGAGTGTTGTACGCCCCTGCATCAGTCGCTCGAGCGCCTGTTGGATGAGCAATTCGGTCCCGGTATCGACTGATGAAGTGGCTTCATCGAGTATTAAGATCGGGGCGTTTTTTAGGATAGCCCGTGCAATGGACAGGCGCTGTTTTTGGCCGCCTGAAAGCTTGACACCGCGCTCGCCGATCAGTGTGTCATACCCCTCGCTCAAGTCCGCGATAAACTCGTGCGCATTGGCGGCCTGGGCGGCTGCCACCATTTCATCCTCACCGGCGTCCGGCCGACCGAAGAGCAGGTTCTCGCGCACTGTCCCATAAAACAGGAAAACATCCTGCAGCACAATACTGACTTGCCTGCGCAGGCTGTCCAGGGTGTAATCACGCAGGTCACGGCCGTCCAACGTGATCGAACCGCTGGTCACATCGTAGAAACGCGGAATGAGGCTGACCAGGGTGGTCTTTCCCACACCAGTCGGTCCCACCAGCGCCACCACGGATTTGGCCGGAATGGTCAGGGAAATATCTTCCAGCACAGACACGCCGGGTAAGTATTCAAAGGAAACGTTCTTGAAGATGAATTCGCCGTCAACCCGGCCTGATACCGGCTCCGAACCGCGAATATTCTGGGGCTCGTGGGGTTCTGCCATCAGACCTGCCACCCTGTCCGCGCCGGCCAGCGAGGATTGGATGGCCTCCCAGGCTGAACTCAAACTCTGGACGGGGGCATAGAAGCTCTGCAAGTAAAGGAAGAATGCCACCAGGTCTGCCACGGGCAGGGAACCTTGCAGGGCCAGCCGCCCGCCAAAGTAGATGACGATCAGTGTTCCGAGAGAGGAGGTGAACTCCACGAATGGCTGGAAGGTCGCCATCAATTTCAAGGCGCTCAGCTGGGATTTGCGGTAATTTTCGATGCCAGCGTGAACGCGCCTGGCCTCCTCAGTCTCACGGGTGAAGGCCTTGATCTCCCGTATGCCGGAAAGGTTGTCATTCAACAAGGCATTCAAATCCCCCAATACCTTCTGGCGGTTACGAAAAGCCGGCCGGACATATTTGGCATAAACACGCAGCGACAAAAAAACCAGTGGGATTGGGATCAAGCTGAACAGGGTCAGCTTCCAATTCAAACTGAACAGGACGATCGAAACGCCAACCAGGGTGACCAGGTTGACTACCACGTCTGGGATGGCATGGGCGATGAACTGTTCGAACAGGTCTGTATCGTTGACCACATTCGACATCAAGTTCCCGACCTGTTTATCCTCGTAGAAACGCAGGCCCAGGCGCTGCATGTGTTCATATATATATTCACGCACATCCGCCACCACGCCCCAGCCGGCCACGTGGGCCAGGTATGAGCGGACGAAAGTCAATCCCGCACGGAAAAGGTAAGCTGCCAGTACGATCAGCGTCAGGGTTGTGACATAGCTCATATTGGCAAGTGTAGTGCCGGGGTCAGTGATACGCGCAATCAATAGTTTCACGATCCAGGGGATCAGCAGCTGGATGCCTACCAGAGCGAGCATGCTCAGGGCAGTCACGACCAATGAAGCGGTGTATCGGCGGGCGTAGTTGAAAATAAGTTGGAATGGTTTCATGAAGATCCTCGACTGAGTATTTTACCCTGACCTGACAAATCGATAGCTGACAATTGCCTTTAAAATGCAAATACTTTGGTTGTTCAGCCCTGCATTAAGGTTGTTTCCTTAAGGTCAACCAGACTGGCGGGACAAGTTATCCGAGATACAATTCTGGTTGGGGTCTCGAGATTGCCCTGGATATCGAATGGGCCCACGCCATCGCCCCGGGAGCGAAGATCCTGCTCGTGGAAGCCAGCAGTAACAGTTTCACCAATCTCCTGGCTGCGGAAGATTATGCTGCCGCCCACGCCAATTATGTCAGCAACAGTTGGGGAGGGAGCGAGTTCTCAGGTGAAACTTCTTATGACAGCCACTTTGTACGTTCAGGCGTTACATTCTTTGCCTCTGCGGGTGATTCCGGTCTGCCTGCAGATTATCCATCCTCTTCGCCGAATGTAATTTCGGTTGGCGGTACGTTACTGACACTTACTTTCAATTCCAATGGCTCCCTGCAGAGCGTGAGCGAGACCGGCTGGTCGAGTGGGGGAGGCGGGTGTAGCTTGTTTGAGACAGCCAACTCTGCACAATCTGGATTTGGCGGCTACGTACAGGTTAGTTGCGCCGGTAAGCGCGCCACTCCGGACGTTTCACTTGACGCAGCCCCCAATTCCGGTGCGGCGGTTTACGATAGCTCAAGTTTTTATGGCCAGAAAGGCTGGTATCAGGTTGGCGGCACGAGCCTCAGTTCGCCCATGTGGGCTGGTCGTTCCGCCTCGGCAAACGCAGTGGTCAATACTGCTTATGTCTATGGAAGCAGCATCACTTTCCGCGATATCACCTCTGGCAATAATGGCGCTTCTTGCTTGGTTGGCTTCGATCTTTGTTCCGGCCGCGGAAGTTGGACCGGCGCAACACCTTAATATTTTCAATTCAAATATTGGAAAGCGGTATGGTGGATGGCCATGCCGCTTTCCTTGACATTCCCCCCTGCCTCAGGTAGAATACCCCACGCCCACAGACGGGCCTGTAGCGCAGTTGGGAGCGCGCCTCAATCGCACTGAGGAGGCCGAGAGTTCGAATCTCTCCAGGTCCACCATGATTTTGGATTGCGGATTTTAGATTTTGGATTGGGCACAGCAACCTAAAATCATCAATCGACAATCTAAAACGGGCCCATAGCGCAGTTGGGAGCGCGTCTCAATGGCATTGAGAAGGTCGAGAGTTCGAATCTCTCTGGGTCCACTCTAACTTTGGCGATTAGCCGTCAGCCTTTGGCTGGCGCTGGTCGCTAAAGTGTTATAATGAATATTGTAGTAACGACTTCAGTCGTTGCGTAGTGATAGTGGTAGCTAATAAATCTGGAAAGTCAAGTCGGGAGTAGTAGGTCATCCGGCCAGCGAGATGGGACGTGTGCCCCGAAAGGGTAGAGCGAGGTGAAAGCCCGTCACGGTGCCAGCCGGAGCGCCGGTAAGATCGAACTCGCCTGACCTCGAAAGAGAGACTGCGCTGGTGAATCCAGTAGTCGGCGCCGGGAACGCCCGTTAAAGCGGATAAAGTGACGTTGAAACGTTCGCACGTTTACAGGTTGGTACGTGGGTGTTCACAACATGAAAACCTGTAAACATGGTAACGTGATAACGTAATCCGGGTGGTACCGCGGAGCTGATCCTTCGTCCCTGAGTGGATGAAGGTTTTTTGTTAACTTGACCGAAAGGAGGCGCGCCATGTTTGAAATTTTCCGGATAATTCATGAGGTTCGTCCCTGCCTTCTCGCGCCCCGCCTTAATCGAGTAAGTGCAATCTAAAAACCTTGCATCAAATTTCAAAAAACCAATAACGAATTGCGAATAACCAATAACTTGGAATTAATCACAAGGATAAAGAATGAGCGACTATATTCCAACCCAGATTGAACCAAAATGGCAGGCCAGATGGGAAGCCGACGGCCTGTATCATTCCGATATTGATCCCAGGAAACCCAAGCACTACGCGCTGACCATGCTGCCTTATCCCTCTGGTGACCTGCACATCGGTCACTGGTATGCCATGACACCGGCCGATGCACGCGCCCGCTTCATGCGCATGAAAGGCTACAACGTTCTCTTTCCAATGGGTTTTGACGCTTTCGGCCTGCCGGCTGAAAACGCCGCCATCAAGCACGGCATCCATCCAAAAGTGTGGACGTATGAGAATATTGAGAAAATGCGCAAGCAGATGCGCTCCATGGGCGCCATGTTTGACTGGCGCAGGGAGGCCGTTTCGTCCGATCCGGAATATTACAAATGGACCCAGTGGTTTTTCATCCAGTTGTATAAACATGGGCTGGCATACCGGAAGATGTCGCCGGTGGATTTCTGCCCGCATGACAATACCACCCTGGCACGCGAGCAGGTCTGGGGCGAGGATCGACACTGCGAGCGCTGTGGCACACCGGTCATCAAGAAGGATCTGGAACAGTGGTTCTTCCGTATCACCAGGTACGCTGACGAACTCCTGAATTATGACGGACTGGACTGGCCCGAACGCGTCCGCACCCTGCAGACCAACTGGATCGGCCGTTCCGAAGGCGCCTCGGTTACCTTTATGACTGATCAGGGAGATCCTGTGGAGGTTTTTACCACACGTCCGGATACCTTGTGGGGCGCCACCTTCATGGTGCTTTCCCCGGAGCATCCGCTGGTGGAGAAACTCACCACGCCCGAACACCGGGAAGAAGTGGAGGCCTATAAGAAACAGGCCGCCCGCCAATCTGATATCGAGCGCGAGGCCGTCGACAAGGAGAAAACCGGCATTTTCACAGGCTCTTATGCCGTCAACCCGGTCAACCAGGCGAAAATCCCCATCTGGATTGCCGACTACGTCCTGATGACCTACGGCACCGGCGCCATCATGGCAGTACCGGCCCACGACGAGCGCGACTTTGCCTTTGCGCGCAAATTTGGCCTGAAGATCATCCCGGTCATCCAGCCGGAGGGAGTAACTGACTTGGACGGTGAGAAAATGGATGCTGCCTATGCTGGTGCAGGGCACATGATCAACTCGGCGCAATTTAATGGCACCGCCGTCAACGATGAAAAAGGCCGTAAAAATCCCGGCATGAACGCGGTGATCGACTGGCTGGAGAAACAGGGCATTGGCAAGGAAGCCGTCACCTATAAACTGCGCGACTGGCTGATCTCCCGCCAGCGATACTGGGGCGCACCCATCCCAATGGTTTACTGCCAGAAGGATGGCTGGAACCCTGTCCCGGAGGAAGATCTACCCGTCCTGCTGCCAGATGATGTGGAGTGGAAGCCCACCGGTGAATCGCCGCTGAAACTGCATCCGACCTGGAAAAACGTCAGCTGTCCGGTTTGCGGTGAACCGGCTGTGCGTGAAACTGATACGATGGACACCTTCATGTGTTCCTCGTGGTACCACCTGCGCTACCTCTCTCCTTGGTACGATAAAGGTCCATTCGAGGAGACTGAATATAACTACTGGATGCCTGTAGATACCTATACTGGCGGCATTGAACATGCCAATATGCACCTGTTGTATACGCGCTTCTTCCATAAGGCGCTGCGCGATATGCAGATCACTGAAGGACCTGAGCCGATGATCCAACTGCGCAACCAGGGCATGGTGCTGGGTGAGGACCATGAAAAGATGTCCAAGAGCCGCGGTAACGTGACCGCCCCGGATGACCTGGTGAAGCGATATGGGGCCGACGCAGTACGCTCCTACCTGATCTTCTTTGCCAAGTGGGACATGGGCGCACCCTGGAACCGCACTGGCATTGAAGGGACGTACCGCTGGCTGAAGAAGGTCTGGGTCCTGTTCACGGCGAAAGGATACGGGAAACCCTCCGCGTCTCCTGAGACCCTGAAGGTCTTAAGGCGAAAGGTCCACCAGAGTCTCAAGCAGGTGACACACGACTTTGAGCAGTTTGAATTCAACACAATCGTGTCCAGCCTGATGGAACTGCTGAATGAAATGAATAAGGCGAAGGAAGCCGGAGCAGCTGGCACTCCAGAATGGACCGAAGCGGTTGACCTCTACCTGCGAATGCTGGCGCCGGTCTGCCCGCATATTGCCGAGGAATTGTGGGAGATTCTGGGCAAACCCTATTCCATCCATATTCAGCCCTGGCCCAAAGTGGATGAAGCTGCCACGCGTGAAGACGAGATCACCATCCCGGTGCAGGTCAACGGCAAGCTGCGTGACCGCCTGGTCTTCCCGGCGGATGCCAGTGAAGAAGAGATCAAGTCGGCTGCATTGGCCAGTGAAATCGTCCGGAAGCATTTGGAGGGGAAGACCCCCAAGAAAGTGATCGTGGTACAGAAAAAACTGGTGAGTATAGTGGTTTAGGGAACAGATCCCGGCGCATCAAAAGCGCCGGGTTTTTTTTGTATATTGATGAAATGAGCGTTGTGTATTATAATATATTTAGTACAAACTATATATACTAAATGGTGATGTATATGACCGAAGACTTGGAACAGCTCAGACAAGATTTCATTTCGGGCTTGAGTAACATCAGCGGATTTTGGGGCTTTCCCAAAGGGATGGGCGCAATTTTCGCGGTGTTATATCTTTCTCCCGGGGCCCTCTGCCTGGACGATCTGGTTGCCAGAACTGGATTGACGAAGGGCGCCGTCAGTACCAATGTGCGCGGGCTGGCGCGCCTGGGATTGATCCACCCGGTCTCACAATTGGGTGACCGCAAGGATTACTACATCGCAGAAACGGATTTTTATCGGGCGGTACGTGCCATCCTGCAGGAACGGCGCAACTCTGATTTCGATCGTGCCGTTTCGACAGTGCAGGTGACATTGGATAAATTGGAGTTGGTAAATGGGTCTGACCAGGAGCGAGCCTTTTTAACCGAACGTCTGCGCGCACTAAAGAGCTTCTTCGACGCCGTCGATACGCTGGTGACCGCGGTCGCCCGTTTGAATAGCCTGGGACTGAATACCGTCCAAATGGTATTGAAGATTCTGAAATGACCTGGAAATTGGAAACTCTTTTAACGTAGAAAGGTTTGTTCCATGAACATTGTAATTACTGGTGCCTTTTCATACACAGGAAAATATATCGCCCGGTGTTTGCTGGAAAAAAGTGAGAATATCATAACCCTCACAAACCACCCAAACCGCCCCGATCCATTCAACGGAAGGGTCAAGGTCTTTCCATTGGACTTCGAACATAAAAGCAACCTGACCAGCGCCATGGCCGGGGCGGATGTACTGGTCAACACATACTGGGTGCGCTTTGATCGAGGAGCGGTCACCCAGGCGGGAGCGGTCGAGAATACCCGTTTATTAATGCAGGCGGCTAAGGCTGCAGGGGTACGACGCATCATTCACATCAGCATTACCAACCCCTCGGTTGATTCAACGTTGCCGTATTTCAGCGGCAAAGCTGCCAACGAACAGGCTGTTGTTAATTCCGGGATAGGTTTTACAATCCTGCGCCCCACCCTGATTTTCGGCAAAGAGGATATCCTGATTAACAACATCGCCTGGATCTTGCGACGCTTCCCCTTTTTCGTCCAGATCGGAGCAGGAGGATACAAGCTCCAGCCAGTCTACGTGGAAGACCTGGCGCAAATCGCCTGCCAGTCGGTCTATAATAATGAAAATTCTGTTATCGATGTGGCCGGCCCGGAAATCTATCCTTTTGATGAATTGGTCGGTCTGGTTGGTAAAAAAATTAGCCATTCACGACCCATCCTGCATATTCCAGCTTCAATGGCATTGCAGGCAGCGCGCCTCCTCAGCCTGTTTATAGGGGATGTCCTGCTTACAAAAGAAGAAGTGCAGGGTCTGATGGCCGGCTTGCTGGTCTCATCTGATCCGCCGCGCGGATGGACCAGCCTATCCGGCTGGCTGGAGGCCAACCGGGATACGGTCGGGAAGAAATATGCTTCTGAAATTGCCCGGCATTATAAATAATGTCATACCCGGTAACCTAAATCAAAACCTTCATTCGAAAAGCCCCTAGAACTTCGGAAGTTCAGGGTTTATCTTTTTCTCTTTAACGATTCTGATCCGCGTATTTCCACCACAGATACGTCCCGGCTACTCCTGCCAGGCCCGTCATTGCAACGAGACCATAACTGAAGGGGTTTAGTGGCGCCTCCTGAAAAAGCATGGCTGGGACTGCCCAGGGAAAGTAATCCCCCCAACCCAGGGTGATGGACAGGTTGCCCAGGATCACGGTCAGGATGGCGATCCCGATCGGTAACAGGTACCCGCGTCCCAGGCTGGCAAAAAAGCCAAACGGCAGGACCAGGATGATCGACATAATGGAAGTGATTGCCAGCAGGCCGGCGCCATGCAGGATTACTGCCGGCGAGGCTCCCGGAAGCTGGATAATGGCGCCCAGTATTAACCCAACGAAGGTAGTTTCCAAAATCAGCCCGATGCACCAGATTGCCGCGACGATGAATTTTGCCAGCAGGATATCGAAGCGCGGCACCGGCACCGCCAGCAGGTCTTTTACGGTCCCATCAACGAATTCCCGCCCGAATGTCCAGCTCACAGCCAGGCAGAAAAAGAAAAAGCCTCCCAGGGCGGTGAATTCGATCATCAAGTTGAAATACCCCGCCCAATCTGCGCTGACGACCACCAGGTTGGCCTTGACACCGAGCAGGCCCAACTGCCTGGCCATTTGGGGGTCCTTGAAGATGAATATCAAAAGGGCGGCGATCAACGGCATCATCAGGAAACCCAGGGCGGTAAAGAAAGGCACCCGGGAGCGCAGAACTTTCCGTAATTCGATCCAGATCATATCCGAAAGGATTCTCATTTCTTCTTCCCTGGCTCTCTACCAGCAATAAATCCGTGTCCATCTGCGGTCATCCGCGTCCCATTTCCAACCCCAGCGCTGGACGAATTCCCATTCGCTCCGACCATCCGAAGGAAATATTGTTCCAGTTCCTCTTCCTCCACCAGCAACTGCGTCGGTGGGCTTCCGGCTCGCACCAGCAAACTGGCAACGTCATCCGGATGTTCGATCGAAGAGGGCTGTTTGAGTTCCAGGATCCCGCCCGGCAGGATTTCACATGGATGACCGGCGGCAGATAAGACCTGCCGGGCGGCTTTGATATCGCCTGCCCGCACCAGCAGCCGCCTGCGCCGGTTGCGTTCCAGCATGTCCATATCCATCTCCTGGAGCAACCTGCCCTGGTGAATGATCCCGATCCGATCGGCCAGGCGGGATACTTCTGCCAGGATGTGGCTCGACATGAACACCGTCACGCCCTTCGTGGTGGGCCAGCTCAAGCAGCAGTTCACGGATCTCAACGATCCCGGCAGGGTCCAGGCCGTTGGCCGGTTCGTCCAGGAGGATTAATTTTGGGTTGTGCAGCAGGGCCCTGGCCAAACCAAGCCGTTGGGCATTTCCCTGGGAGAGCACTCCTGCCCGCCTTTGCGCATAGGCGTTCAATCCCAGCCGGTCGATGGTCTGGCCGATGGCTTTCCTTTCCGTTCCCGGATGCAGGCGCCAGGCAACTTCCAGGTTCTCAGTGACAGTCAGCTCGGGGTAAGCATGCGGTATTTCGACCAGGTAACCGACCTCAGCCCAGGGTTCCCGCCTGCCCAACCGGACGCGCTGCTCCAGGACGGTGGCACTCCCATGGGTGGGTTTGATCATCCCCAGCAGCATCCGCAGAGTGGTTGTCTTTCCCGCCCCGTTCAGACCCAGGAAGGCATAGATTTCCCCTTCAGCAACCCGCAGGGAAAGGTTCTCCACGGCTACAACATCACCGTAGCGCTTGCCAAGATTCTCGGTCTCGATGATCCAATTCATACTGACACCCGTTTTCTAAGATCTGGAGACACAGATGATCGTCCTTTTCCAGACAATTATCATTATACCTTTGGATAAAAAAGTCAGACTCTACAGGTTTTGATTTTCCAGAATTTATTTTTTCCCAACCTGTCTGGTGCTATACTATTTGCATTGCCCTCCTTGGAATGAAGAAAAGTAATCAGTAAAAGAATTAAGGAGCATTCATGGAACTGGAATTTTTTCTCACCCAAATGAGCACGCATATTGGTGCGATCAGCAGCCTGACCCTTGGAATTTCAACTGAACAGGCCCGTTGGAAACCGGACCCGGAGAAATGGTCCATTTTGGAAGTCATTAATCACTTGTACGACGAAGAGCGCTTGGATTTCCGCCTGCGCCTGGACATCCTTCTGCATCATCCCGACCAGTCCTGGCCGCCCATCAACCCCCAGGGCTGGGTGACCGAGCGTGCTTACAACCAGCGCGACCTGGTTCAGTCGGTGGATGATTTCCTATTGGAGCGCCAGAAATCTCTGGCATGGCTCAAAGGGCTGGAGAATCCCGACTGGAATGCGTCCGTAACGGCGCCATTTGGCACATTCTCAGCAGGAGATATTTTCAGCGCCTGGATGGCCCATGATTTACTGCATTTGCGCCAACTGGTTGAACTGCACTGGGCCTGCGCGGTTAAAGCTGCGGAGCCATATAAGGTTAATTATGCCGGTGAATGGTAAAGTGAAAAGGTTTCCTGAACAATTATATTGCCTGAAATTAGCGTAACGAATTTTTCCTGGTGAATTTCCCGCCTCCTTGTCGCCCCCTCAAATAGGTGATATATTAGAGAAAATATATCATAATTACTCTTCAGGAGTGTTAGAATGAAATGGATTCTGACCATTCTTGGCATACTTCTGCTCTTAGCGGGTACCATTTGGATTTTACAGGGCGTCGGAATTTATCCGGTCGGCTTTATGGCGCACCAGATAAAATATGCTTACTACGGAATTTTGCTGGATGTGATCGCCATCGGGGTGATTATCTTTGCCAACCGGCGCCGGAAAAAGCTTCCCCCGTCTTCCTAGGAACGAATTTGGATTAAATTAATCGCCGGGCTGGGGGGTGCACATCGGAATGTAGGGACGCTCTCTCCAGAAGACGACGTTCCGCTTAGTATTCTCATCTGTTTATCTTCTAAAGTCTATCAGAAAATTTAACACGAGGGCGCCAGGACACGAAGAATAACAAGGTTTTCCATTTGATACTTTTGTGACTTTGAGAATTTGTGGTTAATTTCCATATTATTCGGTTACGTTCTTGGTCTCCATCATCAACCTTGCTGCACGCCTCCCGATCTCCACGGCGAAATTCGTCCCCCGGTCCCACGGGTAGACCTGGCTCATGGAGGCAAAATAGATCCCTTCGATGGGTGTCTGGATGGCAGGTATATTTTTTGAATGATTGACCAGCGGCACCGGCTGGGCATAGGCTGTGCGGAACAGCCAGGTCTTCTTCACCCAATCCCGCTCAAACTTGGGGTTAAACCTGGTCAGTGCGGGCAAAAAGCGCTCCAGCAACTCCTCCTGGGATAAATGGAAGAACTCGTGATCCGGCTCCAGGTAATCTCCCATATAGACTATGTGATCGCCGCCAAAATGTTCCGGCGATACATAGTTGGTATGCTCGACCAGCGCCAGGAACGGGTAACCGGCATTCTTGGGCAGGTTGTACCAGTAATAGCCCTGCTCGGAAAGCTGGTGTTTGAGTGCCAGGATGATCACCACCGCGCCCATCGACTTCATGTTGAGCAGCCCGCGCAGATACGCTTCGGGTATTGATGGGACGAGCCGGCTCATGGCTTCGGGTGAGAGTGTGACCAGCACTTTGTCGAATACTTCGGTCGTTTCACTTTGGATGCTGATACCGCCTGGACCTGTCTTCCGTTCAATCTGCTTGACCGGTGCCTTGAGACGGATCTCCACGCCCAGCTCGCGCAGCCTGTCTGCAAACATATCGGCGAATTTCTGGAAGCCGCCCTTCGAACGTACCCAGCCGGGTGGTGCGGGCCTTCAACCGCGCCCACATCCATGCCATGGTCACCTGCTTGTAATACCTCTCGCCGAACTTGCCAATCACCAGCGGTTCCCACATCAGCTCGTAGACTTTTTTCCCGGCCCACTTGCGCATCCATTCATCCACGGTGAATTTCTCGAGAGTGTGCCAGTTATTGGTGAGACGCAGGAACAGTCCCACCATCCCGAAGCGAATTTTGCTAAAACCGTATCCAAGGCCTGGGAATAACAATGCCTTGACGATCGAATTGAACGGGTAGAATTTCCCCTTGTGGTACATGACCGTCAGCGGGCGCGGGAACAGCACTTTGTCCTGCCAGCCCAGTTCCTTGATCAGGCCAAGCATGTGCTTATCGCTGGCAAACCAGTGGTGGTAGAACTTCTCCACAAACCAGTCCCAGCCGGGTTCCTTGAACCCGCTCGCCAGACCGCCGACAAAATCAGATGCTTCGTAGATGGTGACTTCGTGTCCTGCCCGGCGTAAATCCCAGGCAGCGGCCATGCCGGAGAATCCGGCACCAATGATCGCGATCTTCATTCTCTATCTCCCATAAACATGGACAAAAATAACTTCGCACGCAATCATACCATTTTTCCTTAGGTAACTATTACTTCAGGGTATTGGCGGGTGAAGTACAATAGTCCTCATGTCCAATCAAACTCTTCTGGCTGTCCTGGCCCACCCGGACGACGAATCCTTTGGCATGGGTGGGACGCTCGCCCTGTATGCCTCACGCGGCGTGGACGTGCACCTGGTCTGCGCCACGCGCGGTGAAGTGGGGGAGATGGCCCCGGAATTGTTGCAGGGCTTCAATTCAGTAAGTGAACGAAGAGAGTCCGAGCTGCGTTGTGCTGCCGGGATCCTGGGGCTGAAAGGCGTCCACTTTCTCGATTTCCGCGATTCGGGCATGCCTGGCAGCCCCGATAACCGCCATCCGCGCGCCCTGGCGGCTCAACCCCTGGATGAAGTTGCCGCGAATGTGGTCTGTTATATCCGCCAGCTCAAGCCGCAGGTTGTCCTGACCTTTGACCCGATCGGCGGCTACCATCATCCGGACCATATTGCCATCCATCAGGCCACGGTCAGGGCCTTTGAGCAGGCTGCCAACCCCGAATTTGCCCCGGAAAGCCTGCCGGTCTTTGCGCCGGAACGGTTGTATTTCCATATTTTCCCCAAGGGATTTTTGAAATTCGGCGTGAAGATCCTGCCGTTGCTGGGGAGAGACCCACACAAGTTCGGGGTCAATGGAGATATTGACATGGCCGCCATTGCCGCAGTGGAATTCTCCACCAACGCCCGCATCGACATCCGCTCCGTGCTGGATAAGAAAGAACAGGCCGGAGCCTGCCATGCCAGCCAGGGCGGGGGACGTATGGGCGGCAGCCTGGTCAGTCTGATCATGCGCAGGTTCAGTGGCACCGAAAGCTTTATGCGTGCTTATCCGCCTGTCCAAAAGGGGGAAAGGGTGGCGAAAGACCTGTTTGACTGAAATCAAGGCCCCGCATTTCTTTTCTTAGAGTAAATCGCTCCTGCTTGACCTTGCATAAACAGAACATATGTGCTATTATGTTGTCATGGCATGCGTGACATTTCGTCCCATTTTTACATTGATGAAATCCGCAACGTGATTGGCATTTTTTAGCCTGGTAATATTCGTTCCTCTTTCGATACGCGGAACGAATAACCTACTTGAAAAAACGATCATATTCAATCCAAAGAAAGGAGTTCCCTATGACCAAAAGAAATATTGTCCATATTGAAATCCCTGCTGCCGATCTCGAAAAAACCGGCAAGTTTTACCAGGACTTGTTTGGTTGGAAGATTCAACACATTCCGGAAATGAACTACGCATTGTGGGAGCCAGAATTACCGCCGGGCGGTGGCTTTAATCCGCTCAACGAGTCTGGTCAAGCCAGGCGACGTGTTGATCTATGTGGACAGCGATGACATTGAAGCTGACCTGAAGCAGGTCAAGGCGCTCGGCGGCACGGTCATTGCTGAAAAGACTGAAATTACCGGGACAGGCTGGTTTGCGCTGTTCAAAGACCCCACCGGCAATTCCATCGCTCTCTATACCAGCAAGGATCCAAGCTTTGACAAATAATTCACGTCTGATGTGAATTCGAGCTGAGTTTTTCTTTATAAAGGACTCAGCACTAACCACCAAGGCTCAAAGCCACAAATTGGGGGGATTTTCCATTATTTTCACCACGGTTTTCTTCCAAGTAACTCACCCTTGCGAAGGTTTGGTTATACCAAAGACAATTTTAGAAAGGTAGTTCATATTTTTGTCATAATTTTGCCAGGTATAAAACCTTCGCAAGGTTTTAACTAACAGAATCAGGCTTAATATTTAACTTGACAAATAGAACAATTGTTCTATAATAAGGCTTAAGTTTCCTTAGAAACGGAGGCCTGAATGAATAACTCTCCTGATCGTTTTCTCTCTCTTATCCGACGCCTCACCGTGCGGCGTGGCGTGGTTTTTGGTGGGATCCTGCTGCTGGCCTTGTTTGCCTTCGAAATCTTCAACTATTCAACCACCGACTACGCCCTGACCGATATGCTGGGCGCCAATCTGCGTTTTATGGGTATTCGCTGGGCGACCATCCTGTCCATTGCATTCTGCGGGATTGACTTTGCCGGTATCGCCCGGCTGTTCACCCCTGAGCAGGGCCGGGACGAACCTGCCGAAGTCTGGTATCTCTTCGGGGCCTGGCTGCTGGCGGCTGCCATGAATGCCGTCCTCACCTGGTGGGGCGTGGCGGTGGCAGTCCGCAGCCACCAGGAGCTCTCTGCTGCGGTCGTCGGGCAGAATATACTGGTAAAGGTCGTACCGGTTTTTGTGGCCTTGATGGTCTGGTTGATCCGGGTGCTGATCATCGGGACTTTTTCGATGGCGGGGGATCGCCTGTTCAGCCTGGCAGAAAAGCGCCCTTCCATGCAGGGGACTGCCTTTCGATCGCAGCCCTCGCTTCAGCCTTCCCGCATCTCAACACCGACTTGGCCCAAGAGGCCTGCTCCCATCCCATTTAATCCTGCCCCCAAACCTGAACCGACCTACGAACCGGCTGGCATGGCGGCGAGCCCGCATAATGCGGACGTCAGCGTCCGAAAGTAATTTTATTATCTGACTTTCCCCCGCGCCACTCGTACCGGGATCCCGCCGTTGACAAAGCCAAGCGATGTGTCCAGGTCCAGGTGCATCTGGCCGAGCAGCACCAGGTCATTGCATAATACTGCCACCTGCCAGCCCGGGCATTGCTTGCGCAGCACATTGCCAAACTGGGCATATAAGTTGCGTAGATCCTTTCCTTCACTGATACGCATTCCATAGGGTGGATTGGTGACCACCCAGCCCGTTGAAAATGGCGACGTAATGGAGCTTACAGCCTGGCACTTGAATTCGATGAATTCTTCCACGCCGGCGCGTCCGGCGTTTTCGTGGGCCATTTTTATGGCACCGGCATCCCGGTCTGAGGCAAGAAAGGAAGACTGGGGAGCGGAGCTGGAAGGGTGAATTTGGGCCTTGATGGAAAGCCAAAGTTGCTCATCGTAATTTGGCCAGTCCATGAAGGCGAAACGGCGGTTCAGCCCTGGCGGAATTTTAAGCGCCATCAGGGCGGCTTCGATGGGGATGGTGCCGGAGCCGCAGAACGGATCGACCAGGGGGGTGACCTTATCCCAGCCGGAGGCCATCAACAGCGCCGCTGCCAGGGTCTCGCGCAGGGGTGCTTTGGCTACCGCCAGTCGGTAACCCCGCTTGTGCAGCAAATCGCCGGAAGAATCCACGCTGACAGTACATTTGTCATCCAAGAGCCTCACGGTGACCAGCTGCGGCAAATGTCCGCCAGTATCCTCGTCGGCTTTGACGAGCGCTGATGCTTGACCCATTCGTTCGGTCAATCCAGCCAGCACGCTGCGCGCCACGGCATCCGAGTGGTAAAGCTTTGAATTATGGCAGGTGACCCGCATGGAGACGGGCTGACCGGGGATCAGAAAACGTTCCCAGGGCAGGCGCGAGGCCCGTTTCTGGAGAACGGTGAAGGTGGTGGCATGGAAGAAGTTTCCAAGGCGGGCCAGAATGCGGCTGGCAGTACGCAGGTTCAGATTGGCCCGGTAGAGAGCCGCCAGGTCGCCTTTGAAGGTGATTCCACCTGATCCAGTCTGAACCGCAAACCCGGGGAGAATGGGCTGGTCTTCTTCGCCCTCACCAGGAGCCTGTGCGGTTTGCATGTCTTTGGGTTGAATTACCTCCGGGCCAGGAACTGGTCGAAGGTCGAGTTCCAATAACTCCTGGGTGGTAAACGGCTCAAGACCGGGGGCAGTCACCGCGAAGAATGAGTCCAAGTCGAAATCTTCTCCGTCACGATCTCTTTCTGGTGTTCCTTGCGCCGGGCATCCTTTTCCACAAAAATCGGTTCGCCGTTAAAAGGATCGAGTTCTGTATAGTACATCAGGCTGGAATAGGTCGACGGGGTGGGGGTGAAGATCTGCACCTGTTCCGGGTGAATGTGCAGTTTCTGGCTCGTGAAGGTTCGCAGGCGTTGCATATCGGAATCCGTGCAGCCCGGATGGGCAGCGATCAAGTAGTAGGTCAGAAATTGCTTTTTGCCCGTTGCATGACTCAGGCTGTCGAAGCGGCGTTTGAACTCCAACAAATCTTTGCTGCCGGGCTTGCCCATGGTCCTGAGTACACCTTCTTCGGTATGTTCCGGGGCAACTTTCATCTGCCCGGAAACGTGATTCTCAACGATTTCGCGTAGATATGCCTCGCCATGCTCAATATCACTAAGTAGCATATCGTAACGGATGCCGGAGGCCACGAATACCTTTTTTATACCCGGGATCTTTCGCACCTGGCGCAGCAGTTCAATCTGTGCTTGGTGGTTCACCTTCATCAATGGACAGACTTCCGGGTAAATGCAGTGTTTGGCAGTGCAGATACCTTTGGCAAGTTTCCGGCTGCATTCGATGCCATACATGTTGGCGGTTGGGCCGCCCAGGTCCTGGATGTAGCCTTTGAAGTCGGGATGCTTTGCCAGGCGCCCAGCCTCAGCCAGGATGGAATCGGGACTGCGCCAGCGCACGGTGGTCCCTTCATGGACGGAGATGGCGCAGAAGTTACACTCACCATAACAGCCTCGATGAGTTGCTATGGAGAAACCGATGGTCTCCATCGCCTTGACTTTACCTTGTAACTCATAAAAAGGATGCTGGCGGCGTTCAAAGTCGAGAGCGTAGATGGCGTCCAGGTCGGCCTGTGTTTCCGTGAGAGCGGGCGGGTTTTGGACCAGGAACCTGTCGGCATGTTTCTGATAAAGTCCATGCGCACTGACCGGGTCATTATTCCTGTAAAAGGTATGGAACATTTCGATAAACGCGGCTTTGTCTTGCAGGACGGATTCGTAGGCGGGTAATTCCAGATAACCTTCCCGTGGGGCTTTGGAAATGTAGCATAACCCGCGTATCAAGTGCGGATCATTGCCATCCCGCAAGGCAGCCGCAAATTCCAGGATGGACTTCTCGGCCATACCATATAGGAGATAATCTGCCTTGGCATCAAACAACACCGACCGTCGTATTTTGTCATCCCAGAAGTCATAATGCGCCACTCGCCGCAGGCTTGCTTCGATCCCTCCCAATAAAATTGGTCGCGTGGAACCGGAAGCTTTTTTCGAGAAGCGCCGGACCAGGTTACTGTATACGATCGTCGCCCGGTCGGGACGACGGGTATTCTCACCCCCGGGGGTGTAGTCGTCACTTTTACGTGGTTTCTTCAGAGCAGTGTAATTGGCGACCATCGAGTTGATGCTGCCAGCCGTCACACCCCAAAAAAGATGCGGCTCACCCAGACGTCCGATGTCCGTTACATCCGAGACATCCGGCTGGGCGATCACGCCAACACGATAGCCTGCATTCAGGAGCACTTTACCGATGACCGCTGTACCGATAAAGGGGCTGTCAATATAGCTGTCACCCGTCACAAGGATGACGTCCAGGCCATCCCAGCCGAGGCGTTCGACTTCAGCGAGAGTTGTCGGAAGGAACATAAAATGATTATACCTGCATGCGATGAGAGTTGACTTAGTCCTGGAACATTTTATGCTATCATATCCTGATGATCAAGCACATGGATGCAATTAGTCTCCGCCCCATCGTTGCGACCGATGAACCTTTCTTGTGGGAAATGCTCTATCTGGCCCTGTATGTTCCGGAAGGCAAGCCTCCTTTCCCCCGTGAGATCCTGGGTGAGCCGGATATTGCCTGCTACGTGCAGGGTTGGGGCCGCCCTGGAGATTGGGGGTTGCTGGCCTTGGATGATGATAGACCAGTTGGCGCGATCTGGCTGCGTCTTTGGTCAGGAAATGAAAAAGGTTATGGTTACGTCAGCCCCGTCATCCCGGAATTTTCGATCGCTCTCCTACCGGAATATCGCAACAAGGGTCTGGGGACTCGGATGATAAAAACGGTAATATCCATGGCGCCGGAGTGTTACCCTGGCCTGTCCCTGAGCGTTGTCGAGAGCAGTCCCGCCCGCCTTCTTTATGAACGCCTGGGATTCCGCAAGGTAGGCCAGGTCCTGGATTCCCATGTGATGTTACTGGAATGGGGCTAAGCCGGCGAACGATTAATGGACCTCTCCCTTGACTTGCCCTTCCACCTTGTCCGCCCAGGGATAGATTTCTGTTCCCCGGGCGGCCTCCCGGATGGCTGGATCTTCCGAGTAATACCCACGCAGGCCGGGTGGCAACAACTCAGCAATGGAGCGCATGATCGTATGGCCGATCTCATCCAACTGTTCACGGCGGCTGCGGCCGGCTCCGGTCGCCATGAATGGACCGATGGGCCTACCTATGTTTATGGTAACTTTGGCTTTCCTAAAGTGTCCCAGCGATGGGAACACCTGCGTAAATCCATACAAACCGACCGGCAGGATCCTGGCATCAGTACGTGCAGCCAGGAATGATACTCCTGGGCGCGCCGGGCGCAGGACAGTTGCCCAGTTCCCGCCTTCAGGAAAGATACCCAGGAAGCCTCTCTTATTAAGGATAGCCTCGCCTGCGCGCAGCGCATCGCGCGAACCGGTGCCACGATAGAGTTTATGGTATCCCCACAGGAATGGGATAACGCGCGTCCAGAGCGGGGCGTGGGGAGTCTCAGCCCCACCGACGAACTCGATTGGCCAGGGTGCCATGCGGACAAAGGCCACCGGGTCAATGAAACTGAAGTGGTTGCCCACTACCAGCAGCGGTCCGGATTTGGGCAGGTTTTCATCGCCCAGGATCTCCATGTGGGTCAGCACTGCAAACGCTGGAATGGAGATTTTCTTGAGGAGGAAACGCACCGGCCTGCGCCGGAAGGGGTGCAGGTTTTGGCTCATTTTATTCTGCTGGAGGGGTATATTCTTCGGCGGCTTTGCGGGCGCGCTTCTCGTTGACAGTTGTCAGGATGATCATGCCGAAGATAAGGAAAACAGCGATCGATAAGATGCCGGCGCGTTGACCAGTTTGCTCTGCCAGCAGGGTAGCGGTACCGCGCTTTTCCAGCCAGATGGCAATTCCACCAGCCAGCAGACCATACACGGTTGGACCTATAAAGGACGATGTGCGTCCGGCCACCGACTCAAAGGAATAGAATTCTGCACTATGTCCCTCAGGGGCGAAGTAACCGGTCATGGTCCGGCTCACAGCCTGGACTCCGGTCAGGGCAAATCCGGCCAGTGAAGCGATGATAAAGTAGCCGACCAGCGTCTGGTTGAAGAGCATCCAAATAATGCAGCCTAACATGAGCACCAGGGAGATCATCAAAGCTCGCTTGAATCCAACTCTTTCACCGTATATACCGGAGACATATGCGCCTAAAATGCTGGTCGCCTGGACGAGGATCATCAGGATGATCAGCTGTTCCTGCTTCATTCCGTAAAGCACCGCGCCGATAATGGCGGCAAAATCCATCGCCATCATGATGCCGTCATTGTAGATCAGGAAGGCCAGCATGAACTTGCTGAATTCCTTGAAATGGCGGATGGACTTGAGCGTCCGGCCCAGGCGCTTGAATCCGATCGCCAGATAATTTTCTCCCGGCGGAAGTTTTTGTGGCGTAGCACGGTCCTTAATCCATAAAATGGTTGGAATGGTCGAAGCTGCAAAAAATACTGCCGTGATCACCATGGATAACCTGACAGGGACATCACTCCCCTTGAAGATGATGATCATGGGAAGAACAATCAGTAGACAAACGATCCCACCCAAGGAGCCGATTGCCCAGCCGTTCCCGGAGACACGTCCAATTTCATCCGGGCTGGCAATCTCAGGGAGAATCCCGTTGTAGAATACTTGCCCGGCGCGATAACCGACTTCCGCCAGGATGTAGAACAGCATACCAAGGAATATATCACCTTTGACAATGAAGAAGAGAAGTGCAGTAAAAACCCAGGAAAGCGCCGAAAACCCAACCAGGAACTTCTTTTTGGAGGCGGAGAAATCTGCAATTGTTCCCAGGATAGGAGAGATGAGCGCACTGATCAGCATCGCAATCCCCACAGCGATCCCCCACAGGCGCGTCCCTTGTGCACCGCCGGCCACAGTCCCTTTAAAATAGGCCGAATAAACGGCCAGCACCACCACCGCTGCATATGCAGAATTCCCAAAATCATATAAATACCACGCCCTGTGCAGGCGCCTGCGTTGTTTATCGTCTGTGATGGCTCTTCTTTTTACCATTCGACACCTCGTTTTTGGAATAACCCGATTGTATCAATTAATCAGGCGAATCTGTTATGATTGTAATAACATTCAGCGACTATGAAAGTTGTGAAAAATGACTTCTAATGATGACTTTCGGCATGCCAACGAAGAAACCCGCAGAGCCTGGGATGCCAATGCGGCTTTCTGGGATGAGAAAATGGGAGAAGGCAATGACTTTTTCAATGTCCTGTTATGGCCGGCTATCCTTCGCCTGTTGGATCCGCAGCCTGGCGAGCGCATTTTGGATATCGCCACCGGCAACGGTCTGACTGCCCGCCGTCTGGCTGCCTTGGGAGCCAATATAATCGCCTTTGACTTTTCAGCCGAACTCATTAAACTTGCCAGAGCCCATACCGCTCCCGAAATAAACATTACATATTGCGTTCTGGACGCCACAGACGGTCAGGCTCTACTTGACACCATTGGATCGTCTGGTGCCTTTGATTCAGTTCTATGCAACATGGCACTCTTCGATATGGCTAATGTAGAGCCGCTTTTCCATATTCTCCCGAGACTGCTCAAACCAGGAGGACAGTTTGTTTTTTCAATAACGCACCCTGCTTTCAACAATACTTCCTCTGTGCACTTGGGAGAGGAAATGGATGTGGAAGGGGCGATCAAGACAGTATATTCCATAAAGGTATCCAGCTACATGACCCCTTCCCAAGCTCACGGTGCCGCCATGCGGAACCAACCCAAACCTCAACTTTACTTTGATCGCCCCCTGCAATATTATTTGAATCTCGGCTTTCAGAATGGCTTTGTCCTGGACGGTTTTGAAGAACGGTCCTTCCCCCCTGAACACCCTCAAGCCAACCCGCTCAGTTGGGGAGGAAAATTCAGCGAGATCCCACCCGCCCTTGTTGCCCGCTTCCGATTGTCCATCTGAGTGGGCGATTCTGCTCACCTGACTGGCTTACTGGATTCCCAGTTGACTGCTCCCTGGTCAGCCGATCGTTGATTTGCTGTTCCCTGTGCATACCTTTCCTTTCCTCCTGATCGAATTCCTGGATGAACTCGTCTTTGGCGTGCAAGAAGCCGCCTGGCCGCTTATTCGTACTGATTTGCATTTGAATTATGTCCAAATTGGCCTTCTTCTATCGATCCCCGGGATTGTCTCCGCTGTCATCGAACCGTTCCTTGGTATTCTCGGTGATGTATGGAAGCGCCGCATGCTCATCCTGGGCGGCGGTATGGTCTTTTTCCTGGCCTGCCTTTTGACCGGCCTGAGTACAGGCTTTGCCATCCTGATGTTCGCTCTTTGCGTTTTTTACCCTGCTTCGGGCGCTTTTGTCAGCCTCTCGCAGGCTGCTCTGATGGATACTGACCCCAATCGCCATGAACAGGCCATGGCTCGCTGGACTTTTGCAGGATCACTCGGGGTGGTTCTAGGACCCTTGCTGCTTTCCGGGATGGCCTTCATCGGTTTTGGATGGCGCGGAGTCTTCATCGCCCTGGCAGGAATGAGCGTCCTCGTGTTATTGTTTGCCTGGCGCCGCCTGCCAAAGGATTCGCAAGATGTCCCTTCCCTGCCGCGATTCTCAGACGTATGGATCGGCTTACGAGGAGCCCTGTCTGCCTTGCGGCGCAGTGAAGTCTTGCGCTGGTTGATGTTGCTGGAATTTTCTGACCTGATGCTGGATGTGCTCCTTGGTTACCTGGCCCTTTATTTTGTGGATGTGGTTGGCCTGAGAGCAGGTCAGGCAGCCCTGGGTGTTGCGGTTTGGACTGGCCTCGGACTGCTGGGAGATTTCCTTCTGATTCCTTTGCTCGAAAGAATCCACGGATTGAAGTATTTGAGTTGGAGTGTGGTGATCGAGTTCCTGATCTTCCCGGCATTCCTGCTCGTGCATGACCTTTTTGCTAAATTTATCCTGCTGGGCTTGCTGGGTCTGTTCAACTCTGGTTGGTATGCCATCCTGAAAGGGCGTTTATATTCCTCCTTGCCGGGAAAGTCCGGCACGGTCATGACCCTGGAAAATGTGTTTGGCCTGCTCGGAAAGCTCCTGCCGTTTGGTATTGGTCTGGCTGCCCAATTCCTTGGCTTACAGTTCGCCATGTGGCTGCTCTTGCTAGGGCCAATTGCCTTGCTGGTCGGCCTTCCCCGGCGCCAACCCATGGCCTCTATTCCCTGACTTCTGAACCCTGACTCTCTGGCCCTAATGCCTGATTACCTTAACCGCTATTCTCTATGAACCATTCGCTGTACTTCCACATTCCTTTCTGTATCCATCGCTGTGCGTACTGCGATTTCAATACCTATGCCGGACAGGAGAGTCTGATCCCAGCCTATGTAGAGGCTTTGTGCAAGGAAATTCGCCTTGTTGCCGGGTCCGCGCCGGAGCGCCTTCCAATCCACACCATATTTTTTGGCGGCGGTACCCCATCGCTACTCACCCCGCAGCAGTTCAAACAAATACTTGAAACCGTCCGCAACCACTTTTCGCTTCAACCAATCGAAACCTTTAATGCTAAATTTCCCCCGGAAATCTCCCTCGAAGCCAATCCCGGCACTGTGACCCTTGAATCGCTCCAAGGGATGCGCCAGGCCGGGTTTACCCGCATTAGTTTTGGGGTGCAATCTTTTCATGCGGACGAATTACGCCTGTTGGAACGGATCCACGATCCTTTCGATGTGTTGGAGGCGGTTCGATGGGCGCGAAAAGCCGGCTTTGAGAATCTGAACATTGACCTTATCTATGGCCTCCCGGCACAGTCCTTATCGCGCTGGCAGGAATCCGTGCGCCGCGCCGCAGACCTCTCCCCGGAGCATCTCTCCCTGTATGCCCTGACTATTGAACAGGGAACACTTTTTGGTCGCTGGGTGGACCATGGCCTGATGCCTGTTCCTGACCCAGATCTGGCTGCTGACATGTATGAATGGGCAACGGATTATCTGGCAGGGCAGGGCTACGAACAGTATGAAATATCCAACTGGTCTAAACCGGGCCATCAGTGCAGGCATAATCTCCAATATTGGCGAAATCAACCCTATATCGGTTTCGGGGCTGGAGCCCACGGCTGCGCATATGGTTTGCGGATCGCCAATATCATGCACATCAAGGCATATATCGAACACATTTCCTCTGCTGGCCTGTTCACCACGCTCAAATTTCCCCTTTCCCCCGCGACAACCACCCAGGTGAAACTCACTCCTTATATGGAAATGCAGGAAACCATGATGCTTGGCCTGCGGCTTACCCAAGAAGGAGTTGCGCCGCAGAATTTTCATGCCCGCTTCGGGCAGGATCTGATGGTTGTATTTCGCAAGGAGGTCGATGAGTTAATTGGTTTGGGTTTGCTCGAATGGACGCACACTTCCGAACCATTCACTTCGTCGGATGCCTTACGCCTGACCCGACGCGGCCGCCTGCTTGGCAACCAGGCCTTCATACGCTTTGTGGGTTGAATCTGACCACCTTCGTGGTCGTTGCGGATGTTTTGTTGTACAATCCAATGATCAAAAATGGAATAGATATGAATCAACCCATAATTTGTAAATATACCGCATTGGAAAACCACTTGCGTGTTTTATCTGCCACCCGGTCGGAGCTGACTCTCACATTTGAGCAGATTGAGATGGCGATGTATTCCAAATTGCCGAGATCCGCCTACATCCGTATTGCCTGGTGGGATAATGTCGTCCAAAGCACGCTCTCCCACAAATATGCCTGGCTGCACGCTGGCTGGCAGGTGGATGAGGTTAATCTTTCTGCAAGATGGGTTCGCTTCGTTCGTATGATCAATAAAGGAGAGTAAAAATGAACTGGAGATTGCTCTCATGGAATGTGAATGGAATCCGGGCGGCTGAAAAGAAAGGCTTCGTGGAATGGTTGGCTGCTGGCAATGCAGACATAGTGGCCATCCAGGAGACAAAAGCTCACCCTGATCAACTCTCCCCGACTCTGTTGAATCCGGCTGGTTACCACGCTGCCTGGAACGCGGCTGAGAAAAAGGGCTACAGCGGTACAGTCACCTATTCCAGGTTTATGCCGCTGAAAGTGATTACCGGACTGGGCGACTGGCGTTTTGATACTGAGGGACGCGTGCTTGTCCATGAGTTCGAGCCATTTGTGTTCTTTAATATCTATTTCCCCAACGGCGGGCGCGGCGCAGAGTGGGTGACCCATAAGCTGGCTTTCTATCGTCGTTTTCTTGAGGTGGCTCAAGGATATATGCAGGCCGGCCGGCCGGTTGTCGTCACTGGTGACTTCAATACCGCCTTTGCCGAGATCGACCTGGCACGACCCAAGGAAAATGTCGCTCACAGCGGCTTCATGCCGGAGGAACGCCTCGGGTTGGGGGAGTTCTTCGAAGGTGGTTTGATCGATACCTTCCGCCATCTTCATCCGGATACCGTGAAATATTCCTGGTGGGACATGGTTACACGCGCCCGTGAACGCAACGTTGGCTGGCGGTTGGATTACTTCATGGTTTCCCCTGACTTGAAGGACCGCATTGTTGAGGCCGACATCCACGACCAGGTGATGGGCTCAGATCATTGTCCGATAAGTTTGGTTCTGTCTTTATAGATAGCCTGGCAGCCGAGGAATTGGCTTCAGAAATCCGGAAAATCAACAATTGGGGTCGGCATTAACCCGGTGTAGATACAAGTTCAACATTGAAACAATTCTTCTAGGGTGTTCTTAAAGTAGATAATTGAGTTGAAAAGAAAGACCTTCTTCGATTAAGCTTTGTGTGCTGTCACAAACTAAACCGAAGGAGGTCGCGATGGAGTCTAACATACAAGCAGGGAATATTTTTGAAGTTGGGAGTATCTATGCTCGGTTTCAAACATTGAGTGACAAACGTAAAAGGAAAGGTCTGAGATATTCGCTGGCGCTCATTCTTCTGATCATTATGCTAGCGAAAGCCTGTGGAGAAAATCATCCGAGTGGCATTGCAGATTGGGCCAAACATCGAACCGAACTATTAGTGGATCTACTTGGACTGGAACGGAAGAAGATGCCTCACCACAGCACATACCGCCGCATTCTGGCAGACGTAGTGGATGTAGAGGAACTTGAGCAAGTCAGCAGCCAATACTTGAGTGGCAGGAAATTCTTTGGCAAGCAAGTCTTAGTGGCGATCGATGGCAAAGTGCTGCGCGGGACGCTGGATGAGCGTCAAAATGGGACCTATCTATTGGCAGCCTATCTGCCCTGCCAAGGGATCGTGTTGATGGAAGTAGCCATTGAAGGAAAGGGCAGTGAGATCCCGGGGGCTTTGAAAGTGCTAAAAAGCATCGATTTACGAGAAATGGTGGTCATGGGAGACGCTTTGCACACCCAAAGACAGGCTTCCATTCAAGTTGTTGGGTCAGGAGGCGATTACATTTGGTTTGCGAAAGGCAACCAGCCCCAAATGGAAGAGAACATCCGGCTCTGGTTTGAGCCAGACGTGCAACCTATTCCTGGAATGGGGATACCGCCCAAGGATTTTGAGATCGCCCAGCAAACCAACAAAGGTCACGGGCGACTGGAAACGCGCACCATTACGGTGAGCAGCCAACTCAAGGATTTCCTGGATTGGCCATACTTGGAACAGGTCTTCAAGCTGGAACGCCGTTTTGTCGCCTTCAAAACGGGCGAAATCCAAGATCAGATCGAATATGGTTTTACCAGCCTATCAAGGGAAAAAATTGCTCCCCAGCAACTACTCCACAACACCCGCTCTTATTGGGGCATCGAGAACGGTCTACATTATCGCCGGGATGTCACCTTGAGAGAAGACTACACTCGCATGACGAAAGGAAAGGCAGGTCATGCTATGGCCTGTCTCAATAATCTACTTTTGGGTATCCTGCTCGCAAAAAAGAAGTACCGCACAATCCCAACCGCCAGAAGGTATTTCAGCGCCCATCCGCTTGAGGCTCTAGACCTTTTCCTTCGACTTTAAGAACACCCTAACAATTCTTCCAACCCCTCTTGAATTGTGCAATAAAATCTTGTACAATCTTTATAGGATTATTGTCCCTGCTTGTCGATTGATCTTTAAAGAGAGAAATGCTATGGACATAATCAAAGTGGCCGCAACTTCGCGTACGTCCGCAGTGGCTGGAGCAATCGCAGGCATGGTGCGGGAACACAAACGGGCGGAAGTCCAGGCGATTGGAGCCGGGGCTGTCAATCAGGCCATCAAGGCTCTGATATTGGCTGTAGGCTACCTGAAGGGCGACGAAATTAACGCGGTGGCCGTGCCAGAATTCGTGGAGTTGGAAATTGAGGGCAATGTCCGCACGGCTATCAAGATCGTTGTGGAGCCCCGTTGAACGCTCCTCCGGCATGAATCAGTAAACATTTTCTCTTTTTGATATTCAGAAAAAAAGACTTCCGAAATCATGAAGATTTCGGAAGTCTGTATTGATTGCCGGGGCAATCTACGATATTACCTCATCTGCTATTGGAGATGAAGGGGATACATCTTTACTACCCACGGCAAAATAAACTTGAATACTTGGTCAACGGCAGTGAATTTGATCCGGCCTTCAATGGCAGGTGCGATGGTGCCCTGGTTGGTGATGTAATCGATCACTGCGTCACGCACATAGTACTGCGTATCGTTGACGATCTGGTTGAGCGGCCAGAGGGTCACCCCTGCATCATTGAAGTTGCAGGAACCCGCTGCCAGGTAGTTGACCGTGGAGACCTTGTAGAACTTGGTAGCATCGGTGAAGTCCACGGGTACACCGCCAATCTTGTACGAGACAACGTTATTTCCGTTTGGCAGTGCCGGATACTGGTCGTCGTACCTGATCTGGTTTCCAGAATTTGTATCCAGCATGCAGGTGGTGTAGTAGGAATACCCACCATAACCCGAAACATACTTGTAGTAATAGTAGTTGCGGTAGCCGCGTTCCAGCACGGTCTTGATCTGCGGGCCGTTCATGCTGATCACCACCAGTGAGTTCTCGTACGGCATGAGAGTGAACATGTCAGAGATCTTGATCGTCTGCGGGTTGATGATGGTGGCGGTCGGGAAGAGCACTTTTGGACTGGATTGCGTCATGGCACCTGAAATATGGAAGTCTGGTGTGATGCCATGGGAATTCAGCTCAAAGATTGATGCGTCTGCCTGGAGGTTGGCCGCGTTGGTTTCTCCCACATAGGCATTGGTCGTGTCGATGGGAACCGTGGTCTGGCCAATGGTTTTGGTGTTATATGCGGCCAGGAGGGCAACGTATGGATCCATGATGGCCTTGGTGGCAGGATCTTCAGCGGTGGTCATTGTGACGGTTATGTAACGCCCGCTCTCGCTGACTACAGCATATTCATCATCACCGTCAGCGTCAGTGTCACCAACGGAGCGTAGACCGATCACCACCTCTCCCAGGGTATTGTTATAGCGGTAGGCCTGGTTGATGATGTCAGGTTTGCCATCCGGGGCTGCGACAATGGTCGGCAAATACTTATAGGGACCGAAACCGGTCGCCGGGTTGGTATGGCTGTGGCTGCCGATGATGGCATCAATCCCGCTGACCGTGGCTGCCAGGTTGGTATCAACGTTTGCATCGATTTCAACACTGCTCGGGTTTTCCGTGAAGCCGATGTGGGTCAACGCAAGAACCACGTCGTTGGCTGCGCGTAGAGCCGGCACAAGGTTCTGAGCGGTGGTGATCGGGTTGCTGAAGGTCAGGCCGGGGATGTTGCTGGGCAGCTCGTAATTGGGCACGCGATGATTGGTGAGGCCCAGGATGCCTACTTTGAGCGGCGAAGTAGTACCGGTTGAAAGGGAGACAGAAATGCTGTCTTTTACCGGAATTGGCTCGGCCATCTTAAGGATGCCGTACGCTCCGCTGTCCGTGAGGTTGGCTCCCAACAGGGGGTAATTGGCCAGCCTGAAGACGTCCCCGAAGACCTTGGGACCAAAGTTGAATTCATGGTTGCCCAGGGTCATGGCGGTATAGTTCATGCTGTTCGTCACGGCGATGAAGGGGTTGATCTGCAGAGCGGGTGGCAAGGCTGTGCCATCCGAGGCAAAACCACCGCCAGCGTCTTTGAAGTAATAACTCATCGCATCACCCTGGATGCTGTCACCTGCATTGAGCAGCAGGGTGCGTTCGGGGTTATGCACGCGTTCCTGCTTGATCAACGTGGCGAGCTGGGTGTAACCAACATACTGACCCTTGACCAGGTTGCCGTGTGAGTCGTTGTGGTGCAGGATGGTCAACGGGACGATTTCACCAACGTCATAGGTGGTATCGCCGTCGCCATTCTGACCGATTCGTCCATCGAGGGTGCCATCGCCGTTAGGGCCTTTATAGGCTGTTGCGGCGGTTCCATAGGTGGCTGCGACATATGCATTGACGGCATTAAGCATGTCACCCCAGTAGGTAACATTGGTCATGTACTTGAAGCCGGAATAGTTATCGCCGCCAGCTGGAGCCAGGAATTCGTTGGTACCCACACTGTAGGTTTTCTTCAGGTCCAAAGGTTCACAAACTTTGGAAACCTTGTTCACCACACATGCATCGTAAGCGCCCCAGGCATAAGGTTGTGGGCCCGGGTTGGTATCTCTATAATCGTAATACTTGTACTTGATACCAGCGGGCTGGACGGCGCCTGCGGGCGAAGAAGCGGAGTGCGCAATTTCACCAGCATGGTTCAGCACATCCAGGATCTGGGCGCCGGTCATCTTTCCGACAACCGTGGCGTTGCCAAAGGGCAGAACGGTGAACATGTTGCCATAGGTCAACAACCCGGGATCGTGCAGTCCGGTGTTGGTGCAGCCTGAGGTCTGCCAGACGCCGGCAACATAACACCAATCCGTGCGGATGCCGCCAGCATTGTTGAAGAACATATCAATATCATTGGTCGGATCGGTGTCGGTGTTCAGGAAATTATAGATGGCGTCGTCAATGAAAGCGCCCATCATGTTGTCAGAAATACCGCCGTTGCGCCCCAGGTCAACCGCCGAATAGCCAATCTCCTGGTTGACCAACGCCAGGTAGGTTGGGTCGTTGGCATAGGTATTGATCACAGCGGCAACACCTGCGTCTTCCGTGACATTGGTATCCTCTGTAAAGGCGCTGGAAGTAGTAAAGGTCCTCCATACGGAAGCCGGGATTGCGGGAGTGGCAGAAGTATTTTTCTGTGTCCAGACTGTCACCTTCCAGCTGATGGATACGGAGCCATCGGCGCCGACGGTGATATCTGCCTGACCGACACGGCGTCCGTTGTAGGCGGCCTGCACCACCAGGGTGGAGCCGGTCTTGCCCGATACGGTAACCGTTGTTCCAGGAGCGGCGACACTGGTGTGGCTGTGACCACCAATGATAAGGTTAACCGGATTGCCATCGGTGATCAGGTTCTTGGCCAGGGTCTGGTCGCCATACACCGGAATGCCATAACCATATCCTCCATCTGCGTAGCCCAGGTGGCTGAGCACAACAATCACATCTGCGCCATCGGTTTTCATCTGGCTGTAATAGTGCTCGATGGAAGCTGTCGGGTCTTTGAAGCACAGACCAGCTGTGGACGAGGCAATGGTAATTGTCGGTGTTTCCAGGGTGGTAACACCGATGAAGGCTATCTTCACCTGATTGGGTGCGGTGCCGATGGTCTTGATGACATAGGGAGCAGCCGCAAAATCTGGCTTGGTCCAGCCGGAAGAAGCACAATCCACCCCGTCCATTTTCACGATATTAGAGGTGACAAAGGGGTACGTAGCTTGAGTGGTACGGGCGGCCAGAACTGTTTGACCCCAGTCAAATTCGTGGTTGCCAAAGGTCGCCACGTTATAGCCCATGGCATTAAAGGTTGCAATGGTGGGAATGCCCTTGCCGCCTGCGGTGCCATCGCCCAGGTTCGAAAGCAGGCTGCCCTGCATTTCGTCGCCGGCATCCACCAGAAGGACGTTATCCGCGCCCTTGGCTGCTCGAATTGCATTAATCACGCGGGCTGTGCGCGCCATACCCGGTGTGCTGATTTTGTTGGGGTCCGGATCGGCGGCCTGCAATTGTCCATGGAAGTCGTTGGTATGCAAGATGGTGAATGATACAGGAGCGGCTGGAGCGGCAGCAGGGGCTGCCAAAACTGAAGCAAATTGGGAGAAAAGTAAAACAAGGGTGACGAACACTGCCAGTGCCCGCCAGGTGGTATGCTTACTCATGACAGATTCCTCCTCGTGGATCAGATGATTTAGTTAGAAAGTAATTTTATGGTTGGCCAATGCTCAGCCAATATGGGTCATAGACTACTCATTACGGGTTCCTTTCTAATGCATTCACCTCCTTCCCAGTATATTTCATTCAAATCTCATGGGTGGATAGCCAGGCAACATCATGCGAATGTAGGCTGAAAGGACTCGGTACAAGATTCGCTGGGCTCATTGGCAATCGCTGCCGAGAATGGACAAATATGGGTTTTAATCGGGCTCTGCCCGTTTAAAATCCATATTCATTCTATCAATAGTATGGCGCATGAAAATTCCAAAGTATATATGCCAAGCGTCTTAAGTTTAGAGCTAAATGTCACATCTTTCCATAGCATTTGAAGAAAAGGAACTGGCATTAATCAGGTCTGGTTCCAAGATCAAATCCGTCAGCTCATATATGAATTCTTTCACAAATGATAGTTAGGGCTCATTGGATTAAATCCAACCAGTCACATTGCTTTTAAGAAGACCCGTATGATTTTCTCATATTTTTTTATCACGTATGGCATGCCGCATCCCCCCTCGACTTCCTGGTTTGGAATTAAGGTATAATCAGCCCGCTTGAAGCATCCCATCATATGAGGTTCGTACATGAAAGAGTATACAACTGAATTCATCCGAAACATTGCTCTCGTCTCGCATGGTTCCGGCGGGAAGACCATGCTGGCGGAAGCCTTCCTGCATGGGAGCGGGGGTACCTCCCGCCTGGGAAAAATAGAGGACGGTTCGACTATTTCGGATTTTGAAGACGAAGAGATCCGCCGCAAGCTTTCTCTTTCCACATCGGTCATCCCGGTTGAATACAAAGACCACAAGATAAATGTACTCGATACGCCTGGTTATACTGATTTTATCGGGGAAGTGGTATCGGCGTTGCGCGTTGTCGACGGGGCTGTCATCCTGGTCGATTCGGTGGCCGGGCTTGAGGTCGGCACGGAAATTGTCTGGAATTACTGCGATACGTTCAAGCTACCGCGCATTGTGGTAATCAACAAAATGGACCGCGACAACGCTGATTTTAATCAGGCGATGGCGTCCGTGCAGGAATACTCCCCCACCAGGCTGGTGCCGGTGCAACTGCCCTGGGGTGAAAAAGCCGCCTTCAAGGGAGTGATTGATCTTATCAGCATGAAAGCTTATGCCAATGAGGGCAAGGCTGGTGAAGAGATCCCGGCGGACTTTAAAGCGACCGCCGAAGAAGCCCGAATGAAATTGGTCGAAGCGGCTGCCGAAGGAGAGGACGCTCTTCTCGAGAAGTACCTGGAAAGCGGTGAGCTGACCAACGAGGAATTGATGCGCGGCCTTAAGGCCATATTGCGTTCCCAGGCCTATATCCTGGTATTTGCAGCGGCTGGCGGACACGAAAAAGGCAGCCTTCCGCTGCTCGATGCCATCATCAGTCTGATGCCCTCCCCCAAGGAAACCCCGGTGGTTGCCAAGGGCAAGGGTGGGGAGGAAACTCTCACAGCAGTGGATTCAGGGCCGCTGGCATTATATGTCTGGAAAACCACTGCTGACCCATTCGTTGGCAAGTTGACCTATTTCCGGGTTTATTCCGGGTCTTTGCAGGGAGATTCACGCATTTGGAACCAGAACAAAAGCGCGGAAGAACGCATGGCTGGGCTTTCCATCCTGCGTGGCAAGGATACCTTCCCCATCAAGCTTGTTCATAGCGGTGATATTGCCATTGTTGCAAAACTGACCTCCACAACCACAGGCGATACCCTTTGCGACCGGGCTCATCCCCTAACCCTGCCTGTGCCGGCTTATCCGCATGCCCTTTTCCGGGTAGCCATCCGACCCAAGACCCAGGCCGATGCCGCCAAGATTTCACCCACGCTAACCCGCCTGTGCGAAGAGGATATGACTCTTTCCTGGTACCAGGAAAAAGCTACTGGTCAGACCATCCTTCAGGGCATGGGTGACCAGCATATTGACGTGGCCATCCGGCGTGCTGAAGGCAAACTGCAGGTCGGCTTGACAACTGCTGAACCGAAAGTCCCCTACCGTGAAGGCATAACAAAAAAGGCTGATGCCATGTACCGCCATAAGAAGCAATCCGGTGGTGCCGGCCAGTTTGGCGAAGTCTGGTTGAGGATCGAGCCATGCCCGGAAAGCGATTTTGAGTTCACTGATGAGTTGGTGGGAATGAACCTTTCCAAATCCTACCTGCCTGCCATTGAAAAAGGTATTGCCGCCACTTTGCAAACCGGCGTCATGGCGGGGTTCCCACTCAGCAACGTGCGCGTCATTGTTTATGATGGCAAGGAACATCCGGTTGACTCCAAGCCGGTGGCATTTGAAATTGCCGGACGCGAGGCCTTCAAGCTGGCCGTCCGGGATGCCAGCCCGGTACTCTTTGAGCCGATCATGAATGTCCGCATCGTCATCCCGGATGCCAATATGGGTGACGTAATGGGTGATCTTAACAGCCGGCGTGGACGAGTCCAGGGTACCGAATCAGAGCGTGGTCGTACAGTGGTGGTGGCTCAAGTGCCCCTGGCCGAAATGTTGCGCTATACAACCCAATTACGCTCCATAACTGGCGGACGAGGAGTCTTCACGATGGAGTTGGATCGCTATGAGATTGTTCCCAACCATCTGGCCCAGGAAATCATAGCTGCCCACCAGAAGGAACTGGAAGCAAAGAAGGAAGAATAGCTTTATCAGAAGAGCGGCCGGAAGGCCGCTCTCAATTTTCCTTTTTCCTTGACAAATTGCAGAAAAATCATATAATTTCTATCAGTTATCTCATAAATATTTGGAGCCATTGAATGTTTTCTTGCATGTGTCTACGGCGGGGATCGTAACCATCACCTTTTCCAAGCGTTAATCCTGCCAAGTATAAAAAGATGGTGGTCGAACCCCGCATGCGATGATTTTCTTCGCATGGCGCCACGCGCCATCTTTTTGTTTGCCTGCTGACTTGATTATTTATAATACGAACCACCCCAAGGTTTTATCGCCTTATTAGGATGGTCTATCCAAACCTGCGGGATATTTTGTGTAATATATTTTTTGATGGAGATTTAGATGAAAATCGCAAAGAACGTAATTGAACTAATAGGCAATACTCCACTCGTTCGCCTGAATCGACTGACGGCAGGCGCAAGTGCTGACGTGGTAGCCAAGCTGGAGTTCTACAACCCTGCCCACAGCGTGAAGGATCGCATTGGTGCGGCGATGATCGAAGCTGCCGAAAAGTCCGGCGAATTGACCAAAGAAAAGATCATCATAGAGCCAACCAGCGGAAATACCGGAATCGCCATTGCGATGGTTGCTGCAGCCAAAGGGTACCATTGCATACTGACCATGCCCGAGACGATGAGCAAGGAACGCCGCATGTTGCTGCGTGCCTATGGGGCGGAACTCATCCTGACCCCTGGTGCGGAAGGGATGGCCGGAGCCATTCGCCGGGCTGAAGAAATAGCTGCATCTGACGCGAAATTCTTCATGCCTCAGCAGTTTAACAATCCGGCCAACCCCGAGATTCACCGAAAGACTACTGCCGAGGAAATCTGGCGCGATACCGAAGGTCAGGTGGACTTGCTTGTGGCCGGCGTGGGTACAGGCGGCACAATCACTGGCGTGGGCGAATTACTCAAATCCCGCAAGCCTTCCGTTCGTGTTGTTGCCGTTGAACCGGACGGCTCCCCGGTACTTTCTGGTGGGTTGAAAGGTCCGCACAAGATCCAGGGTCTGGGTGCGGGCTTTGTACCAGCAATATTGAATACCAACATTTATGATGAGATCATCCGCGTCAAAGACGACGACGCCATGGAAACAGCCCGCCGTATGGCCAAGGAAGAAGGTTTGTTGGTGGGTATCTCCTCCGGGGCGGCTACCTGGGCGGCCCTGCAGGTGGCAAGCCGCCAGGAAAATGCCGGGAAACTGGTTGTGGTCATCATCCCATCGTTTGGAGAACGTTATCTCAGCACCGCGCTGTTTGCCAACCTTGCAAATGAGGAATAAATTTTATGAATACAAATCAAATAGCATCCATGACACAAATGGTACATGCACCCTATCGGCGCGGTTTATTTGCTTCCATCCGCAGGGACCTGGATTCTGTCCTTGAGCGCGACCCGGCGGCCCGTTCCCGCCTTGAGGTCTTCCTGGTCTATTCGGGCCTTCACGCCATCTGGGCTCATCGTATCACCCATTGGCTCTGGATGCATAATTCCAAATTCCTTGGGCGCTGGATTTCCCAGGTTGCCCGTAACCTGACTGGAGTGGAGATCCATCCCGGTGCTGTGATTGGTCCCGGTTTCTTTATTGACCATGGGATGGGGGTGGTCATCGGTGAGACGACCGAGATTGGCACAGATGTTACGCTCTACCATGGAGTAACCCTGGGAGGGACAAGCCTTGAAAAAGGGAAACGGCATCCAACCATCGGGGATCGGGTCGTCATCGGCGCAGGAGCCAAAGTGCTTGGCGCGATTTCCATCGGTGACGACAGCCGCATTGGCGCCAACGCAGTTGTGGTAAAGACAATCCCAGCCAACTCAGTTGTGGTGGGTGTACCCGGGCAGATCGTCAAACGCTCCCATCCGCACCACCTAGGCGATGCACCCGACCTGAACCACACCTCCCTGCCGGATGTGGTTGGATTATCACTGCGACAATTGATGGAACGCGTGGACGCCCTTGAAACTCGCTTCGATGGGCAAACCACCAAAATCCCACATGTACATCCACCCAAGGAAAATAGCTGGGCAGGCGAAGATTTCTCCATCTAGTCGGATGATAAATGGATTGGAAGTCTTCCTGTTTGAATCTCCCGATGGAAAATCACTGGTTATGAAATCTTTATTACGAAGATACCAGACTGAAGGCTATCGGACTCAAGAACAACCGACGTATAATTAACCCATGCTTCCAGAACTTACCCGCGAAGAGATATTACGTTATTCCCGTCACCTGCTCATCCCCGAAATCGGATTATCAGGGCAACAAAAACTGAAGGCGGCTTCCATCCTTATTGTTGGCACTGGAGGTTTGGGATCGCCGGCTGCCATATACCTGGCTGCAGCGGGGGTGGGTCACATCGGGTTGGTTGACTATGATGTAGTGGATGAATCAAACCTGCAGCGCCAGGTCATCCATGCGACGGGAAATGTGGGTCAACGCAAGGTGGAGTCTGCCCGGCGGCATCTGCTTGATCTCAATCCGTCTGTCCGCGTGGATGTGTTTGATGAACCCTTTACTTCCTTAAACGCGATGCGGATCGCCGAACCATACGATGTGATCCTGGATGCCACAGACAACTTCCCGACCCGTTACCTGACCAACGACCTGTGTGTGCTGACTGGAAAACCGCTGGTTTATGGGGCAGTGTTTCGCTTTGAAGGCCAGGCCAGCGTCTTTGACGCCCGTATCGGTCCGTGCTATCGCTGCCTGTTTCCCGAGCCGCCTCCCCCCGGGTTGGTACCTTCCTGCTCTGATGCCGGGGTACTGGGGGTTCTACCAGGTACCATAGGGACGATACAGGCCACGGAAGCCATAAAATTACTTCTAGGCATCGGATCAACCCTGGTCGGGCGGCTACTGCTCTATAACGCCCTGGAAATGTCGTTCGATTATGTTAAGTTAAAGAAGAACCCGCACTGCAAAGTCTGCGGAACGAATCCGGAAGTGACAGAACTGATCGATTACGATGCATTTTGTGGTGTTCCCGGTACCGAACACGAGGAAGATCCCAGCAGCAGGAAATGGGAAATTTCCGCCACCGAACTGGCTGCCCGGATTGAACGTGGCGAGAAGATCCGCCTTATCGATGTGCGCGAACCGCATGAAGTAGCGATCTCTTCCCTGCCGGGAGAGGAGTTGTATCCATTGGGCCAGCTGGCTGCCCGCCTGCACGAATTGGACAGTGCACAGGAAATTGTGCTTTTCTGTAAAACCGGTTCACGTTCCAGCCGTGCCCTTGAACTTCTCACAAGCGCCGGTTTCAAGAGGGTCAAGAACTTACACGGTGGGATCAATGCCTGGGCGAGGGAAGTGGATCCAAAGCTGCCGGTGTATTGATTCTGCCTTTTTATGGAGATTGGGCCTCTTCTTCCCTCCTCAACGTTTCGCTCCACTTGATGCCTTCCCGTGCCATATAGTAAGCACCAACCACCGTTATCGGGAGCCAGAGTGCCACATGCAGAACGATGGTATATCCGGCCGCAGTCGCCTGGTCTACCCCGTAGGCAACCAGCACAGCAATTCCGGATGCGTCGAACGTACCAATGTATCCTGGCGCAGCCGGGATGATCGTGATCAGGTTGACAATGCCGTTCATCAACATCAGGGCGAAAAAGCTGACTTGAAAATTGAAGGCGTGCATTACAAGCCAATATTTGCCTGTCTCCAACAGCCAGATCACCACGGATGTGAGGAAAACCATCAATATATTGGCAGGTGATCGCAGGGAGGCCAACCCATCCAGGAATTTGTGCATTATTCCGGAACTTTGCACGCGGAAACGCTTGGGTACCAGCCGGTCGATGAACCATTGTCCGAATCTCGCCGTGATCAATGGGAACATGGCTGCCAGCAGGAAGATAAGCAGGATGATGAAAGCCAGTATGGTGCCAATGATGGCCACTTGTTGGATGTTTCCAATGAAACCTGAACTTCCTTTCAACCTGGCAAGTTCCGGCAAGTTTACGAAAACAAAACCCAGCATGATCACTGCATCGAAGAATTTCTCGACGATTATGGTTGCCAGCGAGGCGGAGACCGGGACGCCTTCCCGCCGCTTGAGCACCACGGCCCGCAACACTTCCCCAGCCCGCGCCGGGTAGATATTATTGCCCATATAGCCAATGCAGGTAACAGGAAACATCACGCGTGTCTTGATAGCCTTGACCGGCTTTAGAAGATAATGCCAGCGCCAGGCGCGTGCCCATACGGCGATGAAATACACGGCTATGCCAGGCAGGATCCACCAATAATTGGCAGTCTTGACGGCCTTCCAAAAATCGCCCAGATTCAATTTATTGAGGGCCCACCACAGGAAAAATGCGCTGATTAAAACACCAACCCAGAATTGCCATCGTTTCATATTCCCATTGTACCAGATGGGTTAAAGTGAGCGGAATTGACCAAAGACCATTAAGGCTTGTCTGGTCATTTGGGCAATATTCTTCCCAGGAAACAGGTCCTTGGCACGTGCAAAGACAGCCTGCCATTTTTGTATCTGTTTTGCGGAGTCATTCTGGGTTCGTGCCACCTGACCAGCCGGTTGAAATGCCTTCGCGAGCCGACAAGATTTAGCTCCATATTCTTTGATTCATGCTAGAATAAAACCGTGACAGTAGATATCGCAGACCGTATTGCTTTTCTAAAGAGAATCCACCTTTTCCGAGGCTTGGATGATGACCAATTGGCAGGAGTTGCAGCCAAATTGAGCGAAAAACCCTGCAAAGCAAGCGAATTGGTGGTAAAGCAGGGCGATGAAGCGCATAGTTTCTTTCTAATATTCAGTGGTAATGTCCGGGTTACGCGTAAGGAGAAAAAAAAGGACCAGCAACAATCTGTATTGGTACCGGACGATTACTTTGGGGAAGAAACCCTGATCTCCAAAGGATTTTATTCAACTTCAATTTATGCACAGACAGATGTGCTCCTGTTGGTTCTTTCAAAAAGAGATTTGGACAAACTTCTAAAGCAGATCAGCATCTTCAAACCAAATTTTGAAGTTGCAATCTCCACTCACAGATTGGCACGCAAGATGCAGTTTGACTGGTTGGAGCCTGGTGAGGTAATCTATTTTCTATCTCGAAAGCACCCGATATTACTGTGGGAAGCCATGATTCTGCCGACCCTGGCCTTTATCCTACCAATCGGCTTGATGGTGGGTTATCTGCTTTCGAAGGTACAGCCCATTTTTTATCTCGCAATAGCAGCTTTTGCGCTTGATATTGCCTGGATCGCTTGGCGAGCGGTGGATTGGAGCAATGATTATTACATTGTGACCAGTCTGCGTGCGATCTGGCTGGAAAAGGTTGTTGCCTTATACGACAGCCGGCAGGAAGCCCCGTTGAGCACCATCCTGGCAGTTGGCGTTGAAACCGACCAGGTGGGACGCATATTGGGTTATGGGGATGTCATCGTGCGCACATTTGTCGGGAGGATACCCTTTTATCATGTTTCCAATCCCTACCAGGCGGCTTCCTTAATTGATGAGCATTGGATCCGTGTGAAAAAAGTAACGAATAGAACAGATGTTGATGCTTTGAAGCGGTCCATCCGCCAAAAATTGGGGTTACCGGTTACAGAGGAAGTCAAATCCTCTGCCTCAGCTCCAGCTCCCAAGGTGGTAACGAACAAGGTGCTCAAATTGAAAGATATATTCGACAGGCTGAATATCTTCAAAGTACGCTTCGAAGATAAGGCCGGGACAATCACCTATCGTAAACATTGGATTGTTTTATTTTTCCAGACGTGGCTGCCTGGTGCACTTTTCATATTGGCCCTTGTGCTGACTGTCTACCGGTCTACTCATCTGCCTGGACCCCCTGTTGGCGGACCCAATCCCAGGTCGGATCCCTTTCTCACCATCCTGATCATTGGGCTGATCGTGGCTTTTTTCTGGTGGATATATCAATACTGGGATTGGAGCAATGATATCTTTAGGGTCACAGCCGACCAGATCTTCGATATTGATCGCAAGCCGTTGGGCAGGGAGGAAAGAAGGTCAGCCCCTCTGGATAATATCTTGAGCACTGATGCTGAACGGCGAGGCCTATTACAGATTATTTTTAACTATGGAAATGTCTATATCTCTGTTGGGAAGACGCAGATGGATTTTTTTGACGTCTATAATCCTACTGGTGTCCAGCAGGATATTGACAATCGCCGGATGGCTCGTATCGAACGAAAGAACCAGGCCGAAGTTCTGGCTGAACGGGATCGTTTAGCCGAGTTCTTTGCAATGTACCACCAGACCTCGGAGGCATTTCGGAGTGATCAAAAAACCCAAGGAAGTACACAGAATCTTAAGGCTCCAGATCAAACTGAAGAATAAGTTTCCAAATTCTGGATTTATCGGTGAATTATGGCATTGAGACAAATCGTAACACTCCCTGACCCGATCCTGCGTCGTAAAGCCAGGCTGGTCACCCGCTTTGATGAAGAACTGCAGATCCTGATTGAGGATATGATCGATACAATGCGTGCAGCTCCCGGCGTTGGGCTGGCGGCTACGCAAGTCGGTGTTTCGGAGCGGGTGATTGTGGTTGAATATGTCGAGAATGAAGAGGAAGAAAACGCACCCAAGAAGCTTTTTGTGATGATTAATCCAGAGATCAAGACTGCGTCTGAAGAAACTGAAGAGGGCATAGAAGGCTGCTTATCCGTCCCGGGCTGGCAGGGCGAGGTGCAGCGAGCTCTGGCGGTGACAGTCAAAGGACTGTCCCGGCGGGGTCAACCGATGAGAGTAAAGGCAAAAGGCTGGCTGGCGCGCATTTTCCAACACGAGATTGACCACATTAATGGCATTGTATTCACCGACCGCGCTACCAAGGTCTGGAAACCACAGCCGGAACAACCACCATTGGATAATGTCTGAACCAGTCAAATACATCATAAAATTTCATGTATCTGAACCATCTCTCTCTGACGAACTTCCGCAGCTTCACCCGCCTGGATATGGACTTCCCCCGGCGGGTTGTTTTGTTGACCGGGAGTAACGCACAGGGCAAGACCAGCATGCTCGAAGCCATATACTTCCTGGCGGCTTTCTCGTCATTCCAAACCCATACAGACAGGCAGCTGGTTAATTTCATCGAGGCTCGGAAGGATTTGGCGGTTGGGCGGCTGGTGGCTGAGTACACGCGTGGACCGGCAAAACACAGGCTTGAGGCGCGGTTGGTACTTGAACCGGTCGGCGCCACAGGACAGCGGCTGCGGAAGGAAATCCTGCTGGATGGCGTCAAGCGCCCGCTGGCGGAGGTCATCGGGCATTTTAATGCGGTTATTTTTGTGGCGCAGATGACCCAGATCATTGAGGGCGGACCCGACCATCGCCGCCGCTACCTCAACCTTGCGCTGTCGCAAACTGTGCCGGGCTATGCCCAAATGTTGAGTGAGTATGCCGAAGCTCTGGCGCAGCGGAATGCCTTGCTCAAGTTGCTGGCCGAGCGCGGTGGAGATCCATCCCAGTTGGATTTTTGGGATGATTCAATCACCCGTACGGGAGCTGCCATTATTCTACGGCGCATCCAAGCCATCCATGAGATCGAGAAGCTGGCCGCACGCATCCACCAGGAACTGACACGTGCGACCGAGGTTCTGCGACTGCATTACCAGCCTGCTTATGATCCACTCCCACAGCCGCAGGGGCAAATTGCGATGATATTAAAGACACCAGTCCAGCGAAATGGCCTCAGCGAGGAGGATATCCGCTTGGGATTCCTGGAGGCGCTCAGGCAAAGCCGCAGCGAGGAGACACGCCGGGGTGTGACCGTGCTGGGCCCGCACCGGGACGATCTGCGTTTCTATGCCAATGGGATCGACCTGTCGGATTACGGCTCGCGTGGACAGGTGCGTACAACATTACTGGCTCTCAAGCTGGCCGAGATCGAATGGATGAAAGTCCGCACCGGCCAATGGCCGGTGTTGCTGCTCGATGAGGTGCTGGCCGAATTGGACACGCAGCGCAGGCTGGACCTCCTGACCTACCTGGAGAAAATTGAGCAGGCAGTGCTAACCACCACTGACTTGAAGCTATTTTCGCCCGAATTTATTGAGAAGTCCGAAATTTGGCAGGTGGAAGCCGGCAAGGTCAGTAGACACAAGATAGAGAGTAGAGAATAAAGAATAGAGAGCAGGGAATTATCGTCGGGTTTGGAGGAAGGTATGACAGTTAAACATTCAAAGGATGTACAGGCAACCATCGTCAAAGCCGGGGATTTGACCAGCATGCAGGTTCTGATCTCAGCTCAGGAAGGACCAAATTTTGCCATGCGCCGTTTCGTGATGCAGCCCGGAGGTGGAATGCCAAAGCATACCAACACGGTCGAACATGAACAATATGTGTTAAAAGGTCACGCCATGGTTGGAATTGGTGATGAAAAACATGAAGTCAGGACAGGGGATGTGCTTTTTATCCCGGAAGGAGTACCGCATTGGTACCAAAATATCGGGGAAGAAAATTTTGAATTTCTGTGCGTCATTCCGAATAAAACAGACGTCATAACGTTGTTTGATAAGAAAGATTGCTAAGGCTGGATGCGGAGATCATTATCCTAAACTCCGATGGATTTTTCATCGCGATAGTCTTTCGCCCTGTAATGTGCAGGTATGGTAAAAGGAGATAAGAATGGAAGAGAAAAATCCTAAAAATAGAGCCCACATTGTTTATTTCTCTCATGGCGGGGGACCCCTGCCGATTTTGGGAGATGCCAGCCATAAAGCCATGATCGATTTCATGACCCGACTGCCTGCCCGCTTGAGAAAGCCGGAAGCGATCCTTGTTATAAGCGCCCATTGGGAAGAAAACGCAGCCACTCTGATAGGATCCAAAAATCCTGTAATGTTCTATGATTATTATGGATTCCCGGACGAAGCCTATGAAATCACATACCCAGCCCCAGGTAGCCCAGACGCTTGCCAATCGAATTGCTGAAAGCTTGAGAAAGAATAATATACCAACCCGCATCGACCCTCAGCGCGGATTTGACCATGGCTTATTCATACCACTTAAGATGATGTACCCTGACGCAGATATTCCTTCCCTCCAACTTTCCTTGCTGCGCGGTCTGAACCCGGCCGCGCACATTGCCCTTGGAAAAGCTTTGGGCGAATTGATGGACGAAAACATCCTGGTGGTTGGATCTGGATTCTCGTTCCACAACCTGAGGGCATTTAACTGGCAGGAAAATGGCGCCCCTGATCCTGCCAATGACGCCTTCCAAGATTGGCTGATAGGGGTATGTACCGGCCAGATCCCCCAGTCCGAGCGTGAACAGCGCCTGATCGAATGGGAAAAAGCTCCTTCTGCACGCTACTGCCACCCCAGGGAGGAACATTTACTCCCAGTCCATGTATGCCTTGGGATGGCGGACAAGCCAGCCGAAGTGGTATTTGATGATCAGATCCTGGGCAAACGCAGCGTGGCATTTTTATGGTAATGGGAAGATAACCAAGGAGACAAGATGATAAAGATTCGGAAGATCCACAAAGCATATCGAAGCAAGCCCACCATTGAAGGAGCAGGAGTACATCTGCACCGAGCTTTTGGCTTTGGTGATACTCGCACCTTCGATCCTTTCCTGCTGCTGGATGACTTTCGGAATGATAAGCCGGAGGATTATGCTCTAGGATTTCCCTGGCACCCTCACCGCGGGATTGAGACAATCACCTATGTACTAAGAGGCAGGGTGGAGCACGGCGACAGCATGGGCAACCACGGGGCAATCACTGCCGGCGATGTGCAGTGGATGACCGCGGGGAGTGGTATTCTCCACCAGGAAATGCCGGAGGGCGATCCGGAAGGACGCATGTACGGTTTTCAACTATGGGCCAACCTGCCGCGTGCCAACAAAATGATGGTCCCACGCTACCAGGATGTGAAAAGTGAAAAGATCCCCGTTGTGAGCCTGGAAGGCGGAATAACAGTGCGCGTCATTTGTGGTGAAGTGGCTGGTGTGTGCGGGCCGGTGGAGAACATCGTCATTGATCCACAATATCTGGATATAACCGTTCCAGCCAAGACTCGCTTTACTTACCCCACACCGCCCGGGTATACCGTAATCGCCTACATCATCGATGGCAAGGCCACTTTCTGCGACGAAAAGGATCCCTTTGCTTATGAACGCGAAGGCAGCAACTACTTCGATACCCAACACGATCCCTGGTTGGGTGACCGCACCCTGGTCGTCTTTGAGGATGGTGAGCAGATCCTGGCCAACACGGAGGATTACCCGGTGCGCTTTCTGCTCATCTCCGGGCGGCCCATTCGCGAGCCGGTAGCCTGGTATGGTCCCATCGTCATGAACACGGAGACTGAACTGCGCCAGGCCTTCGATGAACTGGAAAAGGGGACGTTCATCAAGAAGAAATGACGTTCGTAACCAAGATCAAAGCCTGGGCAGGCGGAAGGCGCTTTTCATCAATAATGAATAGACGTTTCTGAGCTATTTCAGCATCATCGATTCGTATAAAGCTGTGCCGTACTGCGTGTCCTGCAGATCCGCCAGGTCGATCGCCAGCTCCAGTTTGGCCTTGAAACGGAAATAATATGGGTTCGCCACGAGGCGCGCAAGGGAGCGCTTAAATCGCGGGAGCAAGCCCAGCAGGCTGGCCAACTCAATAAGCTGAGGATCTCGCAGGGCCAATTGTACGCTTTGCTTCCCGGATGACCACAGGAAATCCAGGCTGCGCGCGTAGGCGCGCCCACCCGGGTGTCGAATGATCTCGCCTGCCTGCATGGTCAGAAGGCGGGCATCATCCACCAGTATTCTATCTCCCTTTGCCAACAGGAAGACCGGTATACGTTGCAGGCCAAATCTTCGCGCTGCTACCTGCTCAACAAAAATCAGTGAATAATCGCCCACATGTGCACGTCCCCAGGTCCAGTGGTCCAGGATGGAGGGCAGGGGAACGTTGCCCCAATTGTGGTCATGGTAACCTGTGCCGCATACGCTGCGCGTTTGCCCATCATAGGTCAATGTTCCCACCACAGTTCCGTAAGGGATGGCGGGCAGCCAGGCGAAGTAATGTTCCAGGTCACCGAAATACGATTTGCCCGCGCCCGGGCGCCAGGGCGGAACCACTCCGGTAAAAACCAGATTGGCGGATTGGGTCTTTGTCTCTGCATGAAGTGTGTAGGTCCAACAACTGTATTTGTGCCCCTGGCGTACAAATGAGAGACCCATGCGCACATCGCAGGCCTCCTTTGAAGCGGAGAATTCAGATGCCATTGGCAAGTCGAACTCGGCTGTCTTACGTCCATCCGGGCCGGAAATGGTCAGGGAAAGGTTGGGCAGCAGGGGAGCGCGCGGGTTAATGATCGGTTTGGTGGCAAAGACGATCACTGCAGTCGACCCATCGTCGAATTGGGCATCAAAATACCACCATTCAAAGGTTCCGGGATCAGTATGTGCGCGCAGCCCATCCTCCCAGGGAAGGATGGTATCCGTCAGTCCATCCAAATCAAGGTATTTCTGGCCTACTCCAAAGAAGATCGGCTTGGGCATAAGGTGGTTCCTACTCCAATTGATCCTGCTATCCGGAGCTTTTTAGTTGTAGAGGTCATGGATTTTAAGCTGAAAAAGTCAATCCTTGAGCACCACGGTCTACCAGGATGTGATCACCCTCATGAAACTCACCTGCCAGGATTTTCAAGGCCAGAGGGTCCTCAAGCTCGCGCTGGATGGCGCGCTTTAACGGACGGGCGCCAAAGTCGGGGTGATAACCAACCTCAGTCAGGTACAGGCGTGCCGCCGGGCTCACTTCCAAAGAATACCCTTTTTCCACCAGCCGACGCGTGACATGCCGCAGCAGGATATCCACGATACTCGTCAGCTGCTCCCGGCCAAGCGGATGGAATATCACGATTTCATCGATACGATTAAGGAATTCGGGGCGGAAATGGGCTTGTAAGACCTGTGTCATGTCGTCACGTGATGCCGTTTTGCCTCCCTCCCAAAGTTGGCTGCCCAAGTTTGAGGTCATGATGACCACCGTGTTGCGGAAATCCACCGTGCGTCCCTGGCCGTCGGTCAAGCGACCGTCATCCAGGAGCTGCAGAAGTACATTGAAAACCTCCGGATGGGCTTTTTCGATCTCGTCGAACAGCACCACGCTATAGGGACGGCGGCGCACCGCTTCGGTCAGTTGACCACCTTCATCGTAGCCGACATAGCCGGGAGGAGCACCGATCAGTCGCTATACGGTATGTTTTTCCTGGTATTCACTCATATCAATGCGGATCATGGCTTTTTCATCATTGAAGAGAAATTCAGCCAGGGCGCGTGCCAGCTCGGTTTTGCCCACCCCTGTGGGGCCCAGGAATATGAAAGAACCGATTGGACGATTGGGGTCTTGAAGTCCCGCCCGGGCACGCCGAACCGAGTTTGAGACAACCTGCACGGCTTCATCCTGCCCAACGATACGCTGGTGCAGGCTCTCTTCCATGTGCAAAAGTTTTTGAGTCTCGCCTTCGAGCATGCGGGAGACCGGGATGCCTGTCCAGCGGGCGACCACCGCGGCGATTTCTTCGGCGTCCACTTCTTCTTTCAGTAAGGCGCCTTTGGCTTGCAGGGATTTCAAGTGTTTTTCAGCTTCAGCCAGTTTTCCTTCCAGCTCGCGCAGGGTGCCGTAGCGTAAACGCGCCACCTTTTCCAGTTCGGATAGACGCTCGGCCCGCTCAATCTCGGCGCGTGTCTGTTCGATCTGCCCTTTGACCGTGCGTAGTTCAGTGATGGCTTCTTTTTCGTTCTGCCAACGTGTCGTGATCTGGCGCGAGCGCTCCTTCAGGTCGGCCAGTTCTTTCACCAGTTTTCCCAGACGTTCAACCGAGGCCTTGTCCTTTTCCTTTTTTAAGGCCTCACGCTCGATCTCCAGCTGCATCACCTGGCGGTCCACTTCATCCAGCGCCTGAGGCTTGGAGTCGATCTCGGTGCGCAAGCGGGCGGCCGCCTCGTCAATCAGATCAATGGCTTTATCTGGCAGGCGCCGGTCGGTGATGTAGCGAGCGCTGAGGGTGGCCGCGGCAATGACAGCCGGGTCGGTGATACGCACACCGTGATGCACCTCGTAGCGCTCTTTGAGGCCTCGCAGGATCGAGATGGTGTCTTCCACGCTTGGCTCTTCCACCATTACAGGCTGGAAGCGGCGTTCCAAGGCGGGATCTTTTTCAATGTATTTGCGGTATTCGTCCAGCGTGGTCGCGCCAATCATATGCAGCTCACCGCGCGCCAGCATCGGCTTTAACATATTACTGGCATCCATTGAGCCTTCAGCCTTGCCCGCCCCCACCACGGTATGCATTTCGTCCACAAACAGGATAATTTCCCCGGCCGAATCAGTGATCTCTTTGAGGACAGCCTTGAGCCGTTCTTCAAACTCGCCGCGAAATTTGGCCCCCGCCACCAATGCGCCCATATCAAGCTGAATCAGGCGTTTCTTCTTTAAACCTTCCGGCACGTCTCCGTTTACAATGCGCTGTGCCAGGCCCTCGGCAATGGCCGTCTTGCCAACACCGGGCTCTCCAATGATGGCAGGGTTGTTCTTCGTGCGCCGGGACAGGATTTGAACAACACGACGGATTTCTTCGTCACGCCCAATGACCGGATCCAGCTTGCCCTGGCGTGCCAGGGCGGTCAGGTCACGCCCATATTTTTCCAGCGACTGGTAGGTGCCTTCAGGGTTTTCATTGCTGACCCGCTGGCTGCCGCGGATGGATTTGAGCGCGTTCAGGATGGTGTCCTTGGTCAGACCGTATCCCGCCAATCGTTTACCTTCGCTGGAATCGGCCAGGGCCAACAGAATATGTTCCACGGAGACGTAATCATCCTGCATCCCCCTGGCATAGCGCTCGGCAGAGGTCAGCACCTCGGTGGTGGCAGGTGCCAATCCCACATCCATGGTTGCTCCCTGGATTTTTGGGCGTCTTTCAAGGTCGTTTTGCAGATCTTCCTGCAGCGCCTGCACACTGCCAGCTATTATGGTTACAAGAGCCGGGATGATCCCATCCTGTTGGCGTATCAAAGCCAGTAGAAGGTGAGTGGGTTCAATGGCCTGGTGATGCAGATCCTGGGCGATCTGTTGGGCACTGAAGATGGCTTCCTGGCTTTTTTGGGTGAATTTATCAAGGTTCATGGCAGTTCTCCTGGCAATCGGGCGTCTGTTTGGATGCCCTTGTCCGATCCTTAGCCGGTACTCAGTCTTAGTTGATCAATTCTCATCCTTGAAATTCAAGTTCGATCCATGTGGCTTCGTCATAGATTTCCTTGTATTGAGCCAGACGCATTTGTCGGCTTGCATGATGGGCATTCAGCTCGACCTCCAGCCGGTGAATTTGCACCTGTAATTCAATGACCTGATTGTGCAAGCGCAGGATTGTCTCAGCGGTCGCCTGGTCGACTCCCAGATCAGCCTGTAAACGGCGGCGATAGCGCGTTTCAAAGCCTTCGGATGGACCATACCAATACCTTTTTCTTGAACTATTCTTGGGATTCATACACTGACCTCATTTGTATAAGCCTATGAACGTTTTTGCCTGGCAGAAGCCAATTCACGGATGGTATTGATCTCCTGGTCGGTCAGCGCCTCCGGCAGCACCAACCTGACCCGGGCAAACAGATCGCCATATTTATCCGGCTTTCCCAGGAGGGGCATGCCTTTGCCGCGCAAGCGGAAGCTCCGGTTGGCGTTTGTACGGGGCGGTATCGTCAAAATCAATGGGCGCCCCAGGGTTGGGAGGCGTACTTCACCCCCGGCAATCGCTGTAAAGATATCCACCGGCACATCGACATGCAGGTCATCGCTGGCGCGCTCGAAAGTTTCATTGGGCAAAATGTGGATGATCAAATATAGATCTCCTGCCGGACCACCGTTTCGGCCCGGTTCACCCTGTCCCGCCAGGCGAACGCGTGATCCGGTGTTCACACCGGCTGGAATTCCTGCCTGGATGCGGCGCCCATCTAATTCAAGCAAGCGATTTGTACCTTGATAGGCTTCCTCCAGGGTCAGATCAATTTCGTACTCTACATCCCGTCCTTTTCGGGGGGAAGAAGGAGCCGCCTGGCTGCTGCCGCTGCCACTTCTGCGTGACTGACCAAAGATATTTGTAAAGAAGTCGGAATACGGCGAATCACTCCCGAACAGGTCTTCAAGGTCTTCGGGACTGACATATTGAACATGTACACCTTCACCAGGTTGCGAGGCGCCAGCAGCCCCATTTCCTGCCGGCGAGGCTGACCATTGTTGCCAATCAAAATCCTGCTGGTGTCTGCCTGTCTGCTGCCACTGCTGGTATTGACCCCGCAGTTCATCATACTTCTTGCGTTGTTCTTCGTTCGACAGGACCTGGTAAGCCTCATTAATTGTCTTAAATTTCTCTTCGGCTTCCTTGTTGCCCGGGTTAACATCCGGGTGAAACTTTCGGGCCAATTGCCGGTAAGTCTGCTGGATCACTTTTTTATCGGCGTTTGGCGGTACACCCAGGATTTCATAATAATCTTTAAAGTCCATTGGATACCTTCTCATCCTTCTTTTTCATTCTTGACGCCCAACCACCAGATCGCCACATATGGAAAGAATATTGAATATCCTCACACTGACGATACAAACTTGCACAGGGAAACCCATATCCATGCAAGCGGCTGAATTCTTATTTGCCGGCAGTGGATTTCTGCCGGTTGAACTCGCTGAGAGTGCGTAACAGGCTGATGATATCGTCCCGGCCCAGCACGCCCTGAATCTGATCACCGACCATCACCGGCAATTGGCTTACACCGTCCCGATCCATTTCTTCCAAGGCATTCACCAGCTCAGCGTCGGGCAGAATCGATTTCATCCGCTCGATGGGTATCATCACCTGGGCTGCGGTCGTTGTTGACCAATTTGAACGTTGGATCGTTTTGACTTCATGCAATGTCAATAAACCGAGCACTCTACCGTCCTGTTCGACGATCATGCTGCGTGTGCCACTGCCCAGGATATGATCGCTAACCAATTGTTCCAATGTGGTTCCAGGACTTACCACGGTGTAGTCGCGGCGCATCGCATCTGTTACATAGTGGTTGGCCAGCAAATCATGTACGGTTTGTTGCCTGACCTGGGAAACAGCAGCGCTTTCCAGGAACCAACCGATAAAAGCAATCCATAAGCCATTGCCAAAATTCCCGATGAACAATTGCCAGACACCGAAGGCGATAAAGAGAAAAGCGATGAATCGACCCACATTTGCAGCGATGAGGGTGGCGCGACGCAGATTGTAATTGATCCCCCAGACGATGGCCCGGAAGACCCGGCCTCCATCCAAAGGGAAACCTGGAATCAAGTTGAACAGGCCCAGTGTCGCATTTATATAAGCCAGGTACCTGGAAAGGGCCAGCAACGGGGCCAGCGCTCCGGAGATGGGCTGGAGCAGAGTAAAAAAGAGCGCCAGGGCAAAACTCACGACGGGGCCAGCCACGGCGATCCAAAACTCCGCAATGGCGCTGGGAGGTTCTCCCCCGATCTGGGAAACACCGCCGAATATGAATAGAGTAATATTACGTACCGGAATTTTGTATCTCTGAGCCACCACTGAATGGCCCAACTCATGTAAAAGAACGCTTACAAATAACAATATGGATGTGACCGCACCCACAATCCAGTATTGTGCCGTGGGCCAATTCCCAAATTCTGCCGGAAAGTAACTGGTAGCCAGCGACCAGGTCAACAAAGCAAAGATTAAAAACCATGAAAAATCCAACCCGATCGGGATGCCAAAAATACGACCCAGGGAGATAGAACTCTTATTCATATGCAACGCTCCTATTACTTATTATCCAACAAAATTATATTGAATCTCTCAAGGTCGTATAAGAGTTCCATAAGATTTACGACAAAAAGGGCATCTCAAGGTCATATCAAAGGAGGGTGTCCGGGTTGCAAGTTTAATGAAGCAACCTCCCGTATGGGGGCTATATAAAACGTCGAAGGGGATGTCGTTTGTACGCCTAAAGCGATGGAGTATCAGCGCCCAGCCGTTGTGCAGGTGTAGGAAAGGATACTGAAGATCATATTTCCGGATCAATTGCACGGCGTGCAGCAATCTCTGTACGAGTTTTTGCATGACCAGCCCGACTAAGGGGGTAGAAGATGGCAAAGGCAATCCCGCCCAGCAGCAATATTGAAGGAACCGGACCGATCAATATGCGGATGGCAGTGATGGCGGAAGGTTTCTGGACGGCCGCATTGGAAACATATCCACTCCACTGCAGGACCAGAAGGGTTAATGGGATGGCGATGGAGGAAGCAATCTTTTTGAAGAGCGAAACCAGGCTGTAAAAAATGCCCTCATGGCGATGGCCGGTAGTCAGCTCGTCCACTTCGACGGCATCCGGGATGATGGCCCAGGTAAGCACGTGAATGGCCGAAACGCCGATCCCGGCTAAAACAGCCATCGTTAGTACCATCGGCAAACCAGCGGAAGGGTTGAGGAAAATGAGACCACACATGATGGCCGACAGGAATATCATCCCGGCGATGTAAGCCTTGCGTTTATCGGTCTTTCGGGAAATCCAGTTCCACAAAGGCAGCACCAGCAAAGCGGTAATGAAAATGGCTCCCAGGATGAGGTCACTTTGCGCTTCCAGATGCATGCGGTATTTCAGGAAGAAGAGCAGGAAAGCCTGGATGATGTCCACTGCAGTCCAGGTAAAGAGGAAAATCCCGGCGGCAAACAGGAAAGGCCGGTTCTTCAATACAGCCCGGAAGGATTCGCGCAAGCTGGGTTGGGACTGCGTGTAATATTCCGGACGCTCGTGCGTCCCGAAGAAGGTGAGCAGCAAAGGCAAGGCGCAGACTGCACCGAAGATAATTCCCATTGTAAAAACTTTGCCGGTATTCTCAGGCCGCATGGAGCCGATGATCATGAGAGGTACGATAAATGCCAGCAAGCTGCCAAGGATGGAGAAGGCCATGCGGTAGGTTGTCAGAGAAGTACGTTCATCATAATCCTGGGTCAGCTCAGGGGTCAGGGCTGAGTATGGCATTGTAACAATCGTGTAAGAGCTGTCGAACAGGAAATATGCCAGGGCATAATAAGCTGCCAGCAGGAACTGGCTGTCAGTGGGGGGACGATACCACATCATGGCGAACATCAGACCGAAGGGGATGAAGCCAATCAATAGAAATGGCCGCCGGCGCCCCCAACGGGTGCGCACCCGGTCGCTGATGTATCCGACCAGCGGGTCATTGATATAGTCCCAAGTGCGCCCGATGAAGATGGATGCAGCCGCATACACGGGTTTCAGCCCAACAACGTCGGTCATAAAGATAGCGAACAGCACCTGCATGGTCGTATCGGTGCAGGCAAAACCGAAGTCGCTGATGCCATACAGGAACTTTGTCAGACTGGGAAGGTGGTCACGAGCGATGGTGGTCATGTTGGGAAATCTCCGGTCGTCAGAAATGAGCTGCTGCTATCAGATAAAACCCATATCCGGATTTTCGTTATGGAATTTTAATGGAAAATAAACAATTGTAACAAGCTTGGCTTCCAGGCAATTCAGACAGGTTAACAACAGGAGAGTTACGGCATATAGATAATCCGCAAGATGGCGATCATCAAATTAGCCCAGCTAAAGGAAAAATAGCCGTCGTCTGCACCGGCTTCATCCAGAGATTTGCAGGCTTGGTACGTGAGGATTTAATTTGCCGGTTGCCTCTGAATGTTCGAGACAGCACCCGGTAAATTTCGGAGTATAGTTGGGGGAAGGCCTGGAGGGCAATCCCCCCGCATCGTCAATTGAACTACAAATAAATCTTACCGATTAATATTCGACATGCCATGTTTGGTTGTTGCTCACCTTGACCCAGTAGCCCCAACCATTCGTAAGGGACTTCAGGTCGCTGGCAAATGCCGGCGCATCTTTATCATACAACTTCCAGAGGTCAGCCGTGTCGTAGGCATGATAAGCATACACCAGGGTGAAGTCGGTCACGCCATGCCCACTCAGCGCAACCGGCAGGTTGGCGGGATCCGGGGGGACGCCCACCGAGGATGGATAGCCCACCAGGTTCCAGCCGCCGCCCGCAATTGATAATGGTATGTTCGTCGAGCTGGGTGCATTTCCGATAACATTCAAAGTGGCTCCAACAGACATATGGATCCAGAAGCCCATTGTCTCATCCATCCTTGTCAAGTCGTTGGCATATCCCGGTCCACCCGGGGCGAATTTCTTCCAGTTGTTGGTTGTCGCGCTGCCATCCCAGCCGTATACCAGGTCGTATTTACCAACGATGTTGTTCAGGACGGTCCCGGGGGCAGTATCCATCGGAACCAGCGGGAAGGAGACCAGGTTCCAGCCCGGCACCAGCGTGAGGCTGTGGGTGGACTGGATGTGCATTATAGCGCTGGCTGAACCAGAGTAGTTCGGATCGGTGATGGTGGCATCGACTGTATAGGTGCCTGGATCCGATGGCTCAGTTGTTGTGCCATCAGGGGTGTAAATAACACGTACTGACAAGCCAGGCGGACTGGTGACGACTGTGACTGACTTCTGCATGCCATCGAAGACCGGGCTCAAGTTGCTCAAAGTGATCGAAGCTGAGGCCGGTGAGATAGTGAAGGTGTCGAAGTTGGTGCTGCCAAAGTGGTTGGCATCTCCACCGTAGGTTGCATCGGCCCTCGCAGAAAGTCCAACATTCAGATTGTCCGAATAGGTTGGAGTCAACGAACCGCTCAGTCCACCCACACCAGAGTAAGCTGCGGTGCAAGGTTGGATGGCCGAACCAGTGTACATCTGTGGTGTTTCCGGGCAGGTCACTGTTACCAATGAGGCAGCCTTGGTGATGTCGAGCGTGTTGCCTACATAGCTGAAAGTGTAGTTGTTGTCAACTCCACCGACACAAGAGATCGGGTAGCTGCCGACGCTGCTGTACTGAACAGCCAGAGTCGAGCAGGTTGGCTCGGCAGTCAGGATCGTCTTGTCGTCGGCGCCAAGGAAGCCGCTGTAGGCAAAGGTCAAGGCTGGGTTGACGGCACCAAAGACCTTGGTCTGATGTGCAGCTGTCACGATCAGTGTCGCCTGGCTGATCTCGAGTGTGCCGGAGGCGGAGCCAGTGTAGTTTGCGTCATTGATCGTACCGACGACCGCATAGCTGCCGACATTAACCGGTTTGGTCCCAACGCCATCATACGTGAATGTCACGGTAAGGCCAATGGGCGTCGTCGTGGCGGTCGCTGATTTTTCGGTAGCATCGTAGGTATGCGACAACCCGCCCAGCATCACTATTGCGGTCGCCTTGGTGACCTCAATCGTCACGTTCTTAGATGCAGTCGCAAAGTATGCCAGGTCTTCTGGTGTGAATTCGACGCGTAAAGTGTGCACACCGACATTCAAGATTGTTCCCATATCCGGAGTATATGTAAACGTTCCTGGGACAGATGCTGTTGCATTCAATTGAATGGCACTCAAGGACGTGCCATAGGAAATATCTGCCGGGTCACTCCATGTGATCGTCGGCGTAAGGACGTTACCATAGGTGATGGTAACCGATTCAATCACTGGGGTCAGTGCGGGATCGGTAGAAGTCAATGAGGCACGGTATTGGACGTACTGCCCGTTGGGGCTGGCAATCGGGCCATTGGCGGCCTCCCAGTCTGACCAGCTGCCATCGGGCAGTGTTGTATTCCCGCTGCGGGTCTCAAAACCGACCGAGGTTTCAGGGGGCGTAGAGCCAGTCGAGCTGAGCTCAAGCCAGTGGGCGGTTTGACCTGCATCGATAACCCGCGAGGTGAAGCTACAGAGTGAGATAAAAGGTGTCATGTGCATCCAATCCACCGAGAGGGCAACACCACCGGCGTTGTATTCGCTGGCTGCCACCCGCATTTGTTCTGTGATGACAGTGGTTCTGGAGGAGACGAGTATTCCATCGACATAGAAATCAAATCCTGTCGTCTTCCAGTCTATTCGATAACGATGAGGGGTGCCAATTAGAGCGCTGCTGTTTGAAATGGCAATATCTGTATAGGCGCCGGTATAGATGCTGGTATAAAGGGTATTGGTGGTGGCACGCGTGGAGAACATGACAATCGGCGCTTGGTTGAAGGTGATCGTCCCACCGCCAAACCCCACGTGTTCAAAGTTCCCGGCACCGAAGGTGGCCACAAATTCAAGGGTACTGCCTGGGCTGTAAAGAGTATCGTTCCTGACAGATGTGCCATTCATTGTCAGCAAACCGCCACTTACGTTGTAAGTGCCACCTGTGGTCCATGTGTAGCCTGACCAACCGACAGGTAAGGCAGTCCCGGCGAAATTCTCATCTATGGTGAATGGCAGGCGCAGGGCGCCATCGCCAAGAGTGGCGTCAACTGCGCAGGCACCGGGCGTACCGGCACTGAAATCCGCGACGGAGGTATCGGTGGCACTAAGCATTACCATTCCGGTCGTGAAAATCCAGGTGTCGTCGGTACCGAGCTGGTTGCCATTAAGGTCAGTCACTCCAGCGGCTACAATGACCCGATAGGTCGTAAAGGGAGCCAGGTCGGCAGTCGGGTCGAGGGTGGCCAGATTGCCCGCCAGGGTAATTACGGCTGAGATATCATTGGAAGCATCAGCGGCCCTCAGGCGGAAGGTTGTTGAAGTGAGGGAAGTCTCCTGGATCAGTTCATTGAAAGTAACCTCAACGTTGCTGCTCACACCCACACCCGAGGTACCTGGCGCCGGTGAACGGCCGATGACCATGGGCGGTGTTGAGTCGGAGCCGAGGGCATAGGTGATGGTCACATCCTGCAGAGCGGGTGTCCGGGTCGAGTCACTGGTCTCCAGGGCGGCGCGGTACTGGATGTAACGCGAATTGCCTGCCAGTGCGTCGCCGGAGCTTGTAACCGGTATGAATGAAGTCCAGGTGTCGTTCGGTGTGGAGGTGTTGCCAATGTGGTAGCTAAGCGAAAGCGTTGTCCCGCTAGGCGTAGTGCCAGTCCAGGCTAGTGTGCCCCAATTCACAGACTGGCCCGTATCAAAGACGCGCGAGGTAAATGTGCATGGGGTGGCATAGGGCGTGAGCTGGATCCAATCAACCGTGACGCTATTGGCATCGGAAGTGTAGTCACTCGCCACTACATGCATGCTTTCGTTGAACGTCGTGCTGCGAGAAACGACAGAGACACCATCGATGAAGAACTCCAGGCCGTTCGTCTTCCAGTCAATGCGATACGTGTGTGGGGTGCCGAGGTATGCCGCTCCAAGCGGTATCATGTCGTCACCCCCTCCAGCTGTACCACCGCTGGCCAGAATCCTTGCGTATAGCTGCGTTCCCGTCGTGCCGGTACCGAATTGGAGCCAAGGCGGGCTGTTCAATGGAGGATTGCCACCGGCAAATCCCACTGATTCGTAAGTGTGCGCGTCGAAAGTAGCTCGGAACTGCAGCGTGTGACCCGCCGTATACACAGCAGAGGTGTATGCCTGGTTGCCATTGACCGACAACAGGCTGTTTCCAACCGTTGGCAAGGCACTGCCACTCCAAATGTTGGATGTCCATGCAGATGGAAAGGCTGTCCCCGAAAAGTCCTCGTCGATCACCAGCGGCAGTCGAACCGCGCCGTCACCGATTATTGCATCGACAACACAGCTATTGATCGTGCCGGCAGAGAAATCTGCTGCCGTTGTATCAGACAGAACCGGCAGGGGTGCGGTCGCGGTTGTGAAGTTCCAAGTAGAATCGCTACCGAGCGGGTTGCCCGCCAGGTCGGTCACCGTGCCGAAGACCGTCACATGATAGAGCGTTGAATATGCCAGGTCAGCATTCGGGTTCAGTGTAGCCGTCATTGAGCCGGCATCGTAGGTTACCGCTCCGGGTATATCGCTACCAGCTCCATCGGCGCGAAGGCTGAAAGTGCTGCCGTTGATCGAACCCGCATTCATGGCCTCGTCAAACGTGACCGTCACGTTCGTATCGGCCGTTACACCCGTTGCATTCGGAGCAGGGGTGCGACCAGTGACCGTCGGCGGGGTTACATCCAAACCGCCGGTGACATACGTAATGGTTACATCCTGCAACGCTGGCGTCTGGCTCGTGTCCGATGCAGACAGGCCCACTTGGTATTGGATGTAACGCGAATTGCCGCTTAAATCTGAGCCTGAGCTTGGCACTGATGAGAATTCAGTCCATGAACCGTCTGGTGCCGGGGTGTTGCCTCGTCGGTAGCTTAGTGTGAGGCTTGTCCCGGAGGGAAGGGTGGCATTCCAAGACATCGTTCCCCAACTCACCGGTCCGCCCGCATCAAAGATGCGCGATGTGAAGGTGCAAGGCGAAACATAAGGTGTCACGCGCATCGAGTCTACGCTGAGAACTGTGCCGTCTTGCGTAAGATCACTGAGTGCGGGTCGCATAGTAGTATCCGTGCTTGAATAAGCCTGCGAAGCAACTTGGGAGCCATCGATGAAGTATGTGGCGCTTGTCGAGGTCCAGTCAATGCGATAGAGATGCGGCGATCCAAGCCAGCTGCCCGGAATGGTAAAGTCGGTATGGCCGGCATCGGACCAGGTGCGCGCCATCAATCCGGAACCAGTGGAGCCTGTACTGAATATGGCCCATACGGGCGGAGTGTTGTCAAAGACAGAATTTGGCGGCAGGTTGCTTCCTGATCCGAAACCAATATGCTGGTTCGGTATGGTTGCAAAAGTTGCAACAAATTCCAGGGAACTGCCAGGACCGTAAGCCGCAGGGTCCGGGTTTACTCGCACGCCGTCGACGCTGAGCAACCCTCCCGAAACGGAGTACACACCGGTTTTGCTGTCATAGGGCCAATCATAAGAGGTCCACCCGGCAGGTAAAGTGGTTCCAGAGAAGTCTTCCTCTACCCCCGCGGGCAACCGCACGGCTCCGTCACCGATGGTTGCATCTGCAACGCAGCTGTTGAGCGTGCCCAAACCGAAGTCGGCTGCCGTTGTGTCGGTCACACTTGGGGGAGGTGAAGCCTGTGTGGTGAAATTCCAGGTTTGATCACTGCCCAGTGGGTTGCTGGATACATCGGTCACTATCCCGGAAACCGTCATGTGATACAGCGTACTGTATGCTAAGTTGGTGGTCGGGTGGAGCGTTGCCGTCATAGACGCGTCGTCGTACGTTATGCTCGCAGCCACATTGCCGGGAGCACCGTCAGCCTGAAGACTGAAAGTGGTGCCGGTAATAGTTGCTGGATCCATGGCCTCGCTGAACGTAACCATCACATTCGAGTTAACGGCTACACTGGTGGCATTGTCTATCGGCGTATGACTTGTAATTGTCGGCGTGGTTGTATCTTGTTCGTATGCGGCGGTATAAGATCCGTTAGCGGCTGTGAACAATGCATAGTCGTAACCCTTAATAGTTGTGATAGTATACGGAACAGAAGTACTGCCGATTTCGAGTGATGCCAAGCTATGACCACCGGCCTTGGCCGGGATCATCAAGGTCAATTCATTGTAGGGAATCAGCGCATTGAAGTCAAAGTTCAGCAGCGTACCATTCCAACTCATGTTCTGCGTGCGCGCCTGATTGCGGGCGCGAAGGAAATCGTTGAGTTGTTCGGCGCTCCAAATCGGAACCCCGCGGGCGTTTGCATAATCCATCATGCTGTCGGCTGCAGTTTGATATGTGCCATATGAAGGCGGATGGAAGTTGGCGGTGAGGAAGCCGTAATACCCTTGATCGACGCTCCGGTCAATCAGGGTCTTGAATTGCGTCGAAATAGAAGCGAACCAGGTTTCGTCGGGCAGCTGGGTTGTCGCTTGAAATATATCCAGGATCTGCCCGTTCTCGTCCGAGAAGCGCAGGGGCAGACCGCTGCCAGTGAAGTAACCGGGTGTGGCAGTCCAAGAACCCCAGTGGTAATAGTTCGTATCAAGCCCAAGCCCGTGCTCGACCTCAACTTTCGCTTGGTCCGCCCAGCCGGCCCACAGGACCCAGTGGTTGCGGACGGTGGCAGGGGTGAAGTCGTAGGCAGCCAGGAAAGCCGGCGTCTCAGCGTCGTAGACAGTTTTCATGTTGTTGTAGGTCGGGTCGGTAGCGTTGGCCGTATCGTTATAGTGTGCACCTACGCCATTGCCCGCGCTCAGCCAGCCGGATACATCGGCAGAACTCGGTCCGTTGCCCTCCAGGTAAACCGTGTAATGGCCTCCATGAGCGTTCACGTCTGCCATGGGGATATTCACACAGGCAGTGGAGCAACCTTCGGAGTCGCCAGTCATGATTAGGGCGCCCTTGACCTGGTTGGGGAAGTACCACAGGCGCGGCAGCGGTAGCTTAGAGGCGGTAAGTTGCTCGATTGCATGCGAGAGGAGATGCATCTGCTCATCAGCCTGTGGGATCGCGATCTTGTTGGCGTCGAGCCAGGACTGGCTGTCGTGGACGAACAGGTCTGTGGCGCGAATGGCATCTGTATGCCCGTCACCTTCCGTACCTGCCCAGGCAGGATTGCCTTGCCGCATCAGGATGATCGAGCGTGCCAGGTCGAAGGTGAATATCACCACCTGCCCGGTGCCGCGGGTGTAACTCGCAATAGCCGGATAGGAAGTGGGCGTGGTTGCATCGGTATACAAGGTGGCCACGGATGTGGCGTCAGATAAGGTATAGTTGTCAGCTGTACCGTGGAATTGCAAGGTGTCACCTATTACACCCTTCCCGATCGCCGTGCTGGTGTTGACTGCCAGATAACCTTCAGAAGTTGTGGCGCTTGCATCGGTCAGGCCATACAGCGCAGCCAGGGATTTGGCTGGCCGGAAGGCGATCAGGTCACCGCCACCATTGACCCAGTTGTCGAACATCGATACTTGGGTCGGGTTAAGCGGCATCTCACCCAATAGCACAATATCATAGTCATTGAGTGTCGCCGCCGTAACCTTGGTTATATCTGTGGCGGTGAACACGTTGAAACCTTCACCGCGCAGGATCTCGGCGTAATAACGACCAAAGGGGTTCGAAACATTCGTCGCATCCGCGATAACCAGGATCGGTCCGCCTGGGCCTTCATCCGGTGGTGGAGCTGGCTCGGCCGCGGTTGTAAACGTCCATGTCTGGTCTGCCACCAGGGCATTGCCGGCTTGGTCCTTGATACGCGGGTCGGTTGTCCCGCCCTTGAGCGTTGCGGTATAGACGGTCGAGTAAGCCAGCGCCGCGCTTGGAGCGAGGGTGGCTGTGTGCAAGGTATTGTTGTAAGTTACCGTCGCAGGCACAAGCATGGCAGCAGCATCGCGCAGTTCAAATGTGGTTCCGCTCACTGTTGCCGCATCCAGTGGTTCGTCGAACACTGCACTGATGTTGGTTGAAATCGGCGCGTTGGTGGCATTATTGGCAGGCGCAACCGAGTTCACCACCGGTGGTGTGGTGTCCGGGCTAACCGTGGTGGCGAAAACCACATCCACCCAGTAATTCGATTGACTCCAAGTTTGATCAGGGAAAGCACTGGCCCCATATTTGAACACGCCGTTGGAGCCATCCACGCCATCCGTCATTGCACGGACCGGTGGGTTGGTGTAAGCGGCAACATTTCCAGATGTAAAGTATGGGCTATTGTTGTCGGCAAAATACCCGGTGGAATGGTAAGAGGCAACGTAAGTAGTGCCCGCTTGAACCGCAACCGGCGAAGCCAAGGTTACTTCCTGCCAGCCAGAGGTGCTTTCGCCCGTAAAGGTTGCTTCAGCCAACTGGATCCCGGTGTTTGTCCACAGGTGGCCAATATGAGTACCGGTATTGAGGTTGCCCTTGTAAAAGCGAAGACCAGTTACGTAACCATCTATATCGACTTGGAAGCGCACACCCACCTCGATGGGTTGATTGTCAGTGACACTTGCAACATCAGGGAGGGTAGAGTCATTCCAGATGCTGCAAGGGCAGGTGCGTGGCTCCACGGTGACCGTGATGCCGGCTGAAGGTGTCTCGATATTGCCACTGTCGTCCACAGCCCGGCTTTTTATATTTACCGAACCGAGTGTTGACGGTGTCCAGCTATAGCTCCAGTTCTCGCGGCCGGCTGCAGCTTGCCAGGTTATGCCTCCATCCACCGAGACTTCAACCGCACCAACCACACCCCCGCCTGTATCTGCGGCAGTGCCGAGAACGGTGACCAGGCCGTTGACGGTCGCGCCATCCAACGGCGAAGTGATCGTTGAAACCGGTGCGATCGTGTCCGTTGAGGCAGTAGCCACGGTCAGGTTGCTTTGAAGCGAAGCAGACTGGACGCCCATGTCGGCAAACAGGTTGACCGTTGCCTGCTGGATGTTCGGGTCTTCGGTCGAGGTGCCGCGATCATGATTGCCGTCGAGACCCCACGCCCATTGGACCGTGCCAGCCCCGAAGACCAGCGCGCCCGACGGTGCCCGATAAAGGCTCAAGTGATGCTGCTCAGGCCCAATGAACGATGTGACATTCGTTGTAGAGAGCAGGATCCGACCGGCCGGATACGAGGCAGCATACTGTGGATATTCAGGATCCCACTCGTAGCCGAGCGTGCCATCGGCTAGGGTGACCTGGCCGGCAGGCTCGAGGGCGGCAACAGCGGTGTTCCGCCAGAACCGCAGATGGGCGAACTCACCGGGAACCGTGATAGGCCCCGTGTTGAGCCGCCAGCTGATCTGGCCGCTGAGCGAGTTCTCCGGAGTGGAACCGGGCGCCTCGCGCCAAAGGCCGGTCCAGATGCCGCTCGGATCGCAGTTGTAATTGTTGTAGCAATTGCGGTGCTCTACTGACCCGCTAGGGGCTAAGCTGCCCTCTTTGTAGTTCACCCGGGTTCGATAGGGTTGGCCGTTGCTATCGGCTTCCCAGCGGATCTTCCAGTAAATTTCGTTGCCGCTGAAGAATGCCAGGTTTACGCCAGCGTCCCTGGCAGCAGTGACGGCATCGCGCCGCCCTTGCGACCAATACTCATCGTGACCAACTGACATGTAAACTTGATGGTTCGTTATCAGGTCGGCGTGGCGCTCGATATCGATTGCCGATGTGTAGCTGACATCGTAGCCGTTCCGCTCGAGCCAGCGGATCATCGGGTACTCGGCGTTGAACAGATAGTTTTCCAGCTCTGCTCCGCGAGTTGTGAAAGGGCGGTTGTAGCTGAGCTTCTCTGCCATCGTCGCACCGGAGCTGCCGTAGGCGTTGTAGCCGCCGTACGGATTGTAAGCCTGCCAGGTGGTATCAGATGTTTGGAAAAGCAAGTCGGAATGACTGGAGTCGTTCCGGACAATAAATGGGATATGGCTTGCCCCGCCGTTGTCGGTCCGCGTCGGTCTGGCAATATAGACGCCCGAGATCGCCTCAGCCGGGACCTGCCAGCTGGCGGACACGGACCAATTGCCGCAGTCGAGCAACTTTCCGGCGGTGGTACTGCCGACGATCTCGATATCGGAGCTGAGACATTCGGACTGCTCGGTTGCAGTCACTTCCGTCGATGGGATAGTCGCAACGAGCCGGGCACCGTTTCCGCCGTAGTAACCGAGCCGATAAATAGGTATCGAGTAAGATGGGGCGGTCGTGTTGATCTTGAAGTCGATTGTCCCGCCACGGTTGACACTGATGTCGGTTGCGAAACCTTGGATGGTTTCGTCCCCCGCACCGCTGACATCCCATTCACTCGGCGGATTGCCGGTTAAGCAATTCTCAGCCACGATCTCGTTCGCGGGACTTCCGCAATCAGGGGCGAACGTAGGGCCATTCTGTACGGTGAAATTATCGGAAGACAATGGACCCTTTTGTGCAGTCTTCGCAGCGGTTGGATTCACTCCAGCGGAAGAGATCATAAAAGCCAGGGTAAAGAGCGCTCGCGTGATCAGGGTGAATTGATTGCGATAATTCGCCTTGTTCCTGATTGTTTTTGACAACTGGTTTTGACTGGGCATATTTACCTTCCTTTTAACCTAACGTGAACCGAGGTTAAAACCCATCCCGGAATATCTGCGTTTTTGTAGTTTTCAAGTAATGGGATCGGTTGTGGAAAAAAACCTACTTAAGTAAGGTGCGAATCATTGGTAATTCTGATCGAATCCTGAAAGAATATTTAACAAGATATGGTAGAATTAAAACGACAGGACGCCGCCAAATGCGACAAGAAATTTGTTTTGCTGATGCCCTTTGCACGAACCCGGCCAAGGTCGATGTGTAAAGAGCGGACGGTTGTCCTGTCAAAAAAATTAGGCGCTACGTTTGGTCTTGGACCGGCGTAGCGCTTTATCCATTATCCACTGTCAAGAGGTCTGCCTGTGGAAATGGCTTCAATTACAATCCAATAATAATTATATATTCTCATAAAACCGCTTAGGAGATCCTTCGAAATCAACAGATTCCGGTAGGAGCTGGTTAATTTTACACTAAATATCCTGCAAATTCATTCCATATAGGCAGTTGTACTGTATACCCTGGGAAGGATGCGGGGATGGTCTATCGATCCACCTTATTACATTTCTTTTTCTTGCATGAATTGACGGATGTCAATAAAGGCTATCTGGGATAAAATGCAAATATCAGGTAAGTACCAGAGAATATTTGATCCATAATGAAAAATCATCCTTTCTTGATCGCGAACCTTTCGGGCTACCACCAGCTCGCAAAGGGTACTGCATGAACGGTCGCACGCGCTTCCTGGAGACAATGCGCTTCGGCCGACCCGACCGGGTGCCTTATTTTCAGGAAGGCCTCCGGGAAGAGGTGCTGCATACGTGGGTCAGGCAGGGTTTGGGCTCTGCCACCGAACTTACCAGTATGTTTCCGATCGATGAGCGCGAAGAAGTGGAGATTGATGGATATCCGCATCCCGGGTTTATCCGTTGGCCAAACTCGATAAACGGTCTGGGTGGGTTACGCCGCAGGTTGAAACCAAACGAATCCCGCCTGCCGGCAGGATGGCGGAAAAAGGGAACCTTCTGGCGCAGCCGTGAGGGGGTTCTAATGTTGGAGGTACATCACGGTTTCTTTCTGACGATGGGAGTCAATGATTGGAGGCGGTTCTACCAGGTGATGGAAGCGTTGACCGACAGGCCGGATTATGTCCTGGGAGTCATGCACATCGAGGCGGAAATGGTGGCAATACTGCTTGAGCGGTTCCTTTCCGAGGTTCAGATCGACGCGGCAATTTTCAGCGAACCCATCGGAGGGAATAACGGCTCGCTGATCTCGCCGCGGATGTATGAGAAGTTTGTTCTGTCAACTTATCTCCCCGTTCTGGAGGTGTTGAAGCGCCACGGTGTGGAATTTATCATAGTTCGGACATATGCCAACGCGCGCGTGCTGATCCCAAGCATGCTGAAATTTGGGATTAACTGCCTGTGGGCCTGCGAGACGAACGCCGAGGCGATGGATTATCGCTCCATCCGCAGCGAGTTTGGCCGTGATCTGCGCCTGATCGGGGGCATTGACCTGGATATGTTGCGTGAGGGCAAAGAGGCTATCCGGCGTGAGATCGAGGAGAAGGTCCCGCCACTTTTGGAGCAGGGCGGCTACGTCCCCCTGGCGGATGGGCGGGTGCGTGTAGATATTCCCTTTGAAAATTATCGCTTTTATCGACGGATACTGGAAGAAGTCACCTTTCGAAAACAGAACTGACCCAGGCCATATGATCCATTAACTGCAATTTGGCGCGCTTGATGACTGCAGGCAGGAGTCGCTGGGTGCCACTTTCTTTTCGTAAAGCCTCGGAAGGTACCGGTGAAGCAAAGGAGATAAAAGGGGATTGGCGGAAGGTCCCCGGAAAGAGCAGCTGGGTCATGACCTGGCCGAATTCCACCAGACGTCGCCGATCAAGTGGGCGGCGCCGCAGGTGATAAAGCAGGCTGTGACGCCATTTTGGGGAGACTACATGACTGGTGAGGGTGATCAAAACCTGTGCTGCAGGCACTACTTTCAAGAACAGGTCGATGCTGGGACTCCACTTGTCGATGGCCGAAGAGGCATTATCATAGACTGCTGGATCCGGGTCGATATGGCCAAAGCCATATAACAACAAGGCTCCTCCAGCTTGCAGGTGACGGATGGCCTGACGGGCTGCCACCATGCGGATATTTTGGTCCTGTTCTGCTGTAAAGAAGAAATGTTTATGCACATGGGGCAGCTTCTTCAAGAAAGGAATATCCCCCGATAGGATGCATAGATCGTCCCGCCGCAGGGTGGAGGAAATGATCAGGCTGTCGTAAGTCCCGGGATGGTTGGATAGGACCAGCAATGCCCCGGTGGTAGGGATGGTCTCCTGCCCGCGTGCCGTCACCTTATGGATGAAAACCTGCAGGGCGTTTCCCATGGCGGCGGAAAAACCATATTGGACAGCATCCTGGTCGAAGGTCATTCCAATCCGGGCCAACCTGTCGGTGACTGGACGGAAAAGAATCCAGGCCAGTTGTTGAGCCAACGGCGAATTGCGGAAACCGACCGACCCGGCAAGCTCAACCACCAGCGAATGACTGAGTGCCTTTGTTTCATCGTCCATGTACGTCTTCCCGGGAATTCGCCTGGATCCAGGCGAGATGTTCTGCCATGAGCCTTTTACCGCGGGAGATGACCACCGGCAGGAATCGGCCGCCCTGGCTCTCGTGGCGCAATTCGGCCACACTGACAGGCAAAGCGATGGTCATGGATGGCGAGATATTCGGTTTTCCCCGAAAGAGGAGCTGCTCGATCACCTGTCCGTACTCAGCAATGCGACGCTTCTGCCAGTCGATCCGGCGCAACCACGTCAGTGGTGAATGGGCCCACCGGGGCATGACAATGCCGCTGACAATGCAGATTACCAGCTTTGTTTGTGGCACCTGATTTAAAAATAGATCAATGGAGGGTGACCAATTCCCGATTTCAGCCTCAGCGTGCGGATAAACTTCCGGATCCGGGTCGATCAGTCCAGTTCCGAAGAGCAGCAGTGCGCCACCCTGCTGCAAGTGAGCGATCCCCTGACGTGCCGCGGTCATTCTTTCGGCAGGGTCTGCGGAGGCATAGATCATGTGCTGACTGGCATTCGGCAGACCTTTAAAAAAAGGTATATCGCTGGCAATGATTTTGACATCCAGCCGATTGATCTGCGAAGGCACAACCAGGATGTCGTAGGCGCCGACATGATTGCAGACGACCAACAGCGGGCCTTCGGACGGGATGAATGTGGCACCGCGCGTGGTCACCTCCCGGACCCAATGACTGGCCATCCATCCCGTGGCTGCCGGGAAACCCTCTGTGGCGATTTTCCGATCGGTGGCAATACAAATGCCTGAGAGGTACATGGTAATTCTTTTAAGAAAGATATTAAAGACCCACTGCAGTCCGGCCGATTTTCTCAAGCCAACCGCATTGATGATTTCATCGATAAGAAAATTGCTCAATGAAATGGTTTCTTCTTTTACCGGCATTCAGATGGACTCCTCAGGAAATTGTAACACCGCAGCCTCGAAAATGTTTTCCTGGGGTGGTAGAATGACGGACGAAAAGGTATGTGTATCAGCAGTCTCATCCAGAATTCCGAAGGAATCCTTAAAGAGAAATGCCTTCAATTGATCTCAACAAGCTTAAGGCATATAGAGCCCGGACCTTCCACCTGTCATCCGCGGCACGCCTGACCACCCCAGCCCAGGCGCTGGATTTTGTCAATGCACGCGGCTTCGTTTATTTCTGGCCAATCAAAGGAATTAACCTGCCGAGCCTGTGGGTTGCCACCGCAGGTGATCGGCCTGTTCCCGATAATCATGATGATCCTGGAAATATCACCTGGGACTGGAAAGACAGTTCCCTGGGTAAGAGGATCTGGTATTACGGCAAGATCCTACGGCGAAAAGCGACATTCATCTCGTTGGAGATCGCACCTTATTATTATGCCCTATCCGAAAACTATGGTTCCCCCGAGGAGGATTACCTGGTGGCTTACCGGGAGGGCCGCCTGACACAAGCCGCCAAACAGATCTACGAAACCCTGCTTGATAAAGGCTCGCTGGACACGATTTCCCTGCGCAAGGAAGCGCGCCTTTTGAATGCCAAAGAATCCGTTTTCAACCGTGCCCTGGAAGATTTGCAGAAGGATTTTAAGATACTACCAATTGGAATTGCTGAAGCGGGCGCCTGGAGATATGCTTTCCGTTATGAAATTACAGCCCGCCACATGCCCGAACTGCCGGAGCAAGCCCGGTCGATCGGTGAAGCCGAGGCGCGCCGGAAACTGGTGCAACTGTATCTGGCCTCGGTCGGTGCCGCGCAGATCCGGGATGTGGTCAAGCTCTTCGGCTGGTTGCCTGAACTTACGCAAAGGACAGTCGCCTGGCTGGCACATAATGGCATCGTGAAGAACGGCATATCCCATCCGCAGATGAGTGGGGAATGGTTGGCACTGCCGGAGTTGGTGGATGATGATTGAAAGGTTGGTGAAAACCATTTTCTCTTTTGCTGTGACTTTTTTTTACCCCATAAAATCATCCAATAGAAGCCCGATCTGAGACGAAAAATTGGGTATTGACTTTGGTTTTTGTTTTTGCTACAATATTTACATCATGTAAGTAATAATTACATCGTGTAAATAACTGAATCCTCGTTCCAATATTATTATGGCTTACCCGCTCACGATCACTGCCTCCGCCATGCGTGATATTAATCGGTCGGCCATCCTGGAGATCATCCGCCGGGAAGGCCCGATCTCCCGGACAGCCATTGCCGAGCGGCTGGACGTCAGTCTGCCAACTGTCATGCGCATAGCAGAAGGTTTGGTCATTGAAGGCTTTATCCGTCCGCATGGTACCTCCGAATGGAGCGGCGGGAGGCGACGGCCCCTGCTCGAGTTCAATTCTGATGGTTTTGTTGTGCTCGGGGTGGACATGGGGGGGACCAAAATGTACGGCGCACTATCGGACTTGGGCGGCAACATCCTGGACGAGGTCAATGTTGCCCGCCATGGCACCTCCGGGGAGGACAGTTTCAATTACCTGACCAATTTGATTGACAAATTACTATCCAGCCACAGGTTGGAAGGCCGGCGGGTGCGCGGGATCGGGGTTGGGGCGCCGGGAGTCACACTGCACAAGCAGGGCATCGTCACCTGGGCGTATACTCTGCATTGGGATGAATTTCCGCTAAAATCCAGATTGGCTGAACGCTACGACCTGCCCATTATTGTGGACAACGATGTGAACCTGGCGGCCCTCGGAGAACTGTGGTTTGGAGCAGGACAGAACGTTCAGAACATGGTCCTGGTGGCCATCGGGACAGGCATCGGCGCGGGTGTGATCATAGATGGCGCTCTCTACCGCGGTGCGCAGGAGGCTTCCGGCGAGATTGGCAACATGATCCCTGGCCGTGAGTTCCTGGGAAAGGATTACCAGGATTTTGGAGCGCTGGAACGTGTCGCTTCCGGAACCGGTATTGCTGCCAGGGCGCACGACCTGTTGAGTCCCCAGCGCAGCCAGATAGAAGTGGACGAACTGACGGCGGAGGATGTTTTTGAAGCGGGTCGTGAGGAACAGGCCTGGGCCTGGACTGTGATCAACGAAACGGTGGATTACCTGGCCATTGCCATTGCCAACCTGGTCGCCTTCTTCGATCCGGAGCTGGTCGTACTGGGCGGAGGTGTTTCCAGGTCAGCCGATATGCTGATCGCTCCCATCCTGACCCGTATCAACGGGACGATCCCTAATCCGCCCAAGTTGGTAGTCTCGGAATTGGGATTGCGGGCCACCGTCATGGGCGCGATCACCAACGTTTTGCATAATACCTCGAATTTCTACATAGTCCATAAACTTTCATAAATGATGAGTTGCTTTCGAAAGGAGGTGGTTCCTGAACAAGGTTATTGGAAACATAATTTTTGCCCCCTAACCATTCAGATCATTCGAAGGAGAAGAATATGCGTACCATGAATAAGATTATGATGGGGATGATTTCGCTCATCCTGGTGCTAAGCGTGGTTGGCTGCGGAGCCAAGACGAGCGGACCAGTGACCATCCATGTGCTGACCATGGACCAGGCTGGCCTGAAGCCTTCCGAGATCGATCAAATCGCCAAGGATTTTGAAGCCCTGAATCCAGATATCACGGTGAAAATGGAGTACCTTGGTTACGATTACGTTCACGACAAGATAACCACCGGTATGGCTGCCAAACCGCCGGCTTATGATGCTGCCATGGTCGATGTCATCTGGCCGGATGAGTTCATCAAGGCCGGATACCTGCTGGATGTCACCAACCGTGTCACTGCGGATATGAAGGCAAACATGTTCCCGGCCTCCTGGAACGGTGTGACCAGAAATGGCAAAATCTACGGCATGCCGTGGTTGATGGATGTCAAGTATTTCATGTACAACAAGGACATGCTGCAGAAGGCGGGCATCAGCGCACCGCCCAAAACCTGGGAGGAAATGGTGGACCAGGCCAAAATCGTTAAACAAAAAGGCCTGGCTGAGTTCCCGGTCATCTGGTCATGGAATCAGAAGGAAGGCGTGGTTTGTGATTTCACTGTGCTCCTGTTCGGCGATGGCGGGGCCTTCCTGGATGCCAGCGGCAAGCCGGTCTTCAACAATGCCAAGGGCGTGGAAGTTCTCACTTGGATGAAGAAGACGATCGATGATGGGCTGTCCAACCCCAGCTCGATCAGTTCTGATGAAAATGCAGTCGAGGCGGACTTCCTGGCCGGAAAATCGGCCTTTGCAGTCAACTGGCTCTTCCAATACAGCGATTCGAACAATAAGGATAAATCGCAGATCGTCGGCCAGGCTGCATTTGCTCCCATGCCGGTCTTTGCTGCCGGTGCAGCCGCCGGGATTAAGGGCTCCAGCGTGGATGGGTCAAGCTCATTCGCCATCATGGCCACCACGCCATATCCGGACCAGACCTGGAAGTTCCTGACCTACCTGGCCAGCAACGAGGTTCAAATGAAATACTCGGCGGAAATGTTGCCCGTCTGGCAGAATGATTTCACTGGCGATGCATTGGCCAAGTTGGAAGCTGCCACACCGAACAATCCGGTTACTGTGCCAGCCTTCCTGGCGCAGTTCCCATACGCCAATGAGCGCCCGACGGTGCCCTATTACAACGAGGCCTCTGCTGCGCTGCAGTTGGCGATTCAGGAAGCGCTGACAGGTGTAAAGACCGCGCAGCAAGCCCTGGACGAAGCCGCTGCCAAGTGGGTGGCATTGGCTAAATAGACGCACCTTTGTCATTGCGAGGCGTTCTGCGCCGAAGCAATCCCAAGGCAATTGGAGATTGCTTCGAGCCGGAACAGCACCTGCTCTCGCGATGACTCTTCGGAAAAAGGGGTGGATTTGCATTACAATGCAGATCCACCCATAATTTAAATGACCGCGAACTCGGCTATTCGGCCTAGACGACGACTTTCCCTGAGAACTCAGGATGCACGCACTGCCTGGCTCCTGGTCATCCCCAGCCTGGTGGTGATCCTGGGTGTGACGCTGTGGCCGATTATCTATACGTTCATATTGAGTTACTTTAAGGCACCCACAGGCATCAACCAGGTGCGGACCTTTGTCGGCCTGGGGAATTACCTCGAGATGATCAAGGACCAGACTTTCTGGCAAACCATCGGGCGCACGCTGTATTTTACGATCGTCTCAGTGGGTCTGGAAATGGTGGGGGGGATGGCAATTGCCCAGTTGATCCATTCCCATCCATGGGGGTGGAAGATCCTGCGTTTCAGCCTGATCATCCCCTGGGCCGTACCGACCATCGTCAACGGCGCCATGTGGCGCTGGATCTACAATGCGGATTTTGGAGCTTTGAATGGCCTGCTGATGCAGTTGGGGATTATAAAGCATTATGTTGCCTGGCTGACATTGCCTTCAATGGCCATGCCGTTGGTCATTCTGGCAGATGCCTGGCATGTGATGCCGTTCGTGGCGCTTATTTTGCAGGCAGCCCTGGCAACCCTGCCGGCGGAACTTGACGAAGCGGCAGCCGTGGACGGTGCAAATGCCTGGCAACGTTTTTGGAAGATCCGCATCCCGCTGCTCCGCCCAGCCATCCTCATTGCGTTGATCGTCCGTACCGTGGACGCCTTTCGCGTATTTGACATCGTTTACATCATCACCAGCAGCGGGCCAGCCAATAGGACTTTGACGATCACGTATTTAACCTACCTGAACTCTTTCCCCTGGGGAAAACAAGGTATTGGCGCAGCTTTATCTTTCCTGATTTCGTTCTTCACCATAAGCATGGCGCTGATCTTTATCCGGGTTCTGTATCGGCCGGAGGAAAATCAATGATGAAAGTCCAAAAATTCCTCCGCAAGGTTCCCTTGTTTCTGCTGACTCTGCCGGTTTTCTTTTTTATCTTCTTCCCGATCCTATGGTTATTATCGGCCAGTTTTTCGACCCAGGCGGAGCTGTATGCCATCCCCATTCATTGGCTCCCGCTTCACCCGACTTTGAAGAACTATCTGGAGATCATTTTCCCCAGCCTGGCTACATCGTCCGTCCCGCGTGATTTTGCAGCGGCAATTTTGAATTCCTTCAAGATCGCCTCGGCTGTGACCTTGATTTCGATCGGGATCGGAAGTCTGGCAGCCTATGCCCTGGTACGGATTCCCTTCCGGTTCAACCGCACGATCCAGCTGGGTATCATTGCCACCCGTATGATCCCGGAAGTCTCGCTGATCCTGCCGCTGTTTATCATTGCCTCCGGCCTGGGTTTGATCAATAAACCGATTGTCTTGATCGTGACCTATATGAGTTTTGCTTTGCCGTATGCCATCTGGATGATGGCTGCTTTCTTCCAAACCGTACCTATAGAACTGGAGGATGCCGCCCGCATGGATGGCTGCACGCGCCTGGGGATCCTTTTCCGGGTGGTAATTCCCATCTCGGTGCCCGGGCTGGTCTCCACGGCCATGTTCACTTTCCTGCTTGCCTGGGATGAGTTCTTTTACGCCCTGATCTTCACGAGTACGCTGGCGGCCAAAACTGCGCCGGTGGCTATCGCAGAGTTTGTTGGCCGCTATGCTGTGAATATCAATGGCATGATGGCAGGGGGTATCATCGCAGCGCTTCCCCCTGTTCTTCTGGCGTTCATTTTCCAGCGCTATATTGTCAGCGGGCTGACAGCCGGGGCGGTCAAAGGTTAGTCAGCAAATCCTCGGAAGCAGTTCCCCCGCCGGGACGTCCACCACGCGCATCCCGCCGATGGAGGTTTTGGCCGTCACCAGGCCTGGGTGATCGGCAACCACGCGACCAATGGTGGCGGCGTTTTTACCGTATTCATGCGAACGCATGGCAGCCAGCACCTGATCGGCAACTTCCTCTGAAACGATTGCCACCAGTTTGCCCTCATTAGCCACGTAAAATGGATCCAGACCGAGCATCTCACAGGCCGCATTGACTTCCGGCCGCAGCGGCACCTTGCGCTCGTCAAATTCAATGCCCACTTTGGACGAACCGGCCAGTTCATTCAGTACGGCCGCCAGCCCGCCGCGTGTGGCATCCCGCAGGCAATGGATACATACCTCCGAAGTCCTGGTAGCCCTGGAGGCCTCAAGCATAATTTCAACCAACCCGTTCAGTGGGGCGGAATCTGATTGGATCTCAGTCTGAAATGTCAATCCCTCCCGGACTGACATGATGGCGATCCCATGGTCACCGATTGTCCCATTGACCAGAACCACATCGCCAGGTTTGGCGTTGGCTGGGCCGATGTCCACGCCCGCGTGGATGACTCCAATGCCGGAGGTATTGATATATATCCCATCGCCGTGGCCTTTTTGCACAACCTTGGTATCGCCGGTGGCAATTTTCACACCGGCTTTTTTGCAGGCTTGTGCCATGAATGTGACAATGTTTCCCAGGGTTTCCATTGGCAGGCCCTCTTCCAAGATGAAACCTGCTGAGAGGAAGAGAGGTTTCGCCCCGCGCATTGCCAGGTCATTCACCGTGCCAAAGACGGCCAGCTCCCCAATATTTCCTCCCGGGAAAAATAAGGGACTGACCACAAAGGAATCGGTAGTAAAAGCGAGGCTTGATCGAGTGGATAAAGCATCCTCGAAGAGCGAACTGCCGAGTACGGTGGAATCACCCATCTGGCCCAGCCACTCGTTTTCGAAAGCCGGCGCAAACAGGTGTTCGATCAGGTCGGCCATCATCCGGCCGCCTGCGCCGTGTCCCATTACAATGGTCGGGTAATTTTGCAGCGGGCGTGGGCAGGTCCAGCCAAGGAAATTGGGTTCATTCATGCTTTGCATATCTTCCATAGCGGTAATATGCTGCGCAGGTGCCCTCTGAGGAGACCATGGTCGCCCCAAGTGGCGTTTGCGGGGTGCATTCAATGCCAAAAGCCGGGCATTCGATGGGTTTCTTCAGGCCCTGCAGCACCAACCCGCTGATACATAGGGGGCTTTCATGCGTCTCGATGGATTGCACCTCAGGGAAGCGTTTTTCTGCATCGAAGTCTGCAAATTCATTTCTTAATTTATAGCCTGACATGGGGATGACACCTATACCGCGCCAGGCCCTATCGGTCATCTCGAAGACATTCTGAATGACCACCTGTGCTGGTTGATTCCCGTCTCTTGTAACCGAACGGGCATAAGCGTTTTGAACCGTATACCGACCGGCTTCCAACTCCCTGACGCAATCCAGGATTCCATGCAGGATATCCACCGGTTCAAAACCGGTCACCACAATGGGGATTTTGTATTTTTCAGCCAGCGGCTCGTATTCCCAATAGCCCATCACCGTACAGACATGACCGGCTGCCAGGAAGCCCTCCACTTGTATATCCGGCGAATCCATCAAGGCGGTGATCGCCGCTGGGACGGTCACATGCGAAACCAATACGGCGAAATTTGAGAGGTTCTGTGCCTTGGCCTGGAGCATTGCCATGGCGTTCGCCGGGGCAGTCGTCTCGAAACCGATGGCAAAGAAGACAACGGTCTTCTGAGGATTATCCCGGGCAATCTTTAAGGCATCCAGTGGCGAATAGACGATCCGGACGTCGCCACCGGCGGCTTTAACCGCGAACAGGTCACGGGTTGAGCCGGGCACGCGCAGCATATCGCCATAAGATGTGAAGATCACTTCGGGGCGGGAAGCCAGGGCGATGGCTTTGTCCACCAGCTCGAGCGGGGTCACGCAGACCGGGCAACCCGGTCCGTGGATCAGGTTGATCTCAGGCGGGAGCATCTGGTCCAGGCCGGATTTGAGGATGGAATGCGTTTGCCCGCCGCAGACCTCCATGAGGGTCCACGAATGGGTGACGGTTTTCTGGATGTTTGCGAGCAGTTTTTGGGTCAGGTCTGCGTCGCGGTATTCATCGAGATACTTCACGCAGACGTTCCTTCTTCCCCCTGCGCGTCGATCTGCTTGAGCAAATCCATCGTCTGCATTGCTTCCTGTTCATCCAGGATGGATAATCCAAAGCCAACATGAACAATAGCATAATCGCCAAGTTTGACTTCTGGCAGGTATTCCATGCAGGCTTCCTTGATCACGCCCCCAAAGTCAACCTTGGCCATTTTTAAGCCGTTGGTTTCATACAGTTCAACTATTTTTGCGGGTATTCCAAGACACATTTTTACCTCTAATGTTACATATACCATGCACTTACTGGGTGCGTGGTATGCCTATTCATGAATATGTTCATTCTGTTCGCCGTCTGTCTCGATTTCCAGGCTCGAAAGATAAACGCCATCCCCACCGGTAACGGTCACCGGAAACGCACCACAATGGGGGCAGGTGGCATATGGTTCGGCGATCTCGAATTCTTCACCGCAGGTGTTGCACCTTGCGGTTCCAGGGGCGGTATCAAATTCCACAGCCGCTCCTTCAGCAATCGAGCCGGGAGCCAGCGTGTCCCAGTAAAATTGGATGGACTCAACCGTGGCGTCCGAGAGCGCGCCAATCGTCACTTTCACGCGTGTGACCTTGCGTGCATTGGCTTCTCTGGCATGGATGAGTACATGGTCAAACAGGTTTTCGGTCAGTCCACTTTCGTGCATAAGAACCTATTGTGGGGTGGTGTGACAAGCAGGTCACTATCATACTATGGCATCAGGTTTTGTCAATCCCTGTTTTTTTAGAGCCAGGGGCGTTGACATCCCCCCATACATCGAGTATATTCGCTTCCGTCCGGGTGGGTCCGGCGCGGCGCAGCTCTGCGAATCCCGTCAGGTCCGAAAGGAAGCAGCGGTAAGGAGGTGCCTGCGGGTGCCGCCGGTTCTCCTGCCCGGACATTTCGTAACCAGGAAACTTATCTTCGCAGGCAGGGTTTTATACGAAAAGGAGATTCCATGGAACATGCGCAGATAGAAACCCCGATGATCAACAACAAACGTGAAATTTTCGGTTGGGCGATGTATGATTGGGCCAACTCGGCCTTCAGCACCACGATCGGGACGGTATTCCTGGGTCCTTACCTGGCAAGCCTGGCGACCAAAGCCGCCAGCCTGAGCCCGGACAAAATGGCACACTTCCTGGGTATTCCGGTGGCGGCGGATTCATTCTTTCCATATTGTATCTCCTTCTCGGTCTTGATGCAGGTGGTCTTCCTGCCTATCCTGGGTGCCATCGCGGATTATTCCCACCGCCGCAAGCAGATGATGCAGTTATTCGCCACCATCGGCGCGGTTGCCACCATACTGTTGTTCTTTGTCACCGCGCCTCTGTGGTGGTTGGGTGGTGTGTTGTTCATTATTGCCAACCTGGCATTTGGCGCTTCGATCGTTTTCTACAACTCTTACCTGCCGGATATTGCCTCTCCAGACCAGCGTGACCGGGTGTCTTCGTACGGCTGGGCGATGGGATACCTGGGTGATGGCATACTGCTCTTGTTAAACCTTGGCTTATATTTGTTCAGCGACAAGATAGGCATCCCTAAAGACCTGGCCGTACGCATCAACCTGGCATCGGCTGGTATCTGGTGGCTGACCTTCGCTTTCTTCACCTGGATGCGCTTGCGGGCGCGCCAGGCGGTCAAGCAGCTCCCAAAAGGCGAGACGTATGCCAGGGTGGGTTTTAGTCAGTTGTGGGGTACGGTCAAAGAAATGCGGAATTTCCCCGAGACGCTCAAATTCCTGCTGGCCTATTTTCTGTATAATGATGGTATCCAGACGGTCATTTCAATTGCCTCCACCTTTGCCGTCGCGCCACTCATTCGTGGTGGCATAGGTCTTGACCAATCGACCCTGATCATCGTCATCCTGATGATCCAATTCATGGCCTTTTTCGGTGCTCTTTTATGGGGTAAACTGGCCAACTGGTTTGGTTCCAAGCGCTCGATCGTGATCAGCCTGGTTATATGGGCTGGTGTGACAATCTATGCATATTTCGGTATGAAGGGCCCAAGCCGTGTGCTGGAATTTTTCATTCTAGGCGCCTGCATTGCCATTGTCCTGGGCGGCTCGCAGGCTATCAGCCGCAGCCTGTATGCACAGATCATCCCGGCCGGTAAACAAGCTGAATATTATTCGTTCTACGAGATCAGCGATAAGGGAACTTCCTGGTTTGGTCCACTCCTGTTTGGTTTAGTGAACCAGCTCACCGGCAGCTTGCGCCCGGCCATCCTATCCCTGATATTTTTCTTCATTGTTGGGTTGATCATCCTGCCTTTTGTTAATGTGAAAAAGGCCATGGAGGATGTGAAGGCTTTCGAAGCGAAGAACGGGTAAACCCCTGAATAAATCAATGCAGAGGGTTTTCGGGCAGGGTATTTTTTATACCGGTTGGAAGAATGCCATCTTCAGTATTCTGCTGGCTATTGGTGTGTATTTTACGAGCCAGATATATACTTTATTAAATCACGGTCCGGCGGTAATCAATTTACTCACAATGCTCGATCAAGCTATTCCGGTGGTACCGATCTTTGTCATCCCTTACATTTCCCTTCAACCCTATGTCTATGCCACTTTGGCGCTCTTTCTTTTATTCAGAACAAGACATTTCCAGTCGGCCTGTCTGGCGATGATCACGGTGTGGTTTATCAGTTATGCTTTCTATTACTGGCTGCAGAGCGAGGTTATTCGCCCGGTTTTATCCGGAGCGGATATCTTCTCCAGGCTGGTCATGAAGGTCTACTCCTTGGATCATCCATATAATGATTTCCCCAGTCTGCACACCTCATTATCCACCATCCTGGCCATTCACTGGGTCAAGATAAACAAGCCGGCGGGGATTGCGTTAGGTATCTGGACAGTGCTGATCGTGGCTTCAACCCTGCTTATTAAACAGCACTATATTCCTGATGTGATCTTTGGCCTGGCCCTGGCATTTGGGACTTCCTGGTTGTACATTAAAGTGCTTGGCCGGAAACCGGCAACCAAGTAAGCTCCTATAGTTGGTCAAAGCAGCGCTTTGTCGTGTGGATTTGTACTAAAGCGACTTGAACCAGGCGGCCATTTTTTCCAGGCTTTCCGCGAGAACTTCCATCGATGTGGCGTAACACAGGCGCAGATAGCCTTCCCCACCGGCCCCAAAATCCGTCCCTGCCAGAACGGCCACACCTGCCTCATCGATCAGGCGCTTGGCGATCTCCTTGGACGTCAGGCCGAACGATTTGACATTAGGGAACACGTAAAACGCTCCCTGCGGGATCTGGCAGTGAACACCCGGAATGTTATTCAACCCGGAGACGAAGAAATCCCGCCGGCGCTGGTATTCGGCAACCTGTTCGGCAACTTTTTCCTGCGGCCCGGTCAATGCTTCCACTCCGGCAACCTGGGTGAATGTGGCGGTGCATCCGATGGAATGCGTCAGCAGGAGTTCCACACGTTCGGCCAGCGCCTCGGGCATCACCATGAAACCCAACCGCCAGCCTGTCATGGCATAGGTCTTGGAGAAACCGTCCACGATGACGGTCCGTTCGAGCATGCCTGGCAGGGTGGCGATACTGGGCACGGATAATCCATCGTAAGCCAGGCTGGCATAGATTTCATCGGACATGACCCAGGCGTCAACCTCCCGGGCTTTTTCGGCGATATGTTTCAGGTCTTCCAGCGGGATCACCCCTCCAGTGGGATTGGCCGGAGAATTCAATATGATCAGGCGGGTTCTATCCGAGATGCAGGCATCAAAGGCTTGCAGGTCAAAAGAGAATTGATTTTCCTCACATAACGAGATGGGAACGGGGATCCCGCCCGCCACACGTATCATGGCGGCATAGGTGGGGAAGCCTGGGTCCGGGTAAAGCACCTCATCGCCAGGGTTTACCAGGGCCAGTGTGGGGAAGAATAGTCCCGGCTTGGCACCCGGTCCGACAAGAACGCATTCCGGCCCAATATTCAGACCAAGCCGTCTGGAAACCGAAGAGGCAATAGCTGCGCGCAAATCCAGCATCCCAGCCGGAGGAGTGTAACGCGTCCGGCCTTTCTGTATGGCTTCCACACCAGCCTGGCTGACATTGGGCCAGGTCGGGAAATCCGGTTGGCCGATTTCGAGATGCAGGATTTTTCGGCCTTGAGCTTCAAGGGCCTGGGCGCGCGCCAGTACGGCATAAGCGCCTTCAGCCTGGAGGGAGGCAACCCGGTTTGTGAACATTCCATCAGTCCTTATCTGCGGTTGTCAGGATGCAGAAATGCCGCCGCGTTCGTTCAGCGTGTTTTGAACTTGTTTTTCCAATTTTCTGGCACGCACTTCGAGAGCTTTTAATTGAATGAGGAAATTTTCCCCGGCAGTCTTGTCACTCAGACCGTTGATGTTGATGCGTACGTTGTAACCGGCTGAGGTCAAGGCAGCCTGCAAAAGAGCCGCCGCGGAGGCCGCATCGCTGATGGCATTCAAATTGCCCAGGGCGGCACAACGCTCGGCCAGTGCCAGGACGGCCACAGCCTTCTGCGCCACAGCCAATGGTACCTGGGCGGCATGTAAACTGGTTTGTTGAATAGCATCGAGGCGGTATGCTTGTTCCTCCGGAGACTCATGGGGAAGTTTGAAGGCGTCCAGTACGCCGGTAAAAGCCTTCGAGTCTTCCTCAACGGCATTGGTTAGTTCCCGGCGCAGTCTTTCGGCCTGATTCAGTATTTCAATCATCTGTGCCTCAACTTCGGCATACTTCTTCTTGCCGATCGTCAGGCGGGCAACCATGGTGACAAGTGCGGCACCCATCGCTCCAGCTTGTGCAGCAGCCGAGCCTCCGCCTGGCGTGGGAGTGGCGGCTGCCAGGGCATTCAGGAAGGTGTTTTCTTTGGAGGCTTCGGACTGAGTGGAAGCTCTGGACAATTGATACTCCAAAATCTGATTTGGTTGGAATCCCTCCATTTGAAGGTACCAAACCGCCGAGTCGATCAAAGCCTCCTGTGGGATCAAACCGATCAGTTCGCTGTGATGGATTTTTGTCCCGAGTCTTACGGCTTCGCTGCGAATTACCTCCACAACGCGTCCCACCGAGGTCTGCCGGAAGTTCGTCAGGTTCATCGAGACTTGAGCCCGGCCTTCCACCAGCATGCCGAGGGCTTTTACGGAAGGCAGGCCACCCGAGGATGTTCGGATCTTTTTGGCGATGGCTTTAGCAATGCTGACATCATCGCTGGTCAGGTAAACATTAAAGGCGATGAGCGGATGGCGTGCCCCGATGACGGTAGCCCCGGCAGACCCCAGATGGGCTGGACCGAAATCCGGTCTTCTTTCCGGCTTGGTTTCGATCTCCACCTTGAGGCCTTCGTACTGGCCATGACGGATGTTCTCCAGGTTGACACGCTCGGGGCTGGTGGCAGCTTCTTCATACAAATATACCGGGATATTCAATTCATTGCCGACACGTTCGCCCAGCCTGCGGGCCATCTGAATGCAATCCTGCATGCTGATATCGGAAATTGGTACAAACGGGACGACATCCGTCGCGCCCAAGCGCGGGTGCGAACCACTGTGCTGGTCAAGGTTGATCAACTCGGCGGCCTTCCGGATGGCCCTGAAGGCAGCTTCTTCGACTGCTGCAGGCGGGCCGGCATAGGTTACTACGGTGCGGTTATGATCGCTATCAGAACTATGGTTTAGCAGGGATATATTCGCCACATCGGTAATGGCAGCCAGGATGGCTTCGACCACCTCCGGGCGGCGGGCTTCGGAAAAGTTGGGAATACATTCAACAAGGGGATTAGGCATATTTCTCTCCAAAGAACGCCAGGATTATAACCCAAGCAGGAACAGCAACATTCCGAGTGCGGGATGTCAACCAATTTTCTTTTTGACCCGCATTGCCTCGTTCCAATGGACAAAATTATGCCGCGTGGGCGGCATCAGCAGGAGACCGGCGATGGTAAGTCCGCCCCAGTAATCGAGCAGGCCGCTGGCTGCCTGGACGACTGCACCTTCCAAGCTTATTTGTCGCAAGCGGGTTGGATCCACTTTCATTCTTAGTTGCTCTGGATGAAGGAAGCCGGCGACCGCGCGTGTCCGGCGGCCAACCGAAAGACGGTAGGCCCGCAACGCCTCCAGATCGATGCGTGCGCTAAACTGCTCCACCTGGTCAATTGTCATGGCATTGCCTGTATCCGCAACATTGGTCTTCATCCGCTCGAGCCAGTTCTCACGCAGCAAAACTTGCGGGCTTCCCGTTGCCAACAGATTCATTGTAATATCTTCACAACGAGTCATGTGCCAAATCAGCCACACGATCGAATGCTCGCCATTTCGTGGAATCAGGCGCATCTGCTGCACAGTAATCCCATCCAGAACCTCATCTTCAAAGGACCACAGACCGGCATGGGACATCTCCGCAGAATGGACCATGGCGTGCTGGCTCAAGAATAATTCCATTGCCGTCTGAGGATCGTCCAGACGTACGAGATCCTTGCGGAGAGATTGCTGTTTTAAATTCCATTCTTGTCGATGAGCATCCATCATGCGCTCCCTGAAAGTCTGGTGCCAGTGGGGCTGACACGTCGTGCATTCATTGTTCGTCTTCGAAATCTTCGTTCGCCTTGCCAGGATAATGGTGGGCAAGAGCAATCTTGATCTCCTCTTCTGTGTGTTTTTTACAGGCTACCAGTGGTCTCTGAGCGTCCCGAACTATCTGCCCGTCCGGACTGGTCACAGTGCAATCCACCATCTTGCCATGTGGATCATAAACGACCAGTAGGTTGTATACCTTTCCACATACGATACAACCATGTTGTTCTACAACATTCGAGTTATTTGACATGGGTTATTCCTCCAAGGAGATCCCTTCTATGGCGAATGGCAAGTGCACTTCCGATACCTTAACCATGACAAAGTAAGCGATCGACAGATCCAGGGTTTCATCCGGAGTGGCGGTCGGGAAACGGTCTGCATTGATTGTAGCAGAAACTGGTAGAATCCAGCCATGTTTCCGCAACATCCCTCAAAATTCCTTCTGCTCCTATTAGCTGGGACAGCATTCAGCACAAGTATCAGTGCTTGCGAAACCTCCAAGCCGGCTGATCTGATTAGCTCGCCCGCATCGGTCCAGGTTGAAGGACAGCCTGGCACAATTGCGGTTGAGGTCACAACACCCACTTTATCCTACGGCCTCCCGCCAGCACGCCTTCCCGGCTCGCCAGTGTTGACACCTACACCGGATCAAGCCCATTTCCAGCCTGGGTTGACCCTCACGCCGGAGACCTACATTGTCCAATCCGGCGATATGCTCAGCGCGATCGCCCAGAAGTACAGCGTCAGCGTGCAGGTGCTTGCCGCGGCTAACAACATTATTGACATTAATTCTCTTGAAGTAGGCCAGATCCTGGTCATCCCGATGGTACCCCCCCAGCCGACCGGTCCGGCTTATAAAATAATTCCCGATTCAGAACTGGTCTATGGCCCCATCAGTATCATGACGGATGTGGAAGCGTACATCCAAAATAAGGCCGGTTACCTTGCGAACTATACGCAAGAAGTAAATGGCGAAACCCTAACTGCTTCACAAGCAGTAGTGTTAGCCGCTAAGAATTACTCGATCAATCCACGCCTCCTGCTGGCTTTATTGGAATATCGTTCCGGCTGGCTGACGAACCTTCAGACAGACCCGGCCCTGGCTGAGCAGCCCTTCGGTTTCAGTAATGCCTGGTATCGTGGTCTGTTCCGGCAACTGGAGTGGGCGGCCATCCAATTAAACAGTGGTTATTATCGGTGGCGCTCCGGGACAGTCACCAAATGGATTTTAACCGATGGTTCGGTCGTTCCAATTGACCCGACGATCAACGCCGGTACAGCTGGCGTGCAGAATTTCTTTGCCCAGCTGGATGATTATTCCACCTGGCTGCGGGATGTTTCTCCGGGTGGTTTCATTGATACGTATATAGCGCTTTTTGGTTATCCCTTTGACATGGCCATCGAACCGCTCGTCCCGGTCAACCTTGTCCAACCCTCCTTGCTCCTGCCATTTGGACCGAATGAAAGCTGGTCATTCACAGGCGGTCCGCACCTGTCCTGGGATGCGGGGACTCCTTATGGCGCGCTGGATTTCGCCCCACCTGGTGAGGCCCAGGGCTGCGTTGGGTCCGATGGATGGGTCACGGCGGTGGCGGAGGGTGTGGTGACACGCACCGGCAATGGGGAGGTCCTCCTGGATCTGGATGATGATGGCAACGAAGGCAGCGGTTGGGTCATCCTGTATATGCATATTGAGAGTCGCGACCGGGTGCAGCCTGGCACTAGGATGCGCGCTGGCGACCGGGTAGGGCATCCGTCCTGCGAGGGGGGGATTTCGAGCGGCACACATGTACATCTTGCCCGTAAATTTAACGGCGAGTGGATATCCGCGCTTGGTCCGGTTCCATTCAATTTGAGCGGCTGGATCTCAGCCGGGACCGGTGAGGAATATATAGGCACCCTCACACGGGATGGCATCGTTGTTGAAAATTTTGAGGGTAAAAGTGCGGTTAATCAGATTCAGAGATGATCTTCACCTTCTCAAGACCCTCTCATCTTTGCCTTCGGGTTGCTGGGGTATAATCTTGCGCTGATGAAACCAACTTCGTTGCAAACAAGCAAAGCAATTGCCCTTTTCATCGTAATTGGTCTGCTCTTATCTGCATGTGGCACTACCTTGTGGGGTAGTTATGATCCCTACCTGACACCAACTCGCGAAGCAGTAAATACGATTTCGGCAGATCCTGATATCAATCCGACACCGACACAGACCCCGGCAGCTTCCATACCCACGTTGTTTCCCACGATTCCCACTCCAATCGCCAGTGAGTCCACCAACACTCCCACGCAAGTACCTGTTACGAATGTGCCAGGGTCCATCCTGCCCTATACTTCACAATCAGGTGACAGCCTGAAGGTGGTGGCCATCCATTTTGGGATCCAGCCTGCGGATATCAAGGCCTCAGTGCCCCTATCTGAAACTGGCTTCATCAATCCCGGTACACTTCTGTTGCTTCCGGCAAACATTTCACAAGGCGCCACGACTCCTTCCATAAAGATTATTCCAGATAGTGAGCTGGTGGATTCACCCAGCACGGTCGGTTTTGATATCGAGGCATATGTGAACGCCGCCGGAGGCAAGCTGAGCAACTACACCGATTACCTGACCGATGCAGGCACCATCAGCGGTGCAGAAGACGTCAGACGCATTTCGCTGGGAAGTTCAATCAGCCCACGATTGATCCTGGCCCTTATCCAGTATTACACTGGCTGGGTGGTTGGGCAACCCAAACCGGGTTTGGACGAAAGCAGGCTGTTTGATTATCACAACCCCTCTTATGACCCCAGGTACCCTTCGCTCTACCAACCCATGCGCCTGGTCATCCAGGACCTGCTAACCGGCTATTACGGCTGGCGGGCAGGCAAACTCGATGAACTGGTCTTCCCGGATGGGAGTCGACTACGCATAGCCCCCAACTTGAATGCCGGAACGGTGGCTCTGCAGTACTTCTTCTCCAGGCATCTCAACCAGACCGATTGGCTGCAGGTGGTTGATCCGGAGAATGGATTCGTGGCGCTTTATAAGAGCATGTTCGGCGACCCGTGGGTTCGTGCCAACGAGCTTGGCCCGCTTTTCCCGCCCAACCTGATTCAGCCACCATTCACCCTGCCGTTCGATGTTGGTGTTCCATGGACCCTGACCGGCGGTCCGCACCCGGCCTGGGAGGCTGAAAGCGCATGGGGGGCACTCGACTTTGCGCCTCCGGCGTCCATCTCGGGATGCTTTAATTCGGATGCCTGGGTAGTGGCTGTAGCCACTGGTCAGATCGTGCGTTCTGAAAGCAGTTACGTGGTACTCGACCTGGATGGAGATGGGTTTGAGCAGACCGGGTGGGTGATGATCTACCAGCACATTGCCACCAAGGATCGCATCCCGGCGGGTACACGGGTGAATGCCGGTGACCACATCGGGCATCCCTCCTGCGAGGGCGGAGCCACCGGCACGCATGTCCATATTGCCCGTAAATATAACGGGGAGTGGGTGGCGGCTGGAGCCCCCCTGCCATTCGTTCTGAGCGGCTGGACTGCCCATGCTGGCGGCATTCCTTACGAAGGGACCCTCGACAAGGGCAGTCAAGAGGTCACTGCCAGCCAGGTCAGTGAGCACCAATCGCAGATTATCCGCCAGCCGGGTGAATGACCCTTTCCGTGTTGCTGCACAAGAAATTCTTCCTGCTCATTTTCATTATTGCACTGACAGCCTGCCTGCCGCAGGGTGCCACGGATCTGCCTCTCGTCCCGCCCATGCAGACACCTACGGCTGGTCCCACATCAACGCCTCTGCCCGCACGCCCAAAGTATAACCCTGGCGAACTGGTGGACTACGTTGCTCAGGCCGGCGATACTCTCCCGGCGCTGGCAGCTCATTTCAACACCAGCGTTGCCGAAATCCGGGAGGCCAATTCGCAGATCCCGGCTGACGCCACTACCATGCCACCAGGCATGCCGATGAAAATCCCAATCTACTATTTACCATTTTGGGGTACATCATTCCGGATCCTGCCCGATAGCCAGTATGTCAACGGTCCTTCAGTAATTGCCTTTGATACCCGTAAATTTGTTTCCGGACATCCAGGCTGGTTGAAGGACTACCGTGCCTATGTTGTAGATGACAATCGCAGCGGTGCTGAGATTGTGGATATCGTGGCAACAAACTACAGCATCAGCCCACGCTTTCTTCTGGCATTATTGGAATTCCAGACCGGAGCGCTCTCCCAGCCTGTGCCTCCGAGCGGGAGTTACCCACTTGGCGAAACCGACTACAAGTACGCCGGGCTTTACATGCAACTCATCTGGGCAGCAAATATCCTGAACGTTGGTTACTATGGGTGGCAGTCCGGGCAATTAAAGGAGCTCCAGCATCCTGATAGCACCATTGAACGCCCCGATCCATGGCAAACCGCTGCCACGGTAGCGTTCCAATATTACATCTCCCGGTCATCATCTAAGGAGGTTTATTCGCGCGCAATCGGCCCGGATGGTCTGGCGCGCACCTATCGAAACTTATTTGGTGATCCCTGGGTAACCGACCGGACGGAAAAACCGTATATCGAGGTCAGCCTCCAACAGCCAACTCTAGCTTTTCCCTTCCTGGATGGTGAAACCTGGAGTTTTACTGGCGGCCCTCATTCTGGTTGGGGGATTGCAGAACTGCGGCCCTGGGCGGGGATCGATTTTGGCCCACCGGATGTGAAAGGATGCGCCTCCACAACCCACCCGGTTGTCGCCATGGCTGACGGCGTGGTGGTCCGTTCAGAGACGGGTGTGGTGATGGTCGATCTGGACGGGGATGGCAACGAGCGAACGGGCTGGGACATCCTTTATCTTCATGTTGCCACAGCCGGACGGGCTTCGGTAGGCCGGAAGTTGAAAAAGGGTGATGCACTCGGTTATCCCTCCTGCGAGGGAGGCGAAGCGACCGGAACTCACATCCATATAGCCCGCAAATATAACGGCGAATGGATGCCGGCTGATGGGGTCATTCCATTCAATCTGGATGGCTGGATCGCCCATGACGGCAGTGCAGCTTATCTAGGCACATTGAAGCGCGGTAACCAAACAGTCACTGCTTGCGTCTGTTCGGATGCCCCCAGTCACATCCAAGCCGGGAAATAAAGGACAATTTCTGTTTTTAAATGGGTAATCGAGATTAGTCCTATTGGGGGGTGTATGTACCGGTTTTCACCAATTCCCGCTGTTGAGGGTTTTCACCGTTATAGATCTCATAACATAAATCCATCGGGACCACCTTGCCGAGCATGGCTTGAGCCGGACAGTATTTTGTAACCGAGAGTTCAATGGATCGCAGCAGCGCCTGCTCATCCAGGTTGTGCCCGGTGAGGCTGTAGGTGATGACGATGTGAGTAAAAACCTTCGGGTGCTCCTCCGACTGGGCAGCATGGACCTGGACTTCAAAGGCGGTTACCTCCTGCTTCTTTTTCGTAAGGATGGAGACAACATCCATGGCAGTGCAACCTGCCAGGCTGACAGCCATCAACTCCAGTGGTCGAAAGCCATCATTTGCACCGCCAATGTCCGGATCGGTACCCAGAGGCACTTCAAAGTTGGAATCGGCTGTGCCAGTGAAGCTAAGACTCTGTTTCCAAGTAACTTTCGCATCCATATCATTCCTCCAGGAGAGGGTTTATTTTCGAAGTTTGCCCGGTCGATTGGACCGTTCCAACCCATCGGAACGATGGCTAATTGGTCGACCACATAGACCGGTGGGCGAATAACCCCGGAATTTTTAATTTCAGCAATCAATTGTAGTACAGTTCAGCCCAACCGCAAGAGAGCCAATAATCGCCGGGCTGTTTGAGCCAAGATCTGGATTTATCCATGACAAAACACACGGACGAATGTCTCTTCTTTTAGGATATTTGCCACTATGAAGGATGAGCAGGTTTCGCTAATATCTTATATAATATGAATCTTGAGAAGTATAGCCACTTGGCCTTTTTCATAGGTATGCAGGCAGCGGATATTCAGCTGCTGGCACCTTATTTCTCGCCACAAAGGTGGGTGGCGGGAACAGTCATTTTCGAGCAGGATGACTACGCTGAATTTCTCTATCTGATGGTCAGTGGAGAAGTCACCATTCATTTCAAACCACATGATGGACCAACGATGACCGTGACACGCGTACAACCTGGTGGAATCTTCGGCTGGTCGGCGGCGATGCACAACCCGGTATATACTTCCGGTGCGGTTTGTTCATTGGATAGTGAAGTCTTGTGTATTCGCGGTACAGATCTTCGGGCGCTTTGTGATAAATACCCGGATCTGGGAAAGATCATCCTGAACAGGTTGGCGGGCGTCATCGCAGAGCGCAAGCAGAGCCGGCAAGACTCCGTAAGTTCAATCCTGGCGACCGGTATGCGCCAGCCAACCAAGAACTGAGGCAGAGAATGTCTGAATTGATGACGGACCCGAAAACCGAGCTGCAAATGAAAGCGCTGGTGGAACAGCTAAGCGCCTATATTGAGACCTTCCACGGTGGATCAGCTGAATACGTCTCTTTCGACGGCAAGGTGCTGAAAGTACGGCTGGGTGGTTCCTGCCTGGGCTGCCCGCTTTCTCCTGCCACGCTGCATGGCTGGGTGGAAGGAACGGTAAGACAATTTTTTCCGGAGATTGAACGAGTTGAGGAAGTTAAATAACCCGGGTTTTCAAAATGAAAAAAGGATTTGCGAGATTTATTCGCAAATCCTTTTTTTTTCATAATAATCTATTTTGATCGGAATGCCGAAACAACCAGGATGGCACCGACAACAAGCAGGATGCCTATCCAGATATATTCCAGGACTCCAACGAAAGGTGTGCCCAGAAAGAAGCCCAGAATGAGCAACACAGCGGCGGGAATGAAAGCCCATTTCATTTTAGCCAGGAGGGCCACCAAAATAAATGTGATGCCCAGGCCAACAAAGAAAACTCCGCCGGAATCCACCACACCATACGCTTCGCTCATTACCGAAGTTATGCCCAAGGTGAGAAGTACACCGCCCGGGATGATGGCCCACCAACGTTCCCGCCCAGTGAAATAAATGGCCCAAAAGCCCAAGCCGATCCCTCCCAGAAACGCCAATCCGCCCCAGCCTATCCGATCGAGAAGAAGAGAGGATGCAGCCATGCCGGCCAGGGTGAATCCAGGGATGGCGGCCCACCATTTGGTTCGATCGCTGAAGAACCAGAAAAGGAAAATGGCCGCGCCAACCGCCAGAACACCTGCCCAGAAGAGATTGGTGGCACCTTTTAGGATGCCAGCCCGGTCGAGAAGCATCAAGATGCCTCCCAGGACCAATGCCGCGCCGATCAGGATACGGTAATCGAAACGTTTCATGTGACCCTCTTTATTTAATATCCACTGAGCCTACGCCGGTGTCGATGGTGATATCGGCGCGGTTGGCTGCGGTGGCAAAATCGGTGGATTGGTAGAGACCGCCATCCATACGGGGGAAACGGTTCGAGTCGACATTGACCGAGGCGATACCACTCTTGACCTTGATTCGGGCGGCCACTCCCGAGGGGACCCGGATATTTAATGATGCGGCACCAGAATCGATATCCACCAGGGTATTTCCAGCGTTGGCAGGCAGATTGATTTCCGTGCTGCTTGCACCGGTGGTGATATCCAGCTCAACCACTTTCAAGTCCGTCAGGTTAAGGGTCGAGGCGCTCGCCCCGCTGTCGATCTTTAAATTCAGCGGAATGTCAGCATTGAGACGAATGTCCCAATCAAGCCTTTCACCCGGATACCAGGCCCAGAATTGCTGGGCGTTACGCAACTTGAGCTGGATCTGATCAGCCTCCACCTTGGACTTGTAATCCACTTCTGATCCGAAGTCGCCGTTAAGCACCTCGGTGGACAATGCTCCTGCCTGTAAATTCAAACGACCGGCGGCGTGGTCCAGCTTGATGCGAGCGCTGCGGGCATTCTCCAATGGAATGGAGATGTGCTGCCTGGTCGCGTTGGAATGGCCCCTGGAAAAGGCGCCGATGAGCAGCCACAGGCCAAAAAGAACGATAATTGCCGGCCATAAATAACCGAAAACGTCGCCTTTAAGCCAGCCCTGTTGGTTGAGCAGCAACAAAGCTGCCAGGATGATGAGGACGATGCCCCAGAAGAGACTTCCGCGAAGACGCATGGGATCCACCTTTCCAATTATTTCCGGCGCAGCAGCCCGCGCACAATCAGCCAGATGCCAGCCAGGAAGAGTAAGGCAATCGGCACGTACATGCTGTAAATTCCGAAAATGGTCCAGGCATTGAATATCGTGCCGAAGATGGCAAACAAGATCACACTGACAATGAGCGTGTTCAGCCCCTGGCGGACGGATTGCTTGAAATCATGTCCCAGCAGGCCAGCCAGGATGCTACCTATTCCAACAAAACCTGGAATGAGGGTCCACATGTAAGACCAGGAATCCCAGCGACCTGTGGCATTCTGATAGTAAAGAATGCCCCCTATGCCGGCTACAATGCAGGCCGGGACGGCCATATCCGGCGCGCCAACCAGGAGACCGATGACCAAAAGGACTGCTCCGGCAAAAATAACCCACATGGGCCATTCAAAAGGCGGCAGGTGGATCAGCTTTGCAAGGTTGGGATCGACGCGTGTGGCGATCAACCACGCGGCCACCAGGATGAGGATGGCTCCCAAAACCAATTGTGTACGATTTCTTTTTTCCATATTGCTTCCTCCTTGAGCCGTATCAGTCTTATTATAGTATTACGCCAAAAGCCCCAAATAGTTGCAAAGGGCTCAGCTTAAACTATATTGAAAAAGGTTGCTTCATCATATATATTATAGGGCTATTTGGGCAGATTAAACCTATCCAATTGTTGAATATTTCCCGTCATATTGAAATCCGGAGTAGTCCTTCAGGCAGCCCGGACTTTGGCCCTCGCACGTCCATCTCGAATGATGAATGGCAGGTAAAGGAGTAGAAAGATGGCCAATCCGATCAATTCCATGTAAATCAGATAGTACGGCCAGCGGGGCAGCGCATCAAGCAGACTGGCGGTAGCCGGCTTGCTGTTAATGTATAAGAAGTCAGTGCCAAGGAGCAGGTTGATCGGGTAAATCACGACAGCGTAGATATTCAGGCCAACCACCACCCGCCAAAAGGATTTCCAGGTGGGCCGGAATCCCTCCACGGTGGTCATAAAAATGGCGGAAGTCAGCAGAAGTCCATGCGAGATCATCGTCTGGAAGATGCGGAAATGCGGGAATCCGTAAATCCCTGCGTCAGGGGTGAGTAATGCCTGCATGGCCCCACCGATCCCGATGAAATAAGCGAATTCATAAATCCGGTAATTTTTAAGGATCAGCATAAATCCTGCCAGCCAGATCAGCAGGCTGCAGATATGCAGGGGCAACTGGGCCACGCTCCAATGACCCCAATATACGTTCCAGACATGCCAGGAGGCTTCATCCAGCCAGAGGAGGATAGCCATGCTCCAGCGGACTATGGTGTGGGTTTTCTCATTAGTCCTTCGGAATCCCAGCATGGCAAAATTGACCAGGACGATGACCAGCAGCGCCACCAGATGCCAGGTCCCGAAGAGTACAAAAGGCGTGCCCGTGTAGTCATAGGTAAAGTATTTTGACATGGTCTCCTATGACAAAAGGCACGATACATCCAAAGAACTGGATCCGGTTAAATTCCTTTTTTGGTTTCACCCAGGTAAATTTTTCCATGCGAATCAGGCAATGAAGAAGGTTTTGACCACATAAATCAGCCCCACAACGAATCCAATCGTGACAACAATCCAGCGCAGGGTGGCGGACTTTACCCTGCCGGCCAAGCGTCCACCCAGTGAGCCGCCAACCAGAGCTCCGGCCATCATCACAACTGCAACGCTCCAGACCACCCTGCCGGAAAACACGAAAAGCAATGCGGCGGTGACGTTGACAGAAAAAGCAATGCTTTGTTTGAGGGCGTTCAAGCGCGTCAGGGAATCATTCAGGAGCAAGCTCAAGATCGCCAGCAGGATCACGCTGTACCCGGCACCGAAATAACCACCGTAAATGGCGCCCAGGAAAACCGGCAGGAAGAACCACGTTTCAGGGATGGACCTGGCGGTTCCGTCTTCCTGTCGGCGGGTCAGCCAATTTCGCAGGGGCGTTTGAACTGCCAGCAGAGCCGACGCCAGCAGGATCATGAACGGCACCAGGTTTGTGAAAAGTTTTTCGGTGGTCTGCAGTAACAGGATGGCTCCGGTCAGTCCGCCAAGAACGCCGGCCGTTACGCCAATCCAGAGCCTTTGCTTCTGGCCTTTCAAGTCGTGGATCTGCGCCAGCGTGCCTCCCAGGAAACCCGGGCAGAGGGATACAGTGCTGGTCACATTGGCTGAAACGGGTGCAAGCCCGATGGCAAGCAAAGTGGGAAAAGTGATGAGCGTTCCACCACCTGCCAATGCATTGACGATGCCAGCAGAGAGGGCGGCAAGGAAGGCGACCAGGAGGTGGAGAATTGTCATGGGAGAAGGTTATTCAGGCTTTCTTTTCAATCTTTGCCCACGTATCCTTGAGTGTGACAGTTCGATTGAAGACCAGTTTTCCCTGGGTGGAGTCAAGATCAGCGCAGAAGTAGCCGTTGCGCTCAAATTGGTATTTGTCGCCCGGCCTGGTTTCTGCCAGAGAAGGTTCCACCCAGCAATTCGATAAGACCTCGAGCGAATGAGGATTGACAATGGTATTGAGATCATCACCAATTTCCGGGTTCTCAATAGTAAACAACTGGTCATACAACCGGACCTCGGCCTGGATGGCATGGCGCGCTGAGACCCAATGGATGGTGGATTTAACCTTGCGACCATCTGGGGCATCGCCGCCCTGCGTGGAGGGGTCATAAGTACAGTGCACCTCGTTCACCTGACCCGTAAGCGGGTCACGCGTAAAGCCAGTGCATTTGATCAAGTAAGCGTAGCGTAAGCGGATCTCATTTCCAGGGTACAGGCGGAAATACTTGGGCGGAGGCGTCTCACGGAAATCGTCCTGCTCAATGTATATTATTTTGGAGAAAGGAACTTTGCGCGTCCCAGCGGTTTCATCTTCGGGGTTATTGATCGCCTGCATTTCTTCCACCTGGTCATCGGGATAATTGTCAATGACCAGCTTGAGCGGATGCAGGATGGCCATCCGGCGGGGGGAACGCTTGTTCAGATCTTCCCGGATGAACCCGTCCAGCACGGACATATCCACCCAGGTATCGTTCTTTGTTTCTCCGACCGCGGCAATGAAGTTCTGGATGGCTTCAGGGTTTACGCCGCGCCGGCGCATGCCACGCAAGGTGACCAGGCGAGGATCATCCCAGCCGGCCACCACGCCGGTCTCAACCAGCTTGCGCAGCTTGCGCTTGGACATCATGGCATAGGTGAGGTTCAAGCGGGAGAACTCGATCTGGCGGGTCTTGAATTCGCCCAACTGTTCCAGGAACCATTCATAAAGCGGGCGATGGATGATGTATTCGCTCGAGCAGAGCGAATGCGTGATGCCCTCCATCGAGTTGTTCTGACCATGTGACCAGTCATACATCGGGTAGATGCACCATTTTGATCCAGTCCGGTGATGAACGGCGTGCATGATCCGATACATGACGGGATCACGCATGACGAGATTGGGGTGAGCCATATCGATCCTGGCACGCAGGACCCGACTGCCCTCGGGAAACTCGCCGTTCTTCATGCGTTCCAACAGGTCAAGGTTTTCTTCGACCGAACGGTTGCGGTAAGGGGATGCGATGCCAGGCTTTATGGCTGATTCGGTCTCGCTCCACCTGGTGCCGCGCGGCAGCGTACCGCGGCTGAGGATCATTTCCTCGGGCGATTGGTCGTCCACATAGGCCAGACCTTTTTTGATCAGGCGGATGGCCCATTCATACAGCCGATCGAAATAATCCGACGCAAAGGTCACCTTGACCCAGTGGATGCCCAGCCATTGACAGTCCTCTTCTATGGCTTCGACGAACTCGGTCTCTTCCTTGGCAGGGTTGGTGTCATCGAAGCGCAGGATCAACTCACCATCGAAGGCCTTGGCGGTGTTGTAGTCGATCAGGAATGCCTTGACGTGACCGATATGCAGGTAACCGCTGGGTTCCGGAGGCAGGCGTGTGCGGACGTAGCTAAAGCGGCCCGATTTAAGATCCCTGGCGACCTCTTCGATGATGAAATTGGTGGGGGTGGGGGTATCGGTGGAGTCCATTTATAAATCCTTCCGTAGATCCAAGGGTTTCGGCGTCTCCTGGATCCCTGGTCAAATCCTGGTCAAATAATCCGGTAATTATAACAAAGTCCCAAAGGCAAGAGCGAATCCGCGCAGAGCCGGGGTGTTCTTCAAGTCTGGAAGCAACGCACTTTTGCCGCAAAGAATTAAACACGAATTGCAGGAATTTGACGAATAGCACGAATAATTCGTGTTATTCGATTTATTGGTAGCATTCGTGTTGATATTTTCGAATTTATTAAAACACTTTCAAGCGTAGAAACATTCACAATTTCTTCTCCCGCTGCAGGCGGCGGAGGGTCTGCCAGCCAAGCTGCATGAACAGGAAGGCGCTGCGAGTTTGCCAGCTCTCTTCCAGGCCTGGCTGGAGGGCGAGGCGGTTGCCGGAGATGACGAAACAGCCATGGGTGACCAGGGAGGGGAGATCAGTCCTGGAGGTGGCGAGGAAATCCTTGAAAAGCGTAGAAATAAGGGTGAGCAGACGTCCGCTCAGATACAGGCGGCGGTAGTAGCGGCGGCAGGTGAGCATGGGTGGGGCAGAAGGTGGGAGATCCTGCCACAGGGCATGGTGAGAGAGCTTCCAGAGGATGGCGTCGAGGAGAGGCAGCGGGTCGGCGGAAGGGCGGCCGGACCTCACCCCCGGCCCCTCCCCGAGGCGGGGAGGGGAGAACCTCAACCCCATGTCTGGGGGCAAGACACCAGGCCCTACCCCCGTCCCCTCCCCAGATTGAAGATCGCAATCTGGGGAGGGGAGCTTTGACTCCCGATATCCTCCAGCGCGGAGAGGGGTGGACCTCAATCCCATGTCTGGGGGCACGATCCCCGGCGGTTCAGACCTCTCCCCCGGCCCCTCCCCGAAACGGGGAGGGGAGCTGGTTTTAGCTACTATTTCAGGGGGTAAGACACCAGGCCCTACCCCCGGCCCCTCCCCAGATTGAAGATCACAATCTGAGGAGTGGAGCTTCGACTCCCGACATCCTTCGGTGCGGAGAGGAGAACAAGAGAAAGATGGGAGCAGGGGTTCCAGGAGCTGGCATTGGCGGGCAGTGAGGAAGAGTAAGGAGGAGGCGGGCGGTAGGTTGTTACCTGGGAGTGAATTAAAGTCACTTAATTTCCTTTTTTCGCGGAACGAATAGGCATCACGGGTAATGCCGTTGGAGCGAAAACCGTAGCGAATGAGCGGGAGGGCATGCGCGGCGACCAACTGCAGCAGACTTTGCGGCTGGCGCAGGCGGAACAGGATTTTGTGCGTGCGAATGAAGAGACCCAGCAGGTGCAGGATGGGCCTTTGCTGTGCGAGCACAATCCGCAGGTCCTTTGACGGCACCTGGGAAGCGAAGAGGCGGGCCATTTCGAGGCGCAGGGAGAGGAGGGCCTCTTCCAGTACGGCAGGGAAGGCTTCCAGGCTGGGAAGAGAAACATGGATTGTTTTGACAAAGTGTGTCAGAGGCGTGGGACTGCGGTGGGCATAGAGGCCGTGGCGCAGGGCATTGTGGTTGAGGGGCTGGGCGCCGCGGGGGCGGGACCTCACCCCCATGTCTGGGGGCGAGATCCCCATGTTTGGGGGCGAGACCCCCGGCCCCTTTCCTGATGATACATTTCCATCAGGAGAGGGGAGAAGAATGTTAGGAGAAGATGGAAGGGTGTTGAGCATGGCTGGATCGACAATCATTCAAGAGAAAAGAAGATTTTATAGAAAAAAACCTAGCACAAATATTCTATTTTGGGAAGGGCAGTAGGAATAGAGGAATTTGATAGTCTTTCCAATCAGGATTAAGATGAGCGTAGTGATCAAGGTCAAGACTGAAAGGGCTCCGCCGCCGATGGATAGAGACATAAACAGCTTGACCTGGCTGATGACGTCTCGAATATCCTGTAGATCCGCTTCGATGGAGGTGCGCCAGGTTTCGAGAGCGGCGACTTTCTCTTTGAGGATGATGAGGTCATCACAGGGAGGGAGGTGAGGGGAGGGCATAAGGTCAAAAGATTAACCGCGAAGGACGCGAAAGGGCGCGAAGGAAAAGAAGTCAAAAGTCGAAAGTCAAACGTCAAGAGGGCACGGACAGGCTTCCTGTGATCAGCGGCGGTGAGCGCTGATACAGCCGATGACAATTTGAGGTGGCCTCGGCTATTAACAGGAACACGGACAGGTGTTGGGCCTGTCCGTGCCTGAGATAATGATAGAACTATTGTGCTAGAAAGTCAAGAGGGAATTTGGGAATTAGCAATCAATCGGAAGCATATTGCGCTAGGTGATGAATCTGGCTATACTGTATTTATAAAAGGCGGACATTAACCTCCTGTCGCCTAACATACTAAGTGGAATAGGCGTCTATCCCCTGACGGGGATAGGTACGAATCGCCTATAAGCCGTTAGATTTGTGTAGTGAGATTAAGGATTATTTAACTTTGGCTAAAAAGCGCAACAAAATTAAGCCAGCGATCCGAAGGCAAATAGTTGAGGAAGCTGGAAACAAATGTGCTAATCCTGGGTGTACAAATTGGAGGACTCATTTGCACCACATTGAGCATTGGGCTATTTATGAATCCAATGACAAGAAAATTCTTATAGCAGTTTGTCCAACATGTCATGACGCAATTCATCATGGCAGGCTAAAGATAACTGATGAGACTCTAAATGAGTGGAAAAATATCAAAAGAGTAAAAATCCCAGAAATATCTCATTTATATGTAGAGCCTGGCAAGGAAATAAAGTTACTTACTGGAACAATTGCACTAACAACAAGTAATCAAGAGGTAATAGTGTTTCAGTTGTCGCAAAATAATTCGTTGAAGTTCAGAGTATTGGACGATGACATAATGATGCTTAACCTAAAAATAGCTGACAGAAAGGGCAAAGAGGTGCTAAGGGTGGTTGATAATCACGTGAGATCAAAGCCATCTCCTAATATTAAATTCCTACAAGTCCCCGGACATATCCAAGTAAATGTGCCTGCTAATGAACAATTTATCCCATTAGATATACTAAGAAAAATGCAGATTCAAGAAAAAGACTATGGAGCGAATGGCAGTATAACTGCTCTTGAACTTGAAGTACTAAAACCAGGTTTGGTAAGTGTACAGGGTTTATGGGTAGAAAATAATAAAGCAGTAATAATAACTAAAGAACGATTATCGTTTATAAGACCTGAACTAAAACAACCTTTAAGTATGATTGGTGACGGAGAAACATCAGTATTAATATATGCTGGAACAATTACAAGAGCTATGTTTGGTTTTGAAAGAGAACAATCAGCATAAAAAGTCTACCACAGCGTGCACCAGACGGATGGGACTCGGCACGTTTTTTGAGCTTTTCGCTGAGCTTTGGCGTTTTTCCGTGTCCGAACCATTTTCTCCCCAGCCGCCGGTAATGCAAGCCGTCAGGATGGGGATTATCTTTTATAACCTAATCCCTGGACAGAAGACGCGAATTACCCTTGCTAGTATTTGAAGAGGCACTGGAATATGGGAGAGGACCTCACGCCCATATCTGGGTGCCCTGAAGAACACAGGACAGGCAGGCGTCCGGCCCCTTTCCTGAAAGGAGAGGGGAGCCGCCACTTCGTGGTGCAGGGAGGCTGGGGCGGCGGCGGGAGGCGGGATGGGGAGACCTGCGGTCAGGAAGACGGCAGGTTCAGAGACCCATGCCGAACAAGGCGGAGAATGAAACCGGCCCGAGAGTAAGGCCGGTTTTTGATTTATGGGGATCCTGATAGAGGAAATAAATTGCCCCTTGCTCATTTTTCTGGCAATGCCTTACCAGAATGGCTCTATTCGAGACAAAGGAGGGAGCAAGGGGCACGGGGAATTATAGCAGTGATGAGGGACAGGCTGGGGAGGCAACATAAATAAATTTATTCGAGTTTTTCATTTCTCGCCCTATCGAGGGAACGAGGCTGGCTTCGGGCTTTTCCTGCTCCCAGGCAGAATCTACACCTGCCCACCCGCAGGTAACGCAAACTGTTGAAACTGTCGAAAAAGGATTGAGCGATTCGCGTAAAATGAGCAGGTTCGGTATACTCCAGGTAAGCACAGAGATTCGAGGAGCCTATGCCGCGGTACAAAGCCTATGACTATGACCAACTAGTTATGCTGCCCATTTCGCTTGAAAAACAGCTCGAACCCGGGACGCTGGAATACACCATCAACGAATTGGTGGAAAACAAGCTTGATTTATCGGTGTTCGAGGGACGATATCAAAACGACGACACCGGTGCGACAGCGATCAACCCCAAGATCCTACTCAAAGTGATCCTGTTCGCTTATTCCCGAGGGATGATCAGCTCACGACAAATCGAGCGAGCCTGCGGTGAGAACATTCTTTTCATGGCACTCAGCTGCGGCTATCGTCCGGATCACAGCACGATTGCCCATTTTGTCTCTTCGATGCAGAAGGAGATAGAGAGTATCTTCAGCAATATTCTGTTGGTGTGCGCCGAACTCGATCTGCTGGGAGGCACCCATTTCAGTCTGGACGGCGTGAAGTTGTCTTCCAATGCTTCCAAGGAATGGAGTGGAACCTTCAAGGAACTTGAGAAGAAGCGGGATAAGCTGCAGGGCAAGCTGCACCAGGTGATCGCCGAGCACATCCACGAAGATGGGCTGGCAAGACCAGAGACTGAAAGACACCAGAAGCAGATGAAACGGCTGCAGCATCAGGTGGAACGACTGAGCGAATTTCTGCAAGAGCAAAAGCCTAAAGCCGGAAAAGGCAGCAAAGAGATCCAGAGCAATGTGACCGATAACCAATCGGCGAAGATGCCCAGTTCCCACGGGGTGATCCAGGGGTATAACGCTCAGGCGCTAGTGGATGCAAAGCATCAGATCATCGTGCATGCCGAGGCTTTCAGTTCCCAGGATCATGAGAACCTGGCACCAATGATAGTTGGAGCGAAGAAAAACATGCAGGCAGTCGGCGCAGATGAGAACTATTTCGAAGGCAAACAGTTCACCGCAGACAGTAATTATCACAGTTACGCCACCCTGGCCTTGTGCAAGGCCGAGGGCTTGGACGCCTACATTCCCGACATCCAATTTCGCAAACGCGACGATCGCTATGCCAGGCAGCAGAGATTCAAAGACGGGATCCATCCCCGGCAGCAAGTCACAAACCAAGAAAACAGGAAAGAGGACATTTTCACCAAAGCTGATTTCCTCTTTGATGAGACTGATCAAGCCTATCGCTGCCCGCAAGGCAAGCTGTTGAAATGCGGTGCCCGAGGACAGATTAATCGTTATCGGGTTTATGATTTTTATCATGCCCGCCAGGAAGATTGTGCCTCTTGCCGATTGAGGTCCAGATGTTTGAGCGGGAAAAACACCTCGCGCAGATACTTGTCGATCAGGGTGGATGGTCAAAAGTTCAACCTGATCGATGAAATGAAGGCCAAAATAGATACACCACAAGGAAAGCAGATCTATGCCAAGCGCCTGGCCATCGTTGAGCCAGTCTTCGCCAATATCTGTGTTCAGAAACGATTGGATCGTTTCACTCTGCGCTCGAAAGTCAAGGTAGATGTGCAGTGGAAGTTATTCGCCCTGGTACACAATATCGGCAAAATTCGCATTTATGGACTGGTCAATTGAAATCCCGGCATAGTATATGTCTGTATCGGGCAGTGTTCCCGATGGAAAACCGGATCATCACTCAATAGAGCGTCAAAATCCTGCGTCTGGGTATAATTTGAGCACTTGTATGCAGGTTTTTCGACAGTCTCGTTGGTCCGCTAAACATGGAAAATAGGCATTGCAATAAAAAGTAGTTAATAAATAATTGAGCCGGCCGAGAAACCTTCATGTGTTAACCGTCAATTACACCAAGTTTAATAAAATCTGCCCCTCCTGAAGTCAGGAGGGGCAGGATTAAATCAGAGCTAAATCAGTTTACGCTTATACTTCGTTCAGGAAATAGACATTGGGTGTTCCCACTACATCAGCTTTCTCCATCGCTGCCTTCAGTTCAGGAGAATGGGCGAATTTTTGAGCGCTTTCCAGTGAATTCCACTTAGTAACAGTGGTTATAAAGTTGGGGTCGCTTGCATCCTGGTAAACCTGTTCTGAAAGTTCGCCGCTGGAGAAGCGAAAACTAGCAACAGAATCAAATAATTTTTTCCACTCTACGAAGCTCTTTACTTTGGTTTGAATTATCATACTTGCCATGAGATTTCTCCTCAATTTAGATCGATGCTAGAAAAAGACAGATCCAGGCTCTATATGCGTTATTATTACTAATTGGGTAAACAATATCTATATTATATCATCTTATTCTTTTGAACCATTAGAATGGCATGAGAGTAACAGTTAAAGTGATAATCTAAATGTGGCCTAACAATGTGTGCAGCGGACGTGTGGGATGCTCAAGCATTTTCAAGCATTTTTCCCTGTCCTAGCCCGCCAGGGCAGGCTGGCTTCGGGTTTTTCCTGCTCCAAAGCAGAGTACACGCCCCACACGCCAGCAGGTAACGCAAACTATCGGGCGGACACGTCGGTCCGCCCCTACGAGTTCTTGTCCACGAGAGGCGGCTCGTCTGGATTACTCTCATCTGGTTTGGATTTTCGGCCCCCGGCAGATGGATGGGCAGGCACGCCACTTCGTGGTGCAGGCAAGGCCACGCGCCTACGGGGATTCATCGGAAGGCACGTTTGGTTCGGGTTCGCCCGGGTCTTTAGGCGCGTTACCAGTACCAGGCTGGCCGGGCTTACTGGTAGGTAGCTGGCTTGTGGATGCGGGCTTTAGGGGGAGGCGGAGCATCGGGCGGGCACCCAGATCCGCCCCTACAATTTTCCATGGTGTAGGCGGGCACGCCAATTCGTGGTGGAGGCAAGACCGCGCCCGTAAACCATTTCATAGTACGGGTGGTCGGACACGTACCACTTTGTGGCAGAGGCGGGTCCGCCCCTACGGATTGGGCGGGTACACCACTTCGTGGTGCAGGCAAGACCGCGCCGTTACGGGCGGACACGTAGGTCCGCCCCTACAGCATACGCGATCCGGCATGGCTGGGAAAGTCAATGAAAAATACGCAGGTATAATATCCAATCAATAATCATCTCGTTGGGTGGAAAGAAGGATTTTTCGGTTTATTGGCACCTTCGGGACGTTCATCGATTGTGAGGTGAAAAATGGAAGAAAAGCATAATCATTTCCCCGGAACTTATTTCAACCCTGACACGGTGGTGAGACTGGCCTCAATTGCGAAGATTTTTGCATGGATCGTGGGTGGTTTTTATCTGCTGCAATGGATGGTGCAGGTTGGAGTGTATATCCTGCAAATCGCCCGCGGCTTTTTTTCCGGGATGGGCTTTACGGATTATGCCCAGATGATTCTCGGGCTGTTCGAACAGCCATTACGGGGATTGGTATACTTCATTGTTCTGCAAGGGGTGGCACAGGCCCTGCTGCTATTCATGGATATGGAAGACAATACGCGGCGGGCGGCACGTGGAGGAAAGGAGTGATCTGATAATTTAAGATCCCATGACGAGGAGAAATTGCCCGGTCGGGGTTAAATCAATCAAGTTTTGGAGGTTGATTTGGCAGGATCATCGAAGCAGAAATTCAAGGAATTCCGCCAATCTTACGGACCTTGGGCACTCGTCGCGGGGGCGTCGGAGGGTCTGGGCGCCGCCTTTGCTGAAGCCCTGGCCCTGCGCGGTCTGGACCTGGTCCTGGTAGCCCGGCGTCTTGCGTTATTAGAAGCGCTTGCCACCCGTTTGACCGATGAGTACGGCGTGTGCGTGCACCTGCTGCCCCTCGATCTGGCTCAGCCCGACGCGGCCGGTCAGATCGCGCAGGAAACACAATCGCTCGAAACTGGATTGCTGGTCTATAACGCGGCTTTCTCGGCGGTCGGTGCCTTCCTCGAACGTTCACTGGATGAGCACATGCTGGAAATCAACACGAATATTCGCGCACCGCTTGAACTGCTTAATGTTTTTGGCCCGCGCATGCTCGCTCAAGGTCACGGCGGGGTCATCCTGATGACTTCATTGAGCGCCTTCCAGGGGACGGCCTATGTCGCCAATTACAGCGCCAGCAAGGCCTATAATATCATCCTGGCCGAAGGGTTGTGGGAGGAATGGCGCCGGGAAGGTGTTGATGTATTGGCATGCGTTGCCGGATCCACCCGGACACCGAATTACCTGGCCAGCTCTCCACGACCCAATGGGAGTTTTACAGACGCCACGATGGAGCCGCAGGTAGTGGTGGCTGAAGCGCTGGCTGCCCTGGGTCGCCAACCCACTGTCATCCCTGGCCATGTCAACCGCTTGAGCAGCTTTGTCATGCGGCGGCTGCTTTCCCGCCGGGCAGCCGTGCGTATCATAGGCAGCGTCCTGCGCGGCATGTACGGAAACAACCAATCCAATTCCACAGAGAGGATCCAATGAATCATACCCCCATTCCTTTCCGCCAGCGCCGCCTGGACTGGCTGTTCGTTGTCTTTTTTGCGATCAATTTCTTTTTCATCACGTACGTGGTTGACTTGGAGCAGTTGGTCATCCCTGACCCAGGTCAATACAGCCAACCGGCCTGGCCTCCGGCGGTGATGCTGAAGGTGATCCATTCCTATGGTTCAACTTATGACCCGCTCCTGATGGCCCGCCCGCAATGGTGGAAGAACACCATCTGGCTGGATGTGCTCTTCTACGGCCCGTTCTATTTCGCGGCGATCTATGCCTTCGTACGCGGTCGAGAGTGGATCCGTATCCCAGCCATCTTCTACTCCGGAATGATGTTTGCGGATGTTTTTATTATCATGGGGGAGGAGATCGCCGGTCCCCATGCCACCCCGCACCTGGCGGTTGTCACTGCCCTAAATCTGCCCTGGCTGCTGCTTCCACTCGTGCTCACGGCCCGGTTGTGGAAAGAGCATCCCTTCACGCGCCAAATATCAGAACAATAGTTGCAATCAAAAATTACCGTGGGAAATTGCTTTTCAAACAAGGTGTTGTTAAGGTCAAACCAAGATGTCATTGCGAGCGTTCTTCGCGAAGCAATCTCCCCATCTAGCCGGGAGATTGCTTCAGGCCGGAAGAACAGCGGCCTTCGCAATGACATAAGAATTGGAGTTGCGCGAAATAGCAAATGCCCTGGCTTTTCAACTTTGCCCTCTTTAAAAATTGTTGTATAATTGCGCCCATATGTGCACAGGAATTTCTTCTTTTTACTATCATCCTCACCTATAACACGCCGTTGCGGGTGGGGAGAGCGCGCCTGCCGCGGCGGGCGCGTTTTATATTAAGGGAATGAGAACAGAGAGAAGAGAACAGGTAACCAGGTAACCAGGCAATCAGGTATCCAAGCACCCGGGCAATTGGGGATCGGGTGACAGAGAAACGCAGTGAGAGCAGTAACCATGAAAGTGAAAGCGAAAAGAGAATATTTTGGAGGAGGCAGGCATGAAGAAATTATCCATTTATGAGCAGGTGGAATTGTTGATGCAGGGAACCGAATATGGCGATGAGGAGCTGAAAAAGGCCATGACGGCGGAGCTGCAGGAGAGATTGATCGATGCCGAAAAAGAACAACGCCCCCTGCGGGTTTACTGCGGTTACGACCCGACATCGACCGATCTGCACCTTGGACACACCATCACCATGCGCAAGCTGCGCCAGTTCCAGGACCTGGGTCATGAGGTGACCTTCCTGATCGGCAGTTACACCGCCCTGGTGGGCGATCCATCGGATAAAAACAAGGCGCGTCCTGTTCTGACCCAGGAGCAGGTGGCAAAGAATGCTGAAACGTACGCGGAACAGGCCTTCCGGGTACTCGACCGGAACAAGACAAGGATCCGCTACAACGGCGAATGGCTATCTGAATTGTCGCTGCTTGACCTGATCCGATTGGGGCAGAACTTCACCATCCAGCAGTTCCTGGTGCGTGATAACTTTGCCAAAAGGCTGGAGAGCGGCGAACCCATTTACCTGCACGAGACCTTTTATGCCCTGATGCAAGGTTACGATGCAGTTTCAATGAAAACAGACGTGCAAGTGGGCGGCACTGACCAGTTGTTCAACATCATCGTAGCCGGGCGCAAGCTGCAGGAGGCACTTGGACAGAAACCGCTGGTGGGCGTGATCTGCGGAATCTTGCCAGGTACAGACGGGGTGCAGCGCATGTCCAAGTCGACCGGGAACGTGATCCCGATCAACACCACCGCGGCGGATATGTACGGCAAGGTGATGAGCGTACCAGACATGGCGATGGGAAAGTTCGCCCGGTTGGCGACGCGCTGGCTGCCGGTGGAAATTGAGGCAATGGAGAAGGATATTGCTTCCGGGAAGCTGCACCCAAGGGATGCCAAGATGCGCCTGGCGCTGGAAATCGCTTCCATTTTTTATGGTGATTCCGAGGCCAAGGCAGCCGAGCAGGCCTTTGTAAATTTATTCCAGAAGAAAGATGTGCCAGAGGAAATGCCCGAGTTTAAGCTGCAGCCGGGGCAAACCGTACTGGACGTCCTGGTAGCGGCCGGATTGGTGACGAGTAGAGCGGATGGACGCCGCAAGATAGAGCAAAAAGGTGTAAAGCTGGACGGAGAGGTGCAGGAAAAATTTGATACGCCTTTTCCTCACCCGGGGGTGCTGCAGGTGGGGAAGCGGCTGTTTGTACGCGTTAAATAATGGGTTGTGGAAAATAAGCGACTAAAGTCGCAACTACGATTGGGGAAGGGAACAGCGACTGAAGTCGCCACTACGAGTGGGGAGGGGAACAGGCGACTGAAGTCGCCACTACAAGAGGTCTCCCGTTACGGCTGCATGGCCGCGCCAAGCATTTGCTGACCAATATATGCCGCTGATGGCTGGTTGGCATTCTCCAGTAAAACCACCACAGCCAAGGGCGTGCCCTGCCAATCGGGCAAAGTCCCGGCAAGGGACCAGGTGATAGTTTTATTTGTTTGCCCGGCAAGGCCACTCCACTGCCAGTAGGGCTGGTTCTTAACCATGAGCGCCTGGGTGGCAGATGCCACAACATCTGCAGGCAGGGCCTGAACGGCTTCACTCAGAGGAGGCAGCACAACCCAGCCCTGCGAAGGGGTCTTTACCGCCATAGCCAGGCGGGGTGGGGGCCGGAGGCCATCATGGCTGAGCGCGGCAGCGGTGAGCGCCACCTGCAGCGGACTGAGACGCAAAGGTTGGTCGGATGTTCCAGCCACGGCGACGGGCAAGTGCAGTTCTGGAGTGGAGTAAAAGCCCAAGGCAGTAAATAGACTGGGGGCATGGCTCATCACCGGCCGGGCAGTGAGGCCGATTGCCTGAAGCCAGGATTGCATGGCAGTGCCAGCAGGATAGGAATTCTGGGCGGCGCGGTCGAGCAGCGGGGATAACGGATCCTTGAGCAGTGCAGCTGCCTGTTGATCCAGTTGGTTCGGGTCGAAAGTAGGATGGGAGGCCATCGCCAAAATTTCACCGCTCCGGGCATTCAGCAGGACGATCGCTCCGGTGCGATTACCCAACAGGAGGTCGGCGCTGCGCTGCAAGTCAAGGTCAATGCTCAAACGGACATCCAGGCCAGGTGGCGGCTGACCGTAAACCAGGTGATCCCACCAGATTGCGCTGGCCGGATTGCCCTGCAAGCCGCGCAGCCAGGGATCCAGGGTGGCTTCCAGCCCGGATTGCCCATAGGTAGGATTGGTATAACCGGTGATGGCAGCCAGGGCAGAATATTGATATGTACGGATGTAATCGCCGGATTTACCCTGTGTCAAGTTAATTGGCTCTTCATTTCGATCAAGCAGGCTGCCGCGTTTCACGTAACGGTCGGCGATCGACCGGCGGGCGTTATCGGTGCGCTCTAAAAGGGAGGGGCTTCGCAAGACGGCCCACCAGGCGTTCGTGATGGCTAATGCAACCAGTCCTGTACCTATCAATCCAGCCAGGATCAAATAAGGTTGGGGCGTTGAGAGTGGAGCAGGCTCATCCTCGGGTTGGCTGGAAATGAAAAGGAGTATGAGCAGCGCCAGGACCGAGGTCAGCAAGGATGAGCCACCATAAGAGACAAAAGGCAATGTCACGCCGGTAAGGGGCAACAACCGAATGTTTCCGCCGATTATAAGGATGGATTGCCCTCCGATATAGGCCGTCAAACCAGCCGCCAGGATGCGACGGAAGCTATCAGGTGCGCGGAAAGCAGCCCGAAGGCCGCGGGCGACGAAAAAGCCAAGGATCGCCAACAAGCCGAGGGTACCGGCCAATCCGGTCTCTTCAGCTATGGCAACAAAAACAAAATCGGAGATCGCCACAGGGACAAGACCGGGGCTGCCCAACCCAGGTCCACGTCCGGAGGTTCCGCCGTTGGCAACTGCCATGAGGGACTGCACAATCTGGAACGAGCGGCCAGATGGATCCAACCAGGGGTTAAGCCAGGCATCCACGCGTAAACGGACCACATCAAAAAAGAAATATCCGGCGACACCTGCCGCAGCCAGCCCAACCAGGCTGACCAATAGGATCCGTTTCTTCCCGGAGGCGACATAAAGGATGATGGTATAGAGGAAAATAAATATGAAAGCTGTACCCAGGTCATGCTGGACCACAAGGAGCAGCAAGGCCAAACCCATCATCACCGCAGTGGGAGCTATGAGCGGAAGCGGTCGCAGACTGAGCGGCAGACGGTCAGCCAGGTAGGCGGCGAGATAGACGATGAGCAGAAGCTTGAGAGGCTCAGATGGCTGCAGGTAGACCCCGCAGCAACCCAACCAGGCGTTTGAATTGCCACCTCCCGGGTCCGTGCCAAAGACAAGCGTGAGGGCGGTCAACAGCAGACCGCCCGTCAGCCAGATATATTTATAGCGGCGCAGGAAATGTAATTCGGGAGAAATACGCAAGCCGAGCAGGAAGATAAGCCCGCAGACCAGCAGCCATGCCGTCTGGCGGAGACCGAAACCAGGCACAAGACGGAAGATGGTCAGAATACCCCAGCCGGTCAAGATGGCTGCCAGTGGGAGTAAGTATGGATCGGCATCCGGAAGGCGGCGTTTCAACTGGAAATGCGCCAAGAGGAACACAATCCCCCAAACTGCAAAACCGAGCCAATGCTGCCAGCGATAATCCACGGCCCATGAACGAGAACGCGCCGCCGGCGCCAGTGTCAGGATGATGGCATAGAGGAACAGAAAGGCTGCCGCCAGAGCCAGCAGGCGAGCCTGGATTTGAGAACGTGAAAGGGTAACCGGACGAGTGGGCAAGAGAATCGAGGTACCTGGATGGATTTTATTTCAGGTATTTCTTTACCAGTAAATCCAACTTCTTACGCGTTTCCGCGGGGATGGCGCCTGGATCGGTAATCAGGGCATCTGATAATGCGTTTTCACAAATACAATTTCGTTCCCCGGGCAACCTGTTCACCAGGATGCGAATGGCCTGCTGGGCGAGGCTGGTATTCTGGTTAAGGGTCTTGATGACCATCTCCACGGTTACCGGCGCCTCACTTACATGCCAGACGTCGTAATCAGTGACATGGGCCATGACACTGTAACAAATTTCGGCTTCACGCGCCAGGAAGGCTTCCGGCGCGACCGTCATACCGACCAGGGACATACCCCAAAGGCGGTAGGTATTCGAACTCAGCCCTGGTTGAGAAGCGTGGCCCTTCGATGATGATTAAAGCACCTCCATGATGGACCGTCGCGCGGGTGGCCTGAACAGCGCTTTCAAGAGAGGCTGACAAATCCGGGCAGAATGGATCGGCAACCCCCACATGAGCCACCAGTCCATCACCAAAAAAAGTCCGGGGGCGACCGCTGGTATTATCAAAGATCTGGTCAGGGATGACGATGGAACCGGGGGCGTAGTCCTGGCGAAGGGAGCCGCAAGCATTGATGCTGACGATGCGTTCCACACCGAGCTCCTTCAGAGCATAAATATTGGCCCGGTACGGAACCTCCGTGGGCATAATATGATGGCCCAGTCCATGCCTGGCCAAAAAAGCCACCCGTTGTCCTTCCAGAGTACCAACTATGATGGGTGCAGACGGTTTTCCGAAAGGAGTCGATAAATCGTATTCAAAGGTATCGGCCAGCCCCCCCATACTGTACAGACCGGAACCACCAATAATTGCGAGGGCTAGTTTTTCAGGCATGTTGTTTCCTCTCCGGCAATCTCAAAGGATCACTGGACAGCGTGATCGTGAAGAGAGTTTTTCCACAGCGAAATTCGTCCCCGGAAACAACCACGGTGGGTATCAGAAGCTTTTCCTGGTTTATCATTGTTCCATTGGTCGATTCAAGGTCTTCCAGCCACCACTGGTTATGATGAAAGGTAAGCCGGGCGTGCCGGGCGGATATGGCATCGTCATCCACCGGGCATTCGCAGGCAGGGTCACGACCAATCGTAACCTCAGCCTGAATGAAGTGTCGGACCTGTGAAACCTGATCTTGCTGGAAAATGGTCAGATTGATCGGTGGAATTCTGCGGGTAGCCAGTAACGCGCTCTGTAATTTGATATCGCGCCACAGGCTGACCAATGCCCAAGCCAAAAATGCATAAAGGCAGAAGGTTAACAGCAGGCGAAGGGCCAGGACGATAGGTCCACTCATTTGGTGCTTTCGTTTTCTGTATGGGTGCCAGCAGGAAGGTGTTCGGTGGAATTGGAAACGCCCGGTTCAGTATGACCTTCGTGAAGAGCGCCATCAACCGGCAAATCCTGTCCAAAGATGAGGCTAAAACCTGCCAAAGAAATCACATCCCCGGGATGAAGGACAGATTGGTTTGTCCGTTGGCCATTCACGAACGTGCCGCCATTTGAATTCAGGTCAAAAAGCACGTATTGATCTTTCACAATACGCAACTGGGCATGAGTTCGAGACACACGGGGATCATCTATCACTACATGATTGGTCAGTCTACGCCCGATATTTGTAACAGAGCGGTCAAGGGGAATGACCTGCGTTCCATCCAGGATCAAGAAGGCGTTACTTGAGACTGTCCCAGTGGGAGGAGCCGGTCTAATCCCGGTGGATATACCCTGTGTCTCGGCGACACTTCCTTCACTGAATGATGCGACAACTCGCAAGTCGCCAGGTGGCATTTTATCATCAGCAGTGACCATCACTGTTGGCTTGATCGAGAACTGGAATCCGGCTTCATTCCCGGCATCATAGAGGGCATTTGCCAGTTCCTTCAACAGGAGTGGTTTGGCCTGCCAGCGGGTCAATGTGGATGGATGGGCGATAATCAGAAAAAGGTTGGGCGCCAGCGTCCCGCCTTCCCCTTCCTTCAAATTCCCATGCAGAGCGACTGCCAGTTGCTGGGCCATCTTATCTTCCGCCTTGTAGCCAGGCAGGTATTTTAATAAATGAATTTCGAGCAGAGACCGCAAGCGGGATTCGAACTCGTCCAATGTTGCCATAAGGCATAATTATAGAAGCGAGAGAGGGATTAGGCAAGCCTGGGGACCGGGGATCACAAGCCGCTGAAGTGTTGCGCCCGGTGTCCTAGACTGGCTGCCCGCAGTTTGGGCAGAATTTTTCGTCGTGCAATAACACATAGCCGCAATTACTGCACGTTTTTGGCTGTTCTTTTCCAAGGGGAGCCCCACAGGCCAGGCAGGTCGGTTCACCCACCGGATTTGCCACACCACAGTATTCACAGGTTACCCTGGCAAGCCGTTCGGACAACTGGAGGCTGGCTCCAGCAGCATTGACAACCCTGTTGACTATCTGCCAGATTTTTTCGTTCAATTGCAGGTTACTTACATCCTGGGCAATGTCATCCAGCCGGCCCAGCAAGTTCAAGGGATTTATCAAGGCGGAGAGGGCGGTTTGTCCCAGGCTGGCAGCAACTCCCAGCCATTGCTGCTCACCCACCTGCACCATTATTCCATCTTCTACTTGCTGGACATGGACCGCCAGGGCGGTTTTTCCGCCCGAACGAGCCCATTGAGACGAGGCAATCTGAACCATCAGGTTGCTGCTATCTCCAAATACCTGGGTGCGGGTGTTGCCCTGGTTGAATTCAGCTTCCAAAGACCGGGCAATTTCATCAGGGGTGATATTACCGTGGTATATTCGCTTGTCCATATTGTTTTAGATTATAATCGTTTTGCCGGATTGGAAAAATCAGCTTAATAATATACGAAGGATCCCTCCCACAAGTTGCGACACACAGATCAATTTCTTAAATCTGGAGCCAGGTTTTTCCTTATACTTGGATTGACAACCCTATTATTCTCAGGTTCATTTTGGAATCCCGTCACAGCACAGCAGCTTAATACTGCCACTCCCACTCCAACTGCGGCTGGACCAGCCTCCAATGCCTATATTACGGTAACCTATTTCGAGGGGACGAATGTACGCACAGGGCCAAGCTCTTTTGATTATCCGACTGTTGGACATATTCCGGTCGGAGGAACGGCTCCTGCCATTGGGCGAAGTCCTGCGGGAGAATGGATCCAGATCGAATTTTCGGAAGCCCCGCGTGGTAAAGGTTGGGTATATGCTGCGAACGTAAGCCTATCGACGGGAGGCATCCTTCCGATCGTGGAGCCACCGCCCACTCCCGCACCGGTAAAGTCGCCAACTCCGAACCCTACATTTGTAGCCGCATTCCAGGTATTACCAACGTCAACCCGCCTGCCGACTTTTACTGCTCCGGCGCCATTGGTGATCCCCACATATACAAATCCTGCCAGTTCCTCATCCAGCCGTGCCATAACAACACAGGTAATCATTATTCTTGGTTTGATCGGTCTCGCAGGTGTGATCCTAACGTCTTTTCGGCGACGTTAGATCAGGTAATTCCTTTGTGAACAAGCATGAAATTACGGCATAAGACCAATACGCTTTGGAAACAGTATCTGATTGCAGTGGGTATTGCTGGATTGTTCATCACCCTGATGTTATTCAGCTTTCCATCAGAAAAAGCGTACGCCCAACAACCTACCGGTTCAATCGCCACGGTCACAGGTACTCCAACCGGCCCGACCATTACGGTATATTCCGATCAACTCTTTATTGATGTTTATGCAGGTCCAAGTTCGTATGATTACGAGCGAATCGGCGTATTGGCCTCTGGAGAAAAAGCGCCGGCGTTGGGTTACAGCCTGGACCGGAATTGGATCGAGATCATTTATCTAGGCGTGCCAGGTGGCAAAGGTTGGGTCTATGGTCCGTTCGTCTCAATTTCCCCGGGCAGCCTGCCAGAAATCCCTGCTCCGCCTACGCCAACGCCGCTAACCACTCCCACCCTTAACCCCACCTATGTGGCAGCCTTTGGGCTGCAGGTAGAGCCTACCCACCTGCCGACATTCACTGCACCACCTCCCTTGAAACTACCGACGTTCGCCCCATACACTGGCAGCGGGGCCAATGTACCATTTGGCCTGATCATCCTGATCCTCGCCCTGGTCGGGATCTTCGGCGCAGTGATCTCGTTTTTACGGGGTAATAGGTAGGAATAATTTTTGACCGAAGAAAAGTAAAAAAAGCGAAATAAAAAAAGGCCGGGACTGTCCCGGCCTTAGACTTAATTTAATTTTCGCTGCTGCCGCAGCCGCCGCTTCCACAGGAACAATCCGGTGCCGTATTGGGATTCTCCACCAGGAAACCTTTACCGCGTTCGTCATCAATATAATTGATCCTGGCACCGTCCATATACTGGATGGAGCCTTCATCAATAATCACTTTCAGCCCTTCGCTCTCAATGACCGTATCTGTCTCGCCGGGCTTGTTCTCAAGTCCCATACCGTATTGGAAACCGCTGCAACCCTGGCCGGATATATATATTCGCAGACCATAGCTGTCATCCAGGTTGCGCTGCCTGAGCAGGTCACGCACCACCTCAGCCGCAGAGGGAGAAAGAGAAACAGAAGTTGTTTGGATCGTAGTTGTCATGGAAACCTCAAATTTATAAAAGTCGACGTATATTATCAGAATTAGAAATACCTGTCAACCTACGACTGAAGTTCGAGAGAGGCCCGGGTGTTTACTGAAATAACCTTTCAAGCGGGCGGGACAACTGGAGAAAACCTAAAAGAACCTTATAATCAGAACATCTCGCGGGTAATACTGACCGAGGCGTACACTAACTCAATTTTCGGGATGGCATAATGAAAGGGAAGACCATGAATGACTCAGTCAAGCCGGTATACCGAATAACAGATCTTGCCACGAATGAACGACCCCGGGAGCGCCTGGCGCACCTGGGACCGCAGGCGCTGGCAACTTCGGAGCTGCTGGCCATCCTGCTGCGCGTCGGCGTGACCGGCGAGAATGCTGTCCAGGTGGGCCAACGCCTGATTAAGGATTTTGGCGGGATTTCCGGCTTGCACAGAGCCAACTTCGATGATTTATGCAAGCAGCGCGGGATCGGAAACGCCAAGGCTGCCCAGATCAAAGCTGCCCTGGAACTGGGTTATCGCCTTTCCGTTGAAAAACCCGAAGAACGGCCGGCAGTCAACAGCCCGGCGGATGCAGCCGTTCTAGTTGAATATGAGATGTCTGCACTGGAACAGGAACACCTGCGCGTGATCCTGCTGGACACGCGCAACCGGGTCCTGGAAATTGTCGAGATTTATAAAGGATCGGTCAATTCATCTCAAGTACAAGTGGGCGAAATTTTCAAGTCGGCCATCCGGCGCAACGCGCCGGCTTTGATCGTTGTCCACAACCATCCCAGCGGGGATCCAACACCCAGTCCAGATGATGTGGTCGTGACGCGTGCCATCGTGCAGGCCGGAAAACTGCTGGATGTGGATGTGCTGGATCACATGATCATCGGGCAGGGCAGGTGGGTATCTTTGAAAGAACGCGGGTTGGGATTTGTATAAAATTTCTTATTTATAATTCTTTGCAAGATAATCAATCAGGATTTGTCCCTCCTGAGGAGTAAGCTGGGCACCGCGGTTGATCATACGATCCACTGTTACCTTCCACTCGTCGGCCGTATGATGAGCAGATGTGACCCGATCCAGTGAGTGGCAGACAGAGCAACGATCCTGCATGAGGGCCTGCCCGTTGGAAGATAAACTACCCGACGAGCTTGTGGCAGGGGAACTGCCTGAACTGCAGGATGCCAGCAAAGTGCCTGCCATTGAGATAAGGAAGAGGATGCTGATAAAAGTAATCATTGGTTTTTTCATGCCCAGGTGTTCCTCCATTTTTTTAAAATCGCTCCATTTTACCTCGACCAGTAGTCTTAAATCTTTTTCTCTTCCACCCACCCCTGCAGGGCAACGAATGGTAATGCAGGCTTCAAATCGCCCTGGCGTCCGGTGTTCCAGGTGACCAGAAGCTCCTTCTTTGCGCGGGTGATGGCGACATATAAAAGCCGCAGACGTTCGCGTACATAGTCCTGCCGGGCTCGTTCGGTGGCCTGACCTTCGGCATACCAGGCATATTCGTCACTGGTCGCAATTTTTTCCAACTGCGCCAAAGCCTCTGCCTGCAGATTCAGATGGTCGCGCACAAACCAGCGTTCCGAAATATAGCGGTCATTTGCCTGGAGAGAAGGGAAGTCATAGTTGTTGACCGACATCAGATAGACCCGATCCCATTCGAGACCCTTGGCTTTATGCATGGTAGTCACCACCACCTTGCCAGCGTGATGGGATGGATCAAACCCGGCATCATCCTCACTGAAGCCCAGGAAACGACGTTCATTACGGGCGATCAGGCTGAGCTCCCCATTCAATTCAGGCAGGCGCCATTCAGAGTGATCATCACGGACCTGGCGCAGGACCAGGGCGAGTTTATGCGCCAAGGCAAGATCGTTGGGGGTGGTGAATAAATCCTGTGAGAGGGTGAGAATCATCTGGTCGATCGGCAGGACGGTGGTGCCCTGCCAGCGACGAACGACAGCCCGGAATTCTTTCAACTCTTCCAGTGCCTCAGCGGCAATCTCTTCATACTCCAGTTCTACCAGCCAATCCCGGTCATTCCTTGGATTTATAAAGGTCTCCAGTTGCCTGCATTTACGCAGGATTTCAGCAATCTGGACCTGGAAATCGTTATTGGTGGTCTCTCCGTCGCCTAGTCTCCAGGCCAGGTAGGCTTTCGACAATCGTGCTGACGAGTTTGGATCAGCCAGGGAACTGACGACATCCCCCAGCCGGCCGGCGGCTGCGCGGGTGGAGGAAGTGCTTCCGAGCAGTTCCACGAAATCAATATTGCGGCGTTTGAGGGCATCAATGAGCTCCACACCGCGCTGGTTGCGCGGGACCAACACCGCCACGGTGGAATCATTGTGCTCTGGCAACCAATTGGCAATGGATCTCACCACCGCCTCAACTTCCTCTTCCGGGGTGTATTTCCTGCCAATGAACTTAACCCCATTCGGGTCGTCGGGAGGATTTGGCTGCGGATCTCCCTCGGGCGTGGCCCGGATCAAGGGGATCGTTAATGCATTACGGACTTCGACCGCCGGATGGTCATTGTTCACCCATTTGATCAATTGGTTTGCCAGGTCAATAATTGACGGCTGGGAGCGACCCGAGTCAGGCAGCTGCTCGTAATCGACACCAGGCTCATGGATGAAGTCGAGCAGGTGCTCGGGAGAAGCAGTGGTAAATGTCTCGAAGATGGCCTGGTTGGGGTCACCCACGCGCACCCAGTTCCCAGAGGGTCCGGCCAGCAGCCGCAATATCTGTTCCTGCAACCGGCTGGAATCCTGGGCTTCATCCTCGAGGATGTAGGGCCAACGATAGCGCAGGCGTTCGAGGAATTCGGCATCGCTATCAAGCAGGTCGATGGCCAGGCGGATCAGGTCGTCGAAGTCCACCGCGCCGCGATAAGCCAGGGCGCGCTGGTAGTCGACGTAAATGGCCAGGCCCATCTCAGCCAGGGGCAGGGGCGCCGGCGCGGCTGTCAAGAGGGTTTGGAGTTTCTCAGGCGTCAGGCGGTTATCCTTGGCTGAACGGATGAAAGCCAGGGCGGTATCCGTCACCAGGTCAGGTAATTGCTTGTGAAGTACCCAGTCGCGCTTATTTTCATCGAGTTCGGGGTCGAGGAAACCCTCAAGATCATCAGGATGCGCCTGAAGCCAGGAGAGTGCCGCTTCCTTGCGGATGAAATCGGCTTCACGCTCATCCAGAATGGCAAAGCGGTCCTCCAGGCCGACCGCGGCGGGTTTCTCACGAACGATATCGTGCGCCAGGCCGTGCAGGGTGCGGACGCGGTAGCCGAAGGGCATGGGTAGGGCCAGGAAATCCTGGATGCGGGCAGCAAAGTTATCCACGGCCGAATTCACCAGGGTGACAATGAGGACTTCCTGTTCATCTCCGAGTTTACCTGAGCGGATCAGGCCGGCCGCCAGTGCGCTGAGGGTGTGGGTTTTGCCAGAACCAGGCACGGCGGAAATGCCCATTTTCCCGCCTTGATAAGCGAGTACCTGTTGCTGGGCAGGACGAGGAATGAAAGGAAGTGACATTTGCCGATGTTCCGGTGTTAGCGTGTCTAGTGGACCTGTGGCAAGTTTTCCTGTGTCAAGTGTTTCCGTGTCACGCAATGTGGAAAATGACGGTTTTATTTCTTTAGGATGATCCTGTGCTGTGCGACCAATCGCTTAATGATCTTCTCGAACTCCGGACGGTTTTGTACATTCGCAAGTGGAATGCCACCGCGTTTCGCCACCAGGCCACGGGGAGTCAGATCGACCACATCTTCATAATGGATGATCCGGCGGGGCATAAAATAGCGCTTGAGAGTGATCTGCTCTCCAAAACGGGCTTCGCGGAAAATGATCATGGGCATGCTCAGGACCGTGAATCCAAAGATGACAGCATAGATGATATAAGGAAAGACCGACCGGGATGCCAAAGCCATGAAGATGAAGAAAATACAGGCGATCACGCCGATGGGATAGAGAAATACCGTCATGCGGATGCGCGTGGGGTATTGGGGTTTGAAAACGATCTCTTCACCGGGCGGCTGCTTTGATGTGGTCATTTGTCAATTACTCCTTTTGTCCAGCTGAAATCGCAACTCATCTTACTTGAACCGTTCCTTCCAACCTTCAGGGCATCCTTGGAGCGACGAGTGTTTCGATGCCACGAACATTATCGATGGAAGTGACAAACGGCAGGCCGTTTTCGATCAATACCGGGATGTAATCATAGCTCAAGAAACCGGATCGGTCGAGCGTCACACGCAGGATGATGGAGGCGTTCTCAATTCCATCATATTGGTCGAACACGAAGTTGCCGAGACTGTAGGCGATCAACCCGCCATGGTATTGTTCGATGGCTTGGAGGAGGTGCGAATGCGAGCCAAGCACCAACGCGGCGCCGGCGTCAATGGCAGCGTGGGCTTCCAAGCGCTGGTCGTTTGACACAGCCGAATTGATCTCATATCCGGAGTGGAGCAGGACCACGACCAGGTCCGCCTTGAGCCTGGCAGCGGAAACGTCCGCCCCGATCCGATCCGGGTTGGCCCAGGCGATCCCCGGACTGGTATCAGTGGCGATCCAGGTGCGCGCGTCAAACCCGGAATTCTCAGGCATTACGTCTGCATAGGCCAGGAAGGCCAGGCGTAACCCATTCTTTTCAATGATCACAGGGGCGTGTGCGAAGGAGGCATTCGAACCGGCCCCAACCGCAGCGATGCCGGATTGACTCAGGGCGGCCTGTGTATCCACCAGGCCGGCGTAACCATAGTCCATGGCGTGGTTGTTGGCCAGGCTGAGAAGGTCAAATTTTGCCAGCGAGAGCGCCAGTACAGCTTGCAGGGGAGCCTTAAGGGGAAAACTCTTTTTTTCGGGGGTATTCCGTTCGGTGAGGGCGCATTCCAGGTTGCCGACCCGGATATCCGCCGAATCCAGGATGGACTGCACACCGGCAAAAACGATTTGCGGGCCCTTTTCGAGGACCTGGTCCCCAACCGTGCGGGCGAGCATGATATCCCCAACTGCATCCAGAGTGACCCGATAGGTGGGTGTGGAAGTGGGGGTAGGAGGAATGCTGGCGGTAGCCGAAGGGGTGGGGGGAAGCGTGGTTACGGCTGGTGTTACAGAAACTGGCACAGGTAAGGGGACAATAACCGGCGAGGGGCTGGCAGAGGCAGCACAGGCGGTCAAGTAAAGGAATGCAAAGGCGATAGCGATGTATTTGAGGGGATTGCTTCGCCTGCGCTTGCAGCGCAGGTGCAAGCGTCGGGAAGAGCACCCTGCTCGCACCTGTACCTGCGGTACTGGCGCAGGCAATGACATGGCGGCGAGGGGACTGCTTCGTCGCCAGCAGAAGCGGTTATCTCTCATTGTTCGCCCGATTTTCCAATTGCATCTTCCAAATGGCTTTCAACAATGGTCCGCGTTGTTCGTAGCCGGATTCACCCAGGTCGCTCAGGCCGAGGAAAACCTTCCCGCGGCAGCGGCGCAGGAGCCCGGTCACCAGGCGGCTCAAGGCCTGCTGGTTGGCGACCTGGTCATCCGCGTCGGTCCACGGATGGTCACGCTCCCAGGAACGGCTCAATACATAGGGTTGAGTGAGAGGCTGAAACAGCCGCTCCCACCAACCATTGGAACCCACGTCCAACCAAAACTGAACGGATACCGGCTGGTTCATCATTAAGAAAGTATATGCCGGGGCGAGCAAAACTGCCTCGGAAGGCCCGGCTTGCCAGTCTTCCAGGTATTGGGCGGCAATGACACCTTCCTGCAGCATGGCCAGATACTCACGGCCGATCTCAATGGAGGCATCGCCAGAGGCCTGCATGACCTGGCGGAATTTCTGAACCGATTCGATCAAGCTGGCGGCAGTGCGGGCGGCATCAAAATTGCCATGGAAACCGAAGCCTCTTTGCGAGAGGATCTCACCAAACAGGCGGCGCAGAAAGTGATCGAGCGGCTCTGTCTGCCCGAGGCGGTAATTCTCCAACCATGTCCGCAAGAGCTCGTATTGTTGACCAAATACAAAGGTTATGCGTTCCTGGACCTCAGAACGGATCTGTTCGAAGGAAGACAGGGAGGAATCCCGCTGGCGGAAGACAATCTCGGCCAGCAGTTGGGCGCGTACCAGGTCCATCCCTTCGAGGGCGAACAGGAAGGCATAAGCCACGTCGAATTTTGTAGGGTGGATACCCCAACCGGGATGTGCCAAATCCGCCAGGGTAATCAGGCAGTGGCTGGCGGGTTCATCCCGCAACGAGCGGGAGGGCCGCTGCGAACGCCAGGGCAGGCCCAATTCTTCCAGGCGCTGGCTGAGCGAAAAGCGCAGAGCATCGGAGAGATATGGAGCCAGGACGACGATCTCGGAAGGCGGCAGACCTTCTTCGATGATAAGGTGACGAATCTCCCCGGCAACCCAGTCCAACATCTGCGGGTAGAACCGCGTTGGTGTCGAAGCGGGTGGAAGAGCCAGGGCGGACATACTCAACGGTGACAAGGAAGTTGGTTGCCCGTGAGAAAGTTTGGAAACAAACGCAGACTCAAGTGATTGGATCTCAGGGGAGGTGACGAAAGAATCCGCCAGAACAACATGGTTGTTACAAAGACCGGCCAAACGCAGGCCAGATTCCGGATCTGCACCTAAAAAGCGCCGGTAGCCGCCATCTTCATCATAAATGATCAGCGCAGATTCAAATTCGGGCAGCCACTCAGTGAGCAAATCGTGGGCCACCGGTATGTCCTCCTCGACATTATCGTAAATCAGGTGACTGAACCGGCGCAAGAGATAATTGCGGCATTCAGGTGTACCCCAGAGGAGGTTCCAGAACACATCCAACTGCAGGGAGAAATCCAGCAGGTTATGGTCAAGACAATACTGCCGGAAGCGGTTGGCAGATTCCTGGGCGTCGGCATAGACACGCTGCTGGCCTGGATCACCAACCCATGCACCGGATAGTCTTTCGCCAATTTGTGAATACGGGAATCCGACCGAAGCGGCCTTGTTCAGGTTATCCAAAACCTGGCTGTAAAGACGGTTGCGATCAATGGTGACCGAGGCAAAAAAGCCCTCGTCAATCAGCGGACGGACCAGGCGCGCCATGTAATACTGGGCCGTCTCGAGCGTCAGAAAGACAGGTGGCTGATCGGGATGAGCAAATCCGGCAATATCGGAAACCAGCGGCCAGAACAAATCGACCATGCGGCGCGCCAGTCCACCGACCGTGGCAAGGGCAACCTGCCCGCCCGGTCCGAGGTCGGGAGATCGCAGGGCCGTCTCATAAGGTGCCTGGAGAGTCCGCTGGGGAGTCAGGACAAGGATGGAATCAGCCGGAAGACCGGATGCCAGAAGGCGCCGCAAATGCTGCACGCCAATGCTGGTCTTGCCGCAGCCGGCACCACCGGAAAGGAAGGTTTTGGAGGTGAGCGAGGCCTCCAAAATGGCGGTTTGTTCTTCCGTCAAATTCATGGGTCAAGGGTAGCGGAAAGGAGGTGTTTTGTCAATCGGTTCTTGGAAGAGAGAGTGGAGAGAAGAGAGTAAAGAGTAGGTTATCAGGTGATCAAGGATCAGGCAAGGATTTAATAGGGGTGGATGGCGATCTGGAAGTAGATTGAGATAACAGAAACGCCGGGGTGCCATCAGCTTTCCCGCGCCTGGATTAATCTTGGAACAGTTGTTGTGTATGTCAGGTAAAAGAGAAAGGTTGGACCGGTAAAATAAGCGGAAAATGTCAACCAAGATAATCTGCAAAGAATTTTGTCACCCGTACCCAGGCATCCCGGGCAGCATCAGGTTTATAGACGCTTGGGTCAGTGTCCCGGAAGAAGGCATGACCGGAATCGGGGTAGACAATGATTTCGTGCGGGAGGCCGATATTGTCAAGAAGATGGTCGAACTGCTCCACGGTACCGACCGGTATGGAAAGGTCTTGATCGCCGAACAGCCCAAGGATGGGACTCTTGAGACTGCCGAGCCGGTCGAAAAGGTGCTGCATCCCGCCGCCATAGAAAGTGCAGATGGCGTCCAGGGGGCGGGTGAGCCCCAGTGACAGGGACATACGCCCACCGAAGCAAAAACCGACACTGCCAATCCTGCCATTGCAATCGGGGTGCTGCTTGAGGGCATCAAATATTTTCTCCAGGACGGAAGGGGCGCCGGGAGCGTATTTCTGTACCAGCGAAGCCGCCTTTTGGCCATCGCCGAGGCTGGCCAATTCACCCTGGAATAAATCTGGTGCGAAAGCCAGGTAGCCGAGGCCGGCAAAACGGTCTGCAATGGATCTGGTCTGCTGGTCGAGTCCCCACCATTCGTGGATGACGATCAGTCCCGGCCATGGGGCTTCCCCGGAAGGTCTCGCCAGGTAACCGGAAAGCGAGTCCAGATCATGAGTTGTTTCCATAAAGCCACACCTGATTGTTATAGACTTCCGCCCGGGTAGTCCTTCATTATGTATCGGAAGATTGCCTCGCATAGTACCCCAAAAGAGCTGGGGCAGGCGAATCCTGATGAAACAAGGGCGGACATGCCACTTCGTGGTACAGGCATAGGTCCGCCCTACTAAAAATGGCGGTTCCTTATTGGTAAGAGGACCATTTTGGATAGAAGGACGGCACGCGCTGAGGATTTATTCGTAATGACATATTCGAACCAAGATGACAGTCGCTTCACCAGGTTTCGTATGATGCCGGTCCCAATGAAGCGACTGCCGCCTTTCTTTTCGCATCCAGACGTACCCAGTATTTACATACCAAGCTTCATGACCACATCATCGGCTGACTGATATATCCCCTCAGGAAGCTTTTGTTCAACCCACGTGCGGGCCGAGGCAGGGACGTGTGCCATCTGATTGCAGGTTTCGATGATCGTCCGCCTGGAGGCAGGGTACATGACGTGGCTTTTCAGATGGGTCATCAGTTCCTTGCGGTCATCTTTTCCCATCAAGCCACTTTGATCCTTCATTTTACCGGCCATTGAATTCACCTTCTTTCTTTGCCTGGCAAATCGCCAGGAGGAGTTGATTAACCATCCTTACTTTAGCATATTTAGATAAAAAACACCTTAATAATCTAAATATATTAAAGAATTGGGGCCTTCCTGAGATCCACCGTTGTACCTTGAAATATTGGCGTATTTGTTGTATAAACAATGGACTCTTCCAGGTTGTCTTGTCGCAGCCGGGCAGGAGAAGTTACCCGGACTTTCACTTTTCGGAGGATCAAACCCATGAATCTTAATCTACCCAAGAAAACCACATTTTGGGCGGCAGTGATCATCACGGCGATTGGCTGGCTTGTTTACGTTGGGCACCTGATCGCACAGTTTATCATCCGTGTGCAAGTACTTCATTTGCAGATGATCGCGTTTGTGCTGGTCTCGATCGCATTTGTGTTACTTTGTGCAGGTCTTCTGGTTAAGGACCTTTAAGATATATTTGGATTCCAGGGCCATGCCTCCAGAGGGTTGGCCGGCAGGAGGCAGAATTTAAGTTGCTCCTACCGTTGACATGCGTGCGGCTCGCATGTATAATATCGTCCGCTTCTGCCCCGGCAGGTTGCTGGGGCATCCGTTTGTTTGTATCCCGGCTTCCCCGTGTCCCGGCGTAGGGGTCGACCCAGAAGGCAGCAACACGCTTTGGGTTCGACCTGTACCGCAGGGATGGCGGTGAAGCGAAGACCAGGAGTAAAAAATGAAATACGCAATTGTTGAAAGCGGCGGAAAGCAGTATCGCGCCGTCGAAGGCGACATGCTCGAGGTGGATCGCCTGCCGGTGGAAGCCGGCGTAAATGTCAAACTTGATCAGATCCTGTTGCTGGCGGATGGGGAAAACATCACCGTTGGAACACCACTCGTCAAGGACAGCCCGGTCTGGACAAAGGTCATTGAACACTTCAAGGGCGAAAAGGTCACCATTTTTAACTACAGCCCGAAGAAGCGTATTCGCGTTAAGACCGGCCACCGCCAGAGCTATACCCGCCTGCTGGTGGAACAGATCGGCGGGTCCGAACCGGTCAGGCAGGAACCGGCTAAAAAAGTGAAGAAGGTCGTCAAAGCGCAGGCGGAAGGCGAATCTGTCAATCTACAGGTAGAAAAACCGGTCAAGGCCGAAACCGTCTCTCCGAAGGCAAAGAAACCGGCAGCGAAGACTTCCGCATCGAAGGCCAAGGCGGCACCATCCAAGGCTGGGGAAAAGAAGCCTGCCGCGAAGAGCAAGGCTGCTCCCGCCAAGAAAGTGGAAAAGAAACCCGCCAAAGTCGCGCCCAAGCCGGCTGCCAAAAAACCCGCGACGAAGAAACCTGCCGTAACGAAGAAGTAGGAAAGTGAGGATAGCATGGCACATAAAAAGGGTGGCGGCTCCAGCCGCAATGGAAGAGACTCGAATGCACAACGCCTGGGCGTGAAGAAGTACGCCGGCGAGCATGTGCTTTCTGGAAACATCATCATTCGCCAGAGAGGCACGCACATCAAACCGGGCTTGAATGTGGACGTTGGCAAAGATGACACCATCTTTGCGACCATCGAAGGCGTGGTTGTCTACGATGTCGTCAAGGGACGCAAACGTGTCAATGTCATGCCGGCAGAGAAATAGCCGGCGAAAGGAATCTTAGAAATGAAACAAGGTATTCATCCAACCTATTACCCGGATGCCAAGGTGAGCTGCGCTTCATGCGGCACCACCTGGACAACCGGTTCAACCAAAAAAGAAATCCGTGTAGAAATCTGCTCGAATTGCCATCCATTCTTCTCCGGCGAGAGCGCCCGCATGATCGACATTGAAGGACAGGTGGACCGCTTCTATAAGAAGCTGCAGGTGCGCCAGTCGTACGTGGAAGAGAAGAAATCCCGTGCAGAGGCGAAAGTGTCGCCGAAACGACCCATCGTGGAATTGGAACTGGGTTCCCGTCCGACAGCCGCGCTCGACAAGGCTGGCATCAAGGAAGTTGGCCAGTTCCTGGCGAAGTTAGGCGAGGGCGAGGCGGCGGTTCTTTCGATCGAAGGGTTTGGCCGCAAGTCGCTCATCGATATCAAGAAGAAACTGCGCTCGCTTGGTTATGAACTGCCTGAAGCGGAGAAAACTCCTGCCGCATAGGGCTTGCAGATAAGCGATAATCAGGTAAACTTAACAGGCAGATGATTAACCCATCTGCCTGTTTGTTATTTATGATAGACGAGGAGAATATGGCACCCCATATCCCAGGTTCGGTTGAAGTCATCTGCGGCTCGATGTTCAGCGGTAAAACGGACGAACTCATCCGCCGCCTGAGGCGCGCGACGATCGCCCGCCAGCACGTACAGGTTTTCAAGCCAGCCATCGACTTGCGTTATGCCGTTGAAAAAGTCACCTCGCATGCGGGGAGCGATTTTGCCGCCATTCCAGTTGAAAAGGCGGCCGAAATCCGCAACCGGTTGGACAAAGAGACAACTGTGGTCGCCATTGACGAAGCGCAGTTCTTTGATGAAGAAATCATCCAGGTCGTTGAAGAATTGGCCGGAAAAAAGCTGCGCGTCATCGTGGCGGGATTGGATACGGATTTCCGCGGCGAACCGTTCGGCCCGATGCCGGTGCTGATGGCCCGGGCCGAGCATGTGGACAAACTCCAGGCCATCTGCATGGTTTGTGGTGAACCGGCCAGCCGTACCCAGCGATTGGTTAACGGGGAGCCGGCGCGATATAACGATCCACAGGTGATCGTTGGGGCAGCCGAGTTATACGAGGCACGCTGCCGCAAGCATCACAAGGTACCACGTTAGCGGAGCAAAACACCCCGATAGGGTCATAACCTTCCACGTTATGGGCTGATATTCCAGCCGGGAGCGTGATACCAGGACAGGAGCCAGCATGCAAGATTATAGAGAAATCATTGGCGAGATTTTGATCAACGAGAGAACCCTCAAGAAGCGGATCAAAGAGCTGGGAAAACAGATCAGCGACGATTACGCCGGCCAGGATTTGCTGCTCATCTGCATTTTAAGGGGGGGCCTGGTTTTCCTGGTCGACCTGATGCGCCACATTACCGTTCCCCACGCTTTGGATTGCATGGCGCTGTCCTCCTACGGGGTGGGGGGGCGTGCATCCACCGGGAATATCCGCATGAGCCTGGATCTGCAGACCAACATTGAGAATAAAAATGTCCTGCTGGTGGAAGATATCGTGGACAGCGGGCATACCCTTTCCCACGTGCTTGAGCTGCTGCAGACGCGTCATCCCAAAAGCTTGAAAGTCTGTACCCTGCTTGACAAAGAAGAACGCCGTGAAATAGCCGTCCCGATCCATTATCGCGGTTTCAGCATTCCCAACAAGTTCGTGTTCGGCTACGGCCTCGACCTGGACGAGTATTATCGAAATTTGCCTTTCGTGGCGGTGGTTGACCTGGAAAAATACAAACCAATGACGGCATGATTTACGCCATCCTGGTGGATGGAGCGAGAGAGGCGATAGGAAGGTACTATGGAGGGAGAAGAGCAAAAGGCCTATGCCGGCCGCTGGGTTGCCCGCTTGCGCGGCCGGGTGGTAGCCCAGGGCGGAACCCCTGAGCAGGCCCGTCGTGCGGCACAATCGCGATTTAAAGAAACGACAGAAGTACTTTTTATGCCAACTTTATACCCACTTATATTTCCCCCGCTTTTAGACTCCGTACGTGCGGCGCTGCCGAAAGGCATGACCGTCTACCTGGTCGGCGGAGCGGTGCGGGATGCATTGTTGAACCGCACCATCCATGACCTGGATTTTGCCCTGGCAGGGGAGGCGATCAAGACCGCCCGGCAAGTTGCAGGGGCATTATCCCGTAATGAATCCGGGAGCCTTATGAAAGTGGATTTCTATCCGCTGGACAGCGAACGTGATACCGGGCGCGTCCTTGTGACCAACGCAGATGGAGGGCGTACCACCATGGACTTCGCCACCTTGCGCGGTGAGGACCCCTCGACAGGCTCCGGGGCAAGCCTTGAATCCGACCTGGCCGGCCGCGATTTCACCTTGAATGCCATCGCCCTGGATCTCAAAGACGACAGCCTGCACGATCCACTGGGGGGAGCGATGGATCTGAAGGAAAAGCGTCTGCGGGCGTGCTCGCCATCGGCATTCCTGGATGATCCGGTACGGATCCTGCGCGGGGTCAGGCTGGCGGCAAATTTCGGCTTCCACATCCTGCCGGAGACACGTACGGCCATGAAAGAAGCTGCTGGGCGGTTGGAGAAGGTCTCCCCGGAACGCTTGAGGGATGAGCTTTTCCGCATTTTGGATGGGCCACAACCGGCGACCTGCATACGCGCGCTGGACATGTTGGGTGCGTTGGAAAAAGTCCTGCCGGAACTACGCGGCTTGAAAGGCGTGGAGCAACGCCCACCGCATGTCCACGATGTCTGGGAACACAGCCTTTCCGTGGTCAGCCACCTGGAGAACATCTTTTTGGCCCTGGCTCCGGCTTACGACCCGGAAAAGAACGCCGATCTTTTCAGCGGCCTGCTGATACATCGGCTGGGCCGCTACCGCCAGCAAATCAGCGAAAGTCTTGCCCGGCCGATTACAGCCGAACGATCCCTGCGCAGTTTGCTCATCCTGGCGGCGCTGTATCACGATGTTGCCAAACCAGCCAGCAAACAGATCGATGAAAACGGACAGGCGCGTTTCTGGGGTCACGACAAGCAGGGAGCCGAAATTGTCTCGGAACGGGCCCGCAGTCTCGTTCTAAGCAATGAGGAAATCCAGCGGCTGGAAACCATCATCCGAAACCACATGCGGGTACTTTTCCATACCAACCGTTTGCTGGGTGAACAGAAATCGCCCAGCCGCCGGGCGATCTACCGCTTCTTCCGGGATACCGGCACGGCGGGCGTGGAGGTGTGCCTGCTGGCGTTGGCTGACCTGCGGGCTTCCTATGAACAGACCCTGACACAGGAAACGTGGGCGGCGGCGCTGGAAATCGTGCGGGAATTCCTGGAGAACTGGTATGAAAAACCGGCCGAGACCATTGCCCCGCCATCCCTGGTGGACGGTGATGACTTGATGAAAGAGCTTGGCCTGCCTTCGGGGAAACAGATCGGCCTGTTGTTGGAAGCCATCCGGGAGGCCCAGGCGGTGGGGGACATAGCCACGCGTGAGCAGGCGCTGGAATTGGCGAGGAAGATGATGGAAGAGAGAAGTAAAGCGGAAACGTAAATCGTTAGTCGGTATTCGTTATTCGGTATTCGTAAGTCGTAATTCGGAAAGAGTTGATTGCTAAAGGAGACTGCGTGAATATTGTCGTTTTCGATCTAGAGACTCAAAATCTATTTGATGATGTTGGTGGACGAAGTAATATTGCGGCGCTCAAAATGTCATGTGGTGTGACCTGGTCTTCGGTCAGGAATGATTTCACGGTTTATTGGGAGAAGGATGTCGCGGCGCTGATCTCCGAGTTGAAGTCCGCCGGCAGGGTGGTCGGGTTCAACGTGAAAGGTTTCGATTATGAGGTACTGCGCCCGTATGCCCCCAACGAAGGTCTGCGGTTCCTGCCCACGCTTGACATCATGGATGACCTGTTCCGCACGCTCAGTTTCCGGCCCAGCCTGGACGCCGTGGCACGCGCTACGCTCGGCGAGACCAAGTCTGCCAGCGGCCTGCAGGCCGTGGAGTGGTGGCGCTCCGGCGACCTGGACAAGCTGGCCGAATATTGCAAGGTGGATGTGGATGTAACCCGCCGGGTCTACGATTTCGGCTGTGAGAATGGTTTTGTGCTTTACTATACCCGCCTGGGCAGCAAGCAGAAGGTCAAGGTGAACTGGAGATGCTAAACACTGATTGCATGGAGAAGACGAATAACAAGAAAATCACGAATAGCTCGAATGAGACGAATAACACGAATAATAGAATTTTAAGATAAACACGAATTGCACGAATGAGACGAATGGCACGAATTTACTAAATATTCGTGAAATTCGGTTCATTTGTTCCATTCGTGATTAGAAATTCCACTCCGGAAAATCAAGAGGCAGCAAAATGATAAAAACAAAAATCAACGGGATTTCAATTGCCTACGAACGAGGCGGCAAGGGAACGCCGCTGGTACTGCTCCACGGTTACCCGCTCGATCACAGCATCTGGGCGCCGATCCTGCCCTTGCTGGAAAACGATTTCGACCTGATCCTGCCGGACCTGCGCGGTTTTGGCGAGTCGGAGGTTTCTACAGGTTATTATGGGATGGGTGACCTGGCTGCCGATGTCGCAGAGCTGTTGAACGGCCTGGACATCTGGCAGACAGCCATAGCCGGTCACTCGATGGGAGGCTATGCAGCCCTGGCATTTGTGCGGGCCTACCCGCAGCGAGTGCGCGGGCTGGGGCTGGTGGCTTCCCAGGTACTGGCCGATACCCCCGAGAAGAAAGCCGGGAGATACCAGGAAGCGGATGACATCCTGGCGCATGGCGTGCAGGGTGTGGCCGAGGGCATGTCGGTGAAACTGACATCAGATCCCGACTTGCAAGCCAATTTGAAAGGGCCTGATCATGCGTCAGCGGCCGGAGGGATTGGCTGGAGCGTTACGGGCCATGGCCGATCGTCCGGAGGCCTCCACTCTTCTCCCCGGGTCTACCTTCCCGGTTGTCCTGATCCATGGGATTGCGGATGCCTTGATCCCGGTCGAGCGTGCCAGGAGCCTGAAGGTGACGGTGCCCAACGCGCACCTGACTGAAATACCCAATGTTGGGCATATGCCGATGATGGATTCGCCACAGGTGACGGCGGAGGCGATCAAGGCAGGATTTTAAGAAGAAAACCTGGCGTTCGGCTTATTACCGTTGTCGTCTCCTTAGGGTTACTTCGCGAAGGAAGGCAATGGAAGCAATTTAAATGGCATGCAAAAAAATCCCACGCACTTCCAAAGTGCTTGGTTGTATTACGGTTTTGGGTAAGCGGGGATTGAAAAGATACGGATATGGAGATCGGTGAAATTGATTGGTAACGGTGAGACCTGCGGTCAAAAAAAAACTGGGCAGGGCCAGAGACCCACGCCCAGCGAGCATATCTTTATGATTTAGCAACTATGTATGAAGTACAAGTACGTAAATATCATTTAATGCCAAGCTTTAACGGAGGTAAGAGCAATAATTTTTTCCCAAACAGGATCCCAAACACCGTCATTAATGATGTCGTTCACTGCCGGTTTCATAATATCATTGCCAGATGTTGCTTGCCACGAAGCCGTTATTGGTTCACCAATGGACTTTTTTATAAATGCAGGACCTCCATTTTCTAGCTTAACAACAGGACGTATCCATTGCGAAGGATTACTGAGAGTTTGTTTGATAAAGCCTGTTGTACTTTCCACCATATTAACAAGAGTGAAACCGGAATTCTCTTTATTTTCCAACTGTGACGTGACCATTTCCCGTGTTCGACCTCCAAGGTTTAATTGACTAAACGCGGAGGGAAGAACCGGTCGTGCCTCAGGATGTGATGCATAAAACCCATCTACCTTTTTAAAATCCGGCGCATCCCATCCGTTTTCTTGATAAAATTGATTTCCATTGAGTGACATATCACCTATTTTCACCTTTGACGGATCAAACGTGGGGATTTTTCCGGCTTCAATAGCAGCTCTTACCGCAGTGGCCCAACGGTTGCCAAGAACATCATTCCATTCTATCGGAGTCGGATTATTAACATCTCTCGAAGGCTCCGGCAGGGTTTTTTCCACCCATCGGTTTGACGTTCTTTCAAACTCATACTGCCAATACGTGTTGGTTGTATCAAATATTGCCATGATTTGATCGCTTTTCCCATGTAAAAACCATTTGGCTTCCGGAACGACTGCTAATGCGGAGTTTACACGAACCTCTTGTCCGTTGGCTTGAAAAATGATTTCCCCATTTTTTACCTGCGCAATGGTTGTTTTTTCTTCGGCAGTTGTGAACTGTACCTGATCTTTTTCAAGACTGAATGGGGTATCGGTAAATTGGTTTACAAAATCAGGCGATGGTGTCCATTCCGGTGTAGGTGTGAGAGTTGGCTCGGGAATGATAGTTGAAGTGGGTTTTACTGTGGCTTTGGCAAGTTCAGGAGTCGCCGTGACCATCCCGACCGTACTTGCATGTAAGGAAGCGGGGGAGGCAGGAGTGCAAGCCGCCAGGCAGATGAGCAGAAATATGGAAATGAATTGGTTCAGCTTCATGCTTTCCATCCCTTCGTTAGATCCATGTATTAATGAATAGGGCGACCATGCCCTTGCGGGTACAGGCAAGGGTCGCCCCTACAAGAATCACAAATGATTATTGAACCACTTTCCCGACTACGGCCGTATCATCGAGCACCGGCTCGTAAAAACAGCGGCAGCCATTTTCATTGGAACAACCTTCATGCGGGAGGTGCGGCACCTGGTCCTTGGGATAGGTGTTCGTACGCTCATAGCAATAGGAGCAGGCGTCGCCTGCGACCGAGATGCGGATCGCCCGAACGCGCGGGTTGGCCTGCATCTGCTTGAGAGCCACCGCGGTGGCAGAAAATAGACTGAGATCGGAATGACAATTAACGCAGGTCAGGGCATTATCCGGGGAGGAAGCATTACATTTGGAGCAGGTTTGCATAAGGAATCTCCTGAATTATTTGGGATAATTTTACCGCGTTCCGATGACTTGAGGACCAGGCTGACCGTCCACGAATTAGGCCACGAATGCACGAATAGTAGACATGGAGGCAAAGTTCGTGTATTCGTTGTGCTATTCGTGGATGATCCTGCCCGTAAAGATTGGCGGCCGTCACTGTTAGAGTTTGTGGTAAACTTGCCGATTGGCACGTCTTAACCAGGGATATCCCTGAAATTATATTTCCGTATCAACATGCTCTTGCGAAGGTCTGCCTCTATCCGGGCAGGCAATTGGAAAGGAAATCCTGGTTGTGACAAGGAACACCTCCTTTGAATAACCATCGCAAGGCTGATCAGAGCGGAACCATATTTCAATCGTAAGGAGAAATCATAAAATGGAAAAGAAGTGGGTTTACATGTTCGACGAAGTGGCCGAAGCGGAGAAGTACGCCGGTTCATGGGATGGCGTACGGGGTCTGCTCGGTGGTAAAGGCTCGGGCCTGGCGGATATGACGCGTGCGGGGGTGCCCGTCCCGCCCGGTTTCACGGTAACGACCGAGGCATGCAATGAATTCCGCAAGACCGGCGAGTTCCCCAAAGGTCTTTGGGATGAGATGCTGGCCGCGCTTAAAACGGTCGAGAAGCAGACCGGCAAGAAGTTTGGCGATCCGTCCAATCCTCTGCTGGTTTCCTGCCGCTCGGGCGCCAAGTTCTCCATGCCGGGCATGATGAACACCATCCTCAATATCGGCCTGACCGACAAGGTGGTGGAAGGCCTGATCAAACTGACCGGAAACCCGCGTTTCGTATGGGACTCCTACCGCCGCCTGGTTGAGATGTTCGGTACGACCGTCTTCAACCTGGATGACGAGGTCTTTGAGCACCCGATGAACGAATACAAGACCGGGAAAGGCTACAAGCTCGACATCGAGATGACAGCGGACGACTGGAAGGCAATCGTTGCCACTTTCAAGGATGTTTATAAAAAGAACATTGGCTCGGATTTTCCCCAGGATGTATACAAGCAGATGGAACTGGCCACAAAGGCCGTGTTCGAATCCTGGATGGGCAAACGGGCGATCGATTACCGCAAAGCCACCAACATCTCGGATGACCTCGGCACCGCCGTCAATATCGTGACGATGGTCTTTGGGAACATGGGAGATGACTCGGGTACCGGTGTGGCCTTCACCCGCAATCCATCCACCGGCGATAAGAAGATGATGGGCGAATACCTGATGAATGCCCAGGGCGAAGATGTGGTTGCGGGGATCCGCAACACCTCGCAAATCGAAGAGCTGGTCAACAACATGCCGGATGTCTACAAGCAGTTCATGGATATCACCGGCAAGCTTGAGAAGCACTACAAGGATATGCAGGATGTGGAGTTCACCATCGAGCGCGGCAAACTGTGGATGCTGCAGACCCGCAACGGCAAGCGCACCGCCAAGTCGACTGTCAAGATCGCCGTGGATATGGCCAACGAAGGCCTGATCTCAAAGGAAGACGCAGTACTGCGCGTCAACCCGGAGGTGGTGGATGCCCTGCTGCACCCGCAATTTGATGAAAACGCCAAGAAGACTGCCGTCGTATATGCCAAGGGGGTGAATGCTTCGCCGGGCGCAGCGGTCGGCCAGGCGTATTTCGATGCTGATACAGCCGAAAAGATGGCCAAGGAAGAAAAACAGGCCACCATCATGGTACGGCCCTTTACCAAGCCGGATGATGTGCATGGCATGATCGCCTCCCAGGGTGTGCTGACCAGCGAAGGCGGCGCAACGTCGCATGCCGCCGTGGTGGCCCGCCAGTTTGGCATCCCGTGCATCGTGGGCGCTTCCATGATCAAGATCGACCTGGATAAACGTGTCATGGAAGTCGACGGCAATGTGGTCAAGGAAGGGGATTGGATCTCCGTGGATGGTACGACCGGCCAGGTTTATGTGGGCAAGCTTCCGACCAGCGCCCCATCGCTGGAACAGCAAACCGACCTGCTGACCCTGCTGAACTGGGCGGATGATATTGCCGCCCGCAAGGATATCCGCCTCCTGCCGGATGGCCGCAAGGCTCCGGGTTTGCAGGTCTGGGCGAATGCCGATTATCCAAAGGATGCCCGGCGGGCGCGTTCCTACGGCGCCAAGGGCATCGGCCTGTGCCGCACCGAGCACATGTTCTTCGAAACCGAGCGCCTGCCGATCGTGCAGAAGATGATCCTCTCCGAAACCGGCGAAGAGCGCACCAAGTACCTAGACCTTTTGCTGCCTACGCAAAGGAAGGACTTCGACGGCCTGTTCGAGGCGATGGATGGTTACCCGGTGATCATCCGCCTGATCGACCCGCCGCTGCACGAGTTCATGCCGGATGAAGAGAAGCTCCTGGAAGAAGTCATCACCATGCGGGTTAAAGGTGAAACAAAGGGCTTGAAAGAGAAGGAAGACCTGTTGGCAGCTGTCAAAGGCCTGCACGAATCCAACCCGATGATGGGTTTGCGCGGCGTGCGCCTGAGCATCGCCATGCCTGAGATCGTCGAGATGCAGGTGCGTGCCATCTTCGAAGCGGCGGCGGACTGCACACTGCGCGGCATCAAGGTCCATCCCGAGGTGATGATCCCACTGACCGGAACCGTCAAGGAACTGGAATGGATCCAACCCCGGCTGGTGCGGATCGCCAAGGCAGTCATGGATGAGAAGAAGGTGAATTTCACCTACAAGTTCGGGACGATGATCGAGATCCCACGGGCGGCTGTCACTGCCGGTGAGATCGCCAAGCTGGCCGAGTTCTTCTCCTTTGGCACCAACGACCTGACCCAGATGACCTTTGGCTACAGCCGTGACGATGCCGAGCGGAACTTCCTGGTCACTTATGTTGCCCAGGGCATCCTGCCCAAGAACCCGTTCCAGACCATTGATCGTGATGGAGTTGGTCGCTTGATGCAGATGGCCGTCGACGAAGGGCGCCAGACCCGCCCTGAATTGGAAGTAGGCATTTGCGGTGAGCATGGCGGCGACCCCGAATCGATTGAGTGGTGCCATCTCATCGGGAACAACTATGTTTCCTGCTCGCCCTTCCGCGTACCGATCGCCCGCCTGGCAGCGGCGCATTCTGCGCTTGAACACGCCGGCCAGAAACTCGCAGAGGACAAGTAATCCCTGCTATAAGAAAAAAAGTCCGGGCTCATTGCGAGCCCGGACTTTTCTTGTTATCAAAGCCTATCTAAACTTTATGATTTGGCCAACATAGATCAAATTGGCATTTCTTATATTGGGATTCAGGCCGAGCAAATTCTCCAGCGTGGTTCCAAAGCGGTCGGCAATTTTCTTGAGCGTATCGCCTCTGGCCACAATGTAGACCGATACTCCGGCCGGGATGTTGAGCTTCTGGCCAACATAGATCAGGTTGATGTTGGTGACCTGGGGGTTGGCTTTTACCAAAGCTTCCAGGCTGGTGCCGAGGCGGGCTGCAATTTTCTTAAGCGTGTCACCTCTCTGGACGGTATAGAATTGGCTGCCTGTGGGCGGCGGTGTGGGAGGAATGCTGCCGGCAACCGGAACGTTCAGCCGTTGGCCAGCGTAGATCAGGTTGGCATTGGCAATGCCGGGGTTCAATGCCAGCAGTGTTTCGATGGTCGTGTTGAACATCGTTGCCAGGCTTTTGAGCGTATCCCCGTGATTGACAATATAAATATCGGTGACACCGTTCCCTTTCAAGAGTGCTCCGGGCATCACCAATACCTGCCCAACGTAGACCAGGTTGGGATTACTGATCCCATTTGCCAGTTGCAGGGCAGCCACGGTTGTGTAACAGCGGTCGGCGATTTTGCGGAGCGTGTCCCCGGCCGTGATTGTCACACTTCCGCCGCACGGAAGCGAACCAGCTTTGGCGGGCGTGGTTACCAAAAACGAAGACGCCAGAACGAGCGCGATCGCTAGGATTGGAATGAACTTTCTGGTGAACATAGTGCCTCCTATTACTTGGACGGAAAAACCTTTCCATAATGACGTATCCTGCCGCATGAATGTTCCTGAAAATTACTGGTAGAATTCAGAGAAATTCTAGGAGAGAAACGTTGAGCCATCTGCCCATCGACACCAGCAGGGATTCCGAACCCATCCGCCTGTTCAAATCCGATTTCCTGGAGTTTTTCACCCATATCAGCCCGGCGGCGATCCTTGGTCTATGGATGCCCGTCGTGGTGCTGCTGCTCGTCTATGCCGTTTTGACCGTAAACGGCCCGGCATTCCCTGTGTATATTCTGCTGGGTTTTATCATCGGCCTATTCCTGTGGACCTTTGCCGAGTACAACCTGCACCGGTTCCTTTTCCATCATAAGCCGACCTCACCGCGCCAGGAACGCATCTTCTTCCTGTTTCATGGCATCCACCATGCCCAACCGCAGGTGAAAACGCGCCTGGTGATGCCTTTCCCGGTCAGCATCCCAATGGCGCTGGCGTTTGTCGGACTGTTCTATCTCATTCTGAGCGTCCTGCTCAAGGCCCCGCAGTGGTTAGCGCCGCTTACTGCGGGTTTCCTGGCCGGTTACCTGGTGTATGACCTGACGCATTATGCCACGCACCATTTTCCGATGCGCAGCGGATATGCCAAGTACCTGAAGCGCCACCACATGCAGCATCACTACAAGGACCCGAACACGCGCTTTGGAGTGAGCTCGCCCGTTTGGGATTTTGTCTTCAAGACCCAGGGATGAGGGTAACAGGAAACCAAGGAGTTTAACCATGAACACCTTTGAAGCCATTCTAACCCGGCACTCGATCGGCAAAGTCAAGCCTGACCCGGTCCCGCGCGTGTTGATCGAAAAGCTGCTGCAGGCGGCTGTTCAGGCTCCCAACCACTACCATGTTCGCCCGTGGCGTTTCGTGGTGATGACGGGGAAAAGCCGCCAGGCACTTGGAGACATCCTGGCGGAGGCGCTCAAGAAACAGAATCCGGAATTGCCAGAGAAGGGGATGGAGCTGGAAAGGGCCAAACCTTTGCGTGCCCCGGTTTTGATCGCGGTCGGTGTGGACAAGCCGGATGACGACCCAAGGGTGCTGGAGATCGAAAATATTTGCGCGGTGGCAGCGGCGGTGGAGAACCTGTTGCTGGCTGCCCATGCGGAAGGCCTGGGTGCCCAATGGCGCACCGGGTTAGCGGCACGCGACCCGGACGTGAAGAAGTTCCTGGGCTTTAGCCCCGAACAGGACTTGATCAGTTTTGTCTATATTGGCTACCCGGACATGACGCCGTCTGAGGCAGAAAGGCCTTCGTTTGAAGACAGGACGACCTGGATGGATTGATACAGATCAGAGTGTGGCTGCCAGGTTTTCAATCTCCATCCAGGCAGTAGGATTTTCCAGCGTGCCATAGGCCAGGCGTCCCTGTGGGGTCCAGGCGGCATACTGGTTGTCCATCCAGATCACCAGACCCAGGGGAGGGCGGGGGGAAATGGACGTGGACAGGAGCTCGTTCCCGTCCAGGCTGAACGTGCAGGTTTGGTCCAACCATCGGATGGAGTATTCGTGCCACCGGGTGACATCCACATTGACCGTCCTGGTGTCCTGGTGGATCATCCGGCCAGCCACCTTCCGCAAGAAACGTGAAATTGGGCGTATTGCGCATAGTGGAAAAGCCAGCAGGGCAGGGGCAAGCAGGAAGGAAGGAATTCCCGGTGAGCGAAATGTTCCGGCAAAGAAACCGTTGGCGGGAATCACCGGCCTCGAATCAATGACCGGATCATCCCGAAAAGAAAGCCAGTTCGGCGGAGAAGCGTGCATGAACCAGGCGGTCTGCGGCAGAGCCGGGAGGCTGGCTGCCTGTCCGCCAAAGCCGAGTGAAAGGCCGAATGGGTCGTTCCACAGGCCGAATCCCCAGGTACCGGGCAGGTTGGCGTTGGAAAGGCGGGCCCGCAGGCTGAAGGTCCAGGGAGGTCGATGCTTGAAGCGGCTGCGGGGATCATGGGCATAATCATCCAGCTGGGCCAGGCGGAAAGTCCGGGCCACACCGGCAGGTAGTTCCAACCGCCAAACACCGGAAGTATGCCTCAAGGTCCCGCCGCCAGCCTGGTGGGGAGATAGTTCGAATTCCATCTCTTTAATTATACGTGTATAATTGGCAGGCACGGAGGACGTGATTGAATGGAAATAACCTGGTACGGACATTCCTGTTTTCGTTTGGCCGAACGCGGCATGGCCACGGTCGTTTGTGACCCATTCGACTCTGAGGCAGTAGGTTATGAAGCGCTGAAATTAAGAGCCGATATTGTAACATCCAGCCACGATGCACCCGGCCATAATTATCTGAGTGCAGTTAAAGGGTATTCACACGCCATCACCGGGCCGGGCGAGTTCGAAATCGGCAGCGTTTTCATCACCGGCGTGCAGATGGATGGACTGGGTAAAAAGGTCCTGGAAAAGCCTCGCAATACTCTGTATGTCTTTGATTATATGGGTATCACGGTGGCCCACCTGGGCGACATGCGCTCCGTGCCGCCTCAGAACGAGATCGAAGCGCTCGGGACCGTGCATATCGTGCTCGTCCCGGTGGGCGGCGGAAGCGGTTTGAATGCGGCCAAGGCGGCGGAAATTGTCAGTCTGCTGGAGCCGAACATCGTCATCCCGATGCACTATAATACCCCGGCGCTAAAAGTACCGCTCGACCGGCTGGATAAATTCCTCAAGGAGATGGGGCTGCACGAAGCTGAAACCCTGCCCAGCCTGAAAGTGACCAAATCCAGCCTGCCTGAAGAGACAAAGCTGGTCGTGCTGGATTATCAACACGAATAGGCATGCCATGTCGGTAAAATTGATGATGACCTGGGACATTGTTCCCGAACAAGAACAGGCATATTACGAGTTTGTCCTGGGGGAGTTCATCCCGGGCGTGCAGCGCCTGGGATTCCAACCGGTGGAAGCCTGGGCGACCATTTATGGTGATTACCCGCAGATCCAGGTCGGCATCCTGGCGGATGACTTACAGGGGGTGCAGCAAATCCTGCGCTCGGACGGCTGGAAGCAGCTGGTGGACAAGTTATTTGCGCTGGTGAAGAATTTCTCTTACAAGGTTGTCCCGGCCCGGAACGGCTTCCAGTTTTAATCACGAATGGACGAATTCTACAAAGCAGACCAGCAGCATTCGTCAAATTCGAAGAATTCCTCCCGTTCGTGATGAAGAAATGCCCAAGTTTGCTGATTTAATCCTGGAGTGGTATGACCGGCAGGGCCGCAGGCTGCCCTGGCGCGGCTCAAAAGACCCGTACGTGGTCTGGGTTTCCGAGATCATGCTCCAGCAGACGCGCGTTGAAGCAGTCATCCCATACTTTGAGCGCTGGATGGAGCGTTTTCCGAGCATGGCCAGCCTGGCGGCCGCGACCGAACAGGATGTCCTGCGTGTATGGGAGGGGCTCGGGTATTACGGGCGGGCGCGCAATTTGCATAAAGCCGCAGCCATTGTGATGAAAGAATACGAGGGGGTATTACCGCATGAAACGGAATTGCTTCGCAAGCTGCCGGGGATTGGAAAATATACGGTTGGCGCGATCGCCTCGATGGCTTTTGGGCAGGATGTCGCCACTTTGGATGGAAATTTACGGCGGGTATTTGCGCGTGTTTTCGACGTGGCCGAAGCAGCCGATTCACCTGCAGGTGAAGAAATATTATGGGGGCTGGCATGGCAGCATTTGCCGAAAGGTCGCGCCGGGGATTACAACCAGGGGTTGATGGACCTGGGTGCGACGATCTGCCTGCCGAAAAATCCACGCTGCCTGCTCTGCCCGCTCCGGGAACTATGCCAGGCCGCACTGCTTGGGATCCAGTCACAGCGGCCGGTTTTGAAACCCAGAGCGGAGGTGCCACATTACACCGTCACCGCGGCAGTAGTCAGACGAAACGGGAAAGTCCTGCTGGCAAAACGCCCCTCGAAAGGCTTGTTGGGAGGAATGTGGGAATTTCCCGGCGGGAAAATCGATCAGGGTGAAACGCTGCAGGATTGTCTCAGGCGTGAAATACGCGAGGAACTGGGTGCAGGGATCCAGGTGGGAGAGTTGTTGGGAGTATACCGGCACGCCTATACCCATTTTCAGATCACCCTGCATGCCTTTCAGTGCGAGTTGACCGATGGCGAGCCGAAACCCATCCAAGCCGCCGAACTGGCCTGGGTCAGCCCGGTCGACCTGGCGCGGTTCCCGATGGGCAAAGTGGACCGTTTGATCGCCCGGAAATTAAACCGACGGGTTGAGCCATGATATCCGAGGACGAATTAGCCCTGGCGCGCAAGCGCATGGTTGAAGAACAAATCGCCGCCCGCGGCATATTGGATCAGCGCGTATTAGCTGCAATGGGCACAGTGAAGCGGCATTGTTTCGTGCCGCTCGACGATCTAGCCTGGGCCTACTCAGATGGACCGCTGCCGATCGGCCATGGACAGACCATCTCCCAGCCGTATATCGTTGCCCTGATGACTGAATTGCTGGAACTGGAAAAAACTGAGCGTGTGCTAGAAGTTGGGACTGGATCCGGCTACCAGGCGGCCGTGTTGGGGGAGCTGGCGGCTGAAGTCCATACCGTCGAGGTTATCCCTGAACTGGCCAGGCAGGCCGAAAAAACCCTGGGCGAGCTGGGCTATTCTCAAGTTCACGTGCACACCGGCGATGGAAGCGTGGGCTGGCCGGAAGCTGCCCCCTATGCCAAAATCCTGGTGGCGTCGGCCGCGCCGGAGGTGCCCCAGGTATTGCTGGACGAGTTGGAAGAAGGCGGGCTGCTGGTCATCCCGGTGGGCGGCCGGAGCGTTCAGCAACTGCAGATCTGGAAACGGGCTGGTCAGAAATATGAATGTCGCACGAATTTATCCGTGTGTTTTGTCCCGCTGCGCGGCAAGTTCGGTTGGAAATAAAAGGAGCGCTGGATGTCGACAATGGTGCGAATGCTGTTATTAGGGGTGGGAGCAGCCGGCCTGATCGGTGGGCCATATATCCTCTACCTGGCCTTTTTTAAGCCCCAGATATTCCCAAAACCGAAGCTGGCGAAGTGGCAGGGTGCTGTGGCTTTCGTGGTTGGGGCGGTGCTGCTCTTTGTTCTTTACCGAATTGGATCGCAATAACCAAGAGACTTCCGAAGTCTTTACCCCCTCCGGGGGTGCTTCGCGAAGGCTTCGGAAGTCTTGAAATTCTAGGCTTTTGTCACTGCCACGAACACCATTGGCCTGCGGCCGGTCTGATTGCGGAGCAACGATCGCACTGCGTCTGTGATGAGTTTTTCATCCTCCAGGCCGGCGCTGTTGATCAGGTCGGTCACCTTTTTCCGGACGGAAGGAATGATCGCCTCGGCATCTTCGGGGGAAATAAAACCGCGTGTGACCACTTCGGGCTCCTTGATCAGGCGTCCGGAATACTTATCCACTGGTACAGTAATGAGCACGACGCCGGAACGAGCCAATTGCTCGCGTTCGCGCATGATATCCCGGTCAATATCCCCAACGCTCTCGCCTTCAACGAAGACATAGTTGCCGGGATTGCGTTCTGCCAGGGTGAGTTTGTCTCCAGCCAGTTCCACCACCTGCCCATTTTCGACCACGACAATATTTTCCGGAGGAATGCCAACCTGCTTTCCCAGGGCAGCGTGACGCTTCAACTGGTGCAGTTCGCCGTGGATGGGCATGAAGAATTTTGGCCGGACCAGGTTCAACAGGAGTTTCATTTCCTCCGAGCTGGCGTGACCCGATACATGGACAGGTTCCAACGCTTCATAGATCACATCTGCCCCCCGGCGGAGCAGGCGGTTGATGGTCTTGTTAATGGCCTCTTCATTTCCCGGGATGGGATGGGAGGATATGACAATGGTATCGCCCATTTCAATGTCGAACTGGCGGTTGGTGCCGGTGGAAAGCCGCCCGATGATGGAGGTCGGTTCGCCCTGGCTGCCGGTACACATCAACACCACTTCCTTCTTTGGCAGGTGTAAGCCCTCCTCCAGGCTGACCATGGTGGATTCAGGAATATCCAGGTAGCCCATCTTCTGGGCGATTTTCACGTTGTCCACCATGCTCATGCCCACAAAGGCCAGCTTGCGTTTATGTTTGACGGCTGCGTCCGCCACCTGCTGCATCCGGGCGATGAGGGAGGCGAAGGTTGCAATGATGATGCGCCCGGGAGCGTTACGGAAGACTTCATCCATGGCAGGGCCGATGACACGTTCGGAGGGAGTCCAGCCGGGACGCTCGGCATTGGTTGAATTGGCCAGCAAGACCGACACGCCGCGGGCAGAGAACTCGGCCAACTTGGCGAAGTCTGTCGGCCAGTTGTCCACCGGGGTCTGGTCGAACTTGTAATCGCCGGTGTGGATGATCAGCCCGGCCGGAGAGGTAATACCCAGGCCGACGGCATCAGGGATGGAATGGCAGACGTGGAACGCCTCGACCTGGAATGGGCCGACCTGGAACGTCTCACCAGCCTGGATTGTATGCAGGTCGGCTTTTAGTCCGGGACTGTTACGTGCCAGCTTGACCTCAATCAGGCCGCGGGTCAGGGGTGTGGCATAGACCGGTGCCGGGATCGCGCTCAACAGGTGCTGGATCGACCCAATATGATCTTCGTGCCCATGGGTGAAGACAACGCCGCGAACGTTTTCAGCATGGTCACGCAGGTATTTAAAATCAGGGATGATGTAATCCACCCCCAGCATGTCGTTATCGGGAAACATCAGCCCGGAATCCACGACAAGGATATGACCTTCATATTCGTAGGCCATCATGTTCTTGCCCACCTCGCCAAGACCGCCGATGGGAATGATGCGCAGTTTTTCTGGTTTATTACTCATTGTTTTTTTCCTTTTCGAAATAAATGATATTGTCCCACCCGATTGTGAATTAAATAAAAACACAAAACTCCCCGAGCTGGTGCAGGGGTTGGGAAGAACAAGTGAATTGTTTCCTTGCAAACTGCCAAAAGCGGCAGTAAAAGTCAATATTGTGATAACAGTATAGCAGGGCAGAGTTGGATTGTCAATTTGAGAAATCGGCCCTTCAATTTATGTGATCGAGAGGAACGCCAGCCAGTACTCTCTCATAAAGTACCTCATATTGTCGAACGATGTTTTCAAGACTGTGCGCCCGGGCTTTCTCCAGGCTGGCGGCGCCCATACCTGACCAGCGCTCGGGATGGTCGGCGAACCACTGCATGCAGCGGGCAGCATCGGCCACATCTCCCGGTTTGAAAAGCAGACCGTTGATTTCATCAGTCACCAATTCCGGCAGGGCAACGGCATTGGCCGCGAGTATCGGGCGGGAGCATGCCATGGCTTGCAAGGTGGAGATACTGAGCAACTCGGCCTGGCTGGGCATGGCAAAAATGTCAATGCTGTTCAATACGGAAGGCAGATCTTCCTGGGGAAGAAAACCAGTGAAATGAACCTTTCCACCGAGCCCGAGATTTTGTGCCAGCGCCATCATGTTCTTTTTCCATGCACCTTTTCCGGCAATGACCAGTTGAACATCGTCTCGGTCCAGGAGAGATAAGGCTCGAATCAACACATCCAAGCGTTTTTCACGGTCCACCCGGCCAACGAAGAAGAAGATAACCTTGTGTGGATCCATCCCGCAACGCGCCCGGCAAGCGGAACGATCGACTGTCGGGTCTGTATGGAAGAGGGAGGTATCGGCTCCGCAGGAGATCGGGAAGACCGGCGGCCGCAACCCCACTAAACGGAGCAGACTAGCGGCGGTCCGGGATGGAGCAACCACCGCGTCCACCCGGTCGTAAGTTGCGCGCATCCAGCGCCATAGAACCCAATTGAAGGCTGGCTTGACCCAGGAAAGCAGCGGCACATAAGGCGCAAGGTTTTCCGGCATAAAATGATTGGTACCAACGGTCTTGATCCCCAGCCGTTTCGCAATAAGGATGGCATGATGGCAAACGGGATAATGATCCTGTATATGGAGAATGTCAGGTCCAAAGGCCTGGAGGGTACGCTTCACGGCAGGGAATGAGAATAGCGGCAAGGTAACATCTGGATGAAAAGCCTTCAGGTTCACGGCCGAAAGTGCTTCAATCCGGACGCCTTTACGCTCAGACCGGTAAGCCGGGCCTTTTTCAGATGCGGCGAGTGCCATTACTGTATGACCATTTTTCGCCAGACCTTCGGCCAGGTTGAGCGTGAAAATCGCCTGTCCATGGAAGGCAATGTATTGAGAGGTGGCCGCAATCAGGATGCGCATGTGGTTGCCCCTTTGCCTTATCCGCTTGGATCGCCACCCGTCCGTTCAATTTTGAGCAGTTGTCTCAGGAAGCGGCGACCCATCCAAAGCATGAAAATGACGAAAACCACCGACAAACCCAATACCAAATATTCCACCGCCAGTTCCACGCGCTGGATCGCTTCGGTGGCATAGTATCCAATCAGGACAAGCGAACCGGTCCAGATCATTTCCCCGGCGAACAAGGCTGGAAACCAACGCCGCCAGGGGATTTTTGCCAGACCGGCGGCGATCAAGGAGGGGATCATAAAACTGACCGTCAGTTTTGCCATGAATAATATCCAGGCACCATTTTTTTGCATGCCCTGTTCCACCCGCTCGAGGACCCCGTCCCGCAAACCAAGCCTGCGGCCGAGACGCAAGGCCCATCCCAGTTTCCCGGCATACCCCAGCGAATACCACAGGACGTCGGCTGTCATGTTCCCGGTTGCTGCGGCGATGAGTACCAGCCACGGGCGCATCAGACCCGCCGAGGCGGCCGCCGCACCAAGAAGGGTTGCCACCGGTCCTTCAATGGCAACCGATACAGCCAACAACAGATAGGTCCAGTAACCCAATTGGGGCAGCTGGCCGCTTTTCACCGCCAGGAGAAAATTCTGGAACAATTGAAAAAAGGAATTCATCTCCAGCGCCTTTGGGCACTATTTGGAAATCAGCTCTTTAGCCTGCTCCACATAAGCAAGGGATTGGTGCCTGAAGTAAGTATTGTAAAGCATGGCATAGTGACCGCCCTGGGCCAGCAACCCGGTGTGGTCCCCTGTCTCAATGATCCTGCCTTTTTCAATCACGATGATCCGGTCAGCAGCCTTGACGGTTGACAGCCGGTGGGCAATCAGGATACTGGTTGATTTTACCAGAATCATTTTCAAGGCCTGCTGGATCTGCCATTCAGTGAACGGGTCGATGCTGGCAGTGGCTTCATCCAGAACGAAAATGGCTGGTTTCTGCATGAGCACGCGCAGCAAGGCCACCAACTGGCGCTGCCCCATCGAAAGCATGGCGCCGCGTTCACCGACAATCGTGTTCAAACCATCCGGCAGCGTTTCCAGCCAATCTCCGTCGCCGATGCGGCGGGCCATGGACAGGATTTCCGCATCACTCGCCCCGGAGCAGGCATAGCGGATGTTATCGGCGACCGTCCCTGAGAACAGGAATGGAACCTGGCTGACCAGGCCCAACTGGCGGCGATATTGCTGGAGGTTGAGGGTGCGAATATCCAGGCCGTCAATCAACAGGCGCCCGGACTGGAACTCATAAAAGCGTGCAATCAATTTGGCCAGCGATGACTTGCCCGCGCCGGTATGCCCGACAATGGCCAGGTTCTCGCCGGGATGAATGGTCAGGCTGAAATCCACCAGGACCGGTTCATTTTCAGCATAACGAAAGGAAACGTTTTCGAAGCGGATCCCGCCTTTCAGATCCGGAACTGGCTGATCAGCAATCTGGACCACGTTAGGCTCGGCATCCATCAAGGCGAAGATACGCTCGGCCGCACTCAACCCGGACTGGATATTGGACCAGAAGGCAGAGAGGTTCATGACCGGATCGAAGAAACGCCCCAGGCTGAGGATGAACAGGTACCAGGCGCCAATGGTGACGGCTCCCTGTGCAGCGCTCAAACCGCCTGCATAGACGATAAGGGCAGTGCCAATCCCACCGATGGTATTCAGGGAAGGCCAGACCAGGGACAGGATAAAACCACGCCAGATGTTGACCCGGTAAGAAGTACGGTTGGCAGCATTGAAGGTCTCAAAGATGCTGTTCTCCTGGCGGAAGTTCTTGGCGATGGCGATACCGCTGACGGTCTCCTTGATGGCGGAGTTGACATCTGCCATGGCCTGCATGCCGCTCTTGGTGACCCGCCGGGCCAGCCTGCGGAAAGCCAGTCCCAGCCCGAAAACAAATGGCAGGATGGCGAAGAGCACCAGGGCCAGGTGCCACTCGGTGCGGACGATGACAATGCCAAGCAGGATGGCCTGAAAGATCTGGGCGGACACATCGGTGATGATGACAACCAGGTTGCCCAGGTCGTTGGTGTCAGAATTGATCCGGGAGGCAATCCGACCGGAGGTGAACTGGTCATAGAAGGACAGGTCATGTTCGACGGCGGCACGGAAAGACAGCGTACGCAGGTTGAGGATCACATCGCCCACGGTGCGGACTGTGAGGCGACGCCTGATCCAGTTGATGCCCCAATCTGAGACGCCAATCAACAGTACGATCAGCCCTATGAGCAGGCTGGCAACCAGGGTGGGATGCCCACTCAGCGCGTCCAGGCCCTTGCTGACCACTATTGGTTCTGCAGCGGAAATGACTGCCATCAGGATGGTCAGAAGAATGATGACAACAACGCGCTTGCGCTGGGCAGTGAAATAGGCCACGATCCGGCGCGTCAACTCACGGTCGGGATACTGGCGGTCATATTGCTCTTCGTTGAGACCTTCGTAGAAACCCATATCGTAGTGAACGGGTAACCAGGGGCCAGGTAATCAGGAATCAAGAAAGCCTGATTACCTAACTGCCTTAGTAACTGATCACCTGTCTCCTATTCTCTGAAAATGCGGGCATAAGCATCCGAAGTTTTCATCAGCTCCTCATGACTGCCAATGGCGGCGATGCGACCCTTACGCAATACGACGATCAAATCAGCCCAGCGGATCTGGGAAAGGCGGTGGGTGATGATGAAGGTGGTCCGGCCTTTGGCAGCCGCGGCAATGGCACGCTGGATCTTATCCTCTGTGGCTGAGTCGATGGCGCTGGTTGAATCATCCAGGATGAGGATGCGCGGGTCGGTCAGGAAGGCGCGTGCAATGGCCAGTCTCTGACGCTGACCCCCGGAGAGGGTAACACCGCGTTCGCCGATGACGGTATCATAGCCTTTTTCAAAGTCGTTGATAAAATCGTCCACCTGGGCGGACTTTGAAGCCGCTTCGACCTGTTCCCGTGAAGCGTCCGGCTTGCCGAAGGCGATGTTTTCCGCCACCGAACGGGAGAAGAGGAATACATCCTGTTCGATGATGGAAATTTGGGAGCGCAGGGAGGCCAGGTTCCAGTCACGCACATCCACACCATCCACGAGGACCTTCCCGGCGCTGGTATCGTAGGTGCGGTTGACCAGTTTCATCAACGAGGTCTTGCCGGAGCCGGTCTGACCAACAATGGCGACGGTCTGGCCGGATTTTACTTTGAAGGCAATGTCCTGAAGGACTGGCTCGTTCTCTTCTGCCCCAATCTCTCTGCCGGTGGGAGGAGGATACGCAAAGGTAACCAGGCGAAACTCGATTTCTCCTTTCATGGTTTGCGCATATCCGAGGGTGTTCTGGTCGAGATCATTCTGCCGGTTGATCAGTTCCAGGATCCTGCGAGCGCCCGCCAACCCGGAAGAGATCTGTGAGTAAGCCCAGATGGACGTCCAGGTGGGGAAGTCCAGCAGGAGCAGCAGCCCAAAATAGGCAACCACGTCACCGGTGTTCAGGAGACCCACCCTGAACAAAAGGATGGCATGTACCAACCCGATGGCGATCGCAATGAAGAAAAGCAAAAGCGGTACGAAACGGGCTTCGACATCGCCCTGGCGAATATTATTATCCCGCAGGCGTTGGGCATTAAAGTGAAATCGTCCCACCTCGGCATCTTCCTGCGCGGCGCCTTTCAGAGTCTCGACGCCGTCCAGGGCCTCCGAAAGGTGGGTGTTCATTACGCCGAACGAATTGCGAACATCTTCGGTGATGGGATCGAGGGTGCGCAGGTACCGTCGCAAGGCAATAAAGTAGAAAATGGTGAACAGGAGTGGGGCCAGAATGAGCGACCAGTGGTAATGCGGGGCAAACAACAGCGGCATGAACAGGAATATCAACGAGCCAACCACCAGGTTAACACCCGGGCTGAACATGTAGTTGACCTCGCGCACGTCATTGGTTGCGCGAGCCATGGTATCGCCGACCGGTTGAAGGTTGTGGAAGGTCATGCTCTTGCCGAGCAGGGAGACGTACAATTCGTCGCGCACGTCCCGTTCGACCCTCTGGGCCAGGAATTCAGCCCCGAAGTTGCGGCCCAACTGGAGTACACCCCGAAGGATTTGTGACCCGCCCATGAGCAACGCCAGAGGCAGCAGCACTTTCGTTTGCGGCGGGACCTTAAGCATGGCATTGAAAGCGTCACCGGTCAGGATCGGGACGTAGGCGGATAGAGCGGCATTACCGATCGCTCCGATGAACATGATGAGCACCAGCCACCAGTAGCGCAGGGCGTAGGAGATCACCCAGCGGACATGGCTGCGACGGTCAGTGGCCTGGCGGCGGGAAAGCGTGAATTCGGCAATGGACATGAGTTCTAAAAGAGGAGGAAGATTGGATGGCTTTCCTCAGATGGCATGGCAAGTGATTCTACCACGCTGGAAAGAGGAGTACGAATGGCTGGTTTGAGGGAAGGATGGGGGGAGGAATCTGAAAAAAGGGGAGAATCATGCAGAGAAGAAGCTCAGTTGCACAAGAATCTACCAATTCGGTATATTTATATCCAGCGAATGGTATTAAAAAGGGCACTTTCCTGGGTGGTGAACCAGGTGATGCAGGCATTATGATGCATATGAATGGTGAAACAATTGCTCCTGGAAGAAAAACGTTTGGATATTTGCGGAATACTTCGCATACAGATTTGGATGAAGAGAGTGTGATGAAAATACTTGACCCATTATTGGCTCCGGATGTATCGATCTGGTGTGACCATATCCACCCAAATGAATTTGAGGATGCGGGCTGTGTTTCGGTGGTGGTAGGCCTGTATCCTGTCCTGGGTAACCAGGGCGAGAAAATCCTTTCACCGATTTCACGGCAGCAATGTATAGATGTGGCAACCAAGAGTTCCATGGTACTGCAAGCCTACTTTTGGGACGATATCATACTGGACCCACTCAAGCAGGCAGATTGGTTAATCCAGACCATTAAGAGCGAAGGCTTGCCCATCAAGTGGGTCTGGGTTGACCAGGAGCAATGGTGGACCAACTGGAGCGCCTGGACCCAAGCCAGAGCCGGGAAGCTCCCCTGGAGCCAGGTTCCGGCAGGTTCGCCCGCCAATATCAATTCCCATCATGAGAATTTTATGCGCAGACTGCACGACCAAATTCCTCAGAGTGGGGTTTACACGAACAGGGGCTTTGTCACTTCCTGGGCGCCGGGAATGGACAGATGGCTGTCGCAATATCACTCCTGGGTGCCGCATTTTGGGAGACAGCCCAAAGAGTCAATCCAGATGACCTGGAAGCAACTCAAAGAAAACTGGTTACCTAATTATGATATCAGCCTGTCAGCCGGCCAGAAACCCGAACTGGTGGCAGGGCACCAATTCACGGGCGACAGCTGCAAATTGCCAGGTTCTTATAGCAAAGACGGCGGAATGTTGGTTCTGGATGTAAGTGTGTTCAGAAAGGCGTTCATCGACGCAATAAGGGGGACGATCCCAGCTCCGGAACCTCCAGCCGCAACGCCTCCACCCGTAACGCCTCCAGTCGTAACGCCTCCAGTCGTAACGCCTCCAACCACTCCTCCTGGGGCCGTTGACTATGTGGTCCAGTTTACCCGTATCAATGTAAGGTCCAAGCCGGACTCCAACTCCGCCTGGGTGCGTTTTGCTGTTAAGGATGAAGTCGTATATGTAATGAAGATTGAAAACGGCTGGGCACAGCTATCGGATGGTACGTATGTATTCGCAGGATATATCAGCCCGAAGGCCGGGAATACCCCCACCCCCACCACGCCATCTCCAACCCCAACTCCTGCACCGACCCCGAGTCCCATCCCTTCTCCCACCCCCATCCCACAACCGGTGACTGTTGATTATGTGGTTATGTATGCGCGTATCAATGTGCGGACAAGGCCGGACTCCAATTCCACCTGGGTGCGTTTTGCCGTGAAGGACGAAGTCGTGCCTGTCGTCAAGATCGAGAATGGTTGGGCGCAGTTATCGGATGGAACGTATGTATTTGCGGGTTACATCAAAAAGGTATAAGGTTCAAGAAGCATAGCTCAGGCGCCCGGCATTCATCGCCGGGCGCATGTTATTTTGCGTTTTCATCTAATCGTCAGCGGCAGGTATATGTTCAGAGATGGGGTTGGGCAGGGGCCTTTGGTAAAGGTCTTTGACCAGACCGGCGCAGCCGTCCCGTCCTTGTACATGCCGATCGTGAAGGAGGTGCAGTTCACCAAGATGGCGGCAAAGCCCTGGGATGATCCCATATTCGTATAAGCGTAATCCACCCGGGCGGGATACAGTGTTCCGGGGTTGTAGGTGTAATAATAGCCCCCGGACGGGGAAGTAAAGAACTCCTCGTAAGGATGGGTCAGGCCGGATATCCGGGCATTGTCCATGTGAACCCAGGCCAGGATATGCTCGTGCCCATGGAATGTCGCCGAAACGATCGGATGCTTGTTGATCAGGTCGATGAAACTCATCGGGGTACAAGAACCATCATTTTTGGCGGTGCAGCTGCAGTGGGTGCTCTCCACGCAATATTCAGGGATGTGAAAGAAAATGAAGGCGTGAACAAATCCAAGCGATTCGGCTTCGGTCAGGCGCTGGTCGATGAATGTATACTGAGCGCTGGTGATGGAATTGACATCCTGGGGTACATCCACGCCGATGAAGCGGGCGTTGCCGTAGTCGAACGAGTAGGTCAGGTATGTGGAGCTGGAATCGATCGCCGCATAGTTTTTGACGCCTGCCGGGAGGATTTTGACATAAGGCGCAGAACTGAAATAACTCTCCCACTGCCCGGCACTGCCGGAGACATGGTCGTCATGGTTGCCCCGAACGATGAATGTCTGGTTGAACAGCCCGGCATTTTTCAGGATGGTCACCATGGGGTCCAACTGGCTGGAAGCCACCCCATCATCTTCAAAATCACCGTTGTGGATGATGAAATCGGGCTGCAGGCTGGCCACCTGGTTGATCGTGGTGGTGAAGTTTTTCGTCTGGTCCCCTGCGGCGCCATTCCCATGCGAATCCCCCAAGGACACGAAGGTGAAAGCGTTTGAAGCTGATCCAGCGGTGGCAGATGCTGCGGGCGCGTGGAACACGAGCAGGATGGCTGCAAGCAAACTTGCCGCAATTAAAAAGGAGGTTTTATTCATATAAGGGGAACATCAAGGATGATCCCCTATAGTCTATCAGGTCAAGATTAAGCCCCCATGAAGTGAAATGAAGAGTTTCTTCATCTTGGTAATGTAACTGTGAAGACACTCCCTTTCCCCAGCGTGCTGGCAACCTCAAGCCTGCCCCCATGGAATTGGGCGATCTGCCAGGCGATGGCCAAACCCAACCCGGCTCCGCCGGAAGGACGGGCCGGGTTAACTCGATAGAAACGGTCGAAGATGTGTGGCAGATGTTGGGCTGGGATGCCGATACCGGTATCCATCACATTCACGGTGATTTCTTTCCCTTCGGCCCGGGCGCCGACCGTGATTTCGCCGTGCTCAGTATATTTGATGGCGTTATCGACCAGGTTCATAAACAGGCGGATGAGTGCATCCATGTCTCCATTGATGGTCAGTCCTTCCGTGACTTGAGAATGGAATACCAGCTCCTTGGCTTCCGCCAGGGGACGCAGGGAATCGATTACATCGGTCAACAGATTGGAGAGATTCACTGGTTCCCGGCTGAGTGTCGTACTGTCCTCGCCGCGCGCCAGGCACAGCAAATCCTCCACCAGCCCGCGCAAGCGGTCCGTTTCCATAGCCAGGTCATCCATCGCCAGACGGTATTCATTGGGCGGCCGCACGCCTTCCCTGACCACGCCCAGGATGGCTTGCATGGCCGCCAGCGGTGTGCGCAATTCATGCGATGCGTCTGCGATAAACTGGCGTTCACGGCGGAAGGAACCATCCAGGCGGGCCAGCATGGCATCAAACGTCGCCGCCAGCCGGCCGACTTCATCACCGCTGTCGGGCAGGTTCAAACGGGCAGAGAGATCCTCCCCGCCGACAATCTTTTGAGCGGTCTGGCTGATATGATCGATCGGGCTCAAGGCCTGTCCGGCCAGGAGATATCCCCCTAATGCGGCAAAAAGCACCAGTAAAATCGCACCGATTATCAGATTGGTAAGCAGCAACCTGAGGGCATCCTGCACAGGCTGCAGGCTTTGGATGACCTGCACCCAGCCCATCACCTGCCCATTATCCAGCACCTGCAGGATCAGGACACGCACCAGACCGTTTTCTCCTTTACGGTCGTTATACGTCATGAATGATCCCAGTAGATTACCTGAGATGGTTCTGGTGACGGGGATCACGATATCACGATGTGGACCTAATGCCCGGAGAACCTGCCCATCCTGTGAAATTACGATTATGGTCAGGCCGCGCTCGCTCAGCGGGAGGATTTCGCTGTCATCAGCGGGGAAGGCTCTGAGCTGCCCATTGCGAACTTTCACTTCAGATATCGCCACTGTAGCGCTGACTGACAGTGAATTATCAATTGCAGCAATAAGGTTACGGGACAGGTTGAAGTAGATAAATGCACCGAAGGCAGCCAGGATCAACAAAACCAGGGCGGTAGTCCAGAGAGCAATACGCACGCGCAGGGTCTTAATTCGTTTCATTTTCATCCGAGATGGAATAGCCCACCCCGCGGATAGTGCGGATTAGCTTTCGGTCACAAGGATCATCAATCTTGCGGCGCAGATTGCGGACATAGACATCCACGACGTTGGACTTGTTGAAGGTGTCGTAGTTCCATACGTGCTCGGCAATGCTGGTGCGGGTCAAAACATGCCCTGGCTCCTGGAGCAAACATTCCAGCACAGCATATTCCTTGGAGGCCAGTTCGATACGTTTCCCACCACGCTGCACAATGTGCGTCCGTGTGTCCAGGCTCAAGTCGGCCACCTGAAGGACTTGTGTTTTTTTCTTTTCATTGGACCGGCGATTGATGGCGCGCAGGCGGGCCAGCAGTTCTTTCATGGCGAATGGCTTGACCAGGTAATCATCCGCCCCGGCATCCAGGCCTCTCACGCGGTCATCCACGGTATCCCGGGCGGTAAGCATCAATACCGGGGTCCGGTCTCCCCGCTTGCGAAGTTCACGACAGACGGAGATGCCGTCCATTTCAGGCAGAAGGATATCCAGGATGATAGAGTTGTAGGGACCCCGGTCCAGCCAGTCCAGGGCCTGGCTGCCGGTATAGACCGCATCCACCGCGTAACCGTCTTCTTCCAGGCCACGCTTTACATAAGCGGAAATGCGGGTTTCATCTTCCACCAGCAGGATATGCATATCAATACCGAAGTCACTATTCTAATGTAAAAAGAAAAATCCGGGATGGATGAAAAGTTGATTTGGGTGAGGCTTCGTGCTATAATCGCTCATACGTTCTAAGCATCTATTGCATCGATCCACAGGTTTGTGAATCCATCCTTGCGAAGGTTCCATCCCTGGCAAAGTTGTGGAAAAAATGCTTTTATGTCAACAGCAGTTTCTGGTACAGCCTAAACTTCGCAAGGGTGAGTAAATAGCATCTCTTCAACGGATTTCCATGGACTTCAAACTTAACGCCCCCTTCCAACCCACCGGCGACCAGCCGGAAGCCGTCCGGCAGCTGGTCGACGGTGTCCAGCGAGGAATCAAGCACCAGGTCCTGCTGGGCGCAACAGCCACCGGTAAAACCTTTACAGTGGCCTCGATCATCCAGCAGCTCCAAAAACCCGCCCTGGTCATGGCCCATAACAAGACCCTGGCGGCGCAGCTTTATGCCGAGTTCCGCGAGTTCTTCCCGGAAAACGCCGTTTCCTATTTTGTTTCCTACTATGATTATTATCAGCCGGAAGCTTATGTGCCGCGGCACGACCTGTATATCGAGAAGGAAACCGATATCAACGAGGAGATTGAACGGCTGCGCCTGGCGGCGACAACCGCCCTGATGAGCCGCCGGGATGTCATCATTGTCGCTTCGGTTTCGTGCATCTACGGGCTGGGCAACCCGGAAGAGTACGGCAAAGGGGTGGTGAACCTGCAGGTTGGCGAGATCACCCGGAGGAACGCCCTGATGCGGCAGCTGGTGGACGGACAGTACCAGCGCAATGACATGGAGCTGAAGCCCGGGAATTTCCGCGTGCGTGGCGATACCCTGGAGATCATCCCGGCCTACGAAAACAAGCGTGGATACCGCGTGACCTTTTTCGGGGACGAAGTGGAAAGGATCACGGAGCTCAACCCGCTGACCGGTGAGATCTACTCCGAGCCGGAGAAGGTGGATATTTATCCTGCCAAGCACTACCTGGCCGGGGATGAACGGCTCAAGCAGTCCATCACCAACATCGAGAAGGAATTGGATGAGCGGGTGGCTTATTACAAGGCGAACGATAGACCGCTGGAGGCCCAGCGTATCGAGCAGCGCACCCGTTTTGACCTGGAGATGCTGCGGGAGGTCGGTACGTGCGCGGGGATTGAGAACTACTCACGCCAGCTGGACCAGCGCGCCCCGGGCACGCATCCCTGGACCTTGATGGATTTCCTGCCGCACGATTACCTGCTGATCATTGATGAAAGCCACATGACCATCCCGCAAGTGCGCGGCATGTACAACGGTGACCGCTCGCGCAAGGAGACACTGGTGGAATATGGCTTCCGCCTTCCATCAGCGATGGATAACCGTCCGCTCAAGTTTGATGAGTTTGAGCAGGTGATGGGCTCGACCATTTATACTTCCGCCACACCCGGCCCGTACGAGATGAAGAATGCCGGCCAGGTGGTGGAACAGATCATCCGCCCGACCGGCCTGGTTGACCCGGAGGTGGAAGTCCGCCCGACGAAGGGCCAGGTGGATGACCTGATCAAAGAGATCCGGGCGCGTGTCGAGAACGGGGAGCGCGTACTGGTGACCACGTTGACCAAGCGCATGGCCGAGGACCTGGCGGATTACATTATGGAACTGGGCATCAAGGTACACTACCTGCACTCGGAGGTGGAGACGCTGGAACGGATCGGCATCCTGCGGGACCTGCGCCTGGGGGTGTTCGACGTGGTGGTGGGAATCAACCTGCTGCGGGAAGGGCTCGACCTGCCGGAAGTTTCCCTGGTGGCCATCCTGGATGCGGACAAGGAAGGTTTCCTGCGCTCCGATACGGCGCTGATCCAGACGATCGGAAGGGCGGCCCGGCATATCAACGGGCGGGTGATCATGTACGCCGATCGAATGACCGATTCAATGAAGCGCGCCATTGACGAGACCAGCCGGCGTCGCGCCAAGCAGGTCAAGTGGAACCAGGAGCATAACATTACTCCGGTGAGCATCCACAAGGCCATCCGCGACCTGACGGATCAACTGGCACCCAAGGCGCTGGCCGAAATGCGCGGCGAGTACAAGGCCGGCAGCAAACGGGCCGAGGTGACGTCACGCAACGAACTGCAAAAGGTTATCACAGAACTGGAAAAGCAGATGAAGGAAGCCGCCCGGAACCTGGAGTTCGAGCGGGCAGCCGCACTGCGGGATGAAATGTACGAATTGAAGACCGTCCTGGCGGACGACGAGAGTCTCAAGCCGTGGGAGCGGATCAAGCTGCTGGCGGGGGAGGAATGAGGGGAAAGAGAGTAGAGATTAGATCTCAGAGAAAAGTGGACAAAAAAAGACTTCCGAAGGCTCGAAAACTTCGGAAGTCTTAAATTTTTTCCGATCCTGGCGAGGTCGCCTCATTTTAATCATCCAAAATCAACCCGCCATGATAGGACAACTCATAGGCAGTCTCGCCCGAACGGGAGATGGATTCCCGACCGCGAAAAGAAACCAGCTCCCCTTCGTTGGAATCGGTGTAGGTGTAACCCTCGAGCTGATGTTCAAACCCTCCCAGGAAGCGGCCTTCAGAGTACATCTTCGAAAGGCTGGCCTTGATGACCTGCCCGGTCTGGGCAGGGGTGATCAGGTCGGATTGCAGGATGCGCCCGTAGTAATTCATCGCCCAGACGGGTTTTCCTTTGAAATAAACCACTTCTTCGCCGATGAAATCCCGGCCTCCGAAGTAGCTGTCCAGGTAAGACCAATCCCCATCGGTGAATTTCAGGTCGTGCGAGCCGGGCCGGCAGGAGGGAACCGGCTGCCCATCACCGACATAACTGACGGATTTGGCGCGGACGATGAATGTATTAAGATTATTAAAGAAATTAGTGTCCATCTTTACACATCCTTGGCACTTGTTTCAGCAGACCCAAGTGCGCCTAACACCTGTGCTTGCAACGCAAGTGCAGGCAAAACTGCTCCCGTTGCCGTCCTCGGCGGCGGGGACGCCGCCGAGAGCGTGGGTTTTGTCAAGCACAACAATGGTCTCGAAGACTTTTATGGTCTCTTTTATCAAATCATCCTGTCCCAAACTGGCGGTCGCCGGCATCCCCCAATCCCGGCACAATATAGCCATGCTCGTTCAAATGGTCATCGATGGCAGCCAGGTGGATGGGCACGTCCGGATGGGCGGCCTGCATGGCGGCGATGCCCTCCGGCGCACCGATCAGGCCGACGAACTTGATCTTGCGGACGCCCCAGCGCTTGACAATAGCGGTGGTGGCAACGGCCGAACCACCGGTAGCCAGCATCGGGTCGAGGATGAGGCAGACGGAAACGGTCGGCTCGATGGGGAGCTTGTTGTAGTACTGCACCGGTTGGAGGGTCTTCTCATCCCGGTACAGCCCAATGTGCCAGACCTCGGCGGTTGGCATCAGTTCCCAGAAACCTTCCACCATGCCGAGTCCGGCCCGCAGGATCGGGACCAGGCCGATCTTCTCCTTTAGTTCTGCGCCAGTCACGCTGGCCAGGGGTGTCTCGATCTGGCGGGGTGAAGTCAGCAAGTCCGCGGTGGCTTCGTATGCCAGCAAGGCGGCGGTCTCACGCACCAGTTCACGGAATCTCTTTGGATCGGTACGCTTGTCGCGCATGCGCGATAATTTATGTGCCACGAGTGGATGAGGGGAAGCGAAGACGTTTTCCATGTGACCTCCGTTACGGCCGAATTATACTTTGTGCCTTTTTTTGATGGAGTAGATCATTCTTTGAAAAGGACACTGACAATTTCATGCCCGCGAACCTGCAGAGTCACGCGGCCACTCTTGTCGGGTTTCAGCGCGGATTGCTTTTCTTCGGCCAGATTGACCAGTTCCACCTTTGCAAATGGCTTCCATGGCTTAAGCGAGACGGTAATCGCCTCGCCGGTGATATTGTAGCCGCGTACCAACCAAGCGCTGCCCATCTTCAGCCGTCTTGACCGCTGAAACAATGAAGGTCTCGGGAGTGGTCTCGACAAAGGAACCGCTTGGGGGCAGGTCACCGGTATGCAGAGAGGTGGTCACCACCCGCAGAGGCGTCTCGAAGGCGTAGGCCTGCTGGAAAGCGGACTGCCAGCCGCTTGCGTGCGGGATGATGGAATACGCAAAGGTCCAATTACCGGGCATCTGGGCTGACGGCGTTTCCAGGAATGGCCCGGCGTGACCCTTGCGCGTGGAAAAATCGTCGCGTGACAGCCAGCCGACGCAGCGCAAAAGGGTCAGGGCAATTTCGGCATTTCCCAGGGAATTCTTCAAGACTTCCACTTCAGGCAGACCGCGATTGGCAACCATCAAACCGGATTTTCCATCCGAGATATCCGTAAAGGCGCGTTGTGGAACCTCGGGTCGAGGCTGCTCCACCCAGGTTTCATCATAGGGGGGCAGGCCAATCGAACGCTCAACCACCTCGAATTGTCCATCCTGGCTGCCAGTCGTGCTGGAAAAGGGAGCCGGGAAATGGACACGCAGCCGGTGATCCTGTGCGCTGTTTTCGATCGCTGTGGAAATATCCACACGCGGCACGCCGGAGGTGAGAGTGATACGAGATGAAATCCGGGTTATCAATATCTCCTTTGATCGGGACTTCCGGTCAGGTGATAGGCAGGCCGGGGTGGGGAGTTCCAACTCAAGACGCAGGGATTGCTGGACAGGCCCGGATTCAACCGCTGCATGTTTTAAATGTGCGGTTAAGAGACGATCCAGGCTGGGCGGGGAGTAGTTGTATTCATCACCGCAATCTCCGCCATCCTGGAAACAATTAAGGCCGGTAAATCGCTGACCGGTACGTTTATCCAGCACGGCCAGGGTCCCATTTTTCTCCAAGGTGACAACAAAGAATTCATTCTCGAGACGCCGGGGCAACCTGGGTTTTCGTTGGCCTGGTAGCAATCCCTTCAGGAAGGGCAGCCTGGTCAGGGGCAGGATAGCTTTGATGAACGGACTTCCCAGCCGGACGGAGGCGCTTTCCTGGCTGGGTCGGGAGCGCAGCCAGAACGTGCGGTAACCCAGGCCGGGTACCTGCGGGATGGTGAGAGTCACCTGGGAGGCAGGGCAGGAACGGGCACGTACATGATAGCTGGTGATGGACTGGTCGGGAAAGATATCTTCGATCTGTTTGCGCCCGGTCTCCCATGCGACCAGGTTGGGTTCGCCCCCATCCGCCATGATGGCGTCGATATATACCTGTGAGCCCTCCCGGCTGATCCGGACATCCTGCACGGTCATACCGGCGGCGCGTCCATTGCTGATCGAGCCGAAAGCGGATTGCAGGGCTTTCGAATCCAGGATCATATGGATGAGTTCCCGGCTTTCGACACCCTGCGCCTGGTAAGGCAGGCTCTTTCCCTGTTCGTCCACCAGGTCGAATGCATCCACGCCGGGAGGCAGCTCCAGGCTCAGGTTGAGGAAATCCGAGCGGGTGAAAGAGCTGGGGTTGAAGACCACGATGGCTGATTTTTGAGCCGTGTCTGAAGAACTGGTATTAATGGAACTCGATATGGCTTCCAGGCTTTGGCGGGCAAGCTCCTCGCCAACCTGGTCAACCTGGTCGAAACGGACTTTCATCTCTTCGTGAACCTGGTCGATGGAGCAGCCGCAGATGGAATCGTGCGGGTGGTTTTCCATCAGCAGGCGCCAGGCGGAGTGGACGATGGACGATTGACCATGGACGATGTTTGAGAGTTTATCCATGGTCCGAGGTCTGTGGTCCATGGTCAGGAGCTCTGAAAATGTACTGAACGGTTCCACCCACTTTGTCATCAGGCTCTCACTGGCGTGATTGCGCTGTTTGATCCACATGCGGGTTGACAACACTCCAGGGAGGAGATGCATGCGCTTGCAGGCACGCAGCTCGCCCATTACGGTCGGAAGGTCGAGTTTTTGTCTCTGGATGTCTGCCTGGAGCGCGGCGACGAATTTCGGCAGGGTCGAATGAATAACATGGGTATCTTTCAGGACCTTACCGGCGTAGGCTATGGCTTCGGAGGTGCCTGGCGGCGGCTCCATGTGGTCGGTGCCGTACATGATCAGGTAATCTGAGACGGCGGAGTGGGCTGCCAGCGAATCAGCCGCAAGGGCCAGGGCGGCGGTAAAAGCAGCAGGGTCATCCGCGGGAAGGGAGGCCCCGTTGGAGTAGCTGTCGCGTAAATAAGCCATCAAAACGCGCGAACCATCCGGGGACTGCCACCAGAATTCTGCCGGCTCATCCTCCAGGCCGCGCCATAAGCAGGCGGTCTCGATGCCAAAGCCGCGCAAAAGCTGCGGAACCTGCCCGGGATGGCCAAAGGGATCCGGAATATAGCCGACCTGCATTTTCGGGCCGAATTTTCGGGCTGTCCGTTCACCCTGCAGGAGATTGCGGATGTGCGCCTCGAATCCGACCAGGAACATATCCGGCAGGATATGCCAGGGACCGATCAGGATCCGGCCTTTCTGGATGTACTGCCGGAGGACGGCTTCCTTTTCCGGGCGCATGGCCAGGTAATCGTCCAGGACGATGGTCTGGCCATCCAGCATGAAATACTTGAATTGGGGATCTTTTTCCAGCAATTCCAACAGGCCGTCGATCAAATGGACCAGCTTCAGACGAAAGGACTGGAAGGGGCGATACCATTCGCGGTCCCAGTGGGTGTGTGAGATAATATGAAGATTGCGCATAGTTAATCCAATTTCAATTGGTTGAGGATCTCTTCCCAATGCGGGAAGAGCAGCATATGAGCCTCGCCGGGACATATGGTCAGATGACTGGTCGGGATGCGGGCGGCAACGGCTTTGCCCATCCCAACCGGCGTATCGACATCCTCGGTGCCATGCCAGATTTGCACTGGCACGCGTATCTGCTCCAGTGGGAAGCCCCATGGAGTGACAAGCAGGCGCGCTTCCAGGGCAAAGCCGCGCGTCCCCTGGCGCAGCGCCTCAGATTGGCTGGCATAGTTAAGTTCCAGCACGCCAGGTCCTTTAAGCACCTCAGTATCGGAGGGGGGCCGGTCTTTGGCGCCGCGCTCGAACAGTTCTTCGGGATGGTCATGCCCCCGGCGGTATAGATACCATACCAGGAGTCTCCATAGGGGCCAGGGAGTGAATCGACCAATGCTGACGCCAAGCCGGTTGATTGGCGTCATATTTTTGCTGGCTCCTTCGGCGTCTATGGGACCTGCGCCGCACAGCGACGCAGCGGCGATCACGCGTTCGGGCAAGGCGTAAGCGCAGGCGAGGGAGTACGGCCCGCCGCCGGAGTGCCCGACCACGCAGAATTTCTGGATGCCAAGATGGTCGGCAAGCTGGGTGACATCTCCGGGCCAGTCCAGGATATGGCGCCCGGGCTGATAAGTTGAGAGCCCAGAGCCGGGACGGTCAGGCACGATCAGGCGCACCCCCAGGCGGGCAGTCACCTCATCCGGTGGGCGAAACAGACGCGAGCCGGGAATGCCGTGGAAGAAAAAGACCGGCTGGCCGTGCGGGTCGCCATATTCAGCGTAAGCCAGGCTGCGGCCATCGGAGAGGGTAATTATTGGCATTTGCCCTCACCCCTAACCCCTCTCCCCATTCGGGGAGAGGCGGATTATTTCGCCAGATTTTTTATTTACAGGAGTAGGAAGTTTACAAACTTCTTGGATTCTTCTTAGTACCATACTCATATCATTCTCGACCTCCTTATTCAGAAAACGGATGACTTGATAACCAAACTCTTCAATCTGTTCACTTCGTTCTGCGTCCTGTGCCAATTGAAAATCGTGAATACTGCCGTCGATCTCCACAACCAATCTTTCTTCGGCACAATAGAAATCAGCGATAAAAGGGCCAAGTGGATGCTGGCGACGGAATTTCCATCCTCCGAGTTGACGATCCCGCAGTCGCTCCCAGAGGGGCTTTTCTGCCGGGGTCATTTCCTGCCTTAGTTCTTTTGCGCGCTGATGAACTCCTATCGAAGTCCGTATCCTGTGTTGGTTTCTCATCAGCAATCCTACCTCTCATCCTTTATCCTCTCTCCCATTTATTGGGAGAGGGGTGGGGGCGAGGGCCTTTCATAACCTGACCTTTTCTTCCGTCAGCGCCCTGGCCTCATCCATGGCCGCGGCGCGGTTGGTGATCGGGAAGCGCCCATTCAGCGGGCTGAGGCGCGCCCCCAGGGCGGTGGGTTCGTACATGCCCCAGCGTGTCAACCCTTTGACAGAGCCGGATAATGCGGCTGCATTTCTTAATTCTTCCAGCGTATCCTTGTCCCAGCCGCCAAACAGGCCGTAAAAGAACATGTAGACCGGGAAACTGGGCAGGATGGCTATGAAGAAAATGATCACGCTGGTGATCTGATCACCCTTCCAGATGAATCTGTTGATCAGGCTGAGGAACCCAAAATGAGCCGCGCCAGCCAGGAGTGGAGCCACCAGGGACTGCCATACGAAAAAACGTTGCGGAAAACAGACCTTGTTGTTGATCACGTAAGCGGTGATGCCCTTGGCGAAAAGCCCGACAAAATAAGCGATGATCAGCCCGGTCACCTGGAAGCGCGCCAGGAGGATAAAAGCCAGGATCACGCGAATGACCTGCTCGGAAAACACCAGCAGGGATTTAAGATAGGGCTTATTGGCACCCAGCTGGACGTTGTCGCCCACCCAGGAAGGGAACTGCACCGCACCCCAGATCGTCAGCGGAATGACATAGATGGCGGCGCGCTGGAATTCCAACCCGCTTGACCCGATGATAAAACGCGGGGCAACGGCCAGCAGGACTGCACCGATGAAAGCGCTGATGGTGGCGTTGTATTTATAGGCCATGACGCTATAATACTGGCTCAGGATGCGCTTCCCGTTGGAGATGGCCTCCGAAATCGCCGGCATGACGCCGTCGTTGAGGGTCTGGGTGACGTTAAATGCAAAGATGAAGTTCTGAGCCAGGCCCCAGTTTCCCCAGATCTCGGCATAATTGATCAGGCGGGCCTGCGTTATCAAGATCTCCATGGCTTGCCCGAAGGACCAGGCAGCCGAGCCAAGCATCTCAAAGACGCCAAACTTGAAACTGCTCCAGACCACCTCCCAATCAAAATGCGCCAGGAACAGGATGCGGGCGTTGTATCCCACCCGCCTGTATAACCACAAGCCGAGTAGAAAGGAAAAAAACTCGGCCGCGTAAGCAGCCATGCCCATGCCCAGCAGCCCACCCATGGCCGCGCCAAACACGGGATGGGCTTTCCCCCAGGCGAACATGATCGTCACAAAAATGGGCTGAACGATCATCGGCAAAATAACGGTCAGTGCGACATCAAGAAAGCGGGAGTAATCCAGACGCTGCAGGCCGGTCAGGGCGTGGCGCATGACCTGGTAGAAGCCGGGTAATTGAATGAAGCTGTGGATGATGACGCTCCAGATATACAGGGCATAGGCCGAGCGCGGGCCCACGGTGCTTGCCAACGCAATGACCAACGCCACCTGCACCGCCCCCGAAAGAGCCTGCCACCAGACGAAGACCTGTCCGTATTGGATGCCCTTCCTTGGATCGTGGACGCGGTGCTCCGCCATGTACTTGATGAAGGCGATACTGGTGCCCATGTCAAAGAAGTACCAGGCCAGGTTGAAGAACTGGGTGACACGCCCCCAAATGCCCAGGGCCTGGGCGGAAGGCAGGATATATGCCGGCAGGATCAGGTTTTGATAAATGATCAGGGGGATGAAGAGGATCAAGCCGACGCTAAGGGCAACCATGAACCCGCTCAGCGGGCGGTGGAAGCCGACTTTTTCCCATTCGGTTGATTCTTCTCGCACCTGGAATTGGTGACGATCCGAGATGATCTTGTCCAGTTCCTCCGGGTGCCTCAGGCTGTAGCGCCGTACGATAAAGAATACCGCGAAGGTAGTCACCACCATCAGCCCCATGATGCCCAGCAGGATATTTCTATCCGATTTGTGCGGCACCGGCGAACCAGGGTAGTCGGCGAATGAGAGCGGAGTCTGCCCGGCGGCGCGCACAGTCAGGTGGTAGATCAGGTAGTTGTAATACGCCCATTCCTGGATCTGCGGATTGGCTCCACCGCTGATAAAGGCATTAAAAATAAAGGCCTTGCCGTTACGCGCCGACCAGAGCACCCAGGAGCCGTCCTCGTAGGCGCTGACCAAAGGTTGGATGGCTGAGACGGGGGTCAATATGTTGAAACGCTCACGCACCTGAGGGGCGCCGTTCCAGATGATCTGCTTGACGAGCGGGTCATTTATTTTGATATTTGTCAGACTGACGGCATCTTTGCGCAGCTCCAGGCTGAGCGGAATTCCCAGGGCGGTCCCGACAACCTTGGAGGTCAGGTCCGGGCCGAGGATGAGCACAACGCCTGCGCCTGCATTCAGTTTGGCTGCGACCACGGCCGGGTCCGGGATGACGCCATTCAGAATGAGCACATCCGCCTGCGCCGGGTCGGTTACAAACGTAAATGTGCCTTTCGGGGCAAGCGTTAAAGCAGTGAAGACGCTGCTCTCCTGTGGACCGGCATAGTAAAGGCGGATCGGACTGGAGGCTTCAACCGGGGCAGCGAAACTGAAAAGGATAACCACTGTGAAAAGGATGATGAGGAAACGGCGCATGCTTTCTCCCTTATTCAGGTATGGTTTAGGTCTCGGCCCTGCGGCCGAGCAGGAATCCAGCCAGGATGGTCAGGACCGTTCCAGTTAGGATGAAGACTGACGAGATGGGGCGCGCCGGAGTTAGCCCGAACACGAAAAAGTACACCACGATCGGTGAGATTTGGATGGGCACCTGGGCAACCGGGATGATGTTGCTGGCCTGGGCGTATTTGAAGGCGACCTGGCTCGCCCAGGTGAACACACTGCCTGAGAAGATCAGGATAATTACCGCCATGATAAAAAAGAAGATCTGGTTGGGTGTGCCGCGCCCCGTCAAAACCAGGAAAACCACCGCCAGGAGCGGATTGATCCAGAAATCGGAAAGGCAGGACAGGAAGCCGTTTCCCAAGGCGATCAGCAATCCCTTGTGGTTGTTTATGCGGTATGAAAGGCTGCGGCTGACCAGACAGCACAGAAATAAGACTGCGGTGAAAATTAAAATACGGATTTGAGCGGACGTGTCGGCCAGGGTGGCTCTCGCCTGGGAGGAATTGATGCTCAGCCCGCTCAAACCGAGGCAGAGTATGCCGATGATCATCAGGATGATCCCGGTGACCTCGGACCTGTTCAGTTCCTCGTGGTTAAGCTTGACCGAGCCGATTGCCAGGATGATCAACCCGGAGGCCATCAGGCCGGGGGTAAGGGCTGGACCGATCAGACTTTGTGCAACCATGTAACTGGCTGTCCCGCCGCCCAACCCGACCGCATACCCGAAGACCCACAGCGGACTGCGTATCAACTGGCGGAAAAAACCTTTGGCAGGATCATCATGCCGGACATCGTTGACAACTTTTTTCTGCAGGACCTGCCCGCCTTGCATCAGCAGGCCTCCGATGATCCCGCTTGCCACACCCGCCAGATAGTTTAAATTCATGAGTCTTCAGCCAGGAATTTCACGAATTTTTCAGAACTCGAACCCTTTTTGCTTGATCACCTTGGCAAACCAGTGACCACTGTCTTTGATGGTGCGTTTTAATGTCGCGTAATCCACATACACCAGGCCAAAGCGCGGCGCGTAACCCAGGGCCCACTCGAAATTGTCCATTAACGACCAGTGGAAGTAGCCCCTTACTGGGACCCCCTCATTCATGGCGCGACGGAGCTGGGCAAGGTGGTTGCGCAGGTAGCGGATGCGGCGTTCATCCCGCACGCGACCGTCAAAATCGAGGCCGTCCGGAACCGGGACGCCATTTTCAGTGACCATGATCTCGCAGGTCGGCTGATAATCTTTCCATATGCGTGTCAAAATCTCGTAAAGGCCTTCCGGGTAGATTTCCCACATGCCGGAATACTCGTTACCTTCGGGCTGAACCTGCGAGGCGGCCACCACCGGGAATTTCCGGTCGTATTTCATGACCGCGCGGGTGTAATAATTCACGCCAAGCAGGTCAAGCGTGTGCATTTTTTCCAGGTCGCCGGGTTTTATGACATTTCTGGTAACCACTTTCCCAATGGCGAACTCCTGCATGGGGGAGGTGCCTTTTAGGAACGGGTCAAGTTGCAGGCGGTTCAGCCCGATGTCCGCCCGCCTGGCCGCCGCCTGATCTTTTTTGGAACTACTGGCAGGATGGACGGGATTCAGGTTCAGCGTGATGCCCACCTTGACGGGTTGTCTGGCAGTGGCGCGGATGGCTTCGGCCGCCAGGCCGTGTGAAAGGAAAATATGATGAAGCGCTTTGAAACCGGAAAGCGGATCCTTCAATCCAGGTGCATGGTCACCGGCAACATACCCGGCCATGGCGGTCACCCAGGGCTCATTATGGGTCATCCAGACCTTGACGCGGTCGCTTAAGTGTCCGGCCAGGATGTGGGCATATTCGGCAAAGGCGTAGGCAGTATCCCGGTTGGGCCAACCGCCTTGATCCTGAAGGGCTTGCGGCAGGTCAAAATGATACAGGCAAATGTACGGCACGATCTTGTTCCTGAGCAGCTCATCCACCAGGCGGTCATAGAAACCCAATCCGGCCTGGTTAACGGCTCCGGTCCCATTTGGCAGGACGCGTGACCAGGAAGATGAAAAGCGGTAAGCCTCCAGGCCGAGTTCCTTCATTACACCCACATCTTCTTTGTAGCGGTGGTAATGGTCCACGGTAACATCGCCGGTCTCGCCGTTGGCGATCTTGCCGGGAGTGTGCACGAAGGTGTCCCAGATGGACGGTCCTTTACCAGCCTCGTTCCAGGCGCCTTCCACCTGGTAGGCAGAACTGGCACAGCCCCAAACGAAATCTTCCGGGAAGGAAATAAATTCGCTCACAATCTGCTCCAGATGATAATGATTCTTAATTCCAATGGCCAAGGATACTGGATAATCCCTGGACGCGCAAGCAGGGAAACATTGTTCAGGGCAAAATACTTCCCCAGGTGATTGACATTCTGGCAGGACAAAATTATTACTTCTGGCTCCGGCGGACTAAAGTCCTGCCTCAGAGCATGAAAGTCGGCTAAAAGCCGACTCATCCACCAGCCCGATGGGCTTCCACGAACTAAGCAGGGGCTTTAGCCCCGAAAACTTCGCTCCCCACATCTCATCAGACTCTTGACGATTAGAACATATGTGCTATAAAATCAGCGTAATAACGAAAAGTGAGGAAAATGACCACACGCAAAAAAATCAAGGATATTTTCAATATGACGGCAATCCGGGACCTAATGGATGGTTTGAACCGTCCAATCGCCTTTCGGAGGGCGTTGGTGGATCTGACCGGCAGCGTCCAGGCTGCCTTGATGCTCTCCCAGGCGATCTACTGGCAGGAACGGGTCACCCGCGAGGATGGCTGGTGGTACAAGTCGATCGAAGAATGGCAGGAGGAAACTGGCCTCAGCCGCTATCAGCAGGATACAGCTCGCAAGAAGTGCCGGAAGTACCTGCATTCCAAACTGCGCGACATACCAGCGCGTTTATATTGGAAAGTGGATAGACAAGTCCTCAAGGATGACTTATGCAGGTTAAATCCCCGCCTTTCCCAACCGGTTGCTTCTGAATCTTGTTCAGAAAAAACACTAACAAGTTTGGGGGATTCAAGTCAACAGGCCGGTGCCTTTTCCCCAAGCATTAATATGTATACAGAGATTACCACAGAGAATGATGAGACAGAGAGGACAGAAGAGGGAGCAGGAGGAGAGATTGATTACGAGATTCACCCCATCGATGGGGCATCCATACCCCATTGATGCCCCATCAGAACAACCGCCACCTCCACCATCTGATTCAAAGTCAGGATTCAATCTTCATGGTGATACAATCGGACAGAGTATTTCATGGAGGCACGATGAAGATTGCGTTCTTGCGCGCCCGCTACCGGCGCATCATGTATTTTTTTGTCGGGGTCACGCTTAATTTTATCTTCTGGGAAGTCATCCTGTCGCGCATCGGCTTGCGTGCCTTGGCCCGGCGGACACGTCCCAATCGCTACCGCAGGGTCGCGGCGCACTTCCGCAGCCTGGCAATCCGCATGGGCGGTGTAATGATCAAGGTGGGGCAGTTCCTGTCGGCGCGCCTGGATGTCCTGCCACCCGAGATCACGGAAGAGCTGGCCGGTTTGCAGGATGAGGTACCGGCGGAAAAGTTCGCAGACATCCGCAAGCTGGCTGAAGCGGAACTTGGAACATCCCTGGAGGAAAAATACGATTCTTTTGAAGAAATCCCCCTGGCGGCGGCTTCGCTTGGACAGGTGCACCGCGCCCGCCTGTGCGTGAAGGATCCCAAGGGCGATTTTTGTGATGTGGTGGTCAAGATCCAGCGACCATTCATTGACCAATTGATCGAGGTCGACCTGTCGGCCATCCGGCAGGTGGGAGGCTGGCTGCAGAGGTATCGTCCGGTAGCCCGGCGGGTGGATGTCCCAAATCTGATCGAAGAATTTTCCACGACCATCCGCGAGGAAGTGGATTACCTGGCCGAGGGGCGCAACGCCGAGATCTTCAGCGAGAATTTCAAGGATATTCCGCGTGTGCATGTGCCCCGGGTGGTGTGGACGCACACCACGCGGCGGGTACTGACACTGGAAGACGTGTACGCCATTAAGATCACTGATTATGAGGCCATCAGCGCGGCCGGAATTGACCGGTCAGAGGTGGCCTGCCAGCTGCTCGACACGTATCTAAAGCAAATCTTCGAGGATGGCTTCTTTCATGCTGACCCGCATCCCGGCAACCTTTTCATCACCCCGCTGGCTGGCCAGGTTGAAGAGGGGAAACAAGTTTGGCGGCTGACCTTCGTGGATTTTGGCATGGTCGGACATGTTCCCGATTCTCTGCGGACCGGCCTGCGCGAGACGCTGATCGCCATGGGGACACAGGATGCCGCCCGCCTGGTGCGTTCTTATCAGACCCTGCACATCCTGCTGCCCAATTCGGATCTGAAACAGCTCGAGCAGATGAGCGCCTCGATGTTTGACATGTTCTGGGGTAAATCCATGGATGAGCTGCGCCAGCTCAGCCCGGAGGAGATGTTCCGCTTTGCGGACCGGTTCCGCGACCTGATGTACAACATGCCCTTCCAGCTGCCGCAAAACCTGCTGATGCTGGGGCGCACCGTGGCGATCCTGTCAGGGATGTGCACCGGCCTGGATGCCGAATTCAACCTGTGGAACCAGCTCTCCCCTTACGCCACCAAGCTGGTGTCCCAGGAGGTCGGGTCCAACTGGCGCGTCTGGCTGGATGAAGCCGGGAATATTCTCAAGGAATTGATCGCCATCCCCTCGAAAATGGGCCGGGTCTTGAGCCAGGTCGAGCGCGGCGACCTGACAGTCCAGGTACCGGCGGTAAGCCGTCAAATGGTATACCTGGAACGGGCGGTTAACCGGCTGACAGCCGGCTTGGTGTTCACAGGCTTCCTGATTGGCAGCATCCTGCTTTTTACCGCTGGAAAGGACCTGTTTGCGGGTATATCCATGGGGGCAGCCGGGTTGACCCTGATCTGGATACTGTTTTTCAGCCGCGGGAGTGCGCGGCGATTCCACCCATAAGCACGGCGCCGCCCCGCTTCAAGCGGGGCGGTGTTTGTTCTCAGGCTTTCTTTTTGGGTTCTTCCATCCGTTCCAGGGTGGCATCGATCATGCTCCGCCAGGCCAGAAGCATCTCCTTGCGAGCCTTGCGGCGATGCTCCATGAACCCGGGAGGCAGCATGCCCTCAAAGCTCTTACGGAATTCCTCCCGGGCGGCACGGAAATGCTGGCGGGTTTCCTCTGGAAGCTTGCCTTCGAAGTGTTTGTGGGTATGTACAGTTTGTTCAGCCATGGGTTTTCTCCTTGCTTCTTAAAAGATTATAGCGCGGAGTCGCTTATGGGGCAATATCCCCATCGTTAGAGTAAAATTAACAATTACCTGGTTTACCTATGCGTCTTAAAGCCGACCTGACTTTGTTATTCGTAACCATTCTATGGGGCAGCGCTTTCGCGGTCATGCGAGTGGCGGCCGGGCATGGTTCCATCTTTTTTCTTAACGGTCTGCGGTTCTCTCTGGGGGCAATATTGCTTCTGCCATTTGCCAGGCTGCAGGCAGCCTTCAAACGTGATTCGCTTGTGTATGTCGGATTGGCGGGATTGGCACTGTACGTGGCAATTGGCCTGCAGCAGGCGGGATTGGCCACGACGACCGCCGGCAACGCAGGTTTTATTACCAGCCTGTATGTTGTCATCGTCCCGCTGTTCCTTTGGGCATTCTGGAAAGAACCACCGACCCCAATAACATGGGTGGCAGTCCTGATGGCAATCCTTGGCGGATATCTGCTCAGTACTGGAGGCAGTTTCCAGGTCCGAGGCGGGGATATATTGATATTGATCAGCTCGCTTTTTTGGGCCATGCACGTGGTGATTGTGGGCAAAGTGCAGGGGAAAATGCCGGCGCTGGCTTTTGCATTGGGACAATTTGTCATATGCGGGGTGCTCAACCTTGTCACAGGTGTATTTTTTGAGCATCCAGCCAGGGCGGATATGCTGGCTCTCATTCCCGCCATCCTTTATACCGGGATATTTTCGATCGCCATTGGTTTCACGCTCCAGGTGGTTGCCCAGAAGCATACTCCCGCCAATGACGCCGCCCTGATCATGAGCATGGAAGCGGTTTTTGCGGTCTTCTTTGGCTGGTTGTTCCTGCGGGAGAGCCTGCTCCCGATTCAAATCGCAGGATGTATTTTGATCCTGGCAGCCGTGATACTCGTGCAAATCAGAAATGGTAAAATGAGAGCCATATGACCGCCAAAATCATTCTCAATCCCTACTCGAACCGCTGGAATGCCCAGAAACGCTGGCCTGAGGCCGAGGCCGCCCTGAAAGCAGCCGGAGTCGACTTTGAACTGGCAGTTTCTGAACGACCGCACCATATCACCGAGCTGGCCGAGCAAGCCGCCCGCCAGGGCTTTTCACCGATCATCGCGGCGGGCGGGGACGGGACGATGGGCGAGACCGTCAACGGGCTGGCACGCGCCGCAGTCAACGATCAGGCGCTGCTCGGACCATTTGGAATAATGCCGCTGGGTTCAGCCAATGACCTTGTGGCCAACCTGGGATTGCCAAACGACCTTATGGGGGCTGCCCGGGTCATCGCGGCCGGGAAAACCCGCTTGATGGACGTAGGGTCCGTGAATGGCCTGTATTTTGCCAACAACTCGGCGATCGGCCTGGAGCCGTACATCACCCTGGTGCAACAACGCATCACCTGGATCAAGGGGATGGGACGCTACCTGCTGGCGGCCGTGCTCGGGATCATGGATAAACCGCTCTGGACGGCCGAGATCGAATGGGAGGGTGGACAGTACAAGGGACCGATCATCCTGGTCACGGTTGGGAACGGGGCGCGTACCGGCGGGGTGTTCTACATGGCCCCGCATGCCGATCCTTTTGATGGCAAATTAACCTTTGTGTATGGTGGCCGGCGGACGCGCCGGGCGATGTTTACCGTCCTTCCAAAAACGATGAAGCGGGATAAGGGAAGTTACGTGGAGACGCACGATATTCACGAGGAGAATTCCACCTGGATCAAGATCCACGTCGACAGCCCCACGCCTGCCCATGTGGATGGGGAGATCTTCTCGGAAGCCATACAGGACCTGGAATACCGAGTCCATCCGCAACGACTGCAGATCCTGATGCCGTAAAAACCCTCTGAAATCGTCCGGTTTTGGGCGATTTTCTTTTCAGGAGGCTTTGCAGATATACCTGTCCTATTTGTGACAAATATCACTTGTCATCGGCTGGAAAGAGGAGAACAATCTAGTCAATAACCTGAGCTTTGTTGAAGTTCATCATAGGTATCAACGTTCAATCCTTACAAGGAGAAAGTGATGCCAGGATGACAGGCAGTTCCAGGATAGCAGCGCAGGCAGCCGTGCGGGTGGGTGTTTACATCTGTCAATGCGGTACGAACATCGCCGGAGTAGTGGATGTGAAAGCGGTGGTCGATCATGCTGCCGGCCTGCCGGGGGTGATCATTGCACGTCAATATGCCTATATGTGCTCGGATCCTGGCCAGGCGCTTATTTTTGAAGATATCCGTAAAGAAAAAATAAACCGGGTGGTGGTGGCTTCCTGCACACCGGTGATGCACGAAAGCACCTTTCGCAAAGCCTGCACCCAGGCCGGGCTTAATCCCTTCCTATTCCAGATGGCCAACATCCGTGAACAGTGCGCCTGGGTCTCGCTGGACCCGCAGGCAGCCACGGAAAAAGCCCAGGCACTGGTGGAGGCGGCCGTGAGGCGCGTGGCTTTGCACAGTCCCCTGGAGATGCGGCAGGTCGCCATGAAACCCTCCGCACTGGTGGTGGGGGGTGGGATCGCCGGGATCGAAGCAGCCCTGCGGCTGGCAGACTCGGGGAAAAAGGTCTTTCTGGTCGAGCGGGAACCTTCCATTGGCGGGCATATGTCCCGGCTCTACAAGACCTTCCCAACCCTGGACTGTGCGGCTTGAATACTCACCCCAAAAATGGTGTCCGTGGGACGCCACCCCAACATCACCTTGATGAGTTACAGTGAAGTTGAGAAAGTAAAAGGCTATATAGGCAACTTCACCGTGACAGTGCGGCGCAAGCCGCGTTACGTGGACGAGGCATTGTGCAATGGCTGTGGGACGTGCAGCGAAAAATGTCCCTGGAAGAAGATCCCGTCCGAGTTCGACCTGGGGTTGGGAGTCCGTCCGGCAGTTTACACCCCCTTCCCGCAGGCGGTGCCGCGCATTCCGGTCATTGACACCAAAACCTGCGCTTACTTTAAAACCGGCAAATGCCGGGCTTGTGAGAAATTCTGTCCACGCCAGGCGATCGACTTCGAGCAGAAAGAGCAGCGGGAGGAGATCGAAGTCGGGGCGATCATCCTGGCTACCGGTTTCCACGATTTCGACCCGCGCGGGTTGCCCCAGTACGGTTATGGGAAATTGGATAACGTGGTGACCGGCATGGAAATGGAGCGGATGATCAATTCCGGCGGACCGACTGCCGGGAAAGTGCTGCTGAGGGACGGCAATCCGCCGAAGAGGATCGCCATCCTGCACTGCGTTGGCAGCCGCGGAAAAGAGCACGAATATTGCTCACGGGTCTGCTGCATGGTTTCGCTCAAGCTGGCCACCCTGATCCGCGAATACGTGGGCGCTGAAGTGACCGAGTTCTACCGGGATCTGCGGGCCTTCGGCAAGGGGTACGAGTCCTTCTATGAACAGGCTGGCCGCAAGAAAGTCAATTTTGTCCGGTATGACCGGGATATCCAGGTGGAGCCGCGCGATGGCAGCCTGGCGGTGCTTGTGACGGATGTTTACAGTGGCAAACCGGTTGAAACGCTGGTGGATATGGTGGTGCTCTCAACCGGTATCGAACCACAACCGGACCAGCATGCGCTGGCGGCGATATTCGGAATCAGCCGAAGCCCGGATGGTTTTTTCCTGGAGAGGCATCCCAAGCTGGCCCCGGTCGAGACGACCACGGATGGCATCTTCCTGGCAGGTACCTGCCAGGGACCCAAGGACATCCCGGACAGCGTGGCGCAGGGCGCTGCAGCCGCTGCGGCCGCACTCTCCCTGATGGACGCCGGTTCAGTGGAGTTGGAACCCTTCACCACCTACGTTATCCCCGAGAAGTGCGGCAACTGCCATACCTGTGAAGGACTATGCCCATACAGTGCCATCAGCATGATGGATTGGAATGGCCGGCAGGTGGCTTCTGTCAATGAAGCGCTGTGCAAAGGCTGCGGAGCCTGCGTGGCGGCCTGTCCTGCCGGTGCAGCCGTACAGTACGGTTTTACCAACGAACAGGTATTGGCAGAAATCGAAGGGATCCTGGCGATGGCTTAGAAGCATAACCAGTGGAGATGAATCATGAACCTCTCGAAAATCAGGACCGGCGTGTACATCTGCCATTGTGGGACCAATATTGCGGGCATGGTGGATGTATCCGCAGTAGCTGAGTTTGCCCGTTCCCTGGAGGGGGTTGTGCTGGCACGCGATTACACGTATATGTGTTCCGATCCGGGCCAGGATCTGATCAAACAGGATATTCAAGAACGAGGCCTGAACCGTGTGGTGGTGGCCGCCTGCACTCCGTTGATGCATGAGCCGACCTTCCGCCGGGCGTGCCACGAAGGCGGGCTGAACCCATTCTTCTTCCAGATGGCCAATATCCGCGAGCACTGCGCCTGGGTGGTTACAGACAAGGTGCAGGCCACCTCCAAGGCGCAAGCCCTTGTCGCGGCCGCATGCGGACGGGTGCACTACCATCACCCATTGGAAATGCGCAATGTGGCAATGACCCAGACGGCGCTGGTGGTGGGAGGCGGAATTGCCGGGATCGAAGCAGCGCTACGGTTGGCAGACGCTGGAAAGCAGGTCTACCTGGTGGAGAGGGAACCATCCATCGGCGGGCACATGGCCCAGCTTTACAAAACCTTCCCGACGCTCGACTGTGCGGCTTGAATACTCACACCCAAGATGGTGTCCGTGGGACGCCATAAAAATATCAGCCTGCTGAGCTACAGCGAGGTGGAGTTTGTTTCGGGTTACGTCGGCAATTACCAGGTGCGGGTGCGCCGCAAGGCCCGTTATGTGGACGAATCGGCCTGCACCGGCTGTGGTAACTGCGCGGCAGTCTGTCCCATCGAGGTCAATAATGAGTTCGACCGGGGTTTGAGCCAGCGCAAGGCCATCTATCGTTTCTCGGCCCAATCCGTTCCCGGAGCGTATGCCGTTGACAAGCAGGGCGTGGCGCCCTGCCGGGCCGCCTGTCCGACGGATCAGCGTGCCATGGGCTACATTGCCCTGGTCAAGCAGAAGCGCTACGCCGATGCGTACTGGGCCATCCGGCGTGAGCATCCCTTCCCTTCCGTTTGCGGCCGGGTCTGCAACCGCAACTGCGAGGCCGCCTGCAGTCGCGGCAAGGTCGATGAACCGGTCAACATCATGGGAATCAAGCGTTTCGTGGCAGATTGGGCTTACCAGCACCGCGACGAACTTCCCAATATGCGCGATAAATCTATTGTCGGGACGCCATTTCAGCACAATCCCCCGCCAACTGGCAGAAAGGTGGCGATCATTGGCGCCGGACCGGCCGGCCTGACAGCCGGATTGGACCTGGTCCGCCTGGGGCATAAAGTCAAGATCTTCGACGCTTCGCCGGTGGCGGGAGGGATGATCCGGGTGGGCATCCCGCCACACCGCCTGCCGTATGAACGGATGGACTGGGAGATCCAGCAGGTGCTTGACGAAGGGGTGGAGCTGCAGCTCAATACGCGCATCGACGACATCCCGGGTTTGCTGAGCGGCGGGCATACTGGTGACCCGTATGACGCTGTGCTGGTTGCCACCGGGGCGCACGTGGCCAAGAAAGTCAATATTCCCGGGAACGAACATCCCGGCAACTGGCTCAGCCTGGACTTCCTGAAGAAGGTCTGCCTTGGAGATCCGCCGGACTTGAGCGGTCACAAAATCGCCGTGATCGGCGGCGGTAACGTGGCATTGGACTGCGCCCGTTCGGCGGTGAGAGTGGGAGCGGAGGAAGTGCGCATGATCTTCCGCAAACCCAAGGGCGAAATGACCGGCTTTGAGTGGGAAGTGGCCATTGCCGAGGAAGAGGGTGTGCAGATGTGCGGGGCGACCCTGTTCAAGGAGATCGTGGTCAAAGAAGGCGCGATCACCGGCGTAAAATGCATCCGCACGGAATACCACGGATACGACGCCAAAGGCCGCATCCTGATCGACGAGCTGCCCGGCACCGAGCATGTGCTGCCGGCAGACATTGTCATCTGGGCTACCGGCCAGGGCTGTGACCTGAGCTTCCTGCCGCCGGATGGCATCATCAAGCTTACCAAATCTGGCATCGACTTAGACGAGGACATGATGACCAGCCTGGCGGGAGTCTTCGTGGCCGGAGATGTCCACAAGGGCTCAACCTTCTACGTGGTGGATGCCATCGGGGAGGGCCATCACGCGGCGCGCTGCATCGATCGTTACCTGCGGGGTGCGGCGGGGATCCCGGAGCCGGTCCTGCCGCCGATTGTCGAGATGAACATCGGTGAAATTCACCGGCGCATCCAGGACGGCGAGGCATCAAAGCAGGGACGCGTACCGATCACCTGCATACCGCTGAAGGAACGCCAGTACAATTTCCACGAGGTGGACCTGACGCTGACCGAGGAACAGGCGCTGGTCGAAGCGGAACGCTGCGTGCGCTGTGGGGAGTGTGCTGAATGCCTGGAGTGTGTGGCTGCCTGCGACCGGGGAGCGATCGATCACAATATGCAGGCACGCCTGGACGAATTTACCGTCGGGACCATTATTCTGGCAACCGGCTTCCAGGACTTCGACCCGCGGCGTATCCCGGCCCTCAACTATGGGAAACTGGACAACCTTCTGACTGCGCCCCAGTTCGAGCGTCTGATCAACGCCAGCGGTCCGACCGGCGGGCAGATCACATTAAGGGATGGCCGGGTGCCCGGGTCCGTGGCGGTCCTGCACTGCATCGGCAGCCGCGACAGTAATACCAACGAATACTGCTCACGCGCCTGTTGCATGTACTCGCTTAAACTCGCCCAGCTGGTGCATGAATACACTGGCGCGCAGGTGCACGAGGTCTACCGGGATATCCGCTCCTTCGGCAAGGGCTACGAGGAATTCTTTAATCGTGCCAGCGAGGCGGGCGTGCACTTCCACCACGGGCGGGTAAGATCCATAGAGCAACAGCAGGGCAAGCTGCTGGTAAGCTGGGACGAGGCCTTCCATGGACAACCGGACCATGTCTTGGTGGACATGGTTGTGCTGTCGACCGGTTTTGAGCCACAGGCTGACGCCGGAAAAGTGGCGACGACCTTTGGGATTGGCCGCAGCCAGGATGGGTTCTTCCTTGAACGGCATCCCAAGCTGGCTCCGGTCGAAACGACCACCGAAGGGGTCTTCCTGGCAGGCACCTGCCAGGCTCCCAAGGATATCCCTGACAGCGTGGCCCAGGCCGGTGCGGCTGCGGCTGCGGCGCTCTCCCTGATGGACCAGGGCAGCATTGCACTCGACCCGTCCATCGCAGAAGTGGACGCCCTGCGTTGTGCCGGTTGCGGTCAATGTGTCGCTGCCTGCCCGTATCATTCCATTGAGCTGCAACAGGGCTTTGCCAGGGTCAATGGCTACCTGTGCAAAGGTTGTGGCACCTGCGCGGCGGTCTGCCCGAACAAGGCCATGTCGCTGATCCATTACGACGATCGGGAGCTGGTGGCCGAGATCATCGGCGCTTTATCGGTGGATGCCCGGGAGATGATATGAGTTTCGAGCCCAGGATCATCGCCTTCCTGTGCACCTGGTGCTCTTACACGGGAGCAGATACAGCCGGAATCGCCCGGATGAAATCCCCGGCCAATATCCGTGCCATCCGCGTGCCCTGTTCGGGGCGGGTCAGCCCTGAACTGGTGCTGCGGGCTTTCGACCAGGGTGCCGACGGGGTGCTGGTATTGGGATGCCACATCGGCGAATGCCATTATGAGACCGGCAACCACCGCGCCGCCAAACGCCTGCCGATCCTGCATGCCTTGCTGACCTTTGCCGGATTGGAACCGGAGCGACTGCGGTTGGATTGGGTCTCCGCATCGGAAGGGGAGCGCTTCTCACATATCGCGACGGAATTTTCAAATTCCATCCGGGATATGGGTCCGGCGCTCTGGAAAATGAAGCCTGAACACCAAACCATTCCCGACCTGGCTCATGCCCTGCAATATGAAACCATCCCCTATTCCCCGTCGGATTGTGCCTCCAAGACGGACGCCATCCGGCTCAAGGCAAGGGAACTGCTGGAAACCGGCCAGGTCGGCTGCGTCATTGGCTATGAGGTGGGTCCACGTGGGCGGACGCGACCCAGTTTTGTTTATACTCCTGAGGATACGGATCGCCTGGTATGGAATCCGGACTGCAGTCATAATCTGACGCGCTACCTGCCCTTGAAGCTCCGAGGCGAACCAGCGGGTAAATCCACCGAGTCACCGCAGCCCCTATTAAAAGTGGCGGTGGTCGCCAAGCCCTGCGACAGCCGGGCGATCAATATGCAGCTGGCCGAAAACCTGTATGAGCGTGAACGGGTCCACGTGATAGGAGTGACATGCGAGGGGATGCGGGACACGCAGGGAAATATGCAAGCCCGCTGCGTCACCTGCCAGGAGGCCGCGCCGATCGTCTGCGATACGCTGATCGGGGGAGACACGTCCGGCTACATCCCCCGCCCGACGTGCTGCACGGAACAGGCAATTGCAGATCTTGACAAGGACAGCCCGGCTGGTCGCATGGAATTCTGGCTGAACCAGTTCGACCGCTGCATTCGCTGTTATGCCTGCCGGCAGGCTTGCCCATTATGCAACTGCCCGACCTGCCTGTATGAACGGGATGATTCGACCTGGGTTGGGCTGGGTATCGGCTTGAATGAGAAGCGTACCTTCCACCTTGGACGCGCCTACCACCTGGCCGGGCGCTGTGTGGGCTGTGATGCCTGCGAGCGGGCCTGCCCGATGAACATCCCGATCAGCCTGCTTAACCAGAAACTGGCCGCGGAAATCGAGAAAGCCTTCGATTATCGCGCCGGGTTGGCCATCGCGCCATCGCCAATCGTCACCGTCCTATCCGGGGAATACAAGGAGGAATAGGATGGGCGAACCAGAACGCTGGCTCATCTCCCCGGAAGAACTGAAGGACTGGCTGGACGGCATCGCCAGCACGCGCACCCTGCTGGCTCCCCGGCAGGTGGGGACTGTGCTGCTTTACCGCCAGGTGATGAATGGTGACGAAATTGAAATTCAGCCGGGGAAGCCGGTTCTATCGGCCAAGCAGGTTTTCTTCCCGCCCACCGAGCAGCTTTTCACCATCGAGAAGACCGGGCAGGAGATCCAGCTGAACGAACCTTCGCTGGGAGCACCCCTGGCTGTTTATGGAGTTCGCCCGTGCGAGGCGCGTGGCGTTCGCCGGCTGGATGCCCTGTTCATCGATACGCCTCCGGCTGACCCATATTATGCCTGCCGGCGTGAACATTCGGTGCTGATCGGCCTGGCCTGCCAGGAGATGGGGCCAACCTGCTTCTGCACTTCCGTCGGCGGCGCGCCGGATGAAGCCGGGGATATGGATATCATGCTCCACGCCGATGGAGGAGGTTTCCTGGTGGAAGCCGTGACCGAGAAAGGCCGCTTCCTGATCCCTGATGAGACATGGCAGAGCACCTCCACCGAACCGAAGGCGCCAGGCATCATTCCCGCATCAATCATCCTCGATCCCCAGGCCATCCCGTGGGAAGACCATTTTGAGGATCCCTACTGGCAGAAAATGGCCGAACGCTGTCTGAGCTGCCGGGCCTGCGCGTATGTCTGCCCGACCTGCCGCTGCTTTGCGGTGAGGGACGAGATGACCGGCCCGAGGACGTACGAGCGCATCCGCTGCTGGGACAGCTGTGCAGGTGAGAATTACCGGCGTGTGGCCGGAGGACATAAACCGCGCCCTGAAAAAGGCGAACGCTTGCGTAACCGCTTCTTCTGCAAGTTCTATTATTACCCGGAGCAAACCGGCCTGGGGAAGGCCTCCGCCTGCACCGGCTGCGGGCGCTGCATTGATGTCTGCCCGGTGGGGGTGGATATCACGGAAATGCTGCAAGACCTGGGGAGGCCGGAATGAGCGCCAACCCGATGATGCCTTTCCTGGGTAAATTGGTGGAAGTAAGCGACCTGGCAAGCGAGATCAAGCTCATTCGTGTAGCCATGTTGAACGAAGGTGGCGAAGCCTTTCAGGCTTGCCAACCCGGCCAGTTCGCCTTTGTTTCAGCCTTTGGGCTGGGGGAGGCTCCCTTCGGGATCGCCAACGCGGCCGGCCGCGGGCCCCTGCTGGATTTTGCAGTGGCCAGGGTGGGTTCCGTGACGACCGGCTTGCATGAGTTGGGGGTGGGCGACGTGGTGGGGGTGCGTGGTCCGCTGGGCAACGCTTTCCCAATGGAGCAATTCAAAGGCAGGAACATGGTGGTCATCGGCGGAGGCATCGGCGGTGCGCCTTTGCGACCGGTCATCCAGCATGTACTGGATCACCGCAGCGATTATGGAAACCTGACCATTTTGTGGGCGGCCAGACACCCGTCCGTGCTGGTTTTCACCGGCGAATACGATGAGTGGCGTGACTCACCTGACACCAGCCTGCACCTGACCGTGGATAAACCAGACGAGACCTGGCACGGCGAGGTCGGCCTGATCACGCAACTGCTCGAGAAGGTGGCTCCTTCGAGGCAGAACACGGTGGCGGTCACCTGCGGTCCGCCGATCATGATCCGGTACGTCACCCGCATGTTGGACGGGATGGGCTTCGCCGCCGAAGACAGCTACGTCACCCTGGAGGCGCGCATGCACTGCGGCCTGGGCAAATGCGGCCGCTGCAACCTGGGTGAGAAGCTGGTCTGCGTGGATGGGCCGGTATTTAATATGGCCGAGGTGGGGGCATTGCTGGAAACCTACCTGTAAGTTTCCGAGATCAGGTTTTTTTACTGTCTTGCACATCCTGCAGCAAATGACCGGCAATCACATCGGCTGCCTGTTGGTAGGGGGAAAAGAAATGCAGATTGGGTTTGCGCGAGAGGTCCATCAGGTCGGCCAGGCCGCTTTGATGCAGGCGTACCCAGGTCTCAACCTGCGGGTTGAGTTGGATGACCTTGTAGGCCGCCTCCAGGTTGAAGGCGTCATTTCCGGAGGCCAATAACACCAGCCTGGCTTTGTGGCAGTTGGCGGCTTTGAGCGTCTCGAGGCTGGTCATATTGGATTGGATGCAGATGAGATCCTCGCCCGAAAGCCCCGTTTCCGCCAGCAGGCCGGGGCGCAGATCCACCAGCACGATCCTGGTGTCGGGGTGATCAGCATGCAGGCGCTTGACCAGCGCTTTGCCCAATTCGCCAATGCCGCAGATAACTATGTGATTGGAAAAGGTTTTTGCGACCATTCTATCCCATTCCTCGCGGTGTTCCCGCTTTTGCAGGTATACGGAGAATACCCTCAGCACCCCTTCCCCCAGGATGATGACCGTCCCAAGCGGCAAAATGAAGGATAGCAGGATGGGCACAAGTCCATCGGTTTCTTGAGCCACCCGCTCGGTGATGGCCATGTGGAAAGCATTCAAAAGCAAACCTGGCCAGCTTGCCTGGGGATAAGCCCCCGATATCTTCATGAGTGCTGCCCCCAGCACCATCAAACCGATAAACAGCACCAGGTTGATCCAGATCAAGGAGAAAACGATCTTCAGGTCATTCCAAAACTGCGGGACCTTTTTCATGGATGCCTGCCTGGCTGGGGGAGCAACGAGTTGCCTCTACGCATCTCATCCTGCCTGGCTCATCAACTCAACTTCACAATGGCATATCCGGCCCGTGCCAGGATCTCCGGGATGCCGCGCACCAGGTCGCGATCCTTTTTCTTTTCATCCTCGGGAAGATCCTTCCAGGGGACCAGACACGGATTTAATTTTCTTTCATCGTCGGCCTTCGCCCCGTAAGTCCAGCCGCCAGCCAGTTTGACCTGCATCCAGCGCTCGTGCTCCTGTTCAGCCAATTGTTCCAGGGAACCATCCGGGAAGTTGAAAGGCGGCTCATTGCTGCGTGCCGGGATCATGATATAGCCAGCCACCGCCAGCTTGGCGGGAATGTCGCGCACATTCAGCCGGTTGGCTTCCTTCAATTCCTCGGGCAGTTCAGCATAGGGGACCAGTGCGGGATGGGTCTTGAGGGTGTCGTCTTTTACTGGACCATATTGATAGCCGCGGCTTATCATGCCTTCGTAAAATACTGCGTGGGCGACCACAGCCAGGTCTTCAAGCATCTGCCCGTCCAATTCCACCTGCTGCACCAGTGAAAGGAAACGTCTTCCATCCACATGCAGGTCGAGCTGGGGCTCCGGCGGCAGGCTGGAGCGTTTGAAAGCAATTTTGCCGGTCAGCTGGCTCATGGCGATGATCGATTCGATCGAACGTGCGCCGTGCGTATATTCATCAATTCGCAGCATGGCCCTCAGTACGCCCGGGTCAATATTCAAAATTTCCCTGCCATTCTGTTTTCCGAACAAATGTGGATTGCTGCGCTTCAAAATCGAGTGTATCAGGATTGCCCGGCGCAGGATGAAGTACGGATCCGGAGAGAACCCTTTGACCGGATTTGGCCCCAGGACGTTGATATACCCTTTAAGCCGGCTGATAAAATCAGGTCCCTTGGCTGCTTTGAATGTCTCATCCATCCCTTTATTGAATTCGGCCATGCTGCTGGCGGTGCCGCCGGCAAAGACAAAAATAGCCCGCCCGACCGGGTGATTGATCTGGCCTTCCTGGAATTTACCGTCCTGCATGGGCGCAAGGAAGTAACGTAGCCATCCGAGCCGTTTTCCTTCCAGGGAGGTATCGAATTCATCCCAGAAAACCAGCGGGATCTTGCCCCCCAGGCCGATATCACGGACCTGGTGCAGGGCGGAGATCAGGTTCTCAGCGGAATCGAACTGGGATAGATTAAACTCGCGCACTTCGATCTGGCCTGGCAGGAGATGGTTGGCAATCTCGATGATCCCGAAGGATTTGCCTGAGCCTGGTGAGCCGAAGACTGCAACCGAAAGCGGACGTTTTTGCTGGGCAACCTTGCAGTATTCATATACCAGGTTGCGTATACTCCGGAAGCTTTCTATCTCGTGGCGATCAACGGTAAGCAGGTGCCCGAATTGCCCCCATGGCACCTCCAGAAGGGCGGCTTCGGGACCTTCCAGGACAACACGTGTGGCTACATTTTCCAGGGTGTTCTTATAGCGATCCTGGAGGATGGTCCAAAACCCTTCAACAAGCGGTTTCCCGGTCGGATCGCCCTTCTGGTTGATAAAACGCATCGGGTCCTGGACTGGGGCAACGCTGAACTGTTTGGAGGGAGTGGCCAGCGCGTCGACGATCTTATTGATCGGGAAGGCCAGTCTGGCCTGCGAGGCCTGAGTGCCTCTTTCGCCGTACCCTTCCAGGTGGAGCGTGCGCATGGCCGTCAACCCGGAGAGAATGCCCGCCTGGATGTCCGGTTTGTCCGGCGAGAGTATCAACTGGCGCGCCAGGCCGGCAGTCAGGCAGGTGGTGTAGCCGATCATACCGCCCAGGTAGTTCTGCTCCCACATCCCCTCGATGACTTTCGGGTCGAAGAACAGGGTGCAATCGAAGGCGGTACCTCCGGTATGGTCGCGGCGCGAGACCAGGATCGCCCCGGCAGGGCCGAAGGAGATGACCACATGGGCGCAGTGCGAGAGGCCATTGATACAGGGATTGTGAACCAATTCCCAGAAGACGTCCTGGGCAGTGCGTTCCCAGGAAAGTTCCCGGCTGACCTGGACCTCGCTCAGGCGCAGGTCTTCCACCGTGGCGACCAGGATCAGGCGACTGGCCCAATCCCGGTGCAGCCGCTCCCACAGGGCCCCTTGCGCCAGCGGGCGGGCCATCTTGAGCAGCACCCATGGGCGGTGCTTGCCCGTGGCAGCCAGCGCGGCCGGCCAAAGGTCAGGATGATTGCGGAAGCCCAGGTCGCCGTCGTCCAGGATGACCAGGTCCACCTCGGGCGGTTCATCCACGACTTTTTGCCAAGCTTGGTCTGAATCACTTCCGGCTTGGTCGAGGCCCAGGAACTCCTCCACCCGCCAGGACGGTTTTTCTTTATCGAGCGGAGACTTCTCGGCGTACTTGTACTGGGACCACAAGGCATACGAATGATGATATTGATCATGATCCGGATGCACTTTGAGCAGCTTGCGCGGCGCGCCGTTCTGGTGGATGGAGAAGCGGGGCGATCCATTCTTCTGTAAATTCACGGCGACCGCCTCGACAAGGTCCGCCAGCAGCGCGCTTCCGCCGCGCTGGCAGTAAGCGCTGGTGGTATCTTCTGCGCTCCAGAAGGATTGGTCGGCCTTGGAGCGGCGCGTGCGGGCCAGGTTCCAATCCATGGTAACGTCACCGGTGACGAGGATGATTTGTTCTTTCTGTATCTCAGTCATAAAAGGCCTCCGCTTTTGATGTTTCCTGGGCTTATTCTCTCACTATTATCGGACATCTGCAATGGTGCGCCAGTCGCTTTGGATTGTGAAGGGGCTGATCTAACAGGCTTATCATGGAAAAACCCACAGTCACGGGAAGATTGGCTCATAAATTATTCAAAAGCATGCTCACGAAATAAACGGTCAACGTTACCCTGCTGCATGGCCGCGGCCACCTGCGGCAGGCCTTCGGTGTATTGGGCGATTTTGCCAAAACCCAGCACGCGGAAGAGCAGGACTGGCAGTGTGAAATGCCGCTCCATCTGAGCATGTGGAAAATAACGCTGGCAGAGAATTGCCTGAACGTAACTGGCATGTGACTCGATCAGGGTCATGAGTGGCCTGGCTTCTTCAAAATAGCCCTGCAGCTTCTGCAGATTGACCTGGCCGGTTTCCATCCCTTTGATCACATCCTCCAGGATCCGGTTGACGTGTTCGAACAATTCCGGGTGGGTCATGTGCTGGCCGCGGTGGGTCAGTTCATGCCCCAGGATCAGCTTAAGTCCATCCAGGTTGCTGTCATCAACGTTCTCACGCAGCACCATTAGCTCATTCGTGAGCGATTCGTAAGCCGCCTGAACATTGTTTTCCACCAGGCACTCCACCGTGCGGGTGACAATATCCCGCCCCAGGCCGTACGTCAATCCCAGCGCGGTCAATTTGGCTTCCACGATCTCCTCATATCCCTGATCCTTGGGCAGAACACGGCTGTGCAAGGTTGCCAGGCGCAGATCCCAGCCGGTGATGGAGCTCACCAGCGGGGCAACTTCATTAACAAGCGTCGAGATCAAAATATCTTCAATGATGAGCTTTGTCATGCTCTTTCCTAACCAGTTATCTATTTTTCTTGCTCGCATGCCAGGTGTCTGCCATGGGGAGCCAATCGCCGGATATAGTGAATGGATTGAGTTTTGCAGAAAGACTGCATTGGAGGCAGCTTGTTTCCTGGCCTAATTGAGATTTTGAGACTTCCGTCCACGCCCCGCAACCATGGCAGCCAAAGGCCAGCGAGGCGGGTCTACGGAAGGGAAATTTACCAGCCAGTTGCCACGCAGTGGTAATGATCGGTCCAGGATCAATCCCGGCTATTTCCAGCCGGTAAAGGATTCCTCCAGCATCTCCGCACACCATTTTCAGCGAGGAAGGATGCAACGCGAGGGCGGTGAGTTGTCCTGGCAATGGGAGTTGGGCCAATTGGATACCTTTACTAGGTTCCCATACATACACCATTTTATCCTCACCTGCAGAGACAAGCAGTCGTCCATCGAAGGTAAATGCGCACGTATTTACTCCTTCGGTATGACCTTCCAGGGTGTGCAGCAACCTACCATTGTAAGTATGCCATATCCGTACGGTCTTATCTGAACTGGCGGAGGCAATGAAAATTCCGTCCGGTGAAAAAGCACATGCTTTAACTCCTGCGGTGTGTCCGATCAAGGCTCGCTTGAGCCACCCGGTGGAGGCACTCCAAATACCTAGTGCCCCATCTGCGCTTGCGGAAAGGACGAGACGCCCATCCGGTGAGAATGCACAATCACAGATCCATCCTTTGTGGCCTTTTAGTGCGAGGTGGGAAAGCCCGGTGCGTAGATCCCAGATGATTAAATTTCCATCCGCGCTTCCAGAGACAGCCAAATTTCCGTCTGGTGAGAATGCACAAGAATATATGTTTTTTGTTTTTCCTTTGAGAGAGCGAACTGTCTCACCGGTGGCAGCCTCCCAAACATGCAAAATGTTGTCCAGATAGGAGGAAATCACCCAATGCCCATCTGGCGAGATTGCCCAGGCCTCTAATCTAGAATATAGTGAATTTTCCTTTCTGGTGATGGAAGGAAGTGCTGCACCTGTCTCAGAGTCCCATGCATTTAGGCTAGAACGGAAGAAACCAGTTCCGGACGAAAGGATGGATCTTCCGTCCATTGTGAATAAACACTTTTTAACTTCCCCTTCCTCGCGGCCTTCCAGAGTTGGTTCTATCTGATGCTGTGTGATATCCCAAATCCGCAAGGTTTCATCATTACTGGCGGAGACTATGAAATGTCCATCCGGGGAGAAATCACATGCTTTTACTTCATCGGTATGGCCTTCCAGGATGTTCACCGGCTGTCCTGATTGTGTGTCATAGATACACACGGAGTTCCCCCAATAGCTTCCAGCGAGAAATCGGCTATCTGGAGAGAATACGCATGCGCCCATATTCATATTTCCCGCCATGGAGTGCAAGAGACGGCCAGTATTCACCTCCCAAATTCTAATGGAATTATCACTGCTCGTGGTGGCGATAAGACGACCATCCGGTGAGAACGCGCACCTGAATATAGGACCTTTGTGACCTTCCAGAGTGTGTAATAACTGTCCAGTGGATGCTTCGCGTATCTGAAGTGCCTCATCCATATATATATCTGCATAAGCGATCTTCCTTCCGTCCGGAGAGAACGCGCTGGTGAAAACCAGATTTTTTGTCTGGTATTTCACGTTCCACAAGGTACGTCCGCTGACCACCTCCCAGACTTGAAGCGAATTAATACCATTGGAAACGATCAGGCGCCAATCTGGTGAGAATGAAAATCCGTAAAGAGAGTTTATTGGGCCTTTTATGGAACCCATCGATTGACCTGTTTGAGCTTCCCACAACAACAAAAGACCCTCAAAGGTCGTGCAGGCAATTATCTTCCCGTCAGGAGAAAAAGTGCACGATAATACTCCGTGGGTATGGGTTTCAATGACGCGCAGCGTCAGACCGGACGAAGCATCCCATAACCGCAGATTCCCATCATCGCTGCCAGATACAATGGTTCGTCCATCTGGTGAGAAGGCACATGCTGTGACCGGTTTTGTATGACCTCTCAGAGTACGGATCAGGGCTTTCGACTCAAAATGAGGCGTTCCCAGCCGAATCCACGGTGTGGCGCCGGGAACATTACGCAGCGCCAGTTCCTGGTCCAGGCATTGTTCAATTTCCCCTTCCTCCCAACGCAGACGGTTGTATATCTGCTGCCAGAGCAGGTCCGGTTGACGCGTAAGCACATGGGCCTCTCTTTGCAGGGCCCGCGAGAAGGATTTGAGGGCTGATGTGTGTGGTGAAGGAGGATGTTGTTCAGCCATGTTCAAGCACATATGGATCACAAATGGGTTAATCTTCAACCGCAGGCCACAACTCGTTATGGGACAGGTCGATTTCGCCGCCCAATTGGCCGGAGGAGATTAAAATACTTTGCTGGCAGGCAGGACAGTGGACGGATAATTCCTGCCCATTGTTGATCGCAGTGACAATGATCGGCCTGGCAGGCAGGCCTTCCAGGTCGAGGATGTACAGACTGCCACCCAGGTCTCCACACACCGCCAGCGGCAGCCATGGATGCAGTGCCAGGCAGTGAGGTTCACCAAGCAGCGGCATTTCCACCATCTTCATACCGGTGACCACGTCTTGAAGTTTTATCGACATATCCTTGCTGAGGTACGCGATCCAGGTCCCATCCGGGCTGAAAACGCAATTCTGGGGCAAGTCCATGCAGCCGGTGAAAGTGAACCGTTCCTTCCCGCTGGCCGTATCCCATATTTTCATTTTTCCATCCATGCTCACGGAGAGGATGCAAGCTCCGTCCGGGCCGAACGAACAGGCCTGGATCGGCGCAGTATGACCGCCCAAAATCGTCTTTTGCTGCCCGCTGGCCGCCTCCCATAGCCTCAGGACGAAGTCTTTGCCAGCGGAAATGATCCACACTCCGTCCGGGCTAACCGCACAGGTATTTATGCTGCTTGTGTGTCCGCTCAGCGTCCGAACCACCTGTCCGTTGGCCATATTGCAGATCTTCAGGGTCTTGTCCCAACTGGCATAGGCGATCCAACTTCCTTCCGGGCTGAGCGCGTAGGGAGGCGCACCAAATTGGTCAACTAAAGAATGGAGTGCCTGCCCATTGGAGGCGTCCCATACCATGATCATTCCATCTTCGCTGGCGGAAACGATTTTTGTTCCATCCGGGCTGAATGAGCAAGCCAGGACATTATGGGTGTGACCTTCCAGCCAGAGCAGTTCTCTTCCACTGGAGGCATCCAACAGGCTGAGTGCGCCGTCGGTGCCCGCGCAGACGAGGGTTCTCCCATCCGGGCTGATCGCTTCCGTCAGGATCTCCTGCCGGTTACCGTCCAAGGTGTGGGAGTGCAGTTCCTGCCCGCTGGTCATATTCCAGATCTTGAATGTACCATCCCGGCTGGATGAGGCCACCCAGGTCCCATCCGGGCTGATCGCGACGCTCCGCATGAGATCGCTGTGCCCGCTTCCGCTGGGGGCGTTGCTACGCAGGCTGGGATCCCAGATCTTGAGCGTGTGGTCCCAGCCGGCAGATACGATCCACCTTCCTTCCGGACTGACCGCGCATCCCTGCACCCAATGGGTGTGCCCGCTCAAGCAATTCAGCAAATGGCCGCTTTCCGGTTCCCAAATCATCAGGACATTGTCGCACCCGGCGGAAACGATCCATTTTCCATCCGGGCTGAATGCGCAGGCGTTGACCATGCCGTTGTGGCCGGTCAGGCTGTGCAGTTCCTGCCCGCTGGCCGTGTCCCAGATTTTTACTGTTCTGTCGTTGCTGGCCGAGACGATCCGGACCCCATCCGGGCTGAAGGAACAGGCATTGATACCTTCAGAATGTCCGAGGAATCTGCGCGCCTCCCGCCCGGTCTCCACATCCCACAGCCTCATGGTTCTGTCATTACCGCCGGTAAGGATCCAGGCGCCGTCCGGGCTGAAACTGCAGGATTTCACTCCTTCAGTGTGCCCGTCAAGAGCGCCGATCAGGCTTCCGTTGGTGGCATCCCAAACCTTTACGCTCCGATCGTCGCTTGCCGAGACGATCCAGGTCCCATCCGGGCTGACCGCACAGGCGGTCACAGACCCGGTATGGTCGGAGAGGCTGTGCAGTTCTCTGCCGCTGGCAGCCTCCCAAATCTTGAGAGAATTGTCCTTGCTGGCAGAGACAATCCATCCTCCATCCGGGCTGATCGCACAGGCGTTGAGCGGTGCAGTGTGACCACTCAATGTCCGTATCTCCCGGCCGCTGGCGGCTTCCCAGATCTTCAATTTGAAATCCCAGCCGGCGGAGACGATCCATTTTCCATCCGGGCTGATCGCGCATCCCGAGACCCGGATGCCGCCTCCTGCCAGCGTGCGTAAAAGCGGAATGGATTCCCGGAAAGGTATGTGCGTGCGCGCCCAGGGTTTCCCTCCCGGCTGTCTGCGGAATTCGCGTTCCGCCTCCGCCAAGGTAGCCATCGGTTCTCCCTCCCACTGCAGGCGATTGTACATCTGCTGCCAGAGCAGGTCCGGATGCTGTGTGAGCACATGCGCCTCGCGCCCAAGGGCGCGTGAGAAGGTCCGGAGTGTATTTTTATATTTGCCTGCCGGAGCCTGCGCTGATTTTTCGGCCATCAGACTCCTTTACTTTGACATTCCCAGAGCCGCCTCGATCTCTGCTGGCGGCATGTAGGGATCACGTATCTCTCCAGAGATTTGCCGGCCTTTCAACCAGAACACCTCTCCATTCAAATCCCTGTTGAACACGCCGCAGATCCCTGGGACCTTCTCCAAAAGTTCTTCAAAGGTCTTGCGGATGGAATCAAATTCCAGAAAGAGTGTGCTCATTTTCGTCCCGGTGGTGCCGAAATTGAACAAGACCAGGTCCGAGGCCGGCTGGTCAGGGATCTCCTGGTAGACCGTCAGGTAGATCATGCCAATCCCCTGCTTGTTGTCTGGATCCGGTGGTCCGCTGTGCATATTCTTATCCCTGAGGCGCAGGTATTCCAGGATGGCCTCGTCTTCAGGGAAATTGAGCACGATGGCGAAATTGAACTCAGGCTCATCATGTTGGAAATCCTTTTTATCCATGGGAGCCCACGTATCCAACGGGATTGTAAGCGCGTGATCGGGAAAATGGATCAGAGCCGGTGGATCATGCGCCCAGGCGGTCTCAATAACTGCCTGCAGGGCATCCCAGATGTGATCACGTTTGAAGTACAGCATGTAACTGAAATCCAGGCCCATTTGAAGACTCCTGAGTAACTTGATCTCGGCCGCGGCCGCCTGTTTTGCACGCCCAAGATCACCTTTTTTCACTGCAGCCAGATAATCCAGTAAGGGTGTACCCTGGCATCCAGGATGCCCGCTTTTTTTGATGGGACAGTCCTCACATTCATCCTCGTGACCAAAAAAGTACAAAGCGCATAATCCACAGGTCTGTCGGCCGCCATCCGCAGCCAGGATGCCCCGGGAGCACATGCGAAGGAGATGCTTCCATTTCAGCAGGGAGACATCCCAGGCTTGCCCATCCGTGGAGATTCTATCTGACCGATAGGCAAGTTCCAACCCGGGAGGATGGTCAGATTGGATGATCTCAAACATCCAGGTCCTTTTTCAAGGGAGCAACCGGTGGGAGAACCACATGGGCACATTCCCAGGCAACGACCAGCCGGGATTGAGCCTGGATCCTGTCCGTATCGAGGGCCGCTTTCTCTTCGACCAGCCATTCGGTGATCCCAGTGTTGAGTTCCCCGTTTACATCCTGATACCAGGCATGTTTTTGGGGCTGGACGATGACGTATTGGTAGGATCCAAACCTTTCGCTGGAATGACCGGAGAGTATGGGATGGACCGGACCGTTTATCTTCAGCACGGATCCGGCCGCCAGGCGCTTAAATCTTGATTTGCCTAGGAATTCCTTCCCGTCAAATTCATCCCATAAGTTTGCTGCGACCTCTTCAAAGGAGTACAGCAGGATCTTCTTCAAGTTTGGCAGCCTGTCTTGGTCCTGCCCGGTGATGCTCACATCCAAGTCGAAGAAGGGGGTATGAAGATCCCGCCTTCGTTGCGTGTCACCGGGCTGAAAATCCCAGCCCGGTTCGGCCTTGGCTACTGTAACAGTAAAAATCAAGGTTACCTCTCGTTTACATTTGTTAGTATAACAATAACCAAATCATTTGATCACAAACGGGTTGATATTCAAGCGAAGGTTGCAGCCCTCTGTGGGGCACGTCATTTCGGTACCGAGTTGAGAATTGGATATCGGTATTTGCTGCCGGCAGGCCGGGCAAAGAACGGAAAGCCCCAGGCGCCCTTCCAAGGCTGTGGCGATAATAGGCCCATACTTGATTCCAACCATGTCGATCCAATATAGGTTTCCTCCCTGGTCTGCGCAGGCCAGCTGAGGCAGGTATGGGTGAAGAGCCAGTCTCATGCCGGATCCCAGTAGTGGTAGATTTGTTTTCATCTTTGCTGTGTCTGAATCCCAAACCTTGAGCGATTTATCTCCACTAATTGAGACAATCGACCTTCCATCAGGGCTGAAGGCGCAATCGAACACAGGACCTGTGTGACCTTTTAACTCACCTAGTTGATTTCCAGATTCAACATCCCAAATTCTAAGGGTTGGATCATGCGCGCCTGAGACGATCTGACTTCCATCCGGGCTGAAAGCAAGGGTATGTACATTATAGGAATGCCCGGGTAGAGTAGCTCGTTCAATGCCGGAAATTCCGTCCCAGATCTTGATGAAGCTGTCCCGACCGGAGGATATGATTATGCGTCCATCTGGGCTGTACATACAGTTTAGTACTCCATTATTATGCCCGTACAATATAGCCTGTTCGACGCCGGTAATAGCGTTCCATATCCTGAGAGTTCGATCTTCACTGGCAGAAATAATCCGGGTTCCATCCGGGCTTATGCCACAATCGTTGACTTGACCAACATGACCAGTTAATGTTGCTTGTTCAACCCCCGTGGCTGCATCCCAGATCTTGAGCAATGTGTCTTCACTTGCTGAAACGATCCAATATCCGTCCGGGCTGATGGCGCAAGCCCGGACGGCACCATCGTGATCTCTCAGAGTGGTTCGTTCAACACCCTTGTTTATATCCCATATTTTGAGTGTTCTGTCATCACTGGCAGAGACAATCCAGCATCCATCCGGACTTAAAGCGCAAGCTCTCAGTTCGCCTGCGTGACCCTTCAATGCAACCTTTTCAGTGCCTGTGTCCATATTCCAAACCCGCAGTGTCTCATCTCTACTGGCGGAGACAATCACGCGGCCATCCAGACTGCAGATCAGGTCATTAATCCAACTTGTGTGACCGGATGAAGCCTCATGGTCAGTTATTATTGACGGATCCCAGAGTTTCAGGGTGCCGTCCCAACTGGTGGACGCAATCCATCTCCCGTCTGGGCTGATCGAGACGGAATTAACAAAACTGGTGTGCCCGCTCAATGTAATCCGCTCAGTTCGGGTGGTGATATCCCATACTTTCAGGTTTCTATCTCCTCCAGATAATGGACTACCACAAGCGGAGACAATCCATTGTCCATCCGGACTAAATGCGCAGGTAGTTACATGCCCGGTATGACCATTGAAATTCGCCAGCTCTTTTCCTGATTTCGCATCCCAGAGTCTCAGGGATTTGTCAGCACCACCGGAGAGGATCCAGCGCCCATCCGGGCTAATTGCACAAGCAGTGACACGTTGTGCGAAGGAGAATTGGATATGGCCACTTATGGTCATTCGGTTGAGTGCAGTAGCCGTATCCCAGACCTTGAGTGTATTGTCAAAACTGGCTGAAACAATCCATCGACCGTCCGGGCTGATTGCACAAGCGCATACGCTACCGTTGTGACCATTCAGCGTTGCTCGTTCGACCCCTGTGGCAGCATCCCAAATCTTAAGTGTTTTATCGTTACTGGCAGAAATTATGAAAAGCCCATCTGAACTGAAGCTGCAAGCGTTCACTTCATCTGTGTGCCCTCTCAGGTTCGACCGCTCTGTACCTGTGATTGAGTCCCAGATTTTAAGCGTTTTATCTGTGCTGGCGGATACAACCCACCTTCCGTCTGGGCTAAAAGCACATCCGGTTACTGTATTGGTATGGCCGTTCAGTATGGCCAGAACCCTCCCAGTAGTCACTTCCCAGATTTTGAGTGTTTTATCTGAACTGGCAGAGATAATCCGTTGCCCATCCGGACTGATGGCACATGCGTGCACAATTCCGTGGTGACCGCTGAGAGTACGAAGCAGGGTGGATGACTCGCGATTGCGTGTTTTGGTTTTCATCCATGGATTATCCCCCGACGTACTGCGGTGGTTCAGTTCAGGTGCAAGGATTAGTTTTATTTTTTCCCTTTCCCACTGCAGCCGGTTATACATCTGCTGCCAGAGCAGGTCTGGATCGCGGGTGAGCACATGCGCCTCGCGCCCCAAGGCACGCGAGAAGGCTTTCAAAACCATTCCCCGCCTGCTGGCAGGCTTTTGATCATCCATATTGGTCATTCTGTCATATTCTTCCAGAAAAATAGTTTCGTCAATTTGCTTGCGATTTCAAATGAGGCAAGGCTATAAGTATTTGAGTAGTGATGGTCTTGAACCCATTTTCTTGTGCAATTAACAAACTCTCAGCGCCCAGGCAGTTGGAAACGCCAACACTATGTTGATTAAAGAGAATAATAGCCTGGTTTAATAAGCAAATAGCCAGGTGATCGAATACTCCCAGTTCGCGGCAGATACGTTCCTGTTGTTTGTACAACACTAACGCATGGTTCAGATCACCCTGAAGGAACAAGATATTCGCCTGCGCGCAAATTGCCAGTTGCAGACCGGATCGGTCTCCTATAAGACGGCAGGCTTCTTCCTGGGCTTCGAATAATATATAAGCTTGGTTAAGGTAACCTTGTGCATATAGCGCCTTGGCCTGCGTGCCGAAAATCTTAACCCTTAATTCCATTGATGGACGGATCTTCTCTATTTCTTGGTCTGCTAAGCTGCCTGTTCCGGTCCGGATGCCGCATAGCATCACGCACTGGATCACTCCCCGCGGATGCCCGCTGGCGATCAGCGGCTTCCACGGGTGGATGACGAAGGAACAGATTTGCCCGGGCGTCGATATCATCCCCACCTGGGCGCCGTTCTCCATGCTCCATACCCGGATGGCTTCGTTGTCAAAAGAGGCCAAGAAGCGGCCATCTGGCAGGAAGCGCAGGCCGTGTTTGCCGATACCCTCGCCCTTCAGGATCAACTTTTCCTGCCCTGAATACGTCTCCCATATTCTGACAAATCCGCCACCTTTGTAAGATTTGGTGGCCAAAAGGCGTCCATCCAGGGAAAAGGTGGCATCATAGCAATCTCTGCCCAGGTCCCATAAGGTCTGCCCGCTGGAGGTGTACCATACCCACATATTCCCATTCTCCCCGTCGGAGGCCACCAGGTTCCCGTCTGGAGAAATGACAAACTTCGGCCCTGCCCGACTGTGCAGGCACCTGCCGGTGACGGATTCCCAGACGCATATCTTGTTCTCCCCGGAGGAAACTACATAGCGACCATCCTGAGTGAAGCGGCAGGCGGTCTCTATAACTTTAAACCCCTGCCCGGTATTGAAAGGGGCCCAATCCTTCGGTGGAATGCTGCCCAATTCCGTCACTTTATCGCAATGCCCCTGCAGGATGTGGACTACCTGCCCGGTGGGGATATCCAAGATGAAAATGTTTCCCTCAGCGTCGGCGCAAAGAATGGAACGCCCGTCCGCAGCCAAGTCGCATGACACCACGCTGTGCTTATGCCCTCCATGTAGGTATAAAACATCATCGCCCTGGCTGATATCCCAGGTGCGGATACATTCACCGGTATCGGTATCCCACAACCTCAGTGTCTGGTCCTTGCTTCCCGAGATCAGCCGCCGCCCATCCGGGGAGAATGTACACATGGAGACCCCGGCCATATGACCGCTTAAGATCCGGGCAGGCTGGCCGGACGGCGAATCCCAGTTCCACAAGCAGATGTTTTTTGTCTGAAGGCTGTAGGCGGCGATCAGGCGTCCATCCGGCGAAGTGCTACAGGAATTAACATCGTTGGTTTCGGTATTTTCAATCTCCGGTGCCTTTTGAGAGGCTACGAATTCCCAAACCTTCAAGGTGCGATCGAAGCTTGCTGAAAGGATTTGGGTGCCGTCCGTGGATATCGCGCAGCCATTGATCTTATCGGTATGCCCTTCAAGTGTGTCCAGTAACTTGCCATTCTTCATGTTCCATATCCGCAGGGATTTATCCCAGCTTGCCGAGACGAGATAGCGCCCATCTGGCGAAAAGGCAATCGATGCTACAAAGTTCGAATGCCCCTCCAGAGTATGGATAAGTCTGCCGCTGCCCGCCTCCCAGATGCGGATGGTCTTCTCAGAGGCAGAGGCAAGGTAACGCCCATCCGGCGAGAATATGCAGCCACTCATCAACAAGCTGTAGTCGTGCCCTTCCAGCACCCGCACCAAGGCAGCGCTGCCTAAATCCCAGATCCGCACGGTTTTATCATTGCTTACCGAGGCAGCCAGCCTGCCATCCGGCGAAAACCCACATCCAAAGATCGTTCCCGTGTGCCCCTGGTAGGTTTGCAGGAGTGCACCGCTGAGGGCATCCCACAGCCGCATGATATTATCATCGCCGGCCGAAAGCACCTGGCGGCCATCTGGAGAGAAGGTGCAGCATTCCTGGGTTTTATTGCGATCTTGCAGGGTGAGCAGTATATTGCCGGTGTCTGTATCCCAGATCAGGAGACGGGAGCCGGCGCTGAGCAGGCGGCTGCCATCCGGTGAAAAGACAAGGTTGGTGACCCGAGCATTCATGCTGCGCAGGATTTGCCCTGTCCCGGCATCCCAAACCTTGATGGTTTTGTCACCGATTGCCGAGGCAAGCTGCCTACCGTCTGGCGAGAAGGCGCAGGCAATAACCGGCAGGGAATGCCCTGCCAGGGTGCGCAGCAGGGTCCCCAATTCCTTGGGAGGGGTTTTCATCCATAACCAAGCCCGCTTGCCGGGCTGGCCCCGCCTCTCACGTTCCGGGGCAAGCGCCTGTTTAGCTTCCTCCTCCCACTGCAGACGGTTGTACATCTGCTGCCAGAGCAGGTCTGGATATTGGGTGAGCACATGCAACTCGCGCCCCAATGCGCGGGAGAAGGCTTTTAATGTTTGTTTTTGTTTCTCCGTTTTTGTTTTTAAACCTTCGCCTTCCATGCCGGCCTCAGATTTCCCTTTTCACCGTGAATGGATTCAGCTTGATGGGAGCCTTGCAGGTTTCCGTCGGGCAGCGGATCACGCTATCCAGCATCTCCTTTTGGATCGGCGAAGCCTTGTTACAGACCGGGCAGTAGACCATCAGTCCCCGGCTGGTCTCCAACGCAGTCAGGATGAGCGGGGCGCGCTCGCCCAACCCGCCTTCGCCGCCCGGCATGGCGGCCAGGAGACGCTGCATGTCCTCCTGCAGCTGGAGCACACCCTGGGAGGTGATCACCTCGTTACCCCGCTCATCCTTACCTCTCAAGATGCCAACTTCCTCGGCCTTGTGTTCCAGGAACTTGAAATCGATCAGGGTATGGTAAGCATCATCAATTTTTCCTGCCACTGTCAGATGATAAGGCAGCTCACTCAAACCATGCAAATGATGACCTGTCCAGGTTCGATCGGCGGCGGGATCGGCCTTGAAGCGGAAATAATCCGCCAGCCTTTCATGATAAGTCTCAGCCTGGCCATCCTTCAGGAAGACCGCCCTGGAAACATCCCCGAGCTCGCGGTGATAGAAGTCCAACAGCGGGCTGCCATCCAGCATGCGTTCGGTCAGGTAGGGCGCCAGGTCGAAGGACAGGCGTGACCAGAGCACCACCGGCAGGCGCGGCCCATCCGGTTTGGGCAGGACCTGCTTGAGAAATTCTGTCACCTGTTCCGGATGATTCCGGCTGTCCTTAAGAATCGTGCTAAGCCAGGCAACCGCCGCGGCTTCTTTATCATCCACCGGAATCTTTTTTTCCAATGCGATCGCTTCCAGGTCGGCAGTGCGGTACTTGATCGCACATTGGACCAGGTCAGACGGCAGGTGTTTGCCTTTTTCAAAGAACCATTGATAGACCTGGACATCCCGGGAGAGCAGGTCAAGCAGTTCATCCTCGGCCAACCCGAAACGGGAAGCGGCCAGGTAGCCCAGGGCGCTTGAGACGAGCTCTTCACCATGATTGGATTCATCTGCCAGGCGGTGGATCATGTTCTTCTCAATAATGCCGCTGACGAAGGGTTCCAACCTTTCAGGCGGCTGACCCGAGCCGGATCGCCACAACCGGGCTTCTTCGAAAGCCAGCTTGAGATAGAGCGGGTTGCCGGCTGACCGTTCGGGACAATCCGGTAGATCCTTGCACATGAACTTATCCAGGACCTCGCTGCGCTGGGCAGGTTGGAGTGCCCGGGAAACGCTCCGGCTGTCCAGCCAGAGGGACAACAGGTCATCGCCCTCGGTGCGGGAGAGGCCGCCCAGGATTTCCAGGCTGACCTGTTTGGCAGCCAGACTGTCATAGGTGTCCTCTTTGTCCCGTGAGGAGAGCACCACGCAGACGTGTTCAGGCAGCTCGTTCGGCAGCCAGACCAGGCTGCGGGCGCCCTGGCTGGACGATAACTGGTCTAGCGAATCCAGGAAGAGCATCAGTGGTTTGTCAGCGGTTGCCAGACCCATGCGCTTGCCCAGCTCGAGCACCAGGTCACGATATTCCATCGGAATATCTGTTTCACTGGTTCCATAGCGGCGGGAGATCTCTTTGCACAGATCCTCCAGCAGGCTGCGCCCATCCGAAGAACCCGGGGTTGCGCCGATGAAGCGGTAGATAATGGCTGCCTGCGGATGCGTCTGCCAGGCTTGTTCAACCGCTTTCGCCATCAAGGCTGACTTTCCGGTGCCGCCGGCCCCGAGGATCGCCAGGGAACGGTGGCCACCGGCTTGTAGATGGGCCGCGATCTTTGCCAACATCTGCGTGCGCCCGACGAAGAATTCCAAGCGCTCTTCGGCAAACTTGTGGTGGGTGAGGCCCTCAACATCCAACGCTTCATCGGTCGGGATGTGAACGGCGGACGTGGGGATGGAAGCGACTTCGTGCTGGCTCTCAAGCTCGTCCAGGATGATGCGTGCAAGGCTGTCGTAGACATCTTTACAGAACTGGTCGATGTGGTTTTGCGTAGGACCACCATCCCCCCACTGCGCCGGGTATTCGTGGAAATTTTCCTTTAGAACATCCTTCAAACGGGCTTTGAGATCCAGCAGTTGTTTTGCAGCCGTTTCATCCAACTTATCTTTGATACGGTCGATAAAGCCCCCGGCATGCTCATCGGATGGAATATCCGACATTTCCCGGGCGAAACAGAAGATGTGCTCACGCGCATTCACCGCCTGGAAGGCGCCATGGATGATCTCCTGCTCGGTGGCAGAAGCCTGATATTTGATCATTTCAGCCTCCGGCAGGCCTGCATCCCGGGCAGCCTTCTCGAGCAGGGTGTGCAGCTTGCGCTCAAGGGTATCCCAAGTATCCGGATCAACCCATTTTCCCGAGCGTGCCTGCAGAAAACGAACCGGCGGCACGGCGTTCTCATCCAGTTGATACCATTCTTCAATCAATGTTTGTTCTTCTTTGGGAAGGCAGGAGAAGATTCGGCCGAACTCATCCGACATGATCTCGTACGGTAGCGGGCGCCAGCCGTAACGATTGCCCAGCAGGATGATGAAGTTGGGGCGCGGGGTGACCTTCTGGCAGCGCTCGATCTCACCCAGGCAGATCTTCATGGTCTGCTGGTCAATGGCGGCCTCTTCAGAGACGCCCCAACGCAGGTCAACCGCCTGGAAACGGCAGCCGTGAGACTCGGCCAATTCTTTCAATCTTGGAAACACCTTTTCTTGCAAGGCATTCCGTTCCGCCTTGAGGTCGCTGAACGTGGAACTCACGAAGATACGGAAGGTGCGGGAAGATTGAGGCATAAGGTTCTCCTTTCCGCCAGCAGAAGTACAGGCGGGAACAGCAGTGACATCTCTATATCTATTTTGTCGGAAAGCCCCACAGCCAGACACCCTGGTTATAAGCGGTCGAGGCCAGTCTGGCGCCATCCGGGGAGAAAGCCAGGCTGGTGGCGGCCTGGGTGTGGCCGACCAGGGTTTGCAAGGCATTCCCGCTGGCCACGTCCCAGAGCTTGATGGTCACATCGCCAGCCGAGGAGGCCAGGAGCTTGCCGTCCGGGGAGAAGGCCAGGCTGTTGACCCCGCCCTTGTGACCGGCAAATGTGCGCAGCTGGCGGCCAGTGGCAGTGTCCCACAGGACCATCGGCTTATCAAAAGAGCCGGCCGAGACCAGCAGGGAGCCATCTGGTGAGAGGGCCAGGCGCTTGCCCTCGGTGATGGGTTCGCCCATGCTGCGGATCTCTGCGCCGGAAGCAACGTTCCAGACAGTGATGATTCCAAGCGAACTACCGCTGTAGAGGCTCTGTCCGTCCGGTGAGAAGAGGATGGCCATGGCACCCTTGGCAACGATGGTACCGGTTTCCTGTCCGGTGGCGACGTTGAAGAGCTTGACGGTGTCGCCGAGCACGACCGCCAGGGTGGTGCTGTCGGGTGTGAAAGCCAGGAAGGAACTGGAAGCGGCACCGGTGCTGATGTCGGTCCTGGGGAGTGTTTGCAGCTCGCTACCGGAGGCCAGGTCGAACAGTTTGACTGCGTTCGAAATGTCTATGACGGCCAGGACCTTACTGTCGGGAGAGATGGCCAATCCCTCCACGCCGTACTTAACCTGGACAGCGTGGACCTGGCGCATGCTTTGTGTATCGTAGAAGTGCACCTCCCGGCCGCCGATGACCAGCCATTTTCCGTCCGGCGACCAGGCAACATAATCGCCTTGCTCATCCAGGATCTTTCCAGGGGTTGCTTGAATATTCCCGGCGATTGATGTCGTTGGTGGGCGAGCAGCAGTAATGTCAATGCCTGTAATGGTAGTAGCTGGAGCTGACAGAGATGGCTGGGTCAGTGCAGGTGCAGCAGTTGCCCATATAGGCGTTGAGGAATTCCTTTTTGCAACCAGGGGCCTACCCTTCATGTATATTCCTGTTACTACAATAGCGGCAATAAATAGCACAAAAGACGAAAGTGCCTGCCAAAGCCTCCATGGTTTGGACTTCTTCACTTCAGGCTCTGGAATTTCCTTAGGCGTTGTGGGAAGCGGTGATGGAGTAGGGGCTCCTGTTGAATCATCTGGCGTGAGCATTTTTTTCGCCGTTTCCACGAGTGTAATGATCTGTGAACGCGTTGGCGGGTTCATTGCATCCAGCCAGAGCGTTCGGGCGAGATAATACTGTTTTCCCGGTTCCGGTTCGATATTATCGATCTTGAATGGAATGATAACCAGTTTGCTATTGGCGGCCAGGATTAACTCCCGGCTAACATCCTCTGAGGAGTTTGAATTTTGTGAGAAGACCAACACCATCACGCGGCTCTTGGTGATGGCTTTGTTGATTGCAGAAGGCCAATCCTCGCCGGGTACAATGTCCCTGGGCGCGATCCAGCAGCGCACGCCGGCGGATTCAAGGTTGGCACAGATCGCATCTGCAATGGGCTTGTCTTTGTTTGAGTACGATTTAAAAACATCGTGGGCCATATTTACTCTCCAGGAACGAAACTAGCCCTTCTCCACGCACCGAGAGGAGATCAAGTGGAAATGTACCTTTTGTGGTCGTCACCTAGATATTGGCATGAGGATGGTCATTGTATCCGTCGTATTTTCTTTTGAAATGGGGTCACTGATAATTATATCTTCTAATCGGAACAGTCTGGACAAATTTAATAACCATTTCTTTCTCTCCCCTGAAAAACCATGGAATGGTGTGATTGGTCCTGTCTCAAACCTTGCAAAAATAGAACATATGTACTATTATTAAGTTCGTCGGGACCGGCTTTCTTCGTATTATAGATAGATACTGTCATGTCCATTCCGCTCACGATTACCGCAGGAGTCTTTATGAAACAAGTCTCAGAGGTTTTTTGCTGCTTCCCGGGTTGCACAAGGATGGAAAAAAAGCTTTCAATGCTCTTTACAGTTCCTCATTCGTTCCGCGGAAAATTCAAAAAAAGTGACTTTAATTCAAGTCAGGTTTCCTCAATCTTAAGAGGAGGATTCATTTCATGTTTATTACTAAGCCCTATTCGTTTCTTTTTCGTTCCGAGGATCGAATATCTGTGGCGCGAAAGACCGCTGTAAGTGATCTGGTGGGCGCGCAGAGGCTCGAACTCCCGACCTTACCATCCCCTTTCGCCCCTCCGGGGTGCAGGCGGGGACTTCAATGGGACGCGAAAAGAGACCGTGATGGTCTCTTCAGGTGGGCGCGCAGAGGCTCGAACTCCCGACCTTACCATCCCCTTCCGGGGACTTCAGTGGGACGAAAAGAGACCTGTGAGGGTCTCCTTAGGTGGGCGCGAAGAGGCTCGAACTCCCGACCTTACCATCCCCTTCCGGGGACTTCAATGGGACGCGAAAAGAGACCTGTGAGGGTCTCCTTAGGTGGGCGCGAAGAGGCTCGAACTCCCGACCTTACCATCCCCTTCCGGGGACTTCAATGGGACGCGAAAAGAGACCGTGAGGGTCTCCTTAGGTGGGCGCGAAGAGGCTCGAACTCCCGACCTCATCAATGTGAGTGATGCGCTCTAACCGACTGAGCTACGCGCCCTTGGTTTCGGGATTATAGCCGAGGGATTACCCTTTGGCAAGGTTGCACATTCCCGGGTTATCTGCTTTCGTTTTTCGAGGGCATCATGCTCATGGCGTACTCCGCCAGCGCCGTGATGGTCAGGCTGGGGTTGACACCCGGATTGGCCGGCATGACCGAGCCATCCACCACGTACAGGCCGGGGTAATGGTGCACCTGGAAGAACTCGTCGATCACGCCCTCGGAGGCATCCTTTCCCATTGGGCACCCGCCCAGGATGTGTGCTGTAGTGGGCACGTCCAGAAGATTTTCTCCCAGCGAGCCCATCGGGATGCCATTCGTCTTTTCGGCGAAGGAACGGGTCACGGCATGGCCGACATCAATCCGGGGAGTGACCTCATGACCGGGCTCCGTCTCAGCCACCAGGCCTTTACGGAAGAAGGTCAACAGGTTGCGACCCAGCCGAACGTTTAAGCGATTATCCACATTTTGCATGACCAGCAGGATGGTCACCTTGCGCGCCCAGCCGGGAAATACCTGTGCCCGCAGGAAATCGAGCGGGTGGTGCAGGATCCAGCCAATGGACTTGAGCATGCGCACTGGAACAGCGTGACCGTTGGAAATCAGCGGGGCAGCCAGGATACGCATCAGGTCGGAACCCTGTGGGTAACGAACCGGCTCAATGCGGGTGGTTGTGTCGGCGTTAAAGATTGAGGTGATGGCGATACCTTTGGAATAATCGACTTGCTGCGCGCGCGTGACACTTCCAAGCAAGGCCTCGGAGTTCGTGCGGACACGTTCACCAAGTCGTGAGGAGAGATGCGGCAAGCTGTGGGAACGATCGCGACAATGCAGGAGTAATTTCAGGGTGCCCATGACCCCCGCGGCGACAATAACGTTGCGGGCACGCACCTGGTGACTGTTCAGGTGGATCAATCGTGTGGACGAGCGATACTTGACTACGTATCGAGCCCCATCTGGATGGCCTGCGGAAAGCGGAACCACGTCATCGACTCGTACTTCAGGCCGGATGACAGCTCCATGTTTTTCGGCGAAATACAGGTAGTTCTTGGGCAGGGTATTCTTGGCGTTATTACGGCAGCCGACCATGCAGCCCCCGCATTGAATGCAGCCGGAACGCTGTGGACCTGCCCCATCAAAGTACGGATCAGGGACGGTCTGCCCCTCGGGTTCAAAGAAGACGCCCACCTCCGTGGCCCGGAAAGTGGATTCCTGACCGAGGCCGGTGGCAATTTCCCTCAAAGTCTCGTCTGCAGGCCAGGATTGCGGATTGGTAGCCGCACCCAGCATCCGCCGGGCGGTTGCGTAAAATGGTTTCAGGGTCTCTCCCCATGGGAGCCTCTCGTTCCAGGCCGGCGTGGAAAACGTATCTTCGCTGGGGATTTCAAGCACGTTGGCATAGCCAAGACTGCCGCCGCCTACGCCGGTCCCGTGCAGCACCATTATGCCTTTGAGCAGGCTGATCTGCAGGATGCCAAAGCAGCGCAAGGGCGGCGCCCACAGGTATTTCCAGAAGGACAGGTTGGATTTGGGGAAGTCCTGGTCCCGGAAAATTTTCCCTTTCTCAAGGATAAGAACCGTATAACCTTTTCCGGTAAGCCGCATGGCCGAGACCGAGGCGCCGAACCCGGAACCGATGATGACGAAGTCGAAACATTCAGACATGTGAGCTTAAACACAACCTCCTCCCCAAAGTTATGGGGATGAGGCAGGAAAAGTTGAAGGATTTATGGATCAGTCTATATCCAGGCAGAACTGATACGGCGATAGCTCTCGTCCAGTCCCTCCGGCAGGACACGTGTCTCAGCCAGCGCGGACATGAAGTTCGTGTCGCCGTTCCAGCGGGGCACAACATGCAAATGCACATGCCCGGCGATCCCAGCCCCGGCTGCTTCTCCAATATTGGCGCCTAAATTGAAGGCCCCCGGCTGGTAGACCTTGCGGAGGACGGCCATGCCTTTCGTAGCCAGTTCGATCATGTCAGAGCGCATCTGCAAGTCCAAATCCTCCAGTGAGGGGAGGTGAAGATTAGCAATGATCAATAAATGTCCGCTGGTATAGGGATAGCGGTTGAGCATCACGAAGGCCCTTGGCCCGCGAAAGACGATCAGGTTCTCTGCATCCTTGTTCTGCACCTGGACTTTACAGAAAACACATGTGGTGTCCGGGTCATGCGATTGGATAAACTTCATACGCCAGGGCGCCCAGAGTCGTTTCATGGAAGGAGCCTCTCTTCAGGGGATGTGGCCAATACTGGTTGGGAACCAGGGTGTGATTTCGGGCTGGCCTCTATTGTACTATCGGTTGACATCTCCATGGAATGCGAGTATTCTGTGGATGTGGAACAACTGTCCCTGTTCGATCTCTCTCCTCGCTGGACGGTCTCGACCCTGACGCGTTATCTGCGCCAGCTGCTCGAATCGGATGCCGGTTTACAGGATGTCTGGGTGCAGGGCGAAATATCCAATTTCTCGCGGCCAGCCTCCGGTCATCTCTACTTCACCCTTAAAGATTCAGGCGCTTCCCTGCGTTGTGTCATGTGGCGCACCGAGGCCAGCCGCTTACGGCTTGCCCTGCAGGATGGCCAGTCAGTCGAGGCACATGGGAAGATCAGTCTCTATGAGGCCGGAGGACAATACCAGCTTTACGCCGACGCAATCCGACCCCTGGGAGAGGGTGCGCTCTACCAGGAATTCCTGCGCCTGCGGGCTTTGCTGGAAGCGGAAGGCTTGTTTGAGGCAGCCCGCAAGCGTCCCATCCCCGATTCCCCCCGCCGGATTGGTATTGTAACCTCCCCGACCGGTGCAGCGTTGCGGGACATCCTGAATACCCTGAGACGGCGGCTCCCGCTTGTGAAAGTGATCCTCGCCCCGACACCCGTGCAGGGTGACGAGGCTCCGCTGGCGATTGTCTCGGCATTACGGAGTTTGAATCGGGTTGGCGCACCGGAGGTGATCATCCTGGCACGCGGAGGAGGCTCCATCGAAGATCTGTGGGCCTTCAACGATGAGCGGGTGGTGCGTGCCGTGGTGGAATCAACTGCGCCGGTCATTACCGGGGTGGGTCATGAAACGGATTTCACCCTGGCGGATTTTGCTGCCGACCTGCGCGCGCCAACCCCAACCGCGGCTGCAGAATTGGCGACTCCGGTCACCTTGTTGGATCTGAATGCCGACCTGGCTGAAATCGGAGCCATCCTTGTAGGTGGAATGACAAGCCTCTTCCAGAAAAAACATGCCGCCGCCGACTGGCTGGATAACAGCTTGCGGCTGGCATCCCCGGGAAGGCGCTTACAGACAGAACGCCAGCGATTGGATGAGATGAGCCGCCGCTGGAATGCCGCCCAGATGCACCGTTTGGAGATCGCCGCGGAAAAATTCAAGGGATTGGAGAACCGTCTCCTGGCGCTCAGTCCCCTGGCGGTTCTGCGGCGCGGCTTTGCGGTTGTGACGAAAAACACCAGGGTGGTGACCAGTGTCGCTCAAATCAATGTGCAGGATGCCTTGAGGGTACACGTTCAGGACGGTGAATTTGATACACGTGTGACGGGTAATGGATAGGTGAATATATGGCCAGATCTGAAACCAGACCGATTGAAAAATTAACTTATGAAGAAGCTTTTGCCGAGCTCGAGGAGATAGTGGCCTCGCTGGAATCAGGCGAACAACCCCTGGAAGAAGCACTTTCCCTGTTCGAGCGCGGTCAAAAGCTGAGCAAACACTGTACCGAACTATTGGCCAAAGCGGAGCTGAAAGTTCAAGAACTTTCCAGGGAATCGCTGGTACCCTTCCAGGAGGGCGAATGAATCTGGGCAATATTCTGCTGAACCATGTTCTCTTGACAGGATTGGCAAGCTGGATTCTGGCACAGGCGCTGAAGATCCCGATTGACCTGATCCAGAGCCGGCATTGGAATTGGGCATTGTTCTTTGCGGCCGGGGGAATGCCAAGCTCCCATTCCGCCCTGGTAATTTCCACAGCCGCGGCGGTTGGGTTGCATTCCGGTTTCGATGATCCGCTCTTTGGAGTGGCGACGGCATTGGCAATGGTGGTCGTCTATGATGCCACCGGTATACGCCGCCAGGCCGGCATGCAGGCGCAAAAGATCAATATCTTAGTAGAAGAACTCCTTCAAGGGCATCCGATCTCGCAGGAGCATTTGCGCGAGGTACTCGGTCATACTCCCCTGGAAGCTTTGGGCGGCGTGGTATTGGGCCTGGTGGTGGCAGTGGGGTTGTGGCTGCTGCTGCATTAGGGCAGGGGAGTAATAATTCCCAACCGGCGCTTGATCCCCTGGAACAGGCTGCGCAGTTCCGGGACCTTCAACAGGATCAATACCAGGACATAAGTTGCAGCTCCCAAAGTCACACCGCCCAGGGTGGTTATTGCAGCCGGCTTATTTTGCATGGCCCGAAGCCATAAGATTATCACTGCGCACATACCCAGCGTACCGAAACCGGCCAAACTGAAACCTTTAAACAAATCCCTGCCCTGAATGCCCTGCATGCGTTTGCGCATCAGGAAGATGAGAGTAGTCGTCTCAACCGCGGTTGCCAGGGAATTGGCCAGGGCAAGACCCCCATGCGGCATCCAGCCGATTTTGTTAAAAACTGCCACAAAGGCAAAACTCAGGCCCACATTGATCCCCATGGCAATCGCACCGACCAGGACCGGCGTCTTTGTATCGTGCATGGCATAATATGAACGCGCCAACACTTCCAGGATCGAATGGAAGAACAATCCCGATGCATACCAGAGCAAAGCCCAGGCGACCAGTTGGGTGGAGTGGGCATTAAACTCGCCGCGTTGGTACAGCAGGGTAATGATCGGCACGCGCAGCAGGATCAGACCCAGCGCGGCCGGGAGGGCCAGAAGGATCACCCCGCGCAGGCTTGCGGCCAGCGAAGAGCGTAGATCATCCAACTTTCCCATGGCATACTGGGCTGAAAGGGTGGGCATCGCCGCAATGGCAATGGATTGGGCGATCGCCCCTTCCGCCATCATCATCAGGGCAAAACCGAAAGATAAACTGGCCACACTGCCCTTATCCGGCATTTGTGAAGCCAGCCAGATATTTACCCAGAAATTCAGCTGCACGATGGCAGCTCCAAAGATGCGTGGTCCCATCAGGCGGAGGACCTCGGCGACAGATGGCATGTTTCTCCCAATGGTGGGGGAGTACCTGGCGCCGTGCTTGATGAGGGTTGGCACTTGTAAGAGAAGATACAGACCGGACCCGATGAGCACGCCATAAGCCAGGCCATAAATTCCCATACGGGGTGCCAGCACAAGAACACCGAAAATCAGCCCCAGTTGATACATGGCCGGCGTGAGGGCTGGAATTAAAAATACCTGGTGGGCGTTGAGGATCCCCATTACCAGGCCCCCCAGCGCGAAAATCACCGCCGACCCAAGTTGGATCCGCAATAGATCCACCGTCAGTTTCAATAAAACAGGATCATTGGCAAAGCCGGGAACCAGCAGATAGCGCGAGATCTGGGGTGCGAAGACCGCCGCCAGGGCAGCCAGTACGCCCAGGATGAGGGTGATCAGATTCGCGACCGCCGAAGCCATCCGCCAGGCAGATGTTTTGTCGTTCCTGGTCAGAAATGTTGTAAATGTTGGGATAAATGCCGAACTGAGTACGCCACCTGCCAGCAAGGTGAACAACGTCTCGGAAACGCGGTTGGCAGCAATGAAGGCCGATAATTCTGCGCCTGCGCCAAAGGTACGTGCCACCAGGATGCTGCGAGCCAATCCGGTCAGCTGGCTGAGGATGAATGCCAGCATGACCGTTCCGGCCGCGCGGGCGATTTGTTGGTTGGCCTGGTTGGCGGTTTCACTCATGAGGGGGGATTATACACGACGAAAGCAGTATAATCTTGCCAAACCGATCGTAAAGGAATCGTGGCATGAAGAATTGGTTAATTGCGCGTAGTCATTATACTGCATTGCTATTATTTTTTGCACTGGCGTTGTCTGCCTGCGTTTTCCTGTCCTATGGTTCGAACACACCTGCCCAGGGACCGAATGCGGCAGGAATAGAACAAACATCAGGTTCGGGACCCGCACCCGATGCATTCCAGATCTACTTTACCGACCCGACTGCGCCGCATGCCAGGAATTACCGGGGTGGCCCGGATGCGATCCTGGCTTCGGCCATAGATCAAGCGCGCCTATCTGTGGACGTGGCGGCTTACAGCCTTAATCTCTGGAGCATCCGGGATGCGCTGATCGATGCACATAAACGCGGGCTGGTGGTCAGGATGGTGGTGGAAAGCGACAACATGGACAGCCAGGAAGTCCAGCAGATCAAGGATTCCGGGATCCCGGTCGTGGACGACCAGCAGGAAGGCCTGATGCACGACAAGTTTGTCATCATTGACCGTACCGAAGTCTGGACTGGTTCGATGAATTTTACCGTCGGCGGGGCATACCGGGATAACAATAATCTTATTTCAATTCAGTCAGCCAAGGTGGCAGAAGACTATACTCACGAGTTTGAGGAGATGTTCATCCACCATCTCTTTGGGCCGAATGCCACGTCAGATACCCCATATCCAAAACTGACGGTTGATGGGATACCAGTCGAGATCTATTTCTCGCCCGAAGACAAAGTGGCTCAGCGAATCATTGCATTGATCCAGGGTGCCAAGGAAAGCATTTATTTCATGACATACAATTTCACTTCCAATGATATCGGGAACGCCATCGTTCAAAAAGTACAGGCTGGAGTGAACGTTACAGGCATAATGGATGACACCCAGGTTGCTTCCAGCCAGGGGACCGAATATGATCCCTTCCTGCAGGCGGGCGTGGATTTACTCCTGGATGGAAACCAGGATGGCCTGATGCACCATAAGGTCATCATTATCGATCAAAAAATTGTTATTACCGGCTCCTACAACTTCACTGCCAGCGCCGAGGACAACAACGATGAGAACACCGTTATCATATTCAACCCGGAAATTGCAATGAAATTCTACCAGGAGTTCCAGCGCCTTCATGATCAGGCAATGCAGGCATTGGGTGAAACAACACCTGAACCGACGGCAAAACCTGGAACAGAGCCGACAATCGAACCTGGATCAGAGCCGACAATCGAGCCTGAATTAGAGCCGACAATCGATCCTGGATTAGAGCCGACCATTGAGCCTACACTTAGCTTCCAACAGTAGTCCCATGGATTGTATTTCCACGGTTGAAGTATGAGGATTTAAATGGGAGCACCCTAATTAGAGATATGAGGTGCGTAAACTCCGAAGCAAATTTGGCCGGTAATATCCTGATTACGCCGCCGCGACCCCCATATTTATTCCCTTCCTGAAAGGGAACAAAATGACCCGCCAGACGTCTGGAACTGGTAACGGTCTCAAGGGTATAATCAAAGAAATGTCCTTCGTCAGAGAAACACGCCCCCAGCGCTCACCGCGCCTGCTTCAAATTCTTGTTGCCATCCTGGGCAGCCTGGTTTTGTTCCTGGCGGGTGTTGGCGCGATCAGCAGCGGGTACCAATTGCTCTTTTCAGACCGGGTTTTTCCGGGAATCTGGATGGCAGGCATTGATCTTTCCAGCCTGACGCCGGAACAGGCTACGGTAGAGCTCAACCAGAAAATCACCTATCCCAGGACCGGCAAAATTGTGTTCCGGGACGGCAGCCGTGCATGGACGGCCACTCCGGCTGAACTTGGCATGGCGCTGGATGCTGGAGCCAGTGTGCAAAGGGCTTATGATTTAGGCCGCCAGACAGGCTTGTTGCAAAACATGGCCAGCCAATTGAATGCCTGGCAGGGAGGGCTGGAGCTTGGACCGGTGATCCTGTTTGACGCCCGGGTGGCGCAGGGATATCTTCAAAATATCGCTTCGCAAATAAACCAGCCGGTGGTCGAAGCGGACTTGAAATTAAACGGCACGGAAATCAGCTATACTCCCGGCCAAACCGGAAGACTGGTTAATGTTGACAAGACTCTGGCAGCCCTCATCGAACAGCTGAAGACATTCCAGGACGGGGAAATCTCCTTGGATATCGAGGAAGATGCTCCGGTGATGTTGGATGCAGCAGGCCAGGCCGATTCCTTGCGCAAGGCTTTGAGCGCCCCACTGACACTGCATATTGCCTATATGCAGACCGGCGATCCCGGACCCTGGACGATCGACCCTGCTCTCCTGGCGGGGATGTTATCCGTTGGGCGCGTCCAGACTGACAGCGGCTGGCAATACCAGGTCTCCATCGATACCCAAGCCATCGATGAGGAGCTGGCAAAAATCGCCCCGCAGGTGAATCGGGCTTCAAAGAATGCGCGTTTCTATTTTGATGATCCCACCAGCCAGTTGGTGCTTGTCCAGCCGGGGGAGACTGGCCGTACCCTGGATGTTCCCGCCACGCGCGACCTGATATCGCAAAAGCTTTTACAGGGAGAGCATGACATTCCGCTGGTAGTGGCGGTAGTAAAACCGGCCGTGGGGGATGATGCGACTGCTGCTTCCCTTGGGATAACCGGGCTGGTGGAATCGTATACCAGCTATTTCCGTGGCTCGAGCGCGGCACGCTTGCAGAACATTGAGGCGGCAGCGAAACAATTCTATGGGTTACTCATCCCACCCAATACGACTTTCTCAATGGGCGCAGCGATTGGGGATATCAACCTGGATAACGGGTATGCAGAAGCCCTGATCATTTATAATGGAAAAACGATCACCGGCGTTGGCGGCGGGGTATGCCAGGTGAGCACAACCCTATTTCGCGCGGCATTCTATGGCGGTTATCCGATCGTCGAGCGGCACGAGCATGCCTACCGGGTTTTCTATTACGAACAGACTCGCACGGGCACGGATCCCAATTTGGCCGGATTGGACGCCACTGTTTATTTTCCTCTCGTGGATATGCGGTTCACGAACGACCGCCCATCCTGGCTGTTGATGGAGACTTATTTTCATCCTGAGAGTTCTTCGCTTACCTGGAAATTCTATTCAGGCGATGATGGCCGGAGTGTTGACGTGCAAAACCTGGGTTTGCATAATGTTGTTCCTGCGCCCGAGCCGCGCTTCGAGGAAAATCAGGACCTGGCGCCCGGCACCTGCAAACAGGTCGATTGGCCGGGTGATGGCGCCGATATCACCGTAACTCGCAGTGTTTCCCGCTCTGGGGAGGTGCTTTTTACCGACTCAATCCGGACCCACTACCAACCTTGGCAGGCGGTTTACCAATATGGACCCGGGACAGAGAACCCACAGGCCATGGTGGCGGATGGGCAGTGTCACTAGACGTGGTAAAATAGCCGTTTGTTGCTAACCAAAAATGGAGAATGGTATGATCAGTCAAGCGCTGCTTGAAATCCTGCGTTGCCCGGTATGTGTCCATGACAAAGAAGGCCTGCTGAAAATCCATCAAGATTACTGGCTGGTTTGCCAGGATTGTGGGCGTAAATATCCCATTTCGGATGACATCCCGGTCATGCTGATAGAAGAAGGAGATAAATGGGTTAAGGTGGCTGAGGTAGATTTACCTGTGCCGCCTCCACCCATCAAGTAAGATGGCTAAAATGAAATTCAACCTGGTTCAGAAACTGCGCACCTACAACCGTCCATCCGTTGGCCATTTAATATTAATGGGAGCCGGATTGGTTCTGGCGGTGGTGTTATTTGTTTTCCTGAGTAGCTTTGTAGCCTGTTGGCAGGTGACCTCGCTTCCGGGCGTTCCACTGCCGAAGTGTTCCAAGGCTGCAGCAGCGGCGCCTGTCGCCACCCAGGCAGGCAATACCTCTGCTGCCCAAACGCCTATTCCGGGGTTGAGTGCGCCACAGATACCATTGCCGCCGCCCTGGGACGGTGCCAGCCGGGTGACCATCATGATGGTCGGTTTGGATTACAGGGATTGGTTAACCAACAGCCAGGGTCCATCCCGCTCTGACACGATGATCCTGCTGACCATTGACCCGGTGAGCAAGACCGCCGGGATGCTATCCATTCCACGCGATATGTGGGTCGATATTCCCGGCTTTGGCTACAGCAAGATCAATAATGCCTACGCTTTGGGGGAGTTGTACAAGCTCCCCGGTGGCGGTCCGGGACTGGCAATGAAGACAGTTGAGAATTTCCTGGGCATCCCCATCCAGTACTACGCACAGGTCGATTTTGTGGCTTTTGAAAGAATGATCGATGATATTGGCGGGATCTGCCTGGATGTCCCCGTGCAGGTGGATGTGGGGGTCCTCGATGAACATGGAACCACCGTAGTCAAACCGGGCCACCAATGCCTGAGCGGAAAAGTGGCGTTGGGATACGCACGCGCGCGCGATGTGGAGCAAGGCGTTGCAATGGGCGACGTGGAGCGATCCCAGAACCAACAGCGGGTCATTCTTGCCATCCGGGACAAGGTGCTTTCCAACCTGCCCGCCTTGGTAGGCCAGTCGGGCACACTCTATGGTGAGCTTTCTTCCGGTGTGCATACAAACCTGTCGCTGGATGATATTTTACGATTGGCGATGCTTGCGAAAGACATTCCCCTGGATTCCATCCATCCAGGAGTGATCAATTATACGATGATGACAGATGCCACATACGACCTGAACGGCCAGACCCTGGCTGTTTTACGACCGTTTCCCGATAAGATCCGCGAGCTGGTGGACCAGGTCTTTGGTGGTGGCTCGCTGAATCCAAATGCCTCGGGCGATCCAGCCCAATTGATGCAGCAGGAAGCAGCCCGCGTGCTGGTGATCAACGCGTCGGGCGTGGATGGAATAGGTCAGAAGACCTACGATTACCTGAAATCCCAGGGTGTGAATGTACTCGGGCCCGGGAATACGGCGGATTATCCCGATAAATATAATTATCCGCCGCTCCCTGCGCGTACCATGCTGATCGTCCATGCCGGCAAGCCTTATGCGGTGAAATATTTAATGGACCTGATGAAGTTTGACAGCGCCAATCAACTCGTGGTGGATTTTGATCCTGCTGCTGCGTCCGATATCACCCTAGCCATTGGCGCAGACTGGGCTGACTCCAACCCAATGCCGTAAATTTAAACGTTCTCCCCTTGACGCATTTTTTATGCAGTAGTATAGTGTCGCAGGTAAACTAACCTCGTTAGGCGAGGCAACTGCGTGGATAGAGGCCATTGTCCCGAAACGTCGAAAGACGCCAAGGGATAGACCAGGCCGGGCCGGCTTAAGGCCCCGCTCAAAGTGGCTGGGAGAAGATCCCCTACGGCACGCAGTGCCAAAGCTCAACCAGGAGGTGCTCACGGCTCCCTTCGTGGGCTGCAATTTTGTTTTCACACCTCCTGGATTTTTTAGGAGGTTTTTCTTTTCCAGTGCATGGTGTTGCCAAATCAGTTTGCACAGGGAAAGGAGGTGATGGTGTGGACGCTGATGGTATCCCGCTAAGTATCATTCTTCAAAGGCAGAAAGCGCAGTTTTCCGCCCCTGAGTCTGCGGCATGTCCGCACCTCGCCAGGGTATGTTTTGGTCGTAGAAATAGGAGAAACGCCGCCATCTGCAGGTAGAAAAGGCGGCGTTTTTTTTTGGAGGTGGATCATGGCTTATTTGAGTGAAATTATTGGACGCCCCGTCACCGATCTGGATGGTAAGTCCATCGGCAAACTAACAGATGTAATTGTCCGTCCCTGGGCGGAATTCCCGCACCCATTGATCGAGGCAGTCACCATCGAAATCAAGAGCGGTGAGACGCGTTATCTACCCTTTGCGGCAGTGGCAGCTTTATTAACCCCCGTGATCCCTTTGAAATATCGAGGGGATGAATTGCCATCGTTTGATAATAAAGAGGATGATGTGCTGTTATCCCGGGATGTATTGGATAAGCAGATCATAGATACGGAAGGAGCGCGCGTGGTGCGTGTAAATGATGTGGAACTGGTCCGGGTCAATGGGACGATTTATGTCAGCAATGTGGATGTCTCCTGGCCAGGAATACTCCGCCGGATGGGATTGGTCAAGCTGGCACATTTCCTGACCAGCCGGAGCAAGCAAAAAGGAATATCCTGGGATGATGTGGAACTCATGCGTCGGGATCAATCCATGCAGCTGCGTGTGCCGGCCGAGAAATTGCATGAGCTGCACCCGGCTGACCTGGCGGAAATTGTCAGTGATTTAAACAGGCTGGAAAGCGGGCAGCTGCTCGATGCGCTGGATGTAAAGCATCTTGCCGATACCCTTGAAGAGGTGGAACCAGAGTTCCAGGCTGAATTGGTCGAACACATGACGGATGAGAAAGTTGCCAATGTGCTTGAGGAAATGGAACCTGACGAAGCGGCCGACTTGCTTGGAGATCTGCCCGAGGAACGCAAGCAAGATCTGTTGGCGTTGATGGAAAAGGAGGATGCGGACGATGTTCGTAAACTCCTGGCTTACCCCGAGGAATCAGCCGGCGGTATTATGACGACCGAATATGCCTCCATCCATTCGAACCTGACAGCTGCCGAAGCCATCCAGGTTCTACGGGGCATGGCCGATGAAGTGGAAACCATGTTCTATGTTTATGTTGTGGATGAGGAGGAGCATCTCATCGGAGCTTTTTCTTTGAATAACCTGATTTTTGCTCCTCCAGGTCAAAAAGTCTCGGACTTCATGACCAACCGCATCATCACGGTCAATCTGACTGATGACCAGGAAACTGTCGCCCAGACTGTTGCCAAATATGATTTGATTGCCATCCCGGTGGTGGATGACCAGAACCGCCTCCACGGCATTGTGACTGCCGACGATGCCCTGGACAAGGTCATCCCAACCGCCTGGAAGAAACGACTGCCGCGCTTCTACCGATAACTGCTGCAGGAGAACGCCATGATGAAAATCATTCCAACCGGTAAGCGCAGAGTCCTGCCAGGATTCTGGAGACGGATCCTGATCTTCCTGTCCATTTTTGGTCCTGCAACCATCACCGCCATGGCCGATAATGACGCCGGCGGTGTGGCAACCTATTCTCTGGCTGGAGCAAAACTTGGATACCCAATTTTATTCCCGCTGGTCATCATAACCGTTCTGCTTGGAGTAACCCAGGAAATGGGCATGCGCCTGACGGTCGTTGCCCGCAAAGGCCTAGCGGACCTGATCCGGGAAAAGTTCGGTGTCAGGGTGGCTTTATTTATGTTTGCTGCGCTGTTGATTGCCAATATTGGGACGCTCATAACTGAGGTCGCAGCTGTCAAGACCACCAGCACCATGCTGAATATTCCACCCATTCCATTCGTGATAGCCATTGTGGTGGTATCTTTTTTCTTTGTTACGAAGGGTAATTACAAACTGACCCAGGCGATCATGCTGATTGCCAGCCTCTTCTATATCGTATATATTATTTCAGCGGTCAAAGCTAAACCTGATTGGGGTCTGGCGTTCAGTAACCTGATTTATCCCCACGGCGTCGCGATGACGTCTGTTTACATGCGTGATTTTCTATTGATCGGTATGGGGGTACTCGGTACTACCATCACTCCCTGGGGTCAGTTCTTTATAAGCAGCTTTGCTTTCGATAAGAAAATTGAGAAAGGTAAAATCAACTATGCCCAGATGGAAACTTATTGGGGCGCATTCCTGACCGATTTCTTCTCGTTTTTTATGATCGTCGCTACGGCTGCCACACTGTTTGTCCACGGTATCCCGCTTGTCTCCGGTGAACAGGCCGCCCTGGCAATCCAACCATTTGCCGGGCAACTGGCTGGAACTCTTTTTGCCATCGGAATCCTCAATGCGGGATTCATGGGTCTGGTGATTGTTTCTCTTTCAACCGCATATGCTTTTGCAGAGTTCTTCGGTCTCTCCGGCAGCCTGGACGACACTTACCAGAAGAGTAAAACGTTCTATATCTTGTTCATCATCCAATTAATCGTGGCAACTGTAGTTGCGCTATTTATCCCATTGTCATTGTTCAAGGTGGCAGTCGTCACGCAGACTATTAACGCAGTGGCTTTACCGCCCGTATTCTTCTATTTGATTAAACTGACCAATGACCGGCAGTTGATGGGTAAATTTGCCAACAACCAGTTCCAGAAGTATTTTGCCATCATCTGCACCATCGTGATCATAATTGCCTCAGTTTTTACAGTCGCTGCTGTTTTCTTTAAGATCTAGCTTCCCCTTTATTTGGAGTTGGTGATGGATAATTCCAGATTGCCGATCAGGCGGAGCTTCTTTGCCCGTTCCTGGAAGCAAATCCTGCTTTTTCTATCTGTCTTCGGGCCGGCGACGATCACCGCCATGGCCGATAACGATGCCAGCGGGGTGGCAACCTATGCAGTGGCGGGTGCCAAATTGGGTTATCCGATCTTGTTCCTCCTGCTGATCGTAACCGTCCTGTTAGGCATTACCCAGGAAATGGGCATCCGGCTGACTGTCGTAACCCGGAAGGGATTGGCCGACCTGATTCGTGAACGCTTTGGGGTTAGGGCGTCCATGTTCATCTTCGGGGCTCTTTTCATTGCCAATTTGGGTATCCTGGTGGTGGATGCGGCCGCGGTGGAAGTGACAGCCGAGTTATTTAAGATTCCCCCCATCCCGGCAGTCATCCTTGTCATTGCGATTGCCTATCTTGTTATCGTCAAAGGCAACTACAGGTTCACCCAATACTTTATGCTCATTACCTGTATCTTTTTCATTGTCTACATTATTTCAGCAGTAAAGGCCCATCCTGACTGGAATCTGGCACTAGGAAATCTACTCTATCCGCATGGGGTCAAATTTACTTCTCAATATATGCGCGATTATCTGATCATTGGCATGGGCGTTCTGGGTACAACTGTCACTTCCTGGGGTCAATTCTTCATCAGCAGCTTCGCTTCGGATAAGAAGATCGAAAAGGGGAAAGTCAATTATTCCCAGATCGAGACCTATTGGGGTGCTTTCCTGACTGATTTTTTCTCCTTTTTCATGATCGTGGCGACCGCGGCGACCCTGTTCATTCATGGAATCAGCCTGAATTCAGGTTCAGAAGCCGCGCTGGCCATCCAACCCTTCGCGGGAAGGCTTGCAGGCACCCTTTTCGGGATTGGCATCTTGAATGCCGGTTTCATGGGCCTGGTGGTGGTTTCGCTTTCCACAGCTTACGCCTTTGCAGAGTTCTTTGGGGTTTCAGGAAGCCTGGATGACAGTTATAAAAAGAGTAAAACCTTTTATCTCATCTACTTATTCCAGTTGATCCTGGCTGGTGGAATTGTCCTGTTTCCCCAAGTCTCGCTGTTCAAGATCATCATTGCCACCCAGGTCATCAGTGCCTTTACCCTGCCGCCAATTTTTTACTATCTAATCCGATTCACAAATGATAAAAAATTATTGGGGGAATTTGCCAATAATGCTTTTCAAAAGTATTTTTCAACCATTTGTGCGGTATTGATTGCCATCGCATCGTTATTCACTCTGGCGACGCTCTTTATAAAATTTTGATCCGTCGGTAAACCAAAATAAAGCACCAATTGCGGTTATTTTTGAAACTGTAATCACTATTCTCTTTTGTACATGATTTCCAATCCGTTCCCGATATCGTTCCGCCAGCCAGTATAGTTGTGCCCGCCGGGGAATTCGCCGTATTTCACCCGGTAACTCTTATCCTTGAGAAGTGCATACATTTGCCGGTTGCCATCCAGCAGCCACTCCAATTGCCCGACATCCATCCAGATGTCAATATCCGGGCGCGGGATGTAGCGTACCATGTCAACCACCACGTACTCGTAATCCGGTGCAATAAAGGCTCCAGATTGGGCCAGAACCTTCCGAAAAATCTGGGGTAATCGCAAAGCGGTGAATAGCGCCATCGAACCGCCAAGCGAGGCGCCCATGATGCCATAATTCCCGTTCTCGATCGGTTCCAGGTTAAGTTGTTCCTTCGCAAGAGGCAATACACATTCCAGTAAAAGGCTTAGAGTGGATTCTCCGCAGGAATACTCGATCGTGCGGGCTTTACCGCCGTTCTGCACCATTGCCATGGCGAACGGCCGGATGCGGTTCCCGCCAATCAAATTATCCACGATCACATTCAGCCTGGCGCGATGAAGGTAGTCGGAGCCATCATAAACAATGAGCAGCGGGACGGGTGTTTCGACCGGGGGATGATATAAATATACAGTACGCTCTGAACCGGCAGCATACTCCCTGGTCGGAAGCGCGTGCCTGGTGACCGTTCCCCGGGCAATCCCACTTACCGGACGGACGAGCGGGGTTGGTTTTCCATCAGGCATGTAAAAATAATGGTTGTAATCGTCGAAGCCATTCCAGATACGCCTGGGATTGAGGGGGTCGGGGATACGCGCGCCGGTTCTTGCGTTGAGGAAGGCATACTCGAGGTAGGCGTCAGATGGCAGGGATAGTGGAAAGGACCATAATCTTGAATTAAGGCGCTGCATTTTCTGGGGAGAGTCATCCCAGTTGTGCAAATCGTCAACCAAGAGCGGAGGTGTTGCCCCCTGCCAGATGATTGTGGCGACCCCGTTGTCGATGACTGGGTTGCCCTGATTGCGGGCCTTGGCTAACAAAGGATGAGTGGGCATAATCCAAATTCCTATAGTCTTCCAATCATTTTTTTGGATAAATCTACCGGTTCACTGCGCTCGATAATGAGGTCCTTGGCGGCGTGAAAGGCCATGAAGTCACGCATGCAGGCGGCAATATCCTGTACCAGTTCTTCATCAGGTTTGACCCCCGGCTCCAGGTAAAGCGCTTTCAGACGTAAAATGGCATGCTTACGCTCCAATTTCGGGTCAAAGCGGCCCACCAGGCGATCTTTATGCAGGATGGGCATGCAGTAATAGCCATAGATGCGCCTGGCTGCTGGCAGATAAGCTTCAAGGGATTGGCGAAAACCCCAGAACTGCTCGTCCCGCCGGCTGGCCCACCATAGATTATCAAATGGGCTGAGAAAGGTTGTCCGTTCGGCTTTCAGTGCTCCGTCAGCAGCCTGTTCCAGGAGAGGCAGATTATCGCGATGGATAAGGAGTTGACCGGTTTCTCCATTATTCAAAGTCCCCTGGATTTGGATCAAAAGGCCATCTTTGATCATACTCTCGACGATTGGTTTTGAGCGGGCAACTTTCATCCAGGTATAGTCCCCGGCATGACGAGGCAGGAAAACACCCAACGCCTTTGCCCCGCGCTCGACCCAGAAACGGTCGCGCTGCCCGACAGTTGGTTCGGTCATATCCACCCAGGACGGCAGGACGCGCTCGGTCAGGTCGTAAACGCGTTGGAAATTGATCCGGTCAGCGATCATCAATTCGCCATTGGCAAAAAGAAACTCCAGGGCAACTTTGGCAGGACGCCAGTTCCACCACGTGCCCCCCTGGTGGCCATCCGATTCGAAATCACTCACCTTCAATGCGCCTTCGCGGCGAACGCGTTCCAACACCTGAGGAACGAAATCCTTTTGAACGGTTTCATTCAACCACCGGTTGTACCAGTTGGTTGGATGGTCGCGCAGGTCGCGCTGGTGCGGCAACTGGTAACGATATTCATTCAAAGAGATGATCGAAGCAGCGTGCTGCCAGCCTTCAAAAAGGCGGCGATCTTCCGGGGAAGACAGCGCGTCAAACTCAGCGGTGGCATAGTTTCCCAGGCGACTCCACAGGACAAGATAATGACTGCGGCGTACCATGTGGAGGGTGTCGATCTGGACACAGCCAATCTGTTCCACAGCCAAATTAATGCTTTCGCGGGTCGGGGTGGAAACATCGGCTTTATCCAGACCCTGGGTCCGAAGCGCAACCGCGCGCAACGCAGAAAGTGGGTAGGAAATCATTGGGCACGCAGGGAAATGTGCAGGGGATGAAGTTCTGCCATCATCACATTTTTCCTGACAGATGGATCATTAAACATGAAGGAATGTGCGGCTTTGTCATTCTCAGCAGTGAAAATGACAATGCCGAAGGTATCATCGAGACATGGGCCCGCCAGGAGAACAGTCCCGGCATCGGTAGCCTGTTTCAGATATTGATAATGCTCTTCCATGATGACATCTTCATCCAGTGTCGGCTGTTCGAAAAAACCTTCACGAAGAGGGTGGGTGAGATAAATGTATTCTGCCATGATCAGGTCGAGAATGTTCCCGTCCAGGTTTCGAAGCGGGTGCCGCTGCGTTCGTCCTTCCTGTAAAAGGTCAGGTAAGTCAATACCTGGTAAGGGATAAATTTCCGCTCTTCCGGTTTATACAATGCCAGGTCAAAATAGGTGTGCCAGGTACCGGAATTCATATATAACTGGTTGTTTGTTCGGCGCCTGCCAGAAAAAGAATCCAGCGGGACAATCTCATGGTGATGGGTATGACCATATACCACGAACTGAGCCGAGCGGTCAAGGAAGGCTTCTTCCTGCAGAGCATGACGTGCGAAGGTTACCTCGCTGGAATTAATTTTCTTGCGAGCCCAGATGGCGATATCGTCGATCGTCTTGAACGACAGGCTGCCGGTCAGCCGAACGGCCAGTTCCAATTCATCCACCGGATCAAATTTTAAAGGTTTATCCTCTTCCTGAACAAATGGAAGGGCAAGGAATTCCTTACATATCTCGTTCCACAGGCCTTTAAGCTTTCGCTGCACAGCCGGGCTGATGCTATTCTGCCGAAGTTGGCTGCCGATCCACAAGGGTGTTGCCAGGGTTGGGCGGACGTTCACCAACTCATGCAGGCTTTCCATGAAACCAGGCGGAAGATCCCTTTCCATATGACGATCCACTTCAAGTGGGAAGCGATTGATGACCTCAACAACAAATGCGTCTCCGATGGTGGCCGCATTGCGCCCTTTTTCCTTTGAAAAATTAAAAGGATCGTAAAGGTCGCCATGCTGTGCGTAAACTTTGTAACCACCGAGCAGGCGTTGAAGCCGGCTGCTTTCTTGAAGTTCATGCGGAAATGGTCCGGGCGGATTGGAGAGCCCGCAGGACTGCACGATCTCCTCACGGATGGCCTCAAAGGCTGAACCTGGCAGGTGATAATACCAGTCATGGTTGCCGACCATGTAATGGATGCGCACGTTGACCGGTTCACGCTGTTCGGATTTCATATCCGGCTGGCCCGAGCTGGAGGCTGGCGGCAGGCTGAGGCCGGCTTTACCCGACAGCCCCTTAAGGATCCCCAGCGATTCGGCATTATTTGTCAGAATGTTGCTGGTAATTGTATGAAGAGTGGCAGCGAACTCCGGGGCACGGAAATCTGTCCATGGGCGGACATAGCCTGATTCGCCCGGCTGCTTGTCCAGCCAGAGAGTGGAATGCAGGGGGTCGAGAATATCACCCAGCAGCAGGATGTTAATCTCCTTGATCGGCTGGTAAATGCCATTTGACTTCCAGGAGGCATTAAAGGCCAATTCCAGCAGCCGGTCGGCAAAGAGGTGGAATGCGGAGGCCGAGAGGGATTTACCACAAGTGCCATCCGACAGGTGAATGTCACTGACAATGATGAGCATATTTGAGTCTCCGAATAATCTGTCCTAACCTCAATATTATAGCCCGAATACCCATGGATTATTAAAAAGTAGCAACCAGGCAAGCTGATTTATGGTCAATTCCATCCGTTTCACCCGGCAGGCCTTGTATTGATTGGTCGAATTGGGGTACTATTACCCTATTATGACCATTCAACGTCGAACATCCTCTTCCCGCCCTGGTGGCGGCGTCCATACTGTGCGCATCCTGCAGACCACCTTCAGCGTGGCGATCCTGCTGGCAACACTTTTTGTTGCCTTTTCCCCACGAATGTTTTCCGGGAATTTGACCTCGGTGGTTTCCGGTTTCCTGGAACCTCAGCAGAACGGCGCGGCGGCTGTCCCCACCCCATGGAGTCCGGTACGCATAGGCATCGTTTCCGGCCACTGGGGGGATGGTACTGATCCGGGAGCCGTCTGCCCGGACGGGACCAAAGAACAGGACGTCAACCTGGCAATTGCTACCCTCGTCCGGCAAAAACTTGAAGCCCGAGGATATGAAATTGACCTGCTTCAAGAATATGACCCGCGCCTGGAAGGTTATCGTGCTGCTGTCTTGATTTCAATTCATGCAGATACCTGTGATGTCATTGACAACCAGGCCACCGGCTTCAATGTGGCTGCCTCCACATATAGCCGGGATCGAAATCTGGCAGGCCGGTTGACGGCTTGCCTGGATAATCGTTATGCCAGCGTAACCGGTCTGCCTCTTCATTCGGGCAGCGTTACCACTGATATGACAGATTACCATGCATTCAGTGTCATTAATACCGGAACCACCGCTGCCATCATTGAGACCGGTTTCCTGAACCTTGACCATGAAATCCTTGTTCATCATCCAGATCTGGTGGCTGATGGTGTGCTGTCTGGAATTATGTGTTTTGTCAATAACGAAAATGTCGAATCGACGCCGGTTCCTGTTCCATGAAACCTGATCCAGAAACCAGCCTTAGGGCATTAAAGTACGCCAGGCAAGCCCTGCAGTGGGGGGACCGCCAGGCCGCGCGCAGCTGGGCTGAGCAGGCGGTGGCATTGGATCCGAATTCTGAAGAACCATGGCTTTACCTGGCTGCGCTTGCCAGTCCGCGTGCCAGCGTGAATTATCTTGAACGGGCGCTGAAGATCAACCCGCACAGCCAGCGGGCACGTAAGGGGATGCACTGGGCAGTGGAGCGCCTGCGGCGTGAGCAGGCGGAATCCAAGCCAAAGGCCCCGCCTGGAAAACAGAAATTAGCAGTAGAGTTGGTGAACCGTTCTGGTTCCCTTGCAGGTGCCCCTCCTCTCAAGCCTCTTGCAAGATTCCGGTTGTCATTTTTAATCCTTTTCCTGCTGGCCATCTGCGTTTCCCTGGCGTGGGTGTTCTGGCCGGGGAACGCTTCTCCGGTTCTGGCATTTTTACGGGTCCCGCATTCCGCACCCGCATTTCCTGGCGTTCTGGCATTTCTCACCAAGCCAACCGAGACACCCAGTCCTACAGCCACATTCACCCCCACCGCGACCTTTACTCCGACTTCAACGAATACCCCCACGCCAACTGATACTCCGACCCCCACCTTTACGCTCACTCCATCTCCCACCGATACTCCTTCTCCGACGGCGACATATACATCCACCAACACACCTATGCCAACCGATACGGAAGCTCCCCGGCCGACTGAAACTCCTGTGCCGGAGGTCAATACCGGCGGGGCTGGAGGCGACCGATGGATCGACGTGGATCTATCCCAACAGAGATTGTATGCTTATGAGGGTGATACCGTGGTGGCGAGTTTCCTGGTCTCCACCGGGCTAAGCCAGACCCCCACTGTGACAGGCCAATATCACATTTACGTTAAGCTTCTCTCCACTACAATGAAGGGGGATGGCTATTATTTGGCCAATGTGCCGTACACCATGTATTTCTATAAAGGCTATGGCATCCATGGGACATACTGGCACAATAATTTTGGTCATCCCATGAGTCATGGCTGCGTGAACATGTATACGCCGGATGCAAAATGGATGTTTGATTGGGCCTCCGTGGGTACGCTGGTCAATGTCCATTACTAAGAGTCTCTCAGTCTCGAAGGCTGGCTGAACTCAAGATTGTAAGAAAAACCTTATCGGAATAATTATGTCCAAAGGCATCCTTTCTCGGCGTGAATTCTTACAACTGGGCAGCGCGACGCTGCTCAGTATCTTGTTGGCAGACCTGAAGCTTGACTCTGTCCAGGCAGCGCCGGCTGTATTCCAGGGGCGTGTTCTTGCAACCAGCCTGAATGTACGCGATTCGCCCTCTTTCAGCGGGAAGAAAGTAATGGCGGTGACCCGGGACAATCTATTGGATATTTCCGGTCCGGTCCATGGCGGCGTGGAGGGCGATTACAACCGTACGTGGTATCGCCTCACCAACCAAAATTATGTGTATTCCGGCTGGGTCCAGGAAGTTAAAACCATCATTAATCCGGTTGTCAGAGAGATCCCCGATACTGGAATATTGGGCGAAATCACCATCCCGTACGCAGAGTCTTACTATGGAATCAATGAAACGCCGAACCCAGCTCCGCGCCTTTATTATGGAACAACCCATTGGATCACGGCTCTGGTGGCAGACAAACGTGACGGCAGCTTGTGGTACCGGGCCTTTGATGCCGCCACGAAAGTCTATTACTACATCCACCCGGAATGGCTGCATCTTTTTACACCGGAAGAGATCAGCCCGCTTTCTCCAAAGGTGCCCGAAAATCAAAAACATATTGATATCCATCTCGACCGGCAATTACTCCTGGCCTATGAATATGGATCGCTGGTATATGCGGCGCGCGTTGCAACCGGCCGGAAAAACTATGAAAGTCCGACAGGCTGGTTCCGTACTTTTCACAAGCGTCCCACCTATCATATGTTCGGAGGCGCCGATGAGTTCTCCGTTTTTGACCTGCCCGGAGTACCTTGGGATTCCTATTTGACTGATAACGGGGTGGCCATGCACGGAACGTACTGGCATAATGATTTTGGTACTCCGCACAGCCATGGCTGTATCAATATGGCCATCCCGGATGCGAAATGGATCTTTCGGTGGACGCTGCCTGCAGTTCCGTCCGGTGAACGCCTGGCCCTGCACCCAGGCACGGGAACCCAGGTAAGGATCATGCGAAATTAAATAGCTAAGGGGGGGCGAAAAAATCAGGTACAATAACCGATATGCCTAGACAACCTCTTTTTGCAGGTCTTATCGTTGATGAGTTCGAACAACCGGCAGGCACTGCCTATGTGGGCAACGAACCCTGCTATGTGGTGAATGACCACGGATTCCTCCGCCATATCCCATCCGAGCAGGTGGACCGCAAGGTATTGGAAATGCTGCGCCAACAGATCAGCGGCAATGAAGACATGCTGAGCGAACAGGCTGCCAAAATGCTGGGGACGGATGATATTTTTTCGAAGGCCATGCTTGAGAACCAATTGAAGAATATGGACAAGCAGTTCGATGCCATCCTCGATTCTGGCATCCCTGAAGAAAGCCGTGCTTTCATGGGCATGGCAGGTTTTAAAATTATCATTAATGTTCACGGCGAAGTTCTCCGGATGGACCAACCCGCTGCAACTGACGAGGGCGGGGAGGAAGGTGAATGAACGAACGCGAAGGTTGACCACCGGTGCATTAAGATGGACGATAGACTAAATCTCGAAGAAAAGCAGTTCCTATTAAAATTGGCGCGCCAGTCGCTTGAAGCCGGGGTACGCGGCATTCCACTCCCTGTTCTTGACCCGGCTGAACTGACCCCGACCTTGAAGGCCGAGGGAGCTTCGTTTGTCACATTGACCGTACACGGTGACCTGCGCGGCTGCATCGGTGCATTGCAGCCCTACCAGTCACTGGCCGAAGATGTACGCGAACATGCTGTAGCTGCGGCACTGGAAGATCCACGCTTCCCTCAAGTGAGGGAAAAAGAACTGGCGAAAATCCAGGTAGAGGTTTCGCGCCTTACCGTCCCACTTCCACTGGATTACAAAGATACCGGGGAACTATTAACCAGGCTGCGCCCCGGCGTGGATGGGGTCATCCTGCGGGATGGTTTCCGGCGGGCGACTTTCCTGCCGCAAGTGTGGGAGAAAATCCCGGATGCCCCTTCTTTCCTGTCAAATCTGTGCTACAAGATGGGGGCTGCCCCGGATACCTGGAAGCGCAAGCATTTGGAAGTCCTGGTCTATCAAGTGGAGGAATTCCACGAGTGAAGACCCGTTCCCGCCTATAAAAAACCTTTGCCCCGGTTACAGGACCGGGGCTTTTGATTTAAGTCCGGGAAAAATATTCCTTCTCAACCATTTGCCAGGTCTCTTCCGGGAGGCGCATATAATTTGCCAGCAATGGATGGACACTGCGGATCTCGGCTGCCACACGCTGGGCCACCCTGCGCATTGAAAAATGGGCATTCGGGGCGGAACGCAGTGTACAGAAGGCGAATACTTCGCGTAGATTCATGCTAAACAGGACACGCCGGTTGAAGCCATTCGGGACAATATAGCCTGCCACCTGTGGATTCCAGGCAGCCAGTTTTTCATAAGCCTGTTCTGCTGCCTGCATGGCAGCATGGTATTGAGGCTCGAATCCGGCGTCTTCAAACTGATGCGGTACAGCGTAACCGAGCCGGGTGGACAAGGCCTGGGGTGTCTGTGTCATCATGCGGTGACGCTTAAATTCGGCATATCCGCCCTGGTCAAGGACCAGGTCGAATGTGTAGGAGGTATATTCCAGCTCACGCAAGGGCGTGTCGTGCTCTCCCAATCCTTCCAGCAGGGAACTGGCCAGCTTGAGGCGTTCGGCTTCCGGAGCAGAATGCAGCTTCTTCAATGCTTCATCATAAGGCATGGCTTCATAGCGGTATAATGCCGCCGCCATAACCTTGTTTTCTCCATCCGGGTCAAAATCAATCAGTCGGCACCAATCTTCGCTTCTTACTTTGGCGTATTCCTCCGCCGTGGTTCTTGGGAGGCTGCGGAAGGGATCCAGCTGCGTTACCACCAGGTAAGGTTGTTCCCCGGCATATTTAACCAGGGTGGGTACTTCGGAGAGAGCCACTTGTTTGACCTCCTGGCCAATCTGGCGTACTTCGGCCAACGGGTGGGACAGCATTTTACTGATGGCATGTTCAAGCACGCGTGCGTTGGCGGTCATGCCGACGTTGGCCAGGGAAGCCGCCGGCAGCAGGAACCGGCATGCTTCCATGTACTTCGAGCGGATGCGCCGGTCGTAAGCCTCGGGGGTCTCCTGTTCCCGCCGGGTGGACTGGCTTTCGACCAACTGCCGCATGGGTTGAAGGGAGTCCACGTAGGTCTGAAACAGAATTTCACAGGCTTGCGTATAGATATCCAGTAAGGGATGTGCTTCCAATTCAGGCGGGATGAAGAAGGCGTGTGAATCCCATTTCTGGTAACGGGTGGACTTTTCCGTGTATGAGGCCAGCCGGTTGGATTCGATCGATTCCACCGCCAGGCGGGAAACATTCTCCATGGCAATGTGCAGGACGGCATGTTCGGCCACAGAGGCATGTCCGTAACCAACCACCCATTTCTCGTGGAAACGGGCGGATTTCTCATCACTCAGTTCGGAGGCGATCTCCCGGAAGGATTCGGGCGAACGCGAGGTCTTTGCAAAGGTCACTGCGATGGTTTCAGGCGAGAGATCTTTGGGTGAGAGCAGATAGATCTGGCGAGGGGGCATGAAGAACCTTTCAAAGCTGGGAGTTTGGGCAAATATAGACGATAACGCTGGATGAGTTCAACAAAAAACTCCCTGCCACACAAGGGTGTCAGGGAGATGGAAAAAGTCGGATTGATTCTTAGTGAATGAGAATCAGCGGAATGAAAATATATTGGTTGGGAATGAAGGTGGCCGTGACAGATTTTGCCCCATCCATGATGACAATGCAGGTGCCGTTGGAGTTGGTACAGGCACCGGACCAGCCAGTAAAGGTGTAGCCGGTGGAGGCTGTGGCGGTCAGGGTCACGCTAGTGCCGAAATTGTAACTGGCCGAGCAGGTCAGGCCGCAGTCGATGCCGCCCGTATCGCTGGTGATCGAGCCCAGGCCGTTCTTGCTGACCGATAGCTGGTAGGTGTCGATCGTGAAGGTGGCCGTGACAGACTTGGCAGTCGTCATGCTGACCGTGCAGGTGCCTCTGGAGTTGGTGCAGGCACCGGACCAGCCGGTGAAAGGTGTAGCCGGTGGAGGCTGTGGCGGTCAGGGTCACGGATGTGCCGAAATTGTAACTGGCCGAGCAGGTTAGGCCGCAGTCGATGCCGCCCGTATCGCTGGTGATCGAGCCCAGGCCGTTCTTGCTGACCGATAGCTGGTAGGTGTCGATCGTGAAGGTGGCCGTGACAGACCTGGCAGTCGTCATGCTGACCGTGCAGGTGCCGCTGGAGTTGGTACAGGCACCGGACCAGCCAGTGAAAGTGTAGCCGGTGGAAGCCATGGCGGTCAGGGTCACGGAGGTGCCGAAATTGTAACTGGCCGAGCAGGTCAGGCCGCAGTTGATGCCGCCCGTATCGCTGGTGATCGTGCCCAGGCCGTTCTTGCTGACCGAAAGCTGATAGGTGTTGATCGTGAAGGTGGCCGTGACAGACCTGGCAGTCGTCATGCTGATCGTACAGGTGCCGCTGGAATTGGTGCAGGCGCCGGACCATCCGGTGAAGGTGTAGCCGGTGGAGGCCGTGGCGGTCAGCACCACGGATGTGCCGAAATTGTAGCTGGCCGAGCAGGTCGTTCCGCAGTCGATGCCGCCTGTATCGCTGGTGATCGTGCCCAGGCCGATCTTGCTGACCGATAGCAGATAGGTGTTGATCGTGAAGGTGGCGGTAACTGATCTGGCATCATCCATGAAAACCGTGCAGGTGCTGCTGCCGGAACATGCTCCGGACCAGCTCGTGAAAGTTGAACCAGCGGCGGCCGTGGCGGTCAGGTTCACGCTGGTATTCTTGGGGAAGTCAGCCGAGCAGGATGGGCCGCAATTAATGCCGCCCGGCGTACTGCTGACCGTGCCGGAACCGGTGCCGGTTTTATTGACGCTCAAGTTATAGCCGGGTGTGGCAGATAAATTTAAGATTAACATTTGTTCCGGCCCCCAGGGTGCAGTCTGGTCAGCCTTGGTGCTACCAATATAAAAAAATACGCTATCCCCGGTTACCCCGCCCTCAATAACGTCCGGAGTACTGGGATCATCGCCTGGCACGTTCAGACTATAGACAGTATTCCCATTATAAAGGTTGTAGGGCGATGACGCATATTGAACTCCGTTGATAAAGGCAGAAACCTGGGTGCCTGCGGGCACATTGGCGCCGTCCAATTTGACCGTTCCAAAAAAGCTGGAAGGGAAGGGAGGGAAAGCCAGAACCGTTGACACGTTATAGAAAAGCATGCCTGTCGTCAGAAGAAGAACAGATAGAATGCGAAGTTTCTTCAATTTCTTTTTAGACTCAGAGCGAACCCCTTCATCATAAAGGGGTTCGCTTTTTATAACCTGGATTAACGGAAGGTCAAAGGCAGGAAAAGAAAGTGATAATCTGGGAGTGTAGCTGTCAGATTGAGATTAACGTTTATTCCGCCTTGCCATATGGCGGTCTGAGCAGCCTGTATACTGCCCACAAAAAATACGATTGTATCCCCTGAAACCCCACCCTCAATGATACCTGGAGTTTCGGGGTCATCACCAGGGACGTTCAGACTGTAGACAGTTTCGCCGTTGAATACCGTGTAAGGTGATACTGCATACTGGACTCCATTGATGCGGGCAGAAACCTGTGTACCGATGGGCACATTCTCCCCACTTGATTTAACCGTGCCGTAAAAGCTGGCAGGGAGAGGCGGGGGAGCAGGTACTTCCAAAGTGGCAGTGTAGTCTTGATTGGGCTGGTTATCCAGGATGTGTATGTAAGTCCTGTTGACAGGATTGAAAGTATAACCAGGCAGGGAAGGCGTCACCGAGCCTGTCCAGCCGGCCTCGACCGTGAAGGAATAGATCCCGCCGCTGTTGGCGGTGGTCGAACCGCCGGTATAAGTGATGATTGCCCCGCCAATCCCGGCATCGCCCGAGATGGTGACCGGGGCGGCCGTGGGGTTGTTCACGGTCAAGTTGAGACGAATATTTGACCCAGTTAGCCATACCCCGGTCTGGTCGGCAGTATAAATTCCGACCTTGAATATGATCGTTTGTCCTTGAGTGCAGCCCTCAATAACCCCAGGCGTCGAAAGATCATCCCCGGGTACGTTAAAAGCATAGACTGTGTTGCCGTAGTCTACGTCGGGGGGGTCGAAATCGTCGTACAAGTAAGGTGAAGTGGCATATTTAACACCGCCGCACCAGGCGGTCACTGCCGTGCCAACCGGCACGTTGGCACCGCTGATTTTGACGGTGCCATAAAAGCTACTGGCGGTGGGTGGAACGGCAAGGGCACCTGTGATGGTGACAAGTGCCAGCAGAAGAGCCAGGACTACGCCGGTGATCAAGTATCTGATTTTCATGGATTACTCCTTATCTCTTGAACCGAAAAAACTATGCTTCTTAATCCATAACCATTAATTCTTCTTCTCACGGTTAGCCATAACAATGTAGCCTACAATCATCGCGAGCACCAGGATGACCATGACTACTACAGCCACTGTGACCAGGCTGCCGGAGCTTTTACCCGGCTTGGTTCCAGATCCGGTGGAAGTCGGCGTGGTCAGCTTTGTTCCGGTTGAGACCGGCGTCGATTGAAGCGACTGGGTGGCGGCCAGGGAAGGCCCGGCAGGAGGTGTGGGTGTCAGGGCGGCCTGGCTGGCTGTGGGAGGCACTGCTGAAGGCTGAACGGCGGTTGTCGCGGTCGCTGTGGCCGGTTTGGTGAGGGTGGGCGGAATCGTGGTGGGTTTCAATGTAGGAATGGCGGTTTGCGTGGGAACCGGCGTAAGCGTGGCCAATGGAGTAGCGATCGGTGAGGTGGATGAAGCAGTCAGGTTCAAAGTGACATTTGTCCCAGAATGCCATACACCAGTCTGGCTGGCCAATACCCCGCCTATTTTGAACTGGACCGTATCACCCTCGCGGCCGCCATCCTTCACCGTGGTATCGGTGTCGTCGCCGGTCACATTCAAAGCATAGACTGAGTCACCCTGGTATGTCTGGGTGAGCACCTCGGCATACACCTTCCCATCGATCAGCGCCTGGACGGCAGTGCCATCCGGGACATTGGCGCCATTGACCTTGACCGTGCCATAAAAGCTCGATGGGATTTGGGGCACAGCCAGGACGGGCAGGCAAATAAAAAGGCTGGCGATCAGGTTTATCAGGGTTATGCAGGCTATTCGTATTCCATGTTTCATTGTGTGTGTTTTCCAATCTTTTTTGTAAATAGCATTGTATCACTTGGTGAAAAGGCCGGCCTTACGGAGCAAGGTAGTTGACCGTCCAGGTGCTATCTGCCGTTACATCGATCCAGTAACCCCATCCGGGTGTCATGGCCTTCAAGTCGTTGGCATAATTAGTAGCGGTCGGGTCGAACAATTTCCAGGGGTCCCAGGGGTCACTGGTATCATTGGCATGATAGGCATAGATCAGGGTGAAATCAGTCAGCCCGGCATGGTCGCCTGGTGGAGTCAAAAGGCTCCGGCTCACCACGGAAGGATAACCCACCAGGTTCCATCCGCCGACATTATCCCAGAGAGAAATATTCGTTGTTGCCGCGGCAGTCCCGGAGATGGTCAGGGTACACGCCTCGGTCACATCGATCCAGAAGCCCATCTTTTCATCCAGATTTTTTAGATTGTTTGACCACGATGGAGTATCCGGTGCAAATTTCATCCAATTTCCGTCGTCAGGGTATGCACCAGTGGCATCCCAGGCAAAAACCAGGTCGTAATTACCGTATATGCCGGCAAAAACATCCACTGGCTTGGTGCTGGTCGGGTGAAGATTGCAGGAGACCAGGTTCCAGCCGACCACAAGAGGAATGCTGCAGGTGGCCAGGTTGATATGCACATTCGCGGGCGGTGAGGTGACCGTATTCCCGTCGTTGTCGGTCACCTGCAGGCGGATCGTTTGATCGCCGGTGGCGAACCAGGTATAAGAGGGCGAGGTGCCGGTGGCGTCATCATAGATCCCATCGCCATCCAGGTCCCAGGCATAAGTGCAGTAGTCCGTGGGGATGCACGTGGCGCTGCCGGTGAGGGCAACTGCCTGGCCGGAGATTCCGGTGTACGGTCCTCCGGCATTGACATCGGTTGGAAGCACATCGTTCACCGTCACCGGCTGCGTGGCAATGACCAAATCGTGGTCATCCGTGACGCGCAGGGCGACCGTGTAGGAACCCTTATCATCGTAGGTGTGAGAAGGGGTCAGTGAACCGCTGGCATCCACGTTAAAAGTTATCCCGTCATAGGTGAAATCCCATTCGTAGGTCAGGGGATCATCGGCGACATCGAAGGCGCTGCCGGCAAAATTGATCGGGGAGCCTTCATTGCCGGAATAGGGACCGCTGCCGGCATAGGCCACCGGCGGCACGTTGTTGACGGTCACCTGAACGGAGGCAAACCCTTCGCCGTCCTGGGAATCGATCACCTTCAGGTTGACCGTGTGCGTCCCATCCTGCATCCAGCTCCAGCTCATCACCTGTCCGCTCTCCTCATAAATTCCGTCATTGTTGAAATCCCATAGATAGGTGGTCGCATCCAAGCCCCAGTCGTTGGCAGAGCCATGGAACAGGATGCCGTAGGCCTCATTCCCAGAATAGGGACCGCCCGGCAGGGCTTCCGGCGGGTGCAGGTTCAGCAGGACGCTTGTACCAGCGTGCCAGCGCGCCTTGGCGGCGATGCGACCGTTGACCAGGAAGGTCAGCGGGTCGTTTTCGACTCCGCCTTCCTTGGTGGGCGTATCCGGGATGTCGCCGCGCACGTTCACCTGGTAGAACAGGTTTGGGTCGACCAAAATAATGGCTGCCACGGCGGCGTCGCCGCTTACACCCGGGGCCAGGATATCAACCGTATTGCCTTCGCTGGGGGGACTGTCGGAGAAATGGATCTGGCCGTGGAAGCTGGAGGGCAGCGGCGGCGGCTGCGTCCCGTCCACCGTGAAGCTGAAGGCGTAATCACTTGCGAGCGTCAGCGGGTCGGGCGACGGCGTGGAGACGCTATGGTCAATGATGACGTGATAGGTTTGACCGAAAGTCAGTGCGCCGGGGTTGACAGTGATCACGGTCCCGCTGCCATCCGCGCTGACCTGGGAGGGCAGGATTGCCTCACTGTTGATGCTCCCGGAGAAGGTGTCCAGATCGATGGCCTGATCAAAGATCAGCTCGATCTGGCTGCCTACGGCCGCCCCGGAACCATTCGGCTCGGCGGAAAGGATGTGCAGGTAGGCCACTGCATGGACAGGTCTCACCCCCAGCGCGCCCGCCAGGAAGATCAGCAGCAGGATCGTCGCGATATTCCTGAGCAAGGCGCGTCGATCCGATTTAGCCCTCATTATGCTTGCGAACAGTCTCTGCATGGTCTTCCTGCCTCCCGGCCTGTGAGAACTCCAGGCTGTCTTTTTTTAATAGGCTCGCCGTCAAGCATGAATTAATGAACAAATAATTGCCAGGAAAAAAAACTTATTCATTGCGAGCCTCAATCCTGGCGGAGAAGCAATCTCTCACAGCGGGAAAGCGTTCTTAAAATAAATCCACGCTCCCTGGGATTGTTTCGCTCGCCCAGGGGGAACCTCCAAAACAGGTTTAAGCATGCCCGCTCGCAATGACATTCGGAATAGTGCCGGGGAAGCCCTGGTTGGAACTCCCCCGGCACCATCGCTTGATCTATATCAGGCGCTCAGACTGTTTAATAAGCGACAGTCCATGTTTCGTCAGCGCCGCTCATCTGGACCCAGTAGCCCCATCCAGGTTCCAGGAACTTCAGGTCATTGGCAAATCCAGGTACGCCGGGCGCGTTGTCAAACAACTTCCATTGATCAGCCGTGTCAAAAGCATGATAGGCATACACCAGGCTGAAGTTGCTCACGCTCAGGGCACCCGGGAGATCCGTAAATCCAGATGAGCCGCTGGCTTTCGGGAACCCCACCAGATTCCAGCCGCCACCCGTCGCCGATAACGTGATGTCCGTTGAGGTCGGCGCATTTCCATTGACATTCAGGACAATATTACTGGTGGAAGTCACATGGATCCAGAAGCCCATGGTCTCATGCAGGTCTTTCAGATCATTCGCATAAGGCGGTCCACCGGGAGCATACTTCATCCAGGTGTTGCCCGGGGCCTTTGTCCCATCCCAGCCATAGACCAGGTCGTATTTGCCGGCTATGTTGGCCAGGACGGTACCTGTGAGAGTATCCATCGGAACTAGGTTAAAGGAGACCAGGTTCCAGCCTGGCACCAGCGTGAGGCTGTGGGTGCGCTGGATGTGCATCGTGCCACTAGCCGTGCCGGAATAGTTCGCGTTGTTGATGGTAACAACGAACGTATAGGTGCCGGGATCCGTTGGCGCAACTGATCCGCCGGGAGTATAGACGATGGTGTAAGCCAGACTAGCCGGAACAGTAGTAACCGTGGGGCTCTTCGGATTGCCATCGTAGACCGGGTTTAGGTTGCTCAAAATGATCGTGGCAGTTGCTTTTGCGATGGTGAAGGTATTCGTGCCGCTGCTGCCGTAATGGTTGCTGTCGCCTGCATAGGTTGCATTGGCGGTTGCCGTTCCAACATTCAGGTTATTCAGATAGGTTGGGTTCAACGAACCGCTCAGGCTTCCCGCGCCGGAGTAGGCCGCGGTGCAGGGTGTGATGGCCGAGCCGGTGTAGGTCTGCGGGGTCGTCGGGCAGGTTACCGTCACAGCCGACGTCGCCCTGTCGATGACCAGCGTACCAGTGATGGTACCGCTGTAGCCGGCAATACTGGCAACGACCGCATAGGTACCGGCAGCTGTTGGAGCAGTTGACGAGCCATTGTAGGTAAAGGATATCGCAAGGCTGGATGGATTGACGGTGGCGGTCGCCGCATGCGGGCTGCCGTCATAGACCGCGCTCAGGCCTCCCAGTGGACTGGAGATCGAGGCAATATGGACGGTGGTTGTGGCTGTCGCTACCGCGCGAAGGGAGTCGGTCACTTGCAAGCCGACCGTATAATCCCCAACCGTCGACCAGCTTTTCGTAGTGTTCTGAGCGGTGGTTTCGTAGCTGCCGTTGCCGTCCATGTCCCACGCGTAGGTGATGACATCAGCAGCGTTGGCAATGCCCCAGTCATTGGCGGAGCCGTTGAAATTGAGTGTAACGCCTGTCAGGGCATTATATGGACCGCCGATAACCGCTTCAGGTGGGTGGAAGTTCAAGCGGGTATTTGTTCCGCTGTTCCAGGTGTGTGTGCCGAGCACGACCGAGCCGATCTTGAAGGTTATCGTTTCTCCTTCCAGCCCGCCATTCTTGCCGGATAATCCGGTTACATTACCGGGTACATCCATCTGGTAGGCAGGGACCCCCGCGTCAAGGGCAATGGTCGCGCTGCGTACTGCCGGAGTCACATCCGGTACAAAAGCATCAACGCTGCCAGATGCGCTGCCTGTATAGTAGTGAATATAGCCGTAGAAACTGGACGGAAGTGGCAGCTGGAGCCCAGAGCAGGACGCATTCAGGCACCAGGGGTCGAAGACCACGTTGGTCGGGACAACCTCGTTGCCGAGGCCACCTGGGTTGCTGGTCGTGTTTAATGGACCGCTGGCATCGCCCCACCAGTTGGGGCTGGCACTTGCAGTATAGGTTCCACCGCCGCCAGTACTATCGACTGCTTCTGCCAAGCCGACGGTATTGCCGGAAATGTTATTTGTGGAGAAGGTTGCATTGATGGTTTGGGCAGTGTATGGATATGTATTACCCCACGTAGAGTGTAAACCCGCTTCCAGCTCAATCCCGTAATTGAAGCCGGTGACCGTATTCCCGGTGAAGTTCACACTTACATCCGAGTAGCCCCATGAAATCAGGTCTGTGGTGATATAGATGCCTGCACTATTGGGTGATCCATTACCTGTAACCGTATTGTTGGTGAACTGTGGAGTAACCGCCGCGCCCTGCCCAAAAGCCGCAAGACCGGGATCGCAGTTTATGATGGTATTAATATTTACGGTAGGGGCAATGTAGGGCACGAAGGTCCAGATTCCGTACTTACCGAGTGTACTTCCGGTGCAGTCAACGTGATTGCCCTGAATCAGGTCAGCAACGCCGCCGCTGTCTCCGGCATTGTCGGTGTGAACACCGCTTCCAGAGAAGGTGACAGTATTATTCAGGAACTGGATGCCGTTGGAGTGGTTGGCGCTGATGGCGTCATTGGCATATGAGACGGTATTATGCTGCATGATACCAGGTCCGTACCAGGCAAACATGCCAATGGAGTAACCATCACCTTGGACATTTGTGACAATATTGTCGTGGAAGTTGAACGACCCGCCAGTGGAGTAGATGCCGCGCAGATAGATGTTTTGGACGGTGACGTTGTAGACTTCCAACCCGTTATATGTGGCGTCAGTGTTCTTTATAATGCCGTTGCGGGCATCCACGTTCGCGCCTCCCAGATCATACGAGCTGGTGAGTGCAGGATTGTCGCCGTCCACAGTCAGATCATGGATGACCACATTGTCCGCCTGGATGAGAAAGACATTGCTGGCCGCCCCACCGCATAAGGAACTACCTGTGCAAGGATTTGGGTTGGAGACAGCCGGTTGAACGATCGTGAGGCCTTGTCCAGCGCCTACAATCTCTACCGACTTGTCGACGACGACATTCTCGGTATATGTACCAGCCGCAATATAAACTGTGCTGTGACCAACGGCATCGATGGCCGCCTGGATGGAATGGGTGCTGGCACCCGGATGTCCGCAATCGCCATCAGCAACTGGGCAGACATATATATCCGAAAGCGGATATCCGCCATCCGCAACGCTCATACTCCACAATGCTTCGCCAGTGATTTCATTGTTCTCACCGAAGTAAACCGGATCGGCAGTATACGGCGGATACGGGAGCCAACCGCCTGTAGGAAGCTGTGTCCCAGCCAGATAAGTAGCGGCATTCTGAATCACAGTCAAATAACGTGCTCGGTCCAGTTGATTGAGCCCCAGCATGGCATAGGCAGTATATTGGACGCCGTCATTGTCGGGAATAATGTTATCTGGATCATATGTGAAACCCCCATCTGAAGTCTGGAAGGTTGCTAGAATGTCTCCGAGATCTTGGAGGTTGCTCGCACCTGCATAAAGGCCTGCCGTCGGATCAAAAGTAGCTCCAACCAGGGACAAACCGTGCAGAGCAGCACCTAGACCGATCACATCATAATATTTACCATATGGTGCAGCGCCATCCAATTCATTTACCTCTGCCTCCACCCCAGTAATCCAAGGGCCAGTATCAGCACCGATTAATGCAGCACTGACCAGACCTATACCGATGTCCCAACAAGCCATGGTTGTTATATTACCAGTTCGTCCATTACGGATAGATTGAACATAAGAGGCTGTGTTATAGGTGTTGCCATCACTATCACGAACATATGTGCCGGCAGCTAACTTGTCATAATAGTTCGTTTTTACATAGGAGGTGTAAGTAGTGCCACCAAAGATAGAATCCAGAGTGACGGCCAGATAACCGGCTGAAGGGCTGAATTTTCCTCTCTCTCCCCCTTCTGATAACAGGAACGTTCCAGCATTCTTCAATGCTGCCAAGTGGCCGGGATCGATCGTGTGATAAAAAGCTTCTGCAAGACCCTGTGCGGTCGGACCAATTATGTTCGTCGGGCTTGCGCCTGGTGGGTCGATCACCTGCCATTGAAAGCCACCGTCAGGGTTCTGAAAGGCTAGCAGGCGGTCCGCACCTTTTTGGAATACGCTCAGCGACGTGGATGACCTCAACGAAGATGCGCCTGCAGTGCTTGCTGCTCCGCTCCCTGATGGAATATTTCCATCAAAAGGCGAGGCCGGAGCAGGGGGTTGTGCTGCTTGAGCACGGATATTTCCGGTTGGCACCAGCAGCATGCTTACCAAAACGAGCATGGTGATAAAAGTTAGAACCTTACTTTGTTTTTGGGTCTTCATTGTATCTCCTAATTTATTTACGATATGAACTTACATTATTTTGAATTTCTTTTGGCCGCTTATCATTTATAGAAGAGGTCAAATATAGCTACTTACCAGAAATATCCTTATGATTGATCCAAACTGCCTCCTTTCTATTCTTAACTTTAAATAAAAAAATAAGAACAACATTTTTCGAAATGTGCTGAGAAAGGTCTTTGGGGGGAGGCTTTTCAAGGCCTCCCCCGAGGGAACTAGTGTTCAAAAGGATCGATCTCTTAGTAGGTCACCGTCCAGGAATAAGTAGAAGTCACATAGATCCAGTAGCCCCAATTCTTCGTCAGGCTCTGCAGGTCGCTGACCCAGGGGGCGGGCGCCGCCACATCATACAGCTTCCACGGGTCGAACGGGATGCTGGTGTCGCCGGCATGATAGGCATAGATCAGGGTGAAATCGTGCAGCGTCCCGGCGAGGGCCATCGGTGTCAGGGAAGGATAGCCCACCAGGTTCCAGCCACCACCAACGATGGAGAGCGGGATGGACGTTGAGACGGGCGGATAACCGGTGACTGCCAGGGTCAGGGGACCTACCCCGGTCATGTGCACCCAGAAGCCCATCTTTTCGTTCAGGCTGGTCATGTTATTGGCATATCCCGGGCCACCCGGGGCGAACTTCAACCAGTTGTTGCTGGCCACGCTGCCATCCCAGCCATACACCAGGTCGTAGCTACCGCTCAGGCTGTTCAGGACGGTGCCCGGTGTCGTGTTTACCGGCGCCAGGCAAAGCGAGACCAGGTTCCAGCCGGCCACCAGGCCGGTTACGTCACAGGTGGTCTGGATGTGCATCGTTACGGTGACGGAGCTGCCGGTGTAATTGGGATCGGTGATGGCGACCACAACGCTATAGGTGCCCGGAGTTGTCGGCGGAGTAGTGGATGGCCCGTAGACAATGCCAACACCAGTGTAGGTGGCGGTCGTCAGCACTCCGCTCGGGCTGGTGGTGACGGTCACACCGAAGGGACCAGTGGGTGCCACCGGATTAAGATTTCCCACCGAAACGATCGTAGCGGTCGCCGGGGTGATAACCAAAGTACCCGTTACTGAACCGATATAGCCAGCGATGGTAGCTGTGACGCCATAGCTTCCAACATTTACCGGCGGATCATCTGGTGTGTAGGCGAAGTTCACTGTCAGGCCGGGCGGGTTGGTGGTGGCAGTGGCTGCTTTTGCAGTGCCGTCATAGGTCTGGCTTAGGCTGCCCAGCGTGATCGAGGCGATATGCACGGTAGTCGTGGCAGTTCCCACACCGCCATGAGAATCGGTCACCTGCAGGCCAATCGTATAATCCCCAACGGTTGGCCAGGATTGACTTATATTCTGGCCTGGCGTCTCATAATCAGGATTACTATCCAGATTCCAGGCAAAAGATAATGTTTCAGGGGGAACACCCCAGTCATTGGCGGAGCCGTTCAGGCTGATCGAAGCGCCCACCAGGCCGTAGTATGGACCGCCGGGAACTGCTTGCGGCGGGTCGAAGTCCAATTGGACATTTGTCCCACCATGCCAGACACCCGTTCCTACGATGCGATCACCTATCTTGAAGGTGATGACATCGTCCTCCACCCCGCCTTCCTTATCAGGTGTCCCAGCCAGGTCACCTGGTACGTTGAAGGCGTAACGCGGCCAAGGCGAGCCATTTATTACATAGACTGAAGCCGCAGGACCGGTCATATCGTCAATATTGGCCGTGAGAAGCGAAGACGAGGTCGGAGCGCCATCATAGAATTTGAAGTAGCCCCAGAAGCTGGAGGGCAGCGGAGGCTGTGGAACGTTGGTGACGACGTTTGTTGGCCAAAAGCCGGGCTGGCGGGTTAATCCCATAGTTGACAACGGCCATTGTAGAGTGGAAGGTGGAACATTCTTGGCTGGATCATCTGTAAATGATGTGATCCAGGGTGAAGTTGTGAGCGTTCCAGAGAGCCTTCCAGTGATCGGACCAGTAGAAGCCCCCCACCAGTTGTTGATAGCGTTCAGTCCCCCAGTTTCCTGGTTGATGAGCACATAACCATCCCAGGGCGGCCCAAAGGGCGTTGGATCTCCTGGGTTGATCCCTGAATTACGGAAGAAGTTGTTGGTTACCTGGATAGTCGTGGGATCTGCACCAGTCCTCACCCTGAAGCCACGGCCATAGACTTCATCGGTGAAGTCATTGTTGAATACTGTCAGGTTCCTGGATGGCCGGGTGAAACCATACTCGTTGCCCCAGAGTGCCAGGTAAGCACCATTCCGGAAGGTGTTGCCCGAAATGGTCCCTGTATCAATGCCAATCGTGCCACCGATATCCTCAACCAGATTATTGGTAAATTGCCCATTCAGGATATTGCCAATGTTGAGATTTGCTCCAACAGTAGGCACATTACGGAAGCGATTCCCATTGATCACCATCCCGTTGATCAGGTAGGCACCCGGGTCTGCGCCGCTGAACAAGGTGTACCCCCCATCTGGGCTCAGGTTGCGTAAATCATTGTATGAAATCTCAATATTCTCATAGGTGGGATGCCCACTTGGGCTAGTGCCGCTGCTGAAGCCGATCGCAGAAAGGGCGTAAGCATCACCACCCGGTGTAACATTGTTCACGTCAATGATGTTGTGTGTGATGAGGAGATTCTTAAGCAACCCCGGGCTGGTGGTGAAACCGACCCAAGCATCTTGCGCATGAATCCAGTTGTAAGAGACGGTGATATTCTGCAGCGTATAATCCGGTGCTGCATAGCCAGTTTCATCATGATCGACATCTATGCCGTACCGAAAGTCTGCCAGTTCAAATCCGTTAAAGATAACATCGCTCGCATCGATTTTCACGGCATATGAACTTGAGATCTGGCTCTCTCCGCCAGTTCTTCCACCATCAATCGGATTAACATCTGCCTGGGCGCCGAGCACGGTAAGCGACTTGTTGATTATGATCGATTCGTTGTAAGTCCCCGCTGCCACATGGATCGTATCGCCAGTTTGGGCAGCCACACTAATGGCATGCGAAATGGTCAGGAAGGGCGAGGCCAGCGTGCCCTCGTTGGTGTCCAAACCGGTTTTGGCCACATACCATTTTGTGGGAACCACAAAGTCGTAGGTCGTGGTATTGATCACAACCTTGTCCACCCACCCCACGGTTCCCACTCCGGGGCTTACATTGTATGAATTACCCATACCCAACGCGAGGTAGACACGATCCACTGCCAGGCCGGGATTGTCTGTAGCTACCTGCGTGAGCGTCCTTGCGGGGCCAGTCGCATTACCATTTATATCCATAAGGTACCAATCGCCGGCAGCTGCGTTAACCGTATGCCAGCTCAAGGGATTGCTAGTGGGTACAAACTGGTATGTTGTTTTAGCTCCATCAGTCAACCGGATGCGTACCCACACTGGGTTTGTACCCGACTCATTTTCGACATCATATGTGAGAACCTGTGAAGCGAAATCAGAAAGGGGTACGGATGGTACTTGAAAGGCAAAAATGCCTTCATCCCAATAAATCCCATCACTCGTATCAGGTGAGATGCCGGCTTTGATGATGCCTGCTTCACGCCCGTCGAAGAGGGCTGTCACCCCCGGCGATACAGGCGCATAACCATTGTTAGGACCATAGTAGGCAGACCAAACGCCTCCTCCGCCGGGGGAGGTGAAGTCAGGTTGTAAGTTGTCCACGAGGATGGTGGTGCCAACAGCACTCACATTGAGCGAGGGCATTGCCAATCCCAGAAGCATGGCCAGGAACAGTAATCCACTTACAAGTACATTCAACTTTCTGAAATGTGTTTTCATTGCATTCTTCTCCTTATGAAAACCTGAACCAGTTCATATTTTAGGATTCCATGAAATTTAGAATGGGCCGACCTTCCAAATGCGATCGATTCTCAAATTTTCGATCTCTTATCCTCCTTTCTTATTCATTCCCAGCGTTTTTCTTGGTGAAATGAAAACAACAGCACGCCTTTCCGGGCGCCAATATGTTGGTGTTCCTAGTACCCCTGGCACGAACCCTCCGAAGGTTAGCGTGCCGGGAGCAGGCGGTGTGCCTGTCAAAAAAGCTACGCATGCCGTTGAGGCATGCGTAGCACTTAATCTCTTATCCACTGTTGTTAATATCGCCAGCAGTTAAGTTTGGATATTCTGAAGGGGTTGTTAGGTTAATCGACAGCAAAAGGCGGCAATCCGACAAAGAAGTCCATCGAATTCTATGGCAGCAAGATTATAAGTACATTTTGGGCGGAATTCCTCCGCATAGGCAGTTGTCGTGTATCAGTTTAGGATTCGCCCCATGGGTGGAGAGGATGCCGGGTTTCCAAGCGCGTTCTGCGATTCTCGCAGTGAAATCAATTCCCGATGATCCACCTCGTCCGGGCAATATCTTTTTGGATCTGTTTCATTAACGCCTGGACGGAAGGGTATTTCTCTTCCGGGCGCAAATACTCCACAAATTCGAGGGTCACATCCTGCCCATACAGGTTGCGGTTGAAATCCAGCAGGTGTGCTTCAATGGTGGGAGCGGGCGGCTCGTCGGGGTAGAAAGTCGGGCGGATTCCGATGCTGGTGGCAGCAGGATGGCCCTGTCCTTCCACCCAGGCCCGGCAGGCGTAAATGCCGTAGGCGGGCAGGACTTTGTCAGGCGGGATATGGATGTTGGCTGTGGGAAGGTTGAGGGTATGCCCGCGCCCGTCTCCGTGGACGACCTGGCCGGTTATGGAATAATACCGGCCCATGTCGGAGGCAGCTGCGGCCACGTTCCCGGCGGCAACGGCAGCCCGGATGCGCGTGGAGGAAATAACGCCCGCCTGGTCTTTCAACGCCGGGATGACCTGAACGGAATAGCCCAGTTCCTTCCCGATCTCGGTCAGCCTGGCGGCATCGCCTTCCCGGCCGCGCCCCAGGGCGGTGTCATAGCCAATAAAAAGGTGACGCAAACCCAGTCTGCTAGAGAGCCGCTGCATGAAATCCATGGCGGTGTGGTCAGCCAGGGCACGATCAAAGGTCTGGGTAATGACCACATCCACGCCAAACGACCCTAAAAGCACGGCGCGCTCGTCTGGAGTCGTCAGGCATTTGAAGTCCGTTCTGCCGCCCAGCACGACTGCGGGGTGGGGGTTGAACGTCAAAACGACGGCCAGTTGGCCGGCCGCATGCGCCCCGGATACCAGTGGGCGCAGGATTTCCTGGTGGCCGCGATGGACGCCATCAAAGATACCGATGGTCAGCCAGGTGTCATCCAGGCGGATATCGTCGAGGGAATGGTAGTGATGCAATTTGAATCAGGAGAAGAAGACTTTCTTCGGCTGCCACTCCAAAGAGCCATCCTCACCCGTGACCAGGTCCATGATGGCAATGAGCTCACCGGCCATACTGACACCGCGCACCAATCCTGGTTGGGCATCTGCGGCGGCCTTGACGCGATGACCGTGCTTGACTTCCTCGACCTGGTCGGGGCTGAGTTCGACCGCCGACCATTCTGCCAGGGCTTCAGCAGCCGGGATCAGGAACTGGTACCAATTGCCGGCGGTAAAAGTCTCCTGCAGCCTGCGCAGGGGGGTGGCATCCCGCAGGGTAAAGCGGCCGGATTTGGTGCGGCGCAGTCCCACCAGGTAGGCACCACAGCCGAGAGCCGTGCCGACATCATTGGCCAGGGAACGGACGTATGTACCGGACGAGCAGTGTACATCAATGACCACTTCCGGTGGTGCCCATTCCAGTACTTCCAGGTGGTAGACGTTGATCTTGCGCGGGGCGAGTTCAACTTCTTCGCCTTCGCGCGCCATTTCGTAGGCTTTACGTCCGTGCACCTTGACAGCCGAATAGGCCGGCGGGGTCTGTTCGATTTCCCCGATAAACCGCTGAAGAACCTCGTTAAACTGTTCCTCAGTGACATTAACAGGAGCAGCAGCCTGCTGGGTGAAGGTTCCTTCGGCATCATATGTATCAGTGGAACTGCCCAGTCGCAGGATGGCCTGGTAACGCTTATCCGAGGCCGAGACGAACTCACTTAGACGTACGGCCGGCCCGATCAGTACCACCAGCACGCCCGAGGCGCGTGGATCCAGCGTACCCGTATGTCCAGCCCGGCGGATATTCGTACCACGCCGGATGATATCAACCACATCATGCGATGTTAAACCAACCGGTTTGTCCACCACCAGGATGCCAGAAATGGCATTCTTGATATCTTGACTTTCCATTTATATTCCTCCTTAATTTTTGTAGCCCTTCCCCGCGAATTGAAAGACTGCCCCTATTTTACTGCATTATATAGGCAATTGTAATGCCTTCCGAGTGGCATTCAGGACACGTTCGCACACCTCGTCCAGGCTGCCGGGAATTTCCGCACCGGAGGCGGCTTTATGGCCTCCTCCACCGAATTGGCTGGCAACGCGGGAAACGTCAATTTCTGGTTTCAGCCCGCGCCAGGATACTTTGGTTTTGTTCTTGTTTTGTTCTGTAAAGATGATGGCCACATCTGCCTCATCTATGGAGCTGATGACCGAGATGAGGTCAGCGTCATCATTTCCGCTGTAGCCGGAGGCTTTGCGATCGGCTGCCGTCAGGGCAGTCCAGACAATCCCATCGAGGCGCTCCAACCTGGAGAGACCTGCCCCCCAGTATTTGGCGGCCGGGAAGGTGCGCCGGATCAGGCTGCGGTAGTAAAGTGTGCTCATATCTGCACCGATTTCGAGCAGGTCAGCCGCCTGGCGAAGGACTTCGGGAGTCGTGTTTGATGTTCGAAAACCCAATGTGTCGGTGACCAAACCGGTAAGCAGGTTGGCAGCAATGGGAGTGGTGATGGTCAGCCCCCAGGAGTGCATGTGACGGGTTAAAACCGAGGCAGTTGCGGCAGCTTCCGGTTCGATCAGGTTCAGGATCCCAAAAGCATCATTGGTACTGTGGTGATCAACGACAATATCTGGAGTACGGTAGCCATCCAGGGCTTTGCCAACACGTTTCAAATCCGAACAGTCGACGCTGATGATCAGATCGCACTCACCTGCTGCCCTGGTTTTGATCAGTCCACTGCCTGGGAGGTGCCTGAAAGAAGCCGGCAGCCCATCCGAAAGCACCACCTGGACCTTTTTCCCGGCATCCAGGAGCGCCAGGGCGAGTCCCAGGCTGGAGCCGATGGCATCGCCATCCGGACGGACGTGCGATGTGACCAGGACGCATTGCGCCGCTTGAATTCGTTGCTTAATTTTCGATTGAAGGCCGGTCATTTTTTCTTAATTCCGCCAGCAAACGTTCAATTTGGTCGGCATGTTCAGGCGTGGGATCCCAGTGGAAGCGCAGGCGCGGGAAGGTGCGTAATTCTATCCGGGCAGCCAATGTATGTCTCAGGAATCCGCTGGCATGCTCCAGCCCTTCCAGGATCTCGGCGCTGCGCACCGCCCCTTCCACCGCCGAGACGTAAATATCGGCAAAGGCCAGTTCCCGGTCCACTTTGGCATCGGTGATATAGATCTGGTGAAGTCGCGGGTCACTGATCTCCCGGATGAGCAATTCTGAGAGATCCTGGCGGATGCGATCCGCAATCCGTTGGAGTCGTACTTTGGAAGGCATAAATTACTCCACGATCCTTACTCGGCGACCGTCTTAACGAGCGTAAAGCATTCAAAAACATCACCAACTTGAAAGTCGCTGAAATTCTTCAGGCCAATTCCGCATTCGAAGCCCTGGCGGATCTCGCGTACATCTTCTTTTTCATGTTTCAGTGAGCCCACCTCGCCTTCGTAGACGATATCCTTGCCACGCGTGACCCGTATCTTGCCATTACGGCGGATTTCGCCTTCGGTCACCCGGCAGCCGGCGATGTTATTCCCTTTTGACAGGGTGAAAACCTGCAAAACCACCGCCTTACCGATGGGTTTCTCGGTAAATTCCGGAGCCAGCATGCCTTTCAAGGCTTTTTCCACGTCTTCGATCAGACGGTAGATGATATCGTACAACCGGATATCCACGCCTTCTTTATCTGCCAGCCGGCGGGCGGCCACATCGGCTTGAACATTGAATCCAACGACAATGGCTTGGGATGAGGATGCCAGAAGCACATCATTTTCATTGATATTGCCAGTCTCGGCGTAAAGGATGTTTACGGCGATATCGCCACTGTCGAGATTGTTAATTTCGTTGACGATTGGTTCCAGCGAGCCCTGTACATCGGCTTTCAAGATCAGGTTCAATTCTTTTGCTTCGCCCGATTTAACCTTGGAAAACAGCTCTTCCAGGGTCATTTTCTTGGGCAAGGAGGTCTGTTTCTTGGCAGCTTCGCTGCGTTCCAGAATGATCTGGCGGGCTTCTTTTTCCGTTTCCACCACCTTGAACACATCCCCGGCGGATGGCATGGCGCTGAGACCCATTACCGACACCGGGAAGGAAGGTCCGGCTTTCTCGACTTTATTGCCATGAAAATCAAACATGGCACGCAAATGTCCAAAGGCATTCCCGGCTACCACAATATCCCCGGATCTCAATGTCCCATTTTGGACCAGTAGTGTGGCCACCGGTCCCTTGGATTTATCCAGCTCGGCTTCAATAACGGTGCCTATGGCCTCCCCCTTGGGATTGGCGCGGATATCGGTATTATCAGCCACCAACAGGACGGCCTCGAGCAAGTCCTCGATGCCTTGTTTTTGTTTGGCTGAAACAGGAATGACCATGGTATTGCCTCCCCATTCATCCGGGGCAAGGTCATTTTCGCTGAGTTGCTTCTTGACAAGTTCCGGATTGGAATTCGGTTTGTCAATCTTATTGAGTGCCACTATGATGGGTACCCGGGCTGCCTTGGCATGGGCTATGGCTTCCTTGGTTTGCGGCATCACGCCATCATCGGCGGCAACGACCAATATGACAATGTCTGCCCCCTGGGCGCCGCGTGCCCGCATCGCGGTAAAGGCTGCGTGACCAGGCGTATCCAGGAAGGTTATCTGCCGGCCTTTCAATTCCACCTGGTAGGCGCCGATATGTTGTGTGATACCACCTGCTTCTCCTTCAGCCACGTTGGTATGACGAATTGCATCCAGAAGGGAGGTCTTTCCGTGATCAACGTGACCAAGGATGGTCACAACTGGCGGGCGTGATCTTAACGCCGCCTCCTCTTCGTCTGCAATTGTCTGCCTCCATAATGGCACTTCGCCGATCTCTTTTTCCTGCTGCGCCTCCTGATTTTCAAGGGAAGCCTCAAATCCCAGCTCGTCAGCCAGGATTGCAGCAGTATCGAAATCAATTGATTGGTTTATGCTGGCCATTACCCCATTGCTCATCAATTTCTTTATGATCTGAATTGGACTTACTTCAATGATCTGCGCGAAATCCCGGATCGAGATGTTCGCGGGAAGTTCAATCTTTTTATTCACAGGATCGCTCATACGGTACCTCTTTCAGTTAAGCAGCTTGTGTGTAAATCAAGATATACACACAAACGGGTTATACGGTTCCGGGCCTTTCGGTATGGGTTTTCTCAAGAAAACCCGGGTGACCGCCGGCTGAGCGATCGGCTTATCGTCAGCGCATACGATCTCTATTCCTTGTCACCGGCATCCTCGTTGTCCTCCGGCAGGTTAAGCATGAACTGGCGGAGAGTGTCCAAATCGTCGGCGGTTAGATCCAGTTTTAAGGCGTGAGCCAGCGGTCCTCCCAAACCTTTTTCCCAGCAGCTGCGGACATTATGCAGGTATGCACCCCGCCCCGCCAGTTTGCCGGTTGGATCCACTCTTACCCCTTCAGGTTGTCGAACCAGGCGGATCAATGCCCGTTTGGGCAGTACCATGCGGCATCCTACGCAGGTGCGTTGGGGTATATGTTTGGGTCGTTTTACAGGTTTGGCAGTCACCTTAATGGTTCCACATGGCAGGCTTAAGCCTGCGTCTCAACGCAATTATTCCCATTCTTCAAGTGCGCTATCAGAGTCGCCGCGCTTGTGTTTCTTGCGGGCTACGACCTCACCGCGCTTCTCGTCGAATTCCAGCTCACGACCTTTCTTGGCTTTCTTCTCTTTTTTCTTATTCCGATCTTCTTCACTCTCTTCATCCGTTGTCGCCGGTACTGCCAGGACGTTTTGTAATGAGAAGATTTTATCGAAGTCCTTTTCTTCTTCTTTACTCTCTTCAGCAGGCTCTACCAGGGCTTTTTCTTCCGGAATCGGTGCGGCCTCTTCGATGACCGGTGCGGCCTCGACTGCGGCTGCTTCGGGGATCTCCTCCGTTGCAGCTACTGCTTCGATCGCGGGTGTTTCAATGGGCTTCTCGGGCTCCGGGAAGGATATGTTTGCCAACGCTGCTTCGATGGACTGCATGGCCTTGGGGCCAATTCCTGACAGACCATAAACGTTGTCGCGATTAAGTTTCATCGCCATCATGAGGTTCCCGACCGTGCGATGCTCAGCCTCAGTTAATATGGTGTAAACATGATCGGGCAGACCTAAAGTCGAGATATCCGCTTCAAATGCAGCATCCGGAATCCCTGCACGTGCTGCGTCAACCAGTTCTTTTTCTGCGACGGCTTCAGCCTTCTTCTGTTCGACTGTGCGTCGCTCAACCCGGTCCACGAACTGGATAAGCGATAGAAATTCCTCCGGTGTCAACGGACGTCCGGCGCTTTTCTTGGATAAAATTTCTTCAATGGCCGGGATGTGATCGTGTTCGGCCTCTGCGATGTTTTGCATGGCTGGATCGGTTTGCACCTTGACAATGGCATCCGTGGCAGCCTCGGTCAGGGATTTAATATCAATACGCCAGCCGGTCAATTTGGCAGCCAGGCGGGCATTCTGCCCGTCACGACCAATAGCCAGGCTCAATTGATCTTCCTGAACAACCACGGTGGCAGTCTTTTCAAGCTCATTCAAATAAACCCCTGAGACCTTGGCCGGACTGATGGCTTTGGAAATATATATCACCGGGTCGGAATTCCACTCGATGATGTCAATCTTTTCGTCGTGTAATTCCTTTACGATGGCCTGGATTCGGACGCCGCGTATTCCCACGCAGGCACCAACCGGGTCCACGTTTGGCTGGGTGGCCGAAACAGCCACCTTGGCGCGTTGACCGGGTTCGCGAGAGATGGCGCGGATTTCAACGATGCCGTGATAAATTTCAGGTACTTCGTTTTCAAGCAGGCGCCGCAGAAAGTTGCGGTGAGAACGTGAAAGGATGATTTGCGGGCCGCGCGGGCTTTCCTTGACTTCCAGGATAATGGAGCGTACACGATCGTGCACTTTGAAGCGTTCCCCGGGAATCTTCTGGTTCGGCGGCATGATTCCCTCAGCCTTCATGTCCAGGCCCACTGTCGCACCCTGGGTCATATTGACTGCCTGTATCACTCCACTGATAATTTCGCCGACTTGCTTTTCAAAATAATCCGACTGCATCTGCCGTTCGGCTTCACGGATGCGTTGCTGGATTACCTGGCGGGCTGTCTGGGCGGCAACGCGGCCGAAATCCTTGGGAGTGGATTCGACGATTGCCATATCACCCAGGTTAACTTCCGGATTCACCCGGCGGGCATCTTCAAGCAGCACCTCGGTGCGCTCATCCTGTACATCTTCGACAACTTCTTTCTCTACGAAGATGGTTACTTGCCCACTCTCCGGGTCAATTTTGGCTTCGACCTGCTGGGCGGTGGATGCATTAACTGCCCGCCGGTAGGCGGAAACCATGGCTGATTCGATGGCCGAAAGGATAATATCCTTGGGCAGCTGTTTTTCTTCCAACACTTCGTTGAAAGCCAATGCAAATTCATTCTTCATGATCGACCTGCTCTTCAAAATCTCTATTACACGCAGAAAAGTGGGGGTTGCCCACTTTTCGATGCGTTCGGTATTGGCACTACAACAACGTGGGACATTTTAACATACAAGCTTAAAAGGTGCAAGGATTACGCGGCCCTTGTTAGCCCAAAGTAGTAGAGTCCCTTTCTACCAAAGTTAAAATGTCCCCTTCGAAAGGGACAAGAAATGGAACTACTACAGATGAGTCAGAAAGAAGTGAACCGATTGGAAGTAATGCAACGGCTGGATGGAAAGCGGCTGAAACAGGAAGCCGCTGCAGAACTTCTTGGAATGAGTGAGCGGCAGGTGAAGCGGTTGTTGCGCTGTTATCGACAGGGGGGAGCAAGCGGATTGATTTCGAAGCGGCGAGGCAGGCCAAGCAACCATCAATTGGCTGAAGAGACCAAGCGAAAAGTGCTGGATCTTTTGAAGAGCAAATACACGGGATTTGGGCCGACATTTGCGTGTGAGAAACTGGTTGAGTTGGATGGATTGAAGATCTCAGACGAGAGTGTGCGCCAGTTGATGATTGTTGAAGGTCTGTGGAAAGCCAAGAAAGCCAGGAAGGTAATTGTGCACCAGATGCGGGAACGGCGGGCCTGTTTTGGCGAATTGATCCAGATCGATGGTTCGCCGCATGACTGGTTCGAAGGGCGTGCCCCGGCCTGTGACCTATTGGCGTTTATCGATGATGCCACCGGTAGACTGGTGGAGTTACAGTTCGTTGAGAGTGAGAGTTTCTTCGGTTACTGTCAAGCCGCCGCAGGCTATTTCACCCGCTACGGCAAGCCAGGTGCCTTTTACAGCGACAAACATGGCATATTCCGGGTCAATCAGCCCTCTACAGGTACTTCGGACGCCCTGACCCAGTTTGGACGAGCCATGCAGGAACTGGATATTCAGATCATCTGCGCCAATACCCCCCAGGCCAAAGGTCGGGTCGAACGAGTCATCCAGACCCTCCAAGATCGATTACCCAAGGAACTGCGTTTGCAAAGCATCTGCTCTTGGGAAGCAGGCAATCGCTACCTGCCAGAATTTGTTGAAGATTTCAATCGACGCTTTGCCGTTTCCCCCAGAAGCGACCACGATGCCCATCGCCCGCTCACTGCCCAGGATAACCTCGCCCGCATCCTCACCTGGCAGGAGAGCCGTCTCCTAACAAAAAACCTGACCCTCCAATTTCAGAAGGTCGTCTATCAGGTCCAAACGCAACGACCCACCTACGCCATGCAGCATGCGGTAGTAACCGTCTGCCTGGATGCCCAAGGCAAGGTCACACTGCTCTACAAATGCAAAAACCTCGAGTACACCATCTTCCACATGCAAGCCAAACAAGCTGAGATCGTTCAGACCAAGCACCTTGACCAGGCTCTCCTAAACCAGAGCAAGGCTCACAAACCGGCTGCCAACCATCCCTGGCGCAAGGGCTTCGCCACCCCGCTTTCGCAAAGTAGAGATGTCCCCCCGCGGGGGGACATCTCTACTTTGGAATAATGGGGACATTTCTACTTTGGGTTGACAGGATTACGCGGCCCTGCAATTTCAAAGGAGATTTTAGGCCCGCAAAGAGCCGTGAGAGTGTCGGATATGCAATTTATTTAGAAATGGAATACGCTTCGACGCAATATAAAATATGATGGCGAAGGTTTCAACCAGGATTGTGACCCCCGCGGTCCAATCGAGGATGATTTGGATAAGCGGTAGTTTCCAATCAGATGGACGGCGATTGACAAAATCATTCAGTTTCTGATAATCCGAGACCGGAATACGCTCAAAAAACGATGCACCATTTATTTCGGGGAAAACAAGACTCGCGGGATTGGTCATATTGTAATACCCGTCCTGAACATCATAGACGGATCCTTCATGGACCAGGGGAGTTAAGAGCACATTGTCATCGCGGAACAACGCATCAGAATGATGCCTTGTATTGCTGGAACCCAAAATAAAGACTTCATAATCGTTCATATCCGGGACGATTTGCGTGACCGGGAAGATATTCCCTTCAGAACTGAGCTTATAGGTCTTATAAATGGAAGTTACGTCGAAATCACGGGGCTGGATGTTCAGCGGCATGAAAAAGTATGACCACATGCTGGCAATTGAGATTCCGCCAATGATGCAGTATGCTAAGAATCCTCTTACCGGCGTCTTCCATTTTCCAAGCCATGTGTCAAAAACCTTGGCGCCCATGATTGCAAGTGGAAGAATGAATGAGGATGTAAAACGGATATCGGCATGTAAGGATTTCAGGATCGGTAGTTGCCGAAAGAATTCATAAAAGATACCCTTGGCCATCGAGAATTCAGCCACCAGGATGGTGATAAAACCAATACACAAACCGGCGACAATTTTCTTGATGGTCACATTCCTGGTTTCAATTCCTGGCTTGCGGAAGATCACCATAAGAGCGCCTATGATCAGAATGATGAGCAACCCCGGGGTGATGGATGAATCCAGTTCCCAGAAGCCGTAGGGTGTTTTGGTCCAATTCAGCAGGCGGACTGTGAAGGAGGCGCTTGTCTTATGAATCACGTTGAGAATAGGCAGAAAATTCATTGTTCCAAATAATTGGAGGATCATCCCTCCCAATCCGGTGAGCCAATTTGTGGGGTAATGATCGCTTACTTCGCGGCTGAAGAAGCGCATATATTGCATGGTCGCATACAGCTTGGAACCACACAAGAGCGCCGTCAGGATGCCCCCCCAGATCAAAACGGGTAAGGTTTTCCGCCAGGATATCAACCGAGGTTTTAAAAAGTAAATCAAGGGAATAATAATGAGGGTTGAAAAGAGGCCAATGATGGCAATATAAACTCCACCTGAATATACCAGCGCTGCACCTGTGATTGAAATAAGAACGCCGCCGATCCAACTGGGGAGCTTGGGATGGAGCATTGCGTAAACCGGAATGATTATCAATGGAAAGGTCAGGAGATTCACATGGCCGAGAACCACGCGCTCGATCAGGAATCCGTTGATGAGGAAGAAATCCGCCCCCAGGATTGCCGATAATGGACGCAAATCCATCACATTCTTCAGGAACAGATAGGTGACCAGGAAACCAATTGCAATATAAATGGCTGTTGAAACGAAAATAGCCGCATAAGGATTGACGAACCATGTGGCAATTTGAGGCAGCGAGAACTGTGTCTGGACCGGGTTTGGATAAGCCGGAAGCCCGCCTCCGAAATTGGGGGTATACCATTCGATGCCAAATCCATTTGCCTTGTAATAGAGATGTGAATCAAGCAGACGGGAGGTGAAACCTGCAAAATCATTCCCTACCATTGGATAACTGGCGTTCGTGTACTGGATCAGAAATAAATTGATTAAAAGGATATTTATGAGAATGAGCAGGGCAAAGAAAAAGTTCTTTTTCATTAATCTTCGCCTCGAAAATCAAAAACACCGTCTGATTTATTCCAATTTCTTTTGCAGGACGGGCAGTGAATTTGTTGATCTTCCAAGACCAGAGGTGAAAATTCGCATTCAGGGCATTTAAAGAAAGATACGGGGTCTTTTCCTATTTCCCGACGAGCACCATCTCCCAAGACACGGGAGCGTAGAAAAACACTGGGCGAGAATTGTCCCAATACCCCGGTCCACTGAAAAATGGAATCAAATCCTGCCAGGAGGCGGGGAGGGACGATCCGCTTAAGCAGCTCGATCCGGAAGTAGGAGACTGCCAGCGTTTTTTCGATATGAAAGTCAAGACTTGTCAACAAGTCATGTAATGAGCGCGGGTGGAAGTCAAAATTCAGCGGCGCGAACTCCACCGAGTTGGGGGTAAACGGGCTCCAGGATTGAAAATGGAACCAATAGCGCAGGATCGATTTCATATTCCGTTTGTTGGCAAATTCCAGGATAAAGCTTGCACCTGGTTGAAGCACATTGCGTACCTGCCGCAGAGCTGCCGGCGCATCTGCCATATGGTGCAGGGTGCGGATCATGGTCGCGGCATCGAATAACCCATCCACAAAAGGCAGGCGGTAGATATCCGCTGCAACATAAATAAAACGCCCGGAATTTCCCAGGAGGTCCTGGGCTTGTTTCAATTGAGAACGGGAATAGTCCAAAAGAACGATGCGCTCGAATCCGTCATAACGCAGCGTATTGCGACCTGCCCCGGCACCGAGTTCGAGCAATAACTTACCGCTCTTGGGTAACAGGCGTTTCAGGGCGATCGATTCACTGCGATCTTCATATTCCCGTCCACCTTTGTCCCAGAAGCGAGTCTGGTAATCTGACCCTTCGTAATCGCAAACAGGAGGTCGTATTTTGTCTGACATCTTGGATCCTGTTGAAACCTTGGCACGCCTCTTGAGGATTGAATCTCCAGGAAGTATGGATGAGCCGTACTTTCCGGGAAGGTTTTGATGATAGCCGCCCTAATATACCAGAAAAACATCCAGGCAGGACCAGCCTTTAGGAATATGTCCCACCTTCCTGGCAGGAATAATTGGTACCTGCATGGCGGTTGTCATGTAACATCATTCCGGGTTTATGGTATATTGATTTTTAAATGAGAATTCTCTTCATTGCTGATGGACGTTCTCCCACTGCCCTAAACTGGTTCAGGTTCTGGATAGAGATGGGCTTTGATGTCCATTTGATCTCAACATTTCCTTGCGACCCACCAGCCGGCCTGGCTTCGTTCCGAATTCTGCCGGTGGCATTTGGAAGAATGGCCGGGAACCAGGTGGGCAATGCTGTTGGAAGCCCACACAGATTTGGCTTGGTCAGGCAAATGCGCAGCCGCTTGCGTTTGCTGCGCTACTTTCTTGGACCTTTCAGCCTGGCATTCTATCAGGGACGCTACCGCGCCCTGGTGGCTAAGAGCCAACCAGACCTGGTGCACGCTCTTCGTATCCCTTTCGAAGGAATGCTTGCCATCACCACGCCGTCTGAAATCCCGCTGGTGGTTTCCACGTGGGGGAATGATTTGACCTTGCACGCCCGCGGATCGTATTTTATGAACCGACTGACGCGGGCAACATTAAAACGCGCCAATGGCCTGATAACCGATACCCAACGTGACGTGGACCTCAGCCGTGAAATGGGTTTTGAAACAGGGAAGCCAACTCTGACCGTGCCGGGATCAGGTGGAATTCGGTTGAAGGATATTGAGACAAGCTCTAAGCTCGAAACATTACCAGAGGAATTACCCGATGTGCCGATTATCGTAAATCCGCGCGGTCAGCGTCCCGGCAGCTTGCGACAGGATGTTTTCTTTCAGTCCATCCCAATGGTAATCGATCAGATACCACAGGCGCTTTTCGTTTGCCCCTCCCTCCAGGGGGATAGTGAATCTGAGCGTTGGGTTGATAAATTGGGGATCCGTTCAAGAACCAAATTATGGCCGCGCCTAAACCAGGCACAGTTATGGATGCTTTTCCAAAAATCCCAGGTTTTTGTCTCCCCAAGCATCCATGATGGGACCCCCAATTCACTTTTGGAGGCGATGGCTTGTGGTTGTTTTCCGGTAGTCGGGAATACCGAATCGATGAAAGAATGGGTGGAGACAGGGGTGAACGGGATTCTTGTGAATGCCGCGGATGCACGTTCAATGGCAGACGCCATTGTACACGTTATCGATCAACCCGCCCTGCGAAAAGAAGCTGCAAATATTAATGCCAGACTGATCGCAGAGCGGGCCGAGTATGACTCCAATATGGCACGCGTGGATGAGTTTTATGGAAGTGTACGATCAAAAATATAGATATTGATTATGTCTTCCGATTTTAAGTCAAGGTTTTGGAGCACGTAATACTTCCAGCCGTTCCTGCAATTCGATTCGCCTGGTATTGGCTGCCTGCCGGATATCTACAGCAAATGTCTGGGCACTTTCACTGATTTTTGCGCGCAATTCCTGGCCCGATGCAGGAGTTAATAAGAGCGCCAGGATCGCACCTGCCAATCCACCGGTCACCGCACCAAAGAAGAAACTAAACACCCGTCGCATGGAAGCCTCCTGTGAATGACGGAATTTATTGTTCTCTATTATAGAGCAGAATTAGGCGGGTTACCAGATTGCCAAGGTGCATGTTTTGTGGAATAATCCTTTTCACCGCGCGTATCAGATTGAACGCGACGGGAGACGTACATGAACAAATTTTTTGTTTTCTCGTGTTTGAACTGATTGATTCTCACAATACCTGGCCCCTACCCAATGGAGGGTACCTTGTCAACGACAACTCCTATTTCTGATGGAAAGTTAATCCCAAGAAAAAAGACCCTGCAATATTTGCGTCAGAAGAAAGAGCATGGTGAACCAATCACCATGCTTACCGGCTATGATTATTCCACCGCACTGGTTCTCGATCGGAGTGGGATTGATGCCATCCTGGTGGGTGATTCGCTCGGAATGGTCGTTCTGGGCTATGAAAATACGCTGCCAGTCACCATGGATGATATGCTCATCCATTGTCGTGCTGTGGCACGCGGGGCAAGATCCGCCATGCTCATCGGAGATATGCCTTTCATGTCCTACCAGGTGTCTGTGCAGGAAGCCATTCGCAATGCCGGGCGGTTCCTTCAGGAAGGGGGCATGGATGTGGTCAAGCTTGAAGGGGGGCGGGAGCGCCTGGACGCCATCCGAGCCATTATTGCTGCGGGCATCCCGGTCATGGGGCATCTCGGTCTAACGCCGCAGTCGATCCATTCCCTGGGTGGCTATCATCCTCAAGGACGAACCACGCGGGCCGCCAGGCACATGTTGGAGGATGCCCTTTCCCTGGAAGAAGCCGGCTGTTTCGCGCTTGTGTTGGAATCAATCCCGGCCCGTTTGGCGGAATTGATCACAAAAAGCATTTCCATTCCGACCATTGGGATTGGAGCCGGAGCCGGTTGTGACGGACAGGTGTTGGTCGTAAATGATTTGCTGGGATTATTTGACCGTTTTATTCCCAAATTTGTCAGGCAGTATGCCGATTTACGAGGCGAGATGCAGCGTGCCTTTGGTGAATATATTGATGATGTAATAGCGCGTCGCTACCCGGCAGACGAACACACAGTGGAAATGCCGGACGAGGAATGGGAGCAGCTATTAAGGGAAATAGCTGATCGGCCTAAATGAGTAAATTTGTATTGATTGTAGGAAGCGGCGCCCTTGCAACGCTTTTTGCCGCCCGGTTATCAGCAGCAGGTTTGGACGTAATGATGCTTGGCACCTGGCTGGAAGGCCTGGCAGCTTTGCGCAGTGGAGGGGCACGCCTGGATGGCGAGGGCAGCTTCCCGGTCAGGGCTACGGACAACCCGGAAGATTGCAGGGGCGCTGAATTCGCCCTGGTATTGGTTAAATCCTGGCAAACTGAACGCGCCGCGTATCAATTGATGGATTGTCTGGCAGAAGACGGCCTGGCAGTAACTCTTCAAAATGGCCTGGGCAACGATGCCATCCTTTCCAAGATCCTTGGCATGCGGCGTGTTTCCCGTGGCGTGACCACTCTGGGCGCAACATCACTTGAGCCTGGCTTCGTCCGTCTGAATGGTGGCGGTTTGGTGACCCTTGAAAAGCACTCCCGGATTAGCCCGGTAGAGCAATTGTTGCGTGTAGCCAAATTTGAAACAAAACTGGTTGAGGATGCCTGGCCATTTATATGGGGCAAGCTGGTAGTAAATGCCGCGATCAATCCTCTGACTGCACTTTTGGGCGTAAAAAATGGCGAGTTGTTGTCCATCCCTCAAGCGTGCGAATTGATGGGGGACCTTGCCCGTGAAACTGCCTCGGTGGCGCAAGCCCTTGGGGTGGCTTTGCCATTTTCAGATCCGGTACGTACTGTAACAGAGGTGGCACAATCCACCTCAGGCAATCTTTCTTCCATGCTTCAGGATGTTTTGCGGGGCGCATCAACTGAGGTGGATGCCATCAATGGCGCGATCATCCATACAGGAGCGGAGAAGAATATTTCCACCCCTGTCAACCGGGTGGTTTGGTCCCTCGTGAAAGCGCTTTCCTCTCATGGTAAGATATAATCCATTTTTCGACCCTTACTAGGAGATGTGTAATGCGCAAGCTGCTTTTGATGCTAATGCTTTTTGTCACATTTATTATTCCTGCCCATGTGAGCTCTCAGGGGGAGGTGCATCTCAGTCTGCTAAGTGTGGATATCTGGCCGGAATATGACCAGCCAGCGGTATTGATGATCTATCGTCTCACATTGGCTTCTGATACCAAATTGCCTGCAAGCCTTGCGCTCCACATCCCTGCAAATAGTCAAATAAATGCAGTCGCGATAATCGACCCTTCCCAGGGCTTGATCAATACCCCTTACGAAAAAACCATACAAGGTCAATTGTCCGTACTTAATATAACTACGAACTCGCTTCAGGTGCAAGTGGAGTACTACGAGCCATTGGTTAAGGATGGAATTAATCGGCATATTCAATTTGAATGGTCTGGAGATTATGCAGTAGAAAAACTTGATGCCAATTTCCTGAAACCTTCTGGAGCAGATAATGTATCTAGCAGCATTGCACCTACTAATACCGGTCCAGGCCAGGATGGCTTGACAAATTATCAATTTCAAAAGGCCAACCTTGCAGCTGGGCAGTCCTTTAACCTGAAGATAGATTACCAGAAACAAACGGATGATTTGAGTATTTCGAGCCTGCCTGTTTTGGCCGCTTCCACGCCAGGACCTGAAACCCCGGGACGTATATCGATGACGGGAATATTGCCCTGGGTGCTGGCAGGAATTGGATTGTTGTTAATTGTGGCCGGTGTCGCTGGTTTTATTTTGTGGCAGCGCAGTAGTCAAGGGTCTTTGGCAGGCAAGAAGTATAAACCTCAGCGCAAGCAAAGCGAGCTCGAACCTATTTACTGCCACCAATGTGGGAAACGTGCTCAACCTGGCGACATTTTCTGTCGCACCTGCGGGACGCGCCTAAAAAGGGGATCGACGAATTAATTGGAGTTCTCAGCTTGTATTAATCTCTTTATGTAAAAATGCAGTGAATATATCATTTGGAGGTAGAGGATGCAGCCATCTTCAAATAATGGTCTAAGAGGTCGCGCCAAATTTATAGTTGGTGGATTTTTAATTTTAGCGGCGGTAATCTATCTGATTTTTTCTTCCACAAAAGCGAATGCCGAATATTTCCTGACCGTGGATGAGGTGCACGCCAAAAGCGACAGCATGGTGGGCCGTAGTTTGCGGATTTCGGGTGCGGTCATTGGAAGCACAATACAATTCAACCCGGAAACGAATGATCTGTCCTTTGAAATTGCCAATGTCCCGGGTGACAATGCCACGATTGCTGCGCAGGGCGGTTTGGCTAAAGTATTACATGATGCGGTTGTGGACCCGGCGCGGAATCATCTGGCTATTACTTATTCCGGGCCAAAACCCGATTTGATGCGAGATGAGGCCCAGGCTATCATCACAGGACATTTGGGCGAGGATGGCGTTTTCCAAGCAGATGAACTTTTGTTGAAATGCCCGACCAAGTATGAACAAGCTGTGCCTTCCCAGGTGACCGGGAATTAATTTAATAAGGAATCCCTTCCTGGAGTGGCTTGGGATTTTTAAGGAGATTTAATGCTGGCTCAATTTGGTTACGGCATTCTAATTGTGACATTTGCAGTTGGCCTTTTCAGCGTGGTCGCAGCCATTTATGGATATTTTTCGAAATCTGACCGCTGGGTGGAAAGTGCCCGGCGCGCCCTGCAGTTGACCTTCCCGCTTATCAGCATATCCGTACTGGCACTTATATACTTGCTGGTTACCGGCCATTTTGAATTGGATTATGTCTATTCAGTGACCAGCCGTGACATGCCGGCGTATCTCAAGGTAACTGCGTTGTGGGGCGGACAGGCAGGCTCGCTGGTCCTCTGGTCATGGCTTATGTCTGCTTTTGCCACGGCAGTGACTTTTCGTAAATGGGACCGTGATCGCGAGTTCCTGCCCTGGGTGGTGGCCGTAACGGCACTCACGTTGGTGTTTTTTATTTCTTTGATCATTTTCTTTGAAAATCCATTCATCCGTTTATGGCAGACAATTGGTGGGGATATCGCACCCCATATGTTTGCTCCGGCCGGAGCGAGTCTTTTCACCCCTTCAGATGGCCGCGGTTTGAATGCGCTTTTGCGTCATCCGGGCATGGTTTTACACCCGCCCATGTTGTACCTTGGCTTTGTCGCCTTTGTTATTCCCTTTGCTTTTGCCATTGCTGCACTCGTGACGGGTCGTACGGATGACCGTTGGATCCGCTTGACCCGGCGTTGGACGCTGGTGGCCTGGGTGTTCCTTTCGATCGGACTTTTGCTGGGGATGCGTTGGGCTTACGATGTACTTGGGTGGGGGGGGTATTGGGGCTGGGATCCGGTGGAAATTGCAGCGTTGATGCCCTGGCTGGCTGGTACACCCTTCCTGCATTCGGTAATGATCCAGGAGAAACGCGGCATGTTAAAGCAGTGGAACATGCTGTTGATCATCCTGACTTATTCGCTGGTTATTTTTGGTACATTTCTGACCCGATCCGGAGTACTATCATCGGTACATGCCTTTGCGCAGAGCGCCATTGGCCCGATGTTCTTCATATTTATTGGCGTCACATCTGTCATTTCTTTGTCCCTGCTGATCTATCGCTGGGGTGACCTTAAAGCTGAAATTGAGATGAAGTCCCTGCTATCCCGTGAGGCGCTGTTCCTGCTTAACAACCTGCTTTTTGTTGGAATCCTGGTCGTCTGTTTCTGGGGGGTGATCTTCCCGCTGATCTCTGAACTCGTGACAGGCCAGAAAATAACCGTTGGCCCTCCATTTTATCAACGGGCCACCGGCCCGTTATGGGCAGCTCTACTGGTATTAATGGGCATTGCTCCACTATCCGCATGGGGTTTTTCAACCCTAAAGACCATTGGCCGCGCTATTTGGAAGCCGCTCATCCCAACGCTCCTGGTCCCGGTGGTGTTGTTCGCGCTGAATTTCCGTCATTGGTTTGCATTGCTTGGTTTCACATTGGTGGCATTTGTTGTTTTCATCACCTTGTATGAGTATTGGCGCGGCATCCGGGCGCGAATGAAAGGTCAGGGTGAGGATTTCTTCTCGGCGCTTGCCCGTCTGACAGCGCGTAACCGCCGGCGTTATGGAGGTTACATCATTCACATTGCCGTGGTCGTGATGGCTATTGGGATCATTGGAATAACATTTTTACAATCCCAGACGCAGAAGACTCTCGCTGTTGGCCAGGAAATGCAGATTTCCGGTTACACTCTCCGCTATGACGCGCTGGCTCAATTCCCTTACACGGATGGACGGCAGGTGACCCGGGCTGTGATGAGTGTATCTTATAACGGTAGATCCCTTGGTCAAATATTTCCACGTTATGATGTTTACCCGGATGGCCAGCCGATGACCATCCCGGCCATCCGCAGCACTGCAGCGGATGACCTGTATGTGGTATTGGTCAATTGGGAAAATGTATCCTTGGAGCAGACGCCTTTCAAGGTTTACGATAATCCATTAGTGACCTGGTTGTGGATTGGCGGGGGAATGCTCGTTCTGGGCTTTCTCGTAGCTGCATGGCCGGACAACAAAAAAGTGGAAATCGAACAGTAAAGATGATTGGTATGAAAACGAAGAACCTTGTTCTATTGACTCTTTTCTTCATGGTATTTACAGCGTCCTTTGTTCCAGCAGTAACTGTCGTCGCTCAAACGCCGGCTCCCTCGGATGATGAAGTCAATGCCATCGCCCAGCAAATGTATTGTCCGATTTGTGAAAATACTCCTCTGGATGTTTGTCCGACGGACGCATGTCGTGACTGGCGTGAACTTATCCGCCAGATGCTAGCCCAGGGAAAAACGCCTGCTGAGATAAAACAATATTTTGTCGATCACTATGGTGCCAGGGTGTTATCCGAACCCCCGCAAAAGGGGTTTAACATCCTTCTTTATTTACCTTCCCTGGTGGTCATTCTGGTCGGCGTATCAGTAATACTTCTTGGAATATTCCTGGCATGGTACCTGACCAAAAAAAGAAGGCTTGGGACAGTTATCAATTCCGAACCCGCCAGCGAGGATGAATATACCTCCCGTCTGGAAGATGAACTAAGAAAACGGAAATAGGTTTTTTTTTATGGAACAGAATTTAACCAATCCTCCAGCTGTGACGCGCCGCCGAACACCGATTTGGGTGTGGATCCTGGTGCTGGTTGTAATATTGGCCGCGTTAGCCCTGTATGCCCTTCTCGGGTTTGGATTGATCCAGGCCCAGCACCCCATTATTTCAAATGGTTCGAAAGTACCTGATTTTACGTTGACACTATTTGATGGATACAAGTATGAAGGAAAAGACCAAGCCAGCTTGAGCGGTTTGAAAGGCAAGGTGGTAGTGGTCAACTTCTGGGCTTCGTGGTGTGTCACTTGCGCAGATGAAGCTCCGGCCATGGAATCTGCCTGGCGTTATTACCAGCCCGGTAATCAGGTGGTTTTTCTGGGCGTGGATTATACGGATGTTGACTCGAAGGCGCTCAGTTTTCTTGACAAGTTTAAAATCACTTACCCGAATGGACCAGATCTGGGGACACGCATCACCCCCATTTTTAATCGCAATATCGCCATGCCGGAAACCTATATCATTGACCAACAAGGTATCTTACGGTTTAAACAAATCGGTCCATTTCAGTCCATTGAGGAAATTCAATCTGCCATTGACCCGTTGCTCGGTGTGAGGTAGGTATGGAATTGGGTGCCGTCTTTCTCCTTCTGGGAGTGATTGTTATCATAATTGCTTTCGTGGCGCAGCCATTCACAACCCATTGGCGCGCCAGGGCACAAAGTTCGCATGAGATTTCGGCATTATTGGCTGAACGCGAGCGTGCGCTTAACGCCTTGCTGGAATTGGACGCTGATAACTCAATTGGCAAGATCCCCGCTGATGAATATTCTTCACAGCGTACCAGGTTAGTCCGAAAGGGAGCAGATATTCTTCGCCAATTGGACGAAATCCAGAAGACACAACCTGCTGCTGTCAAAGAGATTATCAAACCGGTCGTTGCGGAAACATCCCTGAATGTACCTTCGGACGAGGATCTTGAAGACTTGATCTCCAAGCGTCGAACCATTCGCCAACAAAAAACTGCCGGGTTCTGTCCCAATTGTGGAAAACCAATTTTGCAGTCTGATCAATATTGTCCGTCTTGTGGTCAGATATTAAAATCTAAATAACCCAATCTCATATCGTAAGGTCTCTTAATGAAATATCGTCTGACCACTCTCATAGTACTTCTATCATTGGCCCTGGCATCCTGTTCTCTGGCTGAGGATATTACCCCTCCACCCGGTTTTCAATCTCCCACCCCTTTGCCTTCCCTGGCTCCCACCACCCAGACGCCGCAAGCTACCCGGACCACAGCACCGCCCACGGTCACACCTGAGGGTTCTCCCGCCAGCACACAATCCACCACCCCGTTTGGAAATTCCACTACCACGGCTGTGGCGCTTCTCGGTACTGTCTCAGGCAATCTGATCAATGGATCTGGAGGCGGTATTCCGGCGGGGCAGAAAGTCACATTGGAAGGGTTTGACAAGGATCAGGCTGGGACATACCAGAAGATAGTGGAATTGGTGGCACCGGTCCAGCCAAATGGTTCATATAACTTCAAGGGCGTGGAAGTACCTCAAGGGCGTGCCTTTATTATCATCACAAGTTGGCAGGGCGTGGAATACCAATCCGACCCGGTCCTAGTTTCGTCTACCACGACGGATTTCACTCTTCCAATCACCATATATGAAAAAACGGACGATAGTAAGGTCCTTGAGATAAACCAGGTTCACCTGATTTTTGATTTAGCCTCACAAAAGGAAATCCAGGTAACTGAAGTATATGTTGTCACCAATCCCGGCAAGCAGGTCGTAGTAGTCGCAAGTGATGGAACGACCATCCCGTTTCTTCAGACACCCAAGAATGCCGTTGGTCTCCAATATCAATTGTCTCAAGGCAGTTCGCAGTTATTAAATGCCACCGGTGGTTTTGCAATGGTTCCGGGAGCGGATAAGCAATATGGGTTTATTGCCAGCTTCACCATGCCCTATGCCAACAATTTGAAATTTGACCAACCTTTTTCACTGCCGGTTTCCTCAATGACCGTTTTTGTTCCCCAGGGTATGCGTGCCCGCAGTGAGCAACTTACTGATGGTGGGCTGCAGGATGTTCAAGGGAAATCTTACCAGATGTATCAGGCCAATAAAATCGCCTCGGGTGGATCATTTTCACTGACTTTGACAGGCAAGCCGGGGACATCGACTGGTTCCACGATCAGCCGGCAGACCTGGGTGTTGATTGGGATTGGGGTGGTAGGTCTACTCCTGGTTGGACTGGGTATTTTCCTGTTTCTACGCGATCGCGCCAGGCTTAAGAAAGAAATCGAAAGTGAACCGGGCGATGTCCAGCCAGATGCTCTTGGAGAAGACCGTGACAGTATCATGGATGCCATGATCGCCTTGGATGACCGGTTTAAAGCCGGCGAAATTCCCAAAGAGGCTTATGAGACTCGCCGCCAGGAATTAAAAGATCGCCTGAAAGGATTGCTTTAATTCCAGGTTCGATGGCCGTCTTACAGAAATTATCTATTATTTGTGGTGCGATCAGTCATGATTAAGGTTAATAAACTGGTCAAGCGTTTTGGCTCCAAGACAGTCCTGCGCGGCCTTGATTTTGAGGTCAAGCAAGGTGAGTTTGTGGCTTTGCTTGGTCCCAACGGTGCGGGCAAGACGACTTTCCTGCGGATCCTGGCATCGCTTTCCCGTCCTACACTCGGCGCAGTGCAGGTCGCCGGTCATCCACTCCCTTCCCAGGCTTCGGCAGTCCGTGCCAGCTTGGGAGTGGTCACCCATCTGCCTCTGCTATATGGTGACCTGACTGCTGAGGAGAACCTGCAATTCTATGGCCGGATGTACGGTGTCATGGCCATGAAGCCTCGCCTGGATGAGGTTCTGGAAAAGGTCGGACTGGCCGCCCGCCGTCATGACCTGGTGCGTACATTTTCACGTGGGATGCAGCAGCGGCTTGCGATTGGACGCGCCATCCTGCACGATCCGGAGGTAATGCTTTTTGATGAACCTCATACCGGTCTCGACCAGGACGCCTGCGACATGCTTGACAAGCTCTTGAAGGATGTGGCAGGACGCGGCCGGACCGTGGTCATGACTTCCCACGATCTGGCCCGGGTGGAAAGCCTGGCATCCCGTTTCGATGTTCTTTCGCGCGGCGTGGTAACTTCCACGATCAAACGGGATGAATTGGTTCAATTTAATCTTTTGGATTTTTATCGGCAGTCTCTGGCAGGCTGAACATGCAAAGAATCTTAACCGCCAAGCGCTCACAATTCACTTACTTGAAAACCGTCAGTGCAATTGTCTGGAAGGATCTGGCGGCTGAACTGCGCTCACGCGAATTGCTCTCGGCCATGCTTGTCTTCGCCTTGCTGGTTATCCTTATCTTTAATTTCGCAATTGAATTGCAGCCCAATTTACGCCCCACCATAACGCCGGGTGTGTTATGGGTGACTTTTGCATTTGCAGGAACGCTTGGCTTGAACCGGTCAATGGCTGTTGAAAAAGACCGTGGATGCCTGGACGGTCTCCTGCTTGCCCCGGTGGACCGGTCGGCAATTTATTTTGGCAAGGTTATCAGCAATCTGGCTTTTATGCTGATTGTTGTGCTGGTAGTTTTACCGGTATACAGCGTTCTCTATAATATTAATATATTCAACCCTGGTCTGCTGGTGGTGATTCTTCTTGGTTCAACCGGCTATGTCACCGTGGGGACATTGCTCGCCAGCATGGCAGTCCAGACCCGGACACGCGATGTCCTTTTACCCGTCCTGCTCTTTCCGGTTATTGTCCCGGTTTTGCTCACAGCGGTCAAGGCCAGCAGCGGATTCCTGCAAAAGCTCCCAATGAATGAGATTTGGCCATGGCTGAATATTTTGATCGTTTATGACGTAATCTTTACAGCAGTTGCTTATATGGTTTTTGATTTTGTTGTGGAAGAATGACCTGAACCTAAAATGATGATATACAATAAAACCTTTCCTGTTTCGATCCTCGTTAATTGATCAAATTTGGAGTAGTATGACGCCTCAACCGAAAACCTTGACTTTCTTAACGGTCCTGTCAATCCTTCTTTTTCTGGGAGCACTCGGGATGGTATTTATATATGCGCCCCTGGAAGCATTGATGAATTATGTTCAGAAGGTCTTTTATTTCCATATTTCAAACGCCTGGGTTGGAATGCTCGGGTTCATCGTCGCAGCCATTGCCGGGGTAATTTACCTGGTAAAGAAAGATCTGAAATGGGATATTGTTGAAAAGGCCGCAGTGGAAATCAGCCTGGTGTTCTTCTTTATTGCCATCGTGACCGGATCCATTTGGGCGAAACCTTCCTGGGGAACTTATTGGACCTGGGATGCCCGTCTTACCACGGCTGCCATTTTGGAGATGTTATACCTGGCATATCTCTTGCTGCGACAGGGTATTGATGATCCGGAAAGACGGGCCCGATTCAGTGCTGTCTACACCTTGATCGGAGCGGTGAGCGTCCCGATAACATTCCTGTCCATCCGGATCTGGCAAACCATTCACCCGGTTGTCATAGGCGGGGGAGGTTCCGGTGCACAAGGCAGTTTTGGTATGACACCTCCGATGCTCACGACGATGTTCTTCTGCCTGGGCACATTCTCGGTGATTTTTGTCACGCTGCTTTGGCATCGTATCAGGCTGGGTCATTTGGCCGAGCAGGTGGATCAAATCAAGCTAAAGACGATGGAATAGAGGTGCACGATGATTCCTTATGCGGTTTCTCTCAAATATATGATTGCTGGATACGCGGTCATCTTCATTATATTATCGATATACCTTGTCAACCTTTTAATCCAATGGCGAAGGCTTAAACACGACCTGGAGACCCTTGAAGACCTGCAAAAACATCCGTAGCAGCACAAGACAATTTGTTGCGCATCCATGATGTCATGGAGATTTAATTGATATTCGTTGGGAATTCCTGTGACCAGGGGGAAGATCCGGTCATAACACGCCTGTTCATTCACGATTGGTGCACACAAACAATCCATTCTTGGCTATAATACTAAAGAGGAGAATTTTTATCAGGGTATGAGGATCCGCTTCCGGGCCGGATGGGCGGCTGCAGCGCTTATGCTCCTCTTAACCTCGTTGATTTTGTCAGGGAATCGAGGTGTATCTGCCGCGGGGAAACAACCTCCAGGTCCGGATCGTTTTGCCGTTATCGTGCAGAAATACATTTCTTACGGATGGTGGCTGACCAGTTGGGCAGATAACACTGTGGTCTGTTCTTTTAACATTGATCATGATGGTCTGCCAACCGGCAAGGATATCCTTTCCGTCTGCGGTCAGGATTTATATGATGGATGGATTGCTACAAACCCATGTCCGGAAAACCATGGATGTGGGGGTTTCTATGTGCAGTTTGTCAAGTCTGAACCGGCTGAAAGGAAAGTTGGCGTTCAACAGCCGCCTCCAGTCGTCTGGGTGACACTGGATGGTTGTGTTCCGTACAAATCAACCTTCCGTTGTGGGGGCTTACCCGTATTGGTACTTACTGGTGAAGAGCCTCTGCAAGGAGAGCACATCACCGGACTGGCAGGCACCGTGGACGGGAAACCCTTTACCTGTGATGCAGTCTGCCAGGTGGATCTGGTTCCGACAGCAGACTCTGGCATAAGTTTGGAGTTCTGGGCGAACTCCAGTTATGGCGATAGTAGTGAAATATTCACGGCAAGCGTGAGGGTGGCCAAATCGGATGATCCGGCTGATCATGCCTGGTATGCGGATGTACTAAGCACCCAATGGCACGGGGATACTCTGGCCGGTTGTTCGCAGGTTTGGACAACATTTCCTTCAGTAGGTGGCCTCCCAGACTGGCTATCCACCCCACAACGCCCCGAAGACCTGGCGACAAGCAGATCCTATGAATATCTGGCAGCGAACCTGATCAAACATGGTGTGGTCGACGCTTCGGCTTGTGACCAGGGTGGCTTGTTTGCAAATGGCCTTGCCAATACTTGTGGACTGGAGACAGCGCGCCCGGCAGTAAATAAATGGCAAAACCGTTTTGATGAACTAATTTTTACAGCTGCGCGGCAAACCGGCGTACCGGCCTTGTTACTGAAAAATATTTTTGCCCGCGAGAGCCAGTTTTGGCCGGGATCCATGTCTGGCCCGACGGAGGCTGGCTTGGGGCAGATGACCAGTGGAGGTGCAAACTCCGTCTTAATGTGGAATCCCTCGTTCTATGAGCAATTCTGCCCATCAGTACTGGATCAATCGATCTGCAAAACAAAAATCTACCCTGAGCCGGAGCAAGATTGGCAGGCGATTGGATTAAATGACGCGGCGCGCTCCATTTTACGGAATGCACTTGTTCAAAGTGTTGATGCGGTTTGCCCGGACTGTACCAATGGGATTGACCTGAAGAAAGCCGATTTTAGCGTGGGAGTCTTTGCTCAAACGCTGATCGCCAACTGCAAACAAACCGGGAAGGTCATTGACCTCAATTACAATCTCAATTTCAGCAGTACCTCCGGACAGACAATCGGCTTCGTCGATCTTTGGCGTTTTACATTGGTGAACTATAATGCCGGGCCGGGTTGCCTGGGACTTGCAATTGACAAAACAAACACAGCGGGCGAGCCTTTGGATTGGGCACACATGTCTTCCCACTTTACTCCTGCCTGCCAGGGAGCTCTTGATTACGTTAATGATATCAGCGGAGCGGTTCCATAAAGATGGATAATTGAATCATCAAGCTGCAAATTGGGGGTAGGCAAAAGCCAGGAAAACCAACGTGTATGAATTGAATATGCCTACTTTTTCGAAGACGCCGCACGGAACTTTAACCAAGGTTTTGGTGTTCTATCTATCAAGGATCTAACCATCGACTATCAAACTGACGTTCTTCTTGATTTAGGTGTATAATGACGACAACTTTGGTAAAAATTGACGAATCACTCTGGAAAGCCTAATTGATTCCCGTAAATCTTCATTGGATAGTTTTTTTAAGGGGGAAGGTAAGTCACCATCCGTCATCATTCGGTTGTTGGGTGTAACTCGTCAGACAGCTTTATCGTTCAACTGGAAGACCCTTATCCTGGGCGTTGCCTCAAACTGCCGGGATAAGAATTATTCGGTATGTAGCTTTGGAGGTTTTGATGAAAATTCTTTTGATTTACCCGGAATTCCCCGACACATTTTGGAGTTTCAAACATGCGCTGAAATTTATTCGCAAGAAGGCCTCCACCCAGCCGCTTGGCTTGTTGACTGTGGCCGCGATGCTGCCAGCGGAATGGGAGAAACGCCTGGTGGATTTGAATGTCAGGGCACTCCAGGATACCGATCTGGCCTGGGCTGATTATGCGTTTATCAGTGCCATGGTCGTTCAAAGAGATTCCACACATCAAACCATTGCCAGGTGCAAAGCGGCCGGATTGAAGGTGGTCGCTGGAGGACCACTTTTCACTGCCGAGCACGAGCTGTTTCCAGATGTGGATCATTTTGTTTTGAACGAGGCCGAGATGACCCTGGCCCCGTTCTTGCATGACCTTGAACTGGGTAAGCCGCAGCGCCTCTACACCTCCGACGAATTTCCCGATATCCAAAAAACGCCTGCACCGTTGTGGGAATTGGTGGATCGGAAGCATTACGCCACCATGTCGATCCAGTATTCGCGCGGCTGCCCCTTTGATTGCGAATTCTGTAATATCACCGCGCTATTCGGACACAAGCCGCGCGTTAAGACATCCGGTCAAATCTTGCGCGAATTGGACGGTTTATACCAGCTTGGTTGGCGTGAGTTTGTATTTTTCGTGGACGATAACCTGATTGGGAATAAGAAACACCTGCGGGAGGATCTGCTCCCGGCGTTGATCGAATGGCGCAAAGGCAAGAAAGGCATGCCTTTCAATACCGAAATTTCGATCAACATTGCTGATGATGAACCCTTAATGAACATGATGGTCCAGGCTGGTTTCGATACAGTTTTCATCGGTGTGGAGACACCGGACGATGACAGCCTGGCAGAATGCAATAAGAAGCAAAACCTGCATCGCGACCTTGTGGAGGATATTAAACGCATTCAGCGCGCCGGTTTGCAAGTACAGGGTGGTTTCATCATAGGATTTGATAATGACACTCCCTCCATCTTCCAGCGCCAGATTGATTTCATCCAAAAAAGCGGCATCGTAACTGCCATGGTTGGCCTTTTACAGGCTCCCATGGGGACACGGCTGTATAAGCGCATGGAACAGGCTGGTCGGTTGGTCGGGTCATTTTCAGGGGATAACGTGGACGGTGCCACAAATATCATCCCCCAGAAAATGAACTTGGATGTGCTGCAAAAGGGTTACCGGGCGGTCATGAAAACCTTGTATTCTCCCAAGAATTATTATGCGCGTGTGAAAACTTTCCTGAAGGAATACAAGGCACCCAGGATAACCATCCCATTGAACATGGAATATATCCGGGCATTTTTCCGTTCCGTCCTGCGCCTGGGCCTTCTGGGCAAGGAGCGCGTTCAATACTGGCGGCTTGTCTTTTGGACGCTCTTCCGCCGTCCGGAACTCTTTGCGCTGGCGATCACATTCGCGATCTATGGTTATCATTTCCGGCAAGTGATGGATATGCACTTGGTGTAGCCAGGCAGGAAGAGGAGCTGCGAACTTCCAAAGTTTATAAGGCACCCCTAAAGGGCCAAGACTTTGGAAGTTTTTTTATGGGAAGGATTTGAAATTGTGCCGGTCGTAGTAAAATAGGGTGGTCAATTCACAATTGCATTTTGTTCAACGGAGATTCTCATGTCTGAAACATATGATGTCCTTGTTATCGGCGCGGGACCTGCAGGTTACGTGGCAGCCATCCGCGCATCCCAACTCGGGCAGAAGACTGCCATCGTGGATAAGCAATGGTTGGGTGGAGTATGTTTGAATGTCGGTTGCATCCCTTCAAAGTCGCTGCTTAGGAATGCTGAAGTCGCCTATACCTTGCGGGAACGCGGCAAGGAGTTCGGTTTTTCGTTTGAGAACCTCAAGCTGGATTATCCCGTTGCATTAAAACGCTCGCGCCAAGCCTCCGATCGCCTGACCAAAGGCGTGGGTTTCCTTATGAAGAAGAATGGCATTACTGTGCATATGGGTGCAGCCAGACTGACTGGGCGCGATTCCGCTGAAGTTACTGGCAAGGACGGCACGATCACCACAATCAAAGCGAAGAATATCATCCTCGCAACTGGAGCAAGTGCAGTCGTCCCACAAACCTGGAAAATGGACGGACAAAAGGTGATCACCTACCTGGAGGCCATCCTCCAGGAAAGGTTGCCAAAGTCGGTCATTATTATTGGCGCAGGCGCCATAGGAATGGAATTTGCCACGATCTGGAATGCATACGGCGTGGATGTGACCATAGTCGAGATGCTTCCACATGTCTTGCCACTGGAGGACGAGGAAGCCGCCGCTGAAGTTGCCAAGGCATTTACCAAGCGCGGCATGAAACTACTGGCCGGGCACAAGGTCGATTCAGTGGAAACTACCCCGGCGGGAGTAACCGTAACGGTTTCTTCTGAAGGGCGTGCTACCGTTCTGGAGGCCGAACAGGCCTTGGTGGCAATAGGCTTCCGGCCCAACTCGAAAGGGCTTGGACTTGAGGAAGTAGGCGTCAAGATTTCGGAGCGCAGTTTCATTGAAATAAATGAGAAGATGGCTACCAATATCCCCGGTATTTGGGCGGTCGGCGATGTGACCGGAAAACTTATGCTGGCGCACGTGGGTAGTGCCCAGGGCATTATTTGTGCTGAAAATATTGCTGGTGCCGATACTGTGACACTTGATTACGAGATGATGCCGCGCGCCACTTATTGCCAGCCTCAGGTGGCTTCCTTCGGGATGACCGAGGCGCAGGCTAGGGAACGCGGCTTCAATGTCAAGCTGGGGCGTTTTCCGTTCCAGGCTAACGGCAAAGCGCTTGGGTTGGGAGACTATGCCGGTTGGGTTAAGTTGATCGTGGAAGAGAAATACGGGGAGCTTTTGGGGGCATCTTTAGTCGGACCGGAGGTGACCGAGCTCTTGCCCGAGCTGACCCTGGCGCACATGCTTGAGCTGACCCCGGCCGAGATTGCACGCAACGTGCATGCCCACCCGACCTTGTCAGAGACTCTTATGGAAGCAGCCCATGTGGCAGAAGGCATGGGAATTAATATTTAATTTTTTTAACCAGCCCGACCGGTCTTCTGGGTTTCAACTGTAAATAACCTTAGCCTGCCACAATGGCAGGTATTTTGGGGGATACCAGAAGAGAATAATTCGTACTAAGATTTGTTCAATAAGCAATCCTAATGTGTTTCCTGTTGGAGGTATTATGCCAGATAAATTTATATCGCGCGGGTTTATTGGAAAACGCCAATTAAAGGGAACGGAGGGGCGCCTCCCTCCAGGTCAGTACATCACGGATGATTTCCCTGTCTTGTCTGCCGGTCCTACCCCGCATATCCAATTGGCTGACTGGACCTTTACCATTGAAGGCCTGGTTAAAGAAAAAGTCAGCTGGAATTGGGAGGAATTTACCAAACTCCCGTTACAAACCTTCGTGGTGGATATATCCTGTGTAACGAAATGGACTAAATTGGGCATGAGCTGGGAAGGAGTTAGCGTTGATACCCTGCTGGAACATGTCGAATTGGACCCTAAAGCCCGGTTCGTGACCGCCTTCAGTCATGAAGGCTACACCACTAACCTGCCAATTACGGACATAATCAAAGGACATGCCATGGTTGCTTATAACTACGACGGTAAGCCGCTGGCTGCCGAACATGGCGGTCCGGCCCGGCTGGTAGTCCCACACCTGTACTTTTGGAAGAGCGCCAAGTGGATTGCCGGTTTACGATTTATGGAGAAGGATCAAGCCGGTTTCTGGGAATCGGCCGGTTACCATAATCATGGCGATCCATGGAAGGAAGAGCGCTACAGTAATTCCTGGTAGGATTTTTCTGATGAGACAATCCATTGATTGGCAGATTGCCAGCGTGAAAGCTATCAAGACAGAAACTCCCCGGGTGAAATCATTCACGCTGAAACTTCCCAATTGGACGCCCCATAAACCTGGTCAGCATTACGATGTTCGCTTGTCCGCTCCAGACGGTTACCAGGCACAGCGCAGTTATTCAATCGCATCTGCACCCGGGTTGGAAGACCAGGTTGATTTGACCGTTGAGAGAATTGACAACGGAGAAGTATCCATATACATGCATGACATACTCATACCAGGTGACTTGTTGGAGGTACGCGGTCCGATCGGAGGGTACTTTGTCTGGGATGGAAGTGAGGCTAACCCTCTTTTACTCGTCGCTGGAGGTTCAGGTATTGTCCCGCTCATGTCAATGATTCGTCATCGGGCGAAGGTTGGAATAAATTTACCGGTTCATCTGCTCTATAGTTCCAGAACATACACCGATATCATATATTGCAATGAATTGGATCAATTGGATGATGCTCATGATGGCTTGAGGGTATTTCACACCCTGACGCGTGACCAGCCTGTCGGATGGAGGGGTTATAACAGGCGGATTGATCAGGAAATGCTGGCGGAAGTTATCGAACCGCTTGGTCGGTCGATGAGGGCGTTTATCTGCGGGCCAACCCTCCTGGTTGAGTTTGCCGCAAATATCCTGGTTAATTTGGGGATTGAACCGATACACATTCACACTGAACGCTTTGGACCAACCGGTCAGGTTTAAGGAGTATCTCTTATGGAGAACGAGCAAGTGGATATCAGCCGTGATTTAATGATGGATGCCAATGCGGTCGCCGGGCTGCTGTCAGACATTTTTGGGACGGAAATGACCGCCGAACCGACGGAATGTGCTCATTGTGGAAGCCAGTTCGAGATCGGTTCGCTTTTGGCCTTTCTGCAAGGACCGGGCGTGGTTTTACGCTGTCCGGGTTGCAGTCAGATTGTCCTGCGGATTGTTCAAACTCCAGACTCGATCTATCTGGATTCACGCGGGGCTGTCTATCTGAAACTGGCTCGTTGAGTTCTCCCCAGGAGTAATTGCTCCTGTCATGCCCGGATCATCGTTAGCAGCATTTTGAACCTCTTTACGGCTGTCAAAGCATGCGGTTCGTTGGCAGGCATGATAATACCTTCAGCTGCCTTCAGAAGGTAAGATTTACCCGAGATTCTGATCTCCACTTCCCCTTCCAACACATAAACGAGAGCATCGTAAGGAGCCGTGTGTTCGCTGAGTTCCTGGCCTTCGTCAAAAGCAAACAGGGTGACATTACCACCTTCGACTTTGGTAATCTGCCGGGATACTACAGAATTGGTCTGGTAGTCTGCCAGAGTATTAAAATCAAGGATTTCAGACTTCGGAGCAGTGGTCATAGGTTCCTCCAATTAGGGTGGCGGGTACTGTCTCGCGGGGATATCATCCCTTTTGCTCTAGTGGATGGAAAACTGATAAGAGGCCAGTACGCGCGTGAAACGCGTCGTGCCGGTTACCACCAGGATGGCATCCTTTATTCCATTTTGGCCAATGGTCAAGGGAATATCGGCCAATTGGTCGGCGGGCACGGGGATAATCTGAACCGTGGTCCCGTCTGAAGCTTGTGTGATGAGGGCCAATCGAAACGTCTGGGGAATGGAATTTTCAATACGGGCGAAGCCGGCCTCCTGCCAGCTGCTGTCGCTGGTCTCAAAATCCGTCGTATAGTTTATTGCAGGGACAGAGATATCATCCAGCAGAAAACCTTCGCCGTTCACGGCCTGGTCAGTGATGTATTCGAAGCGGACGTAAACCTTCTGACCCGCATATGCTGATAGATCGATCGATTCCTGGATCCAACCATTACTCTGTCCGGTATAAGCCCAGCCTAATGATGCACCATTGGGGTTACTGGCCGTGCCAGAGGGAGTGGTCAGGATATTCCATTGCTGGCCATTCGTGGAAGCTTCCACGTAGACATAATCATAATCTTTTTCAATGTCATACCAGGTCCAATAGTCCATGCTGACCTTTCCGGAGATACCGGTCAGGTCAAAGGTGCGGGTCAAGGTCATATCTGACACATCCCCTTTGTTGGACCAGAAAGCATGATTGCCGGAATGAGGGTCAGAAGGCAGGAGGCGGGTGGATGTGACGCCTTCGAAATGCAAGGAATAATTACCCGCACAGTTTATTCGAATATAATCCGCGCCATATTGATTGACGGTCCTGGTGACCGGATCAGCCGGGCAGCGGTTGATCATTTCCGTAGGGCTGGCTTGAGGAGCGGCAGGATAGTTATGGTATACAAAACGTCCATCGCCGATCGAGCCGTCCTGGACGAAATTGGTGACTGCCCAGTCCAAAAAAAAGTCGTCGGCTGAGATCACCTTGCCGGTCAAAGGGTCCATGATATTTTGTTGGGCCAGAGTATGGTCGAGGCTTTCGAGGCCATTCTCCTGGTCATGAACGAGTGCTTTGGTTATATCTTCCCCGAAACGATCCAGGAAGTAGGTTGTAAATAGAAAGCTGGCCCCGTAATGTGCTGTATTTTCGCCGGCAGTGCCTGATATCCAGTCTGTCAGGTTTATATCGGGGTCGATTAAATAAACCTGTTCATCCCCTCCGGAAGGATAACCGTTGATGAATTCAGCCAGTTTTGAAAAGCCTTCGTTAAGGAACACCGTTTCATTTCGATCCTGATACCAATGGATCATGTGCTGAAGTTCATGGGCCAGGCCGCCAAATGTATAGGGATCGGAGAGAGGCTCTGATACACTGATATAAAACATTTCGTGCGCATTCGAGTATTGAGAGATCTCTGGTGGATATTCGTCGCTGGATGAGAAGTAGCCTCCGGTGGTGCTGCCGAGCTGATCGGTATAAAAGACATAAATGTGCGGATCATCATCCACGCCGGGTGTCCATTCAGAGCCGAAGAATGCCCTATCTGTCGGATATATTTTGTTTTCAAATGTATCCATGAAAGTCTTGATTTCCGATTGGTTGTACTGGACACCGTCAGCCACCCAGAAATAGGAATGGGGCGTAATGTAGCGCAGGGTGGCATGTTTCTGGAAAGTGGAGGTGGTATCATCATTAAGCACCCAAAAAGTTTGTTGTGCACCTACGCTAAAAGGTTGGATCGGGGGGAGTAGCGTAGGGGGAATGCCGCACACTTTTTTGAACTTGCAAGCCAATTCGGCCAGGTTACTATCCGGAATATTCGTCTGTTTAAGCAAATTCAAGGTTTCGATGGGAATCTGGTCTGATGGTGGCTGGGTGAGCTCAAAGGGAGTGGCAGTTGAGGAATTTATAGGTAAAGGCAGAGTCGCTGTTAGAGTTGGGGAAGCCTTCTTGGTTTTCTGAAAGGAATAGTAGACACCGCCCAGAATGATGATCAAACAGCAGCACAGCGCCAGTGCTGCTGCAAGAATTGCGAGAATAATGGCTGTACTTTTTTTCACAGCGGACTCCTATTGTATGGCTGTATTTTCAAGGAAGCCTGGTCGATCGCTCGTTTTTCGAAGCTTGTTGAAGATTGCCAATCCGATTGTACTTGCCAGCCCGATGGTCAACCCGCCAACCCAGATGGACCTGGGTGAAATATTGTCATTGAGGAAACCACCAATCAAGGGTGCGGTGGCACGTGCGATTCCCCAGGCAAACCAATAAAAGCTCATGTATCGGCCGCGCATATCAGTGGGAGCCTGATCCGCAATATATTTGCTGACGGTCGGAATGAGGATCAGCTCCCCAAAGGTCATCAACACCATGCTTGCCCAGAATCCCCAGAAGTTCTTCATTAAGGCAACACTTCCCACTCCCAGGGCATAGGTCAGCATCCCAATGACTGCAACAGGCAGAGGCCGGGAGCGCCGCGAAATGCGTGTCACAAACATCTGGACAAATACACACATCAGGGCATTGGTGGTTGGAAGCCATCCAAATAGACTTTCAGGCAGGTTGAAGTTTTGTTTGGTGTAGACTGCCATCAGAGACCATAACATGGAAGGGGCGATCAAGCCAGCTCCTACCAGGAGTGCAAAGGTGATGTACGGACGGTCACGGAAGACACGTTCGTACCCTGCCAGGCCACCTTCGGTTGGCCTTTTTTCCACCTGGTAGGTTTTGGAGAGAGTCTCACGGGCTCGAAAAAATAGTAACAGGCTATAGATGAGCATCCCGGAGGCTGCACCAATGAATGCATAATTATAGGACCGGGAAGCCAAAAATCCTCCTGCCGCCGGCCCGATGGCGATCCCGGCGTTGTTGACCATGCGGATGATCGCATAGGCATTCGTGCGTCTCTCCGGTTCGATTATATCCGCCAACATGGCATCCGCGCCGATTTGGTAGAGCGGATTGGAAGCACCCATCACAATCATTAGAAAGGCAAATCCAGCATAGGTGTGGGCCTGGCTCATGAACAGGTAACCCAGGCCGTTTACAGCAAGGCTGATCACCATGACCGGTTTTCGCCCCAGCCGGTCAGCCACTGCTCCCGCTATGAAGGATGTCAATAAACCCGTACCCGCATTGATGGTAATTAATGTCGAGACGGCACTTAGAGACAGGCTGAGTTTTTCACTTGCATAGATCATTAAGAAAGGCCAGATCATGGATGCCCCGGCTGAACTGATCAGCAAACCGGAAGCCATCAGCCAGAATTGCGGAGGATATTCTGCAAGCGTGGTGCGGAAACGATTGATCATGCTGGGATGAAACAGGGGCGACACTCGAGTGTCGCCCCTGCGGGTTTATCGCCTGGGACCGCGGCGGTCATCTCCACGTCCGCCGGGGCGCCGGTCGCTGCCTGGGCGGCCTCCGCCTGAACGGCCTCCTCCAGTACGCCCGCCGCTCTTCCTGGCATCGCGTTCCTGGGCTTCTTCGATGGTCCAGCCTTCAAGGACAGCCTGTCGGGAGAGGCGGATCTTTCCCATCGGATCAATACCTGTCACCATGACAGAAATTTCATCGCCAAGCTTGGCAACATCTTCAACTTTTTCGACACGCTCGCTGTCGAGCTGCGAAATATGCACCATTCCATCTGTGCCAGGCAGGATCTCCACGAATGCGCCGAAGTCGGCAACTCGGACAACCTTGCCGGTGTAGATTCGACCTAATTGTGGAGTCTCGGTAATGGCTTCGATGCGCTCACGTGCCATTTTGGCGCCTTCACCATTGGTCGAGGCGATGTAAATCGTTCCATCCTCTTCAATATCGATCTTGGTGCCGGTCTCTTCCTGCAGGGCGCGAATATTCTTTCCGCCTGGGCCAATGATGGCGCCGATCTTGTCGGATGGAATTTTTACCGTGGTGATGCGTGGTGTATGCGGCTTCAGTTCTGACCGGGGTGCTGGAATGACTTCCAGGATTTTGCCCAGGATGAAGAGGCGTGCCTGGCGGGCCTGTTCCAATGCCTGTTTCATGATCTCAGTGCTCAAACCGGATATTTTGATGTCCATCTGTAAGGCGGTGATGCCTGTGGCTGTGCCGGCCACCTTGAAATCCATATCACCCAAATGATCCTCTGTGCCCTGAATGTCGGTCAGTATCTGGTATCGGCTGCCTTCCATCACCAGACCCATGGCTACTCCTGCCACAGGTGCTTTGATAGGCACTCCGGTATCCATCAACGCCAGGGTCGAACCGCAGACGGAAGCCATCGAGGAGGAACCGTTGGAGGCCAACACTTCGGATACCAGCCGTAAGGCATAGGGGAAAGTCTCTTCGGAAGGGATGACCGGTTCGAGGGCACGTTCGGCCAATGCTCCATGTCCGATCTCGCGTCGGCTCTGCCCCCGCACCATTTTGGTCTCGCCGGTCGAAAAGGGTGGGAAATTGTAGTGGTGCATGTAACGCTTGGAGTCGACCGGAGTGAGAGTATCCAGTTCCTGCGATTCGCGCAACGTGCCCAGCGTTGCCAGGGTCAGCACCTGTGTTTCGCCGCGTGTGAACAGGCCGGAACCATGTGCGCGTGGGCTGAACCCAACCTCGCACCAGATCGGGCGGATCTCAGAGGGAGCGCGGCCATCGGGACGTTTACCCAGGTCCAGGATGCGGTCACGTACGACCTTTTTCTCAGCCTCGGCAAATGCCTCTTTTATATTAGCCAGACTTGGAACACCCGGTGCAGCGAATTCGGGGATCTCTTCCACGTCTTCTTCGTCGGAGATGGTTATTTTTGTTCCTGCGGAAGGGATCATTTCTGCAACCAGGTTCTGCAGGAGGGTATCCATCCCGGCGTAGAATTCGGCTTTCATGAGTGGTTTGTCAAGCATTTCAGTCATTGGGCCGCTGACACGTGAATATACTTTTTCTTGCAGGGTTTGATCCGGCAACGCATAAACCACGTCACGTTTGGGTTTGCCTACCTCAGCTTGCATCTTGAACTGCAGGTCGATCAGCGGTTGGATGGATTGATGCCCAAATTCCAATGCAGCCACCATGACATCTTCGGGGATCTCGTCTGCGCCCGCTTCGACCATCAGGATGGCATCGCGTGTACCGGCGATGCGCAGGTCGAGGTCGGATTTATCCATCTCAGGGAAGGTGGGGTTGGCAATGAATTTACCGTCAACACGCCCGACGCGTACTGCCGCAACGGGACCATTCCAGGGAATATCTGAAATCATGATGGCGGCGGAGGCGGCGTTGATGGCGAGAATGTCCAGTGGATTTTCAGCGTCTGCGGATAGTGAATACATGATGACCTGGACCTCGTTGCGCATGCCTTCAGGGAAGAGCGGACGCAGCGGTCGATCGGTGAGACGAGCTGTCAGGATGGCATCCGTGGATGGGCGACCTTCACGTCGGAAGAACGAGCCGGGGATTTTCCCTCCAGCGTACATGCGCTCTTCGTAATCCACGCTGAGGGGGAAGAAATCAATGCCCTCGCGCACATTGCCCATGGTGGCAGCAGCAAAGACAATCGAATCGTTCAGGTGGACCGTGACGGCTCCACCGGCTTGCGCAGCCAGTTTACCAGTTTCAATGGTAATTTCCCGGCTGTCCACGGTAGTGGAATAACGTTTTACTTCGGGTTTCATTATAATTAACTCCTTTTCCCGCCTGTTCAGGGACTGAAAGATGGAGGCAACCGGAGTTGTAGCCATGTTTCAATTCCTGACGGGCCGGGTGTTGGTGGGGGACAGACACCCGAGTCTGTCCAGGCCACGAATGAATAAAAAAGAGTAGATGGGCGTCGGCCCATCTACCCGGGCGAACCACTTTCTATTTTCGGCGCAGTTTCAACTGCTCGGTCAGCGCCAGGTAACGTTGATAATCGTTCCTGCGCAGATAAGCCAGCAGCCTGCGACGTTGGCCAACCAGTTTGAGCAAGCCCCGCCGGCTGGACTCATCGTGCTTGTGAGTGCGTAGATGGTCAGTCAACTGGAGGATGCGGCTGGTCAGGATCGCCACCTGGACTTCCGGCGAACCGGTGTCAGCCTCATGTCTGTGGTAATCCGTAATGACCTTGGTCTTGACTTCCTTGTTAAGCGGCATGACGTTTGCTATCCTTTCTTTGAATTTTGAGCAGGTCTCCGCATCCGCAGGTTTGGCCGCGGATGGGACCAGTCAATGCGGATAACATTATACCAGATATTCCCAATCCAAAGGTCAATTTTGGGTGGGGGGGGGAGTGGCTAACATGATGGGCTAACGAAGTCCATGACATGCGCTGGTATAGTTTGGGAAACGGCGGTTTATGCAACTGTCTGACGGTTGAAAGCAATAAACGAACATACGTACATGCGCACTCCAAAGCGTGACGGGCAACGCGAGAAACATCGGGATTTTCGAGCCAGGCGAGCCAGATAATGACGCAATCTCAGCGTTATCTGCTTCGACAGAGTAAGTATCTGATTTGCCTTCTGACACCTCATAACGGCCGCCATGATACCAGAGCCAGGCATATTCTTCGAAGCCATCACTGAAGTACCACTTCGCCTTTGGCGCATCATCGACAAGCGCTTGAATGACTTTGCGGGTGCGTATCCAGACGACCGCCCAGCCCAAAATGCAGCGTGTCAAGCGATCTACGAGAGTCAGGATGTAGATGATGTTTTTTTGTCCCCAATAAAGGTGAACAATTCGTCCATTTCAGCCTCTTTCACTTCTTCTGGAAGGGGTGCATTGGGGAGTGACCTGGCATGATCGTTGACCCAAAGCGATATGGTTCGATGGTGCACTTCCAAATGGCGAGCGATCCGCCGGAAATTGCCGCCGTCAACGTACATCTCTCTGGCTCGCTTGCGTAGGCTTTCGGGGTAGCCGTGATGTTTGGGCTCAGGAGTGTACTTCCGGTGGCAGTGCATGCAACGGTAGCGTTGAGATCCCGATTGAGTTTGTCCTGCTTTGTTTTGGCGAGTGGTGGCGTGGCAATATGGGCATGTGTTCATGACTCTATTTTAGCCCATAAATTTAGCCACTCCCGGGTGGGGGGATCTTGTCTATCTTCCTCGTTGCTTTATAATAGGGTGAATGGATATCAAAACTAAATTCGAATTTTCCCATGATTTAATTCATGCATTGCGTGTATCCAATTATGTAGCCGTGCTGACGGGTGCGGGTGCATCGGCAGAGTCCGGTTTACAGACATTCCGAGAGGCGAATTCTTCGAGGGAGACAGGGCAGGCATTGTGGTCCCAGTACCGGCCTGAAAATCTGGCCACGCCTGAAGCATTCGAACGCAACCCGGAATTGGTTTGGGAATTTTACGCCATGCGGCGGCTTAAAGCTGGTCAAGTGAAACCCAACCCCGGACACATTGCGTTGATGGAAATGGGCCAACATGTTCCGCATTTCACTCTTATCACCCAGAATGTGGACGGGCTGCACCAGCAAGCTGGCAGTGCGGGTGTGATCGAATTGCATGGGAATATCACCCGGGTGAAATGTTCAAACGACTGCGGCGTATTTACTCAATGGGAAGATCACCCAGGTCATATCCCAGTTTGCCCCAAGTGTGGTGCGAATCTGCGGCCCGATGTAGTCTGGTTTGGGGAAATGTTGCCGGCGGTCGAGTTGGAGGCTGCCATGGAGGCAGCTAGGACCTGTCAAGTCTTTTTCTCAATAGGCACATCCGGCCTGGTCCAACCAGCAGCATCGTTGGCAAAGGTGGCCGCGCAAAGCGGCGCGATCGTCGTAGAGGTGAATCCAGAGGAGACACCCCTGACTGCCTCGGTTGATCATTTTTTACAGGGTAAATCGGGGGAAATCCTACCCGAGTTGGTAAAAGTGGTCTGGGGTTGAGTAATGAGGAATAAAAGCAATCTCTCACGATCAGTCGGGATAATTGAGCCTCTCTCAACCGATCCAGTTGCCGCTCCAGGGAGGCATGACTACTGGGAGTTTTCCCTCGGTGACGTTGAAATGAGTTCCGTCGATCAGGCTCTGAAGGACACGCCCTTCGCTCCAACCCAGCGGTGCGCACGGGATTTCAACCCGGCGCTCCTGTCCGGAGGCATTCATAACGATGAGAATATTCTGCTCCCCCAGGGTGCGGGCGAAGGCATAAAGCCCTTCTTCAGCCAGTAATGGCACATACTCACCTCGTCTCAGTGTCGGAGTCCGTTTGCGTAGAGAAATAAGCAGACGAACCCATTGACGTAGATCCAGGTCCCAGGTGCTCTCACGCCAGGGGAAAGCACGCCGGCTATCGGGATCTTTACCTCCCTCCAATCCGATCTCGTCTCCATAATAAATGGCAGGCGCTCCCGGGAAAGCCATTTGGAATAGAAAGGCCATCTTAAGTTTTCTGTTATCCCTGCCCACCAATGTCTTAAAACGCTCCGTATCATGGCTGTCGAGTGGGACAAACATGGCGAACAGGTTTTCGCGCGGGTAGGCTTTTACCACAGCATCAATACGTTGGCTGAATTGAACACTATTCTCGCGGCCCAGGAGGAAGGCTGCCAGAGCGTCTTTTACCGGGTAGTTCAACAGACCGTCAAAATGAGTGTTGTTAGCCCAACGCGGGTTCACATCCCAGATTTCACCAGTCAGATAAGCGTCCCGATTGGCAGATTTGACCACATGACGGAATTCTTCCCAGAAACCATCATCATCAATTTCATTGGGCACGTCCAACCGCCAACCGTCGGAGCCTTGTTCGATCCAATATCGCGCCACGCTGAAAATATATTTACGCACTTTAGGGTTACCCGTGTTCAGTTTTGGCAGGCTCTTATGGTTCCACCAACCAACATAATTACGGGCATCACCATCACCGTCATAAGCATCCAGGGGATACTGTTTGATATAAAACCAATCCTTATATGCCGATTTATCCCCATTTTCCAAAACATCTGAAAACGCGAAGAAGCCACGGCCGCAATGATTGAAAACTCCATCCAGAATGATACGCATGTTATTCTTGTGAACTGAATCCACCAAGGTATGGAAATCGGCCATTGTCCCTACACGCGGATCGATCTGGAAATAGTCACTGGTGTTATAGCGGTGATTGGAGGTAGCCAGGAAAATGGGATTTAAGTAGAGCGCATTTACACCCAGTTCCAGAAGGTAGTCGAGATTCTGGATGATACCGCGCAGGTCTCCACCCTGGAATCCCCAGATGGTCGGAGGGCTTCCCCATTTTTGAACATTCGGAGGATCGTTGGCAGTATCGCCATTGGCAAAGCGATCCGGAAAAATTTGATAAAAGATGCTGTCCTGTACCCAGTAAGGAGTGGTCATATCTTAGCCACCCGTTGAGACGCCGATCAATTTTCCTACACCAAAGACCAGCGCGGCTGCCACGAGCCCGATCAAGACCTGTCGAAAACCGGAAACCCACACGCTCTTGCCGGTCAGCAAGGTAATGGCGGCCCCGGTCAGGAAGAGCGCTAATGCTCCCAGGACCAGACTTGTGATGACGGCAATGGTGCCATGCAGGAATATGTATGGAAAGAGGGGCACGATTGCCCCGGCCGAAAACAGAAAGAAAGATGTAATGGCTGCCACCCAGGGCGAACCACCCAGCTCTTTGGGGTCGATACCCAGTTCTTCACGAGTCAGGGTATCCAGGATGTTTGCCTTATCGCCCATCATATGGGCGGCCATTTCGCGGGCGCGCTCTTCCGGCAGGCCTTTTGATTGGTAAATAAGCGCCAGTTCTTCCTGTTCTTCATGAGGTGCGTTTTCGATTTCTTCAGCTTCTATTTTTATCTGGTTCTGGTAGAGTTCGCGTGAACTTTGTACTGAAAGCCACTCTCCCAGGGCCATTGAGCTGGCTCCTGCCAATAGGCCGGCAACTCCGGTAATGAGTACGCCGTGTCCGGGCAGGTTGGCTCCAGCCGCTCCCATCGTCAAGCTTAATACCGAAACAAGACCATCATTCGCTCCGAGCACGGCGGCACGCAGGGCATTCCCTCCGGTGGTGCGATGGCGGCCTTCCAATAAAGCTACTTCACTTCCGCCCAATCCATTTTCACGACCCGAAATGGCTGCCATCAGCCGGGCATGGGATTTCTCGTCAGCCGACATTCGGCCCGAATCGGTCAAGGCTTCAGGCTGGTTGTCGTAAGCCAGGCTGTCTGCTCTTTCGTTTCCGGTGACACTCGGAAGAACGAACTGGGGTCCGAAGCGTTTCGCCAGGAAACTCATGATTTTGGCTCGCCAGGAGGGTCTGCGCTGTGGGATATTCACCCCGGCGTCCTTCAGCCGCCTTTCCCAGACTACGGCATGTTTCTCTTCCGTGAGTGCCAGGCGGCGATATACATCCGCCAGCTCACGTTTGGGCTCGATTTCGGCCAGGGTATTGTACAATGCCATGCCGTCAACCTCTTTTTGCAGGTTCTCACGGTATCGGCTTACATCTCGTGATGGTGTCATGGGTTACCTTTCGGATCAAATCTTGTTATGAATTGTACCGCATCTATCGGGGGAGTATTTGACTATTTCAGAAAGAAATTGCCGCCATTTGTTCTGCTTGGATTGTTCCCTGTTATACTTAACTCTCTCCATGAGAAAGGATTGATGATGGACCCTGCTCTTCCTGATCAATTGGCCATCTTGACCATATCTGGCACCCAAGTCGATGCGCTTTGTGCACAGCTGGCCCAAGAGAAATTATTCTTTACCTCGATCAACAGCACAGGCGGAATACTCCAGGAGCCGGAAGTCAGCTTGCTGGTTGGCTTCCACAGCGATCGTCTCCCGGTATTGTTGGAAGTCGTGCGGAAGAACTGCCAGCCTTACCGGCAATATATCTCCACCACAGGGTTTGTGCAGGGAGAAATGGCCAGCCCACCCATGCTGGAGGCGGAAATGGGGGGCGCCCGGTTCTATTTGATGAATGTGGACCAATTCGAGCAAATCTGATGTCAGATCTACGCGAGGCAAATATGAAATTGATGTTTGTCATTATACGTGATAAGGACGATGAAAATGTTGTCCAGGCTCTCGTTGAGAACAATTATCGGGTGACGCGTGTTGCCAGCACAGGCGGTTTCTTGCGGCATGGCAATGTGACACTGATGATCGGAACCGAAGAAGACAAGGTCCAGGCCGTGATAGATCTTCTGCGTCAAGTTTGTTGCCCGCCAGAAGACTCCCTCCATCGCGCGACAATCTTTGTTGTCGCCATGCCTTATTTCGAGCAAATATAAGTCATGCAGCGTCCGGCTTTACCTGTAACCCGCGCACGGGCGCGACGCGCATTTCGATTATTCACCTGGGGGGGAGAATGGGCTATCCCGCTTTCAGGACAGATCAAGCACAACCTGTACTGGTTCTTTTTCGATGGCCTGTTTGCTTCGGCAAGCGATAACATAATTATCACTTTTGTAACATTGTACATCTTGGCATTGGGTGGAACACGCGGACAGGTCGGCCTGATGAGTTCCTTATCCAGTTTATGTGCAGCCATGCTCTTATTCGTAGGGGCGGTTCTGGTCGAACGTTTTGGGCGCCGTAAGGAGCTGACGATATTGTTCGGGGGCGGAGTGGCCAGGCTGGCAATCCTGGTAATGGCGCTGCTGCCTTTATTAATCAAAGGACAGGCCATTGTTTGGGTGGCGATCATCCTTTCGGTGACGCGCGATTCATTCGGGAACCTGGCTTTCCCTGCCTGGATGTCCGTCACAGCTGATGTCGTCCCCATGGAAGGGAGGGGGCGCTTTTTTGGTTCCCGCAACTTCATTATGGGGGTCACGGGTATTCTGGCTATCCTGATAGTTGGAGAATTAATTACCCAGATTTCCATACCGCTTGGATATCAGATTGCTTTTGGCCTGGCATTTGCCTTCGGAATGCTCGCGACCTTCAGCTTTAGTAAAATACGAGACCCCAAGGGCAGTATTACCCCCGTGAAAGTCGCCGGTTCGTTCTCTCCTCGCGCCATGTTGCAGGATTTGAAGGAACATCCCACTTTCCTGGCGCTGGGATTAATCATGGCTTTCTGGAATTTTTCGCTCAATATTGCCGGTCCATTTTTCAATGTATACATGGCTGAAAATCTGAAATTTACCGCTTCCATGGTAGGCATTACCAGTATTGTTTCAACCGTGGCGAGTTTGCTGGTCCAGCGAAGGATTGGTCGATTATCAGACCGCTGGGGGCCACGCAAAGTTCAATTGATCAGCATGGTCCTGATCCCCATCCTGCCATTTGCCTGGATGTTCATAACCAAATTATGGCATGTTGTCTTATTAAATTCTTTTGGTGGTGCGATGTGGGGAGCATTCAATTTGGCTTCTTTTAATTTCCTGCTTTCTCTTACGCCGGACACACAGAGGGCGCGTTTTTCCGCCATTTACCAGATCCTGGTCATGCTGGCGCTGGCTGGTGGTGCAGCCATCGGCGCATGGGTGGTCACGCAATGGGGGTACCAAACAATCTTCCTTTGGTCGGGGATTGGCCGGCTTATGGCGGCTATCTTGTTTATCCGTTTTGTACCATCCATACTTCATGGCTCTGAAGGACTTGTAGAAACGTAGCCTCGCCTCCGGTCGCGGCGGTGTTGTTCTCCCTTTAGAATTTCATGGCAGGGCAAATATTTCCCTTTCTTTATGGCTCCTAATATTCGTGGATAAATCCGATTGTTTTTTTTATGGCGTATGTGAAGCAACTGCTGCAAATCGTCTTACTGCCCCAATGCTGATGAAAAGAAGTGACTGACTAATCTGAAAAGATTAGGACTGCCTCACAAGGAGTGAGGGTCCCTCAAACGATTAATTCGTCATTTCAATTAATGAAATGAATATTTTTTATTATTTTTGGAAATTAGCCTTTGACAGCTCCTGCAACCACACCTTGAATAATGTACTTTTGCAGGGCCAAATAGAAAATGACGATGGGTATGACTGCCAGAACAAGCATTGCCATGCTGGCACCCATATCCCGACTTCCATACCCCCCTTGTAGATATTGGACGGCAATCGGGATTGTTCTATAATTACTGCCGATCACAAGATAGGGCAGAAGATAGTCATTCCAGATCCACATGGTATTTAGAATTGCTACGGTAATGTAAACCGGTTGAAGAATGGGAAATACGATCAAGAAGAATGTCTGTATCGGGTTACATCCATCAATCGTCGCAGCTTCCTCAATTTCATACGGAATGCCTTTGATAAAACCGCTAAAGATAAATACAGATAATCCTGCACCAAACCCAAGGTAAAGAACGATAATCCCAACAGGATTATCCAGATGCATGATATTTGCCATTTTTGACATGGTAAACATCACCATCTGGAAAGGAACGATCATGGAAAAAACGAGAAGATAATAAAGAAATGAACTGACTTTTGATTTCACCCGCGTAATGCACCATGCCATCATCGATGTAAAAAGCACGATGGTAGATACTGAGAAGACCGTGATAAAAAGTGAATATCCGAACGCTTTAACAAATCCTGTCTTGGCCTGGCCAGAAATATAGTTAGTTAACCCTACAAACGTCTTACTGTCGGGTAGAGCAAAAGGTGTGTCAGAAATAAAAAATCTGCCTTTAAAGGAATTCAGGAGAACCAAAAGAATTGGAACAAGGAATAAAACGGCTAGAATCACCAGGGATATAAAAATTGCATTGAACTGAGAGTGTTTTTTGGTTTTCATTAGTTTTCAATCTCCCTGGTTCTGGAAAAACGCAGCTGTAAAAGCACAATTATGGCAACAAATAGGAAGAACATCACGGCTTTCGCTTGACCTATTCCTTCAGAACCCACACTGCCATAAAAACTATTGAAAATATCCAGCGCGAGCATGGATGAAGCTCTGCCCGGGGCGCCTGCTGTAAGGGAAAGGTTCTGATCAAAGAGCTTGAATGAATTACTTACTGTAAGGAATGTACAAATTGTGAATGCCGGCATGACCAGGGGAACGGTAATACCCTTCAAGATTTGCCAGGCATTTGCGCCATCGATTTCGGCTGCTTCGATCAGTTCGCGGGAGATACTCTGGATCCCGGCGATATAAATGATCATCATGTATCCCACCATCTGCCAGTTCATCAGAACGACCAACCCCCAAAAACCATAATTGGCGCTATAGGTAATATCAACACCAAAATTAATCAGAACCCCGTTAATAAGAAGCTGCCATATATAACCAAGAACAATACCGCCGATCAGATTTGGCATAAAGAACACGGTACGAAAAACATTTGTTCCCTTTATTTTACTGGTAAGAAGAACGGCAAGCGCGAACGCAAAAACATTAATCAGTATCACAGAAACCACGGCAAATTTCACTGTAAATATCAATGCATTTAGAAAGTTCTTATCATCAGTTAAAGCATGAAAGTAATTACTAATACCCACCCAGTGAGAATTTGTCACGGTTGTGAATCTGGTAAATGAAAGATAAATGCCAAGCACAAAAGGGATTAAAAAGGCAATTGCGAATGCAATCAGCGTTGGCAGGGTAAAAAACGCATAATATCTCTTCGGCATTTTAAGCATGGGTATTCTCCTGCTTGGCAGAATAATTGGTAATATGAAATTATATGTCACCCCGCACCAATGATAATGCGGGGTGACATTTAATCCTAATTTACGACTTATTGATTCTTAGCGGCTTCAATCTTCCACTGGTCAATAAACAACTGCTTTACAGCATCCCACTGCATTGTACCTTGGGCATACTGCAGCAATGCAGCCCCGAAATTGTCCTTGAAGGTCTGGCTTGGGAAAATTGCAAAATCCCAGGCCACATTGTATAGGGCAGTATTGGCCGTGTAACTCAGAAGGCTCTTTGCCAAAGGATCGGTTGGTTTTTCGTTATCCGCAAATGTGTCGAATGGAGCAATGAACTTCAGATCGTTGGTAACGAAAGCTTTTCCTTTTGGACTGCTGTACAGCCACCAAATGAAATCTGCGGCAAGTTTTTGCTTTTCAGGTGAAACTTGCTTGTTGATTGCGAAGAAGTTCTCGGTACCTACATTGATGGATTGTTTTTCTTCACCTGGCATGCCGGTATAAATGGGCAGGAATTGGACGTCTTCCGCCTTGACCGTATTGCCGGCTACACCTGAGATTTGACCCCATGCCCAGTTGCCATTTTGTACCATCGCGGATTGTCCCAATGCAAACTCCGCCATGGAATCATCCACGCTTTTACTGCCAAGTAATTTCGGCGAGGTGGTTGAGTTGTTCAAGTAAAGATCAAAAATATTCTTGAAATTATCCGAATACTGGAATTTGATCTCCTTAAAGTTGGCGAGGTTCTTTATGTCGAGGTTGTTGTCCCTAACCTCATAAAAGATCGGGACATCCGCAAGATGCGTCTGCCAGCGCCAGTCTTCACCTTTCTTTAGGGAAGTGGAAGAAAACACACCCTTGATGCCCAGCTGATCCTTCTTTGCGGTCATGTCTTCAACAACTGCTTTCAGCGTTGCAAAATTGTTGATCTCAGCCATGGAGGTCGCCTTGGCGCCCGCTAAAGCAAAATACTTGGTCATGATGGCATTGTTATAAATGATCCCGTAGCCTTCCACGGCATAAGGGATGCCAAAAACGCCACCAGCATCGGTAACAGCCAGGTTTTTATCGGAAAGATGTTTATACAGTTCGGTGTCTTTTAGATCTGCAGTGTAATCTTTCCATTTTAAATAACCTATCGGGCCATTAATCTGGAACAGGACAGGTGCATCTGACTTGGCAACTTCTGACAATAACGTTTGCTCGTAAGTTCCGGCCGCAGCCGTGACTACCTTAAGGGTGTTACCTGTTTCTGCCTTCCATTCATCACCGATTTTTGCATAGATATCCGCGACTTCCGGCTTAAAATTCAGGTAGTAAAGTTCTCCGACTGCAGGAGCAGCGGTCGCAGGAGCGGCGGTTGCAGGAGCGGCGGTCGCGGGAGCGGCAGTTGCAGGAGCAGCGGTCGCGGGAGCGGCAGTTGCAGGAGCAACAGTCGTCGCCGCTGCGCCGCAGGCCGACAGGACCATGCTGGCAACAATCATAAGACTTGCAAAAATTAAAATTTGGCGTTTCATTTTCTAATTCTCCTTGTAATAGTTGACTGAAAGATCAGGAACCTTTCCAACTGGCGGGGGTTCCTTTCCCGTTAAAATTATCGGTCACCGGACTCTTCATTTGAGCCGTGGGTGCTGCCATCACCTCCTTTATGTCTGCAACTTGGTGTGATGCAATTGTGATAGCTCGGATTATAGCACCCAAGCTTGAAGAACGCTGCCCCAATTTTGCAATGGAAATCCGGCCCCCGCGTGCCCGCCAGCAGACTGCGTCTTTGACTGCCTGGCAGACAAATTCGAGTCGAGGACGGTAAATTTGTTAATATTTCTTGCATGTTGATTAACTACCCTTACCATAAAAAAACTGCGCACCCGAGGTGCGCAGAGTAATAACGATTAATTTTGTTTTTTCTTTAATGTTTCAAGGCATCCCAGCCGGCATATTTGGCAGTATCACCCAATTCAGCTTCGATGCGTAACAATTGGTTGTACTTGGCAACGCGATCAGACCGGGCCGGCGCACCGGTCTTGATCTGGCCCATGTTCAACGCTACCGCCAGGTCGGCGATGGTGCTGTCCTCGGTCTCGCCAGAGCGGTGGGATGTGACTGCACGCCAGCCTGCCCGGTGACAAGTCTCAACAGCTTCGATGGTCTCGGTCAGCGAACCGATCTGGTTAAGTTTCACCAGCAGCGCATTTGCGGCATCTTCCTTGATGGCACGACGGACGCGCTCCGGGTTGGTCACAAGGAGATCATCACCGACTATCTGGATCTTATCGCCCAATTGTTTAGTCATCAGGATCCAGGATTCCCAGTCGTCCTGCGCCAGGCCGTCTTCGATGGAGACGATCGGATAATCCTTGACCCACTTGGCCCAGAATTCAACCATTTGCGGTCCGGTCAGTTTTTTGCCTTCCTTCCGCAGGTTGTAGGTCTTGGTTTCTTCTTCATATAGTTCTGATGCAGCCGGGTCAAGCGCGATTGCCACCTGCTCGCCGCGTCCAGCTTTGAAACCGGCCTTTGCGATGGCTTCCAGGATGACTTCCACGGCTTCGTTGTTGGCTTTGAGCGCCGGGGCGTAACCGCCCTCATCACCGACCAGTGTGACGTAACCCTTATCCTTAAGAACGGATTTGAGGGCGTGGTAAATTTCTGCGCCCCATCGTAACCCTTCGGCGAAAGTTGGCGCACCAAAAGGCATGACCATGAACTCCTGGGCATCGGTGGACTGCCAGGCTGTGTGTGCTCCGCCATTGAGGATATTCATCATCGGGACTGGCAGGAGGTGGGCATAGACGCCGCCGATATAGCGGTAGAGCGGTAATTCTAACGAGGCTGCCGCGGCCTTGGCGACTGCCAGGCTGACGCCCAGGATGGCGTTGGCTCCAAAATTGGACTTATTTGATGTGCCATCCAGGCTGATCATCTCGGCATCAATGGCTTTTTGTTCGGTGGCATCCCAGCCGTAAAGTTCCTCGGAAATGGTTTCGTTGACCGCGGCTACGGCTTTCAATACACCCTTACCATTATAGCGCTTCTTATCGCCATCACGCAGTTCGAGCGCTTCATGGACTCCGGTGGAGGCTCCTGAAGGGACGGCTGCGCGGCCCCACGAACCATCGGCGAGTACAACCTCAACTTCCACGGTTGGATTACCGCGCGAGTTAAGGATTTCCTGTCCGGAAATAAGTTCAATTGTTGTATCCATAGATTTCTCCTTTATAAGTTTGGAAAAAGTCCGGCATGTTATGCTGGTTGGTTTTCAAGCCGCAAGTATATCGCAGTTTAATGTGAATGGTGCCTTGGTCGCATAATGCTCTACATCTTGTTTCTCTCTTTTACTGCCTTGATCAGTCCCAGGAACAATGGATGCGGGCGCATCGGCCTTGACAGGAACTCGGGGTGAAACTGGCTCCCGACCATATAGGGGTGGTCCTTGAGTTCGGCGATTTCCACCAGAACCCCATCCGGTGAAATGCCGGAGAAGGCCATGCCGGCTTTTTCAAATTCATTCCGGTAGGCATTATTGAATTCCCAGCGGTGCCGGTGACGTTCCTCCACTTCTCCTTGATGATAGGCTGCGGCGGCTTTTGTTCCTGGTTGTAATACACAGGGATACAACCCAAGGCGCATGGTCCCGCCCATATCCGTGATGGCGCGTTGCTCCAGCATCAGATCAATGACCGGGTACTCCGTGCTGCGATCAAACTCGGTTGAGTTGGCATCTTCATGCCCCAAAACATCCCGGGCGAATTCCACGCACATCACCTGCATCCCCAGGCAAAGTCCCAAATAAGGGATATTATTCTCCCTGGCATACCGGGCGGCCTGGATCTTTCCTTCGATGCCGCGCGAACCAAATCCACCGGGAACGATGATGGCATCCGCGGCTTTGATCTCTTCCCAGCCTTTATTTTTCTCCAGGTCTGTGGAGTGCACCCACAGGATTTCTGCTTCCACATCCAGGCTCAGGGCGGCATGTTTGACAGCCTCACGTACCGACATGTAGGCGTCCTGCAGCTCGACATACTTGCCGACCAAGGCAATTTTAATGATTGGCTTGGGTTTGCGGACAGCCTCAACCAAATGCTTCCATGGGATCCAATTGGGTGTTTCGCGTGCTTTGAGTCCCAGTCGTTCGAGGACTAAATCGCCTACTCCGGCTTGCTCCAGCAGTAATGGAACTTCGTAGAGTACCTCAGCAGTGACCATTGGTACCACTGCCCGTTTGTCAACATCACAGAAAAGGGCGATCTTCTCGCATAGATCGTCCTCAACGGGATGGTCTGAGCGGGCTATGATCATGTTGGGGGAAATACCGATGGAACGCAAAGCGGCCACTGAGTGCTGGGTTGGCTTGGTTTTGAGCTCTTGTGTTGCGCCGATGAAAGGCAGCCAGGTGACATGGACGAAAAATGTATTGTCACGCCCAACTTCGTTCCGTAACTGGCGCAAGGCTTCTACGAATGGTTGGGATTCGATGTCGCCCACCGTTCCGCCGATTTCGAGGATGACAATCTCAGCCCCGGTTTCCTTCGCAGCCAGGCCAATGCGCCGCTTGATCTCGTTGGTGATATGCGGGATGACTTGGATCGTGCCGCCCAGATAATCGCCGTGGCGTTCTTTGCTGATGACCTCGGCATATACCTGCCCGGTGGTGAAATTGCTGAAACGACCCAGTCTGATATCCACAAAACGTTCATAATGACCCAGATCCAGGTCGGTTTCGGCCCCATCATCCAGCACATAAACCTCTCCGTGCTGGTAGGGCGACATTGTGCCCGGATCCACGTTAATGTAAGGATCCAATTTTTGCATGGTGACTTTGAAACCCCTTGACTTAAGCAATAGGCCGGTTGCAGCCGCTGTCACACCTTTCCCGACCGAGCTGACTACTCCGCCGGTGAAAAAGATATATTTGGTTGGCATTTGATCTCCTTACTTCCTTCTTTGTGTCATTCTTTTCCAGAAAAAACGTCTTAAGAAATTCCCAATCATTGCACCGACGAAAAGTGCGATTGCCAGACCACCGAAAAAAGTCAGGCAGGTCAGGTTGGTGGAAATACTGCCAGAGAGAGTTGTCGTGAAGAGGCGGTCTTTCAACAGCAGGAAAGCAGTTATCCACACTCCCAGGCAAAAAATAATGACAATAAATGTCAAAGAACTCAGGATGCGTCCAGAACAGGAACGTTCCATTCCTGGGTAGTTTTCTGCTCGGACGGCCGCTTTACTTGATCTCCATAATTGGATGAAACGGTTTTTCATTCTTCGATTCTAATTATGCTGGCAATTGGCGCGTGCCTGGTTTTGATCCAGAAGGGAAGATAAATCACCGGGTCGATTTTACTTCAAATGAATAAAGTGCGCGTATTTTTCGGTGGACAATCCACAAATCCATTCGATCGTTGAGCTTTATTCAAGATCAAGCGCTGTCCAGTTGACCCTAATTCACCTTCGTGTTAAACTTGCCTGTTACATACCACTTGAACTGGACAAAGTGGTCGGATGGATATCTATGGCGCATATCTCAGGTGGCGATAAGTAGAATGATAGAAACATTCCTGATAGTCGGTTTGGGTAATCCTGGCCGTGAATTCCGGGAAACCCGCCATAATGTAGGTTTCATGCTGCTGGATCGTTTGGCTGTGAAGCTGAACGTACGCTTTACACGCCTGCAATCCCGGGCATTGGTGGCGAGCGCCACGTACAGCCCCAAAAATGACTATATCGGCGAGCGTAAAATCATTCTCGCCAAACCGCAGACTTTTATGAACCTCTCCGGCCAATCTGTCCAGGGATTGATCCATTTTTACAAGTTGCCTTTGAGTAACCTTCTCGTAGCCCATGATGACTTGGATTTGCCACCTGGTACGATACGAATTCGCCCGGACGGCGGTTCGGCGGGGCAGAAGGGGATGGCATCCATCCTGGAACGCCTGGGTACCGACGATTTCCCTCGCCTGCGGTTGGGGATCGGCCATCCACCCGGGCAGATGCAGGCTCCCGATTACGTTCTGCAGGCATTCTCTGAGGCGGATCTGACAATCATCTCCGAGACTCTTGGCCGCGCTGTGGAGGCCGTATTGACTTTTATTAATGAAGGTTTGGACGCGGCTATGAATAAATTTAACGGAATTATGCCATAGCAGCAGAATAAAAGGTTCCAGTGTAATCATTTTTTCCGCGGGTTTATTGGGCATCGCACTACATCCTTATGGAAATCCTCCTCAATCAGATTTGTGAACTACCTGCATACCGGCGTCTGCTGGTCGAATTGGGGTCCGGGGAACCACTTCCCGGACTGGCCTTGCCGCGTGCTGCTCGTTTACCTGTGGTGGCAGCGTTGCATTCGTCCCACAACCAGCCCATCCTGCTGGTTACAGATCGTGCTGATCATGCCCTTCAATTGCACGATGAACTGGCTTTTTGGGCTCCGCATGCTTCCCGTTACATGTTCTCCGAACCCAACCCACTATTCTATGAAGATGCTGCCTGGGGCACAACCACTCGTCGTGAGCGGCTGCAGGCATTGACGGCATTGGCGAATTATCATCTTCCATTTACACAAAGGCCAGCCTTTGCTCCCATTATTGTCACATCGGCCCGGGCATTGATGACCCGCACTCTCCCGCGGCGCGACTTTCTTAAATCATCCAAACAACTTAAAGTTGGGCAAAGTATTTCACTGAATTCCCTGCTGGAAGAATGGGTCAGGATCGGCTACCAGCCATCTGATACTGTCCTTGAACCAGGTCAATTTTCACACCGGGGTGGCTTGTTGGATATCTGGCCGCAATCCGAGTCGAATCCGGTCAGGCTGGATTTCTTCGGAGACGAAATTGATACCATCCGGCGCTTCGACCCAGGCTCGCAGCGTACGGTGGATCAGCTCGAATTTGTTCTCATTACCCCGGCACGTGAATACCTCTTACCGGATCCCGCCTCAACGACTTTTGAGGCACCGCTTTCGGAATTTCATCTCCCCTTGCTCCACCCATATGGATCCTGCCTCCTGGATTATTTCCCATCAGATGCCCTGATGCTGGTGGATGATTTCAGTCTGCTCGAAAACACCGTCTCTGAAATGGAAGAACAGGCGGTCAAGTTGCGGGCTGAGTCCATTGCGGAAGGAACCTTGGCAGAAAGCTTCCCTGTCCCATATATCACCTGGTCGGAATTGGCCGATAACCTGAATGGTCGTGTCTGCCTGGAACTGGGCAGGTCCACTGCCGATGAGTCCGTCTTTGATCCCGGCAAGAGTAATAAAGAGGATAGCCTGGCTGCCCAGTTCGTTCAACTGGAACGCTTTGGTGGGCGCTTGAAACCATTTACCGATTACCTGGACAAGATAATTAATGAGAATAAAACGGTAATTATTGTATCCCGTCAATCCTCCCGTCTGGAGGAATTATGGATCGAGCATAATCCTCCATCCCAGGTTACCAACCCACAATTTGTTGAGGGGAGTCTATCTGAGGGTTGGAATCTGGGCAGCTCGTATCTTATCACCGATTCTGAAATCTTCGGATGGGAACGCCCTCAGCCCCGCCAGCGTCCGCGTCCAGGTGCGGAAACCCCTGAAGCCGCCTATGCTGATTTACATCCCGGTGATTGGATCGTCCATGTGGACTACGGCCTTGGAAAATACATTGGTCTGGTGAAACGCACACTTGAGGGCTTGGAACGTGAATTTCTGTGCGTCGAGTATAAAAATGGCGACCAGGTTTATGTGCCCATCCACCAGGCTGACCGGCTGACCCGCTATATTGGCCCGGATGGTTCGCCGCCAAGGCCGGGAAGCCTGGGTACCCAGGAGTGGCTGGAGACCAAGCGCAAGGTTCGGGAGGCAGTCCAGGAAGTGGCCCAGGACTTGCTCGACCTGTATGCCCGCCGCCTGGTTTCGGAAGGGTTCGCCTTCAGCCCCGATACCGCATGGCAGGGGGAACTGGAGTCCAGTTTCCCGTATGTGGAAACGGAAGACCAGGTCAAGGCCCTCAATGATATCAAGCATGACATGGAAACACCCCGTCCGATGGACCGCCTGCTATGTGGTGATGTCGGTTATGGGAAGACTGAAGTAGCTTTGCGCGCGGCCTTCAAAGCCGTTATGGATGGAAGACAGGTGGCCGTACTGGTCCCAACAACGGTCCTGGCCCAACAGCATTACGATACGTTCAGGCAGCGGCTCGCAGCTTTCCCTGTGACGGTTGAGATGCTTTCACGCTTTCGTTCTGTGCGTGAGCAGAGCCAAATTCTTTATGCACTCGCGCAGGGAGCAGTTGACATCGTCATTGGCACCCACCGGCTCATCTCATCAGATGTGCAATTTAAGGATCTCGGACTGGTCATCATAGACGAAGAGCAGCGCTTCGGTGTTACCCACAAGGAACACCTGAAAAAACTGCGTACGGAAGTGGATGTGCTTACACTGACCGCAACGCCTATCCCGCGTACGCTCTACATGGCACTGACCGGCGTCCGCGATATTTCCAACCTGAATACGCCGCCCGAGGAGCGCCTGCCTATCATTACGCATGTGGGACCGTACTCTCCAAAACTTGCCCGCCAGGCGATCCTGCGGGAACTGGAACGGGGCGGGCAGGTTTTCTTCGTTCATAATCGCGTCCAGACGATTGATGCCATGCGCATGCATCTGGAAAAACTCGTCCCGGAGGCGCGCATCGCCATCGGTCACGGCCAGATGCCCGAGGCAGAGCTTGCCAGTGTAATGCACCGCTTCACTGCCGGGGAGATTGATATCCTTCTTTCAACTTCCATCATTGAATCTGGTCTGGACATCCCCAATGCCAATACGCTTATTGTGGACCGTGCGGATGCCTTCGGCCTGGCGCAGCTGTATCAACTGCGCGGCCGGGTCGGTCGCGGCGCGGCCCGCGCCTATGCCTATTTCTTTCGCCATCGTAAATTTACGCCCACGATCGAAGGGCAGGAACGCCTGGAAGTGATTGCCGAGAATAGCCAGCTTGGTGCGGGTTACTCGATCGCCATGCGTGACCTTGAAATGCGCGGCGCTGGGGAAATGCTTGGGACACGCCAATCCGGTTACATTGCCGCCGTGGGATTTCACCTGTATACGCGTTTGCTTGCATCGGCAGTGAAGCAGGTACGCTACTCTTGGCAGGTACGAAAGTTTGAAACTGGATTTGAAAACTGCCAACCTGGAAGCCCTGCAACCGATGGGCCTGCCGGTAAATGTGGACCTGCCGCTTGCCATCGGAATCCCCGATGCCTACGTCCCGGATACCAACCTCCGTCTGCGTCTCTACCGCCGGCTGGCTGACATGACAGACGAGGCCGCCCTGGATGCACTCGCTGCCGAGTTCACCGACCGCTTCGGCGCTCTACCGGATATGGTGACCAATCTCTTCTACCAGATGCGGGTCAAACTGTTGGCTGAACGAGCCGGGATGATTTCTATTGGTATGGAAAACGGACAGATTGTGCTGCGCTATGCGCCTCCACCGGAAGGCATGGAACCGAAACGCCTTCCTGACCTGGGTCCGGGTGTGCGTGGTGGAAAAAATGCATATTGGTGCACATTTGGGAAGGATGAAAACTGGCAGGAGAGGTTGCTTGAAACCCTGACGAAATTGACAAGGTAGAGAGGGATTTTCTTGTCCTACGTAAAAACTCTACACATTTTATTATCGATATAATTAATCCTGAAACAATCCCGAGGAGAACATATGGACTGGAAAGAGCGCATTGTTTATCCTATCCTGGGCCCGATATTAAAGGCCGCTCTTTGGCCAATTGGGCGTATGCGCCTGCCGCAGGTTAAAGGGTCATTATCCATCCAGGGATTGGGAGCTCCAGTTGAAATCCTGCGCGACCGCTGGGGCGTGGCTCATATTTATGGCCGGAATGCGAGCGACGTGATTTTTGCCCAGGGTTTTGTCCATGCCCAGGAGCGCCTCTGGCAGATGGAATTTACACGCCGTGTGGTCTTCGGGCGTTTGTCTGAGGTGCTGGGGGAAGCCGCCCTGCCGGCAGACCGGGCCATGCGTACTCTAAGTCTGTATGAAACTGCCCAACAGGAAGCCCTAAACTTGAAGGGGGAATTGAGCAGTCTACTGGAAGCATACTGTGCTGGCGTAAATGCCTGGATGAAGATGGCAAAGGCGGGAAATAAACTGCCCCTGGAATTCATGCTTCTGGGTTATCAGCCGGAGCCCTGGCAGGTTGCTCATACCCTGGGATGGGGCAAGTTGATGAGTTGGACACTGGCGGGCAATTGGCAATCCGAATTTTATCGAAAAATGATCATTCAACGCTTGGGCGCAAAGAAAACCTCAGAACTGGAGATCGACATTGACCAGGCTTGGGCGGTGATCCTCGACCTGGGTCAGGCAATCACCGCAGGTAAAACAGCAGATGCAACGCGAGGCTATACCGGACCGCATGCCGGGGAAGGGGTGGGGAGTAATAACTGGGTTGTTAATGGCAACCGAAGCACCTCTGGCAAGCCCTTGTTGGCAAACGATATGCACCTGGAGCTGACTGTACCGGGGATATGGTACGAGAATCACCTGGTTGGTGGGGAGCTGGATGTCACTGGCGTGACGATGCCTGGTGTGCCGATGATCATTGCCGGACATAACCGGCAGGTCGCCTGGGGATTTACTGATGGTTGCCCGGATGCGCAGGACCTCTTTGAGGAGCACCTGCGAAGATCCGGGGATGGTGGTTGGGAATATGAATATACAGGGGAATGGCTGCCGGCAAAAGTGCGCAAGGAAAAGATCGACATTAAAGGCGGGAAGAGTGTCGTTGAGCAAGTGGTGCTCACCCACCACGGTCCGGTGATCAATGTCCTCTTTAAAGATGCCTTCCCGGACGCGCCTCCGCTGGCATTGCGCTGGACTGCACTGGAACCCGGCAATACATTCCAGGCTGTCTATGAGATGAACCTGGCAAGGGATTGTCTCTCTTTCCGTGAGGCTTTACGCCCCTTTGATGATCCTTCCCAAAATGTGGTTTACGCCGACACACTCGGAAATATCGCCTATTCACTGAACGGCCGGATTCCAGTCCGATTGTCAGGGGATGGTACCGTTCCTGCACTGGGATGGACGGGAGAGTATGAGTGGTGCGGATTCGTCCCGTTCGAGGCAATGCCTCATTTTTTCAATCCGCCCTGCGGCTACATAGCAACCGCCAATAACCAGGTTCAACGCCCGGACTGCCCTTATTTCCTCGGCAAGGATTATCTGACTTCAGAACGCGCCGGGCGCATCATTGAAATGCTGGAGGCCAAAGATAAAATTGACATCACTTATATTCAGAAAATGCACTTTGACCAGGTTTCCTTTAGTGCGCGGACCTTTGCTAGGGTTCTGGGATCGTTACAGGTTTCAGATCCCGACCTGGTGGAGGTTGTTGCACAGATGGGCAAATGGGATGGTAACCTGGATGTTAACAGCCCTCAGGCATGCATTTTCGAAGCCACCATCCGCCAGGCCATCCGGAATATGCTCGAGCACCACCTCGGAGAACTCGGCCTGCGCATCCAGGGAAAGGTCCGTTTTCAGGCCAATGGCCGGAGCACACTTGGGAGTGGTTCGTTCACCTGCTTGATAAACCGCAGTCACCCTGGTTTGACCTGGGTAAAGGCGAGCAACGGGATGATGTGCTTCGATTGGCCTTGCGCCAGTCGGTTGATTTCTTGAAGCAGGAACTTGGTCCCCGCATAGCAAATTGGAAATGGGGGAAACTTCACAAATTGACCTTCAATCACGTTTTGGGTCAGCAGAAGCCCTTGGATTTCATTTTCAACATTGGTCCTTTCCCGATTGGCGGAGACGGCACCACCATTTGGTCTTCCTATACCAGTTGGCATGATTTGAAATCCCATCATGTCGTGGGTCCGCCCTTCCGTTTCATTGCGGATTTGGGAGACCTGGACCATTGCTGGGGGTTGCTCGTACCGGGACAGTCTGGAAACCCAACCAGTCGACATTTCCGGGACGGAATAACTCCCTGGTTTGAAGGCCATTATCACCCCATGTTGTTCAGCCGGGAAGAGGTGGAACTGAATCTGGAAGCGAGGCTGGTACTAAATCCTGCGAGCGACTAAAAAACCTGCCTCGCTCGCAGTCCTCGACGCCAAGAACGCCTCTTCGTGGTGTAGGCAGCGGCTAGAGCGTTCTGCCGTTACTGATCCGGACAGGTTTCGATGAGGGGTCTTTTCCCCGGACATGGACATCATCTTCCTTTCCTGGGTTCCGAACCGCACGTCAGGCCAATTTCCTGATCCTTACCTCGATGGCTTTTTCCGACTTTAACAAATCTACTATTTTCGAGACATCCGTATTCCCGTAATGATAGGGATAAAGGATGCGCGGCTTAATCATTTTGGCTGCATCCGCCACCATCTCCGGCGTCATCGTGTAAGGCAGATTCATGGGCAGGAAGGCCACATCAATATTCTTTAGGTTCTTCATTTCGGGGAGGTTTTCGGTGTCTCCCGCAAGATACAGGCGCATTTCGCCAAAGGTCAGGATATAACCGTTCCCGACACCATTCGGGTGGAATGGCTGTCCATCTTCACGCTTGTGGAGAATATTGTAAGCTGGCACAGCTTCTATATATAAACCACCTACTGTTTTAGTATCCCCGTTGCGCATAGCAATGCCACCTCCGACTTGCCTGGCGCCGGCTGGATTCAGAACCAGAATGGTATCCGGGGTGCGGATGGCTGCCAATGCCTGCGGGTCCAGGTGGTCGTGATGTTCATGCGTTGAGATGACCATATCCGCCTTGGGAAGGCTGGAATAATCCGCCGCCTGGCCAAATGGATCGATAAAAATATTCTTTCCATTAAAGCCGATTAATAAGCTTGCATGCCCAAGAAATGTTATCGACAAATCTCCAGCGGTGGTGGGGAAGATGTCAGTCTCAAAAAAGCTTTGTGTAGCCATTGTCATTTTCCTTTCTCGAATATTATTTTCCGTTGGTATGCCTGCCATCACAAAATGGTTTATTGGTGGATTTTCCACATCGACACAGGGTGACCCGGTTGCGGATCTCATAAATGTAACCGTCTGACGATTCGATCGGGATACCACCGCGAACCCATAATCCGGCCAGTTCGGAGACTACCGGGTCAAGGATACATCCAATGGATGGTTCAAATACGGGTTCAATGAGCTTTCCAGCTTTATCGCGTAAAACCAGTCGTCCGGCGGGACAATCGAACACCTCCTGAATTGCAATTTTCTTCGCTTCAGGATTATTGATGGCGCGCAAGTTGTCCCAGACTCCGCCGGCGCGGTCACAGAAGCGGGCATCAGCGCAAAGGGGTAGCACATCGGTCAAATCCATTTCCGGGCCGATCGTCTTCGGTTCGGCCTGGCTCTCAAATGGTTCCCGGCTGGCTGTCTCTGTGCCGTCAAAAGAGATTTCAGTATGCGTTAAATCGCAAAATGGCTTGGTCTTGGATTGGCCGCAGCGGCACAGGTCATACTCTTCCTTGATCGGATATGACTTGCCTCTCTGCCAGCGGATGGAAAGTCCTTGGGCATCGGGGACAAGGATCATGTCCATCAACGGGACTTCGCCGTAGACTGTATAAGGGCCGCCCTCATTTATCTTGATTTTCATATTCTTGTTCTTTGCTGCCATGTATTACTCTCTTTTCGTGTGCATGGAATGGATAAGTATTATCGGATTGATGGGATTAATCATAACTCAATCTCCGAACTTGCGATAGAACCAGGTTTTGACAATCTGGGTCAGGATTACATATATTACCAGCATCCCTAACAACAGCAACCAGTAAAGTGGCGGCAATGGGACAAAGCCCAGCCATTGTGCCAGTGGAGAATAGGGTAACCAGGCTCCGACTGCCACAATAGCCAGGGATGTGAATATGAGAGGCCAGCTTGCCCGGCTTTGCAGAAATGGGATCTTATTCGTGCGGATAACATGGATGATAAGCGTCTGCGTAAAAATGCTTTCAACAAACCAGCCGGTGTGGAATAGATCTGCGTTTGTCAAACTCTTGAAGACATACAACATGATAAAGAAAGTCGCATAGTCAAAGATAGAGCTGATAGGACCAATATATAAGATAAAACGGCGCAGCTCTCCGATTGCCCATTTCCGCGGTTTCGTCAGCCATTCGGGATCCACTTCATCGGTGGGGATGGTCGTTTGGGAAAAGTCGTAAAGCAGGTTGTTGGTCAATACCTGGATGGGTAGCATCGGAACAAAGGGGAGAAAAATGCTGGCTCCCAATACGCTGAACATGTTTCCAAAATTGGAGCTTGCCGCCATCTTTATATATTTGGTGATGTTCCCAAAAACTCGCCGGCCTTCTATCACGCCATCCTGCAAGACCAGCAGGCTATTTTCAAGCAGAATAATATCGGATGACTCCTTGGCGATATCCACCGCACTATCTACTGAGATGCCGACATCGGCGGCCTTGAGCGCGGGTGCATCATTAATACCATCACCCATAAAGCCGACCACATGCCCTTTGCTCTGCAGTGCATGGATAATTCGTTCCTTATGGGAAGGCGAAAGCTTGGCAAAAACGCTGTTGGCTTCAGCGGCTTCAGCCAATTTCGCTTCGTCCATTTCTTCGATTTCCGGGCCCAGCAGGATGTGGTCCACAGGCAGACCAACCTGTCTGCAAATGGTTCCGGTCACAATGTCATTATCACCAGTCAGGATTTTTACTGCTACGGCATGCTCGTTGAGTTTGCGCAACGCCTCAGAGGCGGTAGCTTTTGGTGGGTCCAGGAAGGCCAAATAGCCCAATAAAGTCAGATCTGATTCATCCCGGTCTGTGTAGTGCGGTGTATCATCGGTCCCGGGGAACATCCGGTAGGCCACCGCAATGACGCGAAAGCCTTCCGAATTCAGTTCCATGACACGGCGTTTACGATGCTCATCGTGTTCCGCAGTCACTTCCAAGACCTCGCCATTGATTTCGACATGCGTGGAGAGCTGCATGATCTCCTCGACCGCTCCTTTGCAGACGAGGATATGCTGATTCTGGTCGTTTTCCACGATCACTGACATGCGCCGGCGCTGGAAGTCGAAGGGGAGTTCATCAATCTTGTGAAAGCGCTCATCCACCTGTAGCGAGTCATTCAGGTCACCATGAGCCAGGATGGCCTCATCCATCAGGTTCTTCAGCCCCGTCTGGTAGTAGCTGTTCATGTAACCGTAATCCAGAACCCTCTGGCTGGGATTGCCTTTTACATCCAGATGTTTCTCCAGGACGATCTTGCCCTCTGTGATAGTGCCGGTCTTGTCAGTGCAAAGTATATCCATGGCGCCAAAGTTCTGGATGGCGTTCAGGCGCTTGACAATGACCTTCTTCTTGGACATGGAAATGGCACCATTTGATAGGTTGACCGTCACGATCATCGGCAGCATTTCAGGTGTGAGTCCGACTGCCACCGCCAGGGCAAACAAGAAGGCTTCCAGCCAGTTATGCTTGCTCAGTCCATTGAACAGGAAAACCAGTGGAACCATGATGGCGATGAAACTGATCATCAACCAGGTAAACTGGTTCACGCCTTTGTCGAAGCTGGTAAGAATGCGTTGACCGACGATACTGTTTGCCAGGGAACCGAAATACGTCCCGCTGCCTGTCTGAACAACGACCGCTGTTCCGGTGCCACTCTCTATGTTGGAGCCCAGGAAACAGATATTCGTCATCTCCAGAGGGTTTTGCATCAACTCACTACCGACAGGGACGTTCTTCTCCACTGGAAGAGATTCGCCGGTCAGGGTGGCCTGGTTGATGAACAGGTCTTTAGCCGAGAGCAAGCGCACATCTGCTGGAATCATATCGCCAGCCGAAAGTGTCACGATATCCCCAGGCACCAATTCTTTCAGGGAAATCTCATTTTTCTGACCTGCGCGGATGACTGTAGTAGTCGTCCGCACCATGGCTTTGAGTTGTTCTGCAGCGTTGTCGGCCCGGCTTTCCTGTACGTAGCGAAGAACTATGCCCAGGATAACCATCGTCAGGATGACAATGGTGGCGCGCATGTCCCCGGTCAGGTAGGAGATGGCTCCCAAAATGACGAGGAGGATAACGAGCGGATTTTTGATGTTATCCCATAGGCGCATGAACCAGGTGCGGCGTTTTTCCCTGGCAACATCATTCGGTCCGAATTGCTTGAGGCGTGCCTCCACCTCAGTCTGGGATAAGCCGTTGAGGGTGGTATTCAATTGTTCCAGGACGGTTGTGGCATCTATGCGGGCGCTTTCCACCAGTTTCTTGGAGATTTCGACCCCGCTTGCATGATTGGTGCCAAGTGGCCGGATGGGAATCTTGATGCCAGGCAAAAAGCTCATGTTTTACTCCATAAATATTAGTTTGGCTCTATAATATCCTGTAACCAGGAAGAATGCCAGATGCTCTCTAAAATTAAAGATATTTTGATCGGCCCGGCACTGCCTACCAAGACCCTCGGCCATAAACAATTGAATAAAATTCGTGCCCTGGCAGCCTTTTCCCCGGATGCCCTGGCCTCGATCGCCTACGCCAACCAGGAAATCTACCTGGGGCTGGTTGTGGCAGGTAGCCTTGGCCTTAGCTATGCCTGGCCAATTGGTCTGGGGATCACCTCCTTGCTTGTGATCGTTGCGTTATCTTATTTTCAGACAATCCATGGTTATCCTTCTGGAGGGGGATCGTATATTGTTGCCCGCACGAATTTAGGAGACTTGCCCGGTTTATTGGCCGCAGCGGCTTTGCTGGTGGATTATCTCCTGAACGCGGCCGTAAGCCTGACAGCGGGGGTAGCCGCCCTGGCTTCGGCCTTCCCGGGCCTGTGGTCTTACCGTGTTGTACTTGCCCTGGGTCTACTCTTGATCATGACGCTCATCAATCTACGTGGTTTACAGGAATCTGGGACTTTTATGGCTGTCCCAGTTTATCTGTTTTTGGCTGTGTATCTGTCCATGCTTGTATATGGAATCATTCGCCTGATCGTTGAGGGACCAACTCCCCTGGCTGCAGTCGCACCCCCTGCACTCCAACCATTAACGCTCTTGCTGGTATTGCATACATTCTCAACCGGCAGTACCGCGTTGACAGGAGTTGAAGCCATTAGCAATGGCGTCCCGGCGTTTAAGCCGCCTCAAGCCAAGAACGCTGGCCGCACGTTGTTGGTGATGGCTGTGCTGATGGGTTTCCTTTTTGTTGGAAGCATTGGCTTGACGCAATTCTTGGGCGTGGTGGCTGGCCCTCAGGAGACGATCCTGTCCGCGTTGGCGAGGCGATTATTTGGTGGGAACCTTTTATATTACCTGGTCCAATTTAGCACGCTGGGGATTCTGACCGTTGCTGCCAATACCAGTTTTGCCGGTTTTCCACGTCTGGCGGCCATCCTGGCGCGTGATGGCTTCCTGCCACGCCAGTTCAGCAGTCTCGGAGACAGACTGGCATTTACCAATGGTATTATCCTGTTGGGTTCCTTTACAGCAATATTGATTATTCTCTTTCATGGCGACACACATGCCCTGATTCCATTATTCGCGATTGGGGCATTCCTGGCTTTCACCCTTTCACAGGCGGGCATGGTAGTGCACTGGTGGAGGGAACGCGGCCGGCAGTGGGGTCTGAAATCTTTGATCAATGGTATTGGCGCGCTGGCTACTCTGACCACACTGGTTGTGGTTATCCTCTCCAAATTCATCGGTGGGGCATGGATCACCTTGCTGCTCATCCCGCTGATCGTACTTGTTTTTCGTCAAATTGCCAAACACTACCAACAAGTTCGGATACAACTTTCGTTAAAGGGACTGCCTCCATCGCTTAAGCCTGTCGAACCAACCAGGGTGGTCATCCCGATATCCGGAATCCACCGCGGCATGATCAGCGCGGTCAATTTTGCCCGCTCCATTTCGGACAACGTGACTGCAGTCTATGTGGAGCTGGAACCTGGAGCGGGAGAGAAAGCCCGCGAAGAATGGGAATCCTGGTGGCCCGATGTACCAATGGTGGTTGTTCCATCTCCATTTCGTTCAATCGTTGCGCCTTTAATGCAATTCCTTGACGAGACGGATATACAGCATAATGACGGTCAACTTGCCACGGTTGTTCTCCCGGATTTTGTGCCCGGCCGCTGGTGGCAAAGCCTGTTGCATAACCAGACGGCCTGGCTGATCAAGACCGCCTTGCTTTACCGGCGTCGCCAGCATGGATCGGAGCGGGTCGTCATCGATGTTCCGTTTTATCTGACCTAGTATTAAAAAACCCACCTGTTTAGAGTTCACTTACCTCGAAGCCGATGTTCACGTTTATCCCTTGGATTACCAGGAAGTGGGCAATGATATATTTCAATCATCATAATTTATGCTACAATTGCATATCACCTCAATTCCATTCATTCATTTGAAAGGAGTATAAACATGAGTATCTTCAGTACCATTCTCGACAAGCTCGGCATCCATAAAAAAGAGGACAAACCTGCGACACCCGCCGCCCCAAGCAATGTGTCTCCAATCCACTTCGGTCCGCCAGCCGCCTCGGCCTCGACACCCCCCAAGCCATCAACACCCCAAATGGCTCCTGGTTCGATGACTCCTCCTCCGGGAACACCCAACTTGATACCTACCCCGGCTGCACCGGTGGAAGTGCCAATGGTCGATGTGGTCAGTCATCTTGATAACCTAGCCAAAGCCAGCCCCATTGAGCTTAATTGGCGGCAGTCCATCAACGACTTGATGGCACTCCTTGGGATGGATCATAAACCTGCCGATATCAAGGCTCTCGCGGTTGAGCTCGGTTGCCCTGAGAAGGAAATGGCTGATTCCTACAGCCGGAACGTCTGGACGCATCAGGCCTTGTTGAAGAAAATCGCTGAGAACGGCGGTAATATCCCGCCAAGCCTGTTAGACTAATCCATTCTTGAAACTAATCTGGTCAGGAATCAGGTCTCGGATCAAGATCTAGATGCATCCGATGGTTTGATATTGGTTCAGGTTGTTTCAAATCGACAAAATTGCCTTCAGCAAATTTGCTGAAGGCAATTTTTTATTCAAACAGCTGAGGGGATGCCTTACCAGGCTGGTGCAGTGTTACCTTGGGGATCCTGCCAGTATGGTGCCCAAACCAATGCGACCAACTGGACCAGGATATCGGATTTACTCGGCTTGATCACAACAGTTTCAAAGACTTCTGTACTGGGGTCGGTTTTTTCCTGCAGCGAGGCCGTCTCGGCATCAAATTCTGCCTGCAGGTCCTTAATTTGTTGTTGGATGGCTTCAACGGTATCCCCAGCCCTGGCAACATCTTTGCTTTCATCCATGGCCCTACCGACGCCGCGAAAGGCGCTGGATGCCTTACTGATGGTGGAACTGCTGATTTTTCTGCCCGTAAATGCGCTTAAGAGTGTGCCTCCAAAAGAGATTGCTGTCTGTAATTTTGCCTGCTTGGCCTGTTCGGCTTGTTTTTCCCTCGCCTGTTCAGCCCTGCGCAGGCGCTCCTGAAGGACTGCAAATTTGCTGGTATATTTATCTCTAAGTTGAGCCACCATCTCATCGCGTTGCTCACGTGCGGATTGCTGCAACCTTATCCGGAAGTCCGCCTCGCTTTCGCCCGACTGGGATACTGCATGCAGACTTGGGCTTGATAACAATTCCACTTTCTGTGTACCGTATAGCCAGTTGGCGAAATCGCGGTTCCATATTGAATAGTTCTTGCTCTGACTTGCCGCCGAAGGAAGATTTCCAAACAAGGCATTCGATTGAGGCGATTTTTCGAGATCTGTTGCTGGGATATTTAACTCCTGTGCGACATCCCATGAGACCGGGATAGCATTATCAGTTACTGCCGTAACATATACTTTGGACGGTGATAGTTCGATTTTTGTCTTTACGTCTGAGAAATTTATTCTTGCTGCGCCCAGCACCCTTGGAAGGTATGTTAATTTATAACCCGAGGGTCCACTTCCTCGGACAGGCACATAAAAGATCGGAATATCAGGAGGCAATGCCGGTGGTTGGGTTGCAGTCGAAGCAGTCGAAACTGGTGAAGACGGCATGGGGTTTGGAGCTTGACTCACGGTGCTTCCGATCAGCCCCAAGGCTTTCAGCGGATCCATCAGCGTTTTTATCTGGTCCCGGGTGAGCGGGCCGCGCAAGTATGACAGCGCCCAACGAGATTGGAAGATTTCCGGTTTGTCCTCATGAGTATTATTCATCATAAAGACGCGATTATCCAGCTTCGACAATACACTTTCTATTTGTGATCGGTTGAAATTAATTCCGGAACTGGCCGCAGCGCTGTCCAGGCCATCCAACAGCCGGGCTTTATCTCTCTCAGTTTGCAGACGACCGACAAACCATGTCCCGGCATTGCTCAATGCTTTATAATCCAGATCGACCGGGTTCTGGGTTGACAGTACCATGCCAACGCCGAAAGCCCGGGCCTGTTTTAACAAGGTCAACATGGGTAATTTCGAAGGGGGATTCGCGGTTGGTGGAAGAAATCCAAATATCTCGTCCATGTATACGATCGCGCGCAGGCTGGTGGTTCCCGACTGGCCGCGCATCCAGCCGAGCACCTGGTTCATCAATAGAGAAACAAAGAACATGCGCTCCGGATCGCCGAGGTGGCTGATCGAGAAGATGGCAACGCGTGGTTTTCCCGCCGGGGTATACAAGATTTGATTGATATCCAGAGGGATGCCTTGCAGCCAGGTGTTGAAACCTGGGGATGCAAGCAGGTTGTTAAGAGCGAGTACCAGGCTGAAGCGATCTTTGGATGAATAAAAGGATTCCAGGTCAAGTACACCGATCTTGCTGACGGGAGGTTTTTGAACCTGTTGGATGATCATTGCCAGGTCCAGATCCTGCCCCTGTCGCCAGGCATTCTCAAGGATGGTCGAAAGAAGGATATGTTCCCGGCTTTGTACGGGATCGGCTTCAATCCCAACCAGCCCGAGTAAACTGGTTACCACCGTGCCAATCCGGTCCTGGAGTAATTCGCCATCCTCAAGAATGGCAGCAGGCGGTGCGGCAAAAGATTTAAGAATTGAGACGGGAATCCCAGCGTTACTGCCGGGTGTATATATCAAAATATCCGCGGCATCTCTTAACCGCTGGATCCTCGCTCCATCTTCTCCCCAGCTCGCCAGACCATTCTTCCAGATATCCGCTTGCTTGTTGGCATAGTCTTCTGGTGTCATACCCTTCTGCTGGGCATCATCCAGGTTGATCCAGGGTAGAAAATCCTTCCCGGCAAGGTTTGGAAACGTAAGCATCAAATTCGTAAGGTCGCCTTTTGGATCGATTAAAATTGAGGGAACACCATCGATGGCGGCTTCTTCAATCAGGGAGATGCACAGACCGGTTTTACCGCTCCCGGTCATGCCTACGCATACTGCATGGGTGACCAGGTCTTTTGAATCATAGAGCAACAGTTCATCTTTGGTTTTGTTGGTATCCATGTCAAAGACACGCCCAAGATAAAAGCTGCCTAATTTTTCATAGTTTTCCATGTCCGTCTCCTTTGCCTGAAAGAACGTAAATGTGAACCTATTGTAATATAGATGGTTATTTCACAACAAGTTTTAAAAAGGGATCTGGTTCCTGGTGTAAAAAAAGACGGCCATGGCCGTCTTTTTATGGATTGTTATTCGTCTCACTATTTTCCAGTAAGACTTCCCAGCGCCTGTAAGAAGGATCCGGCTACAAGCTGCGTGGATTGTTGACGATGAGTTGTGTTGCCCATCCCGCTGCCGGCAAGGACGGCCTGGAGCAATGCCCCCGCAGTACTGTTGCCGCTTTGCTTGGCCTGCATGAATGCCATGCCAGCATTGATCAAGTCTCCCATGTCCAATCCACCACCGGTGCCGGCTTGTCCACTACTGGCAGGGACCTGGGAATTTCCACCGCCAGTCAGACCGCCAAGGAGGGAACCCAGCAGGTCGCCGCCGCCCGATTGTGCGGGTTGCTGCGGTGCGGTTTGCCCGCCGCCGGTCAGTCCGCCAAGCAGGGAACCCAACAGGTCGCCGCCGCCCGATTGCGTGGGTTGCTGCTGTGCAGTTTGCTCACCACCGGTCAGGCCGCCTAGCAGGGAACCCAGCAGGTCTCCGCCGCCCGATTGAGCGGGTTGCTGCTGTGTGGGTTGTCCACCTCCTGTCAGTCCACCGAGGAGGGAACCCAGCAGGTCGCCGCCGCCCGATTGTGCGGGTTGCTGCTGCGCGGGTTGCCCACCGCCGATAAGAGTTTGGAGTAACTGAACTCCTGATTGGAGATTGATTGTCTGGCCCTTGAGCTGGGTGGCTGCGTTTGTCAGCCCCTGCGCATACAACTGGCCCGAGCCGCTGGCGGTTTGCCTGGATACCTGTTTCGCAGCATAAGCCAGGGCATCGCTTGGGGTGAGACCTTGCTTCTTTTCAACGGAGTTGGTAATGGTCTGGAAGGTCTTGACCATATTTGTGCCGTGGTCATGATTTTGGTCATCTGCCTGGTCAAGCGCTTTTTGATTTTCGACCAGCGTATTTGTGACTTGCTGGAAGATGTTTGCTAAAAGTGCACTATTATTTGCCATCGTAATCCTTTCTTTTTATTCTTGATTTCAATTTAATGAATTATACATCGCCAGGATGAATCTGCGAACTGTTGGACCTGGCTTTTCTGCCACCTTGAAAAAGGACAAATCAAAAAACTGGCATCTACTGCCATGCCAGTTTTTTTCGTCAGTATGTTGCATCATTCACGAATGAACGTATTGGTAAACGATCATCCGTGATCAGTCAAGACCTAATACGTAATGACTCTGGGTAGTTTCTTGGCTTGGGCGATCCAGCCTTCCACCTTCTTTTCGCCAGGCATGCCGTTAACCAGGTTCTTGGCCTGATTGACTTGAACCATCTTCGCATACAGGTTGCTCGCCACGCGCTTGGAGAGTTCCACCACGGTATCCACTCCGGCTTTCTCAAGCAGGTCGGAGTACTGCTTGCCGACCCCCTTGATGCGGTACAGGTCTGCCCGGTTCACCCACTCCAGGATCAGGGTATGTTCAATTCCGCTGGCAGCAGCGATTACTTTACGGCCTTTGTCGGAGGCGCCCTCTTTCAGGATCCCTTCCACCGTGCGGATGCCAGCCTTGGCCAACTTTGCAGCGTAAACGGGTCCAATTCCTTCGATATCGATGATTTTCATGATTTTCTCCTCTCTGAGTTTGTCTTAATGAAGAACTGCCTCCTGTCAGGGGTAAACCATCAGGAGGCAGATACGATTGTGATTATTTCTTTTTTCCAAACAAGGATGACACGTTGCCAAGCATGCCTTCAGCCTTCTTGGCCGTGTCACCGCCAGCCAGCACGCCGTCGATTTGTCCCGCCATGGGGGCGGGCAGTTTCTTTTTGAGGAAATCCAGAACGACTTTGACAACCGTCTGAGCAGTGGCGGCCGGGATACCGGTTTTTTTGACGATCAAGTTCACAAGTTCATTCATAGGCGCTCCTATTGTTTAAATAATCGTCGAATATTAATTATTATAATAACATAAATTAGAGATTATTCCATTATAAATTTATTAATAGTCTCAATAGCGAATCTTTACAGAAAGATTAGCAGGGTAGCATCACCTGAATTATTAGTGCCCAAGATCCCCGTCTCCAGAGCCTGATATAATCAATGCATGGTTGAACCCACCAAACGCCTGCTTGACCCGGAACCGAAGACTGAAGATCACCTGGACCAGACCCTGCGTCCGCAGTCGCTTTCGGACCTCATCGGGCAGGAGAATGTCAAGGAAAATCTAGCCATCCTGATCGCTGCGGCTCGCCAGCGCCGTGAGCCACTTGACCATGTGCTCTTTTATGGACCTCCTGGTCTGGGCAAAACCACACTGGCACATCTGGTGGCAAACGAGATGCACGTGAACATTAAGGTCACTTCTGGACCGGCCATTGAACGCGCCGGCGACCTGGCGGCCATCCTGACCAATCTTCGTGCCGGGGATGTACTGTTCGTCGACGAAGTCCACCGTCTGGGCAAGGCAGTGGAAGAGGTCCTTTACCCTGCCATGGAGGATTATGCCCTCGATATCATCATTGGCAAGGGTCCTTCCGCTCGTTCCATCCGGTTGAAATTGCCCCGTTTTACCGTGGTAGGTGCAACGACGCGCCTGGCTTTGATGACCGCACCGTTGCGGGCACGCTTTGGGGCTGTCTACCGGTTGGATTATTATGATATTAAGGCCATGCAGGCCATCGTCCGGCGCGCCACCAGTAAGTTGAGCGTGGAAGCCGACAATGGTGGCATTGAAGAGATTGCCCGGCGGGCACGCGGCACTCCGCGTGTGGCATTGCGTTTGCTTAGGCGCGTTCGCGATTTCGCTCAGGTGCGTGCAGATGGGACAATTACCCGTGAAGTTACACGCGAAGCCCTCGATCTGTTGGCTGTTGATCCGCTTGGCCTGGATGATTTGGACCGGCGCGTGCTGAAGACGGTCATCCAGAAATACGGCGGTGGCCCGGTGGGATTGAACACCATCGCTGCCGCCATCAGCGAAGAACCAGAGACCATCATGGAAGTGGTCGAGCCATACCTGCTGCAGTTGGGTTTCCTGGATCGCACCCCGCAAGGCCGCGTTGCCACGAAGGCGGCTTATGAACACTTGGGGGTGGAATACGACGAGCAGACTCAACCGAAATTATTATAAAGCTGTTAATTCTCTCATCCAGTTATTCTTTTATAGAATGGAAGTATTCGTTTCATTGTTGGCCAGCGGAACGAATTTCTGTTGTTGATTCTTCCTTATGAGAACGTCAGAATTTAATTACCACCTTCCTCCCGAATTCATCGCCCAGACGCCCATCGAGCCGCGCGATGCCTCCCGCCTGTTGGTCATGGAACGCGACACCGGAAAACTGGAACATGCCATTTTCCATGACATCGGTACTTATCTCAAGCCCGGTGACCTGTTGGTCATCAATCGGACGCGCGTCATCCCCGCACGAATATTTGCTCATAAACCCACCGGTGGTCGCGTGGAAATATTGCTCCTCAGCCGGGAGGATCTCCTGACCTGGGAATGCCTGGTAGGCGGGAAGGGCCTATTAACTGGGAAGACAGTCACAATTGAGAATGGCCCCAATGCGGAAATCGTCGAAGTTCTGGAAGGTTCACACCGCCGCCTGCGCTTTGCAGAACCAATTGAACCCTATTTCCCCGTAGTGGGTCATGTTCCATTGCCACCTTACATACATGAGTCGGTCCGTGATCCGGAACGCTATCAGACCGTCTATGCTCTTAGACCCGGCTCAGCGGCTGCGCCGACAGCCGGACTGCACTTTACATTACGTTTAATGGATGAACTCAAGTCGCAGGGCGTCCAATTTGCCGAAGTCACATTGCATGTTGGACTGGACACCTTTGCTCCGGTCACGGAAGCTGATCCCGAAAAGCACCAGATCCATACTGAGTGGTGCGAAGTTCCGCCAGCGACGGTGGATGCCGTTTCGCGGGCACGTCAGTCTGGCGGCAGGATTATTGCGGTGGGTACAACTTCTGTGCGTACGCTGGAGTCGGCTGCCCGCCCCGGTCGCGATGCCATTCTTTCATACAGCGGGCCAACGAATTTGTATATCCTGCCCGGTTACCACTTCCGGCTTGTCGATGCAATGATCACCAATTTCCACCTTCCCAGGTCCACCCTGATCATGTTGGTGAGCGCTTTTGCTGGGCGTGAACAGATTCTGCATGCATACGATGTTGCCATGCAGGCGCATTACCGCTTTTACTCCTTCGGTGATGCCATGTTTATTTATTAATGGCTGGGAGGTCTCTATCTGGAAAAAGGCCTTCCTGATGTAGTGCCCAGCGCGCGGTCGTACTGGTCATTGAGGATCATCTTGCCCATCTGTTCGCCATATGCGGCTAAATATGGAATCTTGGAGGAATCATCCATAGGGATCGCCCGACTCAGGTCCACCTGAAAACGACGGAAGTCCAGATCCTGGAAAAAAGTTTGTACTAGATGCACCTGTTGGTCAGCCGCAGAGGCCAGGAAAGCATCCAGCGTGGGAGTAAGCCAATCCCAGGGCATAAAGTGACGTGGCTTGTCGGGTTTGATGCCTTGTGGATCGCGGCCGGTTCCCAGGCTGATGAGAGTTGTTTCCCTCGGATCCCATTGCAGGCAGAATTTCGCCTCGTAGGCAGCCAAATAGCATGGATTGGCATAGGAGCCTACTCCGCCATCCACGTAACGACCGTCAACAATGGGAAAGTAGGTTGGAACGGAGCTGGATGCGAGTACAGCCCAGATGACTGGCCAGTCCTTGTATTCCTGCTTCCAGGGCTTTATGAAGCAGGTCTTACCAGCAAGTAAATCGAAAGAGGTGATGACCATATCGGTCGGTGGGTCGGTTTTCCAGAGATCCCCCATTTTCCATGTGCCAAGATGCTCTCGAAGAGCATTGATCAGAGGTTCATGAGGATAGCGAAAGCGGGATAATGGCCAAAAAAAGGTTCGCCAGGATTTCTTAAAAATAGTTGGGCCCAGGCTGACATACAATTGATGCATTTGAGTTGCGGTCAACTTGGCCGCAATACCTGCAGAAATGATCGAGCCGGTGGATGTCCCGGCTGCCAATCTGAATATATCATTCACCGGTTTCATGAGATGACTCTCAAGCGTAGCCAGGGCACGGGTAACGATCACTCCCCGGATTCCGCCGCCATCTATGGCGATGGCCACGTTTTTCCGAAAGGGTTTCATTTTTCCTCCATGTGATGATCTGACTGCAGCTCGCTTGCTGCCATGCGACACATGGCAAGTGTAACGCATTTATATGGAATTTCAAGACGGATGTAAGGTAGAATTTGGGAATGACCTTGCTGCAACTCAACACTGAACTCTTGAACTGCCGCCGTTGTCCTCGTCTGGTGGAATGGCGCGAGAAAGTGGCTGGTGAGAAAAAACGCGCTTACCGCGACTGGACTTATTGGGGTAAGCCGGTTCCTGGATTTGGCGATCCAAAAGGGCGTGTTTTTGTCGTTGGTCTGGCCCCGGGAGCTCATGGCTCCAACCGGACTGGACGCCAGTTCACTGGAGATGCATCCGGAGACTTCCTGTTCGCTGCACTCTATCGTGCAGGATTTGCATCTCAACCCAGCTCTGTTTCGCGTGATGATGGGCTGATTCTCTCAGATCTGTACACTGCTCCAGTATGCCGCTGCGCTCCGCCGGACAACAAACCTTTACCTCAGGAAATGTCAAATTGCCAGTCTTACCTGGAATGCGAACTCGAGCTAATCATGCCCAAAGTCCTGGTGGTGCTTGGCCGGATTGCTTTTGACCGTGTTCTAAGAATATATTCTTTGAAAGATGCATCTTTCATTTTCGTGCATAATGCTATTTACGAGATCCCGGGTGGGAAATATCTGGTCTGCTCATATCATCCCAGCCGCCAAAACACCCAGACAGGGCGGTTGACGGCAGCCATGTTTGATCAAGTCTGGAATACCGCCCTGGAGTTGGTGAAAGCTTAGGCGTAATTGAAAAAAATAGGTTAGTCTCAGTGCAATGCAGGGTCCGGCGAGACCTTGCTGGCGGGGGGGCGGATCTTCGAGGAAATTGCCCGGCAATTAGCTCAGCTTCTACGGGTTTCCATCTTGGAAACTCCGGCTGGATTTGAACCTAACTTGCCTGTGATGGCTGGACTCTTCGGGGATTTCCTTACAATCTGAATGCAGGATATTAAGCCTCGGATTGATATTATTTCGCCGTGCAAGCGCGTTTCACCTTTCAGCCCGGAAGACCCAAAAACCATGCAATCTCTTTTAATGGCTAATCTACTCTTTATAGGTCCTGCTTCCCCGACTTACGCTGTTCGCAACCATAAAGACAGTCTGGCTTCGGATCTGATACGGGTCCGTCATCGCCTGGAGCCGCACAGCTCTTTGCCAGCGTAGCGGTGTTTGCCGTTGGAACATCATACGAAATGGGTGAATTCCATGCACTGGAAACCCTCTACACCGGAATTCCAGAAAAGCCTGTTAGATGGTTAGGATATCTCCTCCGGCTTCCTTATTTGTACACGCCTCGACCGAGGTCATCAGGTTGGAGGAAAAAGGCAGATAGCACGTCTAAAACAGAATTGGGCAGAAGCAGACATTTAACGGCAGCGAATCGCTGCTCTTGGATGGATCTTACAGGATACTCCGGATAGGCAAATGATTGTCAGGCAATCATGAAATACGATACAATACTTGAAATAAGGAGTGATCCATGCGTGCGGTTGACATTATTATTAAAAAGCGCGAAAAAGGGGAATTGACTGGTGAAGAAATAAAGTTCTTTGTCGATGGGTTTACAAGCGGAGAAATCCCGGATTATCAAGTGGCAGCTTGGGCGATGGCTGTTCTCCTCAATGGAATGACAGCTCGCGAGACCACTGACCTGACCATGGCGATGGCTCATTCCGGGGAAATAATCGACTTATCCGATATAGTAAAGATTGCTGTCGACAAACATTCTTCAGGTGGGGTGGGGGATAAAACCACTTTCGTTGTCCTGCCAGTAGTGGCGGCATGCGGGTTATCAATAGGCAAGATGTCTGGACGAGGGCTTGGATTTAGCGGTGGTACCCTCGATAAGATCGAATCCATCCCAGGTTTCCGGGTAAATTTAAGCATCGATGAATTTAAGCGGCAATTAAGAGATATTGGCATCGTTTTGACAGGCCAGAGTCTTGACCTTGCTCCTGCAGATGGCAAGTTATATGCACTGCGCGATGTGACTGGTACCGTTCAGTCCATTCCCTTGATTGCTTCATCGATCATGAGCAAGAAAATAGCCGGCGGCGCCCAGGCTATCTTATTGGATGTCAAGGTTGGCTTCGGAGCATTCATGGAAACCCTTGGCGAGGCCCGCATCCTGGCACAGCTGATGGTTGATATTGGGAAAATGGCCGGTCGACAGGTTGTGTCCTTGCTCTCAGATATGAATCAACCGCTGGGCGAAACGGTCGGAAATGCCCTCGAAGTAGTTGAAGCCATAGAAACTTTACACGGAGGTGGTCCGGCAGATTTCCGTGAGCATTGTTTACACGTCTGTGCGCACATGCTTGTATTGGGCCAATGTGCCTCTGATCTTGAGTCAGGCCGCCGGATGGCAGAGTCAGCAATAGCTTCGGGTAAGGCTTATAAGAAGTTCCGTGTTTTGGTGAATGCTCAAGGAGGGGATGTATCTTATGTAGACAATCCGCAGAAATTCCCAAGTGCAAAATATGTCGAGGTTGTAAATGCTGACCGGAGCGGGTATCTTTCCCAGGTTCATGCCCGCGTTATAGGTGAAGCAGCCGTGCTGCTAGGTGCGGGGCGAGCTAAGAAGAGTGATCCTGTGGATCACACAGTTGGGTTCATCGTTCATCGAAAAGTTGGGGATTATGTCGATCAGGATCAGCCTCTTATTACGATTTACGCAAATGACGAGGCGAAGTTGGTTGAAGCCAAAGGAAGTGTTCGGTCGGCTTTTGGGTGGAGCGGCAGTCCTGTTTCACCGTTGCCTCTTTTCTATGAATAAACTATGTGTGAAACCGTATATAAACATTTAAATGCAATTGCATAATCCCAAAGTTTAGTGCATAATAGAGACAGGAGCGCACCATGGAAAAAGTCATCCTGCGTGTTTACAATCGTGAAATTGAAGCCATGATTGAGGGAGGAAAATTGGATGAGGCCGTTGCTCATTGTCAGCATATTCTGAAGACTTTCCCTTTGTACGTTGAAACTTACCGGTTGCTGGGCAAAGCATTTCTGGAAGCCCGCCGTTATGCAGATGCAGCCGATATATTTCAGCGTGTTCTCCTGGCTGTACCGGACGATTTCATGTCACATCTTGGTATGAGCATCATCCGCGATGATCAGGGCAGACTAAATGATGCCATCTGGCATATGGAGCGCGCTCTCGAGATACAGCCATCCAACTCTGCCATTCAAAGTGAGCTCCGTCGTCTCTATGGGCGGCGGGATGGCGTCGAGCCTTCAAAAACCCGGTTGGGTCGTGATGCGCTGGCCAACATGTACTCGCAAGGCGAACTTTTTCCTCAGGCCATTTCAGAATTCCGTTCTCTCCTGGCTGAAGACCCCAATCGCCCTGATCTCCAGGTCATGCTCATGCGTGCTTGCTACCGGTCAGGGCAAAAGGACGAGGCCAAGGAAATTGCAGACACTCTCCTGAAAAAATATCCTTATTGTATGGATGCCTTGCGCGTCCTTGTGGATATCCTTCATGATACTGCAAAGGCGGAAAGAATACCGGTATTTCGCCACCGATTATTTATGCTCGATCCGTATTCATCATTTTCGCTTGAATCTGCCTTTTCTTCCGAACAGGTCGCAGATTCGGCTGTCAGTCTTGAACGACTTGATTACAAACCTGAATTGACGCCCGGAATTCCTCAACCGGATTGGACCTCTTCGCTTGGAATTAAGTTGGATTCTGAGCGTTTTGGCCCAAGAACTGCATCTGCTATCGATGCCGACACAGTGCCATTTCCTGATTGGATGCGACCTGTCGACAGGCAGGATGCCTCTGGCGAATTGAAAGTCGCTCCGGCTGATGCTGAAGATTTACTTCCCATCGCCTCAATTGCCAAACCGGATGTACCCGAATGGCTTATATCGAAAGATCATACAATGACAAATCAAGAATCAAATCAAAAGCCTGATCTTCTCCCCGAACCCTCCCCCGAAGGTCGGCCTGAGGGCGAAGATGATATTCCAGATTGGCTGAAATCCATCTATCCGCCGAAAGTAATCGAGGATTCGCAAAAAGAATCCCAAGCGACAGGTGATACATCGCCATCGGGAGGCGATAAAGGTTACACATCTATTACTCCTCCTCCCGTACCTGCCAGGGCGCCTGAACTTCCCCGGGAGTCTCTCGAATCTCAGTCTGCTGACGATTCGGATTTCCCGGACTGGCTCAAGCCAATCGCTCCATTACCAGTTTCAGGAGATGAGATTACTCAGCCTGAGGAGCATTTAGAGTCTCAACTTTCGAATGGCGAGGATGTCCCCGGTTTTCTCAAGCCCAAGACCCAGGATGAACCTGTTGAGCAGACCAAAATGGAGCCACAGGCACCTGAAGAATATCTATCCGAGGAAGGTCAAGGGGTTTTGGAACTTCCAGAGACCAAATTATCGGCAGAGCCGAGCGGGGAGGATGTATTGGCACCACCAATGACTGAGGAATCTCCACGCGAGGGTGGTGAAGAAGTTTCAGGATATCCTGAGGCCAGGATGCCTGCGGAAGTGGCAGATACCTCGAAAGTGGCATCTGAACCGGCTCCAACCGAAGAAACCGTTATAAAAACTGGATCTGAACCGGCTTCATTAGAGACACCTTCTTCAGATGGTGTGGCTTTTCCAGATTGGATGAGGGAGATAGGTGCAGGTGCGGCAGCGATTGTCCCACAGGCTGTCGAACAAGTGGTTCCTGAACAACCCATTATGGAGCAACCAGCTATCGAACAAATTGTTTCCGAACAACCTTTGACCGAACCCCCTTCTTCTGAACAACCTGTTATAGAGCAGCCGGTTTTCGAGCGAGCGGTTCCTGAACAACCCGATCTTGTTGGATCCGCTGGACAGGAAGCAGTTCAGCCGTCGGTAGCTGAATCTGAAGCAATTCCACTGGACCATTCAATCGAGATCCCTGATTGGTTGCAGGAGCCAGAGCGCAACGTTCTCGAGATTGAACCCCTCAGACCAGCGGGTGGTATGGATACTGAGGATATTCTATCATTCCCTAGCCAAACCATTAAAGAAGCGCTTCCAGAAGAGGAGAAAGCAGTCTCAGGGGCTTCATCTGAAATAGCTGCCAAAACAGAGTATGAGCCGGCGGGTGGGGATGAGGATACACTGGTTGGATTGGAGCGGCAGTCAGATGATCAGGAACCGGCCAAAGATGGGACTTTGGTGAGTCCGGAAGGAAGCCAGGTTGCGACACCTGAAGTGAATCAAGATATTGCAGACACACAGCCAGTAGTCCGGGCGATGGAAGAATCGGTTCCCGCCCCATCTGGAACGGCGGGGATAGAGAAAGAAGCGGTGAGTAAGTCTTCAAATGAGCCTGCGAGCGAAGAAAAGCCGGCAGCGGCAGAAGAAGATCTACCTGACTGGTTGAGAGGTCTGGGTAGCCCCTCCGGACAAGTTGATTCTCTTAATGTTGATCAGGATTTACCTGATTGGCTGGGAAATTCCCTGGTGAACGCCGAGGAGGTTCCGGAATTTCTCGGATCCAGGGAACCTGCGGGAGTGGCAGATACCTCGAAAGTGGTGTCTGAACCGGCTTCAATAGAGGCACCTTATTCAGGTGGAGCGGCTTTTCCGGATTGGATGAGGGAGATAGGTGCTGGTGCGGCAGCGATTGTCCCACCGGCCGTCGAACCGATCAAGGAAGAATCACAGGCGGAGCAAGTTGTTCCTGAACGACCCGTTTTGGAGCAACCGGCTATCGAGCAAATCGTTCCTGAACGGCCCGTTTTGGAGCAACCGGCTATTGAGCAAGTGGTTCCTGAACAACCCATTTTGGAGCAACCGGTTATCGAGCAAGTGGTTCCTGAACAACCTGTTGTAGAGCAACCGGCTATCGAGCAAGTGGTTCCTGAACAACCCGATCTTGTTGGATCGACTGGATGGGAAGCAGTCCAACCGCCGGTAACTGAATCTGAAGCAATTCCACTGGACCATTCAGCCGAGAACCCTGATTGGTTGCAGGGGCTGGAGGAAAAGCCGGTTGCGGCTCATGAAATTCCAATGCAGGAGCCGGAGCACAATATTCCCGAGACTGCACCCCTTGAACAAGTGGGTGGTATGGATACTGAGGCTGTGCCACCAAGCCCCAGCCCAACCATTAAAGAAGCTCTTCCAGAAGAGGAGGAGAAAGCAGTCTCAGGAGCTCCATCTGAAATAGCTGCCAAAACAGAGCATGAGCCGGTGGGTGGGGATGAGGATACGCTGGTCTGGTTGGAGCGGCTGTCAGCTGATCAGGAACCGACCAAAGAGGGGACTTTGGTGAGTCCGGAAGGAAGCCAGGTTGCGACACCCGAAGTGGCTCAAGAAATGGCGGACGCACAGCCAATGGTCCGGGCGATGGAAGAATCGGTTCCTGCCCCATCTGGAATGGCGGAGATAGAGGAAGAAGCAGTGAGCAAGCCTTCAATTGAGCCAGCGAGCGAAGAAAGGCCTGCTGCGGCAGAAGAAGATCTACCTGATTGGTTGAAGAGTTCCGGGAGCCTTTCCGGTCCGCTTGAAACTCCTCAGGCCATTGACGAATTACCTGAATCGCAGGGCCTTCCCATCCCAACCATGGAACCCGAATCGAGCTCAGCGCCTGATGAGCCAGTATGGGTGGATGAAAATATCCCTGTTACGGGCCAGGCTGTCCCCACCACACCCGAAGAATGGGTGCCGGTGGAGGTAAAACCGGCTGCTGGTATCGAGACTGGTCCAACTCCTGAATCCAAGCCGGTTGATGAAACCCTGCTGGCAAATCCACCTATAGCAGCCTCTGAAACGATGGAGGTTTCTGGAGTTGAACCTCTTGTCGAATCTACCCCCGTTGCAGAATCTGGGCCAGCTTCTGATTCAATCCAGGTTACTAGACCTGAATCTCCTGTCGAAACTACCGCCGGCACCAAATCTGCGCCTGCTTCTGAAGCAATACAGGTTCCTGGACCTGTAACTCCTGTCGAATCTTCACCAGGTACAGAATCTGTATCAGCTTCGAAAAACATGCAAGTTGCGGAACCAGAACCTTTGCTGGAATCCACTTCATTTGGCGAATCTGAGCCAGCCACAGAGTCGCCAACAATTGCTGAACCTGCATTGTCATCGGTTCAGAATCTGACTCAACCCGAAACCGTGAAGGAAGAAGGCCTGATTTCAAGTGCAGCTCTTCAGGAGAATGATTCAGAACTTTTAGCCAGCGCACAGTCACTCCTGGAACAAAACTCTCTGGATGAATCTATCGAACAATATTCTAGACTCATCAAAAAAGGCCATCTGCTGGATAATGTCATCAAGGATCTACACGAAGCCACTCATCGTTATCCGGTGGATGTTAATATCTGGCAGACTCTGGGAGATGCGTATATGCGTGTGAATCGCTTGGAGGATGCCTTGGATGCATACACAAAGGGAGAGGAATTGTTGCGGTGACAAATAAATTCATGTTGTGTTTTTTTTTGGGGTTTTCTGTGTATTTAGTAGATTGACAATTGTAGACCTCGGGGTGGGTCACACCTCGAGGTCAATTCTAAGTAAATGAGGAGATTATGGAACAAACGTTAGTGCTCGTTAAACCTGACGGAGTCCAGCGCGGGCTCATTGGTGAAGTCATTGGCCGCCTGGAACGGAGGGGTTTGCGCTTGGTCGCAGCCAAGTTTATTCAAGTGAGCCAGGAACTGGCTGAAACACATTATGCCATCCATAAGGGTAAACCATTCTACGATGGTTTAATCAAATATATCTCCTCTGCGCCCGTGATGGCAATGGCCTGGGATGGACCAAATGCCGTTGCAGCCGTCCGTCAGACGATGGGAGCCACACGACCTATCGAGGCAGCTCCAGGAACCATCCGGCACGATTTTGCTCTTGAAGTTGGTCGCAACTTGACACATGCGTCAGATTCGGTTGAAAACGGCGAAAAAGAAGTGGAATTGTGGTTTGAACCCGCAGAACTGCTGGATTGGAAGCGCGATACCGATCGATGGATTTTTGAAAGGAGCTTATCATGACCGAAGAACTTTTCCAAAAAATGGCTCAGAGCATCCTGGATGGGGATTCTGACGCTGCCATCGCCCTTGCGAAGCAGGCAATAGAGGCAGGGATCGATCCGCTGGATGCCATTTCCAAAGGTTTTGTACTGGGTGTCAACCAGGTCGGTGAAAACTTTGCGAGCGGCCAGGCTTTTCTCCCTGAATTGGTCATGGCAGGCGAGGCCATGAAAGCTGCAGTATCCACCCTGGAGCCAGAGATGCAGAAGCGTGGCACTTCACGGCAGATCTTTGGAAAAGTCGTCCTTGCGACCGTCGAAGGTGATATCCATGAAATTGGCAAGACTCTGGTAGGTACCATGCTTTCAGCATCCGGCTTCCAGGTTTATGATCTGGGGGTGGATGTTCCAGCGGCCAGGATCATTGAGAAAGTCAAGGAAGTGGATGCAGATTTGGTTGGGCTGAGTGCCCTTTTGACAACCACAATGGTCAAGCAGAAGGAAGTCATCGACGAACTAGACAAGCTGGGACTGCGCAAGAAGGTCAAAGTGATGGTGGGCGGCGCGCCCGTGACGCGTGATTGGGTCCAGAAAATCGAAGCGGATGGTTACTCGGAAGATGCCATCGGTGCGGTAGGGCTGGCCAAGAACCTGGTTGGCGTGGCCTGAGGCGACCTGGACTTTACCATGCCGAAGACAATTAAATCCATCACCAACCCGAAAGTGCATCTGGAAGTATTGACGCCTCTGGAGGTCAAAAAAATCCATGATGCCACCTTGTGGATCATCGAAAAGGTAGGCGTACGTTTTCCTTCCAAACGTGCCCTGGAATATTGGTCTGCATATGGCGCAGAGGTGGATGCAGGCACGATGGTTGTCCGTGCCAAGGCAGAGCTTATTGAGAAGGCGTTGGAGAATTGCCCGCCGATTTACACTTTGGCCGCACGTGATGCCCGGCAGGACCTGCCTTTGGATGGCAACCACGTTTTTGTCGGAACGGATGGCTGCGGTGTTGAAGTGATTGATATTCAGACTGGGATACGCCGCACTTCCTGCTTGCAGGATGTGCGGGATATATCCCGAATCGCCGATGCAACAGAAGAAGTTGCCTTCCATTGGGTACCCGTTTCTGCCCAGGATACATCGCCTGAGACGCGCGGTTTGCATGAGATCAAGGCTATCTGGGAAAACTCCACCAAGCATGTTCAAACAGAGTCCATTTATAACGAGACGGAAGCGCGCGCAGCTGTCGAGATGGCAGGACTGCTGGTTGGCGGCAAGGAAAAGTTGCGCCAGCGCCCGGTCCTTTCGCTGATGCAGTGTTCTGCTTCACCTTTGGGACATGACGGTGGCAGCCTTGAGGCCGCACTGGTGGCTGCGGAATATGGTATTCCGACTGGTTTTATGACCATGGCGGCGAACCTGACCACAGGTCCAGCTACGCTGGCTGGCAACCTGGCAGTTGGCAATGCTGAGGTCATTGCAGGCACAGCCTTGCTCCAATTGGCCTATCCCGGTGCACCGGTCTTTTATGCGGCCGCACAGACGGCTTCAGATCTGCGAACGGGAGCCTATACTGGGGGTGGTCCTGAAGATTTCCTCTACGGGGCAGCTACGAATGCATTATCCGAATATTATAAAATTCCTCTTTCCATGGGCTCTTTTGCCACCGGGGCGAAGGAGCCGAATTGGCAGGCGGGTATAGAAAACAGTTTATCCACTTTCATGGCATGCGTCGTCATGTCTGATATGTTGTTGGGAGTGGGTTTCCTGCATGGCAGCAGAATATGGTCGTTTGCCGAAATGATGATGGATTGTGAAATCTTTTCGATCATCCACAAGACAATGCAAGGTATTGTCGTGGATGACGAGACGCTGGCATTGGATACTATCGCGGCGGTAGGCCCAGGCGGGAATTTCCTCGCTCAGAAACACACCCTTAAACATATGCGCGAGGTTTTCCTGCCGCAATTCATGGACCGGCGTCCATACTCTGAATGGGAGACCCAAAAAGATGATGCCCGCGACTGGGCGATTGGCAAAGCACGAAAATTACTCGTGACCCATCAACCAGATCCATTGGACGAAAAAATCAGTGTTGAAATGGCAAAAATCATTTCGTCGCTTGAGTCGAATTAAATTCCGATGCAGCCAAGAATTGAGTTACTCACGACAGACCTGATTGTCTGTATTCTAGACGAGGCTTTCCAGCTGATGGAAAAGCCGGGGATTAAAGTCCAGTCTGCCTTGGCGCGCGATCTGCTGGTTGCTGCGGGCGCGAAAGTGGATGGGGATGTCGTACGGATCTCCGAGAAAATGGTTCGAAAAGCATTGGATACCGTCCCGGAAGAGTTCTTCTTATTTGACCGCTCCGGTCAACCAAAGGTCCGTTATGGTGGTGACTCGGTTCATTTTGATCCCGGTTCATCTGGTGTGCATATCCTTGATCCGGAAACCTTGGAGCATAAGCCTTCATATACTCCAGATTTGGTCCGCTTGGTGAAGGTGGTTGAAATGTTGCCACAGTACGCTGCCCAGTCCACCGCGATTGTGTGCAGCGAAGTTCCAAAAGCTATTGGGGATTTTTATCGTCTTTATATAGTCTTGTTATTTTCCCAGAAACCCATTGTAACCGGCTCTTTTTCGGTAAAAAACCTGCCGGTAATGTTTGACATGTTGGCTCTTTTCGCTGGCGGCCGTCAGGCGCTGGCCGATAAACCTCAAGCAGTATTCGATGTCTGTCCCTCCCCGCCGCTGATCTGGAGCGAGTTTGGGGCGGAGAACCTGATCGAATTGGCGCGGGCGCGTGTACCGGCACAGCTTATTTCGATGCCACTCGCCGGGGTGGCTGCTCCGGTTACATTACTGGGCTCCATCGTCCAGCACGCAGCCGAATCCTTGAGCGGGATTGCCATTCACCAGCTTGCCAACCCGGGCGCACCGATCGTCTGGGGTGGGGCTCCGGCTATTTTCGATATGCGGCACGGTACCACGCCAATGGGCGCCATTGAGACTGCCATGATCGATGCCGCTTATGCGCAAGTCGGTAAATCTTTGAAAATCCCAACTCACACATACCTGGGAGCGTCTGATTCCAAGGTTGTCGATGCCCAGGCTGGATTGGAAAGTGGAATTACCGCATTGATCGGTGCGCTGGCAGGGATCAACATGATCTCCGGTGCTGGCATGCTGGATTTCCTGGCGTGCCAGAGCCCGGAGAAATTAGTAATTGATGCCGAGGGGATAGCCATGGCCCAACGGCTGCTGAACGGGATCGAGATTCGCACCGATACTCTGGCAACCGCCCTTTTTGAAGGTATTAATTTCAGAGGAGATTTCCTCAAGCAAAAAGCCACCCGCGAGCTGTTCTCAAGGGAACAGCATATTCCATCGTCTGTCATTGATCGGGATTCCATTCGAGGTTGGCAGGCCTCTGGTAGTCCTGATACCTTTGCCCGGGCCAAAGTCCGCACCAGGGAGCTGTTGAGTGCCTATGACAAGCTAAACTTCACTACGGATCAAGAGCGTGAGCTGCGGACGATGGTGGAAACTTTGGCCAATAAGGCCGGAATGGATGCTCTGCCAAATACCCACTGATGAATTGCGCCTTCAGGAATATTTTTTAAACTTCTGGTGGTGCTTTTGACTAACCATTTGTCTCAATGTCTAGAGGAGGAAGAATGTCACGCAAATCTGTCATGTATACGGTTTTGGCGGTCCTGATCATTGCCAGTCTGGCATTGGGCGGCTGCACCAGCGCGGCAAAGACTACAACTAAAAAAGTAGCCACGCTGATCTTCACGCAAGAGCCTGAGTCTTTGAACACAATGTATACGAACATGTATTTCTCCCAAATCCTGCAACAAGCTTTTGATGTTTGGGCGTGGCAGTATGACGATCAGAACAAACCCTATCCAGTCCTTGTGACTGAATTGCCAAGCACGCAAAACGGGGGCATCTCTGCGGATGGCAAAACCATCACCATGCACCTGCGAGATGATATTATCTGGTCGGACGGTCAGGCGCTCACTTCTGCGGATTTTAAATTCACCTATGAGATGTATACTAATCCCAAGAATACAGTGTCAACTACTTATCCATATAGCAAGCTTACCAGCATCGATACACCGGATGCACGGACTGTGGTGATGAACTTCAGTGAGCCATTCGCTCCGTGGATGTCCTTCTGGAAAGGCATCCTCCCGGAACACGTCCTGAAACCCGTTTTTAACAAAGACGGAACCCTGGATAATGCACCCTGGAATAAAGCCCCGACCGTCGGGGCGGGTCCATTCGTATTTAGCGAGTGGCAATCCGGATCATACCTGCGTTTTGTTCGCAACGATAAGTATTGGGGTAAGAAAGCCGGCTTGGATGAGATTTTTATCCGTATCGTGCCGGACGACGCTGCCCAGGTCGCAGCTCTTAAAACAGGTGATGGCGACCTCGGTATTTATATCTCCTATCCCGACATCCCGCCTTTGGAGCAGGCTGGTGTAACGATAGTCTCAGTCAACTCAGGTTATAGTGAGGGTTGGTACTTCAACCTGGGCGACAAAGGTCATCCTGCTCTTAAAGATGTGCGCGTTCGCCAGGCACTGGCTTACGCAACTGATCGTTTCAAGATTGCCAAGGATCTGTTGCTTGGAAAAACCGAACCGGGCGCGACCCTATGGGACAAGATGCCTTATGTGGATCCTTCGCTGAAGCCGTATCCTTACGACCCGGCCAAAGCCAAGCAATTGCTGGATGAAGCTGGCTGGACAATGGGTGCGGATGGCATCCGTGAAAAGGATGGCGTTAAGCTGGATTTACGCTATGGCACTCCCACCAAGGAAGTCCGACAGAGTGCCCAGGCGATCATCCAGCAAATGCTGGCTGATGTCGGTGTAAAAGTAGAGCTGTTGAATTATGACAGCGATATCTTTTTCGCCAGTTACGCCGATAAAGGGCCAACCTATTCCGGCGCTCTCGACATCTATGAGTGGTCTGATGTTCCTACCGCCTTCCCTGATCCCGATATCGCCTATTGGCTCTGCAGCGAGATTCCCAGCGATCAAAACCCACAAGGTTTAAATGCGCAGTTCTTATGTGATAAAAAACTCGATGGGCTATTCCAATTGCAGGCAACTCAAGTGGATTACAATGCACGAGTTGCTACATTCCACCAGATTACCAAGCTGATGTATGACCAGGTTTATTGGTTGAGTCTGTGGGTGGATCCGGATCTTTGGGCATTAAGCAAGCGGATGGAAGGTGTCAAGCTTTCTGGAGCAACGCCATTTTATAATATTGGAGAATGGACTATCAAATAAGTACAGACCTTCTTCAATCCTGATCGAGGTTGTTGCAGGCCCATAAGGACCTGCAACAACCTGTAATTTCACTTTATTTAGCCTATGACCCGTTATATTATTCGACGCATTTTGCAGGGTATCCCGCTGATATTTCTTGTCAGCGTCCTTCTGTTTGTCATGCTGCAGAATATGGGCGACCCTCTTGCTACGATGGGCGGGCGCTCGGTAACCCGTAGAGAGGACCGGATTCGGCTCGCCCGGCAATTTGGATTGGACAAGCCGGTACTGGTACAGTATGTCTATTGGTTGGTTGGGAATGACTGGACTAAAGTAGATCTGAATGGCGATGGGATCGCTGAGACGCCCGGCTCCCGCAAGGGAGTGCTGCGTGGCGATTTTGGGTATTCCCTGGTCACCCGGCAACCCGCCACTCAAGTAATACTCTCGCGCTTGCCCAACACCCTTCTCCTCATGCTGGTATCGGAACTGGTGGTGGTTCTTGGGGCGTTGTCCATCGGTGTATATTCGGCCCTGCGGCAATATTCGTTTGCCGATAATCTGATAACCACATTATCGTTCATCGGTTATTCCATGCCGATATTCTTCCTGGCATTGGGGGCCATGTATATTTTTGCGGTCAATTTCAAACGCTGGGGACTGCCTTATCTCCCAACCGTCGGAATGTTTGACCCCCAGGTAGGTCAAACACCCTGGCAACTTCTGATTCATATGGTTCTACCGGTTACTGTGATTTCGGTCAACAGCTTTTCAGGCTATAGTCGTTATATCCGCAGCACGATGCTGGAGGCCATGAACCAGGACTATATCCGCACGGCCCGTGCCAAGGGTCTGCCAAGGCGTGAGATCGTATTTATTCATGCCTTGAAGAATGCTTCTCTTCCGATAGTTACCGTGGTGGGCCTCGACCTGCCATTTCTGCTGGGTGGTGCTCTGGTGACCGAGAAGATCTTCGCCTGGCCCGGCATGGGGCGCCTCTTCATCGACCATGTTTCGCGCGGCGACACGCCGGTGGTCATGGGGATCATGATGATGATTGCTGTAGCCGTCGTATTCTTCCAAATCCTTACTGATGTTGTCTACGCCTGGCTGGATCCACGTATTCGTTTCGATTAGGGTTATCATGACAGTAGCATCGCCACTTCCTGATATACGTTCGATAAAACCGCTTACTTTGGATGAGCTGGAGGCCCCACCTCTCTCGCTGGGTAAAATGGCCTGGTTGAAATTCCGGCGCCATAAAATGGCTCTTGTCGGGGTGGGCATTCTCATCTTGATAATCTTATATTGCACATTTGGGAGCTTTATTTTTAGTGAAAAATACGCCAACTATAATGATACCGGCATTGCACTCCAACCGCCTTCTCGTGCACACCCATTTGGGACAGATGTGATCGGTCGTGACATCCTGGCTCGTACCATTTATGGCGGACAGATTTCCCTGTTGATTGGCCTAACGGCGGTGATGCTCGAAACAACGCTGGGAATCCTAATCGGAGCCGCCTCAGGCTATTTCGGGGGGCTGGTTGACAACCTTTTGATGCGTTTTACAGAAGCCATATTGATCATCCCGCAAATATTTCTGCTATTGGTCATGGCAAAATTCTTCGCAGGCAATATCCCCAACATCAATATCCTCGGTCGGGAATTCAGCGGGAGCGTGGTTGTCATCATCGCCATCATTGGCCTGACCTCCTGGCCTTATCTGGCGCGCATCGTACGTGCTGAGTTCCTTACCCTGAAGGAGAGCGAATTCGTCTTGGCGGCACGCGCTACGGGAACTTCCACCCCGGATATCATCATTCGTCATATCCTCCCAAACAGTATCGCCCCCATCGTTGTTTCGGCCACGCTTGGGGTTGCCAATGCCATCACACTCGAGGCCTATATCAGTTTCCTTGGATTGGGTGTCCGGCCGCCGACTGCCACGTGGGGAAACATGCTCGAAGGCGCCTACAACTATATTGAAAATGCTTACTGGCTGTGGCTCTTCCCCGGTTTGTTGATTTTATTGATTGTCTTGAGTATTAATTTCGTCGGCGACGGGCTGCGGGATGCTCTTGATCCGCGCAGCCGCATGGTTTGAAATTATCATGACTACATTACTCGAAGTTAAAGATCTTAAGACACGTTTTCACACCCCGGAAGGTACGGTGAATGCCGTCAATGGAGTTTCATTTACTCTACGAGAGGGTGGAACTTTGGCAGTGGTTGGTGAAAGCGGCTGTGGAAAATCGGTTACCATGATGTCTCTACTCAGCCTGATTCCCATTCCACCGGGCGAAATTTTCAACGGGAGCGCTAATTATCGCGGGAAAGATCTGCTTAAATTAAGCGAAAGCGATCTGCAAAATGATATTCGTGGCAAAGAGATCGCCATGGTCTTTCAGGATCCCATGACCTCGCTCAACCCGGTATTAACGATAGGTCGCCAGTTGACTGAACCCCTGCGGGTCCATCTTAATTTTGCCCCTGAGCAGGCAAGGAAACGGTCTATCGAGTTGCTTGAAATGGTTGGTATCCCTGACCCAGGTAAACGCCTGGGAGATTACCCTCATCAATTTTCCGGTGGGATGCGCCAGAGGGTCATGATTGCCATGGCGCTGGCGTGCAACCCGTCCTTGATGATCGCTGACGAACCGACCACGGCGTTGGATGTGACCATACAGGCCCAAATTATTGAGCTCGTCAAGGGATTGCGCGATAAGATTGGCCTGAGTATCATCTGGATTACACATGATCTGGGCGTTGTAGCGGGTCTGGCGGAGCATGTTATCGTAATGTACGCAGGTTACATTGTGGAGGAAGCGGAGGTGGACACGCTTTATGAAAACCCGCGTCATCCGTATACGCAGGCTCTTATGGCGGCATTGCCGCATGCAGAGCGGCGCCGTGAAAGCCGTCTTAAATCCATCCCTGGAGCACCCCCCAATCTATTGGTGCAAATCATCGGTTGTCCTTTTGCGCCGCGCTGTGAATTTGTTATTGAAAAATGCTTGGCACAGAATCCCCCTTTGGAACCCATTGAGAATGATCATTCCATCGCTTGTTGGGTGGATGTTCGAACTGGAGCTCCAAGATGACGGCCCAGCCACTCGTAGTAGTAAATAACCTGATCAAGCATTTTCCAGTGATGCGTGGCATCCTAGTACAGAGGCAGGTGGGATCCGTACGCGCTGTTGATGGCATTTCATTTGAAATTTCTCCTGGCGAGACCCTTGGATTGGTCGGAGAGAGTGGCTGTGGGAAGACCACCGCCGGGCGTACGTTGCTTGGCTTGTACCCACCCACTGGTGGCCAAATCTTTATTGATGGACAGGATCTTCGCAAGGCAACTGGTGCCAGGATGATGGCCATCCGGCGTAAGGCGCAGATCATTTTCCAGGATCCTTACGCCTCACTGAATCCGCGTTGGACGATCAGCGCGATTATCAGTGAACCTCTGCGAGTCCACCACCTGCTTGCCAACGAAAATGAACGTACTGACCGGGTTCGGGAGCTCTTGCGATTGGTGGGGCTAAGCCCTTCGCACCTTAATCGCTTCCCGCACGAGTTTTCAGGTGGGCAGCGCCAGCGCATCGGGGTGGCGCGCGCCCTGGCTTCTGACCCAAAATTCATCGTCTGTGATGAGCCGATCTCTGCCCTGGATGTATCCATCCAGGCACAGGTAGTCAATTTGCTGGAAGATCTACAGGACCAATTCGGCATAACCTATCTTTTCATTGCTCATGATCTGAGCATGGTGCGGCACATTTGTGATCGGGTGGCTGTTATGTACCTGGGTGTAATAGTTGAATTAGGTGACCGTGATGAACTGTACGACCATCCACTGCATCCGTATACCTCGGCCTTGCTCTCGGCTGTCCCTATCCCAAATCCCAAAAAGGACCGTGCCCGCCGCCGTACCATTCTCTCCGGTGATGTGCCAAGTCCACTTAACCCTCCCTCTGGTTGTCGCTTTCATCCCCGCTGCCCGATTGCTGTCGACAGGTGCCATGTAGAGGTACCCGAATGGCGGGAAATTACCTCGGGACACTGGGTGGCCTGTCACCTTGTATGAAACATGATACAACGATCGACTTAGGGGCTCTGTTACGTGTTCCTTGTGTGGAATTCGAGTCGGGTTTTGATATCTCTCCAGACGGCAGGAAAGTGGCTTTTTCCTGGAATAAGTCTGGACAATGGGAGATCTACGAAATCTCCCTGACCGGACACCAGGCCCCTCGGCGGATTTCTGTTGGTCCTGGTGGAAAATTTGGTCCCAAGTATTCACCTGAAGGCTCGCGGCTGGCCTACCTGGTTGATTTTGATGGTAGTGAGCAGTATCATTTATTCTTGCAGGATTTCATATCAGGAAAAAACACTGACCTGACGCCGGGTATTTCCTATTCACTCCAGACGAATATTGCCTGGTCGCCGGACGGAAATTCCATCGCTTTCTTTGCGGATCAGGACCTGCATTTTGATGCCTATATTATGGAACTGGATAAAGTCCTCGCGGAAGGTCAGAACGCGGGGACACTCTTCCCGATTCGTAAGATTCTCAGCATTAATCGCCCGGGTTGGAATGTCAAATGGTCGCCTGACAGTGAGTACCTGGCTGTAGTCTTTGAGGGTCCCGGCCAGGATTACCTGACCTACCTCATCAAGCCAGATGGGAATGAAGCCCGACCGATTGCAAAAGATAATATGCCCATCGATGCACGCAATCCGGCCTGGTCCCCGGACGGAAAGCGGCTGGCTTTTGACTCCGATATTTCAGGTTGGCACAGCATTGGTATCCTGGAGATAGATAAACAGGACATCACCTGGCTCAAAGGCAGCCAATGGGAACGTTATTCGCCAGCCTGGTCGCCGGACGGTAAGAATTTGGTGTATGTGGCTGCCAATGGAGCTGAGACCTGGCTGGAGTTGTGGCGGGAAGGCAGCCCTCCACTGCGCATGCAGCAAATGGAGCCGGGGCTTCATTATGCGCCGGCTTTCACACCCGATGGTGATTCAATCATCTTCATGTTCGACAATCCAAGCCATCCTGATGATCTGTGGGAGATCTCCTTTCGCGAACGAAACCTTCGGCAGTTAACGCAATCCCTGCCACCTGTACTTCGCAAGGCGAACTTTATTCTGCCGGACGAGGTGATTTATACTGGCATGGATGGGGAGACTGTCCCGGCCCTGTTATATCGCCCTGCGGACGCAGGCCTTGACACCCCGGCTGTGATCGTTGTCCATGGCGGGCCCACCTGGCACTTTTCCTATACCTGGTATCCGTTCATGACGCATCTTGTCAGCCGTGGCTGGATCGTGCTCGCTCCCAATTATCGCGGTTCCACTGGATATGGCCGGGAATGGCAAACCCTCAACCGCTTTGACCTTGGTGGAGGGGACGCCGATGACTGTGCGGCTGGTGCACAGTACCTGGTGCGGGAAGGATTAGCTGATCCGAAGCGTGTAGCCATCACTGGTCGCAGTCATGGTGGCTACCTGACCATGAGTTGCCTCACCCGCCACCCCTCGCTTTGGGCAGGTGGGTCAGCCATCGTACCATTCCTGAACCTGTTTAACTGTCATGAGGAATTGCGCGAAGATCTGAAACACTGGGATATAGAAAACATGGGTAGACCGGATGAGAACTATGAACTTTGGCGTGAGCGTTCCCCATATTTCTTTTTAGATAACATCCAGGCTCCGGTGCAGATCATCTGTGGAGAAAACGACCCGCGCTGCCCGGCCAAGGATTCCATCGATGCCCGCAATAAGCTGTTGGAACTGGGCCACTACGTGGATTTCAAAATGTACGAGAACGAAGGACATACTTTTCTCAAGCTTGAAAACGTTATTGATGCAGAATTACGCCGTGTAAATTTCCTGGCAAAGTACCTGGAAAAATAAAATGGTGGAAACCAACAAGACGATCCTGAGGCGCTGCGCTATGGTAGCAACCTTTGCAAGGATGACAACAGGCCGTGGCTCACCATTTTGAGGGAGGCATGATGCACTTGAACCTGTTCTCTCCTGGTGAAGTTGAATCCATTCACCAGGCGTCGCTGAAGATACTGGCAGAAATCGGCGTGGTATTGACCGAATCTAAAGCACGCCAACTCTTGTATGCTGTAGGAGCGAAGATCCAGCAAAAACAGGTTCTTCTGCCGCCTGGACTTGTGGAAACCTGCATTAAACAGGCTGGGAAACATGTCATAATCCGCGGTCGCAGCGGAATGGTTAAAACCCTGGCTGATGGAAACCTCTATTTCCACAACTTGGGAGGCGCGCCCAATGTCTATGATCCGGCCTCCGGAAAGCGTCGTCAGGCAACTCTAAGGGATGTTCGTGATGCCACCCGGCTGCTGGATGCACTGGCTAACTGCCACACCATCACGCCTTTCTTTACACCCACGGATGTGCCAGGAGGGATCATGTCACTGGCAATGTATCGCCATGCATTGCCATATACTCTTAAACCACTTCAGGGACCGGGTGTACAAAATTCTGCCGAGGTGCGCTATGCTGTGAAGATGGCTGAGGTGGTCGGTTCGCCTGAGGAGATGTTGACGCTCAGCCTATCACCGGTAAGTCCGCTGGCCATTCCGGATCACGAGGCGGAAGCGATTATCGAGATTGCAAAATCGGGCATCCCTTTCGGTCCCCTGCCGTGTCCCACGGCCGGTACAACAGCTCCATTTTCCATAGCCGGGGCGATCGCCCAGCAGAATGCTGAGATATTGGCGGCGTTGGTGTTGGCTCAGCTTGTCCGTCCGGGATTGCCGATGATCTACTGTGGGCGCCTGGCAATGATGGAACCCCGCACCGGATTATCGGTTTGGGGTGGGGTCGAATTGGGAATGGCCTCCGCTGGGACAGTCCAGGTGGGCCACTCCTATGGACTGCCGGTCAACGTGTATGGTTTTTCCACCAATGCGCATATTTTGGATGCACAAAACGGCTTCGAGAGAGCCTTAAATGCCATCTTGCCTGCGCTGGCAGGTGCAGATGAACTCTCCGGAATTGGAGAAATGGAAGCAGGTGTTATGGGATCGTTCGCCCAGATGGTGGCAGATAATGAGTTTGCCGGAAGCATTCTGCGAGCCAGGAAAGGGTTGGGTGCGCAGGCGGATGAACTGGCAGTGGATGTGATTGCGGCTGTCATGGCAAACACACGCAATTTTCTCGGCCAAAAACATACCATGAAATATCTCAAATCAGGTGAGGTATTCATCACCCGGCTGGCCGAGCGTTCTTCCTGGGAAACTTGGGAAATGGGTGGACGACAAGGGCTGCCAGAACGGGCGCAGGCTGAGGCTGAGCGAATCTTGCGCGACCACCAGGTCGCACCGCTTGAAGCTGCCCAGGAGCGTGAATTGGATGCTATCTTATCTGCTGCAGAACACGAATTGGTGGTGTAGTTCAAAAAATGTCAGATTGAATGGAGAAACTATGTTTACTAAAGCTCAGGCTATCCAGGACAGCCTTATTGCATGGCGGCGCGATTTTCATATGCACCCGGAAATTGGATTTCACGAGTTCCGAACCTCGAAACGAGTGGCTGAAATAGCAGAAGAATTGGGTTGTAAAGTTAGACGAGGCGTCGGGCGGACTGGCGTGGTTGCAGAACTTGGAGAAGGGAAACCAATTCTTGCCTTGCGCGCTGACATGGATGCTCTACCACTGCAGGAATCCAACCAGGTGCCGTACGCTTCCCAAATCCCGGGGATGATGCATGCTTGTGGCCATGATAGCCATTCCGCAATGTTATTGGGGGCGGTCAGATTGTTGGCCGCTGAAGAATTTCCTGGAACAGTACGATTGCTCTTCCAGCCTTCCGAGGAAGTGGGTGACGAGCAAGGGATCAGCGGGGCACTGCGAATGATACAAGATGGCGCGATGCAGGATGTGGATAGGATCATCGGCTTGCATGTTGACCCTGCAACGCCAGTGGGCGAGATCCTTGTCGAAAGCGGGCCTGTTTCGGGTGGGGTCGACTCGTGGTTCGGAACCGTAATTGGTAAAGGGAGTCACGGAGCTCGGCCTCATAATTCAGTCGATCCGTTTTACCTTGCAGCACATGTGATCTTCGCACTGAATGCAATTCCCTCCCGGCGGTTATCAGCTTTTGATGCTGCTGTCATCAGCATAGGTTCCCTGCACGGTGGACAGGCCGAGAATGTCATTCCTGAGAAGGTGGAAATGACAGGCACGTTGCGCTATACGGAAAAGCGGGTACAGCAGCAGATCCATTCCGAGATCAAGGATGCTTTCGAGTTGGCTCGTCCACTGGGAGGCGATTACCAACTCCGCTTTGAAATTGGCGATCCCCCCATGCAAAACCATTCGGATGTTGTGGAATTGATCCGGCAGGTGGCAGGAGACATTCTGGGCTCAGAACATGTAAGAATCCCTGGGAAAGACCTCGGTGCGGAAGATTTTGGTCGTTTTTCGGAAATAGCTCCCGGAGCAATGTTCTCACTGGGAGCCAGGATTGAAGGGGACGAACGAATGGGTCACAATCCTCGGTTCGATATCGATGAACGCGCACTCCCTATCGGAACTGCAATTCTGGCCGAGTGTACATTGCGGTTCTTGCGAGGAAAAGTATAATAGCCAGGAATTTGAAATTATTCCCACCCTTTGTGTTGAGTTCATAAATAAGGAGAACCCATGCATACCATCTTGAAGGGCAGACAAAAAGAAGTTACCATCAGTATGGATCGCCCTTTTGTAATGATTGGGGAGAAGATTAATCCCACCGGCCGCAAGAAACTGGCCGCCGCACTTGCAGAAGGAAACCTGGACTATGTTCGACAGCTGGCGGAAAGCCAGTTGGCCTGGGGTGCTGAAGTACTGGATATTAACGTTGGTGTTCCGGGCCTGGATGAAGCGGCTTTGGCCAGGAAACTGGTTGAATTGCTGGCTTCTGTCGTGGATGTTCCTTTTTGCTTGGATTCCGCCAATCCGGTTGTGCTTGCGGCTGGTCTGGCGGCAGCACCCGGAAAGCCGCTGGTCAACTCGGTCAGCGGTGAGCAGAAAAGGCTTGATACTGTACTGCCGTTGGTCAAGGAACGCGGTGCAGCTGTGATCGGCCTGACCATGGATGACAATGGTATCCCTAAGACACCTGAAGAACGCCTGGCCGTGGCTGAGAAGATTCTGGAACATGCCGCGCGACTAGGCATCCCCAGTGAGGATATCATAATAGACCCTCTTGTGTTGACCGTTGGCTCGGACAGCAAGGCGGCGCTGGTCACGCTCCAGACAGTGGAACTCTTGCGGAAGGAGTTTGGCGTTAATATCAACCTGGGCGCAAGCAATGTTTCCTTTGGCCTGCCTGATAGACCGACAGTCAATGCGGCCTTCCTGACGCTTGCCATCCAAATGGGCGCGACCTGCGCCATAACCGATCCGGCCAAACTCGGTCAGACTGTTAAGGCAGCTGACCTGCTCCTGGGTCGTGACGATAATTCCATGCGCTATTTGAAATATTATCGGGCCGCTGATGCGTTACGGGTGAAGGAAGCCGAATCAGCAGGTTAAAACATTGCTAAATCTTCAAACCTGTTGATTGGTTCTGATCTAGACCACGAACGAGAGTTGTTCCAAAAACAGGGAGGTGAAGGCTGGGCGGGACGTCAGTTCAATATAGCCGATCTGGCTGGCTAGCATTTCCACCTCCCGGCGTTTCTTTACCGAGGCGAGCATGAGTTTGGCTCCGACGCCGGCGGCGTTGCCAACCTGACGGAATCGTTCCAGTGGTAATGGTGGGAACATGCCAGTGCGGATCGCACTACGTAAATCCAGGTATGTTCCAAAGGCACCGGCCACGATGAACGCATCCAGTCCATCATAAGTTAGCCCAGCTTCATCGAGCAAGACCTCGAGACCGGCACGAATGGCAGATTTGGCAAGCTGGATCTCGTGAACATCTTTGCGTGTAACCAACAAATCGCGGCCTAGTCCCGTTTGTGTTTTTGAGACGAGCACATAGCCAGACCCAGGGCTTGTTTTAAAAGTCCCATTGGGCTTGATCAACCCGCCGTCCAGCAGGGAAGCTACCACATCCAGGACGCCAGAACCGCAAATACCGACGGGTGGCTGATCTGCGATTGTCTGCCAGATAATCCTACCATCGGACCAACGGGCGCGTTCAATCGCCCCGGGTGCCGCACGCATACCTTCATGAATATGGGCGCCTTCAAAGGCCGGGCCGGAGGCGCAGGAACAACAGATGATCTTGCCATGTGTGACAAGGGCAATTTCGGTGTTGGTGCCGATGTCTAGGGCAATGACATTGTGTGGTGATTTCCAGGCCTGGGTGGCAAGCAACATGGCCAGGTGGTCTGCCCCGACGTAACCGGCAATAACCGGCGGCAGGTAGGCGCCAGCTCCAGGTGCAAGATTTAATCCCACCTCTATTGCTGGGATTGAAATTGGTTCGATGGTTGCTGGTGCGAAAGGCGTGTAACCCAGTTGTTCCACTGGCAGCCCGGCAAATAAATGGTGCATGACGGTATTGCCGACCAGAACTGCATCCAAAACCGAAGTGCGCGATACGTGTGCTTCGATGCACATCTCAGCCAACATTTTATTTAATTGGTTCACTAAAACAGATTGGAGCTTTTTGGCTCCCTGCGGTTCACGACCTGCGTAAGCGATACGGCTGATGACATCTTCCCCATAGGCTATTTGCGGGTTCATCGCACCGGCACGGGCTACAGTCTGTCCGGTTTCGAGGTTTACCAGATAGGCGGCCAGCTTGGTGGTGCCAATATCCACAGCCAGGCCATGTGCACTGGGATTGTTGGAAGAAGGTTCAAGTTCAAGCTCCGTTTCTTCTCCGTCCAATTGCAGGCGCTGGGCTGCCGTCAAAGACTCAGACGGAATGTCCAATTTCGTATCGCTGAGCGGTTTGGCCTGGCAGGCCAATCGGAACCCGGCGGATAGTTCAGCCTGACTAAAAACGGCCTCTTCAACCAGGGTGGGCGGGGTAAGGCGGCCGGAAGCCAGACGCACCCGGCACTCTTCACAGGTCCCCTCTCCGCCACAAACGGATGCCAAACCCACTCCAGCGGACTGGGCAGCTTGCAGGAGTGTCTGGCCGGGCAGGGCCACGCCGCGGCGACCGAGCGGTTCAAAATCGATTCGAAAGGATTCAGGCATGCTGGTACCGGCAAGTCTCTTTCAGACTGCAAACGTCACACAGATTGGCCTGTGACATCTCCAATCCAAGGCCGACAATGAAAGACATCGATTTTTTCGGGAGCATCATACCACCGGAGGTGAGGCTGATACCGGCACGGGCTGGGTCGAGCAATGAGAATATCTGCGGCTGGCCTACTTCGACAGGCCATTCAGGATTGCCAGGGCTGAGCGGCGTGGAAACCTGCATGAACTCCTGGACGGCGATATTGGCGCAGACCTGTTGAGCCAGGAGTTCAACTGCTGCATTGCCCAGCCCATCCAATGCCAGGGCATAAAGTGGGTCTGTGTTGAGCAGGTGAAAGACGGTTTTTTCCAGCTCTGAACCAATGGTACAGACAACGGCAACGACGTACTGCGCTCCGGCAAGGTGAGCCGTCACAAGCGGACCGGTCAGCGAGACGCCACCCTCTAAACGAATGCGGTTGTGGAGGTGAGAATGTACATTGACTTTATGGATCAAAGCCACAGGATGCAAGAGACTCAGTCCCTCCAGATGGGCGCGTTTAGCTGTCTGGATGAGCATTGGTTTACGGTTGCGAATGACTTGCGGATCCCCGCCCTGACCGCGTAATACGTCATCCACTGTCAGTGAAAGTTGGAACTCATCGAGATATTCCATATGTCCTGATTATAAAGTCAATTACCATGGCTTGGGGAAGGTAGTTGAGAAGGGGATTAGTCAGGTATGACCATTCGCTATAAAGGGACGAAAGAATGCATGTATCCTTGGATGGCGGGGTATAATCGGCGCTGGTGCGTTCCCCGCATTTATTCATTTCCATTCCTGATAAATCTACTTGGCCTGTTATTTCTTTTTGAAAGATCATTTTGGAGATAGGCATCATGAAATACGGACATTTCGACGACATTGCCCGTGAATATGTAATTACCCGTCCCGATACGCCATTGCCCTGGATTAATTACCTGGGTAGTGAGGATTATTTTGGCCTGATCTCCAACACGGCGGGCGGCTATGCATTCTATAAAGACGCCCGCTTGCGGCGTCTGACGCGTTACCGTTACAACAATGCGCCGTTCGATATGGGTGGTAGATATATATATTTGCGGGACAATGCCAACGGGAGGTTCTGGTCGCCTTCGTGGATGCCGGTACGCAGTACCCTGGATGAATATACCTGCCGGCATGGGATGGGCTACACCATCATCCATTCAATATCACAGCAAATCGAAGCTGAGGCGCGCTATTTCGTACCGATCGGCGAAAACCTGGAAATTTGGGAACTCTCCCTTACCAACCACCGCGCGGAGAGAGCTGACGTATCTGTATTCTCGGCAGTTGAATTCTGCCTCTGGGACGCCTGGGATGATTCCACCAACTTCCAGCGAAATTTCTCAACCGGACAGGTGGAATTTGTGGATGAAGTGATCTACCATAAAACTGAATACCGCGAGCGCCGCGATCACTTTGCTTATTTTGCCTGTTCTGAAGAACTGGCTGGATTCGATACACAGCGCGAAGCCTTCCTGGGCCCGTACCGTGGATGGGATTCGCCGGCTGTAGTGGAAGCAGGTAAATCATCCGGTTCGGTGGCACACGGCTGGCAACCGATCGGCTCACATCACGTCAAGGTCCTGATGGAGGCCGGTGAGTCGAAGAAGATCATTTTTCTCCTGGGTTACCATGAAAATCCAAAAGATGACAAGTTTGATCCCCCTGGATCCCAAACCATAAACAAAAAAACTGTAAGGCCAATCATTGCCAAGTATATCCAGCCGGAAAATGTTGAAATGGCGTTCAACAGACTGAGGGATGATTGGAGTGATCTGCTCGGCAAGCTGCATGTGAGTACTCCGGATGAGAATACCAATCGTATGGTCAACATCTGGAATGCCTACCAGTGCATGATCACATTCAATCTGTCGCGTTCGGCCTCTTATTTTGAATCCGGAATTGGGCGCGGCATGGGGTATCGCGATTCAAACCAGGATTTGCTCGGTTTTGTCCATATGATACCCGGCCGGGCGCGTGAGCGCATCCTGGACCTGGCGGCGACGCAACTAAAAAACGGCGGCGCTTTTCACCAATACCAGCCATTGACCAAGCGAGGCAATAACGATGTCGGTTCCGGATTCAATGATGATCCGGCCTGGCTGGTGCTTGCTGTGGCAGCCTACCTTAAAGAAACTGGTGATTGGACCATTTTGGATGAGCCAGTACAGTACGAAAACGAAGCAGGGAGCGAATCTCCTCTTCATGAACATCTACAGCGCTCGCTCCAGTACACCCTCGATCGGCTTGGTCCTCACCGCCTGCCGCTCATTGGGCGGGCGGATTGGAACGACTGTCTGAACCTTAATTGCTTTTCTGATACTCCAGGCCAATCATTCCAGACCACCACAAACAAGGATGGCAAGGTGGCCGAGTCAGTTTTCATTGCCGGGTTGTTTATTTTGGCATGTAAGGAGATGTCGGAACTGGCGCGCCATTATGGCAAGAATCTGATGTCGAAAACCACGACGTTTGAACTTCAACCATCGGCCTTTTATACCAGGGCTGCTGCTGAAATGGAGTCAACTGTATGGAAAGCCGGGTGGGATGGGGAATGGTTTCGACGTGCATATGATGATTTTGGTCATGTGCTGGGTTCAAAGAAGAACAAGGAAGGCCAGATTTTTATTGAACCTCAGGGCATGTGTATCTGGGCTGGATTGGGTATTCAAAATGGACGCGCCCAAAAGGCGCTCGATGCAGTTGCCAGCCAACTCGCCACGCCGCATGGAATCATGTTGCAGCAGCCGGCATTCAGCCAGTATTATCTGCATCTGGGCGAGATATCTTCTTACCCCCCCGGTTACAAGGAAAATGCCGGTATCTTCTGCCATACCAACCCTTGGATCATGATCGCCGAGGCAAAGATTGGGCGGGGCGACCGGGCGTTTGACTATTACTCGCGTATCAATCCATCCAGGCGCGAAGAGATAAGTGAATTACACAAATGCGAACCCTATGTATATGCTCAGATGATCGCCGGAAGCGATGCGCCAACCCATGGGGAAGCCAAGAATTCCTGGTTATCGGGTACCGCAGCCATGAACTACGTTGCCATCACGCAGGCAATCCTGGGAATCCAGCCTCAATATGACGGCCTTGAAATCAAGCCGGTCATTCCTTCGGACTGGCCAGGCTTTGAAGCAGTCCGCCATTTCAGGGGCGTCCGATATGAGATCTCAGTTCGTCGTAAAGGGCCGGGGAATGACGTTTCGCTTTTGGTCGATGATAAACCTGTCCCGGGAACCATTGTTCCCTTGCCAGGCAAGAACATAAAAACCTTGAAGGTTACAGCCTATATTGGTGTAAATGAGTGGATGTTATGAATGAAAAACTGCTCGAGATACGTGAGTTTATCGATCCTGGATATAAGCCGGTGATCGATTTTGGCGAATGGCGTGTAGCCATCTTGAATTTCCTGGATGAAATCCTTCCAGAACGGATCGAATTTATGGAGAGGCACAATGTGACCGATGAGGTCTTTGTTATGCTAAAAGGGCGGGGTATCCTGTTCGTGGGTGAAGGTGCAACTCGAATTGAAGCCGTACATTCACAGGTAATGGAGTCTGGGAAGATATATAACGTAAAACGGAGCGTCTGGCACACAGTTGTTCTCAGCCAGGACGGTTCTGTTTTGATTGTCGAGAACCGCAATACCAACCAGGAGAATTCGAGCTACTCTACGCTTGATTCAGATCAACGTCGTACGATCATTGAGACATCTCAAAGGGAGCTGGAGCAATAACCACCAAGTAAAATTAAATTATCCATCGCTCGTCATATTTGAAGGGATTGAATGGCAGGTCGGAAATTTACAAGGAAGATAAATAATGCCCGATTTTCATTTGGACGAAAACGACCAATTTATAATTAACGATTACCAGAATTCCCAACCTTTTGCCAGTTTCTTACCAGGGATTGCCGGGTTGTTGGGGGTACCTTTATGGGTTTTCTACGTTAATCGCGGGCAGGCGATCACCAGTTTTGGGGTGGAAAATAAGGACAAGCCTATTATGGAGTACCAAACGGCCAATCGGGCTTACCAATTGACCTCCTCTCTTGGTTTTCGTACTTTTATTAGGCTTCGGCATGAAGACAGGTATCTCTGTTACGAGACTTTCAGGCCGGGTTCCCATTCACAAAGAATGATCATCGGCGCAAACGAGCTGTGTCTGCAGGAAATCAACCAACAGCTGGGTTTGCAGACAGATGTCGTATACTTCCTGTTACCGGGCGAAAACATCCCTGGCTTGGTCCGCATGGTATCTTTGACCAACCAGTCTGCCAAGCCTGTCTTCCTTGAAGTATTGGATGGCCTTCCTGCAGTAATCCCATTTGGTGTCAACAATCAGTTACTTAAAGATATCGGCCGGACAGTTGAAGCCTGGATGGAAGTTTACAACCTCGAATATAACGTACCCTATTATCGCTTGCGGGCAACCGTGGCTGATACAACTGAAGTGAGTTCGGTTGAGGCCGGGAATTATATGCTGGCGTTCCGTGATGGCACGGATGATGCTCAAATCCTGCCGGTAATTGTCGATCCGGTTCTTGTTTTTGGGCAGAATACGGCATTATTTACGGCAGACGCATTCTATCAAAATGGGCTGAAAAACCTCCTTGCCCAAAAGCAAATCACCTGCAGCAGGACTCCTTGCGGGTTTGCTGCTTCCCAGGTCGAATTGGATCCCGGCGAATCGGTGCGGTTGAACAGCCTTTTTGGGAATGTCAGCCGTTTTGAGAACATCCAATCTCAAATCAGGCATTTTACCGACTCCGGCTTCCTTGATAAAAAGCGCCAGGAGTCTGCTGAGTTGGTAAGCCGATTGACAGAAAACATCTCCTGCCGAAGCGGATCGCGAATTTTTGATATGTACTGCCGGCAAACATTTCTTGACAACATTTTAAGAGGTGGGTGGCCGCTGGTATTTGGATCAGGAACAGGGCAGAAAGTCTACCATATCTATTCTCGCAGGCATGGCGATCTTGAACGTGATTACAATGCCTTTTCACTTTCACCGGAATTTTACTCCCAAGGTAGCGGCAGCTATCGCGATATAAATCAGAACCGCCGGGAAGATGTCTGGTTCAATCCTGTAATAGGCGATTTCAACATCCGCCTCTTCATGAGCCTGATACAGGCGGATGGTTATAATCCGCTGGTTATAAAAGGGAGCCGGTTTACAGTCCGGCCTGAAAAACTGGAAGGATTGTTAACTCTTTCCAAAGAGCCGGAAAAGTTGCGTGAGCTGCTTTCCCGCTCATTCAGTCCCGGCAGCCTGCTGAAAGAAATCGTCGAGGCATCCATTTCCCTTACAGTTGACCTTCAGCAGTTCCTGGAAAAGATCATGGATGGAAGTGAACAACATATTGAGGCTTCCCATGGCGAAGGATACTGGATTGACCATTGGACTTATAACCTGGATCTGATCGATAGTTACCTGGCAGTTTACCCGGACCGGCTCCATGACCTGCTCTTTTGCACGAAATGATTACCCTTTCTATGAAAGTGCGGTGATTGTGCAGCCGCGTTCTAAAAAATATTTGCTCGTCGACGGAAACCCACGCCAGGCGGACAGCCTGATCGAAGATCAACAAAAGGCTAAATTGATAGCCTCACGCAGGGAGGAGGCCAATTGGCTGCGTACCGGTCATGGAGCGGGGGATATTTATCGCACCAACCTGTTCGTCAAGCTGTTCTGCCTTGCATTGATCAAATTTGCAACCCTTGATCCTTTGGGCATGGGAATTGAGATGGAGGCCGGGCGTCCGGGCTGGGATGATGCCATGAATGGCCTGCCGGGTCTCTTTGGCGCATCCATGCCGGAAACGTACGCATTAAAACGGTTGGTGATTTTTCTGCGTTGCGTCCTCAGGAAAGAAAAATCGGGCAGCCTGCGCATGCCTGTTGAGATAATGCGTTTTCTTCGCCGGGTGGTCAAACAGCTTAAATGGTATCAATTAGCACAACCTGATGAACGGGACCATCAATATTGGGACAATGTTTCGTCAGCACGTGAGGCCTATCGTGCCAGCGTGCATCTGGGACTGGACGGAACGGAGAAGGAAATATCTTTTGCTGGACTCGAGAGGATCCTGGGTTCATTTGAGGAAAAAATAAAAGCGGGGATCATTCGTGCAACAGAAATGAACAAAGGCATACCGCCAACCTTTTTTATCTATCATGTAGAAGAATTCGAGCTGTTGAAGGATAAAAATGGTCGTCAGCTTTCAGATGGGCAGGGTCGACCAAGCATCCGCGTCAAGCAATTCGCGCCCCGCCTTTTGCCGCTTTTCCTGGAAGGAATGGTGAGAGCAATGAGATTGGCGGATTATGTCTCAGCCGGGAATCTGTACAAACGGGTAAAGGCAAGTCAGCTCTATGACCAGAAGCTGAAAATGTATAAGATCAACGCACCGCTGGATGAATTGCCCAAGGAAGTGGGTCGGGTGCGCGCCTTTACCCCAGGCTGGCTTGAAAATGAGTCCATCTGGTTGCACATGGAATACAAATATCTACTGGAGGTCCTGCGGGCTGGGCTCTATGATCATTTTTTCGAGGACCTCAAGACCGCCCTGGTCCCTTTCCTCGATCCAAACATCTATGGACGCAGCCCGCTTGAGAATTCATCCTTTCTGGTCAGCAGTGCCCACCCGGATGCATTGTTGCATGGGGCGGGATTCGTGGCGCGCCTCAGCGGCGCTTCAGCTGAATTTCTGAGTATGTGGCGACTGATGATGGCAGGAGAGCGGCCGTTCATCCTGGAAGGAGATCAATTATGTTTGGCTTTCAAGCCGATTCTCCCAGGTTGGATATTTGACGAAGATAATACAGTTTCCTTCAAATTCCTCGGGAAAGCCACGGTCATCTACCATAATCCAGGACGGCGTGACACGTTCGATCCAAAAATTGTCATCCGTTCAATTGTTTTGAGCACCAATGAGGGAACCTCACTCGAGTTGGCTGGTCAGGTTATCCCGGCGCCTTTTGCCCTGAGGATACGCGAAGGGCAAGTGGGTCAAATCGATGTATACTTCGCATAGAGAAATTCTATGATATTTATGGAGATTGCATGACTCAACAGGACTTTTCCGGTTGGGAATTTATGGACGATGAGGGTACGTTTCGCCTATTGAACGCTCATCGATATAATTCACTCTATTTTCCATTGGTTAATGAGTCCGGAATTTTCTCGGCAGTCACGCCAACTTTGCATGGGGATATCAAGATTGATCAGCACGCCTTCCTGACACCGCCAGTCTCTGTGGAGGATTTGCACGATTCACGTTCGGCCCGTAATTTTTGGATTAATGTAGAAGGATTTGACCCCTGGTCTGTCACTGGTAACAGCGCTCCGCAGATAGCCCGTTTTTTTACCCATGAAGAAGAAGAATCGATCCTTGAAGCAGGTTTTCTTTGGCAAAGGGTGACAAGGAAGAATACTGAGATTGGTTTGCAGGCTGAAGTCACCAGCTTCGTCCCTGCCAGTACTGACCGCGTGGAATTGATGTTGGTCTCGCTTACCAATCTGTCAGCCAATACCCTGCACATCACCCCTACGGCCGCTATCCCAATCTATGGACGTTCGGCGGATAACCTTCGGGATCACCGGCACGTGACTTCGCTCCTGCACCGCACGCGCTGTGGAGAATTCGGTGTGTTTGTTTGCCCGACCCTGTCCTTTGACGAACGCGGCCACCAACCCAATAAGCTGACATATGCAGTCTTGGGGGCGGAAGGGGAAGGAACTCCGCCATCGGGCTTTTTCCCGGTTCTGGAGGATTTCATCGGTGAAGGTGGTAGCCTGGATTGGCCACAGGCCATTGCCCAGAAGGGCGAGCCGGAATTTCGGGCTGGAATGAGCGTGGATGGTTACGAATCATTGGGAGGATTGCGATTCCGTGAGTCTATCCTTTCGCCCGGAGGGAAACTCTCTTATGTGATGATACTGACGATCATGGACAAGGACGAGTCAGCCCATCTGGTGAACGAATATGGCAGTGAAACTCGCTTTGTCGCCTGGCTGGAAAAAACACGTGACATTCTGGCAGTCCAAAATCGAAATACCGCGTCTCTACACGGGTGATGCGCGCCTGGAAGGTTGGCTGCGTTGGGTAACGATCCAACCCGTGCTGCGTAGATACTTCGGAAACTCATTTCTTCCTTATCATGATTATGGTCGCGGTGGTCGCGGTTGGCGTGATCTCTGGCAGGATATATTGGCGCTCCTGATGCTGGAAAGAGGCGCTGTTGGCGAGATGCTTTTTGATAATTTTGCCGGCGTGCGCATAGATGGAAGCAACGCTACGATTATCGGTTCTCATCCGGGGGAGTTTAAAGCGGACCGGAATAATATTCCGCGTGTATGGATGGATCATGGAGTCTGGCCATTATTGACCACGGGCTTGTATATTGACCAGACGGGCGACCTGGCATTCCTGTTACGCCTTCAGACCTATTTCAAGGATCACCTGGCTTCCCGTGCGCAAAAAATCGATAGCAACTGGTTGCCTGAACAGGGGACGGTTTTGCATACAACCGATGGCAAGCTCTATCAGGGTACGATCCTGGAACATCTGCTTGTTCAGCATCTGGTCCCTTTTTTAACGTGGGAGAACATAATAACATCCGGCTGGAAGGAGCCGATTGGAATGATGCATTGGATATGGCCAGCCAACGTGGAGAGAGTGTGGCCTTTACCGCCCTGTATGCGGGAAACTTGCGCCGGTTGAGCGAGTGGGTGTTGAAACTGGAAAAATTCAACCTACGCGAAGTAGAAATTGCTGATGAATTATTCCCCTTACTGGACACTCTGGCAGAAACAGTCGATTACGATTCGGTCCCGGCCAAGCAGGCCCACCTGGCGAAATACTATGACCGTTGTACGCATGTGGTTTCTGGGCGAAAAACATCCATCCGCCTTCAAGATCTGGCTGCCGATTTGTTGGCAAAATCCAATTGGCTTGGCAATCACCTTCGAACGCAGGAGTGGTTGACCAATTCGGAAGGTTACAGTTGGTTTAATGGTTATTATGATAACAATGGAATGCAAGTGGAAGGCGACTTTCCGAATGGCGTGCGTATGACCCTGACTGGTCAGGTGTTTGCTTTGATGGGTGGAGTTGCCGGTGGCGAACAGACAAAGGAGATGATCCGGTCGATTGATCGTTATTTGTACGATGCCGAGGTTGGTGGTTATCGCTTAAACACAGATTTTGGGGAGGTATTGCCAAACCTGGGGCGATGTTTCGGTTTTGCCTATGGCCACAAGGAAAATGGCTCCATGTTCAGTCATATGGCGGTCATGTATGCCAATGCGCTCTACCAGCGCGGATTGGTCAGGCAGGGATACCGGGTACTGGATGGCATTTACCAGCATTGCCAGGATTTTTCCCGCAGCCATATCTACCCTGGCATACCTGAATATATCAATCAGCGTGGGCGTGGGATGTATACTTACTTGACAGGGTCAGCCAGTTGGTATCTGCTCACACTGGTAACCCAGGCATTCGGTGTGCGCGGGCAATACGGCGACCTGTTGTTGGAACCGAAATTGGTGACAGATCAATTCGACCATGAGGGCAGGGCACGGTTGATCACCCGTTTTGCCGGTCGTGTGATGGAAATTCTCTATTTCAACCCGGCTCACTTGGATTATGGTGACTATCAGATTCTCACCGTAAGCCTGGATGGCCGGCCTGTCGAATCCACCGGGTTATCAGCCATCATTTCCCGCAATCTCATTTCATCGTTGACTCCAGATGAGATTCATATAATTGAGATTAGATTGGTATAGTGAGACCTAAAAAACATGTCTGAATTGCGCGGCGCGAGCATTGCTATCACGGGAATTGTTCAAGGGGTCGGCTTCCGACCTTTCGTCTATGGATTGGCAATCCGTCTCGGGTTAAGAGGCTGGGTGCGAAATACATCTGCCGGGGTCGACATCGAGGTGGATGGGGATGAGGAACAGCTGAACACCTTGGTCAACTCATTGAAATCTGAACTTCCACCCTTGGCACGAATCGATACATTCACTTTTTCTTTCGTAGCCCCTCGCGGCTTTACCGGTTTTGAGATTGTCCATTCTGAGGCTGTCGCCGGGGCCTTCCAGCCCATATCACCGGATGTAGCTATTTGCCCGGACTGCCTGGCTGAGATGCTCGATCCATCTGACCGGCGTTACCGCTATCCATTCATTAATTGTACGAATTGTGGACCACGTTTTACCATTATCACCGATATACCTTACGACCGGCCCAATACGACCATGTCGCCTTTCGAAATGTGCCCGGATTGTGCCGCTGAATATACCAATCCACTGGATAGACGGTTCCATGCACAGCCGGTAGCCTGCCCGGTTTGCGGTCCGCAGGTCTGGCTGGAGGATGCTTACGGACATCGGATTGCTGAGAGGGACCATGCCATACTGTCTGTGAAGCAGCTTCTGGTTGAGGGAAAAATCATTGCAATCAAAGGTCTGGGTGGTTTTCACCTGGCATGTGATGCGACGAACGTTGAAGCCGTAAAAGAGTTGCGTCACCGCAAGCTGCGCGTGGATAAACCGTTTGCATTGATGATGGCTGATCTTCCGATGGTCGACCAGCACTGTCTCGCCAATTCAGATGAACGCGCATTGCTTGAATCCCGCCAGAGACCAATCGTATTATTGCTGCGCAAACCTGACTCAACCATTACGGAAGACGTTGCTCCAAATCAAACCAGCCTTGGGATCATGTTGCCCTATACGCCTCTTCATTACCTGCTCTTTGCTGCAGAAACACTGGTTCACGATGCTCCAATCCCCATTCCTCCGCTGGTTATGACCAGCGGCAATCTATCAGAAGAACCCATCGCCATAGAAAACGATGATGCCCGTCTGCGTCTTGCGTCCCTTGCAGATGGCTTCCTGATGCACAACCGCGATATCCGCACACGCTGTGATGATTCTGTTGTCAGGGTTATCCGCGATCAAAAGGATGCAGCCTCCATTTATTTTCTTCGCCGCTCGCGTGGATATGCCCCGGATCCCATCCAGCTTCCTCTTGATATCCCTCCTTTGCTCGCTACGGGTCCTGAATTAAAAAACACATTCTGTCTTACTCGCCAACGGTATGCCTTCATCAGTCATCATATTGGCGATATGGAGAATTACGAGACCCTGAGATCATTTGAAGATGGAATCAGGCATTTCGAAAAGCTTTTCCGCATCCATCCGAAAGCAATTGTCTGTGATCTCCATCCTGATTATCTTTCCAGCCGTTACGCAATGCAACGTTCCCAACTGGAAGACCTGCCGCTCTACCGGGTCCAGCATCATCATGCCCACATGGCGGCATGTATGGCAGATAACGGCCTGGATGGCAGCCACCCGGTCATTGGGCTGGCATTTGATGGCACCGGTTACGGCGAGGATGGTGCCATCTGGGGCGGTGAATTCCTCGTGGCAGATTATGCCGGATACCAGCGACTTTATCATCTGGCTTATTTTCCACTTCCAGGTGGAGATGCGGCGATCAAACGACCTGCTCGGACAGCCCTGGCCCTGCTTTGGTCACTGGGATTGGATTGGGAGGATCGGCTCGCTCCTGTCCAGGATTTATGTTTTGAAGAACGTCAGGCACTGCACATTCAATTGGAACATGCTCTGAATACGCCTCGAACATCCAGCCTGGGACGCCTGTTTGACGCGGCAGCTGCTTTGGCCGGGGTGCGCCAAAAGGTCAATTATGAGGCCCAGGCTGCGATTGAATTCGAAGCAGCCTTGGATCTGTCTGAATCTGGTGCATATCGGTTTGAACTTTCCAACGAAACGGTCGAGACCGGGGAAGTTATCCGGACATTGCTGGCAGATGTAAATAATGGAGTTTCAATTCCGATTATTTCGGCGCGTTTCCATAACGGATTGGCAGATTTGGCACATCAAGCCTGCATGGAGATAAGTCGCCAAACCGGGATCAGAGAGGTCGCTTTAAGCGGTGGCGTGTGGCAGAATATGGTCTTGCTTGAAAGGGTGACCGGGATTTTACAGAAAGATGGCTTCCAGGTTTACTTGCATCACCAGGTTCCTGCAAACGACGGTGGAATTTCGCTCGGACAGGCGTTGGTAGGTGCAGCCAGGTTTACCGAGAAATAATCAATTTTACGAAGTACGCTTACCTGGAGGCCTCACGGTCCATCTCGCGTTCAGCATCCCTCCGGGCGATGGCTTCGCGCTTATCGTGCAGTTTCTTGCCTTTGGCTATGGCGATTTCAAGTTTCGCCCGGCCGTTTTTCAGGTAGACTCGAATGGGTACGATCGTAACGCCTTTTTGACGGACGGCATCCCACATTTCGCGGATTTCCTTGCGATGCAATAAAAGGCGGCGCGGTCGTTTCGGATCATGGTTAAAGCGGTTGGCCTGTATATACGGGGCGATGTGCGCCTCAATTAACCAGGCTTGATTCTCATCCACGCGGATAAAGGCTTCCGCCAGGCTGATCTGCCCGGAGCGGATGGATTTGATCTCACTACCTTTCAGTGCCAGACCAGCTTCAAAGCGCTCAAAAAGGAAATATTCAAAACCAGCCTTGCGGTTGGTGGCGACGACTTTAACATTTTCAGCCATATTGGTTTGATATTACCATGAGTTTTGTAGAATTTGGGTTTCGGGAATTTAATTGAAGAAGGGAAGGTTTATGTGGACAGGATGAAGAATCAAGTAGGATTGGTCAATTATTATCAAATGCAGGTTGTGAGAGCGATTATAATAAAATCGCCTTTGCCTTTGTTCAGGAGATGACGATGTACTTCGACTTGCCACTCGAACAATTACGAACCTATCTACCCACACGAACCGAACCAGAAGATTTCGATTCATTCTGGAATGAGACATTAGCTCAAACCCGCACCTTCCCGCTTGATGCACATTTCTTACCCGTCCAGCCCGGATTGAAATTCCTGGATGTCTATGATGTCACGTTTAACGGTTACAACGGACAGCCTATTAAGGGTTGGTTTTTATTACCGGTAGAGCGTCAGGAACCTCTGGCCTGTATCGTTGAATATATAGGCTATGGCGGCGGGCGCGGCCACCCCTTCGATTGGTTGTTGTGGGGGAATGCTGGGTACGCACATTTCATCATGGATACACGCGGGCAGGGCAGTACCTGGCAGAGTGGTGATACCCCCGACCTCGAAACAGATGGTGGCAATCCCCAGATTCCCGGATTTATGACCCGTGGTGTGCTTGACCCTCATACCTATTACTACCGCAGGGTCTTTAGCGATGCGGTACGGGCTGTGGAAGCTGCGTGTTCCTACCCTGCTGTGGATCCTCGAGCGCGTGACTGTTTTGGGAGGAAGTCAGGGTGGCGGGATCAGCCTGGCAGTGGCAGGCCTTCTTCCGGATTTGGCAGCGGCCATGCCGGATGTACCTTTCTTGTGCCATATCCGGCATGCCACCGAGATAACCGATTCCTACCCGTATGCTGAAATCCAAAATTATTGCAAAATTCACCGGGACAAGATCGAAACGGTCTTTAATACCCTGTCTTACTTTGACGGCGTCAATTTTGCCATACGCGCCAAATCTCCTGCGCTGTTTTCAGTTGGATTGATGGATGAGATTTGCCCTCCTTCGACCGTATTTGCAGCTTTCAATTACTATGGCGGCCCGAAAGAAATCAAAATCTGGCCCTATAATCATCATGAAGGGGGTGAGACCCTTCAAAGTGTGGAGCGGGTACGTTTCTTAAGCAACCTGTGGAAATAGGAAAGTGCCCGTATGATGGCAAATTCATCATGAGACGATTTATTGGATATTTGATAATCCTGACTCTTTTGCTAGGGTCCTGCCAGACCGCTGTAAATCAGAACAATGGCCTTCCGCGCGTCCTGGCGGTGGAGTCTTTCCTGGCCGACATGGCGCAGAATGTCGCTGGTGACCGCCTGGCAGTGGAGAGTCTTATCCCGGTGGATGCTGACCCTCATGCTTACCAGCCATCTCCCCAGGATGCTGTAAAGATTCAAAATGCAGGTGTTCTAATCATCAATGGTGCAAACCTGGAGGCATTCATCGCCCCTCTTTTACAGAATACCACTGGCAATCAGCAGGTTATCACGGCCTCGACCGGATTGACTCCTCGTCCGGATCCTTCCGGGCAGAACCCCCTGGGCGACCCGCATTACTGGCTCGATCCGAACAATGTCATAAAATATGTCGAGAACATTCGGGACGGTTTTTCACAGGTGGATCCAGTTGGAAAACCGATCTATGCAACGAATGCGCAAAATTATATTGTTGAATTGCAGAACCTGGATGCCTGGATCAAAGAACAAGTCCAACTTGTTCCTCTGGCGCATCGCCAGCTGGTGACGAACCATGAGACATTTGGTTATTTTGCCGAACGTTATGGATTCACTATTGTTGGAGCAATTGTCCCAAGTATCACTAGCGGTGCGGCTCCCTCAGCGCAGGAGCTGGCCGCTTTAATTAATCAGATCCGTTCCAGCGGGACACCGGCTATTTTCCTGGAGGCCGGCACAAATCCACAACTCGCCGATCAGATCGCCTCAGAAACGGGCGTAAAGGTCGTTACCGGTTTATATACGCATTCGCTAAGTGTGTCCGGCGGACCGGCGTCTACTTACATTGCAATGATGAAATATGATGTAACCACGATAGTAGAGGCGCTTAAATGACTTCTGTAACCCACGCAGCACATTATCCACACGTACCTCACGACCCGGATGCACCCATTCTGGAAGTGGATAAGCTTAGCGTAAAGTACGATGGGCATTTTGCCCTTGAAAATATTACCTTTCACTTGCATGCCGGGGAACGTGTGGCGGTGGTTGGACCGAATGGCGCCGGGAAAAGTACTCTCTTCAAAGTCGTGTCGGGTGTGCTGCCGCCCAGCTCGGGTGAAGTGAAAATCTCCGGTCATGGTCCGCGCGGGCACATCTGCATCGCTTATGTGCCTCAGCGGAGCCAGGTCGATTGGCGATTTCCGGCCAACGTGGCCGATGTGGTCATGATGGGCCGCATCGGTCAGATTGGCTTCTTTCGCTGGCCTCGCCGCAGCGATTGGGACATCGTGCACGACGCGCTGGAATCAGTCGATATGAGTTCATTGTCCAACCGACAGATTGGCGAATTATCTGGTGGGCAGCAGCAGCGCACTTTCCTGGCACGTGCACTTGCACAGGAAGCCGAACTGGTCCTGATGGATGAACCACTCAATGGCCTGGATACGCCATCGCAGGAAGCCATACTGTCGCTATTGGAGAAGCTGCGTGATCAGAAAATCACCATCATGGTGGCCACCCACGACCTTGGTCAGGCCGGCAGCCACTTTGATCGCGTCATGCTGCTTAACCGCCGCCTTATCCGGTTTGGTACCCCGCCGGAGGTTTTGACCAGCGAGAACTTGCTGCACGCTTACAGCGGTCATGCCCAATTGATCCAGGGAGCAGATGGCAGGACAACATTGGCTGATTCTTGCTGTGACGGGGAAGTGGATAATGAGTAACCTGTTCAATATTTTCCTGGCACCATTCTCCTACGCTTTCATGCAGCGTGGGCTGGTGGCATCCGTCATCGTCGGGATCGTGTGTGCAGTGATCGGTGTTTATGTTGTCCTGCGTGGGATGGCATTCTTTGGTGATGCCCTGGCGCACGCCGTCCTTCCAGGCGTGGCGTTGGGTTATCTGATCAGCGGTAGCAATCGCGAAACCCTTTTTTGGTGGGCGCTTGGGGCGGCGATTCTGGTGGCTCTGGCGGTGGGACGGGTATCAAAACACGCCGAGATCCGTGAGGATACTGCCATTGGCATCCTCTTTGCCAGCATGTTTGCTCTCGGCATCGCCCTGATCTCCACTGTCCGCAGCTATACCGTTGACCTGAGTCATTTCCTTTTTGGGGACGTGCTGGGTGTCTCTGCGCGCGATCTGGTCCTGACTGCGGCTTTCGGAGCAGTGATATTGCTGGTGATTTTTTTCTTTTACAAGGAATTCCTGGTATTGTCATTTGACCCGGTGCTCTCAGCCACTCTGCGTCTCCCGTCAAACCTGCTGAACAACCTCTTATTCGTGCTGATGGCGCTGACTGTGTCCGTAGCCATGCAGACCGTCGGTGTGGCCTTGATGGTGGCGATGTTGGTCACCCCCGCGGCGACTGCTTCCCTGCTTACCCGCCGGTTGTGGCAGGGTATGCTTGTGTCGGCGGGTATTGGTGCAATCTCTGCCGTGACCGGATTGTATTTGAGCTATTATTTCAATATTGTTTCCGGCTCGGCGATAGTGCTTACAGCCACATTCATATTCTTATTGGTCTTTCTGTTCCACCCCAACCGGGGTCTTTTGTGGAAGCGAAGATAGATTTGTCGGCTGTTCCTGGCCTTTTCTGCCGCCGGGGAAATAAATTGAGATACCATCCGAAGTTGGTGGATAGAGGTCCAACGAAGATTATTTTATGAAGCTTTATTTCACGCGTCACGGTGAGAGTGAAGCCAATACCTTGCGGATTATCTCCAACCGGGATCTCCCCCATGGGCTGACCAGAAATGGTCGGCTTCAGGTAGCAATGCTTGCGGAAAAACTACGCGGGAAACCTATCACCCGTGTATACGCAAGTCCCATCATGAGGGCGAGACAGTCGGCGGAGATTCTGTCTGAAGCATGGGGCGTGCCGTCTGAATGTGTTGATGCCCTGAGAGAACCGGATTGCGGGGTGTTGGAAGGTCGCGGCGATGAAGCTGCTTGGAAGGAACATGATAAGTGGAAGGAGAACTGGTTCTTTGGGCGTGAGCTGGACCGCGGCCCAGAGGGCGGAGAAACGTGTCAGGAGGTCAGGGAACGTCTGACGAAGTTTGTCCAGGATCTGGCCGGAGGTTTTGGAGAAACAGAATCCGAATTTGTCCTGGTCACACATGGCGCTCTTATACTATACGGTCTCCCTGGTATTTTGGCAGGTGTCGACCATCAATTCATCTGGGAGCATGGACTTGGGCACGCCGTATTGATCACATCAGAATGGCGGGATGGAAAGCTGGTTTGCACGGCGTGGGAACGTGTATGAGTTGGGGGAAAATTTCACTGCACATGGATGTTTCTTGCGAGAATATCAATTTCTTCGGCGCTTAAATGATTCTGGAGTGGTTTGCGGTTTTTGGTTACCCACTTCCTGAGTGGTTCTGCCCAATTGACCAAGGCACGTGCATCTGCTGGATAGTGGCTGCGTCGTGTACCTATATTGACCCAATCGATGCCCGCAAATGCAGCTGCCCATTCGTCGAACGGCGTCCGATCTGGAGGCAGTGAAAAGGTCGCCAGCGACGAGAAGAAAACCGGTTTTCCAGCGGGGAATCTTGGCCGCATTTCCTTCAGATAGGCCAGGCTGTCATCAGTATTGAAAATGAGCCACAATGGCAGAAGACCACTCTGCATGGAAGCGGTCGTATCGAACTGGCTGAACATTTCCACCAAAACGCCAGCCGGTTCGCGTCCTTCTTTTTCCAGTAAATTCTGTGCCGCAGCAAATGCCAGGCGCGAGAAATCGTTCGGATGGGGCAGGCGGATGCGCACGAACCGATACCCCTCTGACTTGCAGAAAGCCTCCAGGGATTCAGCCAATCCGGGCTCGGTGCCCCATTCCGACTCCGGTCCTCTCTCCAGGGGATAATCGTTTAACTTCCAATCTGAGAACTTCAGCCCGGCACGCTGGGCATATGCCTGGAGCCGCTCGCTGCTCTCCAGGAATTCCTCTGCCGGGATTCCACCCCATCCTCCCACCTGGAAAACGCTGCGCGGACCAAGGCGATATCTTAACCAGGATGCCCCTCCTTCCAGGTACACTACTGCACCGCCTGGTTCCAGTCTTGATTTTATAAATTCTGAATATGCACGCGGCAGGTCTAGAAGTTTAAAGCGTAAGTGGTTGACAAAACGCGTCATCCAGCCATCATGGACAGGATCGTAATGCTGGATGGTCATTAGCCCGGGATTGTCGGCTGCAATACGGAGGGCTGGTTCCAGAGAATGGTGGAGGTATCTATTCGCATCACCATTGATCGAACCGCCCTTCAGGGTGAGAACAAACGCCTGGGGCAGGAATGGACCTCCTAAAGCCAGCGAAAGGTATGCAGTTGCGCCGCCAAGTGCAGCTCCGGCCGTGATGACAGGAAATCTTTCCGCCGATTGCGCATAGTCATCAAGGCGCGTACACAACAAATTATCCATGGAGAATCTATCCAGGACTGTCGAGGGAAGCCCGGAGATGGATTCGAACCGGCTGATGGCAAAACGAGCCACTCCTTGCGGCAAGGCTCCGAGAACGGTCAATAAAGCCTTCTGCCAGCTGGGAAATGGATAGGTATCGAAGAATTCGCCGCGCAAGCCTGCTGCAACTGCACGTGTAACGATAGGGGAAGAGCTTTCAGGGGCTTCGATTGAGGGCATGCTCACTCTTTCACGAGTATAATCATTTTATTCCATATTGCGAAAGGAGAAATTTATGCTCTGGATCACCCGTTCCCATGTCCATGTGGACCGCGTCGCCTGCCCCTGGCTGATTACGCGTTTCATCGACAACCAGGCAGAATTCCTATTTGTACCGGTTGGAGAGATCGAAAAGGTCGTCAAAGAAACCGGCGCCATTCCTTTCGACGCGCCTGGCGTGGAACTTGGCCATGCTGACGGCCGTTGTTCGTTTGAGTCCTTTATCCTCAAGTATGGACTGAAGGAACCCGGCCTGCTTAGGCTGGCCAGGATCGTTCATTCGGCTGATGTCTCTGATGATATCGATCAGGACCCGATCGCACGTGGATTGGAGGCGATCGCCTCCGGCTTTAGCCTGCTTTTCCCTGAAGATGAGCAGAACCTGGAGGCTCAGTTCGAGGTCTATGACGCCCTGTATGCTTGGTGCCGCCTGGAAGTTGCCAAAGGATAAATGGAACTTACGACCAGCCCGAATCGTCAGGATATTTCAATCCTGTTTGCAACTCGGATCATCCGGTTATTTTGTTATGGATTCCTTTCGGTTGTATTGGCGCTTTACCTTATCCAGGTTGGCCTGAGTGAAAAAATCATTGGCCTGCTGTTTTCCTTGACCTTGGCGGGCGATGCCGGGGTTTCGCTCTGGCTGACGACTTCGGCCGATCGGTTTGGACGTAAGCGTACGCTGATCGTAGGAGCGTTGTTGATGATCGGAGCGGGCGTTGTATTTATTTTCACCCGCAATCCGGTTGTATTGGCTTTGGCTGCCATAATTGGTGTGATCAGCCCGAGTGGGAACGAGATTGGCCCATTCCTGTCAGTGGAACAGGCAGCCTTGACAACTTTACTTCCAGGCGAAAGGCGCACTCAGACATTTGCCTGGTATGCATTGGCCGGTTCGCTGGCCACGGCGACCGGGGCACTTTCGGGTGGATGGTTGGCGCAGGGATTGCAGGATCATGGTTTTAGCGCTATTGATGCTTATCGGATTGTGCTGTCTGGTTATGCACTGGGTGGATTGATATTAATCATATTGTTTCTCTCTCTTTCGAAGGAAGTAGAGACTTTGGCTGTTGGGAAGGAAGGGCGGAGCCTTTTTCTGGGGCTACACCGTTCGCGATCCGTGGTTTTGCGGCTGAGTGGCTTGTTCGCTATTGATGCTTTCGCCGGCGCATTGCTGGTCCAGAGCCTCTTGGCTTACTGGTTCCATGTAAAATATGGGGTGGATACTGGTGTACTGGGAAGTATTTTCTTCTGCGCGAATATCCTGGCAGGCTTCTCAGCCCTGTTCGCAGCCCGCATAGCCAGGCGTTTTGGGCTCATCAATACAATGGTCTTCACTCATGTTCCTTCGAATGTATTATTGATACTCGTTCCACTGATGCCAAACCTGCCCTTGGCAATTGGCATGTTGCTGGCGCGTTTCAGCATTTCCCAGATGGATGTACCAACCCGGCAATCGTATACCATGGCAGTTGTCGCTCCGGATGAACGTTCAGCGGCCTCTGGCGTAACCACCATCGCTCGTTCGGTAGGGGCTGCAATTTCACCTTCCCTGGCGGGTATTTTGATGTCCATCCCGGCATTGTTCAGTGCCCCGTTCTTTCTTTCGGGTGGTCTGAAAATCGTTTACGATTTGTTGTTATACAAATCCTTCCGCGGCCTTAAACCGCCGGAAGAATAAGAAGGGATTTAATACTATGGATATATCGCTTGCTTTAGGTGGCGGCGGGAGCCGTGGGTATGCACACATTGGGGTCCTGCGTTGTTTGGAAAGGGAAGGTTTCAGGGTAAAGGCAGTGTCTGGTACAAGCGCTGGTGGTCTCATTGCCATTGCGTATGCCTCTGGTTACACCCCCGACAAAATGGAAGAAGTTTTCACCAAGGTGGATCAAACCAAACTTTTTGTGCGCTCTCCTGATGAGGGGCCCGGCCTGCTGGGATTTTCTGGAGCTATCAGGTTCCTCGAAGATTTCCTTGGCAACCGGACATTTTCCGACTTAAAAATACCCTGTGCTGTAGTGGCGGTGGACCTCATGGCGCGCAGGGAAGTTGTTCTAAATCATGGTCGGGTGGTGGACGCCATCCTTGCGACTGGCGCAGTACCGGGAATTTTCCCACCCAGGAAGTTAGGTGAGACACAACTGGTCGATGGCGCAGTTCTCAACCCGGTTCCGGTCTCTGTGGCGCGGTTGCTGGCACCCTCTCTGCCTGTGGTGGCGGTAGTCCTGGAAATAATGACCGACGCAAGTGGTGGCTTAAGTCAGATTCCCGTTGCCTGTTCCAGTCCCTTCGGTGCTGGTGGAGCGGCTCACGCGCACACGCGTCGCCCAGGCGTTTAATATTTTTCTAAAATCCGTGGATGTGGGCAGTCGCAAGCTGGCTGAATTGCGTCTCATGATAGACAATCCTGAAGTGGTGGTACGTCCAGATGTAGGAGAAATTGGTCTCTTGGATAAAGTGGATGTGCATAAGATCATAGGTAAAGGCGAAGAGGCAGTCGACGCCGTCCTGCCGGAATTGCTAAGGGCAGTTGCATGGCCGAATCGAATACGACGGAGACTTTTTTCCACCACGTGATATTTTATTATTCTTTTTCGGACTGGACCAAAGATGTCTCGAGACCTGCGAAAATATGCCAGCCAAACCACTGTTCGACTGATAGTTGGGGCATTATTGGTGCTCTTCATAGTCGGCATTGGTCTGATATATCTTATTTACGGGAGTGGTGCAGCGTTGACGGGGATCCTGTGTCTGTTGGCAGGGATGATCCCTGTGGTGCTCATCGTGCTCGTTTTGCTCATTTTAGATTGGATTAGAAAACGTGCCGACCACGACTGAACCTGAACTATTGACGATTAAGGGTTGGACTTTTCGCCTATACACGAACCATGTAAAGCCGGCGAGATTGTTGTTACTTTTACATGGTTGGAGGGGAGACGAAAAATCGATGTGGGTATTTACTCGTGGACTTTTATCAAAATATACGATCTTGGCGCCGCGTGCTCCTTTTTCGGTTGCGGAAGGAGGCTTTTCCTGGCGGGAAATCCATCCTGGAACTTGGGGAATGGCCTCCCTGGAAGATTTATCTTCTTCATTGCAGTCTTTAATATCTTTTGTGGACGATTGGTCAACTTCGGCAGGAATGGATGCCAGGCAATTTGACTTGATGGGATTCAGCCAGGGTGCAGCCATGGCGTATGGCCTGGCTTTGCTGTTCCCTGAGCGTGTCCGTCGGTTGGCAGCTCTTTCAGGCTTTCTCCCTGAGTGTGCTGAGGTCCGTCTTGTAAAAAAATTATCCGGAAAAATGATATTTGTTACCCACGGGCGAAACGACGAAATGATCCCGGTGGAACAGGCTTGTAGGGCAGTGGCACGTCTTAGATCGGTCGGTGCGCGCGTGACATATTGTGAATCAGATGCCGGTCATAAGGTTAGTAAGGAATGTATGGCCGGGCTGGAATTATTTTTGGGGGAAGATTAATCCCTTTATAAGATGTCCGTTGACTTCCTTTCACTTAACGGGTATCCTTAGCGCCATGTCTTTTCCAAAAAAAACCTTATCTCGTCGGGATTTCCTGAAACTCGCTGGCCTCAGTGCGGGAGCCTTGGTGTTCCGTCCTCCAGCCACTCGATGGAATTTACCTGCTGCCACCTCGATCCTGGCCCTGCCCGATTTTCCCAAATCCGATCTCCTTGGCCGAAATTGTACGTCCGATACCAATCTGCAGTGGGGTGGCACGGTTCCAATCATGACTCGCCCGGATGGCAGCAGTTCCAAGGTGCGCGATGCGCATCGCGATGAAGTTTTTGCATGGATCCGCGAGGTCAGTGCGGAAAATGTCGATATTTACGTTCCAAATCAGCGCTGGGTGGAAACGCCGGAAGGGTATATATGGTCTCCCTACTTGCAGCCCTGTCGTAACCTGCCCAATACGCCGCTGGCAGCGCTTCCGGCGGGCACCCAGGGCTTTTGGGCGGAGGTGACTGTCCCTTATGTTGACCTCGTTCTTGATAATCCCGCGCCAGTTTCAGGATGGATGCGCGATCACGTCACCTTCGATTTGCAGGCACGTCTCTACTATTCGCAAGTCATGTGGATTGACCAGGTGCGCTCTTCTGATTCCGGGGTGATCCAGTATCATGTGAACGAACGTTATGGGAATCCAGGCGACTTATTCTGGGCTGAAGGGGAAGCATTCCGTCCTTTGACGCAGGATGATGTATCCCCGATAACTCCAGAGGTGGATCCGGCTACAAAGAAGGTAATCGTGAATTTAAACTACCAGACTTTATCCTGCCTGGAGGGTGATAAGGAAGTATATTTCTGCCGCGTTTCGACAGGCATGCAGGAGGGTTCAACGCCGCTGGGTGAACATGCAGTCTGGCGTAAGCTGATCTCTGTTCGTATGGAGGCCAACGTGGCCGGGGCAAGTTACAGTTTACCCGGAATGTCTTGGTCGACCTTTTTTGTGGGAGACGGAGTTGCCATTCATGCAGCTACGTCACATAATGATTTCGGAACGGAGAAATCGCATGGCTGTGTCAATTGCAGACCGGAGGATGCGAAATGGATTTTCCGCTGGTCGCAGCCAACAGTCCCACTCGAACCGGGTGATGTTACTCATGAAGGTATGACTGGCAGCTCTCATGTATTTGTGGAGGATACCTTTTAGTGGCAGGCAAGTGGAATGAATAATTTTGAGATACCGACCGGGCTGGCCTTCCTGGCTGGTTTGGCATCATTTCTCTCTCCGTGTGTATTATGCCTGGTTCCGGTCTATATCGGTTACTTGGGAGGCCGTGCAGTTGGGGGTGAAGCAAACAGCAAGAATCGCTGGGTCACTTTTGCACACGGGCTTGCATTTGTTGTGGGATTCAGCCTGGTTTTCATTCTTTTCAACATCCTTGCAGCGGCAGTAGGGGGCTTGTTATTGGGAATGCGTACATGGTTGGCAAAAATTGGGGGTGTGGTTGTGATAATCTTTGGTCTGCACATGATCGGCGTTTTCCGCATTCCTTTCTTGGAATATGATGTGCGAATCCATTCTCAGGCAGATCCGCGCTGGGGATATCTCTCTTCGGTGTTAATGGGCGTCTTTTTTTCGGCTGGTTGGGCACCATGCGTCGGCCCGATTCTTGGGTCTATCATGACCTTTGCCGCAAACGGTGGTTCGATTCTGAAAGGGGTCCTGTTGGGTTCCGCATATTCTGCTGGCCTTGCAATTCCATTCCTATTGGCAGCCTTGGGAATAGGTTGGGTGACCATAATCCTGCGCCGCTACAGTAAAGTCATGCGGATTGCAGAAATTGTCATGGGGATTATACTGATCCTGGCTGGAATTTTGCTGATTCTGGGTACGTTCAATATTATTGCGAGTTATATTCCCTTTATAAACTTTGGTCTTTAGCCGGTTTTGATTTGGTCGATGTAGGAATTTTCTTATGGTTGCGGTAACCCTTTATAGCCGGTCCGGTTGTAAATTATGTAAAGAAGCTGAAGCAGACTTGAATGGTCTTCAGAATGTTATTCCCCATACTTTAAAGGTGGTTGATATCGACTCTGACCCTTTACTACATGATCTTTATGCCCTGGAGGTCCCGGTAGTGGAAGTGGGATCGTTCAAGTTGAAGGCGTCTTTTACACGCCAGGTTTTACAAATGACCCTCCAGGCAGCCGCGCGATCAGATGGACCAGTTGGAACGGGTCAGCCAAGGAACCTTGAATGTGAACCCTTCAGCTGATCAAGGCTTCATCGGTACAGACCGGTTCTCATACTGGATGTCGAAGCATTACCTGGCAGTTATTAACCTTTTCTTGTTATTATATGTCGGCATACCATTTCTGGCTCCGGTCTTCAAGAAAATTGGTGCAAATGGTCCGGCCGAGGTGATTTACAAGATTTACAGTCCGTTATGTCATCAATGGGCCTTTCGTTCATTCTTCTTGTTCGGTGAGCAGGCTTATTATCCGCATGCCGCGGCAAAGGTTCCAGGGGTTTTCACCTTTGAGCAGGTAAGTGGTATTTCCGACGCAAACGATCCCAGCCGGATCCGGGCGAGACAATTCGAAGGCACGTCTCTCCTGGGTTATAAGGTCGCCTTCTGTGAACGGGACGTGGCAATCTGGGGGGCAATGGCCTTATTTGGTCTGGTGTATGCTGCCGCTGGGCGTAGGTTACCAAAATTACATTGGATGGTCTGGATTCTCATTGGAATGGTTCCAATTGGGTTGGATGGCTTTTCGCAGTTGTTCAGCCAGATCCCCAGCGCTTTTATACAATCTATTTTGCCCTATCGGGAGAGCACACCATTCCTGCGGACTTTGACCGGTTTTCTCTTTGGCTTAACAACTGCCTGGTTTATGTTTCCGCTTATCGAAGAGGCAATGGCCGAAACGAAACGATCATTTTCAAAGAGAATCGCCTCCTTCAAGTTGAAGTAAAACATGCCGTTCCAATCGAAAGCGGGAATTCGTTATTATCAATTTGAAAATCTTGGATATGGCGTGACCCAGGCTGTTTTAACACGTCAGGGAGGCCTAAGTCCCGCCCCATGGGCTTCATTAAATTTCGGCGGGACAGTCGGCGATGACCTGGAACGGGTACGCAAAAACCGCCAGCTTGCGCTGATTGCCTTGGGTTATGACCCGGACTCTGTCTATGATGCCTGGCAGGTGCATGGGGTCAATGTGGCGGTTGCAAGGAAACCGCGCCCACGGGCCACGCCACCCCTTCAGGCAGATGTCATCTTGACCAATACGCCTGGGGTCACCTTGATGATGCGCTTCGCCGATTGCGTCCCTGTGATGTTGCATGACCCGGTCCGCAAGGTGGTGGGGATTGCCCATGCAGGCTGGATGGGGACAATCCGTGCCACGGTTCGGACGGCCGTGGAGGCCATGCAAGTCAACTTTGGTTCGAATCCGGGTGAAATTCTGGCAGCGATTGGTCCGTCGATTGGGCCCGATCATTATGAGGTCGGACCAGACGTGGTGACGCAAGTACGCCAGGCTTTTGGGTTGAGTGTCTCCGGCTTGTTAAGAGAACATGCTGGAGCAGTTCATTTTGATTTGTGGTCGGCCAATCGTATGACTCTGGAATTAGCCGGTGTCAAGCACATCGAGCTTGCCAAAATTTGTACGGCCTGTAATACCAAGGATTGGTATTCTCATCGAGCTGAGCATGGCCGGACAGGGCGATTCGCTGCGGTCATTGCACTGGATCCATAATAATTCAGTCTAAAGTAAAAGATATGGACGAAACGCTTGTCTCCTCAATCAACAAACGTTACCGTTATATACTTGCGCGGATTGCTGATTCTGCTGCCGGGGTTGGACGCGAACCGGGAACAGTCCGGTTGGTGGTGGTCAGCAAATCCCAACCGCTCGAAGTCATCCGTGCCGCGGTCGCAGCCGGTATATCCACCTTTGGGGAGAATTATGTAGAGGAGGCCAAAGTAAAAATTGCCGCTATGAGGGAGACTCTAGTAGAATGGCATATGATAGGTCATGTACAGAGCCGCAAGGCAGATCTGGTGGCTGTCAATTTTGCCATGCTGCATTCGTTGGATGGTCTGAAACTCGCCCGAAGGCTGGAGCGTTTCTGCAGTGATCTGAGCCGTACTTTGCCGGTGCTTTTGGAATTCAATGTAAGTGGCGAGCAAAGTAAATTCGGGTTTCCGGCTTGGAAGGAACAGAACTGGCCAGAGTTGGAAAGTGAAATAGAACAAATCCTGGTCTTTCCACACTTGCGAGTTTGTGGTCTGATGACAATGCCACCCTACTTTGAAGATCCGGAACGCACACGCCCCTATTTCAAGCGGCTTCGGCATCTTCAGGAATTCCTGGCAAAAAGGTTTCCGGGAGAAAATTGGAAGGAATTATCGATGGGAACCAGCGTGGATTTTGAGGCCGCCATCCAGGAAGGAGCTACATTCGTGAGGGTCGGGCAGGCCATTTTAGGCTCACGCACAATCTAGAGGATTTATGTTTAAAATAATCGCTAATATTATAAATATAGTTGCCAACCTTTTAATATTCCTGGTAATAATTGATTCACTATTCTCATTTGTCTTGAGTCCCTATCATCCCTTACGTATAACCTTTGACCGCATTGTGAATCCTCTTCTCGTACCCATCCGCCGGATTGTTCCTCTGGTGGGCATGTTGGACTTAAGTCCCTTGATTTTGATCATTCTGGTTGAAATATTGGCCAGAGTCTTGGTCAGTTTCTTATCTTCGTTGTAAGGTGATATATGGCCCCCCGGCACTTTCGTATGAATGACAGGGAGGGAGCAACTCTGGCTTTACGTGTGACGCCGCGCGCAAGTAAGAATGAGATTGTTGGGATTATGAGCGATGGGACAGTTAAAGTTCACCTGACTGCGCCTCCGTTGGAAGGAAAAGCCAATGAAGCACTGCTAAAATTCCTGGCAAAGGTACTGGATGTTCCAGTTTCGAATATAACCATTATGGCCGGGGCAGGCGGGCGTAATAAGCTCATTTCAGTAACCAATATGGATATTGAAATCCTTCGTAAGAAAATTGAGAAAATTATCGGCTAAAAAAAGACCCCCCAGCAAGGCAGGTGGCTGAGGGAGAATACTTGTGTGATCAGGGGATTGTCCCATAAAGGGAACGATACATACTGTAAATCTCATAAATACTACGAATGTAGTTGCGTGTTTCTTCTGCGCGGATCGTCTCAATAAAAAGGTCAGAATCCGGGCCCGAGAGGTCGCGCCATATTTGAGCGTATCCAGGACCAGCGTTGTAGGCAGCCAGAGCTGTAAATAAGTTTTCGTTAAAACGTAAACCTTGATCTGCCAGGTATCTTACGCCCAGAGTAATATTGATTATCGGCCGGTATAGGTCTTCAGATATATAGTCTGGAGGCCACCCCAGGTTATCTGCAATGAATTGTCCAGTATCCGGTGTGATCTGCATCAGCCCACGTGCACCGGCACTTGACCGGACAAATCCTTCGAAAAGGCTTTCTTGACGCATCACGGAAAACAGGAAAGGCGCATTGAAACCCGATTGCTGAGCTGCCGGTAGGACGAGATCTTGATAGTAAAGCCCATAACGGGCATGATTGAAATAGGCCGGTGCTGCCAGTGTTTGTGCCTGGGTGGTCATTCCGGCCAAAGTGAGCACCTGCCGCATGGCATTGATGGCTGGACGGTATAAGCCCAGGTCGAGCAGGTAATTGGAAAGCCGGTAACTGTCGGCAGGATTTTGCTCAACCGCAGTGCGCAGATCTTCGAACTCCAGGCGGGCTTCGTCTTTCAGGCCGAGAGTCCATAATTCGGTGCCGCGCACCAGGCGTAAGTCCGAAAGGAGAGCTCCCGGAGTGTTGAGATCGGTATCCGTTGGCAGGTTGAAGGTCACGCGCAGCCATGCTTCGGCCTGTTTCCGTTCCTTGGCTAGATCGACTTTAAGATTGGTTGAGGGTGGTTGGTCGAAAACAGGACGTTTGAGCAGCAAGTCCTGGGAACGCAGGCTGTAATAATCAGTTGGGTCCAGGGAAGCCGCTTGCTGCAACGCGGTCTGAGCAGCAGCGCTTTTGCCCATGATCTGCTGCGTTTTCCCGATCCAAAAATAGGCTCGCGCCTGGTCTTCAACAGCCATGGAAAACTGTAGATCGCGCTGGAATGTGACCAGCGCTTGGTCGTATTTGGTTGCACGGAAACGCACAATTCCCGCCCAAAAAAGTGCCTGGGGAACGAGGTTGCTGCCCGGATAAGAATCTGCTAGGCTTTCCCATACGCGCGCCGCATCATCCAGGCGGTCGGCGCGTTCGTAATTGCGACCGGCGTTGAGTATCGCCTGGGGGGCAAACATTATATCCGGGGCTGCCTTGGCGTAATCCAAATATGTTTGGGCGGCAGCGATATTATCACCGAGTTCTGCCCATTGTGTATCTGCCTTTTCGCCCCAGGCAGACTGCCAGTTCTCATTATCCGGGTAATTGTTTATAAAGATGGTGAGTTCTTGCACACCTTCCAGATAATTACCGAGCTTGAGCATGGCCATTGCATGATAATAAGCTGCCGAACCGTCGTTCTTTGGATTGGCGGTAATATAGTGTTGAAAGGCGTCTGCGGCCTCCCCATATCGACCCGCGTAATAATCCACCAGGCCGCGGTTCAAATCGTCAACTGCAACATTGGCGTTTACTAAGGTAACAAGCCCGCTATATGAATCGTAAGATTGATAATAATTATTGACCGCATCGAGGAATCGCTGGTAAGCCTGGTCCGTTTGGCCTAGTGATAGATATAATCGTCCGGTGAGTAGATCCATCTGGGCCTTGATATAAATGTTGGCGCTCGCTTTTGAAATAGAATCGTAAAGATTGAGAGCAGTGGTTGTATCGCCTGAATCCGCATAAGCCTGTGCAACCTTAATTTGCAGGGCAGTATCATCGCCTATATGGGGAGCGGCCAACGCAGTTTTAAAGGCAGAAATTGCGTCAACGAAGTTCCCGGTGGAGATGAAAGCGTCACCAAGTCGCTCCTGGACAAGGCTGTCAAGAACGCCAGGACGTTTCGCAAGATACAGCGTGTAGGCCTGTGTGGCTTCGCTATATCTCTCCAGCGCCATGTAGATTTCACCCATCAAAAAATTACCACGAGCGGCATTCGGATTATCCGGATAGGTCTTACTCAGATTTCCCAGGTCCTCCAGGGCCTTGCCATTATTGCCGGCAGCGTATTCGACACTTCCAAGGCCCCAAAGTGCAGCGGCAAGTGTTTCCGGGTCGGATGCAATGTTAAGAGCTGCCTGGAATTCCGCCTGGGCGCGTAAATAATCTCCGTCGAAAAAAGCCTGGTTTGCGGTCTGTAAATGGAATTGGGGCGTGGGAGTGGGTGAAGGGGTTAGAGTGGGGGTAGGTGTGGCAGTGGGTAAGATGATTGAACGCAGGCTTTGGCTGGGTACTGCGGTGGGGATGGATTTTGAGGATGGTGTGGGTTGGGATGGGGTACTGGCACAGGCTGCCAGCAGGAATGCCAGGAAACCCGTCAGTATTCGGCTTTTATCCATCCCAATCTTATAATTGAGAAGAGAATCCATGTCAATGCTTGCGAATCCAGGCTTGAGCAGCCAAATTCTTTGACAATCTGCCCCTACCGTGATAGACTTTGCACGCTTTCAATGGCGCTCTCCCTGAGAGCGCTTTTTCCTGCCAATAAAATGCGAACGGTATTCTGGGAAGACAACTCTCTCAAGTTAATCGATCAGCGCCGCCTGCCAGCCAGCCTGGAAGTGGTTTCTTGCCATACCCACCAACAGGTAGCCGAAGCCATCCACACCATGATCGTGCGCGGCGCACCCGCCATAGGTGTGGCAGCTGCTTTCGGATTGGCACTGGGGGCATTCGAATCAAAAACGCGATCCCCCGTCTTATTCCTTGCGGACCTTGAAGCCACTGCGCAGAGCTTGAAAAAGGCACGTCCCACCGCAGTTAATCTGTCGTGGGCACTTGAGAGGGAGATGAAAGTGGTAAAGGATGCAATGGAGGAGAAGAGTATCTGGCAGCTTCGGAATTTACTGCTGGAGGAAGCCCAGCGCATCGCCGATGAAGATGTACAGATTAACAAGCGCATGGGGGAATATGGAGCGGTTTTAATCGATGATGGTGATACCATCATCACCCATTGCAATACCGGTGCTCTGGCGGCGGTGGATTGGGGCACGGCATTGGGTGTGATACGGACTGCGCATGAACAAGGCAAGCATATTCATGTGCTGGTGGACGAGACCCGTCCGCGTTTGCAGGGAGCACGTCTGACAGCTTGGGAGTTGCAGCACTATGGCATCCCATTTGAGATTATCAGTGATAACATGGCTGGACACTTTCTGCACACTGGTCAGGCGCAGAAAGCCTTTTTCGGTGCTGACCGGATTGCCATTAATGGCGATGTTGCCAACAAGATCGGTACATACATGCTCGCCCTGGCTGCTTATGATAATGGTATCCCGGCCTATGCGGTGGCACCGACATCAACGATTGATCTTTCCCTGGCGGATGGCACACGCATCCCCATTGAGCAGCGCGATCCGGATGAAGTTTTAGGGATACAATTCCATGGTGAGCGCGTCGCCCCTGAAGGCGCAAAAGCTCGCAACCCGGCGTTCGATATCACTCCGAACCGTTTGATCACCGCGATCGTAACCGAGAATGGGATTGTGGTTCCACCTTTTGAGATTAACTTGCCAAAGAGAATAAACTCATAGAGGAATATTACTTGTATTAAATATTGGTTTCCTCCTGGGAAACCTTCGGGATGGGCTTGGCTTGGAAGGAAAATGAAATGGATATTCTGATAACTGGTTCTGTTGCATATGATTATTTGATGACCTTCCCCGGTTTTTTCAAGGAACAAATCCTGCCTGAGAAACTCGAAAATATCAGTCTTTCATTTCTGGTTGATTCAATGTCCCGCCAGCGCGGCGGCATAGCCCCGAATATTGCCTACACTATGGCTTTATTGGGGGAACATCCGCACGTCATGGCGACGGTTGGGGAGGATTTCGAGGAATATCGTCATTGGCTGGAAGGCAAGGGCGTAGACACCACTCATATGCAGGTTGTCCCAGGTTTGTATACCGCCTCTTTTTTCGCCACAACTGACCGGACGAATGCCCAGATTGCCACGTTTTATCCGGGGGCAATGGGTGTGGCGGGGCAGCAAAGCCTGCGCGATGTCCAGCACCGTCCTGACCTGGTGGTTGTCTCGCCCAACTCGCCGGATGCTATGACCAAGTTTGCTGCAGAGTGCCGGGAGCTAAAAATTCCTTACCTGTATGACCCCAGTCAGCAGATCCTGCGTCTGGAAGGGTCGGAACTCGCACGCGATATGGATGGAGCCCATTTTCTGTTCGTCAATGATTATGAATTCGGGTTGATCTCCAAAAAGACCGGATTGGATCTTGAGCACATGCTCCGGCATGTGGATGTGATTATCGTAACGCGTGGAAAAGACGGCTCAACGGTATATGCGGCAGGAAAAGAGTACAATATTCCGGTCGTCCCGGAAGTATGCATCGTTGATCCAACCGGTGTGGGCGACGCCTTCCGGGCAGGCTTCCTGACTGGCTATTCACGAGGTTGGAGCTGGGAATTGTGTGGACAGATAGGTTCCCTGGCGGCGACTTATTGCCTGGAAAAGAAAGGCACACAAAATCATTCCTTTACCCGTCTTGAATTTGTGAGACGTTTCCGTGAGCACTTTAATGACAAGAACGTTCTGGACGCCCTGATCCAATAATTTCTTTTATGGAGATGAATATGAGCAACTACGATATTAAAGATAAATCCTTGGCCGAAGGCGGACGACGTCGGATCGAATGGGCCGAGCGTGAGATGCCTGTCCTGCGTACTATCCTGAAGCGCTTCGAGAAGGAAAAACCCCTCAAAGGTGTACGCCTGTCAGCCTGTCTGCATGTTACCACGGAGACAGCCAACCTGGCACGGACTCTTGCAGCCGGCGGTGCTGACCTGGTACTGACCGCCTCCAACCCACTCTCCACGCAGGACGATGTCGCAGCGGCATTGGTCAACATTTATGAAATCCCGACCTTTGCTATTAAGGGGGAAAGTAATGTCACCTATTACAAACATATCAGCGCAGCCCTTGACCACAAGCCGCATATGACCATGGACGATGGCGCCGATCTGGTAAGTACGATTCACAAGGATCGTCGAGAACTGCTGCCGGGCATCATCGGTGGCACAGAAGAAACCACTACCGGTGTCATACGCTTGCGTGCCATGGCTGCGGATGGGATGCTTCAGTTCCCGGTTATCGCTGTCAATGACGCCATGACCAAGCATTTCTTTGATAACCGCTATGGCACAGGCCAATCAACCCTGGATGGCATTATTCGCGCCACCAATGTCTTGTTGGCAGGCAAGAATTTTGTCATCTGTGGATATGGCTGGTGTGGGCGCGGTCTGGCATCTCGGGCGCGTGGGATGGGCTCGTTGGTCATAGTCACCGAAGTTGACCCGCTTAAAGCGTTGGAAGCCGTTATGGACGGGTTCCAGGTAATGCCCATGATGGATGCTGCCAGGATCGGTGATATCTTTTGTACTGTCACCGGCGATATTAATGTGATCGATAAACACCATTTCGAGGTTATGAAAGATGGCGCGATCGTGGCCAACTCCGGTCATTTTAATGTCGAGATAAATATCCCGGCCTTGGAGAAGATGAGTGATGCAGAACCTAATCTTGTCCGTCCATTTGTTCAGCAGTTCACAACGAAAGATGGCCGCAAGATCAACCTCCTGGGCGAAGGTCGTCTGATCAACCTGGCTTCTGCCGAGGGCCATCCTGCCTCGGTGATGGACATGTCTTTTGCCAACCAGGCCCTGGCGGCAGAGTTCATGGTTAAAAATGCCAAGACTCTGGAGAAACGCGTTTATTCTGTCCCGGCAGAAGTGGATGCGGAGATCGCTCGCATCAAGCTGGATGCAATGGGGATAAAAATCGATGAACTGACCCCTGAACAATTAAAGTACCTGAATTCCTGGGAAGAGGGGACGTAGGATTTACGGTTGCTGCCCGAAAATTAATAAATCAGCCTCGCGGATTTTTCTCCGCGAGGCTTTTCATATTTATTACTTGCACTGAAGATATGACAATCAATGAATCAACGTAATTGCGATTGATGCAATGAAAACAATGACGACGATGGATAAAGTAATTTGAAGCATTAGCAGTATCTTGGCCCGGATAGACAGCGCTGTTGAATCTCCCAAACCGAATTGCGTGCTGCTGCTGAAACCCAGGTAGATATAATCCCAGATTCCCGGTTGCCATCCTTCCCAGCCAGGAAGAGCAGCTGCGCGTTGTGGAAATCCGAAATCAAATCGCCGTACAGTACCATCCCGTCGAGCATCCGGCCCGCCGCCATCGATGATCCAATACCAGATGCCAAAGAGCAGAAAATTTGCCAACCACATCACAATAATGTCTTTCAACAAAACCCCTACCCCGCTTTGCGGACGTGAGATGATTATATAGACCACCAAGGCAACTTTTAAGATAAGTCGCAAAGTGACCCAGGCAAGAAAAATGATGGCTATTCGGCGTACCCATGCGTTGCGTCCCATTATCCAAAGAAGAAACATGGCTAAAAAGAAGACAATTGGTACCAGGAATTCCAGACTTGATGCGATGGTATCCAATGCTCTTAATTGCACCAGGGAACTGCGCTTAAGCACGAAGGGCAATGACAATGCGTTTGAAAGCAGGAAATCATGCAGGGTGATAAGCGCCACCACTACAATCATCTCAAAGGTGACAATGTCCAGACGTCGGGAAGGGAAATGCTCGGTCATCTGAATTCTTTCCCGGTTTTTCTATGAATAATTGGAAATCACTTGCGTCATTTTCTACCCGGATAAAAGTCTTTCAACAAGAATTGCGATAATCCTTCTCGAATAAGATTTTAATTCAGATATATTAAGTCAAAATTAATCTGCTTTCCCTGCTTTTTCTACATAATCGCTGTAACCACCGATATATTCTTTCACCTGACCGTTTTCAAGGGCCAGGATTCTATCCACGGTCCGATCGAGGAAATAGCGGTCATGCGAAATGACCAACACTGTCCCTATAAAGTCGCTCAGGGCATTTTCGAGCACCTCAGCAGAAGGTATATCCAGATTGTTGGTAGGTTCATCCAGCAGCAGGAAGTTGGCTTCTGAAAGGACCAGGAGCGCCAGCTGCAAGCGTGACCGTTCACCGCCCGAAAGGGTTCGGATCTTCTCGCTGGCCTGTTTATACGTGAATAAGTAACGCAACAGGAAGGCCACTGCGCCAGCTTCGCTCATCTTTCCGGCACGAAGGATTGTGTTAATCAATGTGCTGTTCAGATCAAGCGTCTCATGCTCCTGGGCATAGTAACCTATCCGTATACTGGGACCTATCTTAATTTCACCCAAATCTGGCGTTTCCATCCCAAGAATGAGACGCAGCAGGACCGATTTTCCGCTGCCGTTTGGACCGATCAAGCCGACCCTTTCCCCGTGCCGGATCATAAAGTGTACGCCCGTAAGAACTGGGTGTGTAAAAGATTTTTCGACATCCACCAGTTCCAATACTTGGTTTGAACCGCGCCAGCCATTCAATTTCAAACCCATCTTGCGATGTTCGAGCACCGGTCGATCCAGATGTTCGACCTTTTCCAACCTGGTCTGCATGGAACGAACGCGGCTGGCGAACTTATCGCTGACTTGCACCCATTGCTGGTAGCGCTTGAGTGCCATTTCCATGCGCGTGATGGAGCGCTGCTGGATCTGGTAGAGCTCTTCGGCGCGCGCCATGCGTTCCTGTTTCTCTATAATGTAATCGGTATAATTCCCTGGGGAACAGGTTAAATGCCCGTCTTCGATTTCAACGATTTGGCTTACGACTCTATCAAGCAGGTAACGGTCGTGAGAGACAAGCACTACCGCTCCAGGGTAATCCAGGATAAGTTTTTCGAGATAAGCCTTGCCAGGCAGGTCGAGGTGGTTATCGGGCTCATCCAGCAGCAATACATCCGGGCAAGCCAGTAATAGACGCGCCAATCCGACAAGCTTCTTCTGCCCACCTGAAAGCACGCCGACAGGGTTGTAAAAGTCTGCGTCGGGAAGTCCCAGCCCGCGCAACATTTCCCGGACGTGTTCCGGATAAGAGTCACCTCCGAGGGCTTTATACTCGTTTAGGATCTTCTCGTGATGTTCCAACATACTAATAAGAGCCTTTTCATCCTCGTATACTGTTGGGTTTCCCAGACGGACCTCGACGTTCGCCAATTCCTGTTCAAGTTCAGCCACGCGCGGGTTGCCGTCCAGGGCCAGTTGGAAAGCCAGGGCTGAAGGGTCAAATTCGGGCTGTTGGGGCAAGTAACCGACCTTCACTCCTTTAGCGCGAGCAATGACGCCACCTGGTTCGGCTTGATATTCCCCGATGATGAGTTTGAACAGAGAAGATTTCCCTGCACCGTTCGGTCCGACCAGGCCGATCTTCTGGTCGTGCTGGATTTCCCAGGAAAGGTTACGGAAGAGAGTTTTTGCTCCCAGGATAAGGGTTAGGTTGGATAAACTGATGGATATCATGGTTACTCCTGAAGTGGTGGCAATTGTTGCACACGGCTGGACAATGCCATTTTTACGTAAAAAATAAAAAAGCCGCAGGTGTGGCCTGCGGCATGATAAATCTTTGTGCGGAAAAAACTGTCTTACGATCTCCGTGCTGCAGGCGCGATTCGAGGGACCCCGGTGGGGATGAAACCACTCACCACTACAAATGGAACAGATGCATTGCTACGATTGGCATGTATCATCATGAGAAATTATAACATAAGCGATGGAAATGGCTAACAATAAAATGATTGGTAGGGAACACCCATGCAATTATATTGGAGAACCATTCTCTTCAGGGCAATGGCAGCTAAATTCATTTTGTCATTGTGATCATTATATTCCTAAAAAAACTATAAATATTCCATTTTTTTCATTGATTCCGGAGGATCAATTCTTCGGAATTTTTTACTACCCCATTGTGCGTGTGCATGCTCACCCATTTAGGGCGGTCAACTGCACGAAAACCATAAAAAACGCATAAATTCTGCAATAGATTCCCTTTTCCTCCTCCTTCCACAATACTGCTCTCTATAATCTACTTTTCGCTCTCTTCCTCCCGAAATTGTTTTTCATTGTTTGGGCCTGACGATCGCGCATAACCCGTTTTTAAGATATTCTCTCCTCCGTTGGTTGGCTCGTCAGAGACAATCATTATTTTCACAATTTTGCTGCAATTGTCCTGCCAATCAATCCCCCCGTGTCAAGTCAAATGATAATGTTACCAGAGCGGATCAATAGCTCAAAAGATAATGTTACTGGGGGCTTTCGTAGTAGACGGAGTAGTAGTGGATGTGGATAAGTGGGCAGTGCTCTTCTGTCCACTTATCCACATCCAGTCTTTTAAGCTGGTGAGAGGGCTGGTTGTAAAAGGTTCAAAGTCAAACGGACATCTTCGGTTATGCCCTGTAGGGCAATGGGCAGGCAGCGAAGCTGATCCAGGAGGGCTTCGATCTCTCGATGGAGTTGGCGTGGATTGGTATTCTTGCGTAACTGCTCGAGGTGGATTTGTTGTACCGGTGAAAGCACCTGAGCGGCGCACAAGCGCTCAAAGGGTGTCTGTGCGATGTTGTAGTGACGTTTGACTTTGTGGGCGGATCCAGCCTGGTTGAGCAATTCTTTGCTTTTCAAACGCAGTACCGGCAGGAAGAAATTGTAGTAGAGCCACATTTTGTCATAGATCTGGTTCATGAGTTGGACATGGGCGACCGTATCCAATCGTTCGAAGCCGAAGTAATTTCGTACCAGGCTATCATTTTTCTGTTCGACGAAACGGTTATCGTTCTTTTGATAAGGACGGGAACGGGAGAATTCTGCTTTGGGGAAGAGTTCAGCCCACACGATGGTCAAGGGCTGGTTGAGAAATTCAGAGCCATTGTCAGGGTGGATTTCAAGTACCGGGAAAGGCAGGCGCAGGCGAATGCGCCGAAAAGCATCTTGCATAACCAGTTGACTGCGTCCCAGAATAGCTCTGCGCTCGCTCCAGCCAGTGGTGACATCCAGCATTTGCAAGGTGTGCGCATACTGACCATCCGCGACTGGGCCGCAGTGGTGAACCAGATCGGTCTCGAAGTGACCCGGAGTTGGCTCATCCCAGGCAATCCGTCGCATGGGGATGCTGCGAGCGATCTCGTTTCGAGCAAAAGGTCGACCACGCTTCAAACGTGGTTCGTCCTGCTGAATGCGGCTCAGCTTGCGTTTTATAGTGGCCAGACTGATACTCTGCAACTGGCTCAGCAAACTTTCTGTTATCACCATCTCACCATGTGCCTGGAGTTCTTGCGCCATCTTGGCTAGGTTACCCGCCAGTCGTTCGCCACAAATCCCATCATAGCCCTCCCGGATGATTCGCAAGGCATCTTCGACATCACTGCCATAGGTTCGCCCGCGCTGCTTACTGCGCAACTTGCGCTTTAGGTCACTGTGCATCAGCCGGATCAGCGCTTTCCGATGCAGACCAGTGATCGATCCCATCTCATCCAGCAGCCGCCCCCGTTCTTTTCGGTCGGCTGGGTAATACCGGTTTTGTTGTTTCCTCAGATACTTTCGGCGTTCGCTCAGGGTCATTTTGTCTTCTTTTTCCATCTCTCCATGGTAACATTATCATTTGAGCGATCTGTTCGCCTTCAGTAACATTTTAGATGATCTAACGCGTCCCCCTGCCCAAATCCTGTACAATCTGATAGAATACAGCCCGCACGCCGGCTTTAGGAAATGTCAATTTTGACCCCGGTCTCTACTCCCGGGGTTTTTGTATGGAATGATCTGGTGCCGTCTGTGACCAAGTGGGCTGGCATCCGTGTCTATAATAAAGGTAGATTATGCTCAAAGAACGAACCGATCTTCGTAACATCGCCATTATTGCACACGTCGACCATGGGAAAACCACCCTTGTGGACGGCTTGCTGCGCCAGTCGCACACCTTTCGCGATAACCAACAAGTAGTCGAGCGGGTAATGGATTCGAATGACCTCGAACGTGAACGTGGCATTACCATCCTGGCCAAGAATACCGCTATTTCGATCCCTGATCCAGTAACAGGGGAAACGGTGAAAATCAACATCGTCGATACTCCCGGGCACGCCGATTTTGGCGGGGAGGTGGAACGTGTCATGAACATGGTGGACGGAGTCCTCCTGCTTGTGGACGCTGCTGAAGGTCCCATGCCGCAGACCCGCTTTGTGCTGAAGAAAGCCTTGGAAATGGGTCACAAGGCGGTGGTTGTGATTAATAAGGTGGACCGCAAGGATGCCGAGCCCTCGCGTGTGGTTAACCAGACCTTTGACCTGTTCATTGAACTTGGCGCAACCGACGAGCAGGCGGATTTCCCGATCATATACGCCCAGGCAACCAGCGCTCAGGCAGGTTTCACCCCGGACCTTGGACCGGACCTTCAGCCATTATTTAATACCATCCTGCGTCATATCCCTGCCCCGAAAGTAGACATGGATGCGCCGTTGCAATTACTGGTCACTACCCTGGGCTATGACGATTACCGTGGGGTAACTGCCGTGGGTCGTATCCATGCCGGAACGATCAAGGTCGGCCAGCCGCTGGCACGCCTGAAGGTAAATGGTGAGAATGTTCCGGAACGGGCTAGGTATCTATATATACATCAGGGTTTGAACAAAATTGAAGTGGATCATGCCGAGGCAGGAGAGATCATTGCACTGGCCGGATTGGAAGGGATCGCCATCGGTGAAACCCTGGCCGATCCTGAGAACCCCGTGGCCCTGCCGACGATCAAAGTGGAAGAACCTACCGTCCGTATGACGTTTGGTGTCAATACGTCACCTTTTTCAGGTCGGGAGGGCAGATGGAGCACCTCAAGGAAACTGCGTGAACGTCTGTTCGAGGAACTTCGTACAAACGTCTCTCTTCGTGTGGCAGAAACCGATTCCGCAGATACCTTTCTTGTCTCAGGTAGAGGTGAATTACACCTGGCGATATTAATCGAAACCATGCGCAGGGAGGGATATGAGTTCCAGGTCTCGCGGCCGGAAGTGATCTTCCGGCAGGCGTTGGATGGCACCCAACTCGAGCCTTACGAGGAAGTCCATATTGAGACCAGTCCCGAGACGGTGGGGGTTGTGGTGGAAATGCTCGGAGGCCGGCGTGGCAAGATGATGGACATGCAGGATACTGGCCAGGGTAGCGTGAGGTTGGTGTATATCGTGCCAACACGGGGGTTGCTGGGGTTCCGTTACCAGTTCCTGACTGCGACACGCGGCATGGGAGTAATGAATACCCTTTTCCATGGTTATGAAGAAATGGCTGGACCGATGGCTCAGCGTTCCACCGGCTCGCTGGTAGCCTGGGAGGTGGGTGATACAACTGCTTATGCATTAAAAAGCGCCGAGGAGCGCGGCAACCTGTTCTACGGTCCTGGTGTGGCTGTGTACGAGGGGATGGTAATCGGCGAGAATGCCCGTCCCGGGGATATCCCGATCAATGTCTGTCGCAAAAAGCACCTGACCAATATGCGTTCCTCTCGCGGCGACATGGAAATCCGCCTGACACCACCGCGACAGATGAGCATCGACGAGGCAATTGAATACCTGGCCGATGACGAATTACTTGAAGTAACGCCGCTCGCTTACCGCATCCGCAAACGCATACTGAATACGGATGAGCGGGGAAAGCAGCAGAAAAAATCCAAGGACGCTCTGGAAGAATAAGTAATACAACCTTCAATAGACCAGGTTTCTCCCTTTGGTCGGGACCAGTCTTCAGGATTAGCATTACCTGTAGGATCCCGGAATTTTGGATGGATATTCTGGAATTTTAAGGTTTTACTCTGACTATCCGCGCATGGGTGATTTTCACGAGGTCGGAAGACGTCAATTCAAATACCGCTTTGGGGGTTCCCGCAGCAGCCCAAACATTGGGGAATTGCAGCAAATCTTCATCAACAAACGTTTCCAATGGTTGAGCGTGACCGACCGGCGGTACGCCGCCAATTGCAAAGCCGGTTTTCAATCGAACGAAGTCCGGGTCAGCACGGGTAACATTTTCCCCTATATATTGACTGATCTTTTTTTCATCCACGCGGTTCGATCCGCTGGTCAAAACAAGAATGGCCTTGTTGCTAGCCTGACCCTTGAAGATCATCGATTTAACGATCTGACCGAGCTGACAATTGACGCGGTCAGCGGCTTCCTGGGCAGTTCGCGTGCTGTCGCTGAATTCGACCACTTTATAATTTGATCCCAGTCTGTCGAGAATGTCCTGGATTTTTTGGGCAGAAGAAGTAAGTGATCGCATTTTATTCTCCTGGAATAGAAGGGCTTACATCAGTTTTGGCTTTCAAGGCTTTTTGGCAACAACTGCTTCCACAGGCAGGCCCCACAACTTTTCTTCCATAGCTTGAACAACCTCAAATCCGGCTTTTTCAAGGAACTCATGAATAAAAATTGGGCGGCAGTCAATTACCTTTGGAAAATGAAAATGAAACCATTCGTAAATATCCACCGCACGGTTATCTTTTTTCACAAGGGAGACAATCCCAAGCCTGCCCCCGTGCTGCAAGACGCGCCGACATTCTGCCAAAACGACCGCTATCAGTTTTGGATCGAATAACTCCATAGTAAAACTCATGAACGCGACCTGAAACTGGCGGTCGGGGTACGGCAATCGGGTCGCGTCACCTAACCGTAAAGAAATTATTTTACTCAAATCTGAATGTTTTACGCGCTTGCAACCGATTGAAAACATTCCCGGCGAAATGTCAATTCCATCCACGGTCCCAGTCTCACCTGTGGCCTCTGCCAGGTCCAGCAATGCGTGACCCGTACCAAATCCAATTTCAAGTATTTTTTCGCCAGGCTGAACGTCCAATAAATTAAGTCCGTGTTTGGTGATCCGGTGTTCGCCGGAGGAAAACCAATCGTACCAACGGCTCAGACGGTCATAATTATGACGGACGGCAAGCAGGTTTTCTTCTTGTAACTTGTCCTTATCATTCGTCATCACCCGCATCATCACCGCCCTCTTCACCGATTGCTAATGGGAGTGCCACTTCTCCACCAGTGGCGCGTTGGCGGATTACAACTTCAATATCATCTGCAACTGCTGGATTCTGCCGTAGAAATTCCTTGGAGTTCTCGCGTCCCTGGCCAAGTCGAGTCTCGCCATATGAGAAGAAAGCGCCGCGCTTGTCCACAATACCAAGTTGCGTTGCCAGATCAATCAGATCCCCGACTTTTGAAATACCTTCGTTGTACATGATATCGAATTCTGCCGTGCGGAATGGGGGGGCGACTTTGTTCTTAACCACCCGTACCCGTGTCCGGTTGCCAACGATCTCCGCACCAAGCTTGATGGATTGGATCCGGCGCACATCGAGTCGGACAGATGCATAAAATTTTAGCGCATTGCCTCCTGTGGTGGTCTCCGGATTTCCAAACATGACTCCTATTTTCATACGCAATTGGTTGGTGAAGATAACGGATGTCTTGGTCTGGTTGATCGCCCCGGAAAGTTTTCGTAATGCCTGTGACATCAAGCGAGCCATCGCACCCATTTGAGCGTCGCCCATATCACCTTCTATCTCGGATCTGGGAACCAGGGCTGCGACCGAGTCGATCACTACCAGATCTACCGCACCAGATCGGACAAGCGTCTCGGTTATCTCGAGAGCTTGTTCACCGGTATCTGGCTGGGAAACCAGGAGGTTATCCACGTCCACGCCACATTTGGCAGCATATATCGGATCGAGGGCGTGTTCCATATCCACGTAAGCAGCTGTCCCACCGAGTTTTTGGACTTCAGCTACGATATGCTGGCAAATGGTCGTCTTCCCGGAAGACTCAGGCCCATAAATTTCACTTATTCGGCCGCGCGGGATGCCGCCAACCCCAAGCGCCAGATCGAGTGAAAGTGAACCTGTCGGGATGGCATCAATAACCATTTTATGGGCGTCCCCCAGCCGCATTATCGAACCATCGCCGTAGCGCTTGACGATATCACCGACAGCCTTGTCAAGCATGGCGCGTCGGCCCTCGTCCATCGAATTGCTGGATGTAGAATCAGATTTCTTGGCCATAGTGTTCCTCTCAATTTATTTAATGTCTAGAGTATAGCACAGATGTTCGATGCGTCAAGGGGTTCTGTATGATTTTCCAACGACTGGTATAATCCAGTCATGCCTCCAAAATTGACACATGTTGATGATTCCGGCCGGGTTCATATGGTGGACGTAAGGGGTAAGCCGGAAAGCGAACGTCTTGCGATTGCACGTGGGGAAATAATTATGAAAAATGAGACGTTAGCACTTATCCGAGCGGGTACGATGAAAAAAGGCGATGTTCTGACAGTAGCCCAAATTGCCGGCATAACAGCCGCTAAACGAACGGCAGATTTAATCCCACTTAGTCATACCTTACCCCTAGCATCCATCGATCTAACCTTGACATTGGATGAGTTGCTTCCTGGTATTGTGATAACGGCAACTGTTAAGACAATTGGCAAAACTGGTGTTGAAATGGAAGCGCTGACGGCAGTCTCCGTGGCAGCTTTAACAGTTTACGATATGGCCAAGGCTGCTGAGAAGTCAATGATAATACAGAATATACGCCTGATTGAAAAACACGGTGGTCAGTCAGGAGATGTAGTAAATGCCTGAGAATTTACCGAATAAGTATTGCTAAAGGATAATATGAGTGTAAAGGTTTTGTTTTTTGCTACTTTGCGGGATTACGTTGGTGAAAAAACGCTGGAATTGGAAATTCCAGAAGGTATCACAGTTGCGAACTTGAAAGAATCATTATTGACAAGATTTCCTAAAATGATCCCGGCGCAGAATTCCATAATGGTAGCCATCAACCGCGAATTTGCTGCCGATGATCAAGTGGTTCCCCTGGATGCAGAAGTCGCCTTTTTTCCGCCTGTTTCCGGTGGATAAGTGAATAATTCGATCTTCGAAGAAATTGATCTTCAATTAAATTGTCCATTCCTTGCCTGGGCTTCACACAAACGTTAAATAATCTCACCCTCTTGCAGATGCATAAAGCGCGTCTAGATATGGATACCTGGTCTGAAGATACTTAGTGGAGCGATTTTCGGACCATCCTGCTATACCTCATGTGGAAAAAGGCATGACCAAATCGGATGTATTTTGCACTAATTGTAAAACAGCCTATCCACAAGACGGTGTTCCTTACCGATGTCCGAATTGTGGTGGATTGTTCGATTATTTTGGTTCATTCATATTCGACGCGGCAGAGGTGGATCGATCTCAGCCCGGAATTTGGTGTTACCGCAGTACGTTCAAATTACCGCCAGACCTGAGACCGGTTTCGCTCGGTGAAGGGAATACGCCGCTGATTTGGGCCAAATCTTTCAATAAACAGATAGCATTTAAATGTGAATTTACCAATCCTAGTGGTTCCTTCAAGGACCGTGGTTCGGCGGTTATTGCTGCCTGGCTAAGGTGGCATGGCGTTACTGAAGCTGTTGAAGATTCCTCCGGAAATGCGGGCGCTTCATTTGCTGCATATGCGGCTCGGGCAGGAATCAAGGTCCGGATATTTGTGCCCGCTTTGGCTTCGGGTCCCAAAAGGAGACAGATCGAGGCTTATGGTGCTGAACTGGTTCCAATTTTGGGTTCCCGATCAGATGTCTCTGAAGCAACCCAAAAAATAGCTGAACCAGGCATGGCATATGCCAGTCATGCTTATTTGCCATTTAACCTTCCAGGGTACGCCACCATGGCTTATGAGATTGTGGAACAGTTAGGGGAGATGCCTGGTACAGTGGTCGTGCCAGTCGGACAGGGTGGCTTGCTTCTTGGCCTGGCGCGCGGATTCGATGCTTTGCGTGTAGATAATCAACGCGGGGTGAAACCCAGGATGATCGGTATTCAGGCACATGCGTGTGCTCCGTTGTGGGCGTTATATATGGCTGGGAGTAATAAACCTATTCCTGTTGAGGAGAATCTTACAATCGCGGAAGGAGTACGGGTTCTTAATCCGTTGCGAAAAGAGGCCGTTATCGCCTATGTTGTTGATAGTGGAGGATTCATGCACGTCGTTGAAGAAAATGATATCCTGCCAGCGCGCGATGCACTTGGCAAGCTGGGCTTTTACGTGGAACCGACTTCTGCTATTGTCTGGGCGGCTCTCGCAAAAATAATTGAAACCTTAACCGATCCAATTGTGGTAATTCTGACGGGTTCTGGCTTGAAGTACGGGTAAAATAGGAATCATCTTTTGGAAAGGATATCCCTTATGACTGACATTCAATCATTTGGAAACCGGCTTACCAGCAATCTTGAGAAAGTTATCGTAGGAAAACATAAGACGATTGAATCGGTCGTCGTTGGCCTTCTATGCCAGGGACATGTACTTATCGAGGATGTGCCGGGTGTAGGAAAGACAGTATTGGCTCGCAGCCTGGCGAAATCATTGGGTTGCTCCTTTAGTCGTCTCCAGTTCACGCCCGACATGCTTCCCAGCGACGTCACTGGAGTGTCAATATTCGACCAATCGAAGCGTATTTTTGAGTTCCGTCCAGGACCGGTTTTTGCACAGATTGTATTGGTGGATGAAATTAACCGTGCCACCCCTAAAACGCAGGCTGCGTTGCTTGAGTCAATGGAAGAAAAACAGGTTACTGTGGACGGCACAACGCATGTCCTTCCCGAGCCGTTCATGGTTCTGGCGACGCAAAACCCGATTGAATATGAAGGAACATTTCCTCTGCCTGAGGCCCAACTGGACCGATTCCTGATGCGGGTTCGACTGGGTTATCCTAACCAATCTGATGAAATTGAAATTCTCGACCGGCAACAATTACGACACCCAATTGAGACTTTGGAGGCTGTTATTTCAATAGAAGAACTAAGAGTGGTCATGAATGAAATCAAGAATGTCTTTGTTTCGATCCCAATTAAACGCTATCTGGTGGATTTGGTGAATCGCACCCGCCAGAGCCCCGATGTTTACTTGGGCGCCAGCCCGCGCGGCAGCTTGGCCTTGTTCCGAACCGGGCAGGCTGTTGCTGCGTTGGCGGGTCGTGATTTTGTTTTACCAGACGATATCAAAAGCCTGGCAGTGCCAGTTTTGGCTCACCGGGTAATTGTGGGACCAGCAGCCCGGCTGCGCGAGTTGAGCGCCGAGAAGATTGTGGAAGAAATCCTTGAAAGCCTCCCCGTTCCTGGAGGAGATTACCAGGCACCTTAGCATATGAAGTTATCCCATGCGTCGCGGTGGTATGTCGTTTGTTTAATTTTGGTCGGTATAACGGGAAGAATTGTAACCGGCTTGCTTGTTTATTTGCGATTGGCGTATCTGGGTGCCTTATTACTGGTTGGTGCGGCGATCTGGACTATTGTTTCAATGACTGGCATCCATTTACGGAGAAATACCCGCACTCTTCGAGCCAGCATGGGAGATGTATTTGAAGAGCATTACGAGATTAGAAAAGAGTCATGGTTGGGGTGTCCCTGGCTTGAGGTGATGAACCTCTCCAACCTTCCGAAAGCTGCCGGCTCCCGCCTGTTCACCAGGATTGGCCCACACCAATTGAGATACTACTCTGCCCGTACTATCTTGACCAGGCGTGGGGCTTATCTACTTGGACCGACGACGCTTACGTCCGGCGACCCATTTGGGATATTTTCCATTCAGAAGAAAATTGCTGCAAGTGATACCCTGGTGATTCTTCCGATGACCTTCCCCATCTCCAGGTTTCCTCCCCCTCCCGGGCTGCTTCCAGGAGGGAAAGCGATTCGCCAGCGAACATTCGATGTAACCCCCCATGCTGCGGAAGTTCGTGAATATGTTCCAGGTGACCCTATGAAACGTATCCATTGGCCCAGCACAGCCCATCGTGGTCAATTAATGGTTAAAGAATTCGAACAAGATCCGCAGGCGGATATCTGGTTATTTCTGGATGCATATCGCCCTGTTCATGTATCTACTCCAGAACCTGAAATCTCAAGCAAGCAGGAACAATTGTGGCTGCACCGGCCGAAGATTTCTCTGCCGGGGGATACATTTGAGTATGCCATCAGTGTGGCAGCCTCTCTTGCCAGCTTCTTCCTGATGGATCGACGTAAAGTTGGGTTGATGTGTGCAGCCGGAAAATTAACTGTAGTGTCTGGTGAACGTGGAGACCGCCAAATCAATAAAATCATGGAAACTTTGGCTTTCTTGCAGCCTGAAGGGAATATACCACTTCTGGGATTAGTGACCATGCAAGCCAAATTGCTTCCACTCGGAAGCGGTGTAGTATTGATTACTTCATCTACCGGTCAAGAACTGCTTGTGGCAGTGGAAGATTTACAGCATCGGAATTTGCGACCGGTTGTAGTTCTAATCAAACCGGAAACTTTTGGTGGGCCAGGAGGAACAGAAGAAGTAGCCGCCAGTTTACTTTCAAGGAATATTCCCGTCTGCCAGATTGGCCTTGGTGATGATCTGGGCGTCCAACTGGTATTGCCAACCGTATATTTCCAACGCATAAATATACCGAAATCTCATTATGCTGTTGGAATATAATAATTGTATTCAGTCGCCCCTAATATCATCAGGTAGGCTCAGACTGGTTTGAAAAGTTTTTTCCTTTTGTCTATAAAGTTATGACGATCTAAAAACGTCTTTCTTCGCGCCTCGATTTTTTTACAGATAAACTTGACGGATTACACGACCAGCCTGATACTTAACAAATCCACGAAAAAAAGTGGATAGCATCTATGGAAAATCGCTGCAAGACTATGATATGGCCATCTATATCGAACCTGATTAGCTTGGAGGTGGATGATGAATGTAGGTATTCCAAAAGAGCGGCGACCATTTGAGTACAGGGTGGGACTTTCCCCTGCCGGGGTTGAAATCCTGAACCGTAATGGTCACCTCGTTTTCGTGGAACATGAAGCGGGACTTGGCTCGGGATTTGCAGATGAAGAGTATGAACAGGCTGGGGCGCACATAGTCTATTCCACGGATGAGGTTTATGGAAGGGCTAATCTGGTCTTAAAAGTGGCCCGCCCTACCGAAGGTGAGATGCTCTTCCTGCAACCTGGGTCGACTCTGGCTGGACTATTGAGCCTGCCTTCGGCCAGCCAGAGCAAGATAGATGCATTACTTAAAAATAAGATTACTGCGGTCGCATATGAACAGATCCGTGAATTGGATGGTTCTTTACCGGTTCTGCGACCCTTTAGCCAAATTGGTGGTGCGATGGCGGCGGAAGTGGCTGCCCGCCTGTTGCATAGTGATCAGGGTGGAAGAGGCGTCCTGTTGGGAGGAATTCCCGGGGTTCCTCCGGCTGAAATAGTTATTTTGGGTGCCGGCACTGTTGGTACATACGCAGCGCGTGCTTTTACTGGACTGGGTGCACATGTGACAGTGCTGGATAAAGATATTAACGCTTTGCAGCGGATCAGTCTGAGTTGCATGAATCTTATAACCATGCTTTCCACTGAGCGTAACATCGTCCGCTGCTGCGAGTTCGCTGATGTGCTTGTAGGTGCGGTATTGATACCGGGGGCACTAGCTCCGTTATTGGTCTCGCGTGAAACGGTTCAGCAGATGAAACCCCATTCAGTCATCATTGATATCAGCATTGATGAAGGAGGCTGTGTGGAAACGTCCCGGCCGACGACCCACGATCGCCCCTCGTATATTGAAGAGAATGTGGTACATTACTGCGTACCCAACATGCCTGGAATTGTGGCGCGCACTGCCACCCACGGCTTTGTTAATGTAGCCACTCCTTATATTCTCCAGATAGCCAACCAGGGTGTGGAAAAGGCCATGACCGAAAACCCGGCCATCGAGGCGGCAATCAATACATTTGAAGGTGAGATTCGTCATCTTTCCCGCTGGAATAAATGAGGAGCGTCATATGGATTGGCAAACGATCTTCAAATCACGAGTAGCCTCGGCGGAAGAAGCGGTCAAGGCGATTCAATCCGGGAATCGCGTATTCATGACTGGTAATGTTTCGGTACCTCAAAAATTGCTGGCTGCCTTGGTGGAATATGCGCCGGCTCTCTCGGATGTAGAAATTTGCCAGGCCCTTTCTGTTGGGCCGGCTGATTATGTGAAACCGGAATTGTCTGGTCACCTGAGGGTTAATTCGCTTTTTATCAGCGCAAATGTACGCAAGGCTATTTGGGAAGGCCGTGCCGATTTCACCCCTGTGTTGCTCTCGGAATTCACCCTTTTGTTCAAAAATAAGATCCTTCCGGTGGATGTTGCCATGATACATGTATCTCCTCCGGATGAACATGGCTTCTGCTCCCTTGGGGTGGAGGTTGGCCTCAGTAAATCCCCGGCAGAATCGGCCAGGATCATTATTGCCGAAGTAAACGAACAGATGCCGCGTACACTGGGGGATTCCTTCATACATGTCAGTCGCCTTACCCATATTGTGCCGGTGGATTATCCCATTTCTGAAATGCCAATGGGCGGAGGAGGCAATGACGAGGTCAGTCAGAAAATTGGCGGCCATATCGCTGATCTGATACCGGATGGAGCCACCATGCAAATGGGTATTGGTGCCATCCCCGATGCAGTCTTGAATTTCCTGGATAATAAAAAAGATCTTGGAATTCACAGCGAAATGTTTTCAGATGGTGTAGTCCGACTGGTTGAACAGGGTGTGATCAATAATTCCCGAAAAACTCTCCATGCTGGAAAAATTGTGGTTGGATTTGTTCTAGGCACCCACTCCTTATATGAATGGGTTCATGACAACCCACTGTGTGAATTTCATCGTCAGGAATATGTCAACGATCCTTTCGTGATTGCGCAAAATGATCGCATGGTAGCCATCAACTCGGCCATTGAAGTTGATCTGACCGGGCAGGTTTGTGCTGACAGCATCGGCCCTAAGTTCTTCAGCGGCGTAGGCGGACAATTGGATTTCGTTTATGGCGCTTCCCGGTCAAAAGGAGGGGTTCCGATCATCGCAATGCCTGCGACTACCACAATGAAGGATGGTACGGTGGTTAGCAAGATTGTCGCGATGCTCAAACTCGGTGCTGGTGTTGTAACCGGGCGTAATCATGTTCATTACATTGTTACTGAATATGGCGTGGCTGATTTGTATGGGAAGTCGGTTCGCCAGCGTGTCAAAGCCCTTATAAATATCACCCATCCCGATTTCAAAGCAGACCTCGAGAAGCAAGCCAGGGAACTTAACTGGATTTAAGAAACTCACACATCGCTGCAATCGTACTTATGGAACGAAACGCTAAAATTGTTGCTACCATTGGTCCTGCAAGTCAGGATGCTTCAACCATCGAACGCTTGCTTCTGGCAGGCATGAACGTTGCCCGCCTGAACTTTTCACATGGCACCCATGAGACCCACGCTGATACATTCTCAAAACTGCGGTCAATATCATCGCGGTTGGGGCGCCCGCTGGCGATTTTACAGGATTTACAGGGTCCAAAGATTCGCGTTGGTGTGTTAAATACGCCTTTGAAACTGTTTTCAGGACAGAAGGTCCTGCTTTATCCGGAAGGTGGCATTTCGCCGACCAGTGATGAGAACCAGGCGCTTATACCGGTGGATTTCCCGCAATTGTTCTCCTCAGTCACACCCGGAAACCATATACTGCTCGACGATGGACGCCTGATATTGTCGGTTGTATCGGTGGACAAAGGACTGGTTGTTGCTGATGTCCAGACTGGTGGGTTATTGACCTCCAACAAGGGCATCAACCTGCCAGGTGTATCATTGGACATCCCTGCTTTCACCGATAAGGACGCTGAAGATTTGAGATTTGGATTGGCGCTTGGAGTGGATTTTATTGCGATCTCTTTCGTGCGCATAGCTGAAGATGTGCAGCAAGTCAGGCAGGAAATTGTCTGCCATTCACCAACGGAATGCCCATTGGTGATCGCCAAGCTTGAACGTCCGGAAGCCCTTGACAACCTGGATGCCATCCTGGATGCTGCGGATGGTGTCATGGTTGCGCGCGGCGATCTGGGCGTGGAAATGGCTCCGGAGGATGTTCCCGGCGTTCAGAAACGTATCATCCAGACCGCCAATCGAAAGGGAAAAATCGTCATTACTGCCACGCAGATGCTTGAATCCATGATCCACAATCCTCTCCCGACACGTGCCGAGGCGTCTGACGTGGCCAATGCTGTCTTTGATGGCACCGACGCGGTCATGCTTTCTGGTGAAACAGCGGCAGGTGAATACCCTGTGGAATCGGTTACCTTGATGGATCGCATCGTGCGGCAGGCGGAAGCAGGTTTTGAGAAATGGGGACATTTTCAAGACATCGATTCGCATGATCATGACGATGCCGTGGCGGTAACACGCGCAGCGCGTGAATTGGCGCATGACCAGGACGTGGCTGCTGTGGCTGTCTTCACCCGGTTGGGCCGCTCTGCTCTCTTCATGGCAAAATCCCGTCCGCGCGTACCCGTCCTGGCTTTCACGCCCGAAGAGCGCACTTACCATCTTCTGGCCTTGGCCTGGGGCGTCCAACCGCACATTGTCCCGTTTGTGGATACGGTTGAGGAAATGTTTGAGTGCGTGGAGATGTCTTTGCGCGCTTCGGGAATGGTGAAGACTGGCCAACAGGTGGTACTGGTGTGCGGTTTCCCAATTGGAGAGATGCGGCCACCGAATATGGTGCTCTTGCATACAATTGGGTAGAAGGCATTGGGGGATTATTTTATTAGTACGAAACACGAACGTGGCCGTCTTTGTCGAATAATTACATTGGTAGTTTCTCAGCATGCGCCCTGGCCCAATTGGCTACGCTTTGAGGGTTCACACCCAAGTGACGGCCAATCCGACGAAGGTTCACGCCATCCACATAAAGTTGAACCGCCTCCTGACGAACTTCAGGAGAGTAACCCCGAGCTTTCTTGATAGGTGTGTACTTGCAGCCACACAAATAACATCGATATCTTTGACTGCCTGCTGAAGTTTTACCTATCTTATGTTGTCTATCTTCGCTCTCACATTTTGGACATTTCATAACCCTATTTTACCCATAAAAATAGACACTCCCATTACATTGACTCTATACACACTCATTTGACCTTTGGTATAATAAAACCACTATACTCTTACGAAACGGAGGCTCAAATGGCAAGTGTAACGTACGATCATATTACCAAAGAATTCGGTGAAGTCGTGGCAGTAAACGATCTGAATCTCGCCATCGACGACAAGGAATTCATTGTCCTCGTTGGCCCTTCAGGCTGCGGGAAGACCACTGCTCTGCGTATGTTGGCGGGGCTGGAGGAAATCACCAAAGGCGAGGTTAAAATCGGCGATCGTATCGTCAACGATGTTCCACCCAAGGATCGCGATATCGCAATGGTGTTCCAGTCTTACGCCCTGTATCCGCATATGACGGTATATGACAATATGGCCTTTGGCCTCAAGTTGCGCAAGACGCCCAAGCTGGAAATTAAACGGCGCGTACAGGAAGCGGCCGAGATTCTGGGCATTCAAGAAATGCTTTCCCGTAAACCCCGTCAGCTTTCAGGTGGTCAACGCCAGCGTGTTGCACTGGGTAGGGCTATTGTTCGGGAGCCAAAAGTTTTTCTCTTCGACGAGCCTCTCTCTAACCTGGATGCCAAATTGCGCATCGCCATGCGTTCTGAAATCACCAAACTTCATCAACGCTTGCAGACGACATTCATATACGTGACCCATGACCAGATTGAAGCCATGACCATGGCAAGCCGTATTGCGGTCATCAATAAGGGTATCCTCCAGCAGATGGATACTCCCCAGACTCTCTACGATAATCCGGATAATATGTTCGTGGCTGGCTTCATGGGATCTCCAGCCATGAATTTCTTCAAAGGCAAAATCCGTAAAGAAGATGGTCATCTTCTTGTTGAAGGTAGTGCATTTAAAGTACCTCTGGTGGATGAGAAGAAAGCCTATCAGGACTTTATAGATAAGCCGGTTATCTTGGGCATTCGCCCGGAAGATGTTCATAACCCTGCTTTTGTCCCGACTGGTATCCATTCAGCTCCCGTTGAAGCCAAAGTGGATGTAACTGAATTAATGGGAAACGAAATCAACCTGTACTTGCTGGCTGGACAGGATAGCATTGTAGCCCGAGTCGACCCCCGCACCGATTTCCACATGGGTGACAAAGTTCAGGTTGCTTTCAACATGGACAAAGCTCACTTATTCGATCCCGAAACTGAGAAGGCCATTCGTTAGGCTATTTACATGAGGTTAGAACCGCCAGGCGTTTCTTTCCTGGCGGTTTATCTTGCTTTTTTGAGGTGAAGAATGGAAATGCAATACAAACTTGTCCTTTTACGACATGGACAGAGTACCTGGAACCTTGAAAACCGTTTTACAGGCTGGACAGATGTTGGCCTTACAGAGCAGGGAGTGGGTGAAGCTCACACTGCTGGTCAATTATTACGCGACAATAAATATACCTTCGATCTGGCGTATACGTCAGTTTTACGACGTGCCATACAAACGCTTTGGATTGTGCTCGAGGAAATGAATCTGGAATGGATTCCGGTCGTCAACGCCTGGCAGCTGAATGAACGCCATTATGGTGCTTTACAAGGGCTGAATAAGGCTGAAACTGCCAGGGAATATGGCGAAGGTCAGGTTAAAATATGGAGACGCTCATATGATGTTCCGCCTCCTTCGTTGGAGTGGGATGACCCGCGCCATCCCCATTTTGATCAACGGTATTCAGGCTTGAGCAAAACGGAATTGCCCTCCACAGAATCGCTAAAGATCACATTGGAGCGTGTATTGCCTTATTGGCATAAGCAAATCGCACCTATGATCAAAACGGGAAAGAGATTATTGATCGCTGCACATGGTAACAGCATGAGAGCGATGGTTAAATACCTTGATAATGTCTCGGATGAAGAAATACCTGAACTCAATATCCCCACGGGCATCCCTTTGGTTTACGAACTCAATTCGGACCTAAAACCACTGACTCATTATTACTTGGCAGATGAGGAGACCGTCCGGAAGGCTGCCGAGGCGGTAGCTGCGCAAGGAAAGATAAAATGAAGGTAAGCAAAACTGGCGCTTTTTAGGCGCCAATTTTGCTATGAATAATTTATTTTTGCCTGCGTCCAAGAACGGCTACCAACCCTGCCAGTGCCAGTGCAGCCAATATGATCACCCCCACAGCTTCTGTCGCTGCCGAGACCGGCAAGCCCGGTGAGGGGGTGGGTGTCGGGGGAATGACGGAATTCGTGGCTGAGGGCGTAGAAGTGGGCCAGGGAGTATCGGTAGGTCGGATGGTAGGGGTGGAGGTTGGTTGGGTCGGCGTGGGGGTGAAAGCTGCCCGGATGATTATTTTTTGATTTGGATAGATCGTGGACTTGAGCGTCAGCCCGTTCAATTTAAGGATGTCTGCGAGAGGTACGTTGTAAGCCATGTAGATCGATCCGAGTGTATCGCCGGGCTGTACGATATGGACAATTGATCCGTCTGCATTGGGGGTGTTTGGAATAAGCGTGGGTGTTATTGGGTTGAGCGGCGCAGGCGGTGTGTAAGCTACTGGCGTCCCGCCGGTTGTTAGGCCTGCATCCAAAACATAGTAAAAGGTATTTCCGCTGACGCCCACCCCCGCACCAACATCCTGGAAGGTACCTGAAAGCATGGTGTTCTGGTGATCACTATCACCCATCCAGCTTTTGACGGCTTCATCTGCTGTCTGGCCTACCCCGCCGGTGATGTTCTCCGCGAAGAAACCTCCAAGGTTCAAATCACCTGCGACAGGATAACCAGCAGCCAGAGCGCGTTGAAATGGACGTGACCCGTCCGCACCGGTATGCGTATAAGTTCCGATGGAAAGGAGATAATCGGCGTGCGTCTGTGCAATGGACATCAGGATGGGATTCGTCTGGTAGGGTGCAAGCCCGTAGGTGGCGCGCAAGGCATTGACAGCACCAATTAATTCAGATGCGCTGGAATACATGGGGAGGCGTGCCGATGAATCGGCTTGAGCTGCCTTGGGTAAGGAGAGAAAGACCATTAGGCAAACCAGAAGCATGATGGCCTTAATTGTTTTCTGCATGTTGCTATTATAATGGCAGGATGCCATGTAGAAATGAGCAACCAGCAGTGCAGGAAAGGGACATTTATCCTTCGTCAAGGTGACACAAAACACAGATTTATCCCTCAGGCTGGAAGTAAAATAATCATAAGGAGTATACATGCCTGGATTTACCCCTGGTCGTCGCTGGCAACCGCCTTATTATCCCTTTAAAAGGGAATCTTTTGGCACCCACGTTTTAATCGCTACGGAGAAAATCGTGAAAGGCCCGCTGTGGGGATGTCGCATGTGTGGTAATTGCCTTTTACAGGAAACTGCCTTTATCTGTCCGATGGAGTGTCCGAAAGGCATTCGTAATGGACCCTGTGGTGGTTCAACTCCCAAGACCTGTTATGTTGATGAAACCCGTCCGTGCGTTTGGTATGCCATTTACGACCGTGCAATCAAGATGGGTCGTCAGGAAAAGCTGATGGAAGTTCTCCCGCCATTGGATTGGGAGAAGGTGGGTGGCGAGACCTGGGGGGATGTGGTTACCCGGGTAAGGAAAATCGGGACTGGTAAAGTGGTACGTGGGTTGGTCAACCGCAACACAGCCACACGCTCCGAGATCTGGGAGGAGATCTTCCGACCTGTGCGCCAACCGGATTGGTGGCAGGGAGATGCAGAATACCATTCACCAAAATACTCTGAATCGATCTCAAACCTGGAACGTCGATTAAAAACCGGAGAATTTGTTGTTACGGCGGAGGTCCAACCTCCACAAACAATATCCACCAATAAATTATTTAGTAACATGGCATTGGTCAAGCCATACGTAACCGCGGTCAATTTCACAGATTGCCCTTCTGCCACGCCTCGGATGTCCTCCATGGCTTGTTCCAGCCTGGCTGTCCAGAATGGGCTGGAGCCGGTTATGCAGATTGCTGCACGTGACCGGACCCGGGTGGGTTTGCAGGCAGAGGTTGTGGGTGCCAACGCGCTGGGCGTGCGTAATATCCTTTGCCTATCTGGTGACAGCATGAAGCTGGCACCCGGTCCGCGCGGCCGGATGGACATTTTGGATATGGACTCAGTGCAGATGTTGTGGATTTTACGCCGGATGCGTGATGAAGGGAGGTATCTGGATGGAAGAGATTTGAAATTTCCGCCAAAATACTTCCTTGGAGCAGCGGCTTCACCATTTGCTTCTGCACCAAGATTTCAGGCAATTCGCGAACACAAGAAGATTAACGCTGGAGCACAGTTCTTCCAGACCAATCTGGTTTTTGAGGCTGACCGGTTGGAAATCTGGTTGAATGAACTCGCAAAAAGGAACATACTGGACAAGGTGTATATCCTTATTGGGATCACACCGCTTAAGACTCTTAAGATGGCGAAGTATATGAACGCTGAAGTGCCTGGCGTTGTTGTCCCTGAGTCTGTCCTGAAGCGGATGGAGGCAGCTGAAGCTGCTGGCAACGCTCAAGAAGAAGGCGTGCAAATTGCACTTGAACTGATAGAAAAAATTCGTGGCAAGCAAGGTGTGAATGGCCTTCACCTCATGGCGGTAGGGTGGGAAGAAATAGTACCTCGGATCGTAAAAGAAGCTGGCCTTTCGCGGGAAGAAGGGAAGTAATATTCTGGTCATGGATGTTCTTTTTTTCGCCCATCTGCTCAATGGACTCTTAATGTTGGCCTTGCCAATTGGATTGGCAATCTATCTTACGAGCCGCTGGAAGCTGGGCGGACGGATCTGGTGGATCGGGGCGGCCACATTTCTTCTTTCACAGGTAGCTCATATCCCTTTTAATTGGAGTATTGGGAAGTTACTAAACCTAACTGGTATGGTTGCTTGGGATCCCAAATTCCAGTTGATTTTTAATGCTGCTTTCCTTGGCCTCAGTGCTGGAATTTTTGAAGAGGGAGCCCGTTATCTGGTATTGCGTTGGTGGGCAAAAGAGGCACGTTCCTGGCGCAAGGGCGTTTTGTTTGGCGCCGGTCATGGTGGCGCAGAAGCCATTATCCTCGGAATCCTTGTCTTATATGGTTTTCTTCAGTTCGCAGCCCTCCGAAACGCTGATCTTGCCAATTCCATTCCCGCAAGCCAGCTGGATCTTGCTCGAAGACAGGTGGAGGCATATTGGTCTGCGAGCTGGTATGATTCACTCATCGGAGCATTGGAAAGATTCTTTACCATTCCATGCCAGATCGCCATGGCAGTCATGGTAATGCAGGTATTTATCCGCAATCACATCCGCTGGTTGTTTATCGCGGTAGCATATCATATGTTGGTTGACGCTTCGGCAGTTGTTGGTATAAAATATTTGGGTTCTTATAGGACGGAGGCGGTCATTGGGGGATTCGCAATTCTGAGCGTGATACTGATCTTTGCCTTGCGTAACCCTGAACCTCTGGATGACATTAGGCCCGGTATGCCTGCGATGGTTAGGACCATGCCGGAAGCGGTGGAGGAGACTCCGGAGAACCTGGAAAAAACGAGGTATCTATAAATATGATTCATGCCGAGAACCTGACAAAACGTTTTAGGGAAACTCTTGCAGTGGATGGTCTTAACCTGGATGTGGCCGAAGGAGAGGTGTTCGGTTTTCTTGGTCCGAATGGCGCCGGGAAGACGACCACAGTCCGCATGTTGACCAGTCTTATTGGACCGACCAGTGGATCAGCACTCGTGGCCGGTTTTACCCTCGGAAAACAAGATACCGAAATTCGTCGGACGGTTGGCGTATTAACCGAGACCCCGGGGATGTATGATAACCTGTCCGCTGAATACAATCTGCGTATCTTTTCTGAACTTTATGAGGTCAAGGATATTCCCGGGCAAATTGAAAAATACCTTAAGATGCTTGGCTTGTGGGACCGCCGCTTTGATGCCGCGGGTACTTTTTCAAAAGGGATGAAACAAAAGCTGGCGATTGCCCGCGCCCTTTTACACGAGCCGCGCATATTGTTCCTGGATGAGCCGACTGCGAGTCTGGATCCGGAAAGTGCGCATCTCGTGCGTGAATTTATTGCCGAACTTAAGAAACAGGGCCGGACGATCTTCCTTTGCACACATAACTTGGATGAGGCCGACCATCTATGCGACCGGATTGGTGTGTTCAAGACACGCTTATTGGTGGTTGACACCCCTGCGAACTTGCGTGCTTCCGTATTTGGACATCGGGTGATATTCCATCTGCGCTCTGTTAATGAAACAATCCTTGAAAATATACGCAAATTGCAGTTCGTGCAAGATGTCAAGGTCGTTGATAATAAATTGTTGGTGACTCTGGATGCACCAGAGACTCGCAATCCTGACATTGTACGGACTTTAGTCAATGCCGGCGCTGATGTACAGTTTGTTGGTGAATTGCGCCATTCACTGGAAGATGTGTACCTACAACTGGTAAAAAATGCGTGAGGCAGGTATGAAGAAAATAAAAACAATCATCCGAAAAGAATGGGCTGAAGTTTTTCGAAACCGCATGGTGATTTTTACTGTAGCGTTCCTTCCGCTGCTGATGACAGCTATTCCTCTTGGAATAATTTATGGGACGCGCGGCATAGCATCAGCATCCGGAAATGCAATTAATAGCCAGTTGCCGTCCGAGATGGCGCAATCCATGTGCCCAAGCGGGTTGAGTGGATCGGATTGTTTTCAGGTGTTCATGGTTAGTGAATTCATGATGTTGTTCATGATTGTCCCGGTAGCCATACCTGTGACGATTGCAGCTTATTCAATTGTCGGGGAGAAGACCACCCGCAGCCTTGAACCTTTGCTGGCAACGCCGATTACCACGGCAGAGTTACTGGTTGGAAAATGCCTGGCTGCTGTCATCCCCGCCATCTTGGCTACGTATGCTGCCTTCGGGATTTTTGCACTGGGTTCATGGGTGATTATTGCAAACAAGGTGCTATTATCAGCTTTGCTGGATGCCCGTTGGTTGATTGCTATTTTTATCGTGGGCCCATTGCTGGCGATCCTTGCGGTGGCTTTTTCATTGATGATTTCGTCACGAGTTAACGATCCGCGCGTGGCAGAACAAATTTCAATGGTCATTATTCTGCCGGTCCTCGTAGGCTTTTTCGGTCAAGTGGCGGGTCTCTTTGTTTTGAACAAGCAGATTATTTTAGTAGTAGCAGTCGTTATGCTTGCGCTGGATGCGTTGATGGTTTATCTGGCAATCCGCGTTTTTCAACGCGAACAAATCCTTACGAGATGGAAGTGATACAGTGAAGAAAATTTGCTTTGCCCTATTGTCCGCAATCTTCTTAAACCTTTTCACCAGTCTGCTTGTGCTTGCTCAGACTGAACAATTGACTCTGAGGATGTCACGTGATTGGGGCTACGGTGGTCTTAACGGCGATATTGAAGGCTTATTTTCGATGAAAGTGACCGGACCAGCAGACTTGGCGCGAGTGGAATACTACATTGATGATACGAAAATAGGCGAAGTGTCTCAATTACCGTTTAACTTCCAATTCACCACTGATAATTATCCAATCGGTATTCACAAGCTTTATGCCGTCGGTGTTTCCAAGGGGGGAGTGGAATATCGTTCCAATGTCATCACTGCGAATTTTGTTCCAAAACAATCCTCGACAAAGATACTCTTGCCAGTGCTGGGAATCATCCTGGCAGCGATCCTGCTTTCGACATTGGGCCCATTGCTTCTCCGGCGCGGCAAGCGTCTCAGCCTTCCGCTGGGTGCTGAACGAAATTATGGTACAGGCGGTGGCGGGATTTGTCCCAATTGTCATCGACCTTTTGCCATTCCTTTCCTCAGTGCGCACCTTGGGTCTTCCAAGCTGGCAGTCTGTCCGTTTTGTGGCAAGTGGAGCATGGTACGGGTCGAGTCGATCAGCAAACTCCGTGAGGCTGAGAAAGCTGAGTTGGAGTGGGCGAAACCTGAGCAATTCTCTAAGAACCCCGAACAGGAAGAGCTCAGCAGGGAAATAGATGATTCAAAATATCAGGGCTTGTAATACCCGGGCATATAGTTTGAATCACTGTATGTAATCACATCGACTTTATAAGGCATTCATAAGAATATTAGTCAATTCTTCATCTGTCAATGATATCGGATTCCCTTTCATGCTGCTGGCTTTTTGTGACTGTTCCACAAGAAACGGGAAATCTTCCGTATTCAATCCATACGCTTTCAAGGGGCGGATGGCCAAATCCTGGCAGAGTTCTTCTATCCATTTTACGCCGGCATCTGCACTGGCTTTTTCATTCCCAGACAACAGGCGGGCTATCTCATCATAACGTGAGATAGTAGGCGAATCAGGTTGCCGGCTTCGCAGCGCGAGCAGGTTTGTTTCCATCACTAGCGGCAGCAGGCGGGCGCATACAGCCCCATGGGGTGCGCCTGACACCCCTCCAATCGGAGTGGCCATTCCATGAACAGCGCCCAGGCGGGCATTTGCCAGGGCTATACCACCAAACAGGCTGGCCAGGGCCATATCCTCCCGGGCATTTGCATCACGTCCGTTTTCATAGGCGTTACGGAGTGACCTGGCTGCCCGGGAAATACCTTCACGGCAAATGGCATCTGTCAGAGGGGTGGGGGAGCTGCAGACAAAAGGCTCAATGAGTTGAGTCAGTGCATCCATGCCGGTCATAGCAGTGATCGACGGATGGAGGCTGTAGGTCAATTCAGGGTCGATAATTGCAATCCTTGGCAATAAGTGAGGACTTCGTAAACTGACTTTGAGGCGTTTTTCCGGCACGGTGATGACTGCATTACGCGTCACTTCGGAGCCCGTACCGGCTGTGGTGGGGATTGCAAAGTAGGGGATGGATGGGTTTTCGAGCGTGCATCCAGCTCCGACAATCTCGAGATAATCGAGCAGGTTGCCCGGGTTGGCCAGTAAAGCAGCCACGACCTTCCCGGTATCGATTGTCGAACCACCGCCGAGGCCAATGATCGATTGACAATCAGATTCCTTTGCACTGCGCGTAGCCAATTCCACACTCTCTAGATCTGGTTCTTTATCTACAAAATAGACAGCAAATGACAAACCATTCTTTGAGAGACCATCCAAAACAGGTCGGCAACGTTCCTGTGAATCCGTTACAACAAAAACACGTTGGCCCTGCTTTGCAGCTAGCCCAGGCACCTGCACTAAGGTCCCTGGGCCGAATAGGATGGAGTTGGCAGTCGTAAATTCAAAATGCATTTACCAATCCATGTCAACCGGAAAGAGATTGTTATAAAGCGTGCGCGTGCGTTGCTCAGCCAGCATCGGCTCAGCAATTTCACGCCATTTGTTGTAATGGGCAGTCTCTTTATGCCTTGAATGATCCCCTGGATTGCGATAAACCTCAATCAATTCAAAGTGGGTGGGCTCATCGATTTGCTGAAGTACATCGAAACGTGCAATTCCCGGTTCTAAGTGGCTGTTGCGAGCATTTTCGATTGATGCGACTTTGAAGGCCTCGATAAATTCCGGCTTAACGTGAATGTGGACATGAATAATGTGCATTTTCAACTCCTGTATTTAAAATTATTTGTGAAGATGGTTGGCCGCGACGAAACTTAAGCCTGCTTCGGTAAGGGCACGAGCTGAGTGATTGCATGCATCGACTTTATCCATGAAATTAAGCTGCATCGCCTCCCAATCGCCGGAATCGATAACTTCTTTTTTCTCGCGAAAATAATCCAGAATATCTGATGGGTGGGTGCGATTCTGTTCGATCTCAGGATCACCTCCCTCATGCTTGGCGGAAATATTGGCCACATGATCTGCAACTTCGACCAACTCGGCGCGTCGATCATAGGGTTGAATGACGATGCTTTTCCAGGTCTCGGTGATATGGTGCTCGAAACGGACAACATCTTCGAAACCAAGCGCTTTGCGAAATTGGGCGGTTAGTTCCATGGTTTGATTGTTGATTGAGTTTGCCCAGTTGAAACCAATCAGGGGAGATGTACCATCGTCGCGGCTGAAAAGCTTGGCCGCCAGCATGATCCACAGGGCGTGATAGGGATTATCAGAGCCAAAAAAGACCGATATCTTGAACTGTATATTCACCCCCAAACGGTAGAGTAAAAAGCCCAACAGGATCGTCCCGGCATTGAAATTGAGCACATGTTGGACGCCAAAGTTGGTGTAATAATACAAAAATTCGTCCAGCCACATCAAAGCATGTTCATTTGGTTGGCCGATACCGCCGAAATAGCCAGTAATGGTCGCCGGGCCACCCAGGTGTGGGTTGGAACCGTCAGTTCCCTTTGTGTCCAGGGTCTCTACGAATGATGCCCCAATAATATCCAGCGCGGCGACAATGGCCGGCAGATCGCCATCTGCTTCAGATTCCTTCATCTTGCGAACAGCAATGAAACGACCGGGCACAAGAGTCTCATCCTTTTTGGCTCGTTCGCACATCAGGCGAATCCATGGGAAGTACTGCAGAGCCGAGACTTCCAGCGTGACACAGGACTCTTCTTTAAATTTCATCTGATCTGCCTTGACGCCAAGGATCTTGCGGCGGTAATCAGCCACGGAAATGAAAACGCCTTTATCGCGCTGTTTTATCAGCCATTCCAGGTCCTTGATGTAGTCCGGGTTACTGGATTCCACCTTTTTCAACAAATTCGGTAACCGCCGCGATTCGGTATGCCGGCGATTGATCTCCTCTGGTGTGCCATACTTCTCAACGACTTTAAGGAAATCCCTCATGACGAGTTCATCAGGATCGAGCAGAATCGCATTGATGGATTTGAGTCGATCAGAGGGTATTCTTAGAAGATTTCGTATGTCTTTTTCCATTCTGGCCTCCGGTTGAAAATAGTATAGGACAGCTCAAGTTAGAGGGCAAGTGATGAATGACACTTGCCAAGTGTAGAAAAATCCCGCAGGAAGACTTCCAACGGGATTTATTGAACTTTATGCGTCAGGGTTACTTCAGCATCTTTGTTAATTCCGTGAACTCCTCATCCGGAATTCCGAACCAGTTTTCTGCCTGAGGAAACTGTTTGTTAATGACTTCATCATGGTAATTTTTCAACCCATTCAAGATTACCTCGCCGGCGTTGCCGTAAACCTTGGCCATCTTGGGTTTGAACTTCGGGTACAGGCCAAACATATCGTGGTAAATGAGAAGTTGGCCATGAGCATGGGGGCCGGAGCCCAGGCTCATGATGATGCAGCCTTCAGCCCGCTCGGTAATGATCTGGCAGACTCGATCAGGCACCATCTCGAGCAGGATCGCAAAAGCCCCGGCCTGTTCCAGAGCCTTGGCATTATCGATGATCTTCTTGGCAAGGAGGGCGTTCTTGCCCTGAACGTGATAACCACCCAGAGCACTGACGGATTGCGGAGTCAGCCCCAGGTGACCGATGGCCGGGATGCCGGCACCAACAATACCCTTAATCTTGTCCGCCTGTTCGATCCCACCCTCCAACTTGATGGCATCGCAACCACATTCGGCCATGAAGCGCCCGGCGTTGCAAATTGCTGTTTCAATACTGGGCTGGTAGGTCATGTACGGCATATCGCCGACCACGAACGCGCTAGGCGCACCACGCCGGACGGCCTGGGCATGGCGCACCATGTCATCCATCGTCACCGGTAATGTCGTGTCATAACCAAGCATGGTCATGCCCAGGCTGTCACCAACCAGGATCATTTCAATCCCGGCTTGCTCCTGCAGATAGGCAGTAGGGTAATCATAGCAGGTCAGCCAGGTAATCGGGATTCCCTCAGCGACTTTTTTGAACAAGTACGGCAGAGTAATCTTCTTGCGTGGTTGTACATTCGATTCAGGCATATCTCTCTCCTTTGACTTCTTCGCCATCTACGCTGGACAAGGGTTGTAGCTATTATAAAGCAGACTTTATTTGAATGGCGATTTGTTCCAAGAGTTGTACAAAGCGTACAATCCTGAATTTGTTGCTATTGACCGGTTATTTCATCATCGGCACAGCAACCGGCATGGACGCGCCATATACCTGTTCCTTCTCAAATTTAAACTGCTGCGTGTAAAGGCGGTAGTAATGACCCCGGTGATGCAGCAGCTCGGTATGCGTGCCCATCTCAGTGATACGACCTTCCTCGATAACAACGATGCGGTCTGCGCGGCGAATTGTGCTCAGGCGGTGGGCGATTATGAAGGATGTTCGCCCTGTCATCAGGGCTTCCATACCTCTTTGGATGAGCGCCTCGGTCAGTGTATCAACGCTGGATGTGGCTTCATCCATAATAAAGATCTCGGGTTTGGCCAGCACGGCGCGCGCCAGGCTGATGAGCTGTTTTTGCCCGACTGAGAGCAGGTTGCCACCCTCGCCGACTTGCTGATCATACCCTTTCTCGAAGGTGGTGATGAAGTCGTGAGCGCCGGCAATTCTTGCCGAAACCCCGATATCCTCATCGGACGCATCCAACCGACCGTAGCGGATGTTTTCGCGGATCGTTCCGGAGAAAAGATGCGGGGTCTGGAGCACGATACCCACCCGGCTGTGGATACTCTGCATCGTGTACTCGGTATAGTCATGACCATTTATGCGGATAACGCCCGCCTTCGGTTCGTAGAACCGGCAAAGCAGGTTGACAATGGTCGTCTTTCCGCCTCCTGTTGGCCCAACCAGAGCAACGGTCTCGCCCGGCTTGACCATAAGGCTGAAGTCAGACAGGATCGGTTTGCGGTCCTCGTAATAAAAGTCCACATGCTGGAATTCGATTGATCCCTGGATCGTTTCCGCGGGCACCGCCTTCGGACGGTTCTGGACTTCGGGGACGGTATCGAGCAGGTTGAAGATCCGCTCAGCTGAAGCGACTGCGTGTTGCATATCAGCATAGACCCGTGCCAGGTCCTGGACCGGCCAGATCATAAAGGTCAGGTAGGAGACGAAAGCGTGAATATCACCCACGCTGAAATGGCTTGTCACACTCTGCATCCCGCCGTACCAGACGATCGCGCCTAGCGCGAAGGCCGTGACAATCTGCACGGTTGGCAGAAAGAGCGCCGAGAGCCAGGCGGCCCGGTAGGATGCATGGAACATGGTATCTGTCAGGGCGGAAAACTCTTTCAGGTTTTCATCCTCGCGGCCAAGCGCCTTGACCACGCGCACTCCCTGGATGTTCTGGTTGTATTCGCCGGTGATCTTCGAATTTGTTCGGCGCGACTTGCGGAATTCCACCAGGATCTTCTTGCGGAAGTTTACAGCAATGATCAGCAGGATCGGGATAACCGCAAATACGATCAGCGCCAATTTCCAGTTAATAAATAGCATGAAAATCACAGAGGTGATCACGCTGACAATTGCCCAGGTCACATCGAGCGTGCCCCAGGTCATTAGGCTGGAAATGCGCCCCGAATCGGATGTTACGCGTGCCATTAAACGGCCAACTGCGTTTTGACTGTAATACGAGAGCGATAGATCCTGGAGGTGATTGAAGACCGCCTTGCGGATATCATACTGGATCCGCTCGCCCAGGATGCCAACTAGAAAGATGAATACGAACACAGTACAGGCCTGGACCAGCTGCAAGCCGCCATAATAGGAAGCGTATCTCAGCAGGGTTGGGATGCTTTTCTGTGCAATGCCCTGGTCGATCATGTCTTTGTTGATATAAGTGAATACAGCATCCAAACAGGCTGTGAATACAATCGCAACAAGGAATCCAGCCATCCAGCGCCAGTGCGGCTTAACCAGCCCCAGGATACGCTTGAAGGTATGTCCAGTCAATTGACTGGTAAATTCTTCTTCTTCGAGTTCAATAATGTTATCTGCCATGATGTTTCTCCTGTAAGGGCACGAAATAACGAGTCCCTACAATTTATACTGAAGCAATTTCTTCGTCCAATTCCTCGTCAATACGAGTTTGAATATCGTAGATCTTCCGATACATTCCATCCTGGCCAATCAGTTCTTCGTGCTTGCCCATCTGGACCACCTCGCCTTTGTCCATTACCAGGATAAGGTCGGCATTCATGACTGACTGGATGCGATGTGCGATGATGAATGTGGTGCGGTTCTCCATCAGGCCGTTCAAGGCGGAGCGAATCTCTGCTTCGGTTTCGGCATCGACCGAGGAGGTTGAGTCGTCCATGATCAGGATGCGTGGATTCTTGAGAAGGGTCCGGGCCACAGCCACGCGCTGTTTTTGCCCGCCGGAAAGCGTTACTCCTTTTTCGCCAACCAGGGTATTGTAACCATCCGGGAAGGTCAGGATGACCTCGTGGATTGCCGCGGCCCGGGTAGCTTTCTCGACCTCTTCCTGGGGCACACTTCGGCCAACGCCATAAGTGATATTCTCGCGAATTGAGCGGCTGAACAGGAAAGGTTCCTGTTCGACAATGCCGATTTGCTGGCGCAGGTACTCGCGCGGGTAGTCTTTCAACTCGATGTTGTCAAGCAGGATTTTTCCGCTGGTATATTCGTGGAATCTTGGCAGCAGGTTAACCAGGGTGGTCTTGCCTGAACCGGTGGAACCGAGTAGAGCGACTGATTTTCCAGGCTGGATTTGGAAACTGACATCTTTCAGGACATCACTATTTCCGTCACTATACTGGAAAGATACCTTGTCGAATGAGATTTCGCCTCTGACCGGAGAGGAGGGATACACCGTGCCTTCTGTAAGCGGTTCTCGTTCCTGCTTGACGATCTCCATCAGACGGTCGTACGAGACGAGACCTGTGGAGGTATTGACGATAATTCGTCCCAGATTGCGCATTGGCCAAATCAGCCATACCACCAACCCGACATAAGCCGGGTACGTGCCAATGGTGATCTCGCCACGGATGGCCAGGATGCCAGCGAAGATGAATCCTGCCAGCATTTGAAAACCACATAACAAGTCGGATAGAGGCCAGAAAAGCGATTGCATGCGTAAGAGTTTACGACCGCGTAGGTACTTCTCCCAGTTGTCCTTCTCGAACTTGTCCATTTCGTAGCCCTGTCGGGCGAACGCTTTGACGACACGCACGCCTGTCAGGTTTTCTTGGAGGGTTGTGGACAGCTTGGCTTCCTGTTCCTGGTAGGCCTCGTAGGCCTTGCTGACCTTCTTGAAGAACCAGGCTGATACAACTACGATGATCGGCACAACTGCCACCGATGCCAAGGCTAACTTAAGTGAAAGCAACGCTATGGCTGTGAAATTGATGATGAATAACAGAAGGATGCGTCCCACACCGATTGCCTGGTCGTTGAAAAAGGTTCGCACCGAATCCACGTCCGAGGTGACGCGTTCGATCAAGTCGCCTGTGGGGGTTCTGCTGTGGTAGGCGAAGCTTAACCGCTGGATGTGGTCGAACAGGAAGTTGCGCAACCGGCGGGTTATATTCTCAGCGGAATAAGATGCCAAACGGTTCGAGAGGTAAGCAAAGCTGCCTTCGACCAGAGCCAGGCCAACAAAACCCAGGGCAATAAGCACCAGGGTCCGGGAGAGCGTGCCGGCAAAGGGCGCCGTGTTCCCCACCACGGTATCAGCAAAGTTGCGCAGCAACAGGTAGGTGGTTGTCTTGGCAAGGGCCGAGATCGCCAGCGCAAAATTGGCACCCACATATGTCAGCCGGTAGCCGCTCATCATCCGCAGCATCCCGGATAGTTTCTTCTTTGCCAGAGCTTTGCGGAAGTCAAAATAAGTTGTAGGGGCAGCAAGGATAGCCATATTAACTCTCTTTATCAATCAAAGACAAAAAACCACGGTGCAGGGAGTGCACCGTGGTCAAAACAACGAACCTGGACGACCTTACTGGTCAGCAGGCGCACTCCGCGAAGGTAAAACCACACCAGCAACAGCGTTGATGCGGATTCGCATAATTGTACAGAACTCTTGACCATCATGAAGTGCGCCTCCTTTCCTTAGAATTTCATTAACGCCATCGAGTTTATCATTGATGCAGTCATATGTCAATGCCGGGAACGCCTGTTGTTAGCCCAAAGTAGTAGAGTCCCTTCTACCAAAGTTAAAATGTCCCCTTCGAAAGGGACAAGAAATGGACCTACTCCAGATGAGCATGAAGGAAGTGAATCGATTGGAAGTAATGCAACGGCTGGATGGAAAGCGGCTGAAACAGAAAGCTGCTGCAGAACTTCTTGGAATGAGTGAGCGGCAGGTGAAGCGGTTGTTGCGCTGTTATCGACAGGGGGGAGCAAGCGGATTGATTTCGAAGCGGCGAGGCAGGCCAAGCAACAATCAATTGGCCGAAGAGACCAAGCGAAAAGTGCTGGATCTTTTGGAGAGCAAATACACGGGATTTGGGCCGACATTTGCGTGTGAGAAACTGGTTGAGTTGGATGGGTTGAAGATCTCAGACGAGAGTGTGCGCCAGTTGATGATAGCTGAAGGTTTGTGGAAAGCCAAGAAAGCCAGGAAGGTGATCGTGCACCAGATGCGGGAACGGCGGGCCTGTTTTGGCGAATTGATCCAGATCGATGGTTCGCCGCATGACTGGTTCGAAGGGCGTGCCCCGGCCTGTGACCTATTGGCGTTTATCGATGATGCCACGGGTAGACTGGTGGAGTTACAGTTCGTTGAGAGCGAGAGTTTCTTCGGTTACTGTCAAGCTGCCGCAGGCTATTTCACCCGCTACGGCAAGCCAGGTGCCTTCTACAGCGACAAACATGGCATATTCCGGGTCAATCAGCCCTCCACAGGTACTTCGGACGCCCTGACCCAGTTTGGACGAGCCATGCAGGAACTGGATATTCAGATCATCTGCGCCAATACCCCCCAGGCCAAAGGTCGGGTCGAACGAGTCATCCAGACCCTCCAAGATCGATTACCCAAGGAACTGCGTTTGCAAAGCATCTGCTCTTGGGAAGCAGGCAATCGCTACCTGCCAGAATTCGTGGAAGATTTCAATCGACGCTTTGCCGTTTCCCCCAGGAGCGACCACGATGCCCATCGCCAGCTCACTGCCCAGGATAACCTCGCCCGCATCCTTACCTGGCAGGAGAGCCGTCTCCTAACCAAAAACCTGACCCTCCAATTCCAGAAGGTCGTCTATCAGGTCCAAACGCAACGACCCAGCTACGCCATGCAGCATGCGGTAGTAACCGTCTGCCTGGATGCCCAAGGCAAGGTCACACTGCTCTACAAAGGCAAAAACCTCGAGTACACCATCTTCCACATGCAAGCCAAACAAGCTGAGGTCGTTCAGACCAAGCACCTTGACCAGGCTCTCCTAAACCAGAGTAAGGCTCACAAACCGGCTGCCAATCATCCCTGGCGCAAGGGCTTCGCCACCCCGCTTTCGCAAAGTAGAGATGTCCCCCGCCCCGGGGGGACATCTCTACTTTGGAATAATGGGGACATTTCTACTTTGGGTTGACATGCCGGGAACGCTTGGATTTTCAAAATCCGAATCTAGCTTGACAGCCTATATATGTTGAATATAATGATAGAATTATTAATATTTGCTTAAGAAGCGAAAGGAGGCCAAGGCACAAAATTCCATTTCGATTCGTTTTTTAACAAACAGTGTCTTAACTATCGTGATAACCCAAGAGGAGAGAGTATGAATCGCAAAAATATGTTTGTAGTAATTGCCCTATTAATAGTGGCAAGTATGATTCTTTCTGCCTGCGGAGCTCCAGCGACAACTGCTGCACCCGCCACTCAACCCCCGGCACCGGCTACGGCAGCACCTGTTTTGGTTCCCACTGCTACCGAAGCGCCTGCTGCTCCACCATTTACGGCCAAGTACAATACAAGCGCTGCTGATTGCACCTATGGTGGAGAGCTTAAATCTATTGAAGCAGTGGATGCAAACACGGTGAAATTCACTATGTGCTATCCTGATCCGGCCTTCTTGTACAAAATTGCCCTGGCATCTTTTGGTGTCCAACCGGCGGCATGGCTGGAGCAGACCGGCGGTGGTGGCACTGGCAGTGAACTGCTGACTCATCCAGTTGGCACCGGTCCCTATATGCTGGCTCAATGGCAAAAAGGCCAGGAAGTCGATCTGACCGCCTTCCCCGATTACTGGGGCACCAAGGCTCTGACCAAGACCGTGGTCTTCCGCTGGAGCGCTGAATCAGCCCAGCGTCTGCAAGAGCTGCAGGCCGGCACAGTTGACGCCATCGATAATGTTGGCCCACAGGATTTCCCCACAGTCGAGGCAGATAAAACCCTGCTAATGCTGCAGCGCCCGGCCTTGAATATCATGTATATTGGCATGAACAACACCTCCACGCCCTTCGACAAGGTCGAAGTACGCCAAGCGATTGCCATGGGCATTGACCGCGCCCGCATTGTCAAGAACTTCTACCCGGCCGGTTCGGTGGTTGCTGATTACTTCACCCCTTGCGCCATTACGAACGCCTGCGTAGGCGACAAGTGGTACGACTTTGACCCGGTTGCAGCCAAGGCTTTGCTTGCCAAGGCTGGTTTCCCGAATGGTTTCCAGACCGAGCTGGCTTACCGCGACGTGGTACGAGGTTATCTGCCTAACGTTGGCAATGTGGCCCAGGACATCCAGGCCCAGTTGAAAGCCAACCTGAACATCGACGCCAAGATTACGGTCATGGAGTCGGGTGCGTTTATTGATGCATCCAACAAAGGAGAACTTAAAGGACTGTTCCTGCTGGGTTGGACCATGGATTTCCCTGATCTAACCAACACCCTGGATGTTTTCTTTGGAGCAGGCGCTAACAAGAGCTTTGGTACGACCTATCCGGACTTGGTTGCCGTTTTGAAGCAGGCTGCCGCTGTGGCTGATCCCGCCGCTCGCCAGCCTCTCTACGTTCAGGCCAATAACCTGATTAAGAAATATGTACCCATGGATATGGTGGCTCATGGTGGTTCCGCAGTGGCCTACAAGGCTACTGCAACGGGAGCCAACGTTAGTGCCCTGGGCGATGAATTGTTCGCTCAGGTTCAAATCCCCGGTCAGGAAACCTTTGTCTGGATGCAGAACGCCGAACCGATCTCGCTATATGGGTCGGATGAGAGCGACGGTGAGTCGCTCAGACCTTACATCCAGATTACGGAAGGCCTTTATACCTTTAAGCCCGGTAGCACCGAGGTTACACCTACCTTGGCGACAGCCTGTACACCCAATACCGACCTGACTGAGTGGACCTGTGCCCTGCGCCCAAACGTCAAGTTCCATGACGGCACCATGATGGACGCCAACGACGTGGTGAAATCCTTCGTCGTTAAGTGGGATGCTGGTGACCCTCTGCACAAGGGCAATACTGGCGAATTCTATTACCAGAACGCTCTGTTCGGTGCCTTCCTGAACGCTCCCAAATAGTTCATGTCCATTGATAGTCTCGTAACTGCACTTCCCCCCGGTGAGCTTGGGCTCACCGGGGGTTGTTAGGAGAAGATGGTCAATTACATCCTGCGCCGTATTCTTTACAGCATTCCAGTTCTGTTTGGGATCCTCTTCGTAACCTTTGCATTGGCGCGCCTGCTGCCGGGTGATCCTTGCCGCGCCGTGCTGGGCGAAAGAGCCACGGATGCAATTTGCAATGATTTTTTGCACCGCCATGGTTTGGACCGGCCCATCCCGGTTCAATTCGTGGTTTACGTGAATGAAATTGCCCATGGCGACTTTGGTGTTTCTTTCCGTTACAGCGAAACGGTCGGCCAATTGCTGGTTGAGCGTCTGCCAACCACCATCGAGCTATCCTTCTGTGCCCTCATCCTGAGCATCATCATTGGTATTCCACTTGGAATTATTTCCGCCGCCCGGCATAACTCATGGGTCGATGTTGTTACCATGGTATGGGCTAACATCGGCGTCTCGATGCCGGTTTTCTGGCTCGGACTCATGCTTGCTTTTATATTTTCGATTCTATTGAAAAACACACCATTCCAGCTGCCACCGTCCGGGCGTTTGACAGCCGGCGTCTTACCCCCGACATTTGCACAAGTCTGGGGGCTGAATATTCCAGCACAGGGTTTCCAGACTGCCGCAGTCACCTTCATCAGTCGCCTCAACATCCTTAATGCCATCCTGACAGGCAACTGGTCATTGCTGGGCGATGCGATCAAACACCTGATCTTGCCGTCCTTTGCCTTGAGCACGATTCCGATGGCCCTGATCGCCCGTATGACCCGCTCGAGCATGCTGGATGTCCTTGGCCAGGACTATATCCGTACGGCACGTGCCAAAGGCTTGAGAAGGACTGCGGTTGTGCTCAAGCACGGCTTCCGCAATGCACTTCTACCACTTGTCACCGTCATTGGCCTTCAGCTGGGTGTCCTCCTGGGCGGAGCGGTGCTCACTGAGACGGTCTTCAATCTCTCCGGTATGGGTCGTACCCTTTATGATGCCATTACCGCCCGGGATTACGGCATCGTTCAAGCCTTCACGGTAGTGATTGCCTTTTTCTTTGTCATTTTGAATTTAATTGTAGATCTCTCATATGGCTACCTGGATCCGCGGGTAAAGTTGAAATAGGGTTGCATCCATGACGCAAACCGAAGGTACCATTGCCAAACTGGATAATGAAGGCCTGTCGCTTAGGTCTGCCAGCCTGTGGCAGATCACTTGGCGGCGGCTTTTTAAGCGTAAGTCTGCGTTGGTGGGCATGGGAATTTTGGGCATCTTGATCATCATTGCATTGACGGCACAATGGATTGCTCCCTATGATCCTTACACGCCATTGATCGGCGTGGAAACGATCACCATGCGCGAGGCGCCCTGCATCCACCTGTTCGGCTGTCCGGCAAGCCGGCCGCAGCACCTGATGGGCATTGACGGTAATGGACGGGATGAGTTCAGCCGTCTTCTCTATGGGGCACGCCTGAGCCTGATGATTGGTTTTTCTACGGTCGGTTTTGCGATAATCATCGGGACCATCCTGGGTGCATTGGCCGGGTATATGGGTGGCTGGGTGGATAACGTCATCATGCGCGTCATGGACGTATTACTGGCGTTCCCATCCCTCCTGCTGGCAATTGCCATTGTTACCATGCTCGGCCCCGGTCTGATCAATGCCCTGCTGGCCATTGGTATCGTCTCGATTCCGTCTTACGCCCGTGTGGTGCGCGCCAGCGTGCTCACCGTGCGGGAATTGGATTTTGTCTCGGCTACCCGGGCGCTGGGTGGCAACTCTTTCGAGATTCTATTTAAGCGCATCCTACCAAACGCCCTCACCCCTCTCATCGTGCAGGGGACCTTGGGCATCGCCACTGCCATCCTGGATGCGGCCGCCTTGTCCTTTCTGGGCCTGGGGGCGCAGCCGCCAACACCGGAATGGGGCTCCATGCTTGGTGCAGAACGCAACCAGGTTTTTACTGCACCACACCTTGTCTTTTATCCCGGTTTGGCTATTATTCTGACCGTGCTGTCATTTAATCTTCTGGGCGATGGTCTACGGGATGCGCTCGACCCCCGCCTTGCGCATACAAGCGGCTAATACTCACCAATCGATAATCTCTGAGATATCCGTGACGAATAACATTACCTCGCCTCTCCTGGAAGTGAAGAATCTGCGCACTTATTTTAAGTCCGAGGATGGACTGGTGCGTGCAGTGGATGGCGTGGATTTTAACGTAATGCCCGGCGAAGTACTCGGCCTGGTGGGCGAATCAGGCTGCGGCAAGAGCGTCACCAGCCTCTCGATCATGCGGTTGATCGCCCCTCCTGGTTATGTTGAGACCGGAGAGATCCTGTTTGAAGGTCATGACCTGCTTAAAATGACCGAAACAGAAATGAATGATTTCCGTGGCAACCGCATCTCGATGATCTTCCAACAACCCCAGACCAGCTTGAATCCGGTCTTCATGGCCGGTGACCAGGTGGCTGAGGTGTTGCGCATCCACCAGGAGATTACTCGCTCTGGTGCGTGGGAGACAGCGGTGGAAATGTTTCGTCAGGTGGGCATCCCTGATCCCGAGCGGAGGGTGAAGTCCTTCCCATTTGAACTCTCTGGTGGCATGGCGCAGCGAGTAATGATCGCCATGGCACTGGCTCTGCGACCAGCTTTGCTCATCGCCGATGAACCCACCACTGCCCTCGATGTCACCATCCAGGCTCAGATCCTGGACTTGATGCGCAACCTGCGCAAGGATGTAGGCGCATCAGTCATCCTGATCACCCACGATCTGGGCGTCATCGCCGAGATGGCTGAACGTGTGGCGGTTATGTATGCCGGGCAGATCGTGGAAGAAGCCAGCGTAATGCGCATTTTCGATGAGCCGAAACACCCTTACACAATTGGATTGATCAACTCAATACCAGTGCTCAGCCGCACTATTGACCGGTTGGAGGTAATCCCAGGCTCAGTGCCCAACCTGGTTGATCTGCCGCCTGGCTGCCGCTTTGCCCCACGTTGCCGGAAGCGCCTCGAATACACCGGTATGGAGATCTGTACCCAGATCCTGCCTGAATTAAAAGATATAAAACCCGGACATAAGGTACGTTGTTGGCTGTATCATGATGCCGAAGGCCATCAAGCCCCATTGGCGATTGGGAAGTAAATTTCATTGGAGCCAAACAAGGTGAGTGAAATAACCAAGGGCACCTCGGAAAATGGATCAGAACTGTTGGTCGTCGAAAACCTGGTGACGTACTTCCCAGTTCGCGCCGGTTTTTTCCAGCGTGTAGTTGCCTCGGTGCAGGCTGTGGATGATGTCAGTTTCAATATCCATCGTGGTGAGACACTCGGTCTGGTGGGGGAATCTGGCTGCGGCAAGACAACCGTGGGACGGACTATCCTTCGCTTGGTAGAACCGACTTCAGGAAAGGTGACCTTTGAAGGGCGGGAAGTGTTTAAGTTGAAAGGCCAGGCGCTGAAAGCGCTGCGGCGCGACATGCAGATCATCTTCCAGGACCCTTACGGTTCGCTGGATCCACGCTTGCCGGTGGGCAAATCGGTCATGGAAGGGCTGAATATCCACAAGGTTGGGCAGCCTCACGAGCGTTATGATCTGATGATGGAAACCTTCCGCAAGGTGGGGTTGGAGGGCTACCATGCCCGCCGGTACCCGCATGAGTTTTCCGGCGGGCAGCGCCAGCGTATCGGTATAGCTCGCGCCCTGGCCTTGCGGCCCAAGTTCATTATATTGGATGAACCTGTTTCGGCGCTGGATGTTTCCATTCAGTCGCAAATACTCAATATCCTTAAGGATCTTCAAAAGGAATTTGGTCTGACCTACCTGTTCATCGCTCACAACTTGAGCGTGGTGAAACATATCTCCGACCGTATCGCCGTAATGTACCTTGGCAAGATTGTAGAGCTGGCAACAAGGGACGACTTATTTGCGAATAACCTACACCCCTATACCCTTGCGCTTATGTCTGCTATTCCCATCCCGGACCCGCATTTAAAGCGTGACCGGATTATCCTCAAGGGGGATGTTCCCAGCCCTCTCAACCCGCCCAAAGGTTGCAACTTCCATCCGCGCTGCCCGATTGCACGTCCAAATTGCTCAGTCGACGAACCACCCCTGAGGGAAATCCGTCCAGGACACCAGGCAGCCTGCCACTACGCCGAAGAACTCTTGAAATAGTTAATTGCATGGATTGGGGGTATATCCATTGGATATTTCCCGCATTTTCTAAATTATCCGGATGATAGGATTGCTCTTAAATTTCTGGGGCAGGGGAGGGGAGGTTGACCGCCTGGGTCAGGTTATGGATCCATTTGCGTGAGAAATACCGCCGTAAACCGAGAATGCACTTGGTTAATTCTTCCAACATCACCATTAAATAGACCCAGTAAACGGGCAGGCGCAGGACAATACCTCCCAACATTGCCATGGGGACCCCTATTATCCATATAATAACCCCATCCAGGAGAAGGGAATAGCGTGAATCACCCCCGCTGCGCATCATTCCGACCACCAGGATCATATTCTGGGAACGAACAATCATCCAGATAGCCAAAATGACCAGTGCTCGTTTTACATAAAGCGCTACATCTGGCGTTATTTGATACAAACCAACGATTGGCGTCCTAAAAGCCAGGACCAGTCCGCTGATCAGAACAGCAATCATCGCTGTAAGGCCCAGAATCTTTCCAACCGCAATATAGGCCTCTTCTTTTTCACCAGCACCGATTTTATGACCGGCTATAATCGCAGCGGCACTGGAAAGCCCAAAAAATGGAACCAATGCAAGGTTATCGACCGTGCCGACAATATTCATGGCAGCAATGGAAGGAGTTCCAATATGGGCATAGATGATGGTGTAGGTCGTGATGGCTAAAGACCACAATAATTCGTTCAAGATCACGGGAAATACAGGTTTGAATATCCTAACAAAGAATCCCTTATTAAAGGCAAGCAATTCGCCGATTTTGGCTGCAACTGGATATTTCTTGCCATAAGTGATAAGAATTAGTGCCAGACATTCTGCAAAACGCGCAATAACAGCAGAAAAAGCCGCACCTCGGATGCCCATGGCAGGGATACCAAAGGCGCCAAAGATGAGAACATAATTCAGGGCAATATTCAGGATCAATGCAGATACTGTTACGACCATGGGAAGCTTTACTTCGCCAACGCTGCGCAATACGGCGGCATAGCCGGAGGTGACGGAGAAAAATAAAAAGGCCCAGGCGTATATTCGCAAGTAATCTCCGCCCAAGGTTATCACTTGCGGGTCGATCGAAAATATGCCGATTATTCTTGCAGGGAATAATTCGCACGAAGAACAAGAATATACCAGCCGTCACCAATCCCATCGACAGGCACAACCCGAGTACTTTTCGCAGGCTGCCAATATCCTTATTTCCCCATAATTGTGCTGTAAACATGGCTGAACCGCTGCCGATTCCGAATAAAATCAGGGTGAGCAGGAAGAACACCTGGCCTGCCAATCCCACTGAGGCTATGGCTGTATCCCCAAGTTGTCCAACCATCACACTTCCTACCATGCCCAATGAGGCCGTCAATAGGTTCTGCAGTGCAATGGGCGCGGCTAAATGATATAACTGACTCAATAACTCTTTATCACGCCATAATTCCGTCACACGCCCGACTGGATTCATAATCGCATTATTATACTTGACGCCTCCCATGGTGTTTATGATAAGATAGCTTCGAGTACTTTATGCCGCTTCGCATGGAAAGCCCACCAGGGGCACGTATGATCTTCAATGGCCGCGAGATGGATTACTTTGCCGGCACTGGTTACTTGGGTTTGCAAAGCCATCCCGCTGTAGTTCAGGCTGCTCAAGAAGCATTGCACCTGTATGGTCTATCCACTGCCACATCACGCGGCGGGTACGGTGAACATCCTGTTTATGATGAGTTTGAACAGGAAGCCTGTGCCTATTTTAGAGCTGAGAAGGTGCTCTATTTTGCCTCCGGTTACCTGGGAACTTCCATTCTGACCCAGGCAACCGGCAACCGCTTTGACCATATCTTTATTGATTCATCGGGGCATTACAGTCTATGGGACGCAGCCCAGGCCACAAACCTGCCTATAACATCCTTTCACCACTTACGGCCACAAAGCCTGGCGGAACAACTTCGTGGAAATCTGCGTCCAGGGGAACGTCCTTTGGTGTTGAGCGATGGGGTCTTTCCAGTCTCAGGCGAAATCGCGCCTCTTCCTGAATATCTGAAACTGGTCAAGCCCTTCAAGGGATTGGTGTATTTGGACGACGCCCATGCCGTGGGTGTTCTGGGAAAAAACGGAGGTGGTACACCAGATTATTATGATATCCGGGATCCAAATTGTTGCACCTCGGCGACATTGGCCAAGGCGCTGGGCGGTTATGGTGGGATTATATGGGGTACGGAGCAATGGGTGAAAAAGGTCGACCGCGCTTCCCGTATCTACGCAGGTGCCAGTCCTCCACCTTTGGTTGTGGCGGCTGCATCAGCGCGAGCTTTGAGATTGGCACGCATTATCCCTGAATTGCGTCAGCGTTTGTGGGACAATGTAAAGCATGCGCGCGACGGCCTGAGAGCCTTGGGCTGGGAATTATCAGATACGCCGGTTCCAATTCTTTGCTTGGAAGCCCGGGAGGGGATCAGGCTTGAATGGATAAAAAATAAATTGTTCGAGCAAGCCATAGCAGTGGAATTGGTCCATTCCTACACCAGCGCTCCCGCAGGAGGCGGCCTGCGGATCGCCATTTTTGCCACCCATTCCCATGAGCAAATCGAACGGCTGGTTGATGCAATAAAGCTATGCGTATAACCGAACTTTCTATTTTTCGAAAATATCGTGATAACCTTTATCCAGTTCATCGTCCGATAGATGGGCATAACGTTGGGTTACCTGGATACTTGCATGGCGAGCCAGTTCTTGAGCTAGTTTAAGGTTTCCCGAAGCCCGCAAAACGGTGGTGACGAAATAGTGCCGGAATGAGTGGGGAGTGATACGACCTTCCGCTTCATTGCCCAGGGATAGACGGACATACTCATTGACGATATTCCGTCCAGTTGTGGTTGATATTGCCTTGACTTTTTTCCCGGCACCCTTATCATGGCGCGCGAATAAAGGTAAAGAGGGCAGGGGACGTCCGGATGCGCCGTCTATTGCGGCGCGGGTTGAAAGGTATTCTTTTATTGCATTTATGCTGCGCGTCGAGAATCGCACAACCGCTTGTTTGTCGCCTTTTCCAATAATCATGGCCCTACCTTCATTCCAATCAATGTCACCACGTCTTAAGTTGCAAGCTTCATGGACGCGTAAGCCGGTATCCGCCAGGGTAAATAAAAAAGCTCGATCACGTCTTGCGCGTAACCGAGTAGCCGGGTTGTCTGACAAGTTATTAGTGAATTCTGTCACAAAGTTTAGGATGCGTTCTATATCATCCCTGGGAAATTGAGGCAAACGCGCTCCTGATCGCCGGGAACGCTGTTGCCGCAAGAGATCCAGGCGGGGCAGGTTAATTTCGGATAATTTCTCTGCAGCAAGGAATTTGAAGAAACCAGTTGTAGCAGCCAGATATAGTTGTTCGCTGGCAGGAGAATAATCTTTAAGCGCAATCGCCAACCAGATTACTGCGTTTTCCGACAATTCAGAAACGGGTGATAGCTGTGGATCCAGCCCATGATCTTTCAATACAACAACAAGGATGTGCATCGCATTGGTATATGTTCGACTTGTATTGGGGCTCCGCGCCATTTTCACGGATTCCAGGTATTGTTCCATAGCCTGAGTGATTGTAGGGGCATCCATTCTTCATTCTCCATGTTTATGATAATAATACTTATCGAAAGCAATAATATTATAGAACGAAACAAATACCTTGTCAATCCCCCTCCCGAAAATTGCACGTCTTGTGCGAAAGAATAAATGAACAATATCATATCACCTGGTTTTGCTCCTCCAGCGGTATTTGATACATTATTATTTTTATATGAAACGGTTTCAACTGCGATAATCTGCCGGCTCCCCCACCCCGCGTGCCATTCACCGCTAAAGTATAGCTGACAAACCTTATGGTTTAATTCAAAAACTGGGTAGCAACCGTTGGCTGAGTTCTTGGACATCTGTTGGATAAAGTAAAAGATCCTCCTTCAAGCGGGTCGTTTCAGAGCCATAACGCAATCGTCTGGCCAGGAAAGAGAACTCTTCGCTTTCAAAAGGCGGAATGTCGACATCTTTGGAATTCCCACGAACAACTCTCAGTGAATCAATCAGCCAACTCAGGAACGTATGCGCTTTGTGCAGACGGGTATAATCGTCCTTCGATAATATGCCTGCATCAGACAGGGCTGTCATTGCCAAACGGATGTTAGTCGTTCGCAGAGATGGTATCTCAGCACCATACGATATCTGTAACCCTTGGACAAGATATTCCAGATCGACCAGGCCGCCAGGACTGTATTTCGCATTGAATATCCCGGCAGTGACAAGATGCCTGATTTGCCGTTCACGCATGGCACGCATGGCGGTGACATTGAAAGGCTCACCGGTATATATATATTGATCCCGCAACCTGCAGATCTTATCATTAAGTAACTTGTCGCCGGTAATTGGGCGTAGTTTAACCAGTGCCTGGCGTTCATAAGCCCATGCTGGTCCCTGGGGCGCGAAATAACGTTGAAAGGCTTCTTCTGAGACAGCCAGGCTGCCAGCTTTTCCATAAGGACGGAGCTGTAAATCAATCTGGAAAATCCCCTCCTGGCGGGCCTGGATCGATTTCATCAGACACCGAATTAATTCTTCAAAGAAATCGCCTGTCGAAATTGGCTTCGGACCTGCAGTCATACCTATGCCACCATAAATCAGCATTATTTCAATATCCGATGCAAATCCAAGTTCACGACCACCACATTTCCCTAGTGCAAATAATGAAGCTGGACATGGATCATCATTCTCCAAGCGTGGATCCCCGAATTCTTTGTATGCCTCTTTAAGACAACGATAAAAGGCAGCCGACAGAACGACTTCCACAAGATCAGTTAATTCATAAGAAAAATCCCAAAATTCCGTCGTGTATCCCAGTATGTGACGCATATCAATGCGGAACATCTCCCGGTCCTTGAAACCGTTTAAAGTGGCGCACCAATCATCCGTCCGGCCTGATAATTTTTCAAGCTCAGTCTCTAATTGCAGATGACTCTTGCTTACAGCGAGAGCATCTACATCACGAACTACCGGGAAAAGATTGGAATATTGCATTCTCAAGAAGTCATCCCACAAAAAGTCACTCACCCCTAGCAATCTGGCAAGGGCATCCAAAACTTCCGGTTTTTCGAGTTTTGACAATTCATCTGGCCAATCTGGGCGATCAAATAGTTGAGCAAGAAATTCCCGAAAATGCAGTAAGGCTGTTTCAGGATTCGGCGAACGAGGTAATAGATGCGTAAAGTGTTTAATGAGCACCGTGGCAGCGCGCAGCTCGCGCTGCTTCACAGGAGAGATGATTTTATGTCCTTCGTCATCAGTCACATAGATCGTATCCTTGACCCGGTTTCCAATCGATTGGACGAACATGCGGGAAATGTTAATGTGATTCATTGCCAGGGCATTGCTAAACTCGTAAAGGAAACCAACAGTATCAGTTGAACCAATTTCCAAAATTGTGTAGAGGTTGGAAGAATCATTATCAATATCGATATCAATGGGGTAGAGCGTAGCCGTTTTAGCGGCCATACCTTGGAACACTTTTCCCACACGCTTTGCCAGGTCACCGCGTGCTTCACGTCGTTGGCCGGCCTGCATTTTGAATAACAAGGCATCTAGATCCTCTGAATAATGAGACCAGACATCAGAGGTCAACAATTCGGGGTGAATGGATCGGACAATAAATACATCAACAATTTTCTGCCGGTTTGATTGGATTGAGTGGCCTGGCACTTCATTTCCCGGTCTTTTCACCTTGGCTTTCGGATGGGATGAACGAGATACCTTTTGAACTAACGAAGTACTAACCCGTGATTTATCCCCCACAAAAGGCTCATAAGTAAAAGCCTGGCTTTCGATAATATCCAAACCATATACAAACATGAGACCGCAAATTAGGGATAATTCCCCAAGATAATCAAAGCCGACCACTGTTACACGCCAGCGTAAGTCCTCCAACGGCTGAGCATCTACGATGACTATAGAATCGCCGTCAATCTTATTTATAAGTTGGACATGATGTTTGATTTCTTCCGGGGTAAATGTCGCGGTGTAAGAAGCATCCATTCGGGCGATATGCTGAATAACTTGGGGAGATGCTTGTGGGAGATCTGCAATTTCGTTTACGGAATCATTTCCAACATATTTCAGGAAGATCGATCGTATGGCACGGGAATGCTGTTCATATCGGCTGACGAATTGTTCACCAGCCTGTGGACCTTCAAAACCGAACTTCCGGGCGAGTAAGGCAAGTGCGTTTTGATCGGAAGGCAAAGTGTAGGTCTGGCGGTAATCAATAATTTGCAGGTAATGTTCAATTGTTCGGAGAAAATTATATCCATCCATCAGAGTATGCGTCTCCGTGGGTGACAATAAGCCCTTCTCTCGCAACTGAGGGATTGCCTTCAGGGTGGCTCGAGTGCGAATGGCAGGATGGGCCAATTGCATGGATTGAACAATAAATTCGATATCCCGGATTGATCCCTCCCCCAGCTTAACCTCCCCCCAACTGCGCCCCTTTTCCCGAAGAAATTCCTCTGTACGTTGTTTCATGCCAAAGATGTTGGCACGAACTTCATCTGCCGGTGTATTAAAAAGAAATGGTTCGATTTTATCTCGTAGCTCTTCTCCTACGGATAAGTTTCCTGCTATAGGACGAGCCTTGAAAAAGGCTTGTTTTTCCCATAGCTGGGCATTCTTTTGCATGTACTGTAAATAGCCATCCAATGTCGTTATTAATGGGCCGTCGTTTCCCCACGGTCGCAAACGTAAATCTACACGGTAGAGAAATCCCTCCGGGGTTGTTCCGGCGATGTTCCGAATGAATTGGGTTGCCAGACTCAGGTAATCGTCTGGATTTCTTTTTGCAACAAAAATTAAGTCAATATCTGAACTGTAGTTGAGTTCCCGGCCGCCCAATTTGCCCAATGCCAGTACAGCAAAGCCACTGGGTGCGATGCCTGTCTCTTGTGAAGCAAGCGATAGGCAAGAACGGATCAATCCGATTGACAAACGGGAAAGTTGGGTAAAGACGGTCCTTAAGTCGAACAAGCCAAGAAAGTCGCTGACACCTACACGCAAGAGTTGGCGGCGTTGGTAACGGCGCAACGTATCCAATTTCCCATCTTCCGTCTCACCGGGTTTGGCGGCAGAAACCGCCTCATTTTGGAACTGCTCTACAGCTTTGTGCTCTGTCAAAGCCTGTCGATCTTTTAGAAGTTCTATCGCATCCGGAGTACGTAATAATATCTCAGTAAGGAAGGCACTAGCCGAAAAGAGAGTAATCAGAATTTCAATGACACGCGGATTTCTGATTAATTCTGAAAAAAGTTTTGGCCCATAAGAGTCCAGGAAGCGTTCAAAATTAACCAGCGAACGTTCAGGGTCGGCTGCGGTTTCAAGCGCAGACAGCAAGTACGAAAGAATAGCTGCCAGGCCTTGTTGATCTTGTGATTCCATCCGCTGGAAAATCGCCCGGGCAGTGTTCCAGTCAGCAAATCCAGCCTTCTGAAGCAAGAATTGCGCTTTTACAAGGTCATGCAAATCTTCAAGGGTCGATAAGTCTCGTAAGTTTTCAAACATCACAAAGATTATACCGTAGTGAGTTGTTTAGTGAATTAAGCGATTTGCTATTGATTAAGTGAAGTTAAGAAGTAAAATAGGAAGAATTTTTTATTTAAGGTGAATGTGTTATTCTGATATTCTAAAAAGGAGATTTTGTATGGGAAAAAATGTTGATGAAGTACTCGATATGGCGAAAAATGTAAAAATAGTGGACCTGAGGTTTGTAGATTTGCCCGGAACCTGGCAGCATTTTTCCATCCCGTCTCATCGCCTCAACACGGAACTATTCGAAGACGGAATCCCATTTGACGGATCTTCTATCCGTGGTTTCCAGGAAATCCATGAGTTTGACATGTTGTTGCTTTTGGACGCGGATACAGCCTTTCTGGATCCGGTGGCAGAAATTCCCACCCTGGTTATCGGCTGTAATGTTCATGACCCGATCACCCGTCAACCTTACAGCCGTGACGCACGTTTCGTAGCCAAGAAAGCCGAAGCCTATCTAAAACAGACCGGGATAGGCGATATCTGCTTTTTCGGACCTGAAGCGGAATTCTTTATATTTGATAATGTCCGCTATGCAAGCAACACCAATGAGTCCTTCTATGCTATCGATAGCGCTGAAGGTTGGTGGAATAGTGGAGACGGGACCAAACCCAATTTGGGTGGCCAGATCCAGCCCAAGCGCGGTTATTTCCCAGTTCCGCCAACCGACTCATTGCAGACCTTGCGAAGTAAAATTCTTTTGGCTCTCGAAGAGTGCGGCATAGAGATGGAGATCCATCACCATGAAGTCGCCACAGCTGGCCAGGTGGAGCTGGGTATGCGTTTTAATACGCTTACCCGCATGGCTGACCAACTCCTTGTCTATAAGTATATTGCCAAGAACGTTGCACGTCAGAACGGGAAGACGGTCACATTTATGCCCAAGCCTGTCTTTGGAGATAATGGCTCCGGGATGCATGTTCATACTTCGATCTGGAAAGGGAAGAAAAACATTTTCTTTGACCCTTCGGGATATGGTCAGCTCTCCGACACCGCCAAGTATTATATTGGCGGTTTGCTAAAACACGCCCCAGCACTCCTGGCCTTTACCAACCCAACCACAAATTCCTACCGCCGCCTGGTTCCCGGTTACGAAGCACCCGTCAATCTGGCTTATTCACAGCGGAACCGTTCAGCAGTTTGCCGGATTCCGGTAACCAGCAGCGAAAAAGCCAAGCGCATCGAATTCCGTGCTCCAGACTCGACCAGCAACCCGTACTTGTGTTTTTCAGCATTATTGATGGCCGGCCTGGATGGCATCCAGAATCGAATTGATCCGGGTGAACCGATTGATAAAGATTTATACGAACTGCCCTATGAAGAAGCCAAACTCATTAAACAGGTTCCCGGCTCGCTGAATGAAGTATTTGCCGCTCTCGATAAAGACCATGATTTCCTACTTAAAGGGGACGTGTTTACGATGGATTTATTGGAAGCACATGTCACCTACAAACGCCAGAATGAGCTTGATCCAGTTCGTATTCGTCCTACTCCGTACGAATTCTCACTATATTACGATATATAAGGTTATACGGATAGCAGGTTAGTGTGATCGAGAGGTCGAGAGAACTTCTTTCGACCTCTTATTAATTATTATAGGGTTGATAACCCCAGAAGCGATAGCTTCAATGCCAGGATCGATCTGACTTCCATAAACGCTGAATGTCCTCCCCTGCCCTGCTGGGTGGAGTTGGGTATTGCTGGAAGGGCAACTGATGAATGAGAATTGACAGCGATTCTTTCTGGTAAGAAATCATGGCGATCCTCATGGCAGAATGTTTACCACTTTTATTTCTGTTAGAGAAAGAAATCTGATGAGGGATAAAATCATCCAGAAAAAACATATTGACAATTAGAAATAATGTTCTATAATAGCGTTATGGATAATATTGTCCGATTGAAAGCATTGAGTGAACAAATGTCCTTCGAGCCAGCTGAGGATTACAGTCCAGTTGGCACTCCCTACTTGGATCGAAACGAGAGTTGTCCAGAGGCGGTTTTTGTCCACCCTGCCGTGCTCCCGAATGGGCAACGCATCAAGCTTCTTAAGACATTACTCACGTCAGCATGCGAAAGGGATTGTTATTATTGTTCATTCCGGTCCGGACGTGATTTTCGTCGGGCCACTTTTCAGCCAGAAGAATTTGCCCGGTTGTTCGCCATGTTATTCCAAAAAAGGATTGCCGAAGGAGTCTTCTTAAGTTCAGGGATGGCTGGTGGCGGCATCAGAACCCAAGATAAATTAATCGAAACTGCCGATATAATGCGCCACAAGCTTGGGTTTCGCGGCTACATCCATTTGAAGATCATGCCTGGCGCCGAACGCTCCCAGGTGGAACGAGCCATGCTTTTAGCTGACAGGGTATCCGTAAATCTGGAAGCACCCAATGACAATCGGCTGGCAAAATTGGCCCCTCATAAACAGTTCACTGAGGAACTTCTTCAACCACTTATATGGATTGAGGAAATTCGCCACAGTCAACCAGGTTATATGGGCTGGAACGGTCGTTGGCCTTCGTCAGTAACCCAATTTGTGGCTGGAGGCTCTGGAGAATCCGACTTGGAGTTGTTGACGACCACAGATTATCTCTATCATCGACTTGGCTTACGCCGGGCCTATTTCTCCCCCTTCAATCCTGTCCCGAACACTCCACTTGAGAATCAGCCAGCGACACCCGTAATCCGTGAACACAGGTTGTACCAGGCCTCTTTTTTACTGCGTGATTATGGGTTTGATCTTGAAGAATTGCCTTTTGAGAGGGACGGCAAACTCCCAACAAATATCGATCCAAAATTGGCATGGGCACAAGAACATTTATCCGAAAGACCCATTGAAATCAACCGGGCCGAATACCATACACTTATACGCGTACCAGGAATTGGGATTAAGGGTGCACAGGCCATTTTACGAGCACGGCGACTTAATAAAATTCGGGATGTGAACATATTGAAGAAGATGGGTTTGTTGTCCCAACGGGCAGCCCCGTTCCTACTTTTTGACGGCCGCCGTGCCGCTTTTCAAATAGCCCTCTTTTAACAAAAAATGGAAGATGGTTGTGGGGGAACTTAATGACAATTCCAGCGTCTTTACTATTGACCTGAGCTAAGAAAATCAGTACACTACCTATTAGGAAGGAGGTGCTTTATGAAAATGGCATCATATGGGATTGTTTTGATATTGATTATTGTCCTGGTTGGATGTAATTTACCGAGAAGTCAGGTGACTCCAGCCTCGCCTGATGCAGTCTTTACTCAAGCCGCCGAGACGGTAGCGGCCGAGTTGACACGTGTGGCTGTATTGGCTTCACCGACACCGAACATCCCGACAAATACCTCAGTTCCCACCAACACCCTGACGCCGGTACCAACCAATACACCCGTTTTCACGCCGACTAACACGCCGATTCCATGTAACCTGGGTCTTTTTGTAACAGATGTGACTTACCCGGATAACACAATTCTTGCACCTAACCAGGCTTTCACAAAAACATGGCGTATCAAGAATGTCGGTACTTGTTCATGGAATTCCAACTACTTACTCATATTTGATCATCAGGATGGGATGGGTGTCAATTCCGGTTACTCCCAGTCGCTCACCAGTGGCGTGGTAAATCCTGGCCAGATGGTGGATTTGGCTGTCAATTTGACTGCGCCGGCCACCCCTGGCACATATCAAGGTTTTTGGCGCATGCGTGATCCCGGTGGAGTACTTTTTGGAATTACACCCACAGGTGGAACATTCTTCGTTAAGATCATAGTAGTCGCCAGTAATACCGCCACGTTAGTACCTGTTTCCGGGGAAAGCGGAACGATTTGCGCGGATACAGGCCTCACTCCGGACTATACGGCTGGCGAGTCCAGTGCAGATGCCACCCGAGCTTGCCAGGCGTTCTTAAGCTTTGATATTACCGGCATTCCAGCCAAGTCCTCAATAACAGAAGTTAAAATAAATTTTAAAGATTATACAGTCACCGGGAACCCATTTGGAAGCTTGGGTGTTTTGAATGGATATATAACCAATTATGGCTCTAAACTTGAACCCACTGACTTCGTCCAAGGATTCCCGTCTGGAAATACCGTGGATTGGGGCTCGGTTACACCTCTCAATTCACTGGAGGTTTCTCCCGAATTAAAGGCTGCCCTCCAATCTAAGATTGGTTCCAGCCGTTTTCAGCTCAGAATGCAGTTTGCTGGATCGAATGGTGATGCCATCAAGGATAGGATTACATTCAACAATCCAAGCCTGATTGTCACATATTCAACGCCGTGATAATGGGACAATAAATATTGCAGACGCCTGGAGGGGTATTCCAGGCGTCTGTGCTCTTTTTTATTCTTTTTGTAATTCTTTCCAAGCGCCAACCCAGGGATGACCAAGACGATGTCCCGGTGGGACAGTCACTCTACCCAATTTCTGAGCTGTCAATGCCGCAATCTGAGTAATACTTTCCCAGTCCTCATTCAAAACAGCTCGTTTCATTTTCTCAGCATATTGCCCCGACCAAGCCCAATCCATGCGAAATTTATCGGCTTTAACCCAATAATCACGTTTTTCCCAAGGAGCCACGGTTTCTTCGACTGTTTTGGAGATTCTCGCCAGGGCCAGGGCTATAAAAGAGGCCAAGTCACGAGAGGCTGCTCCGGGTGAGCCTAGTTGTGCCAGCTCTCGAATGGCCAAAACAACTCCCTTCGTAAGATGAATCCGTTCTTTTCCAACGCCATTGGGATTGATGACCTTGCTCAAGAGTAACTCCAATAGATAAGATTGTGCGATTATACTGCCAAAGAATGCAGAATACTCCTGTAAGCAAAAGGTTAACGTTGATATCCCATTGATTGACGCACATCTCTCTTACGCTTATAATCTTGCAGTTCCGGGGAAGTGGCGGAATTGGCAGACGCGCAAGACTTAGGATTTTGTGCCGCGAGGCGTACGGGTTCAAGTCCCGTCTTCCCCATACAGCATCGTGAATTCATAAACTGAAAGAAGGATTTAGAATTGAAAATTACCACCCTGCCCCGTGATGATCACCAAGTCACTATGACCGTACAACTTGAACCCGAGCAAATGGAGGGTGCTAGGCATCGCGCTGCCCGCCGTATATCTCAGCGCAAATCAATTCCTGGCTTCCGCCCCGGCAAGGCACCCTATGACGTCGTCATACGGACCTTTGGGGAAAGTGTCATCGTCGAAGATGCTGTTGATTTACTCTTGGACGAGGTTTATCCGAAAGCCATCGAAGAAGCCAATTTGGAACCAGGCGCACCCGGTTCTCTGGAAAAATTTGAAGATCTTGATAAGAACCCGAAATTTATTTTCACTGTCCCACTTGCTCCGCACGTGGAACTGGGCGATTACCGTTCGATTCGGTTACCTTACGATTGGAAAGAACCCGATGAAGATGAAGTAGATAAATCTCTTGATGAATTACGCCAGATGTACGCGAAGACTGAAACGGTAAATCGCCCCATCCAAACGGGAGATTTCGTGATGATAGACCTGATGGGTATCAAGTCGAAAGCCGCCGAAGGGGAAGCCCCGTTGATGGATCGTCCCGGACTCCCAGTTTTCATTCGCGACGATGGGAAGGAGGATGAATTCCCATTCCCGGGCTTCTCAAATGAGTTGGTCGGTTTGGATGTAAACGAAAGTAAATCATTCAGCCACAAATATAACAAGGATGTTAAGGATGATAGTCTGAAAGGCCAGACGGTTTTGTTTACCGTGACAGTAAAAATGGTTAGAGGCAGCACTCTGCCAGAGTTGAACGACGATTTTGCCAAAAAAGCTGGGCCGTTTGAGAATCTGCAAGCCTTGCATGAAGCAGTCAAGGCCAACCTGGCTACTCAATCCAAGGCACGATACGATGACGAATACTTTACCAAGTTGATTGAAAGGATCAAAGAAGCTGCGGTAATCAAATACCCCCCACAAGTGGTTGACCACGAAGTGGAGCATGTCATGGAAGATCTGAAATCCCGGCTGGCAGGCCAGAACCTGGACATGGCAGCCTATCTAAAATCACGCCAAATGGATGAGGAAAAATTTATTGCTGAGGAAGCCAGGCCGATTGCAGTCAAGCGATTGGAGCGCTCGCTTATCATGGACGAGATCGCAAAAGTTGAAAAGATCGAAGTAAGCCAGGAATTGCTGCAATCCTCATTCCAGCAAACCTGGGGTGAATATCAGGGAGATTCCAATTTCCAGAAGATGACGCGTGGTAAATCCCAGCCACCTAAACAGCTAATGAATGCTGTTGCCATGGAGTTTGCCAATCGGGCTTATGTTCAACTGACTTTGAATCGGTTGAAGGATATTGCCACAGGTCAAGCACCGGAAATTACCGACGAAAACCTCCCGGAAAAAGGAAAAACCAAGAAGGTAGTTGCCAATAAATCTTCTTCCACTAAGAAAGCTGAAACAAACAAGAAGCTTGCCAGAAAGAAAGTAAACCCTTCGGCAATAACTACTTTGGCTGAAGATAAGTCAGATAATAATGCTGAAAAAGAAAAGACATCATCAGCCTCCCGGAAAGTGAAAAAGACAAGTCCAAAATAATTAATCCGCATATTAATTATATTAAAGAAATGGAGCATATATGAACCCCGATCCTAAAAGCGTTATCCCGATGGTGATTGAATCCTCGGGTCGTGGCGAACGTGCTTACGATATTTATTCGCTCCTTCTAAAGGAACGGATCATCTTCCTTGGCACACCAATTGATGACCAGGTGGCTAATGTTATTGTGGCACAGTTATTGTTCTTAAATCGCGAGGACTCTGAACGCGAAATCCAGATGTACATTAACTCGCCTGGGGGTGTTATTTACTCAGGCCTGGCTATTTATGATACGATGCAAATGATCTCCAACCCAATCAGCACCGTTGCTGTAGGAGTGACAGCCTCGTTTGGGACTGTATTGTTGACAGCCGGTACGAAGGGCCGTCGTTACGCTTTGCCGAATTCCACCATCCACATGCATCAACCATTGGGCGGTGCGCAGGGTCAGGCGACGGATATCGAGATCCAAACCAAGCAAATTCTACGCTTACGTACCCTATTGAATGATATCATGGCGAAACACACTGGCAAATCCGTGGATGTCATAAAACAGGATACGGAGCGCGATTTCTATCTGGATGCGAAACAGGCCGTGGATTATGGCCTGGTTGACCAGGTGCTCGAGATACCCAAAAAGAAATGACATATGTCGGGGCAGATTGTATAGCTCCGCCGGCTTTTTGGATGTAACGGCTTTATTCTGCCATGCTTATCAGAGGAGAATATGATTTTCCCCTCCACATTCTCAATCGTTGCCTGTGATTTGGATGAAAAGTCTTGGGGTGTTGCTGTGGCCTCCAAGTTTCCAGCAGTGGGCGCCGTAGTGCCCTGGGCGCAGGCTGGGGCCGGTGCAGTAGCCACGCAAGCCTTTGCCAATACATCCTTCGGTCCTCGCGGGCTGGATATGCTGTCAAGTGGCTCCTCCGCTGACGAAACCCTTTCAAAATTGTTGGCGGATGACCCGGAACGGGAACACCGACAGGTTGGGATTGTGGATGCCAATGGTGGATCTGCCACATTTACAGGAAAGATCTGCCAAACTTGGGCAGGTGGTGTGACTGGATTCGGCTATGCCATCCAGGGTAATATCCTATCCGGTGATCAGGTTGTGCCTGCCATGCAAAAAGCTTTTCTTGCAATGAAAGGTGAATTGCCGGGCCGCCTCTATAAGGCTCTGTTGGCAGGTGACCAAGCGGGTGGCGACCGACGCGGTCGCCAGAGTGCAGCCATCTATGTAGTCAAGCCGAAGGGCGGTTATGGGGGATTTATTGACAGATGGATGGATTATCGGGTGGATGATCATTCCGACCCGGTCCTGCGTTTAGGAGAACTACTGGATTTGCATGAACTATATTTTGGCAAAAGCTCTGAATCTGAGCGCCTTGGTCTAACCGGTGAAGTTCTCCGGCAGCTTCAAAAAATCATAGCTCATATGGGATATTATCATGGTCAGGTCCATGGACGAATGGACGAAGCCACCCGTACTGCTTTGAATGCATTTGTTGGAAATGAGAATTTTGAAGAGCGCTGCAACGCTAAAGATGGCTGGATCGACCAGCCTGTGTTTGATTACATAATGACAAAGTATGGAACGTAGGATTAGTCACTTGCTGCCATCCCGTATCAAGTCCCTGATCCTCGACATGGACGGCGTGCTTTGGAAAGCGGACAGCCCGATTGGTAATCTACCGGCCATTTTCCAGCGCATGCAAGACCGCGGCTTAAAATTTGCCTTTGCTACCAACAACGGAACACAAACCTCTGAGCAATATGTCGATCGATTGGCGACCTTTGGTGTCAAAGTAGAGCCCTGGCAGGTGGTGACCTCTGCGCTCGGAGTGGCTGAAATGCTCGCAAGACAGTACCCAAACGGTGGACAAGTTTTTGCCATTGGAGGAACGGGGGTGATGGTCGCGTTGCAGCAACGTGGCTTTGAATTGTTATCCATAGAATATGCAAGAAATGCACAAGCCGTTGTGATGGGTTTGGATTCGCAGATTACTTTCGAGAAAATGAGTGAGGCGGCCTTACTGGTGAGACATGGGGTGCCTTTCTACGCAACCAATCCGGATAAGACCTTCCCCACCCCGCGTGGCGAGATCCCTGGCGCAGGAGCGTGGATCTCAGTTATTGTTACGGCTACCGGCGTCGAGCCCTTCTATGCAGGTAAACCTTCGCCATTCCTGATGGACCTGGCGCGTCATCGGATGGACACTGCCAAGGAAGATACTTTGGTGGTGGGCGATCGTCTTGAGACTGATATCGCCGGAGGACAGGCCGCAGGTTATCCTGTGGCGTTGGTTTTGAGTGGTGTGAGCCGGCTGGAGCAGGCAATGGTATGGAAACCACGGATAGAAATAATTGCCAAGGATCTGACCCAGTTGGTGGCGTAACCATGATTTCAGGTTTTTCAAACAAGTTGCTTTATTTCCCATTCAATTTCGTGGTATTTCTAAAAAATAGGCTGGTCGCGAAGTAGTAAGGTTTGGACTGATAATGCCAACTTCTATTTATGATCTATCGCTCCCAGCATTAAATTCCCTCATGAACTCATGGAATGAACCTGTTTACCGCTCTCTGCAAATCTGGCACGGCTTGTATTCACAACTATGGAATTCTCCCGAACAGTTCACCAACTTGCCTTTGTCTCTTCGTAAGAGATTGACTGATAACCTGCAATTTCAGGTGCTTAATCCTGCCATGACTGTCAAATCCAAGGATGGGCATACGGAGAAAACTCTCTTCCGTTTGGAAGATGGCAAAGCCATTGAAGCTGTACTGATGCGTTATGAAAGGCGTAACACAATTTGCATTTCCACACAAGTTGGCTGTGCCATGGGCTGTGTATTTTGCGCCACTGGACAGATGGGCTTCAAACGTCACCTTTTAAGTGGGGAAATTGTCGCCCAGGTGATGTATTATGCCCACCAACTTCACGAGTATGGCCAAACCATCACCAACGTTGTAGTGATGGGAATGGGCGAACCGTTTCATAACTATGAAAATTCTTTGGATGCAATTGATCGGCTAAATAATCCAGAAGGTTTTCATTTTGGCGCTCGCCGGTTCACTATTTCAACAGTTGGTATTATTCCAGCCATCCAGCGCTTCACGACTGAAAATCGCCAGGTCAACCTTGCGATATCCTTGCATTCTGTGGATGACACTTTACGAACATCCATGTTACCGATTAACAAGCGTTATCCTGTTGATGCATTGCTTGAAACCTGTCGAGCCTATGTAGCTGCAACTGGACGGCGGATCACATTTGAATGGGCATTGGTCAGCGGTGTAAATGACACTGTTGAGCAGGCGCATCTGCTTGCGAAAAAGATAAAAGGACTTTTGTGTCACGTTAATGCCATTCCTCTCAACCCCACCCTGGGTTATTCCGGCCGGGCAACCAATCATAAGCAGGCAGAGGAGTTCAAACGGATCTTAACCGTATCTGGAATCCCTTGCACGGTTCGTCTTGGACGTGGAATGGATATTCAGGCGGGATGTGGGCAGTTGGTTGTTATTATTTGATTTGGTGTGGTTGTAGTCTTATGTGTGTTAATGGCTACACGCAATTTTTACTTGTGCAATATTGCTTCCTTGCAGACGGGTAAGTCTTGAATTTTCCCAGAAAAACGTCATAATTTCTTGTAGGTTCAACTGCATGTCTGACGACTCCCAAAAAACATCCTGGCTTGACCGCCCCATCTTCTCGATCTTTCCCCGATTGACCGGGGAATTTGCGATTTTCATTCTGATCGTGGCCCTAGCTGCTTTCAGCCGGTTGTTTGACCTGGGGGCGAGGGTTTTGAGCCATGATGAGAATCTACACGTTTATTTTTCGTGGCTATTCGCAATAGGAAAGGGCTACCAGCATACTCCTCTGATGCATGGGCCGTTACAATTTCATTTACTGGCTCTGACGTATCAATTAATTGGGGCTAGCGACTTCACTGCCAGGCTTCCGCACGCTCTCGCTAGTATTCTGACCATAATCCTCCTGTGGAAGTGGCGTCGTTACCTTGGCCGTGCTGGGACTTTGGTGGCGGCTTTCTTGATGCTCATTTCCCCATATGTCCTGTATTATGGACGTTATGCCCGTAACGAGTCTTTTATCGGCGTCTTCTTTGTTCTGACGCTTTATGCCATCCTGCGATATTTGGAGACCGGTAAAAACCGTTATCTCATCCTATTGACCATCGCCACGGTTCTTCATTTCACTTCCAAGGAAACTGCTTTTATATATACAGCGCAGGCGCTGCTCTTTTTGGCAGTATATATTGTCATTCGCGTCACCAGGGCTCCTTGGAAGACACCTTCAATCCTGAATATTTTCATCATTTTCCTGTCGATTGGAATTCTGCTTGTTGGCTCTACGTTGGGCCTAACAGTCTACAACCGCGTCCAGGTTACGACAGATTCCTCCCAGACCGCTGCCCCCATCATTCCAGGAATTATTCCCGGGAATTTCATTTCGAATATAAGTAACTTACCTACCATCTCAATACTCCTACTTTTAGGCAGCTGTGCTTTTATTTTGGCGGTTATCCTGCTCTTAATCGGATATGGATGGAAAAACTTGTGCCGTGAACGTTCGTTTTCCATGTTCGTCCTTCTCTCCACATTTGTCCTTCCACAATTGGCCGCCTTCCCGGTCTCAGCGTTGGGATGGAATCCGTTGGATTATCAATTTAAATGGCCGGGCTGGAACTTTTCGGCTCTTTGGGCACAGGCGCCTGTACGAACCGCAGCTGTTTTTATCATCTTGTTCCTTGGGTCAATTGCGCTAGGGTTATTTTGGGATAGAAAACGGTGGTTTATTTATGCTGCCCTATTCTGGGGCATTTACACCGTTTTCTACACCAGTATATTTACCAACTGGCGGGGCTTCTTTACCGGAACGGTTGGTTCGCTCGGCTATTGGCTTCAACAACAAGGTGTACACCGCGGTGGTCAACCCTGGTACTACTATATACTTATCCAGATTCCTGTTTATGAATTCCTACCCGCTCTGGGTGTTTGGCTGGCGATATATCTTGGATCTCGCCGGAAGTCCCCCGCCGCTCTTTCTGTTACCGAATTAATAGGGCACGACACTGATGGGGAGATTAATGGTACATATGCAAATGCAAAGGTTTTGGTACCCAATCCGCCTATCGCTCCCCCTTCTTCAAGCGAAGGGAATTATACCTTTCCCCTTCTCTTATGGTGGACCTTTAGTAGCCTGTTGGCATTAACAGTGGCAGGGGAAAAAATGCCCTGGTTAACCGTTCATATTACATTGCCCATGATCCTATTAAGCGGCTGGGGTATCGGACAGGTTATCGAGCGGATTGATTGGCGCGGATATTTCATACAGCATGCAGGATCGATAACAATCTTATTAATTGTTCTTTTTACGAGTTTGGCCGGGCTGCTGATTACTACCTTGGGTGCAAATCCTCCCTTTCAAGGGAAGACACAGGAGCAGTTGAATTCAACAGCCGCTTTCATTTTTTCAGCAGGCGTTGCTTTCGCCAGCGCAGGAGGCTTGATTTATTTACTAAAGGGAAAGCGGATTCAGCGAGATGTCATTCGGATTGCTGTGTTGATTGTTTTTTCCCTTTTGGTGGTTCTGACTGTTCGAACGGCCACACGTGCGGCTTTCGTCCATCCTAATGACGCCACTGAATATCTAGTTTATGCTCATGGAGGCGGAGGCATACAGGATGTCATGAGCCAAATAAACAGAATTTCAAGCCGCATCGCTGGTGAAAAGAACCTGCAAGTCGCTTACGATAATAACTTGCCAAATCAGGGGGTCTCATGGTCATTTAAATGGTACCTGCGAAATTACCCCAATGCATTTTCTTTCGAAAAACCTGATGAAAGCCTACACGAAACACCAGTCATTATTGTGGATCAGAATAACTTCGAAAATATCAAACCTATAGTAGCCAATAATTATTATCGGATAGATTATGTCCGGATGGTATGGCCAAACCAGGACTATTTCGGCTTGACTTGGCCGAGAATTAAGAACGCGATCATGGACCCCATCACCAGAGGAGCCATTTTTCAAATCTGGCTCAACCGCGATTATTCAGCTTATGCTCAAGAAAGCGGAAAGAGCGGTTTTACCTTATCTAACTGGCAACCATCAGCCAGGATGCAATTATTCATCCGCAAAGATATAGCTGCCCAGATGTGGGATTATGGGATTGTCCAGGGAACCACTCTCCAACCTGATCCCTATGAAAAAGGGATGATAACCTTGCCGGCAAATCTGGTGTTCGGAACATCCGGAAGCACGGATGGCCAACTCAATTCGCCGCGTGGCTTAGCTACTGCACCAAATGGCAGCCTTTATGTAGCCGATTCTCGCAACAACCGCATCCAGCACTTTGATTCACTCGGCAATGCAATCCAGTCTTTCGGACAGGTATCAACAGGATGTCCTTACGCAACAATTCCCCCTCCAAATGTACCACTTGGCACCTTTTGCGAACCATGGGGAGTGGCCATTTCCCCTGACGGACAGTGGGTATATGTAGCCGATACATGGAATCACCGCATTCAGAAGCTCACTGCAGATGGTGTTCCTGTAAAGACTTGGGGTACTCCCAATTACGACCCTGTTTCAAGCGGTCCGTTCGGCCTTTGGGGGCCGCGCTGTGTCATAGTTGATTCACAAGGTCATGTTCTTGTGGCAGATACTGGCAATAAACGCATCGTTGTTTATGATGCCGACGGAAATTTCATCTTTCAATTTGGGGGAGGCGGGAGTGATCCAGGTCAATTCGAAGAACCAGTTGGCTTGGCAATTGATGCCCACGGCAGCCTCTTCGTAGCTGATACATGGAATCAGCGCATTCAGGTTTTTTCCCCCAACACAGACAAGACTAGGTACGACATTTCCAGTCAATGGAATGTTGATGGTTGGGCCAGCCAATCGCTTGATAACAAACCATATCTTGCAGTGGATCAACAAGATCACATATTCGCCACTGACCCGGATTCATTTCGTGTCCTTGAGTTCACAACCAATGGTGAGTTTATCCACACTTGGGGCGCATATGGGACTTCTCCAGGAGATTTCGGAATGCCGTCAGGAATCTCGGTGGACAGTAAAGGAATGGTTTGGGTTAGTGACATGGCAAACAACCGTTTAATGCGTTTCACTTTGCCTTGAATCTCTCGATGATCTACTATGAGATTCTTTAAAGTAAATCTCCTTCTGCTTTATATATAAACAGTGTACAATGACTTTTGATCACCCATGTGGCAATACAGAAATTCAATTAAAAAATTTCTTTAACTGGGAAAAATGGAGATAAAACTAAATGAAACTCCACGAATATCAATCCAAACAGATTTTTGCCAGGTATGGCATTCCAATTCCAAAAGGAAGGGTGGCAGCAACCGCTACCGAAGCGCGGCAAATCGCCGAAGAGCTGGGCGGCCGGGTCGTCATTAAATCCCAGGTATTGGTAGGGGGTCGTGGCAAAGCCGGCGGTATCAGGGTGGCCAGATCCGCCAAGGAGGCCGAAGAGTTCGCCACACAAATCCTTGGGATGGAAATCAAAGGTCTGCCGGTAAGGAAAGTATTGGTGGACGAGGCCGCCAACATCGATCAGGAAATATACCTCGGCATCACCAACGATCGCGCTGCCCGCCGGCCGGTAATCATGGCATCTTCTGCCGGCGGCATTGAAATTGAGGAGGTTGCTCGTACAGAACCTGAAAAAATCATTAAGATACATATCGATCCATTGTTGGGCTTGCGTGATTTCCAGGCACGAGACATCGCCATTGGCATTGATCTACCGAAAGAATATTGGAGGCAATTTTCTGAAATATGCCGCGGATTGTGGCGCGCATTTGTCGAATGTGATGCCACATTGGCCGAAATCAATCCATTGGTCATCCTTAAAGAAAAACAACTTATGGCATTGGATGGAAAAATGCTATTGGACGATAACGCCCTCTTCCGCCATACTGAGCTGGCTGAAATGCGTGATGTAGACGAGGAGGCTTCTGTCGAAACCGAGGCACGCAAATATGGACTCTCTTTTATAAAATTGGACGGCCAAATCGGTTGCATGGTAAATGGAGCTGGGCTAGCCATGGCGACCATGGATATTGTCAAATTGTTTGGAGGTGAACCAGCCAACTTTCTGGATATTGGCGGCGGGGCTGGCTCAGAAAAGGTTGCTGCGGCGCTTCGAATCATCCTTTCCGACAAGAACGTAAAAACCATTTTATTCAATGTATTCGGCGGAATCACGCGTTGTGATGAAGTCGCCAGGGGAATCTTAACATCCCTCAAGGAAGTAAAATCGAATATCCCGATGGTAGTTCGCCTGGTTGGAACAAATGCCGAAGAAGGCCGGGCATTACTGGCAGATGCCAAGATGATCACAGCTGAGACATTGGTGGACGCTGCCAAAAAGGCTGTCGCGGCGATAAAGGCTTAGGAGGCCAAGAGATGAGCATCTTGATCAATAAGAAAACCCGCCTGATGGTACAAGGTATTACCGGAAATGAAGGACTCTTTCACGCACAACAGATGCTGGCTTATGGAACTAAAATCGTGGCAGGCGTGACACCAGGCAAAGGCGGTGAATGGGTGCTGAATGATAAAGTTCCGGTATTCGACTCATGCCGAGCCGCTGTAGACGCTACAGGTGCGAACGTTACCGTGATTTTCGTGCCCTCTCGTGGTGCTCCAGATGCGATGTTTGAGGCAGCGGACGCAGGTATTCCGCTAATTGTTTGCATCACTGAGGGAATCCCGGTTCAAGATATGATGCGCGTACGTGAATATCTTGATCAAAAACAAGTTCGGTTGCTCGGCCCAAATTGCCCTGGGCTATTAACTCCCGGTGAAAGTAAGGTGGGTATCATACCCAATGACATTGCCATCTCTGGAAATGTGGGCGTCGTCTCGCGCTCAGGCACTCTTACATATGAGATACTTTATGCTCTTAAGCAGAACAAGATGGGCGTGACAACCTGCGTGGGCATCGGCGGCGATCCCATCAATGGAACGAATTTTATCGACTGCCTGGATTTATTCGAAGCCGATCCTCGGACTGAAGCGGTTGTGATGATAGGCGAAATCGGCGGCTCGGATGAAGAAAAAGCTGCTCAATTTATTGCTGCGAATATGACTAAACCGGTTGTCGCGTTCATTGCTGGGCAAACCGCCCCCCCTGGCAAACGCATGGGGCACGCTGGGGCTATCATTGAAGGCGGGACGGGTACTGCAGCTGATAAAGTCAAAGCACTTGAAGATGCTGGCGTGAAAGTGGCTCGCTACCCGGAAGAAATTCCCTCTTTATTGGAATAACACGACAGGGGCGACTTTATGGGTCGTCCCTGCAAGTTTAAGCACAGGGGCACGTCGGCGTTCGTGCCCCTAAGAAGTATTCAAAATGGTTATTTCTTTGCTTTTTGAGACTCAACAAATGATACTGCATCACCCACAGTGGTTATCTTCTGTGCCTCTTCGTCAGAAATCTCAGTGCCAAAGACATCCTCAAATTTCATAATGAGTTCAACCAGGTCAAGCGAATCAGCTTCCAAGTCCTCGCGGAAACGGGCTTCCGGTTTAACCTTGGCTTCGTCTACGCCTAATAAATCGATAATGATAGCTTTGACCTCGTCAAAAGTGTTAGCCATGGTGCCTCCTAAATTTTTTCTGGCCCAATTGTAACCGGGATGCCATTATAATTCAATAGACGGAACACAAAATGATGAAAAAGGTTACGCCCCTTGAAGCTCGTAAATCAGAGCATATAAAAATCAACCTGGAGCAGGATGTCCAATCCGGCTTGACCACTGGATTGGAACATTACCACTTTGTCCACGAAGCACTACCCGAGTTGGATCTCGAAGCGGTTGATACTTCTCTGACGTTATTCGGAAAGAAACTCAGCGCTCCTGTTCAGGTCTCATCCATGACCGGAGGAACAGGACAGGCTATGGAAATCAACCAATGCCTGGCGGAGGCAACTCAGGAATGCGGTCTGGCCATGGGAGTCGGCAGCCAGCGCGCTGCGCTGGAAGACCTCCGCCAGATTCCAACCTATGCCATTGTCCGTCAGGTTGCGCCGGACATTCTCCTCTTCGCCAACCTGGGGGCGGTGCAACTCAACTATGGTTATGGTATTGATGAGTGCCGCCGTGCTGTGGATATGATTCGGGCTGATGCCCTCATCCTGCATCTCAATCCATTGCAGGAAGCCGTGCAGGCAGATGGCGACACGACTTTTACAGGACTGGCGAAAAAAATTGAAAAAATATGTAAGCAATTGGGCTTACCAGTAATTGTTAAGGAAGTTGGCTGGGGAATTTCAAGGAGAACGGCAAGGATTTTGGCTGAATGTGGTGTCGCCGCTATCGATGTGGCTGGCGCAGGCGGAACAAGTTGGTCGCAAGTTGAGATGTATCGTGCCCCGGATGAATTTATCCGCCAATTGGCTGGTACATTCTCAAGTTGGGGCATCCCCACCGCACAGTCGATTCTAAATGTCAGAAAAGCTGCGCCAGGAGTACTGGTCTTTGCCAGCGGTGGGCTGAAAGATGGCTTGGATATAACTAAGTGTATAGCTTTAGGTGCCACATTGGGAGGAATGGCACGGCAGTTCCTGAAGGTAGCAGCAGAATCAAAAAAGAAAACGATCGACCTGATGAGGTTGACGAAAAAACAAATCCAGGTAACAATGTTCGCGGCTGGGATTGGCACTATGAAAAGGGTTGTGATCGGAAAGTTGCGGGAATGGTGAAGAAATTCCAGGGATATTAAATTGACAAATGTGATGACTACACCTATCCGCGCCATCATCTTCGATTTTGGCAATGTCCTGATAAAATGGGACCCCCATAAGGTTTTCAATAAATATTTTGCCAGTGATACAGCTGCGATAGATCGTTTTCTGGCAGAGATCAATTTCAACGAATGGAATCTTTCCCAGGATAAGGGTTATCCTTTTGCTCTGGCAGTGGCGGATCTATCCTCAAAATTCCCGCAATATGCACATCTTATCCGGGCATATGACGTGGAATGGGAGAAATCTATCACTGGGGTTATTCCGGATACGATTCAAATCCTGTATAAATTAAAGGCAACCGGTTACATGCTCTACGGCCTGACCAACTGGTCAGCGGAGAAGTTCTCCATCGTGAGGCATAAATACACCTTCTTCGAATTATTCGAAGATATTCTAGTGTCCGGTGAGGTTAAACTCATTAAGCCCGACCCAGCAATTTTTAATCTACTTCTTCAAAAAATACGCCTCCAGCCAGAAGAATGTTTGTTGGTTGATGATTCCATAATAAATATCGAAACAGCAAAGAAGATGGGCTTCTTCGCCATCCACTTCACATCCCCTACCCAACTGGAATTGGAATTCAATCGAATGGGCATTTTTTAATTTCCAGAAGAATAGAGACTTTTATTATTATTCAGTAGACAATTTGATAAGGTATGACCATATTTGCTGCTCAGTATCTTGAAAGCCTTTATCCCGCCTTAACACCATCAATTGTTCGCCACCATTTACGCAGTGCATTGGAGCGACTACCAATTTCGCTTGTCTTGCTGGGTTGGGAATTGCCCCTTGCGCTTGAAGAAGCTGTAGCGGAAGAGACTCAACGCCATCACGCCGATCTCTTCCGCTGGCTGCCACTCCTCACAGGTGACTCCCGCACCGATCTTCCGCCTGAATGGGCCACTTTTGGCCTTGGGGGTAATCCCGTCGCCGGACAAGGAGGAAAGCCGGAATTCACTTTCATCTGTCCGAACCATAGTGCAGTCGCTGATTTTTTATCAGAGCGAGTGGAAAATATTGCGGCCAGCGGTTGTTTTCAGGGGATATTCCTGGATCGTATCCGCTTTCCTTCTCCAAGCATAGATCCATTAAGTGACTTGGCTTGCTTCTGTAAACAGTGCGACCGTTTGGCTGCAGACACTGGTTTGGAACTGGAATCTGTTCGCCGTTATATTAAAGGACTTCCTCCAGAAGATATTGTTGTCAGCTTGCTCGGAAAGCCAGCAGAAACCTGTTCTCCACTTGAGTCTTTCCTGGATTTTCGTTCTGCAAGCATCACCCGAACTGTGCGTATGGTGGCAAGACAAGCGCAATCACTTAATTTGCAGATCGGTTTGGATTGTTTCTCGCCTTCATTAACGCGCATGGTTGGCCAGGATCTTTCCAGCCTTGACGGATCTGCTGACTGGGTAAAAATAATGACCTATCCGCGCGTTTTTGGCCCGGCTGGAATCCCTTTCGAATTTTTAGGGCTGCTCGAATGGCTTACCCGATTTGGCCGTCGTGATACAGATGCTTTGCATCTAATCTCCGAGGCAAGCGGACTGAAAGTCCCAGCAAATATCAGCGTGATGTACCATAATGGGCTTAATTCACAAATTATCACCCAGGAGATCAAACGCGGCTACGAGCAAGGAGTGACAACTTTGCTGGCAGGTATTCCCATGGTTGAATTGGAAAATATTCACGAAGCCACAACAGAACAGATCGAAGCCGACCTTGAAGCCAGCCGTAAAGCCGACGGATTGGTGATTTCCTGGGATCTTTGGCTTACCCCCCTCAAGTACTTGGACAAAATTCGAATTCGTTGGAGTTAAAATGACATTGAAATCGCATGTAGATTACCTGCTGCCTGCCATCGAGAAGAAACTCCAACAAGTGGTTGATAAGCTGGACGAGCCGGGCACTCGTCCCTTTCGTAAAATGCTAACGTATCATATGGGGTGGAGTGGTAGACACGTTGGCCCAGAAACCACTGGCAAACGAATTCGCCCACTGCTGGTTTTGTTGACTTGCGCAGCTTGTGGAAAAGATTGGCATTCTGCACTACCGGCTGCCGCATGTCTTGAACTTATTCACAATTTCTCGCTTGCTCATGATGATATCCAGGATAGCTCTATCATGCGCCGCGGTAGGCTTGCTGTGTGGAAAAAGTGGGGTACAGCTCAAGCCATCAATGTGGGTGATGTGCTTCTTATCCTGGCCCACCTGGTTTTACTTGAAATCAGAAATGACTATACCCCTGAGATCGTGTTGCACGTTGATGAAATCATCGATGATGCCTGTCTGGCCTTAAGCTGCGGTCAATTCCTGGATATTGCATATGAAAGCCAGGCTGATTTATCAATTGAGGACTATTGGCAGATGGTTTCGGGAAAGACCGCCGCCCTGATCTCTGCCTGTACACAAACAGGGGCAATTCTTGGGGGCGCAGACAAGGTAAATCAGGAGAATTTTAAGAAATTTGGGAACTACCTTGGTTTGGCATTTCAAGTTCAAGATGATTACCTCGGTATCTGGGGAAATTCAGCCCTGACGGGGAAATCAACTGAGTCGGATCTGATGACGGGGAAAAAGACATTACCGGTATTATTCGGGTTGTCAAAGAACGGACCATTCGCCCAACGATGGTATAAAGGAGGAATACATGCCGAGGATGTTGCCCAACTGTCCGAGCAATTATCCGATGAAGGAGCCAAAATTTATACGCAAGAAGTCTCTGCTCAGATGACGACCTTGGCGCTGAAGTTTCTGAGCGCTGCTGAGCCGAAAGGAATATCTGGCAAAGTTTTATATGATCTAGCAAGTACACTTCTTGTACGCCAAAACTAGTGAGCGCTTCCTTGTTGGGCATAAATAAGAAAATCTTCCAGGGGATATATTTGGTATAATCTGGATTGTCTGCGGGTGTAGTTCAGTGGTAGAACGCTTGCTTCCCAAGCAAGATATCGTGGGTTCGAGTCCCATCACCCGCTCTTCGTCGGAAAAATGACCACGTCCCCATGATGTGGTCATTGTATTTTGAAAACAGGAATTGGCATCGGGCATGATTCCCAATGGTAAAATAACCAAGTTAATAAGGGCTCACACTCTCAGAGATTAATGCTTTATGGCGTGTAGCTGGTAACGATTCTGATAAAAATGTTGAGGAAAGATTATAGATGTACTGACTATGCGAAAATACCTTATTATTATATCAATTTCTTTGCTCACCATCTTCATCATTGCTCTTGTCGGCTGGAGGCTATGGCTGTTCTCCAACCACCCGTCAGTTCATTTTGACGGTCAGCGTGCGTATCAGGACGTACTAGCACAGGTTGCGTTTGGTCCAAGGATTCCAGACAGCCAGGCACATACCGCAACCGTAAATTATATTCAAAATGAACTGGTTCAGGTTGGGTGGAAGGTCGAGATTCAAAACACGACCTGGAGAGGCTTTGGCATCCTGAACATAATTGCCTCACGCTCCAATCAACCCCCGCAGATCATTCTTGGGGCCCACTACGACAGTCGTCTGCTGGCTGACCGAGATTCAGGCCCGGGACGCAATGCTCCTGTACCTGGAGCAGACGATGGAGCCTCCGGCGTGGCTGTCTTACTGGAGATGGCGCGCGACCTTCCTCCGGATACTATCCCTACCTGGCTGGTCTTCTTTGATGCAGAAGATAATGGCGACCTTTTCGGCCGTGAATGGATAATGGGTTCACGAGCTTTTATAGCCAAGTTAACCTACCCCCCACGGGCTGCAATAATCGTTGACATGGTCGGCGATGCTGATTTAAATATATATATCGAACGTAACTCTACTCCATCTTTGGTGACTGAAATATGGAATCAAGCCTCAAAGCTTGGTTACGGACACTCTTTTATCCAGTCAGACAGGTATAGCATGCTTGACGACCATACACCATTCCTGCAGGCGGGGATTCCAGCGGTGGATATCATTGACTTTGATTATCCATACTGGCATACGGCTGCCGATACTCCTGATAAGGTTTCTCCAAAAAGTCTAAAAATCGTCGGTGAAACCTTGCTCGCCTGGATGGCCACCCAAAGATAACGGAATCGCAAAATATTCTAAAGAAAAATTATCTTGATTTACGAGGTTAGGATTTTCCATATGTCAAAGCGAACTTCTCAACCAACCGCAATACCACGTGAGCGCACTTTCCTTGTCGGTGTAGAAATTTACGGACAGGATCAGATATTAACCCTGGAGGATTCTCTGACTGAACTTTCACTTCTGGCAGATACAGCCGGCTTGGAAGTCGTAGGAGAATTGACCCAGAAAATGGATCGTCCGAACGCCGAGACATATATAGGGTCAGGGAAGGTGGAAGAACTCAAGGCATTGGCCGAGGAAACCCTGGCACAGGTGGTCATATTCGACGACGAACTCTCTCCACGTCACCAACGCGAACTCCAGAAATATCTCGGTAATTCCACGCGCGTTCTCGATCGTACGGGACTCATCCTCGACATCTTCTCTCAACATGCCCATACCAGAGACGGCCAACTGCAGGTTAAACTGGCGCAGTATGAATATTATCTTCCACGCTTGACCGGCCAATGGACGCACCTTGCCCGACAGGCCGGCGGGGGGGGTGGACGATCCGGCTCGGTTGGAGGTGTAGGTTTGCGCGGTCCGGGTGAAACCCAATTGGAAGTGGACCGGCGCGCTATTCGGCACGAGATAGGTCATCTTAAAGAGGAACTTGAGAAAGTCCGTGCCCACCGGATGAGATATCGCGCTCAAAGGAAACGCAGCCGCATCCCTACGGTTGCATTGGTAGGCTATACCAATGCGGGCAAATCAACTTTGCTTAATCGATTGGCAAAGTCAGATGTTTTGGTAGCGGATCAGTTATTTGCCACACTCGACCCAACTACCCGGCGCGTGGAATTGTCCGGAGGTTACCAGGCACTTTTTACAGACACAGTGGGATTTATCCAAAAACTCCCCACCACCCTGGTGGCTGCTTTCAGAGCAACTTTGGAAGAAATCGCTGAAGCCGATCTGTTACTCCATATTGTGGACATTTCGCACTCGAACGCACTGAATCAGGCTGAAGCAGTTCAAAAGACGCTTGAAGAAATAGAAGCCAGCCATGTTCCGATAATCACTGTGCTGAACAAGATCGATCGCTTATCGGACCCGGAAGCTGCCCGCCGGGCAGTGGATCATTTTCCACATGCTGTAGCCATTTCTGCCCGAACCGGTGCAGGTATGACCGATCTGACTAACCATATCCGCAGTGAACTTTATGAGACTCTCACACCTATCCTTGTCCGTTTACCTTATCAACAGGGTCAACTCATATCGCTTTTCCACGAATTTGGCCAAGTGGAGCGATTAGAGCATGGACGGAAGGGCGTTCTAATGCAAGGCCGGGTTCCTGGTCGGCTTCTCGCCCAATTCATACCGTGGCAGGTCAAAACTGCTGGAAAAGAGGATGAGCAGGAAGATATTCCTCTAATGGAATGAAAGCGCTTTACTTGCTCCCGGCTGGGTTTGCCTCCATTGTCGATATTATGATTGTTTAGCACCTCTAAGAGGCAATCTACCTTTCAGATTGACTGATCTTATTGGTGTTTACACAATCATTGACAAACCAGTGCCGGTATCGCTTTCGATACCGGCACTGGTTCCTTGATAAAGATTTCCTGCTAATTTTTTTTCTTCAAAATGATCCGTGCATCTACTACCTTTAATCCCTTACCTTCTTCATACAACAGCACCGGGTTGGCATCCGTCTCGGCGACTTCATCGCGCAGATCATAGACCATACCGGCATATGCGCAAATAAGATCCGCCAAAGCATCCCTATCGCGCGGGGCTTCGCCGCGGGCACCGGCAAGGATGGCAACACTGCGGATCTCGTTGATCATATGTGTCACCTGCCCCTTGGTCACGGGCGCCACCCGGAAAGTAACATCTTTGAGCACTTCGACGAAAATCCCACCCAGACCGAACATAACGGTTGGACCAAAAGTTGGGTCATTTATCGAGCCTACAATCACTTCGGTGCCAAGAGGGGCCATTTCCTGTACTGCAATACCTCGGATATCCGCTTCGGGTTTGTAGGTCTTGCAGCTTGAAAGAATCGCCTTGTAGGCTGCCCTTATGCCAGCCTCGTCCTTGATATTTACCTTTACTCCACCTGCATCGGATTTGTGGATGATATCCGGGGAGACGACTTTCATTACAATCGGGAAACCGGTCTTTATTGCCATCTCGACGGCTTCTTCTTCGCTCTTTGCAAGGTTGATCTCAGTGACTGGTAAACCATAGGCAGAGAAGACTTTCTTGGCTTCGATCTCGGTCAGCGCCGTTCGTCCATCGGCGCGTGCACTGGCAATGATTTCTCGGGCGATAGTAGCGCCGCCAGGGAGGCAGACATCTTCAGCCCCATTGATACTCAGGCGGATATTGTAATATTCGCTTAGGGCAGCCATGGCATTCATCGCCTGGTCCGGTGCACCGTATGCGGGGATGCCATTATCCACCAGCCATTGCATGGCTTTGTCGCAACGCACTCCGCCAACCATAGAAACCACCAAGGGTTTGCCCTTTATTCCGCTATCATCGATAGCCCGCTTGACAGCCTGGGCGATCTGTTCCGGATTGGTGATGGCTGTTTCACAATATAGGACAACCAGCCCATCCGTCCAATTATGAGCATAGGCAAATTTGACAGTTTCGTAATACCAGTCATTTCCTGCCATACCGGTCATATCAACCGGATTCTTGGCCGAACCGAAGTCCGGCATATGTTTCTTGAGCTCCTCCTGTACATCCGGTGGAGCGAATTTCAACGGGACACCGAACTTTTCAGCCGCGTCGGTGGCCAGAACTCCGACACCGCCACCATTTGTGACCACCAGTAAGTTTGTTCCTTTCAGGGGAGGCATGAGCGAAAGAACGAGAGTACGATCGAACAGGTTGTTCAAATCTGAGGCCTGCACCACACCGGCCTGCTGAAAGGCGGCACCATAAACCTTCACTGCACCGGCGAGCGACCCGGTATGAGATGCGGCAGCAGCTGCACCATGGGTTGAAACACCTGCTTTAAGGGCAATGATAGGTTTGTTCGTCTTTCGGCTGGCTTCAATAAACTTGCGACCATCCTTAAACCCTTCGATGTAAAGGGAAATGCAGGAAGTGTTCTCATCCTGGTCAAGCCAGGTGATCAGATCGGCAAAGTCCACATCTGCCATATTGCCATTTGAGATCATCTTGTCAAATCCCACTTTACGTGTATAGGTAATGGCATCCATGGCAATGAGCAGGGCACCGCTTTGTGTGATCAGGGTGGCCTTGCCGGGGAATGGCAGGAACGGCGCAAAAGAAGCATTTAACCTGTCAGAATTTGAGAGAGTGCCGACGATGTTGGGCCCCAAAACGCACATGCCGTATTTGTGTGCAGTATTGAGCAATTCCTCTTCAAGATCTCTGCGGCCTACTTCGCTGAAGCCGGAAGTAATAACGCTCAGTGCTTTAATGCCTTTCTTTCCGCATTCCTCAGCGACCTGGGAAACAATTTTGACCGGGACTGTAATGACAGCAAGATCCACCTCCCCGGGAACTGCACCTACACTTGGGAAGACAGGAAGGCTCAGAATTTCCGGGACAGATGGGTTGATTGGATAGATCTTGCCCTGATAACCACCTTTGATCAGGTTTTCGATGACCGTGTAACCAATTTTTCCCGGCGTTGCCGAGGCTCCAACAACAGCCACACTCTTTGGGCGTAAGAGTTTGTCGATCAATATTTGATCCATGCTTTGTCTCCTCTTAATTTTTATTGCTGATAAGTTCACAATTTCACAAATCAACCGGTTATTATATCCGCATCTGAGAATTATGATAGGCACCATCATCATATTCCCCCATGACAAAACTCCCTATTACTCTCCTCAAGTTCGCATATCGTTTGGTAAAACAGTATCCTGGTTAGGATATAATATAATTATCTTTGTAAAGAATTTTTTATGATTGAAAACATTCTTTCGCAAAAGAGCCGATTTTATCGGTCATCATGAGTGCCGTTTACGCATTTTGAGAAAACTCCGACCAAAATCGGCGCAGTAAATATCCATACCCTCTTGGAAGCCCCCAGGTTCGTATCTAGAGAAATAATTTTAACTAAGGTTCTGGTTCCATCCATTAAAAATATCCTGGTATGCATAGAATAGATTATGCCTTCCATTTATCAAGAACTTACCGAGCTCGAAAAGGAACATAAACCGGTCGCACTGTGCACCATAATTAAAACCAGTGGTTCGACACCACGCCACAGCACCAGTAAAATGCTCGTCTTTGAGGATGGGCACATTCTCGGTACTGTCGGTGGTGGGGAATTGGAAAACCGTGTCATTAAAGAAGCCTTGGCTGCACTGGTGGATGGTTGCCCGCGCAACCTTGTTTATAGTATGACTGACCCTGGACGCGGCGATCCAGGCATATGTGGAGGCCAGGTGGAGGTATTTGTGGAACCCATTCTGCCATCCCCCCTGCTTGTTGTTGTTGGAGGTGGGCACGTTGGAAAGTCAGTGGCGCATCTCGCCAAGTGGCTCGGTTTCCATGTGGCGCTATCGGACGACCGTCCTGAATTCTGTACGCCGGAGGCTAATCCAGATATTAATGAGTTTTATCCTGTCACGTTATCAGAACTGCCCCACCATCTGGCTATCACCCCACAGACTGCCATCGTTCTGACGACGCGTGGCAGCAATGTGGACGTTTCCGGATTACCCGCATTGCTTAACACCCCTGCATGGTATATCGGTGTAATTGGCTCACGCAAACGTTGGAATACCACTATAAAGGAACTCAACCGGCAGGGAATTTCTAAGGAGTTGCTGGAGCGCATCCATTCTCCGATTGGCCTTGGGATAGGCGCGGAGACACCCGAGGAGATCGCTATCAGTATCCTGGCTGAAATTCTCATGTATCGCGGCGGCGGATCGGGAAAGCCGATGCAAACACCCAAGCGACAAGCTAATTCTACAGGTTAGGATGAATATTTAATCATTGCGAGAGGTCGCTGAGAAAGAGTGGTGGAACTTATTTGTAAATCGATCGTAGATAGAATTGGAAAGAATATCTTGTATGGAGTCCCGTCCAAGCGGTATAATCACAATATAGAAAAAGCCACCTAACCAAGGAGTGTGAATATGGCTCGTATCTTTGATGTTATTGAATATGCAAATGAAATGACGGACGAACTCGTTCATCGTTTCCCGGATGATGGCTCGACCGGAGATTATCGTCTCGGTTCCAATGTCATCGTGCGTACTGGGCAAAGTGTAGTTTTCTTCCGCGATGGCCTGGCGCTTGATATGTTCGGCCCTGGACGCCATGTTATCGCCACTGCAAACATTCCTCTGCTTACTCAGAAATTGCAGGATATTTTCACCAGCGGCAAGGGAGTATTTCCCGCCGAGGTCTATTTCGTTTCCATGAAGGAATTTCCTCAACGCAAGTGGGGCACTCCGCAGCCGATCTTGGTCAGCAACCCTGGCATGGGATTGGGAGTGATGCTGCTCCAGGGGTTCGGAACATATTCATTCGAGGTGAAGGATCCCCAGCAGCTAGTGACACAAATCGTCGGGAAGACAGCTTCTTACAATATCTCCCAGATCGAAGATCGCTTGCGCAGTATCATCCTTTCACAATTGCAAGATACACTTAATGAGTGGGGCGCGAAATTTAACCTGCCGCAGCTTCTTGCCAAGACAGAAGAAATGGCCGGTTTCATCCGATCACAATGTGAAGACCAATTCCTGGCCGTTGGCCTGACTTTGAAATCTTTCATCATGGCCAACATAAAGCCGTCAGATAAATCTGCCCAGGAGTTGCGCGACATGGGTATGCTTGATATGGCCACTTACACCCAACTTCAAGCTGCGGACGCCATGCGTGACGCGGCCAATAATCAAGGCGGCGGTGCTGGTCTGACAGCCGGCATAGGCGCCGGGATGGGCATAGGCAACCTGATGGGGCAGGCACTCCAGGGCGGTATGCAGCAACCGAAGACTCCAACCAGTGGTACACCAGCCGTCAATGGTATGTCTGATGTGATGACGCCCGCTGAGGCTGCCGCCGCTCTGAAGGTGTCTGAAGAGGATGTATTGACTGCGATCAAAGATGGCAGCTTGAAAGCCAAAAAACTGGGCAACGCATATCGCATCAGCCGGGCATCGCTTGAAGAGTTTCTGAAAAGCTGATCACCCCCCCCAAAAAAAATCCGGGCTGTCTCAAAAAGACAGCCCGATTTTTTTATATTAACCTAAAGATAGTTTTCCAATTTTACAAGTAGCAGTAAAATGGGGATATGAATGATGATGTCACCCCAATTCGCCAGCAATATCTGGAAATCAAAAGACAATATCCTGATACCATTCTTCTCTTTCGCCTCGGAGATTTTTATGAGACCTTCGATCAGGATGCCGAAATTGCTTCGCGCGAATTGGATATTGTCCTGACATCCCGCCCCATTGGTAAAGGTTTACGCGCACCCTTGGCAGGGATCCCGTATCATGCAATTGAGAGCTATCTCTCACGCCTCATTGAAAAAGGCTATCACGTTGCCATCTGTGAACAGGTGGGTGATCAACCGACCAAGGGCATCTTTCCACGTAAAGTAGTCCGTGTAGTCACGCCGGGAACGATTTTTGAGCCGGGACTCCTCCCCGGCGGTTCCAACAATTTCCTTACCTCTGTTGTTTTGGAGGACGGTCATGCTGGTATAGCATATGCAGACATCACTACTGGTGAATTTGCCGTAACTGAACTGGACACATCGTTGGATCTCGCCTCTGTCCGATCCGAATTAATACGCCTTAGCCCCGCGGAGATTATCTGTCCCGATAATGTCACACTCCCCACTGGTGTACCCGGTCACTTGACAGTTTTGCCGGCTTGGCGCTTCGAATCGGGAAAATGCCAAGAAACCCTGCTTTCACACTTTGGTGCATCCACCCTGGAGGGCTTTGGCTTACAGGGTATGACCCTGGCGATTCGAGCCGCTGGGGGAATCCTCCAATATCTTAATGAAACTGAGGCAGCTGCCCTTGCATTGTTGTCAAGCCTGCGAGTGTATAGTCTGGGGGAATTTATGACGATCGACGCCGCCACACGGCGGAATCTGGAATTGACCGAGACTCTACGTGGGGAGACCAGGGGCTCATTGTTAGGAGTACTCGACCAGACAGTCACTCCCATGGGAAAGCGCCAAATCCGTCAGTGGGTCAGCCAACCGCTGCTGGATGGAGATCAAATCGGTCTACGCTTGGATGGCGTTGAGCATTTCGTTCACAATTCCATGCTCCGTACTGAACTGCGCGCTGCTCTCAGGCCGCTGGCTGACCTCGAGCGTCTCACGAATCGGATCCTTGCAAGCCATGCACAACCGCGCGACCTGGTGGCACTTAGAGATACCTTGATAAGACTCCCCGTGGTGGACCAGGCTTTACGCCAGAAACTTGAAACCAGTCAAGACAAAAAACTTTCTGCACCTTCCTCTTTACCGGCTTTTAATAATTGTGTCGATGAATTACTCCTGCTCCAATCTGCCATAGATGATGATCCACCAGCGACACTTCAAAATACCGGTATCATCCGTCCGGGATATTCTTCTGAGTTGGATGGCGTTTTGGAGGCGTCCCGCCATGCCCGTGAATGGATCAACAATCTGGAGCCGTCCGAGCGTGAGCGCACCGGCATTAAAACTCTCAAGGTTGGTTATAACAAGGTCTTTGGGTACTATATCGAAATTTCGCATGGTCAGGTTGCCAAAGCACCCACAGAATACATTCGGAAACAAACCTTGGTCAACGCAGAGCGTTATATCACACCGGAAATGAAAGAATACGAGACCCTGGTTCTTAACGCCGAGGAACGTATTCACGAGATTGAGTTGAGATTGTTCCGTGAAACATGTTCAACGCTCGCAAAATCCTCCAGCCGCTTGCTGGATACTGCTCATTCCCTGGCAGAATTGGATGTTTTGTCCACCCTGGCTGAGACTGCAGCATTAAACAACTATTCCCGGCCCGAAGTCAGTAACGATGACGGACTCGATATCCGGGAAGGGCGTCATCCGGTTGTTGAACAAATGCTTCAAGGCGAGCGCTACATGCCCAATGACGTCATATTTGAAAAAGGCGAGGTGATTCGCATTATCACTGGACCAAATATGTCGGGAAAATCCACTTACCTGCGGCAGGTCGCTTTGATCGTATTGATGGCCCAAATGGGATCCTTCGTCCCTGCCGTCTCAGCAAAGGTTGGGTTGGTGGATCGGATTTTCACCCGCATCGGTGCCCAGGATGAAATTCATGCCGGGCAGTCAACCTTTATGGTAGAGATGATTGAGGTTGCGAACATATTGCACCACGCGTCGCCACGCAGCTTGCTCATCCTGGACGAAATTGGTCGTGGAACAAGCACTTATGACGGGGTTTCCATCGCTTGGGCAGTTGTCGAATATATCCATAATCATCCAAAACTCCATGCAAAAACCCTTTTCGCGACCCATTATCATGAACTAACCCAGTTGGCGGATATACTCCCCGGTGTACGCAATTACAACGTTGCTGTAACAGAGGCAGATGGAAGCGTGATATTCCTGCATAAAATCATCCCTGGCGGTGCAGACCGATCGTACGGCATCCATGTGGCACAATTGGCAGGCATTCCCCGCCCCGTTATCCAACGGGCAACTGAGATCCTGGACGATCTCGAGAAATCCTCCGGGCAGGCAGTCCGCATTAACCCGCATGTGGCTCAGCAAGTGGCGTTATTTCCTGAAACCAACCCTCTCTTGGAAGAATTAGGTTCATTGGACATGAACTCCATTTCGCCTATCGAGTCACTGAACAAGTTATATGAATGGCAGCAGCGTTTTCTAAGAAAAAAAGAGTGAATTAATTGAATTATATTGGCTACGCGCATCGTAAAGAATAAATAGAACCTCCTTACTGGGAGGTTCTATTTTGTATTGGAGGGTTTCCTTCAATTACGCTTTTGTTACCTTCAATTCGGCTGCCGGAGCTTTTGAACGGGCTATAGCCCAGATCGTCGCGCCCAAGAGCAGAACTGCGATGGCAACTACTATAAAATTGATGGAACCGTCTGCATTTTGGATCGGGTACTTGACGATGATCGGGGCGGCTAACAAACTTACCAGATTGGCAACCTTGATCATCGGGTTGAGGGCAGGTCCAGCAGTATCTTTTAAGGGATCTCCTACAGTGTCACCGACCACACTAGCCTTGTGGCGTTCAGACCCCTTACCGGTGTTTGCTGCCAGATCCCTCGGTTCATCCTCGATGGTCTTTTTGGCATTGTCCCACGCCCCACCCGCATTAGCCATGTAAACTGCCAATAATTGACCTGAGAGGATAATGCCCGCCAGGAACCCCCCCAAGGCCTCCACCTGCAACACCAGGCCGATCACAAGAGGCATTAATACTGCGATGGTCGCCAGCGGTACAAGTTCTTTCTGGGCGGAGGCAGTGGAAATGCCGACTACTTCTGCGTAATCGGGTGGCTTGGTGCCTTCCATAATCCCGGGTATCCTGAACTGGCGTCGGACCTCTTCGACAATTTTCCCAGCTGCTCGGCTGACCGCCCTAATGGAAAGTGAAGAGAACAACCACGGTATCGCGCCACCTATTAGCAATCCAATGAATACCTTGGTATCCGAAACCCGGATCGATTCCATCACAGTCTGCCCAAGTTGGGCTTGAACGCGTCCAACATCGGCAATGTATGAACCGAACAAGCTGACTGCAGCAATCACAGCCGATGCAATAGCAACGCCTTTCGTAATGGCCTTGGTTGTATTACCAACTGCATCCAGGTCAGCCATGATCTGGCGCGCTTTCTTGGACTCCTCATCTTCCAAATCATGCCAGGCCATCTCACCAATGCCATTGGCATTATCCGAGATCGGGCCGTAGGAATCCATGGCAACGTTATTGCCTGTGTGACTAAGCATACCTATGCCGACCATGGCAATGGCATAAAGGACATATTTTGGATCTCCAGAACCGCCATAAAGCAACAAACCAAGAATAAAGCTGATCGCAATGACGAAAAGTGCCCAAACGCTGGATTCCATACCGACGGAAAGACCCGATAAAATAGTGGTAGCTGCGCCGGTTTTGGTCGACTTGACGATTTCCTTGACCGGGGATTTCTTCGTGGAAGTAAAGTACGATGTCAGTGGATTGAAGGCGACTGCCAGACCAACGCCGATCGCGGTTAGTGCAGCCAGGCGTATGTCGTGCGCGTACAACCAGGCCAGGAAAATCGACAGGGTCACTGTGAAAACACTGGAGACCTCGTATGACCGAAACATGGCCCCTTCTGCATCGTGAGCGCGCAAGAACTTAATTGGGAATTTCTGCCAGATGGGTACCGTGAATGTACCCAACATTGAGCTTATGACACCGATCGCTCGAATAATTAAAGGATATACGATCCAGTACAATTTCCCGGTCAGAGCGACCAGCGTCAATCCAAGGATAAGGCCGGACACAATGGTTGTTTCATAGGATTCAAAAATATCGGCGGCCATTCCGGCGCAATCGCCCACGTTGTCACCCACCAGGTCGGCAATTACAGCCGCATTTCGGGGATCATCTTCCGGAATATCCTTTTCAACTTTGCCTACCAGGTCCGCGCCTACATCGGCTGCCTTGGTATAAATTCCGCCGCCTACACGCATGAATAGCGCTAAAAGGGTCCCACCAAAGCCGAAGCCAAGCAATGCATCCGGAGCAGCTCTACCAAAGATGATAAAGATAAGGGTGCCGCCAAGCAGACCAAGACCATCTGTGAGCATTCCCGTAATCGTGCCGGCATAGTATGCGATCGATAATGCTTCATTAAATCCACGTCGCGATGCCGATGCAACGCGAATGTTCGCCTGGACTGCCATGCGCATGCCCAACTGTCCGACCATCAATGAAAAGAGCGCACCCATGATGAAAGCAATGGTGCGACCAACGGCAATGATTAGCGTGATACCTTGAATGCCAAAAGCCTGGAATTCCTGCTTTGCTTCTGCGCTTGGTGGAACGATATATACACTGAAGAACATCACCAGCGTCAGGATGCCAATCAATGGAAGTATGGTCCTGAGTTGGCGGCTCAAGTAGCTATTGGCCCCAATTCGGATCGCGTTCCAAATCTCCTGCATTTTTTCGGTGCCCTTGTCTTTCTTGAGCACAGTGCCTCGCAGCCACCAGGCATACGCAAGGCTGATGAATGCTGCCACAAGGACAAAAACGATGGCTACTTGTTCAAAGCTATTTAATCCATGACGACTGCCCAACCAAAGAATATTCATGTCACCTCCATATTGAAATAAAGAAATTATTGCATAAGACCTATGGGACTTAAGCAAATTCTGCGCAATTTTACCACTATATAATTATTAACAAGAATCTTGGACCTTCGTCAATTAGCTATCCCAAAACGTATTAGGGTTTCATTAGAAACTGCAAAACCTATTGACATTGAGTCTCGATTTATTGTATATTCTTTTGGCTGATTTTTGAAATTTCTCGGGCACCGCTGCCCTCCGGCTGCTGTGCCTTTTTTGTGTACGTAATCATAAAGGATCAAGGAGAACAAATGATCAGTACGTCTGGTCTCACCAAGGATTATGGTGCGAGAAGGGCGATTGAAGATTTGACCTTTGAGGTAAACCAGGGCGAGGTGGTTGGTTTCCTGGGGCCCAACGGGGCTGGAAAGACCACCACGATGCGCATCCTGGCTGGCTACATGCCTCCAACCTTTGGGAAAGCTCGTATTGCCGGTTTTGATGTAGTGGAAGAATCGTTGGAAGTACGCCGAAGGGTTGGCTACTTGCCAGAGACAGTTCCTCTTTACCCCGAAATGACCGTATTTGGTTACCTTAAATTCATGGCCGATTTGCGGCACTTGCCGAATGGCGCTGAGATGGTCGATAACGCCCTTGAGCTTGTCCAAATGGAGCAACGGGCAGACGGTTACATCGCCAACCTTTCCAAGGGCATGCGCCAGAGGGTTGGTTTGGCACAGGCCTTGCTTCATAAGCCTGAGGTCCTGATCTTGGACGAGCCGACGATCGGTCTCGATCCCGCTCAAGTTGTGGAAGTCCGCTCCATTATCAGGGATATTGGTAAAGAGCGCACGGTTCTACTTTCAACTCATATTCTGTCCGAGGCACAACAGCTATGCGACCGGGTCCTCATCATCAACAAGGGTCACATTGTCGCCGAAGACACACCTGAAAACTTGCAGGCTCGGTTGGTGGGGGCTGAGCGTTCGATTCTGAGGATTAAAGGGGATATGGAAGATCTCCTGCCCCAAATTGCCAAGATCAATGGCGTGCAACATACCAAAATCCGCCCAGATGGCGCTTTGGAGTTCCAGTTTGCCCCCGGAGTGGATGTCCGACCAGATGTAGCAAGGACGACGATCATGTCTGGCTGCGATCTGCTTGAACTCAGTCCTATCGGATTAAGCCTTGAGGAAATCTTCCTGGAATTAACGCGTGATGGCGCAACCATGAAAAAGGAACGATAAGATGCGCAACGTTTGGACGATCGCAAGACGTGAAATTAAATTATACTTTTCCAGCCCAGTCGCATATATTATCGGATTACTTATCCTGCTAATATCCGGTATCTATTTTGTGCTGGTGGTTTATCTGGCTGGTCAAGCTGCTTATACTACTGGATCCGCCCCGGCACCTGGTCCTGATTTAATTGTCGGACTTTTGGGATTTCTCTTTCTCTTTGCTGTCCCGGCGTTATCCATGCGTTTGATGGCAGATGAACATCGTAACGGTACCCTGGAGCTACTTCTCACTGCCCCTATCCATGATTGGGAACTCGTTGTCGGTAAATGGCTTGGTTCATTCTTATTTGTCCTTATCATTATAGGTATTACCTTAATTTACCCAATTATCCTAAATAAATTGGTCACACCCGGTATTGATCAGGGCATGATGATGGCAAATTACCTTGCCATCACTCTTGTTGTCGCTGCATTTTTAGCACTTGGTACAGCAATATCATCTTTCTTCAACAACCAGCTTGCTGCATTTTTCGCCACGCTTGCCACCCTCTTCTTCATGTGGATTGTCATAGGCTGGCCTTCAGCTGTCATGCAAGGCAGTGGTGGTATCTTTGATTATTTGAGCATGAGCAGGCATTTTGCCTCAATGCAGGCTGGCATCGTTGCACTCTCCGATATTGTTTATTATCTAAGCCTGACTGCGTTTGGTCTCTTCCTGGGTACAGTCGCGATTGAAGTCCGAAGGTGGAAATAATGGCAAGTAAGTCGAAACCCACAAAAAGGATCACTCTTAGGCAGTTTGCACCTGCCGGATTATGGATCTCCGGCATTGCCTTCCTGTTGACCGTTATCGCGCTTATTGCCAGGCTGCTTGTTTTCATTGGACTATACTCTCCACCTGACCAAAAAGTCATCAATCTGGTACTCTGGGTAAGTATGGGCGTTGCTGTTATTGGTCTTGCTCTTTATGCATTGCTTGATCCCCGGCGGACAAGGGAGTTGCTCACAGGCAGGCAGGCCCGCCATGGCAGCAATGCCTTCATCATGTTGATTGCTTTTATTCTGATCCTGGTGGTTGTTAATGCGATCGTATATCAAAACCCCAAACAGTGGGATTGGACCGAAGGGAAACAAAATACCCTCGCCACTCAGACTATTGGTACCCTGAAGGTACTTCCTGCCCCTGTCCATGCAATTGGTTTCTTCACCACGCGTTCATCGAATAGCAGCACTCTCGAATTGTTTACCAAAGTTAAAGCCATGAGCAATGGCAAGTTCAGCTATGAATTTGTAGACCCTGAGACAAATCCGGCAAAAGCACAACAATACAAGATAACACAAGATTCCTCGGTCGTTTTGATCATGCAGGGTCGTCAGGAACTACTCACCAACCCCACCGAACAAGAATTCACGAACTCTTTGGTCCATCTAATGAACCCTGGGCAGCGAGCAGTTTATTTTCTGACCGGGCACGGCGAGCGTGATATCCAAAACCCTGGCGATAAAGCTTTTTCACGCGCACGCACTGTACTCGAATCAAAGAATTACACGGTAAAGTCACTTAACCTGCTCGCTCAAAATAAGATACCTGAAGACGCGTTGGCAATCATCATTGACGGGCCCACTCAACCAATCACCAGTCAGGAGATGTCTTTTCTGAAAGCTTATGTGGAAAAGGGAAAAGCCCTTGTTATTTTGGAAGATGCCTCTCTTGCGTCAGACACAGGAAAACCTGCAGATCCACTACTTGATTATATTTCGAACACGTGGGGTATAACCATTAACAACGATCTTGTCATTGATCCAAGTTCAAGCCAGATCATTGTCGCAGTTGAAAACGCGTATGGTTCGCATGCGATCACTGACAAACTGCAAAGTGAAAACATGGTTTCCTTCTTTCCGACAGCCCGTAGCCTCACTATAAACGACAAAATCCAGAATGTAAAAACGACCGCGTTGGTTAGGACAGTGGATAGCTCCTGGGGTGAGACCGACTTTACAGCCCTACAAAATAATCAGGTAAAGTTTGATCCAAGCGCAGATTTCAAAGGACCCCTGACCATTGCCGCGGCTGCTGAGAATTCCTCCTCAAAGGGACGGCTAGTGGTTATTGGTAATTCCGCTTTTGCCAGCGACATTTATTTCGATCAGTATGGCAATGGTGATCTATTTATTAATTCAGTTGATTGGGCTGCTGGTCAGGGAAATATGATCAGCCTGACCTCCAGCCAACCTATCAACCGGCAGATGCGGCTTCAAAGTAGTCTCACAATCCCGCTGTTGGTTTTCTTTTTGGTAATACTGATCCCGGGGGCGGTTATTGCTGGTGGTGTGTCAACATGGCTGGTACGTCGCTCGAGAGGTTGAGCTTATGGTCAAACGTCCAACATGGATATTACTTGCAGCATTGGCGTTGGTGATAGTTGCATACTTTGTCATTAAAAATAATCCAACAAATACGCCAAAAACCTTTCCCACGGCTACCGCAACGGCTTTCCTCATAACAAAAGCCGATGGTATTCTGCAAAGCCTCCACATATTCGATGATAAAGGGAATAGCATTCGAATGCAAAGAGATTTGAGCAAAACTTGGGTAATTACTGCACCTACCTCGGGTGTAGCCGATCAAGGGCTGGCTGGTGCGGCCGAGACGCAGGTCGGTGCGCTGCGCATTGTCACAATACTTGGTACTCCTCCTGATCCGAGTGCAATGGGATTGGCAAATCCGCTTTACACCATGGAGTTAGAATTCGTCAATGGCGCAAACCACAAAATCGAAATTGGGAATATGACCCCCACCGGGAGTGGATTTTACGTTCGTTACGATGGCGGAGGAATCTATGTTATTGAACAATCAGGGATAGATGCACTTCTGAAACTTCTCGAAGCGCCTCCCTTTCCTGCGACGGCAACACCTGTTGCCTCTATTTCATCAACAAATACCCCAATTTCAGAGATTGCATCACCAACACCCTAGTACTTCTAAGGGTATTGAATTTCAACTCAAAAGAGAGTATTCTATTCATAACCAATTATATTAAGGAAACAAAATGGAAAATCCGTTACTGCTTGAGGAGGAAGAAGAGTATTCGCCGATTGCCCGGCTTATCGAGCTGGGGCGTCAGAAGACCTACGTGACCATCGATGATATCCTGCACTTCTTCCCGGAGGCCGAACAGGATGTCGAGCAATTGGAAGAGGCATTTGCCGCTCTCTTGAGCGCTGGCGTTGCCTTCGTTGAAGACACTCCAACTACTGAACCTCCTGAGGATGAATTAGTTGCTGTTGAAGAAGCCGAAATAGAACCCGAACTATCATTGGATGACTACCTCGCGAATATTGATACCGACGATACCATCGGGTTGTATCTTAAGGAGGTAAGCCGCGTCCCTCTGCTGACTGCTACTCAGGAGGTCGAGCTTGCCCAGCGCATAGAACGTGGAAGGATGGCCCGTGAAGAATTGGCACGTGGCAATGTCAGTCAGCGCCGCCGCGTTGAATTACGTAAACTTATCGAAGATGGTTGGGCGGCTCGTGAACATCTCATAACTGCCAACTCGCGTTTGGTGATCAGTGTAGCCAAGAAATATATGGGGCGCGGTGTACCCTTTCTGGATCTGATCCAGGAAGGCAATATAGGCCTCATTCGTGCCACCAAGAAATTTGACTATCGTCGTGGACACAAATTCAGCACCTATGCCACATGGTGGATCCGCCAGGCAGTGACTCGCGCTATTGCTGATCAGGGGCGGACGATTCGTGTCCCGGTCCATATGGGTGACCAGATAAACAAGCTCCTGCGCGTCCAACACCAATTGACTCAACGTTTGGGTCGGGAACCAACTGTTGAGGAGGTCGCTGAAGCATTGGAAGTGCCGCCCAAAAAGGTGGAGAATATGATTCAGGTGGCGCGCCGTCCCCTTTCGCTTGAAACGCCAACGGATGATGAAGAAGACTCGGTCCTCGGCGATTTTATCGAGGACGATGAAGCAGCCCCACCCGATGACACTGCAACTTATAACTTGTTACGAGAGCATCTGGGCGAGGTGTTGAATGGTTTACCTCCACGCGAAGTGCGCATCTTGCAATTGCGCTATGGTCTTCTCGATGGACAGGCCTACACACTGGAGGAGGTTGGACGCAAAATGGGCGTGACCAGGGAGCGTGTCCGCCAGATCGAAGCCCAGGCTTTGAGTCGCTTGAGGCATCCATCCATCCGACGCAAACTACGCGATTATCTGGGCGAATAACCTCAGAGCATCTCTTTCTAGTGAGTAACATGCAAAATGTCCCTGCTAAACTGAGATTGGCAGGGACATTTTCTGCTTTCAATCATAATATGGCTATTTAAGGTTTTTTACTGCTTCCAGAACTTCAACACTATGCTCGGCAGGTCTTACATTTTCGAACACTTTGGCAATGCGGCCACTGGCGTCGATCAAAAATGTAGTTCGCAAGACTCCCTCATAATTCCGACCATAGGATTTCTTGGGACCCCAGACACCATATATCGAACAGATTTTGTGACCTTCATCCGCCAGGAGAGGAAATGGGAGGGAATATTTCATCTTGAATTTTGCATGGGACTTGGGTGAATCTGGGCTCACGCCTAATACAACCAGGTCTGCATTTATATACGCACTATAATCATCACGAAAGTTGCAGGCTTCAGTGGTGCAACCTGGTGTATCATCCTTGGGGTAAAAATATAAAACAATCGTGCGGCCGCGAAAGTCAGACAGCCGGCGAGTTATATTATTTTCATCAGGTAGGGAAAAGTCGGGTGCTTGGATTCCATTAGTGAGGGGCATTAGATTCTCCTTTTTTGATTTACAAATCAAGTAAATGGTCGTTCATCATTTCTTTGTTACCGAATCCAAAAAGTCAGGGCTAGCAGGTAGACTGTCAGCCCAAATACTGTCGCTGCGAGCGGAACAATAAACCTCCACAGGGCGCGCCCACCCCTGGCGATTCGTTGGAGCCAGATTATTTGGATCGCGGCAAAAGGTAATACCAAGAAGACCGGCCAAACCAGTCCCCAGGGAAACCCCAGCAGCGGTACGATTGCGAAGAACAAAAAGGACAATAATACCAATAAATGATGGATGGGGATCGCCTTTTGCCATGTCAGCCGGGTTAGCATACTTTGTCGCCCAAATTTTAGATCATTGGAGAATGCCGGAAAGTCATTCACAAGCAGATATGCCATTGCCAGCAAGGTAAGAGGGAAGGTGGCAAACGTAAGCAATCGATGATATTCGCCGTATTGGATGAAGAAAGCTAACGCCGGATAGAGTGTGCCCAGTGCAATCGCCAGGATCAGTTCGCCATATCCTATGTCCGCGAGGCGCAGGGGTGGGACTGCATAAGAAAAGAAACTGAAGAGAATCAACAGCAGCAGGATCCCCGCTGTTATGGGCAGCAACCGGGCTATGAGCAAGGTTACAATGGTTGCGCCTGAAACAGTAAGCAAAGCCATGGCGGATTGCAGGAGACCTGTCCGCAATGCTTCGCGGTTCCGTGGGCTTTCGCCTTTGGCTAGAGGCGTGAATGGCAGATGGAAGAATTCCACCAACCAAAAGGCAGCCGCCTGGATTGCCAAGACAGCCAGCATCCCCAATCCCAAAGGGGCTAGATTAACCGGATGACCAAGGTAGCGGGTGATTCCAGCTCCCAGGCTGTAGGTCAGGATGGAGAAAAATAACATAAGCGGGCGTGCCAATTTAACAAATGTTCGAATGTTTGGCATAGGCGATTCCAAGGTTTCTAAAGCAACGAATACCCACCGTCAATAACGATTGTTTGGCCGGTAACGGATTCATTACTTAAAAGAAATTCAAGTGCTGAAGTTATCTCATCCATGGCGGCGGGATGGCCCAATGGCAGCCGGTTCACTAATTTATTCCATTGCTCCGGTGAAACATCCGCAGCAGGCAGAACCAATCCCGGCGCAATGGCATTTACGCGAACGCGTGGCGCGTAGGCTTTTGCCTGCAGGCGTGTTAGTGTATCCAAACCTGTCTTGCTGACCACATAAGCAGGGAAACCTGTCCATGCTTTCCCTGCTCCGGCATCAGTCACATTGACAATGAGGCCACCTTCGGTCATCCGTTCGGCAGCCAGCTTGGCCAAAAAGAAAGGAGCACGCAAATTCAGATTTAAAGTGAAATCCCAATCAGCAGGCAAGGTCGTCTTAAGATCTGCATGCATCATTACGCCCGCTGAATTTACAAGGACCTTCAATCGGAGGTCTAAAGAATCTATGAAATCAAATAATGGCTGGATTTGGGTTGAGTCAGTTAAATCGGCGCGCCAGAGATGAGCCGGTACGCCGAGGGCACGGATTTCAGCCGCGGTTGATTCAGCAGACTTTGCGGATCTATAATAATGAAGGAGAATAGCATACCTCTGCCGGGCCAGAGTCAGCGCGAAGGAACGGCCCAAACGTTGCGCTGCACCAGTCACTAAGGCGAGAGGATATTCATTCATGCGGACCTTTTACCTCATTTTTTTTCAGAGGTTTGATTATTTCCTGAAGAAATTCGAAATAAAGAACCATAGATTCGCCGGTCTTTCTGCAAGACGGCGCATGAAGTACGAATACCAATGCGTCCCATAGGGGACATAGATACGGACCGGGTAACCCTCCACATTGCAGTCGTTCTGTAGATCTCGGCGAATACCATAAAGCATTTGAAATTCCATGCATTGTTTTGGAAGATTAAGCTTGGCTGCATAATCCTTGGCAAACTGGATACGCTTCAGATCGTGTGTACCAAATGCTGGAATGGGAGGGATCCTCCCATTCAGGCTCAATTTTGGCGATCCAGCATCAATTGCAGCATCGACTAGTTTCATGCCCAATTTATCAAAATTGGAATCCACATCCGCCTTTTTGGGAAATGCAAGTTCAGGCGGTTCATCATAAGCTCCCTTGACAAGTCTGATACACAACCCCACGGAAATTAGGGTTTGGATATCTTCCTCTGATCGGTAAAGACAAGATTGAATGACCAGTCCGGTTTGATTGTGCCCCTTGGTTCGCATCTGTCGATACAGTTGGATGGTATCATCTGTGTAAGGTGTGTCCTCCATATCGATGCGTACAAAGTTTCCATATTGTTCAGCACGCAGAATGATTCGTTCCAGGTTTTGGGCGCATAACTCCATATCCAGGGCCATACCGATCTGGGTTAACTTTACTGATACGTTCGCCCTTAATGCAGCAAGCTCAATTTTATCCAGCAGTTCCAGGATCTCTTCGGTTGCGCTGATAGCTTCATCCCGCGTGGTGATACCCTCACCCAGGTGATCCAGGGTGGCATTCATCCCCTTGGCATTTAACTCTTTGACGACTAGAACCGCTTCTTGGATAGAACTCCCTGCGACGAATCGGCTGGCCACTCGCCAGGCAAATCTCCAGTTTGTCATAAGCCGTTGAGCCCAAGAAGCCTTAGATAGCGATATCAGAAAAGACCTGAGCATGGTTCCTCTTTCTGCCACTTAATGTATATGTCATTACATGATATTCTAGCACATCTGTCTTAGGTGAGTGTGTTATACTTTTTACACGAGATATATGATGAACATCACCTTTTTAGCTGGTATGGAGGTATTGTGAGATTACGCGGTTCCGCTCTTATTTTACGCGCGGTATCCTTGGTTTTTATCCTTGCTGCCTCTGTATTCCTTGTTTACCAATTGGTTCAATACAGCGTATCTCGTTCAAATTATCCACCCGACATGACCATAGCCGGCGTTGCAGTAGGTGGGTTGGACCCACAATCTGCGGCGCAAAGACTTCAACAAGTATATTCTGTTCCTGTCGAAATTCATTATCTCGATGCGATTATTGACCTTGAACCAGGACTTGTGGGCTTTCAAATAAATACCGAGAGTATGTTGGCCGCGGCTGATCTCCAAAGAACTGGTTCGTCTTTCTGGCTCGGATATTGGGATTACTTATGGAATCGCCGGTCCCCTCCAAGCCAGATCCCCCTGGTCGCAACCTTTTCCGAAGACCGCCTGCGTATCTATTTGAAAAACGAGATCTCTGCCCGATATGATCAGGCGTCTACGGCTGCCCAACCCATACCTGGAACTGTCAATTTTAACCCGGGTATACCAGGTAAAACCCTCAATATTGATAGTGCAGTTCCATTGATTGCAGCCGCATTGGAATCCCCGAACCAGCGAGTGGTCTTGCTTTCTTCCCAACGCACAGCTGCGGAGCGGCCAACTTTGGTCACATTGCAAATTTTGCTAAAACAAATTATCGACCAGAGTGGTTTTTCCGGAATCGTGGATCTTTATTTTCTTGACCTCCAGACTACTGATGAAATGCACTTTGCGTATCAGTCTGGACAGGATATTTCTGTTAACCCGGATATTGCCTTTACAGCTTCTAGTACTATCAAAATTCCCATAATGGTTTCAGTTTACCGTCACTTCAATAGCAAGATCGACGAACAGATTGGTGCAGAATTGAAGGACATGATTGCCTTGTCGAACAATGATGCAGCAGATAGCCTGATGAAATCTCTTGACAAGGCAATTGGCCCCCTGGATGTCTCAGATACGATGCAATTATTGGGCCTTGAGAACACTTTTATCAATGGTTTTTTCTATCCTGGAGCTGGTGTTTTGAAGTCCTTCACCACTCCGGCAAACCAGCGGCCTGATGTTAATACCGACCCGGATATTTACAGCCAGACCACGCCTTCTGATATTGGAATGCTGCTTGATGACATTTATATGTGTGCACAAACTGGCGGTGGTTCACTGGTTGCGGTTTTTCCCGGTCAATTTGACCAAGCAGCTTGCCAACAAATGATCCAATACCTGCAGGAGGATAAGCTAGGGGCGCTGATTCAAGCTGGAGTACCGGAAGGCACCATTGTGGCCCACAAACATGGTTGGGATATAGATTTAACCCAATATAGTGACGCGGGGATCGTTTATACCCCGGGCGGTAATTATATCCTCGCTATCTATGTTTATAACCCGGGTGGAGGAAATTGGTCTACCGTCTCACCCATGTATGCAGAGATTTCTCGCGCCATTTACAATTTTTTTAATTTACCTTCCCAATAAATCCCCGGATGCCTGAATAACAGAGTCAATTTTTGATCCAAAACTTACGGTGCACATAACATTCAGTTTATAATGATGCCATGAGCCAAACATTGAGCCTGTATCGCCTCCAACAAATTGACAGCCAGATGGATCATCTGCAGGCTCGTCTTCAAGAAATCCAAAATGCTCTTGATGATGATACTGAATTGCGCCAAATAAATGGAATGGCAGAAAAAGCCGAAGCCCGTTTCCAATCTGCTGAACACGCGCTAAAGCAGGCTGAAAGAGACGTTGAGAACCAGCAAATCAAGATTGAGCAGACTCAATCGGACCTTTATGGAGGTAAATCGCATAGTCCAAAAGAATTACAGGATCTACAAAACGAATTGGCTTCTCTAAAGCGTTACCTGATCATTCTGGAAGACCGTCAGATCGATGCAATGCAGGAATCAGAGACAGCCGAAGCAGAATTAAAGCTTATGCATTCACAAGTCAGCGAAGCCCTCGATAGTCGAGCTGTTCTCGGCAGAGGTTTCCATCAGGAACAGGCGACGATTAATAACGAGCTTGAAAGATTGCTTGTCGAGCACAATGCAGTTGCAGAGGCCATCCAGCCAACGGATCTTGTTCTTTACAATCAATTGCGGCAGAGGCGCCGGGGAGTTGCAGTAGCGGTGATTGGGGATAATTCTTGCGGGGCTTGCGGCTCCACGCTTAGCCCAGCCCAGATACAATCTGCTCGTTCATCAGATCGCATGATGCTCTGTCCATCTTGTGGGCGCATATTATATGGAAATTGATGCCTGAATAATGTTCGCCTTGGCAGAGCCTGCAATCCTCGAGATTCCTTGACCAACTTAATTTAAAAATCCTGGTTTTCCACACCATTTTTATATCCTCCAGCAGTGTAAAGTCAATCCAACGTGACTGAATCTTCTCAAAAAACAACAATTTCCATTATAGGTGGCACAGGAAAGGAAGGTAAAGGTCTGGCTCTGCGCTGGGCCAGGGCAGGTTACCGCATCCTTATTGGCTCACGCTCCACTGAGAAGGCCAAGAGGACTGCGAACGAAATCCTGGATCACCTTAAGGGAAAAGCTCTCGTCGAAGGAATGTATAACCTCGAAGCTGCTCAGGCGGCTGATATAGTTGTGCTTGCCGTTCCGTATGTCGCGCACCGCCTCATGCTTCAGAGCATTAAAGAAGCTCTGGAGGGAAAGCTCCTGGTGGATATTACTGTTCCTCTTGTACATCCGAAGGTGACCAGGGTGCAAATGCCACCAGAGGGCAGCGCTGCGATGGAGGCTCGTAAGATTGTCGGTGAGAATGTACAGGTAACCTCTGCTTTCCAGAACATCGCTTCTGACCGTCTTCTGCATGAAGAACCAATCGAGTGTGATGTATTAGTGACTGGAACAAGCAAGGAGGCTCGTAGCAAGACGCTGAAATTAGTCGCCGCAGCTGGCTTGATTGGTTGGGATGCCGGCCCACTTGAAAATTCTGTTGTCAGTGAAGGACTAACAAGTGTTTTGATCAATATCAATAAACAATATGGGTCAATCAACGCCGGGATAAAAATTATCGGTATAGAAAAGGTTAATTAACCAAATACGAAATCCTTTTGAAGTCAAAAATAAGTGAATAAGGGAGATTGATTCAGGGATCTTTGTGGATTTCGGTACGTGCGTGCTGCTAGCACGCACGTCACTTTTCTTCCCCTCTGATGATTGGAAAGAACGCTAGGGTGGATTGTCAATGGGGAAATAGATCGGAGTCATGTTGTGTGATTACCCTTTTGTCTGGATTAGTAATAAGGCGGTATGCGATATAATATCCCAGCGATCTCCATCTCAATCAACAATCTATTCGCAAATAAATAATCGCTACTTCATATGCCCCTCACATTCACCCCTCTTCCTAAAATCCCACTCATCCAGCCTGGCGATGACCTGGCAGAGATTCTACTTGCTTCCTTGCAGACTGCCCGTATCACTCCAGAAGACGGTGACATTCTGGTGTTGGCACAGAAGATCGTCTCTAAAGCTGAAGACCGGCTGGTAAATCTGAAAACCATTTCTCCGACAAAGGAAGCGCTGGAAATTGCCAAGAAAAGTGAAAAAGACCCGCGGCTGGTGGAACTTATTTTGCAGCAAAGCCGGGAGGTAATCCGGGTCCGCCGAGGAACTATTATCGTCGAGCATCGCCTCGGTTTTATCTGTGCATCTGCTGGGATTGATCACTCAAACGTCATGGGCAAGGATGGTAATTCGCATGATTGGGTCCTCCTTCTGCCGGAAAATCCAGACCGTTCTGCTCTTGAGATTCGTCGGAAGATAAAGATAGCCACAGGGAACCGCTTGGGTGTCATGATCATTGATTCGCATGGGCGTGCCTGGAGGGTAGGTACAGTTGGAACAGCCATTGGCATCTCTGGCCTACCGGGTTTGGTTGACAAACGCGGTTGGAAAGACTTATACGGCTACAGGTTGAAGATCACAATCGTCGCTGCGGCTGATGAATTAGCCGCAGCCGCATCGCTCGTTATGGGAGAGGCTGCCGAGGGGACGCCTGCCGTCCATGTCCGCGGATTCCCTTACCCCTTACGAGAAGGCTCCTTGGGCGAACTTATCCGGCCAAAACAACAGGACCTTTTTCGATAAGAATTATTACCAGGGGATCCAAATTTATATTGATGCACAAATCGACGCACTGCCCTGTAAAAATAATGCCAGGTTTACATCTCAGCACCCCCAAAAGGTGTATTATCATTTCATCCATAAATCCTTTCTAATCCCGATGTGAATGGATAAGATGTTATGAAGATTGTCGCTTTGGCTGGTGGTGTTGGTGGCGCAAAGCTGGTGGATGGCCTCGCCCAGCTGCTTCTCCCCGGAGAACTCACCATCGTTGTAAACACCGGCGACGATTTTGAGCACTTGGGCCTTTATATCTCCCCTGACTTGGACACTGTCTGCTACACGCTGGCCGGATTGTCAAACAATCAGACTGGCTGGGGCCAATCTGGTGATACTTTTCAAGTTTTGGAGAATGTGAAAAGACTCGGTGGCCCAGGTTGGTTCCTCCTGGGCGATAAGGATCTGGCCACCCATCTTGAGCGGACTCGTTTAATAAATTCAGGGCTGTTGCTTAGCCAGGTCACCCAGTTGTTTTGCAGGACCTGGGATGTGCGCCACTTGGTACTTCCGATGAGTAATCAACCAGTTCGCACAATGGTGAACACTGTTGAATTTGGAGAATTGACTTTCCAGGAATATTTCGTTCACCAAAATTCTCGGCCAAAAGTGCAAGGGTTCCGATTTTTAGGGATTGAGTCCGCAAAACCAACTCCTGGAGTTATGGAGGAGATTGAAGCGGCTGATGCTGTTGTCTTCTGTCCCTCCAACCCCTGGGTCAGCATAGATCCGATTTTGGCGTTGAAAGGAATCCGTTCGGCGCTTACCAGGAAAATAGTACTGGCTGTCTCCCCAATCATAAAGGGACAAGCTGTAAGAGGACCAGCTGCAAAAATGTTCACGGAATTAGGGCTCGAGCCTTCTGCCCGATCCGTTGAACGTCATTACGCAGGGCTTTTGTCTGGGTTCATAATGGACAACGCTGATTCGGACCTGGTAAGAGAATTGTCGATACCGGTCTTTGTGACCCATACTCTAATGAATACTCTGGATGCTCGTCGAAATTTAGCCCAGAATGTGCTGGAATCAATAAAAACATTGCAAGTTACTCCTTAATGATGCCAATCCTCTATAAGATACTTATTGATCATGACCATTTGGGCTATCGTTCCCGTTAAACCACTGCGGCGCGGCAAATCGCGTCTTGCCGGGTTGCTTTCAGAAGAGCAGCGTACCCATCTCAACCGCTTCTTGCTCGAACATACTCTACTAACCCTGAATGAAATATCCGACATCGAGCACACCCTGGTGGTCAGCCGTGACCCTGCAGCTCTCGCACTCACTCGCAGTATGGGTTGTCGTACGGTTCTGGAGGATGGTGCTCCGCAATTCAACACAGCCATCCAACGTGCAACGATCGTTGCCCAAGCCCAGGGAGCACGTGCTGTACTTGTATTGCCGGCAGATTTACCGCTTATCGAACCTTCCGATTTAAAGGCTTTATTATCGCATGGTAATTCCCCCCCTGCTGTAGTCATAACGCCTGATCGGCGTCTTGATGGCACGAATTGCCTGTTCATCAATCCTGCTGGATTGATTCAATATGGCTTTGGCCCTGGTTCATTTCAACGCCACTGTGCACGAGCTACTGAAGCCGGTGCACGGTTGGAAATTATTCATTCAGATCGCTTTGGACTTGACTTGGATCTCCCTGAGGATCTGGATTTAGTCGGCGGATTAAAAGGATTAAAATTGGAATAAGAAGCATTCTAATATTGTACTGTTCTGAGATGCTATAATAAAGTTTAGTTGTCAGACAAATCTTAATATAGAGGTGTCTTATGGAAAACATGAAATCCACATCATTTACAATGACTCTTGCCCAACTCCAGACGGAATTATTTCGCTGTGAGTTTTGTGAGGAGAAACCTTGCAAGGAAGCTTGTCCCGTCAATTGTTCTCCCGCAGATTTCATTATGGCCGCCCGCGAGGGTAACACTTCTGATTTCCGGCGCTCAGCAGCCGAGATCATGCATGCCAACCCCCTCGGAGGCATTTGTGGTATGGTATGCCCGGACACCTTATGCATGGCAGCCTGTACTCGAAAAAAATTCGATGGCCCGATTAATATTCCTCTTGTCCAAGCCACAATCGTGGATAAGGCAAAAAGGGATGGTGGCCTCCAGGATTTCTCGAAGCCCAATCTGAATGGAAAGAAAGTTGCTGTAGTTGGCGGTGGTCCGGCAGGTCTGGGTGCGGCAGCGGTGCTTGGTCAGATGGGTTACACAGTGAACATTTTTGAGAGCCTCTCCCACCTGGGGGGGATGGTAAACCTGATTCCAAAAGAGCGCCTGGATCTAAAAACAATCGAATCGGATATTGAGTTCCTTCTTTCGCTCGGAAATATTTCTGCCAAGATGGGGACAAAAATAGAAGATCCAAAATCATTGCTGAAAGAAGGCTACGACGCAGTTTGCGTCAGTGTGGGTTTATGGAAACCAATTGAACTCGGCATCGAAAACGAGAAGCTAGGCATCAAGATGGTGGATTTGCTCTCAAACCCATCTGCTCATCAATTTGAAGGGCGCGTGGCTGTCATAGGTGGAGGCGCCACTGCTCTGGATTGCGCCATCACTGCCCGGAAGTGCGGTGCAGCGCACGTGGAAGTGTTTATGCTGGAAAAGCTGGCTGAAATGCCTCTTACATCAAAGGAACGCAAGGAACTGCTTGACTATGATATTGAAGTCAATGGGCGCAGTAGAGTCAGCAAGATCCTGGCTGATGGGGATAAAGTCTCGGGTCTGGAAACCCTCAAAGTGGAGCTTCCCGAAGGGACACATTTTAGCCCTGCGAATATCCGCGATATTGCCGGAACAACGACAACCTTGAATGGTTTCAATGCGGTCGTGGTTGCCATAGGAATGCGTGGCACGCTGGCTCGCGGCGAACAGGTCAAAGGATTGTTTTATGCAGGTGATTTCCTGACCGGACCGAAGACTGTTGTCGAGGCTACCGCCTCGGGCAAAAACACTGCCTTGGAAATAGACGCATGGCTCCAGTCTAAGGAACAGCCGGAAATCAAGAAACCGACCAAATCCTACTTTACTCTGCCAGGATACAACCCCGTTCCCATCTCTCTCGAAACAGAGTTCTTTGGGCAGAAGATCATTTCACCTTACCTCGTCTCTGCATCTCCATCCAGTGATGGTCTGGACCAGATCCACAAGGCTTACAATGCCGGTTGGGCTGGAGCCGTCATGAAGACCGCTTTCGACAACGTTCCGATCCACATCCCAGGTGAATATATGTTCACCTTCGGCCCTTACACTTATGCCAACTCAGATAATGTGTCCGGTCATCCACTGGATCGCGTCTGCCGTGAGGTGGAGCAACTGGTGAAGCTGTGGCCCGACCGTTTGACAATGGCATCGACCGGTGGCCCTGTTTCCGGGAATGACGAGAAGGATGCAGCTGGATGGCAGTCCAACACCAGGAAACTGGAATCCGCCGGTGCCATGGGTATCGAGTATTCCCTGTCTTGTCCGCAAGGGGGTGATGGGACTGAAGGAGATATTGTCTCGCAGAACGCCAACCTCACGGCTAAAATCATCGATTGGATCATGCAAGTCGGGGAGCCAGGTATTCCCAAGCTATTCAAACTGACCGCTGCTGTTACTTCGATAGTACCTATCCTGCGTGCGATTCGCAAAATTCTTGATAAATATCCAAACAAGAAGGCCGGCATCACACTGGCAAATTCGTTCCCCACCCTGGCTTTTCGTCCGGCTGCTGGTCGACCGTGGGACGAAGGGGTTATCGTCGGCATGAGCGGAGAAGGCGTAACCCCCATCTCATACCTGACATTGGCCCAGGCTGTCCCAGAGGGTGTTGAGATTTCCGGCAACGGAGGCCCGATGAATTACAGAGCGGCCATGGACTTTCTTGCTTTAGGGGTCAAGACTGTTCAGTTCTGTACCATTGTGATGAAACAGGGATACGGCATCATCAGTGATCTCGAGTCTGGTACTTCATTCTTCATGCAGGAACATGGCATCCGCTCGATGCGAGAGCTCATTGGTATTGCCCAGCCGCACCCGGTTACAGATTTTATGCAGTTGTCGCCGGTTAAAAAGATCTCCGAATCCATTCCTGAACTCTGTGTTTCCTGCGGAAACTGCGCCCGGTGTCCATACCTGGCTATTACACTCGACGAGCAAGGCATTCCACATACCGACCCGGCTCGCTGCATCGGCTGCTCCATTTGCGCCAAGAAATGTTTCACCGGAGCCATTCTTATGCGCTCTCGCAGCCCTGAAGAATTATCTCTCTTGAAAGAATTTTAGGAGATGAAATATGACCATTCGTTTTGAAAATGGTATTGTTGTTACCCTTGGCGAGAAGAATCGGGTCATTTGGAATGGCACCGTTGTTACCGACAAGGAATTTGTTGCAGCGGTGGGTAACTCTACTGAAATGAGGCGCCAATTTCCGGACGCTGAAACAGTTGACTGCTCCGGGAAGATCATTCTCCCGGGTTTCATCTGCGCCCACCATCACTTTTACTCCACCATGGCCCGTGGCATGGCCATCCCAGGCGAACCAGCCAGGAATTTTGTTGAAATCCTCGAGCGGCTTTGGTGGAAAGTGGACCGCGCCTTGGGGGAAGAAGATATTCTGGTTTCTGCCCAGCTTCCATTAATTGACTGTATCCGCAATGGCACAACAACCGTCATTGATCATCATGCATCGCCATCCATGCGAGACGGATCATTGGACTTGATCGAGACCGCTGTTCGGCAGGCAGGTTTACGCGCCTCGCTCTGTTACGAGGTCTCAGATCGCAATATCACAGGCGGCGGAATCGCCGAAAACCGGCGATTTATAAAGAAAATCGGCCAAGGCGATGGCCAAATTGCAGCCATGATGGGACTGCATGCTTCGTTTACTCTTTCAGATGAGACGCTTGAACAATGTATCGACATAGCTAAAGACGGCAACGTCGGATGCCATATCCATGTTGCAGAAGATCTTGCTGATCGAGAAGATTCAATTAAGAAGTACAACACCACAATTGTTAATCGACTACACGAAATGGGAGCAACCGGCAAGAAATCCATATTCGTCCATTGTGTTCATATTGACGAAGAAGAGATGGATGTTATAGCCAGGACCGGTACAATTGTTGTCCACAACCCCGAATCGAACATGAATAACGCAGTTGGTGTCACTCCAATCCTGAAAATGCTTAAAAAGAATTTACTTGTAGGTCTCGGTACAGATGGAATGGGGTCTGACATGCTTGCCCAAATGCGTTGTGCTTACCTGCTGCATCGTCTGGCGAACGCCGATCCTCGGGTTGCATTCATGGAGGCTCCGCAAATGCTCCTTCAAAACAACGCAGAAATTGCAGAGCGCCAGTTCAATCTACATCTCGGCGAAATTGCTGAAAGCCGACCCGCTGACCTTGCAATTATTGACTATTGCCCCCCCACCCCTCTCAACGAGGCCAATTTCCTGGGACATCTCATCTTCGGATTGGTGGATGCGACAGTGGATACAACAGTATGCCGTGGGAAGATCCTCATGCAAGGGAAAAAGATAATCAGCATGGACGAAGAACATATCGCGGCTCGATCCCGCGAACTGGCGCCAAAGATGTGGAGACGCTTGGAAGAGTTGCAGTGAATTCTACTTTGCGGAAAATTTATCCTTACTCTTCCTGAACTCGTTCCAACGAGGACTGAGGGAGGATAAATCAACTATATTATACTTAGTGCGAAATGCAAACGGCGGATTCGGTCATTTTCTTCGAGGCTGCCTGAATTGCGCAATGAATTTAATGCTGAATTCCCATTTCGTCACCACTTCAAGGCAAAAGTATTATACAATTGCATTAACGGAAAAGCTTCCAGGAGATCATTAGGGTCTCGAAACCCTTAATTTGATTGCGAACTTGCTTTATCAGAGAGGAAGAATTTATGGCCGTGAAATTGCAAAAGGGAAATGGCGGCACACCGATTGATCAATTGCGCGCAGAGTATGATCTTCAATCTGCACTTTTTAATGCTCAGCCGCCTATTGTTCAGCGGTTTTTGGAAGGCCAGGCCAGTCAGATAGCCCAGGCTTATGTTGAACGCGCTCATACCGTTCGTTTCAGACTTCCTGACCGTGTGGTTATTCTGGAAGCAACCGAGCCCCTTGCCGTCGATCCGTCTGTTCGGGAACAACATGTAGGTACATTACTCGATCGATTCGGCCGGCACGACATCCACGAAACCTTGCGGCAACGCTTGACGCAACTGGATCAATCCAATGATAAAGCAGTCGTAGTAAGCTCTAGCTTGGTTCGTTACGCTTCTGCGACTCATATGGTTCAAAATATGCTGCCTTCTGGTAGGAATGTCTCCTATTTGGCCGAAGATGACGATATCCCTTCCATCCCATCTGGCAATGTGGCTGAACCTGAATCAGCCATTACTGCCACAACAGATGCCATTACAGAAGAGCAGGATGGCGAGATTGGACGCGGTTCGCTTCAGGTACCATATGTGCCGGCAGCTCGTCGTTTTTACCTTCCGCAATGGGTTGCATTCGACAATCAGGATAAACTCATTGTTAATTCCGTTGGGGAGGCCAACGCACATATCCTTTCCATGCAACACTTCCTTACCATTCTATTCGCAGCTCGCTCGCTGGCTCCATACATGGTCGCTGATGGGGAATTCGAGAAGAAACGCTATGGGATGCTGGGACAACTCGTCAACCAGGGCCGGGCACTGGCTCGATATCAAACCCGGGAAATAATTCGCACGATAAAAGAAAGGGCACAAGCCCAAAGCCTCAACAGGGGACTTAGCCTCAGCCTTCCTTATTTCGATGATCAGGACCTCAAGATCGAGTCATACAATTTTGTTATTATTCCTGCCGGCCGGATAATGTTCGTGCCAGCTTTTGTTGTCCGTGCTGCGCTTGAGGAACGAGCAAAAGTTGCCCAGGACACACGCTTTAGTCATGCCACTCGGACGCATCTGATGACCGAATTACAGATGCTGGGAGATGCATTCGAAGCAGTTATGGAATAAGCTCTCTATGCTTGTAAAGCCATCACAACAGGAAAATGCTCTCTATTTATATTGATGAGAAGAATTTGAACTGTGGGAGACGACTGGTACAGAATTGTCTCCCGCTTCGCTCTAAATTATGAGCTCCAATCCGATCTTCTCCCAACGAGTTCCGGAAGTCTTTGAAAGCATGGAGACTTCCCAAAGAGGTCTATCCAAAGAAGAGGCAGAGTCGCGTCTATCTCTTTATGGAAAGAATGTCCTCTCGGAGCAGCCTCATCCCCCTGAATGGCAAAAAATACTTCGTCAGGTTCGACACCCGTTCATTCTGCTAATGTTTCTTGCAGTTATTATTAGCCTTTGGCAGAGAGATTGGACTTTGACCCTTGTAATCGTATTACTCAGCATAACCAACAGTGCTTTCTCATACTGGCGGGAGCATCGCGCTGAACAGGCCATAGAAAAATTACGCCACCTTCTTCCATCGTTTGCACACCTCATACGCGATGGCATGGATATGCATCTTCAGGCAAGCGAAGTGGTTCCAGGGGATTTATTGATTCTCGCTGAGGGCGATAATATTCCAGCCGATGCACGCGTTGTCGAGGAATATGGATTGCGGGTAAATAATGCCTCATTAACAGGCGAGGCAGTCGCTGCACGAAAAACAGCTGAAGCTTCAATTTTCCCAAGCCTGAGTGACTTGGAACGCCCCAACTTGATTTTTGCTGGAACATCTGTTGCTTCCGGGACTGGTAAAGCGATCGTTTTCGCCACCGGAATGCTGACGCAATTTGGGCGCATCGCTCAATTAACACAAACCGTACGCGAAGAACCATCCATGTTTCAAAAAGAATTGGAGCGTCTCAGCAAAAGATTGACTTTGATTGCGATTGTGATTGGTGGAATCGTGTGGGCTTTGGCAATGTTTGAACCACATATCAGCGCGCATTTCCCAAATGCCCTGTTACTTGCCCTCGGCACGATTGTCGCTGTAACACCTGAAGGCCTGCCTGCCACTCTGACTCTTTCATTGGCTATGGCGGTCCAGCGGCTGACCTCACGTGGGGTTTTGGCCAAACGATTGGATGTAGTCGAAAAACTTGGTAATGTATCCGTTATCTGCACCGACAAGAGTGGAACCCTCACTCAAAACCAAATGACCATACGCGAAGTATGGGTGGCACACCACAAGATCAAAGTCACAGGCGTTGGTTATGAACCTGTAGGTCAATTTATTCCTTCACCCGTTGGTACTTCCTACGAAAAAGATCTTTTAAGTTTACTGAAAGTTGCCTTATCCTGCAACAATGCACGGGTCAACCCTCCCGATCAGGAACATCCTACATGGACCAGTCTTGGGGACCAGACCGAAGCTGCGCTCAAAGTGGTGGCTTTGAAATATGGCCTTGACGAAAAAGCGATTGCCGCATCATCACCGCGCATTCACGAGATCCCGTTTGATGCCCGGCGAAAGCGCATGACTACCATTCATCGCGAAGCCGACAGTGAAGTCGCTTTTGTCAAAGGTGCTCCACGCGAAGTCCTGCAATTATGTACACATATCTTGGTAAATGGTGAATCCCGACCCATCAGCGAGTCAACCCGGATCGAAATCATGTCCGCCAATGATGAATATTCGCGCGCTGCGTTGCGTGTGCTCGGTCTTGCTCAGCGCGAGTTACCACCGCGCTCCGGGGCATTTACTTCCGAGGCGATTGAACAAAACTTGACATTCCTTGGTCTGATAGCAATGATGGACCCACCGCGTCCGGAGGTGGAACGAGCGATTCAAACCTTTCGTCAGGCTGGCATCCGCATCGTTATGATCACTGGTGATTACGGTCTTACCGCCGAAACATTGGCAAGGCGCGTCGGCATGATTTCCACCCCCAATCCGACTATTGTAACCGGCGCCGAACTCGAGGCGATGGATGATTTAGCACTCCAAAAACTCCTGGATAATGAGGTCATTTTCGCACGCATGGCTCCTGACCATAAACTCCGCCTTGTGTCTGCATACCAATCTATCGGTGAAGTTGTTGCCGTGACTGGGGATGGTGTTAATGATGCTCCCGCCATGCGAAAGGCGGACGTAGGGATAGCGATGGGAATAATCGGTACAGATGTGGCCAAGGAAGCTGCTGATATCATCCTCACAAACGATAATTTTGGATCCATCGCCTCCGCCATCGAAGAGGGTCGGGCTATCTATGATAACATCCGTAAATTTATAACTTATATTTTTTCCAGTAATGTCTCGGAGGTCTTTCCGTTCTTATTGACCGCGGCACTTGGCTTTCCCCCTGCATTGGCTGTACGCCAGATTTTGGCAATTGATATGGGCACCGACATCCTGCCCGCCCTGGCATTGGGAAGTGAAAAACCCGAACCGGATATCATGAAGTATAAGCCGCGCCGCTCTCAGCCATTATTGGACAGAGGGTTGCTTTCTAGAGCCTTCCTCTGGCTGGGATTGCTCGAGGCCGGACTGTGCTATTTGGGGTTTCTTTCAACATATCTTTTTTCCGGAAATGCCAGTCTCCTCAATCAACCTTTATTGGAGGCGATTAATTGGCCTCGACTGTTTATAATTCCTGGGGACGTGAATATGGTCGCCAGGACAGTCTTTCTGGCAGGAGTAGTCCTCGTTCAAATCGGGAATGCCTTTGCATGCAGGACATCAAAAGCTCACAATACCCAGATGGGTTGGGGTAGCAATAAGGTCTTACTTCTCGGGATCGCCACATCGCTTGCTATCATTGCAGGGATGGTCTACATCCCATTCCTGGCGGTGTCTTTTGATAATCAAGCTTTCCCAGTTGTTTTTTGGCCATTCCTTGCATCTCTTGCTTTGATCCTTTACACATTGGAATGGTTTAGAAAAGCGATTTTACGTTCGAGAGAAAGAAACCATGGTAATCGTTAAATCCATTCATGATGATTGGAGGTGTTCTTTATGAAAACCATTATTATGGGTTATGGGCGAATCGGCTCACAGGTTGGCAAGCTCTTGACCGAACAGCAGCATGATGTAACCATCATCGACCATGATGCTGACGCAGATGGTCGCCTTGGCCCCAACTTCAGGGGGCGCATAATCCGCGGATTGGGTTTTGATCAAAATGTCCTGATCCAGGCTGGGATCCAGGAGGCCGAGGCATTTGTCGCCGCCAGCCACTCCGACAATGCGAATATTGTCTCAGCGCGCATCGCCCGCAACATTTTCCATGTGCCTCGTGTTGTGGCTCGCCTTTTTGATCCAATTCGTGCGGAAATATATCAACGCTTGGGTCTGATTACAATTTCCCCAAATAATTGGGGGGCAGAACGGATCATTCAACTTCTTACACACTCCGAGCTTGATGTATGGGATAGCTTTGGTCGTGGAGAAGTCTCCCTTGTCCACCTGGATGCACCGTCACAATTGATCGGCCGATCCGTCAATCAATTAAGTGTACCGGGAGAATTGCTTGTGGCCTCCATAACCCGCAACGAACAGGCATTCATCCCCACAACTGGAACTGTTTTCCAGGATGGAGACTTGCTCAATCTCGTTGTGCTATCATCTTCCATGCAGCGTCTTGAAGCAATGTTGGGATTGGAAAGGAGGTAGAGATGTTTGTGATCATTGTCGGCGGAGGAAATACCGGTTCACATCTGGCAAAACTGCTCCTGGATAGAGGTCACGTTATTAAAGTGATCGAAGAACGCCCGGCAGTCCTTGAAAAAATAAAATTGGAGATTCCCCTTGACTCTATAGTTGCAGGTGACGGAAGTTCGCCTCAAGTCCTGGAATCTGCAGGTGTTCTCAATGCTAATGTTCTGGCTGCAGTCACCGGGTCCGATGAAACCAATCTGGTGATCACTTCACTTGCCCGGTTTGAGTTCAACGTTCCGCGTGTCATCGCGCGGATAAACAATCCAAAGAATTCCTGGCTATTTACGCCAGAAATGGGAGTGGACGTGGCACTTAATCAAGCTGACATCCTGGCCCGATTGGTGGCGGAGGAAATGTCGCTTGGTGATATGATGACATTGCTCAAGTTGCGCAAAGGCGAGTATTCGCTGGTTGAGGAGAAGGTCCATCCCCTTTCACCAGCGGCAAATCAAAACTTGCGTGACCTTGTGATTCCAAGCGAATGCGTCATCGCCGCTGTCATCCGGAAAAACCAATTACTGATCCCCCATGGTGACACAACCCTGCAGCCTGCGGACGAAGTGTTGGCTTTGGTACACGCTTCACAGGTGGAGCAGCTGGCAATTCTTCTTGGGCCAAAAGTTCCGGTTGTTAGGAAATCCGAAAAGTGAAATTCAACTTGGTTCCCATATTACAGTGCAAAAAATATGATATAAATAACGAACCTTCCGGTTGCAGATTATTAAGCAATTTTAATGAGGTATCGTTGATCCCGGGAGTACCACTATGATTAACCATTATTACCGTCCACAGACTTTGGAAGAAGCCTTAAAACTGCTTTCCCTGCCAGATACACGTCCGCTCGGAGGTGGCACAATGCTCCTGCAACACAGGGAGTTATCCTTCTCCGTTGTAGATCTGCAATCCATCGGCTTGGGTACTCTCCAAAAATCTGGTGAAAGCCTCGAGATCGGAGCCACCGTCAGCCTGCAGACATTACATGATTCGCCTTATGCCTCCAAAGCTTTGAAAATGGCGCTCGAGTTGGAAGCACCGCTCAACTTGCGGACAATGGGAACGGTGGCAGGTGCGCTGGTAACGTGTAATGGCGGCTCGACTTTTGGTACAGTTTTGCTGGCTCTGGATGCCAAATGCTTGTTATTCAGTAATGAGCAATCTATGATAAGACTGGGTGACATGTTTCCGCTAAGGAATGAACTTCTTGGTGGCAAACTCATCACAAGAATTGATTTTCCTCTGAATTTAAAAATTGCCTTCGAATCTGTTGGTCGTACACCAGCAGATAAGCCCATTGTGTGTGTCGCGCTGGCAATTTGGCCTTCAGGACGTACGCGTCTGGCCCTCGGCGGGTGGGGTAAGTATCCAACCCTGGCTATGGATGGTAACACGTCAGATGGGCTTGAAGAATGCGCCCATAACGCTTTTTCCGAAGCGGCTGATGAATGGGCAAGTGCTGAGTACCGACAGGAAATCGCTGGGATACTGGCGAAAAGATGTTTGAACGAGACACAAAAAATAACATGGATGAAAATCTGAAACAGTTATTCTGTCGAGCCAATCCCACACGTTGACGCGGAAAAGGAACAAAGGAAAATCTTGGAGGTTGTGTGAATATTAAATTAAATGTAAATGCCACAAAAATAGAATTGGATATTTCTCCATCAGACACCCTGTTTACCGTGTTGCGTCATCAGGGATACTATGGCGTTAAGTTTGGTGATGAGCAGGGCTTGACAGGCGCGGACACTGTTTTATTGGACGGATCTCCCATCAATTCGAATTCTATATTGGCTGCACAAACTGAAGGCCATAATATAATCACCATAGAGGGTCTCGGTGAGCATCCAGACCAGGGGTGGAAGAAAACCGGCGGTCTTCATCCCATTCAGCAGGCTTTCATCGAGACTGGCGCCATCCAATGTGGTTATTGCACTCCCGCGCAAATCCTGGCTGCCAAAGCGTTATTGGACAAGAACCTGAACCCAACCGAATATCAAGTTCGTCAGGCAATTGCGGGTGTCTTATGCCGATGTACTGGCTACGCGAAGCCAGTGCGGGCCATTTTACAGGCTGCTGCGATGCTGAGAGGGGATTATGTACCAGACGATGACAAATCTGGCGATCTGTCTGTTCCCTTTTTTGAAAATCCCTTATCACCGGATGGCGACAACCCTCTCACGTTAACTCAAACCACTCCAAAAATCACTCTTGCCCCAGTCAGCAAATCTTATCATGTAATCGGTAAACCCGAACCAAAAGTTGATGCGCTCAAGCTTGCTCAGGGTAAACCTGCTTTTACAGCCGATATTGAACTACGTGGCATGTTACATGCCAAAGTATTGCATTCGCCGTATGCTCATGCAAGAATAACAAGGATTGATCCCAGTCAGGCGCGCGCATTACCCGGCGTGGTAGCCGTGTTGACCTGGCAGGATCTCCCGCGTGTGGCTTATTCGACCGCTGGTCAGTCGGACCCAATTCCTGGCCCTTTGGATACTTTTTCATTGGATAAAAAAGTCCGCTTCGTCGGTGACCGGGTGGCTTTCGTTGCCGCTGAAACACCGGAGATTGCCGAACAGGCTTTGCGTTTGATCCAGGTCGATTATGAGATTCTCCCGGCCCTTCTTGACCCGGCAGTTGCCATGGAACCTTCCGCTCCTCGCATTCATGACGAACCAGAGTATGTCAACTTTGCCGACTCAAAACCCGAAAAGAACCTTGCCGCCGAAATCCGGATCGATATCGGAGATGTGGAAAAAGGCTTTGCCGAGGCAGATAAAATTTTTGAAGCTGAGTATGTTGTGCCCAAGGTCCAACAAGCGCATATTGAACCTCACGTGACAGTTACGTATTGGGATGAAGATGATCGCTTGGTTATCCGCACCAGTACTCAGGTTCCATTCCATATTCGCCGTCAACTGGCTCCAGTGCTGGGACTGCCAATAAAGAGGATTCGTGTCATCAAACCTAGAATCGGTGGTGGATTCGGCGGAAAACAGGAAATACTAATGGAGGACGTGGCGGCGCACCTGACCATCGCCACTGGCCGCCCGGTGATGTACGAATACACCCGCGAGGAAGAATTTATCGCCGCGCGCTCCCGCCATCCGATGCGGATTTGGATGAAGACCGGTGTCAAACTGGACGGGACAATGGTTGCCAATGAGATGCGTATCCTGAGCGATACAGGAGCATATGGTTGCCATGCACTGACCGTAACTGGGAATACTGGTCAAAAATCAATGGCTTTATATGTAGGAGATGGTCCATATCGCAAGTCCCCCAATATCCGCTTTTATGCCGACATTGTCTACACTAACACCCCACCCGCCGGAGCCTTCCGGGGATATGGAGTACCACAAGGATACTGGGCGGTCGATCGACAAATGGAAAAAATTGCCAGAGCGCTCGACATGGATCCACTTGAATTTCGCCTGAAAAACTCAATTCATCCAGGCGAGTATCATCCTTTTAGCACCGCCTGGAACGAGGGGCGCGAACCGCGTCCTGAAATCATCAACACCGTCGGGTTGGATGAATGCGTCCGACTGGGTAAAGAGGCTATCGGATGGGAAAGCAAGTTTGGAAAGGAATCCTGGCGGCAGCTTGCCGACCAACCTTATATGCGAAAAGGAATCGGGGTGGCCTTGGCAATGCAAGGCACCGCCATACCTTACCTGGATATGGGTGGTGCATCCATTAAAATGAATGATGATGGCTCTTTTAATTTGCTAGTAGGCGCGACTGACTTGGGTACCGGTTCCGACACAGTCCTGGCTCAGATGGCTGCTGAAGTACTCGGTGTGCCTCTCGAAGACATGCTGGTCTACTCATCTGATACGGATTTCACACCTTTCGACAAAGGTGCATATGCATCTTCCACCACGTACATATCCGGAACCGCAGCCACCCAGGCTGCGCAAATCGTGGCTGAGAAAATCAGGCAGCGCGCAGTCTCTTTGTTTGCTAAGAACGATCCCACCGGTCGACAATACAAACCTGCCGAGGTTGTATTGTCAGACAGACATGCCTTTTTACCTGACGGACGGTCAGTGACATATCCCGAAATTGCACTGGATTCACTCCACCACAGTGATCAGGAACAAATCATGGGCATGGCTTCCTACGTTTCTTCCTCCTCTCCTCCCCCATTTGCTGCCCAGTTCGCCGAAGTAACTGTGGATACGCAAACCGGAGCTCTGCAAGTTGATAAGCTGGTCATGGCGTTGGACGGCGGAGTGATCATCAATCCGCTGACAGCCTCTGGGCAGGTTGAGGGGGGTATGGCGCAGGCATTGGGTTATGCCGTCTGCGAAGAGATGGTTTATGATAAAAAAGGACAGGCAAGGGAACGTGATTTCAATGATTATCACATTTTCCGTGCTGATGAGATGCCCGAATTAACCAGCCTCTTTGTAGAAACCTTTGAGCCTACCCATCCGTTTGGTGTAAAAGCTGTTGCTGAGATCCCCATGGACGGGGTCGCTCCCGCTGTTGGAAACGCCATCCTGGATGCCATTGGTATAAACATCGACGAAATCCCGATCACGCCTGAGAAAATCTGGAGAGCTCTCAAAATCAAATCAGCCGTAAAATAGCACAACTCCCCGGCATGTCCTACACCATGTCGGGGAGTTGTCTAAGAACTTCTACAAGTCAAAGCTAAAAACTTATATTTTTGGCCCTGCCGCGATTACATCTTGGGGGGTATCGGCTTCAAATTTCTTCATATTACTGATAAATCGTGATGCTAATTGATGGTATTTCTTCCAGTAGTCTTCTTCTTTTTGCCAGGAACGAGCTGGATAAAGGACATCTTCAGGCACATTCGGACAAGTCTTGGGCACCTGGAAGCCGAATACTGGGTCTACATAATATTCGACATTTTCCAACAAATTAGTTAAAACCGCATCCAACAGGTTTCTTGTGTACTTGATACTGATGCGTTTGCCAATCCCATACGGCCCCCCCACCCAGCCAGTGTTGACCAGCCAGCACTTAACATCGTGACGTAATATCTTGCGGCGCAATAATTCAGCATAAAATGCTGGACGATGCACCATGAATGGTCCGCCAAAACAAGCGCTGAAGGTTATTTCTGGTTCATCTCGCAAGCCAATTTCTGTCCCGGCAATTTTGGATGTATAACCAGAAATAAAGTGATACATGGCCTGTTCCACATTCAACCTTGCTAGGGGAGGCATTACACCAGATGCATCACAAGTCAGGAAGATGACATTTTTTGGATGACCGCCGCGTTTTTCGTTGATTGCATTTTCAATAAAATCAAGCGGATAGGATGCCCGAGTATTCTCGGTCAGAGAAGCATCATCCAGGTCGATGGCTCTCGATATTGGGTCCCATGTGACATTTTCGAGGATCGTACCAAAACGGTGTGTACACGCATAGATCTGTGGCTCCGCAGTTGGTGAGAGCTCAATGACTTTTGCATAGCACCCGTCTTCAAAATTGAAGACACCGTTTTCACTCCAACCGTGTTCATCATCGCCAATTAAACCGCGATTCGGATCCGCGGAAAGGGTCGTCTTCCCTGTTCCGGACAAGCCAAAGAACAATGCTACATCACCTTGCTTTCCGCTGTTGGCCGAACAGTGCATGGTCATTACCTCATTATTTAAGGGTAAGAGGTAATTTAACAAGGTAAAAATAGCTTTCTTGATTTCGCCACCATAAGCCGTATTACCAATGATGCACAGTTTCTTGGCGAAATTAAGCACAATAAATGTTTCCGAAGGAGTCTGGTCGATCTGCGTGGATGCTTTGAACCCGGGTACGCATAAGACGGTAAACTCCGGCACATGCCGTCGGTATTCTTCAGCAGTCTGTGGTTTTATGAACATATTCCGGGCGAAAAGGCTGTGCCAGGCATACTCGGTAATGATCCGGATTGGCAGGCGGTAATCGGGATCTGCCCCACCATAACAATCCTGGATAAAAATATCCCTTCCTTGCAAATAACCTTGCAAGCGTGCAAATAACTCATCAAATTTTTCCGCATCGAATGGTCGATTATATTGTCCCCACCAGATGTTATCTTCTGATGTCGCTTCTCGGACAACGAATTTATCTGACGCTGCCCTTGCGGTGTATTTTCCAGTATTAACGATCAGTGGACCCATTCGTACGATATTTGCTTCTCCGCGGAAGATACTCTCCTCATATAACGCTTCCCGGGACAGATTCCAGTAAGCCTGCCTCAGGTTGGCGAGTCCTAGGTTATCCAGGCCAAAATCAGCGCGGGCAGAATTTGCCTGCCCTTCGGAGGGGGTTTTGATGTTAAAGATGTTATTCACTACCGTCTCCTTTGGCTTTTACATCCAATCCCGGTACAACTTGCGGTCGCCTATATAGATATCTGATGGTGCATTCGGGTCTAGTGCCCATTTCATCCGCTCGATCCCCTCCGTCAAGTCCTTAACCGTCCCGGCATAGCTTAAGCGGAGGTGGCCCTCCATGCCAAACTCTTTGCCTGGCACCGTAACGACCAAAGCCTTTTTAAGTAAGAATCTTGATAATTCAATCGAGTTTTTATTTATTCCGTTGCTGCAATAAGCACGAAAATCGGGCATGGCGTAAAAAGTGCCCTCTGGTTTAAAACAACGCACATCGGTAAATGAACTTAATTCCTGCATCAGGATGTCACGATTGTTCTGCATTGCCAGGCGTAAAGCTTCGACGTTGGACTGAATCCCAGTTAAAGCCCCTTCAGCTGCTGCCTGCATGATTGGCGAAACACAGGTGGTTGTCTGGGATTGAATATTGGTCATGATCTCCACCAGTCTCCCGGGCGCCACAACCCATCCAATCCTGAATCCGGTCATCCCATACGTCTTCGCCACCCCGTTGACAGCTACGATCTTTGAATTTTCAATATCCTTCGTGGTGTAATTGTATGCTGGAACGGCGACCTTCCCATCAAAAACCAGCTTGTGGTAGATATCATCGCAGATCATATAAATACCCTTGGTCTCGCATAAACCAACGATCTTTTCGATCAACTTCTCAGGGTAAACTGCACCGGAAGGATTATTTGGGCTGTTGACAATGATGGCTTTTGTATATGAACCAACGACACGTTCGATCTCCTCAAATGTAGGGACAAAAGATCCATCCTCCGGAGTAACAATGACTGGCTTTCCCCCGATCATCCGGATCATTTCAGGGTAACTCACCCAATACGGAGCCAGAACGATCACTTCGTCCTGCGGATTTAAGATCGCGAACAGCATATTCCAGATGGACTGCTTGGCCCCATCCGAGACGATTATATTCCTGGGCGCCACAATGCGATCATAGTTTTCTTCTGTATACCGGATGATCGCCTTTTTTAGGGATGGATTTCCGTCTGTTGGTGCGTACTTCACATCCCCACTATTTAATTTGGCGGCTGAACTCAGAATGGCGGCAATCGGTGTCTTGTTCTTTGGCTCGCCAATACCAAGATGGATGACAGGCTCCCCTTTTTCACGCAAGAGGCGAGCTGCTTCATTTAACTCTATGGTAGGGGAGGCAGTAATAGAACAAGCGACTTGGCTTAGACTCATGAATACCTCCAAAAAAAAATCACGGGCTGTTTGTTTCACAGCCCGTCGAGGGTGTTGAGTTACTTTTTCTTTTCAGCTTTCTTTACTGCAATAACCTCCCTGCCTTTGTAGAAACCGCAGTTCGGGCAAACAATGTGCGGAAGAATCATCGTACCGCAGTTGGTGCAAGCTACCAGGTTGGAGGCTTCCAATGCATCGTGGGCGCGCCGGCGATCTCGACGGCCTTTCGAGAGTTTACGCTTTGGTTGAGGGGGCATTACAACTCCTTCGAGAATATGTCTATCATTATTCTAAATGTTATTTTTGACTTAAGCGGGCTGATTATAGCATGAAGTATGGGACCGTCAAGCCTGCGTCTTATGTGTTAGCCCAAAGTAGTAGAGTCCCTTTCTACCAAAGTTAAAATGTCCCCTTCGAAAGGGACAAGAAATGGAACTACTACAGATGAGTCAGAAAGAAGTGAACCGATTGGAAGTAATGCAACGGCTGGATGGAAAGCGGCTGAAACAGAAAGCTGCTGCAGAACTTCTTGGAATGAGTGAGCGGCAGGTGAAGCGGTTGTTGCGCTGTTATCGACAGGGGGGAGCAAGCGGATTGATTTCGAAGCGGCGAGGCAGGCCAAGCAACAATCAATTGGCCGAAGAGACCAAGCGAAAAGTGCTGGATCTTTTGAAGAGCAAATACACGGGATTTGGGCCGACATTTGCGTGTGAGAAACTGGTTGAGTTGGATGGATTGAAGATCTCAGACGAGAGTGTGCGCCAGTTGATGATAGCTGAAGGTCTGTGGAAAGCCAAGAAAGCCAGGAAGGTGATCGTGCACCAGATGCGGGAACGGCGGGCCTGTTTTGGCGAATTGATCCAGATCGATGGTTCGCCGCATGACTGGTTCGAAGGGCGTGCCCCGGCCTGTGACCTATTGGCGTTTATCGATGATGCCACCGGTAGGCTGGTGGAGTTACAGTTCGTTGAGAGCGAGAGTTTCTTCGGTTACTGTCAAGCCGCCGCAGGCTATTTCACCCGCTACGGCAAGCCAGGTGCCTTTTACAGCGACAAACATGGCATATTCCGGGTCAATCAGCCCTCTACAGGTACTTCGGACGCCCTGACCCAGTTTGGACGAGCCATGCAGGAACTGGATATTCAGATCATCTGCGCCAATACCCCCCAGGCCAAAGGTCGGGTCGAACGAGTTATCCAGACCCTCCAAGATCGATTACCCAAGGAACTGCGTTTGCAAAGCATCTGCTCTTGGGAAGCAGGCAATCGCTACCTGCCAGAATTTGTTGAAGATTTCAATCGACGCTTTGCCGTTTCCCCCAGGAGCGACCACGATGCCCATCGCCAGCTCACTGCCCAGGATAACCTCGCCCGCATCCTTACCTGGCAGGAGAGCCGTCTCCTAACCAAAAACCTGACCCTCCAATTCCAGAAGGTCGTCTATCAGGTCCAAACGCAACGACCCACCTACGCCATGCAGCATGCGCTAGTAACCGTCTGCCTGGATGCCCAAGGCAAGGTCACACTGCTCTACAAAGGCAAAAACCTCGAGTACACCATCTTCCACATGCAAGCCAAACAAGCTGAGATCGTTCAGACCAAGCACCTTGACCAGGCTCTCCTAAACCAGAGCAAGGCTCACAAACCGGCTGCCAATCATCCCTGGCGCAAGGGCTTCGCCACCCCGCTTTCGCAAAGTAGAGATGTCCCCCCGCGGGGGGACATCTCTACTTTGGAATAATGGGGACATTTCTACTTTGGGTTGACAGCCTGCGTCTTATGCCGGCTTACTCATCAAACGTTTTAGCACTGCTGCCGCTTCCTCAAGAGTATGCCAGGTGATCTTTTCACGCCACAGGCAAAAAACACCTAATAAAGCATTAGGAACATAAATAATCAGATATAAGAGAACGCTGTATCCCAGTGCCACATTCTTGTCGACAGAAAACATCGAGAGCGTCAAAATGATCAGGTATTGAAAGACTCCAATTCGCCCAGGCGATGAAGGTACTGCTGAACCAATCTGCAGAACCACCAATAAAAACAAGGAAGCCCACACAGGCAAAGCGAGCCGCAGCGCCAGGAAAACCAGGTAATTGGTCACCGCGCTTAGTGCACAAACTATTGTTGACCAAACAAATAAACTAACAAGCAAACGCGGCTGGCGTACTGATTCTAAACTGGCAAACCCGAATTGGATCTGGCGCACCAGCCATTCGCGCCACGCATGAGGAGCAAAATGGCTTGCCCATTCCACCGCCCGAAAGATCATTTTTTTTTGCCATATGAGGAATATGATGGACGGCACTAGGATCGCTAACAATATCGCCGTATCCCGCGCTGGAATAACCAGCCAATCAGGCAGGACCATTTGCGACAGAATCAAGGATATCGAAATCAATAAGAAAAGTAGATCAGCCAATCTTTCCACTGCAATGGTGCCCAGAACATACACCTTGCTTTCAGCCTCGGCTTCCCCCATCAAGTAAGCGCGTGCAAATTCGCCCAGGTGCGCTGGTAAAAAGGAATTCATCATCTGCCCGATGGATAAAAATGAAAATGCTCTACCAAAGGATGGTTTTTTTGGTAAGGTAAAGAGTAACTGCCATCGGACCGCTTTTGCGGCAATGCTGAAAATGTAACTGGCCACTGCCCCACTAAGAATAAAGACATTCACTCGACCCAATGCGCTTATGGTTTCTGCAAGGTCTATACTTCGCAGGGCTAATATTAGAAAGCCCAGACTAAATGCAATGCCGATCCACAGTTGCCAACTTTTCAAGCCCCATCTCGGTAAATTATCTATGGATGGCAGCGGTTCTCTTCCAGGTAGCGTATTACTCGCACCTGAGGTAAATTTCATGGATTGCTTCTATTCCTGGTCAGCCAGGATTGCAGTGCGAAAATGAATGCCAGAACCACCCACAAGATATGTTCCCAAATAGTAGATACACTACCCGCTAACCCAAGACAGAAGAATACCAGGCCTAGACTAATCATGATCCTACAGGAGGACCATTTAATTGCCTTTCTGAACTTAATATTCTGCCAGAATCCCATGAAATTTGCGAGACTCAGGCCAGCTGTCACGAAGCCCAACCCTATAATCCATAACGTGCTGAAACCTGCTGAATACCAATCAATCATGCTTTCAATCCATTTTCGGTATCCACGCTGGAGGCAATTTGACCTTCCCCTCTTAAATTCACCTGAGCTTGCTGGTGAAGTGCTGTTATTAACCCCAGCAGCATCCAGAACAATATGCCCGGCTTGGCTCCCAGAGATACTGCATCAGTCAACCCATACAGCAGATGCGCGAGCAAGCCGCCTCCCAATCCAAGGACCAAAAAGCGATTGACGAATGACCGGTTCTCATTACCTGGAGTTGGTTGGCGAGTGGCTCTCCATGTATTCACCAGCATCCAGAAGGAGCCGATATATAATGCCAGAAAAGCAATCAGGCCCGGGATTCCCAAATCCAATGCTGCCTGTAAGAATTCGTTGTGAGCATGTCCGATATCAATTTCAGGTGAAACGTTGAAAAGCGGATAAAGAACAGGCGCCACCTTGCGAAAAGTGTTCATCCCCATACCCGTGAAGGGGAAATCCTGTATACCATAGATCGCCCTCGACCAAATCTCCACCCGGCCCGCAAGCGTGTTCAGAGAAAGCGCCGGGTCAGCCACCAGATTGCTGCCCGTAACCCAGGTGCGTACCGCCTCCCAGTGCGAGGCGATCAAAATTCCTGAAATAAGCGCCAGTAAAATCAGGAATGCCATGCTGGGCCATCGCCACTTGGGAGGCAAAGCGATCGGGATCGCTACCATGATGGTTATGGCTAGACCGATATAACCTCCTCGAGACTGGCAGAGAAGAAATACTAGAACAATGAAGAATGTCGCGCCCAGGCTGAGTAACAGCATAACCAGGCCACGCAGCTTCTTGTGTTGAACTTTTCCCAAATTATTCCCACCATTATTCATTTGAGAACGGGGAAACAATAATATAGCATTTACCATTATGATCGGCGGAAGCACCCAGATAAGCCCCCCGGCTACTTCGTTTGGATGGAAACCTGATTCAGCGCCCTGTAGACCAGAGATGAGCCTGGGCAAATGAGAAATAATCGGACCAAAGATGGCGATTTTATTAAAAGGAAACCAATTGGTGCCGAAAATTCCCAATACAGCAATTGTCAGGCCGATCACTAGAAAGGCTGACAAGCCGAATAACCAGCCACGCGGATTTTCCCCCTCGCGCACGATCGCCATGAAGGCGCCAACACCCAGCAGCATTCCGCTGATCTTTGGAAGGCTGTAATTTAGATCAAAGGTAGCCCAAATGCTGACAAGCACCATCACCATCATCAACAACACAGCGCCATTGAGAGGCGTTTCGGGAATCACAATCAATCGATGGTGAACTTTGGCCTGTTTATCGCGAGGTATTCCTCTTTGTTTCGCCTTGAGTGTCAGCCAATGGATCAAGATAATTGCTGGAACCACCAGCAATGCCAGGCTGCGTTTCGGTGAAGGGAAAAGCATGAACGGCGCCGCAAGTAATAGCCAGAGCCAATGAAATCGGTCGAGGAAGAACAATGAACGCTTTACCATGGGAGCATGTCAATCATGAATCACATTTTTTACCTGGTCCTGATTCAGAACCATAAAAGCATTTTCGTAACGGTTCTTATTTGTGAATTCCTCCCGGGCATCTATGACCATATTGAACATATTCAAATCTCAATTGCGTAAAGAGAAAGCGGAGAATCGCCTCTCTTGATCCCTTACTAACCTTATGGAGGAACTAAGTAGAAGAAAATTCATGCAAATCGATTATGTAAACAACTGTCCAGTTTTATTTAGAGGACGCGATTCTATTCTATGCGCATGGACAAACCCGCAATTTATGGACAATCTTGACAATCCTGAATAATGCGATAGATCCTGTCAAAGGCCGAGTGGATGAGCCTCTGCAACTCCTCAACAGTTTGAATGTAAACCGCTAACTCTTGGCCCGATGGATCTGGTATGTCATATGAGGGTTCGCCTGCAAGACGCGAAAGAAGGCGAACTTTTCCACGAACTTGTGGATATTCCACTTCCAGGGCTTCTTTTTGACCTTGTTCCATGACGATGACCAGGCACGAATTCATTAAGATATCCCTGGTGATCAATTTTGATCGATGTCCTTCAATATCGAGCCCCATCCGCAGGGCTGTCTCCCTGGCCACCGGATCGCTTAAGCCTGAGAGGGCCCAGGTACCCGCGCTTTCTACCCGGCAGCAATCCTGCAATCCAGATTCGGCTAAACTTCGTCGAAATATTGCCGCTGAAAGAGGGGACCGTATTTGATTTCCGGTACATACAAACAAGATCAAAGGAGCCGTGTCACCTATCATCAACTCAAACCACCTTTAATATAATATTATTGACTCTCGCTCTTAACCTCACCAACTACTTCCGCTAGGGTATCACAAACCAGGGCAACCTCTTCAGGCTTCATATCGGTATGAAATGGTAGTGCCAGGATTGAATTGCCTGCCTTCTCGCTTACTGGAAATTCTCCGTGTTCATAACCAAACCTCTTCCGATAGAAGGGTTGTAAATGAATCGGCCCAAAATATGGGCGTGATGGGATGCCGTGTTCTGCTAAAAGAGCTAGCACACGATCACGGTCTATGCCTTCAGAAAAACGGACAGGATAAATAAACCAACTCATCCGCGTTGTTGTGAGCGCCATGGGCAGCGTGGAGACTCCTTCAACCTTCTTTAGCTGTTGTGAATACTCTTTGGCTACACGCTCTCGTCCACGTAAAAGATTTTCTATCTTCTTTAACTGCACCATGCCCACAGCTGCATTTAATTCCGACAACCGGTAGTTGAACCCCAATCTGCTGTGCATGAGCCATTCATCAAACTGGTCTCGGCCCTGGTTCCGTAAACTGCGAAAAAGGGCTGCCCATTCTTCGTCGTTCGTTAAAAGCACCGCTCCTTCACCGGCTGTCGCTTGCTTGTTGGGATAAAAGGCAAATACGCCTGCCTTGCCGAGTGCGCCCACGCGTCGCCCTTTATATTCTGCGCCAATGGCCTCACAGGCATCTTCGATTACCAATAAGTTATGCCTCTCGGCGATTTCAAGAATGGGATCCATGTCCGCTGGTTGCCCAAAAATGTGGACGGGGATGATCGCACGCGTATGGCTGGTTATTGCAGCCTCAATCTTTTCAGGATCAATATTGAGTGTTATTGGGTCAATATCCACAAAAACAGGCTTGGCTCGCTCATAAAGGATACAGTTCGCAGAAGCAACAAAGCTGAAAGGTGTTGTAATTACCTCGTCACCTGGGCCGATCCCTGCAGCAACCATGCATAGATGGAGTCCTGCCGTACCATTCGAGACTGCCACTGCATATGTCGCATTGGCTATCTCTGCCGCCAATTTTTCAAAAGCGATCGTTTGAGCTCCAATACTGAGATTGCGGGATTGCATTACTCGCACGACTGCATGGATTTCTTCCCCTGTGATTTGCGGCATTGACATCGGAAGACGAAACCTTGCCAGGGAATTGTCAGTCGGGTTGGTGAGAATGCTGTTGATTGGTGGCATTATGGAGTATGAAACATGTGCCTCCTGGCACATGTGACCTATATTTTGGATCGTTTGCTCTGGGGCGCTCGGAATGGCAACGATTACTTCTTCGATCTTGTGGGCTTGGATGATCTCAGGCAACTTTATGATCGGGCCAAAAACCTGAAGTCCGTGAGTTTTTCTACCGATTTTCCTCGGATCGTCATCTACCAGTCCAACCGGACGAAGGTTCAGCTGGGGATTTTCCCAAAGCTCACGCGCCATCAGGGTTCCGGCCGAACCGGCTCCAACGATCAACACCCGTCGATATTCATTGAAGGCGTTTTTATCCCAGGATAGATCACTTGGGTAGCGTTCTGAGAATTTTAGAACGATTCTCCAGCCGCCCAAAAGAAACAGACTGAACATCCCTTCCAGGATCAACAGCGAACGCGGGAATGTCTTCATCCATAATGGGTAAATAATGAGCAGCGTGACCAGCGACAGGATAAATGAACCTAATAAAATGGATCCGCCTAGTTTCAAAAAATCCCGCCGCGTCGCATAACGCCATAACTGTTTATAGATCCCCGTGAAATAAAATACTGCCGGGCGTAATAAAACACCGAATATGATGAATGGCCATATTTCTTTTAGAAAATAGCCGAACAGAGAATATCCGCTGTAGATTATCTCTAGACGCAACAACATCCCGAACAATATTGACACCAGCGTCAGGATTGCGTCAACGATCATCATTAAAACGTAACTAAACATTAGGGTTTCTTAACCTCCATTAGATCCTTTCAACAAGAGGCTGCTTATACAATCGTTAAAATTTTGGATCTAAAAGGATCATTGTGCTTTTGTTGCCTCATACTCTGGCTTTTGTTACTTGTTTTTCTATCCAGGGATAGGTTTGTGCAATTCCATCTTCGAGGAAATATCTTGCACGCCAGCCAGTCGTATAAATGCGGGCATTACTGAAGTTGCGCGACTGGACGCCGACTGGACCTTCAACATGCCGAATCCGGATTGTTTTTCCAGATACTTTCATTACCGCCTGGACTAGTTCATCAACGCTGACATACTGCGGGCAGCCGATATTGGCTGGTCCCTCCAGATCGGAATGCATCAAAAGGTAAATTCCATCCACCATATCGGCAACGTACGTGTATGAACGGATGGCTGACCCGTTGCCCCATACTTCGATCGTGCCCCCGTCCTCTGCTTCAGCCACTTTGCGGCAGATGGCAGCGGGAGCCTTTTCCCTGCCCCCCTGCCAGGTCCCTTCCGGGCCATAGCAGTTCTGGAAACGGGCGATCCTGACAGTCATTCCATACCGCCGGCCGTAAGCCATGGCTACACGCTCAGAATATAATTTTTCCCAGCCATATTCATTGTCAGGCTTCGCCGGAATTGCCTCAGCCTCGGTCATCTCCGGTTCGCCGGGCTGCATATCGCGGTACACGCAAACCGATGAGGAGAAGAAATAGCGCGGCACGCCCAGCCCAGCCGCATTATGGATCATGTGGATGTTGATCAGGGCGCTGTTGTGCATGATCTCCGTTTCGGCGGAATGGATGAAACCCATCCCGCCCATGTCCGCGGCAAGTTGATAAACTTCGTCAAAACCACCCCCCTCTACAGCTAGCGCACTCTTACAATTTTCTTCTTCACGGAGGTCCAGCAGCAGGAACTCATCTGCTTGGGTAGGCGCGAACTCATGTTTCTTGATATCCACCCCCCGCACCCAAAAACCTTCCTTCTTCAATTTCTTCACCAGGTGACCGCCGATAAAGCCGCCTGCCCCGCATACCAAAGCTTTTTTCTTTTCTTGTTCCATATTCTGTCTCCAATTATTCAGAATTTCAAACCGATTTATCCTGTAATACAGAAGTTCATTACAGGATCTTTTTGCTTATAGTTGGCCTAATTCCAATAAAGGTTTATCCTAATATCTTCTCAGGCTACTATATCTCGAAGAGTATACCAGTCTATTGTCAAAGGTTTACTAATGCATGGTCAATATCAATAAAGGGCTTTCCCGAAAGTATCGCCTCACACAGATCATTAATGATAGGATCTCCTTCTTTTGACAGCGCGCGGAAGCTGCCGAGGAAAAAACCATTGCCAGTTGACTTTTCAAATGGATTGCGGAATACATGCCGAAAAATCCACGATCTCATCGAACTTCCGGTCGATCTCGTTTCTACGCATCCCCAAAATCGCCCCATTCAAGTAATTATTCTCTCGCCCGGTCAATTCAGGATGAAATCCGGTTCCTACTTCCAGCAGGCTGGCGACTCTTCCCCTTATCTTTTCTTTTCCTGAGGTAGGTGCCGTAACCCATCCGAGGATCTTCAGCAGTGTGCTCTTCCCTGCCCCATTTCTACCAATAATGCCTAGGACTTCCCCTTGTTCGACTTCAAAACTCACATCATTGAGCGCCCAGATAATCTCACCGTCACGGTCCGCTTGGTCAGTTTCGCCAATTTTTAGAGAGGGATTGGGCTTGCCGCGCCTCTTCGCCCACCAGGCATTCAAATCGCGCGACAGTGTGCCTGTGCCGATCTGGCCCAGGTGGTATTCTTTGGAAAGGTGTTCTACACTGATTACGGTACTCTTCATAGAGCCCACATCATCATGAATCCAACAGATGAATACTTGTTTTCAAAAGAGCATTTTTGTGAGAATTAATGCCTTTTTTTCTTTATTCTTGCCCTGATTCCCGCGAAACAATTCCACTTCACCACCCCCATATATGGTCAAGAATGGCTGGATGACATATTTCAGACCACCCCTGTGCTTTCTTTTTGTTCCTTTTTAGGATTTATCCTCATTGTTTGGGCCCAACGATCGCGCGCAACCCGAAATTTCAGGTTTTTTACTCAATCCATACTCACCACCTGGCTGTCCCAGCGGTGCCAGTCGCCGTGATGCTTCTCGATGATCTTGGCTCCCTCTCCAGGTGATTCGAGCCCTGCCAGCTCCAGATCGGCATCCACCATGATCCGTACCAGGTCCCTGAAGAATACCCGCGGCTCCCAACCCAGGACCTTGTGAGCCTTGCCGGGATCCGCCTGTAAATAATCCACCTCGTTTGGACGGTAATAGCGTGGATCGATCTTCACATATCCGTGCCAATCCATGTTAAGATAGCCGAAAGCCTCGTCCAGGAATTCCCGAACGGAATGAGCTTCGCCCGTGCCAACCACAAAATCACCTGGTTCATCATGCAGGAGCATCTTCCACATGGCCGCAATATAATCGGGGGCGTAACCCCAGTCGCGCCGTGCCTCCAGGTTTCCCAGGAACAAGGTATCCTGCTTTTTCGCCTTGATGGCTGCCAGCGCCCGGGTGATCTTTCGTGTTACAAAGGTCTCCCCACGACGGGGGCTTTCATGATTGAAGAGGATCCCATTCGACGCGAACATCTTATACCCTTCCCGGTAGTCGCGCGTCAGCCAATAGGCATACACCTTGGCAGCCGCGTATGGGCTCTGCGGCTGGAAGGCCGTCGATTCACTTTGAGGCGGCTTGGCCGCACCAAACATTTCACTCGAAGAAGCCTGGTAGAAACGCGTGGTGATACCACTCTTGCGGATCGCTTCCAGCAGGCGGATCGCTCCGAGGGCTGTAACATTGCCTGTATATTCCGGCAGGTCAAAACTGACCCGCACGTGGCTTTGCGCTGCCAGGTGGTAGATCTCATCCGGGCGGATGTTATATACCAGGTCCAGCATGCTGCCCATATCGGTCACATCGCCATAATGCAGATGAAGATTGGTCCCTGAATGAGGATCGTTATAGATATGGTTGATGCGCTGCGTATTGAATGAACTCGAGCGACGGATCAAGCCATGTACCTCGTAGCCCTTGTCCAGCAGGAGTTCTGCCAGATAGGAACCATCCTGACCCGTGATGCCTGTGATGAATGCTTTATTCATGATTACTCCTTGGTGAATTGATGATATCTACTTGAATATGTCATTGCCTGCCGTCTTACACCGGCGTACCGCCAGTTTTCGCCTGTCCTGGACGGACAGTCCAGGGCGGCACGAACGGTACGCCAGTGCCGCAGGCACAGGTGCGAGCCGCTTGCCCTGGCTCTTTTAGGGTGCTTTGCGACCTGCCTGCACCACCTGTACCACGAAGCCTGGTCCAAAAAGTGGCGAGGCAAGCGATCCCATTTTGTATGGGTAAAATCACCTTTCGCCATTCTGGCGCGCTCCGCCCTTCCGACAAGTGTGCCGGGGTTGCGTCTCAAGAGCATATGACCAGCCTCCCGCTTTCGGATCTTACCGGACCGTCAGCCGGGGCTTTTTCTTTGGGTGAGTCTGTCCCCCTGAAAAATCTGCCCGTTTGGTAAATGACCAAGCCACTATTTCAGCTTGCCCTTACCTTCTGGGCTCAGTATGCGTCCTTCAAAATGCTATCATATCCTGCAAATGGCCCGGATTGGACCAGGACCAATTTGTCCAATTGTAATATATCCAACAATTCGCCCTCTGGGCTATTCCCTCGGCCCCCTCCCGGATGGCATGATGCCATCCATCCATCACCTCGACCACATCTCTTCCAAAGAGAGCCTGGACGGAAATACTTGGCGAGTTGCCGGCGAAAGAAATCGCGAACTAATTATCGCCCAATGCACTGATACCTATACTGAACGCTACCGCAATATATTCTACTATAAAGGTGATCTGAAGATGGTTGGTAAATATCCAGAAAGTATACGACGATTTGAGGGTTAACGAAGTCCGTCTTATGTGATTTTTTGTTTCTTTATCGTTAAAACAACAAGTCAAAAGATCGATTTTCCATCTCTTCGCCTGCAACTTTATGCTATAATACCGCCAACTTGAGGCAAAAATGACCTGCTCGCAATTCGCCAATAATAATAATGATAATGATAATCGGCCCCCGGCCGTTGGGCGAAGCCTGCAAGGTTAACGAAAGCACATAGCTAACCAATCGCCCAACGCATCAGCGGAGGGCGATTTATTTTATACCTGGATGTCATTGCGAGCCACTGTTTTTGTGGCGAAGCAATCTCCGACTGTAAAAAGGCATGCTCCTTTCATTACAAAGCTTGCCTTATCTTTGAATTATCTTTGCGGAGGCGGATTATGTACAAAACACATACATGTGGTGAACTGCGTGGTGCCAACGCCGGTCAGACCGTCAAGCTGGCAGGCTGGGTGCACCGCCGCCGGGACCATGGCGGCGTGGTCTTTATCGACTTGCGTGACCGCTTTGGCCTCACCCAGGTGGTCTTCAATCCCGACCTTCCCAAGGAAACGCAGGATTTGGTCTCCAATGTCCGCTCCGAATGGGTTCTGCAAATAACTGGTCAAGTGCAATGTCGTCCGGCCGGCATGCAAAACCCGCGCATGCCCACAGGCGAGGTCGAAGTCATTGCCACCGAAGTCGTTGTCCTCAACGCCGCTAAACCGCTTCCTTTCATGATTAGTAGCGACGAAGAAGTCGACGAAAATATGCGTCTCAAGTATCGATACCTGGACTTGCGCCGGGATCGCATGCGCCGCAACCTGGAACTACGTCATGCAGTCGTCTTGTTTATGCGTGAGTACCTTTCCGAGCGAGGTTTTCTGGAGGTCGAGACACCGGCTCTTTTTAAGACCACTCCTGAAGGAGCGCGTGATTATCTCGTGCCTTCACGCGTTTATCCTGGTCAATTCTACGCCTTGCCCCAATCCCCGCAGCAGTTGAAGCAGCTGTTGATGGTGGGCGGGGTTGAACGCTATTTCCAGATTGCCCGCTGTTTCCGTGACGAAGATCAGCGCGGCGATCGCCAGCCCGAATTCACCCAGCTTGACCTGGAAATGTCCTTCGTCCACCGGGATGATGTGCTGGCCATGGTGGAGGGGCTTTTCACCGCCATGCTGCCGGTTGTCACCCCAAATAAGAAATTATTATCCTCCCCTTGGCCGCGCTTTACCTACAAAGATGTGGTTGCCCGTTTTGGCACCGATAAACCCGACCTTCGCTTTGGCATGGAGCTGAACGATGTAGGCGATATCTTCGCAGAAAGTGAGTTTGTGGTTTTCAGATCCACCTTGGAAAGTGGTGGGATGGTCAAGTGCATCGTTGCCCCGGGCTGTGCCGACTATTCTCGTAAACAGCTCGACAACCTGACAACTATCGCCAAGGACTTGGGAGCAAAAGGGCTCATTTCACTCGCTCTGACAACAGAGGGCCTGAAAGGTTCCGCTGCTAAATTTATTGTAGAATCCGAACTCACCGCCTTGCTCAGACGAACCAACGCTGCAACTGGAGACTTGATTCTTTTCGTAGCTGATAATCCTGCGATTGTACATAAGGTCCTAGGTGGGCTGCGTCTTTGGTTCCGGGACGAGCTAAAAATGGCCGATCCTGACACATTGGCGTTCGCCTGGGTCCTGGATTTCCCGATGTTCGAATGGAACGAGGAAAACCAGAAATGGGATGCTGCCCACCACCCATTCACCATGCCGCGTCTTGAACACCTCGATAGGTTCGAGACCGACCCATCCTCCATTCTCTCGGATGCTTACGACATGATCTGCAACGGCTACGAGATGGCATCCGGCTCGATCCGCATCCACCGCCGCGACATTCAGAGTAAGGTTTTCAGCTTGCTAGGTATAAGCGAGGATGAAGCCCAGCGCAAGTTCGGGCACATGCTGGAAGCTTTTGAGTTTGGCGCTCCTCCTCATGGCGGGATCGCCCCCGGGATCGACCGTCTGGTCATGCTTCTGGCTGACGAACCCAATATCCGTGAGGTGATTGCCTTCCCCAAGAATCAGACTGGCCGTGATGTCATGGCGGATGCCCCATCTCCCGCTGAGCCAAGGCAGCTTAGAGAATTACATATTAAAATCACAGAAAAATAGCGATGTTTGCGCAGAATAATCCCCTTCTGCCAGCTGCTTCCTTCCTTCCGCCTTCTGATTTCCGCCTCCTGCCTCCTGCTTCTGTCCTCTGGTCACTAATCTCTATACTCTGGTATCTTCATCAGGAATGAACGAAATGCCACCCGACGAACCTACACCATCCTTCACCATAAATGCGGAATTGGTAAAGTATATTGCCTTTCTTGTCCGCCTGGGTATCGACGATGAGCAGGCCCAGGCTTTCAGCAGCCAGTTTACCTCCATCATCGAATATTTCCACCTCCTGAACGAAGTGGACACCACGGATGTACCTCCAGACAATGAAAACTCCAATGTTCGCAGCGTAATGCGTACAGACGAGGTCCAGCCTTCCATGTCGCGCGAAGATTTCTTCAAGAATGTCCCACATCGGGAGGGCGATTACGTCAAGGTGCCTCAGGTTTTCGATGAAGATTAACTTAACGTATGTCATTGCGAGCGAGCAGCTTGCCCTGAGAAAAGCGAAGGACACTTCGCGAGCGAAGCAATCCCCTGGTTTGAGGATATTACTTCCCTTTACGACGGCTTGCATTGGGACGATAGCAAAGTCCTTTCATTAGTTTTTGGGATATATTATGGAACTACATACCCTTTCCATCCGGGAAGCCCACAACCTCCTCAAAAATAAACAAGTCAGCAGTGTTGAACTGACCACGGCTGTCCTTGACCATATCCATAAGACCGACCAGCTCATCCACGCCTTCGTCACTACATCTGACGAAATTGCTCTCGAGCAGGCCCGTCTGGCCGATGGACGTCTGCATTCCGGAGAGGGCATCACACCTCTTACCGGTATCCCTTTTGCGGTTAAGGACTGCATTTCAACCAGGGATATTCGTACAACCTGCTCATCGAAGATTCTGGAGAACTACGTACCCAAGTATAACGCCACTGTAATTGACCGCCTCTCTGAGGCTGGCGCAGTCCTTCTGGGCAAGCACAATATGGACGAGTTCGGGATGGGCTCATCCTGCGAGAATTCGGCATTTTTCAGCACACACAATCCCTGGGACTTGGAACGCGTTCCTGGTGGTTCGAGCGGCGGCTCTGCCGCTGCTGTCGCCTGCCGTATGGGTACCTTTGCCCTGGGCGAGGATACCGGTGGCTCCATCCGCATGCCGGCCGGCTTCTGCAACGTGACCGGAATGAAGACCACTTATGGACGGGTATCCCGCTATGGTTTGATTGCCCTTGTATCCTCTTTTGACTCGATCGGTCCAATGGCTCGTAGTTCCTATGATTGCGCCGCCGTCCTCCAGGTCATTGCTGGGCAGGATCCACGTGACGCCACTTCGCTCTCTGCACCTGTCCCGAATTACTTGGAAAAACTGGATCAGCCGGTCAAAGGCTTACGCCTCGGGATCCCAAAAGAATACTTCCAGTCAGGTATGGAACCCGGCGTGGAAAGCTCTATCAAGGAAGCCATCCGTAGGTTTGAAGAACTTGGCATGCAGGTGCGTGAAGTCTCCTTGCCGCATACGCATTATGCCCTGCCGGTCTATTACCTGATCCTGTTTGCCGAAGCCAGCGCCAACCTGGCTCGCTTTGACGGCACTCGTTTTGGTTTATCTGCAGACAAGGACGCCCGGAATATCATCGACCTGTACCTCCAGACTCGCCGGGAAGGTTTTGGCCCCGAGGTTAAGCGCCGTGTAATGTTGGGAGCTTACGTCCTTTCCGCCGGATATTATGATGCGTATTATCTGAAAGCTCAGCGCGTCCGCACCCTGCTGCGTCGGGATTTTGAGAATGCTTTTGAGCATTGCGACGTATTGCTGGCGCCGACTTGTCCTACCACTGCCTTTAAACTGGGAGAAAAACTCAACGATCCTTTAAGAATGTACCTCTCCGATATTTATGTTGTCGCCACCAATCCCGCAGGAGTTCCAGCTTTATGCGTTCCATGCGGCTTCTCCAACGGGATGCCAGTGGGGATGCAATTGATCGGCCGGCATTTGAGTGAAGATGTCTTGCTTCAGATCGGTCACGCCTACCAATCTGTCACCAACTGGCACCTACAGCGCCCGGATGTCATTACGAGGGCTGATGCTTTTCCAGACCGAAGCAATCCCCCGGAATAAGCTGGAACCGAAGTTTAATACCCTTGCGAAGGTTTATTATAAGGAAAATCATGAAATCAACCGGGAATTGGATTGTAGAACGGAATAGTTATCTCACAGGAAACCTTCGCAAGGTTTGGCATAGGAATATTTTCATGGTGCCAAGATGATGATTTTCGAACCTGTAATCGGTCTTGAGATCCACGCCGAACTCCTCACGAAGTCCAAGATGTTCTGTGGCTGCTCAGCCGCCTATTCAGAAGCGCCTGCCGCCAACTCTCTGATCTGCCCGGTCTGTACCGCCTTGCCCGGCGCTATGCCGGTCGTTAACCAGAAAGCGGTCGAACAAGCCATCCTGGTCGGGCTGGCGCTGAACTGTACCATCAACCCGATGAATCAGTTCGCTCGCAAGAATTATTTCTACCCTGACCTGCCGAAGGGTTATCAGATTTCCCAGTACAACCTGCCATTGGCTTCCAGCGGATGGCTGGATATCCCTGGAAAGATATATCCTCCCAACGTGTTCGAATCCGCCGTGCCCACCTGGAAGAGGATACTGCCAAGCTGTTTCACCAGGGAAAACATGCCCTGGTGGATTACAATCGCGCCGGTGTCCCACTTCTGGAGATAGTCTCCGAGCCGGATATGCACTCCGTGGAGGCCGTCCTGGCGTATGCTGCTAATATCCGCTCTATCCTTCGCTATTTGGGGGTCAATTCCGGTGACATGGAAAAAGGTGTCTTACGATTTGAAGCTAACGTCTCCGTCCGTCCTGAAGGCAGTCAGGACCTTCGCACCCGCACCGAAATCAAGAACTTGAACAGTTTCCGTGCCCTCACCCGAGCCTCTGCTTATGAGATCCAGCGCCAGGTCCAGGTTTATGAATCGGGCGGCGAAATTGTTCAGGAGACCTTGGGCTGGGACGATGTGAAGGAAATGACCCTCTCTCAACGCACCAAGGAAGAAGCCCATGATTACCGCTATTTCCCTGAACCCGACCTGCCTCCAGTTGATGTCAGCCGTGCATTTGTGGATGAGATCAAAGCTGGCCTCCCCGAACTACCAGAGGCGAGACGACTACGCTTCATAACCACTTACGGTCTGACAAATTCGGAAGCCGTTTTGCTCACTTCCGATAAGTCACTCGCGGAATATTTTGAAAAAGTCGTTTCGTCTTCGAAAAGCCCGGTCAAAATCATTGACAACTGGGTCGCCGGGGAATTTATACGTTACGTCAACGTCTTGGGTTTAAATCTGGATCACCCCCCTTTTCCACCGGAACATCTGGCCGCGTTGGTGGATCTGGTCACCGAGAAAGTCATCACTGAAAACAGCGCCAAAATGGTTCTGAAGGAAATGTTCGAGACCGCCCAGGCTCCGAATGCTATCGTGGAAGCCAGAAACCTTGCCCAGGTTTCCGATGAAGGCTATCTCGAAAATGTAATAATGCAAATTTTGAGGGACAACCCCAACGAAGTCGCTTCCTATCTCGGCGGGAAGAGAAACCATCTTTCAATGGTTTATGGGCCAGGTGGCACGTCTCACGCAAGGCAAAGCCGACCCACAGGTTGCTCGCAAGTTGATGATACAGGCGTTATCGAAGCTAAGGAACAGATAACGAATTGGTAAAGCCTCCTGCAATGATTGCATTATTGGTAATAATTTCGTCAATGGTCTTTTTTCCCTTGACAAATTGGAAACTTTGTTCTATGTTTATTGCATGTATATCTTTTCTCTTCATGCTGCTCTTTTTTCTTTCCATCTTACTATTCGTTCCTCCTTCGATACGCGGAACGAATACCTTCTCCCTTACGCTATAACATGCCTTTCAAGGAGTGAACATGCCCCCAATCATCCGCGTTGAAGAGATCTCCCGATACACCGGTCAGGAAGTCACTATCCAGGGCTGGGTCTACAACCGCACCGATAAAGGCAAGCTGGTATTTCTGCTCATTCGGGATGGTTCCGGTTTCGTCCAGTGCGTTGCTTTCAAGGGTGATCTTCCCGAAGACGTTTTCGACCAGATAACCCGCCTGCCGCAGGAATCCTCGGTTATCGTCACTGGTCCGGTACGCGAGGATAAACGAGCACCGGGAATTCCCGGCGGGTTCGAGGTCGGCGTCAAAGAGTTCAAAATTGTTCAGCTGGCCGGTGATAACTATCCAATGGCTTTAAAAGAGCAGGGTGTGGACTTCGCTCTCGATAACCGTCATCTATGGATTCGCATGCCCAGTCAATGGGCCATTTTGCGCGTGCGCGCCACGGTTATCGCGGCCATCCGCGAGTGGTTCGAGCAGAATGGATTCATAAACATGGATACCCCCATCCTGACTCCCGCCGCCGTGGAGGGCACAACCACACTCTTTGAGACGGAATATTTCGATGAAGGCAAAGCCTACCTTTCCCAGTCCGGCCAACTTTATAATGAAGCTGATATCATGGCCTTTGGAAAGGTTTACTGCTTTGGGCCGACTTTCCGGGCTGAAAAGTCCAAGACCCGCCGCCACCTGACTGAATTCTGGATGGTCGAGCCGGAAATGGCTTTCTGTGACCTGGACCAATTAATGGAGGTGGAAGAACAGTTCGTAACACATATCCTCAAGCGGGTTCTACGCGATCGCGAACCTGAACTTAGGTCACTTGGCCGCGACCTATCAAAACTGGAAAAAATCGAACCACCTTTTCCGCGCATCTCCTACGACCAGGCTTCCAGAATCATCCAGGAAATTTATGAAAAAGAGACCGACCCTGAAAAAAAGGAGCTGCTCAAATTCGAATGGGGCATGGACTTTGGTTCACCTCACGAGACCGAATTAACCAATCGCTATGAAAAACCTGTATTCGTTTATGGCTACCCAACCAAGGTAAAAGCCTTTTACATGGAACCCTGGCCAGGACGCCCTGAGGTCTGCAAATCCGTGGATTTACTCGCCCCGGAAGGTTATGGCGAGATCATCGGAGGTTCGGAACGCATGTCCAGCTATGATCTTTTACTTCAACGAATCCACGAACACGGCCTGCCGGAAGAAGCGTATCGCTGGTATCTTGACCTGCGCAAGTATGGCAGCGTTCCCCATAGCGGATTCGGCATGGGTGTTGAGCGAACTGTCTCATGGATATGTGGAATCGAACACATTCGGGAGGCCATCGCCTTTCCACGCACCATCAAACGTGTCTATCCGTAGAGATTAATTTTTCCCTACTCATGCTCTGGACTCTGTGGTATAAGGACACTGCCCTGCTGTGTTCGCGATGCTGCACTTCCGTTCTGAGCCAACACCCATAAAAAGGGATCCGATCTCGCGACAATGAAGCGATAGGCTTTGGCCAAGGCTGATTTGCCGGGTAGGAGCCCGACCTGCTTTAGCAGGTTCAGAACTTTACAGCACACGACATACGCGGGGTATTTTTTTAAACCATACAACATCTGTTGGCTTTCGAGCGATTTCAAGCTTTACCGCCCATTCATTTCATTTTATTTTGAATGGATTGAAATTCGTCCCCCGGTCATAATAATCTTCATTCTCCGCTTTTTTTAGTAATCCTACCGCCGCATAGGTGGCGGGTGTCATCAAAGCTTCCACTCCGCACTTGAACAGATAGTTGGTTAGCGATAGCGTCAGGAAAAGACTCCAGGGGAAAACTTTGAAGATCGATGCAATCGTCACGAAAATGACGGTATCCACCAATTCCCCAACGATCGTACTGCCGATTGTGCGTGTCCATAGCCACCGGCCTTCGGTCAGGAGTTTCATTTTAGCCAGTACGAATGAGTTCGTAAACTCCCCGGACCAATAACCCGCCAGGCTCGCTAACACGATCCCGCCGCTGCTCATCCCCCCTAAAATGGCAAGATAAGCCGCATCGCCAGCATATTTCTCCCATTGGGCCTCACCCGGTAGTAGCCTAATAATTCCAAAAATGATGGCACTAAGAGCCAGGCAGGCAAATCCTGCCCAAATGACACGGCGCGAATTTTTATAACCATACACTTCGGTGAGGATATCCCCAAAAATATAACTGACTGGGAAAAGGATGGTTCCTGCATCGAAGGCCATCCGAATACCAAAAATATTGAAACCCCAGTCTACAATTTTCGCCGAAGAGGCTATATTACTCACTATCAGGACCGTAACGAAAACAGCCATGATAAGATCAAAATAGTGATAACGTCTTGTTGTGTTCACTGGGATTTTTAAGGAAAATGACTTTAGCATCAAAAAAGCGCGTCGGATCAGTCACGAACCGGAGCTAATAGATGATCTAGAACAAGTATGAATTATGACCAAAAATCTCCCCTAGGAAAAACGGATATATTCCTGGGGGGGGTTATTACAGTTAGCGTATTCGCCGCGGTATGCCTCCGGTAACAAGATCGCCATTTGGTACATTATTTCATTAACCATCTCCTGCCTGACTTTACCATCCACCTTTTTACCATTTGCGTCCAGAGAGAATGGCCTACCCACGCGGATGTGGAAATCCGTCCGCTTAAAGCCTTTAATATTTCTTTGAAAATCTTCTCCTCCCCAGTGGACAATTGGCAGGATGGGTGCCTTTGAATGCAGGGCAATCAATACGATGCCAGGTTGTCCATATAACAGCTTTCCATTATACGACCGGGTTCCTTCAGGAGCAACTCCAAGAATATCTCCTGCGGAAAGAGCTGCCAGGCATCGTCGCACAGCTTGAAGATCAGCTTCGCCCCGTCGGATGGGAATGGACTCCCATAAGTCGAAAAGCCAGCCCATGAACTTATTGTCCCAAGTCTCGATCTTCGCCAGGCCAATCAAGCGGCGTGGTTGTAGATGGGCAAACAACAAAGGTACTTCGAGCGAATTGATATGATTAATCGCCAGAATCAAGGGTCCGCATTTGGGAACCATCGCCAGTTCTGACCCTTCGATGCGGCATAAAATATTCGTCCCCAATCGGATCCCCCATGAAATGGAAGAAGAAAATTTTTTCATTCTGCGGGTTTTTGGATAACGAATTCGATTTGGGCCGGGAGAAGTTCAATTGTCAATTCCTTACCTTCGTAGCACACCGTCTCTCCATCACAATGTACAGGCAAGCTGCCGGAAACCGCCGATGCGACAATCTTTCGGCCTTTATCCATTTGCACTTCTTTCTGGGTCGCCTGTGTGCCTTTCATGAAGTATGGGATCAAGCCAAAGATCCGCAATTGGCTGACAGACTTAGCGATGCATAGATCGAACCATCCATCTCCAGGATCCCCCTTGGGAGCAAAAAAGAAACCTCCCCCCATCCGTCGTCCGTTCATGACGGAGATCATCAAGGCTGGTTGGGTCAATTCTTTCCCTTCGTACTGCAAACGCACCGTGGGCGCTTTATAATATATAAAAATGGTTTCAATGGCAGCAATCAGGTATAGCACTAAGCCACGCAGCCAGCGGATTTTTGCAGCTACGAAGCCAGTCTCTGCATCGAAACCGATTCCAACTCCATTGCCGAAGTAACGTCCAGCCGGGTAATCACCGCCCTTGACAATACCCACATCCATGCGGCGGCGGTGGTTGTCAGCCAGAATTTTACAACCAACTTCTATACCAGCGGGAATGTTCATTCCGTAAGCAAAATCATTTCCCGTTCCCACAGCGATCTGCCCCATTGCAGTTTTATCGAACCCGGCCATTTTGGCACGCATCAAACCGTTTAAAGCCTCGTTGGCGGTCCCATCGCCACTGGCGACAACGACTACATCGTAACCTTCTCGGGCTCCCTGCTCGGACAGGTCAGCCGCATGCCAGGGACGCTCCGTAAGGACAAGTTGATAATCCAATCCATGGCTTTTCATTTCCTGTTCAATCACTGATAGCGACCTGCCTGCATACCCCCGGCCCGAAGTCGGATTAACGATCAACAAATAACGTGGCATCTGGAAACCTCCTGAGTAAATATGCTTGTATTTTACTTTACAACACCATGAAACGTATGTTGTTTCTGATACAATACCCACGAATATGCTTATCCTACTGCCTGTCATCTTGATGCTTCTGACTGCGCTGACTTTGTCCATCCTGCACCTGGCACGGCCCAAATTCGAGTTTAACTGGATCCTTGCCGCCGGCGGGTCAATACTTGCTTTTGCCAGTGTATTTCTTTGGCAAATTCATTTACCAAGCGTGATCACCTTGCCATCTTGGCAACTCGCTATCCCTATCTCGTATGTCACTGACTGGCTCGCTGATGAACTTTCCTGGCCCTATGCTTTGTCACTAGCTGCGCTTGCAGCTGCGGTCATCTGGACCTCTGTAGTGCGAGCTGATGATGAACCCATTCCCTGGGTTGGCACTCTCATTTTTTCGGCTTTCGGAATCTTGGCAGTCGCTGCTGAGAATCCGCTTACCTTGCTCTTGGCTTGGTCGGCCATTGATATATTTGAGTTGATCACGATGCTCCGATCAACGGAGGGCAAAAGACAAATTGATGGTGTCATCATCGCTTATGCTGGGCGCCTGATGGGAACAGGTTTGCTATTATGGGCAAGTTTGGTTAGTACTTCCGATGGAACTCTATCAGACTTTCATTCCACTTCTCAGATCGCTGGTATTTATTTGCTCATTTCTGTGGGACTACGCCTGGGAGTTTTACCTCTTCACCTGCCTTACCAGCACGAAAATGTCATCCGGCACGGTTTTGGAACTACTCTCAGGCTTGTTTCCGCCGTCGCGAGCCTCGCCTTGTTGGCTCGCATACCAACATCTTCGATGGATTCGCCTTTGACGCCTTACCTACTTTTACTGACGGCGATTGCCGCCCTTTACGCCGGGTGGATGTGGCTTCGGTCCCCCGACGAAATCTTGGGGCGCCCTTTCTGGATAATGGGTTTTGCAGCCCTGGCTGTTTCAGAAAGCCTGCTAGGCAACCCACTCGGTAGTATTAGTATGGGTGTCACTATGATTCTATGTGGAGGCTTTTTATTCCTCTTTTCTGCACTTCGGAGAAGAACCCTTTGGATTCCATTTATCGGACTATGGGCACTTTCAGCCTTGCCTTTTTCACTAACTGCATCTTCCTGGCAGACGGTCAATATCTCCTCCAGCTTATTCGTGATTCTGCTCCTTCCTGCCCAAGCGCTTATGATGGCTGGATTTCTCCGTCACGCCATCCGCTCAGGCGAGCCAAATCTTAAGGAACAGGAAAAATGGGCACAAGTCATCTACCCTTTAGGTCTTCTGATTTTGATAATGACTGCACTTCTTCTCGGTTTCTGGGGCTGGGGTGGAGCTCAGACTGTTGGCCGGTGGGGATTGGCGATAATAGTCCTCCTGCTGTCTGCCGGATTCACTTTTCTGTCACAAAGAGTCCTGGTCCGCTTACCGACAGCCAATATATTCGGAAAATGGACTCGCTCATTCCGAATTGATTGGCTCTTCCGTATTTTGGCATTACTTTACAACTTGCTACAAATGATTACGAATGTCATCACTGCAGCGTTAGAGGGAGAAGGCGGCCTCTTGTGGTCGTTCTTAATACTGGTCTTGATTCTTTCCATTCTTTCCACGAGCAGTTAATAACAATAATGGTTATCCTGAACTGGTTCGTCCCTTTGTTTATGGGTTGTATGGCCACTGGATTGTTATTCAGCCGCGACTGGCGCTGGAGTCTCGGTATGTTGGCAGTCCAATACTTTGGCGTTTTTTGGATGATCCAAACCCATTGGTCAGTCTCCATGGCCACGGTCAAACTTGTGACTGGCTGGATGGCATGTGCCGTGCTTGGAATCGCTATGCTTAATGCTCGAGCTGAAGGAAAGACAGATGGAATATGGCTGCAAGGTCGTTTATTTCACGTTTTCTCAGCTGCGATGGTTTTATCGGTTACATTCGCATTGTCTTTACGTGTAATTAACTATTTGGGGTTGAGTCTCCCGGAAGTGTGGGGATGCCTGCTTTTGATCGGCCTTGGATTGCTTCATCTAGGAATTACATCCGATTCCTTTCAAGTGATCATCAGCCTCCTGACGGTCCTGGCAGGATTTGAGGTTATTTACACATCGATGGAAACTTCAGCTCTTGTAACCGCGTTATTGGTCGTTGTCAATCTCGGACTAGCCCTCGCCGGAGCTTATTTTCTGATCAGCTCACAGGAGAAAATTGGATGAGTGCACCTCTCCTATGGATTTTTCTCCCATTAATTCTGGCTGGATTTTTGTTATTGATCAACAATCAGAAGGTTGTCCTTCTGATCGCCTGTCTCTTCACACTCTTTCTGACACTGGCTGCATGGCTGCTCCCCATAGACGTTGCGCTCAAAATTGGAGGATGGACGTTAAAATTGGCTCCTTCACTTGAAATACTGGGGCGCAACCTAACAATAACCTCTGCTGATCGGTCATTTCTGGCGTTAATTTATGGTTCTACTTTCTTCTGGTTTATCCCTACCGTTTCTATGCAAATTGGACCGCGGATAATCCCTCTAGGGTTGGCCATCACCTCCATGCTTATCGCTGCAATTGCGGTGGAGCCTTTCCTTTATGCAGCCTTAATCATTGAAATGGCAGTCCTCTTGTCCATTCCGATGCTCATTGGACCACAACAAAAGCCCTTTAAAGGGGTGATACGTTTTCTGATCTTTCAGACACTGGCCGTGCCATTTATCCTTATTTCCGGTTGGCTTCTCGGCGGTATAGGTGCAAATCCTGGTAACCTGACCTTGGTTCAACTAGCCGCCATCTTTCTCGGTCTTGGATTCGCCTTCATGCTTGCTTTATTCCCGTTTTACTCATGGATTCCCACATTGGCCGAAGAAGTCCATCCATATGCCTTTGGATTCCTTTTGTGGGTTCTTCCAACTGCGACAATGTTTTACGGCCTCAGTTTCCTAGATCGCTTCGCTGGGGTGCGCGAATCACCTAGTCTGATGGGAATCCTGACTTTAATAGGGGCTTTAATGGTTGTATCAGGTGGACTCCTGTCAGCCTTCCAGCGACACTTGGGACGCATAATGGGATTTGCAATCATCATGGAGACCGGTTTCAGCTTGTTAGCGCTCAGCCAGCTTAACCAGACTGGACTTGGAATTTTCTTATTGCTTTTTGTTCCACGAACTCTCGGCCTTAACCTTTGGGCACTATCTCTTTCCATACTAAGGAAACAATCGCCAGAATTGACTTTTAAAACTGTCAAGGGAATGGGACGCACATGGCCTTTTATGACGGCTGGGTTGATTCTGGCAAACCTCGCTCTAGCCGGGTTGCCCTTCCTTGCAGGATTTCCTGCTCATCTTGCTGTATGGGAGGCGTTAACCCACAGTTCATTATCTCTCACATTCTGGGTGCTTATTGGATCTTTAGGGCTCTTTGTCAGTGCGGTTCGCGTCCTGGCCTCTATTATGGATGCCCCTGAAGGAGCAACCTGGAGAACCCTCGAGACACCTGCTCAGCGCCTTTTTATTATGGCTGGTTTGCTTGGTTTGGTTTTGCTTGGGTTGTTTCCTCAATGGGCATTCTCCCTCTGGACAAAATTACCTGCCATCTTCGAGCATTTGGCTCAATAGTTCTTTCTTAAACCGACGTTTAAGCAAAGTGTCGGCTTTATTTCCCCTAATTTATAGGATAACACAAGAAGAAGTATAATCATAAAGGTAATCTGAAAGATTGTTATTTTGTTTCAACGACGGAGATGGAATAGATGGAATTCGAACAAATTATCAAGCGATTGGATTGGCTCGACGAAGAACACCGCAAGAATAAGACTGAGTTGGGTACCTTGGCGGAAAAATTGACGCATACTGAGGGTGAATTAAGAGTAGCAAATAAAAGAATTAAAGAACTGGCCAGCGAATTGTCACAATTCTCTAACGTTCTGGCTCGCATTGACCAATTTAATGATGCCCTGGCGCAACAACGGGTGGAAATCGTCAAGTATGTTGACGATATAGCAAACAAGGACATCGATAAGCTCCCGGAGGCGGAAAAGCGTCTCCAAGTTCAGATCGAGAGCATCAATAAGTCCATCATAGACCTTCGCAAATTCAAGGAACCAATTGCCGAAATTAAGCGCGAACTGAAGAATAATGCTGTTGAGGAGGAGAGGTTAAATAATCAGATTTCCACATGGGAACAACGCTTTCAAGAAATTGTTAAGAGTGTTGATGAAGTTAGGCTTGCCCAGAAAGCAGCCGAAGGTCCTCGCCGCCAGGATACCAAGCGCCTGGCAGAACTTCAAGGAGCTATCAACGCTGCGCGTAAACGGATGGAAGAGGTTCGCGAAAAGAACGATTTGTTCCCTGACAGCATCCGTCGAATCGAGTCGCGTCTTAATGAAATCATTGCAAGTGACCTGGAACGTCGGCAATCTCAAACAAGCTTCATTGAAAACCAAGCCAGGCTACAAATTGACCGGGACCGTGCTTTGAAGGAGATGGAAGAATACTTGGGAAACATTCGCAAACAGACTGGGACGATGGATCGTCAACTGCAGGAATGGGACATCATCCAACGCGCGGCTAAACGTGCTCAAGAGACATATGAGGAAATTGTTCAGAAATTTGAACGCCGAATAAACGAGATAACCGAAATGCAACGCCTGGCCGAAGACCAATTCCGCCAGGAATGGGTCACTTTTAAGGCCGATGATCAGAAACGCTGGACCAGCTATACCCTCTCCCAGGACGAGATACATAAGGATGCTCATACTAATACGGGAAAATTGGAAGATCGTCTGACCACGTTGGAAGATCTGGTTCAAACCCAGCAGGATGTCCTTCAACAGACGAAAGACGCCAACGAACAACTTTTCCAAGGAATGCTGTCTCAGATTCACGAGCTCCTTTCCGCTTATGAGCGAATTATGAGCACATCATGATCATTTGGGAACACCCTTTTCATAAGTAGAATTTTCGTGTGCCCCTGTAACGAGTAGAGGCTATATGCATGTTATCGGTACTGCTGGCCATGTTGATCATGGTAAATCTACGCTTATCACTGCCCTCACTGGCATCAACCCCGACCGCCTGAAAGAAGAACAAGAACGTTCCATGACGATTGACCTCGGCTTTGCCTGGATGACCTTGCCTGGCGGAGAAGAGATTGGCATCGTAGATGTACCCGGGCATCGCGACTTCATCGAGAATATGCTGGCAGGAATCAGCGGGTTGGATGCCGTTTTGTTGGTTATCGCGGCAGATGAAGGTGTAATGCCCCAGACACGCGAACACCTGGCCATTCTCGACCTAATGCAGGTACAACATGGCATCGTCTTGCTGACTAAAGTTGACTTGGTGGATGACCCCACCTGGCTTGACTTGGTGGAAAATGATGTTCAGTCAGTGGTGCACGGCACCTTTTTACAGGGAGCACCCATCTTGCGTGTTTCGTCCCGGACCGGTCAAGGCTTCCCGGAGCTCTTGCAATCCCTGGAGCTGCTCCTCGGAAACTGTCCTGCCCATCCTGACCTGGGTCGCCCGCGCCTGCCTATTGACCGGATTTTCTCAATGCCAGGTTTTGGGACCATTGTCACCGGCACACTTTCGGACGGCAAACTATCTCTCGGAAATGAAGTTGAACTCCTGCCCTCCGGTTTACTTGCTCGCATCCGCGGCCTGCAAACTCACAAAAAGAAATTGGAGATTGCTGCCCCGGGAAGCCGCCTTGCCATAAATCTCTCAGGCGTGGACATGGAAAAAATCCTACGCGGCCAGGTGGTGACCCTGCCTGGTCAGTATGTCCCGACCCAGCGCCTGGATGTTCGTTTCCATCTTCTACCAGATGTCTCGGCCTCTTTACACCATCATACCGAAGTAAAGCTCTTTATAGGGGCTTCTGAATCAATCGCCGATTTACGCCTGCTCGGCTTGGAGACCCTGGATCCCGGCGGAACAGGCTGGCTGCAACTCGAATTGCGGACACCCATTGTTGCCGTGCGTGGCGACCATTATATCTTGCGCCGTCCGTCTCCTGGTGAAACACTCGGCGGCGGTACGGTTGTGGACCCACAGCCGGCGAAACGGCATAAACGCTTTGACGGGAGCGTGCTCAAAGCCCTGGAGAGTATGGCACAAGGATCACCTGCAGATGTACTCCTGCAAAACGTTATCTCTCTCGGCCCATCAGCAATAGTAGATGTCGTTAAACGCTCCCGCCTGGAAGAACAAGTTGCTGGAACGGCTTTACAGGATCTTCAAAATTCTGGTCAGCTGATACTCCTGGAGGACATGGCTTTTACGTCTTCGCAATGGTCTTCCCTGAAAGAATCCATCTTAGCGGCTGTCACCTCTTACCATAAGACCTTTCCACTTCGAAACGGCATGCCGCGTGAAGAACTCAAATCCCAGCTGAAGTTTACTTCCTATCTATTCAATCTGGTTATACAAAAGCTTGCCGGCGAAAATGTTATCCTTGCTAATAATCGTTGGATTGCTTTACCTGGACATAAGGTTCAATTTTCACCTTTCCAGCAAGAAAAAGTGGAAAAACTAATGGAGCAGTTTGCGCTCAAACAGTATTCACCTCCATCAGCCAAAGAATGTCAGGCGCAGGTTGGCGAGGATGTTCTATTCACACTGATTGAGTCAGGTGAACTGGTGGCTGTCTCGACCGATGTAGTTTTCCGTAAGGAAGATTACATAAAAATGATAGAGAAAATTCGCATCACCATCCGGCAAAAGGACCTGATCAGTCTGGCTGAAGTTCGTGACATGTTTAATACAAGCCGCCGTTATGCCCAAGCCCTGCTTGAACATCTTGATGCCATTGGAGAAACTATCCGATCCGGAGATTTCCACAAGTTAAAGAGACCAAATGGTTGAACAGTCTGCAATCGACTGGAAAAAGGACAGCCAGAGTTTTGATACGGTTGCCAGTCTTTACGATCAATACCGTCCCGGGTACCCTCAGGAGCTAGTTGACGACCTCATCGCATTGATTAATCTGCCTAAAGGAAGCAGGATCCTGGAGATTGGAAGCGGTACTGGCAAAGCCACTATTCTATTCGCCCGACTCGGCTATGCGATCTACTGTATAGAACCAGGCGCTCATCTGGCGGATCTGGCAGCTAAAAATCTTCAAAAATATCCAGCGATCACCTTTGAGAACACACGATTTGAAGAGTCGCTTGAATTTACTTCCGAATTCGACTTGGTGATTTCTGCCCAGGCATTTCATTGGATCAGGAAAGATGTTGGTTACGCGAAAATACATCATGCTTTGAAGTCTAGCGGATCTTTAGCCTTCTTTTGGAATATGCATCCGGACCTCGAAGAACAAATCGACATCGATTTGGAAAAAATTTATCGCGAAATTGTGCCAGAATTGGTTATCAAGCAATCCAGCATCGAAAACGTCATTGAAGAACGTTCCCACGAAATCGCCCAAAGCGGTCTCTTCGGCCCTGTCACCATCCGGCGTTTCCCTTGGTACGCTGTTTACCAAACCAGGCAATATCTTGGGTTGCTCAATACCTACTCGGACCATCTGCGGCTCTCCGAAACAACCCGCCAACATCTTTTCAAAGCTGTTGCTCAAGTCATAAATTCTTACGGTGGAAAGATAAAACGGGAATACGTTACAGTTGAATTTATTGCCAAAAAGCTTTCGTAAATAAGGAGGATTCCATGTGCGGACGTTTTACGTTGACCATTGACCCTGCCGACATGCAGGAAGCTTTCCCCGAATTCACATTCCCGGCGCAAGTTGTCCCGCATTTCAATATCGCCCCCACCCAACCAGTACTAGTTCTGCCCAATAACGGTACGAATAAAGCTGATTTCTTTGTTTGGGGCTTAATACCCTCCTGGGCGAAAGATCCAACCATCGGAAGCCGTCTCATCAACGCTCGCGCAGAAACTCTCTCCGAAAAACCTTCCTTCCGTTCTGCTTATAAATACCATCGCTGCCTCATTTTTGCGGACGGTTTTTTTGAATGGCAATCACGGCCAGGAAGCACTGCCAAACTGCCATATTTGATACACCTCAAGTCAGGGAAACCTTTCACCTTTGCTGGTTTATGGGAACACTGGCAATCACCGGATGGAGCAGAGGTCATGTCGGCCACAATCATTACGACCACACCGAACGCATTATTGGCCCCCATTCACAACCGCATGCCAGTCATTTTACCGTACAACACATATGCACAATGGCTTGATCCCTTGCCTCGTTCTCCAACGGACTTGAATGACCTACTAATCCCCTACACGGCTGAAGAAATGGAGGCCTTTCCGGTCTCAACACTTGTCAACAGTCCAGCCAATGACGGCCCGGAAGTGCTGGCGCCTGCATAATTCCATCTTCCTCCCTGCATGTCGCTCAAAAACCGGTTTCCCGCTCTCGCTTCGCGCGATTTTCTCATATTTTGGGTCGGCCAGTTCATTTCGTTAATTGGCACCTGGATGCAAAACACCACCCAACCTTATCTGGCATACCGGATCACCGGCAGTTCTCTCGATCTGGGGCTCATTGCCTTTTCGGCTACCCTGCCAACCTTGATCCTGGCCCTGCCCGGCGGCGTATTGATCGAACGCCTTGATAAGCGCAAGATCGTCATTGCCATGCAGGTTATTATGATGGTTCAGGCTTTTATCCTGGCGTTTCTGGCATTGACCGGTCGTATCCAGATATGGCACATCATAGGGCTTGCCTTTATTCTCGGATCAGCAAATGCGATCGAAATCACTGCTCGCCAATCCATGTTGATCGAGTTGGTCGGGAAACCTGCTCTGCCAAACGCTATTGCTTTGCAGTCCGCCATTTTCCAATTGGCACGAGTTCTTGGACCATCCTTCACCGCGGTTATCCTGATCCTGGTCAAGAATCAGGGCGAGGGTTGGGCTTTCTTTGCCAACGGTGTCAGCTTCCTGTTCGTCATCCTGAGTTTGTTTTTCGTCCGCACCCCCTTCCGCTTGGTTAATTCGGAATTGATAAAGAAAAAAGTCAATTTACCCGATGAACTTAAGGAAGGCTGGGAATATATACGCGGCAACACGGTCGTCCTGCTGATTCTCATTCTGGTTGCACTAATCGGCTTTTTTGGTTTCCCTTTCAGCCAGCAGTTTCCAGCCCTCGCCCGCGATGTGCTTCGTGGGGTTGCTGATACGGAAGAGTTGGTGGCCGCGCGTACCAGCGCTCTATATTTGTCAATGGGGGTAGGGGCATTGATCGCTGCGCTAATAGTCTCCGCTTACAGCAGCCTGCGCCGAAAAGGCTTATTGATGAGCATAGGTCAATTTCTCTTTTCGGTTACCTTGTTGCTGCTGGCATTTGGCCACAGTCTGCCGGTGGCAGTAGTGCTTATTTGCATCCTAGGTTGGGCTACCGTCACACAATTCATGATGATGAATACCCTTATCCAACTGGATGTTCCGGATGAATTGCGTGGGCGTGTGTTCAGCGTTTACCTTTGGGCACAACAAGGTGTTGCGCCATTTGGCAGTCTTTTCATTGGTTGGTTGGCGCAGACAGCTGGGGTGCCGTCCGCTGCGTTGATTTGCGGTTGCGTATGTCTGTTGGTGGTGGTTTTTACACAAGTCAAATGGCCAGTTCTCCGGCAAAAAATCTCCTAATCCGTCCTTAATACTCTGCTTGACGGGGTTTTGTCAGCATGTTATCATGCCACCCTATGGATGAAAAGCCTCTTCAGGACTTTCCTCAAGAAAATGAGGCAACAACCGGGGGACATACAGACAAACGACCAAATCCGATCATCAGATGGATGGAATCTCTTGCCCAGCTTGGGCTTGGCGACTCTGTCATGCGGATTGGGACGAATATTCTCACCATCCTGTTGGTTGTTCTCGTTGCATGGTTGACGCAGACACTCTATAAGCCAGCGATCCTTGGCTGGACCCCGAGTGTGAAAGCTGCGGTTGGCTCACCCGAATCCACATTGGCGCCCATAGTCCCTTCTGCGCAATTACCAGAGCCAGTTGCTTTTGTATTGGATGGTGTTTCACCTGTTGCAGCTTTACATACCAACATCCCAACACGCCCACGAATCGATGTCATCAATTATATAGTTCAAAAGGGTGATTCAATTTTTAGCATTGCCGATAAATTCGGCATCAAGCCGACCACGATACTTTTTGGAAATTACGAAACCCTTAAAGATACACCAGATCTGCTTAAACCGAGCCAGAAGCTTAATATCCTGCCCGTGGATGGGACATATTACCAGTGGCAGGGCACGGAAAATTTGGCCAAAGTATCCCAAGTATTCGGTGTTGAACCAGAAGTAATTATTAACTTCCCTGGTAACCACCTTGACCCGGATTCCATCGGGGATTTGAGCCGCCCCAATATTCCCAGTGGCACATGGCTTATCGTACCAGGCGGGAAACGCGAGTTCACCTCATGGACAGCTCCAGCGCAACTTGTAAGATCAGACCCTTCAACCCATGTCTGGGGACCAGGAGTATGTAGCGGCATCAGTTACGTTCAGGTCGGTTACGGTACTTTCGTCTATCCCACCACTGAACACTGGCTATCAGGAACACCTTTCACCCCTTCCATCCGTCATTTCGGGGCGGACTTTGCTGGTGCAGAGGGGAATGGGGTCTTTGCCACCGATGCAGGTACCGTAGTGTACTCTGGTTGGAATGATTGGGGCTATGGTAACTTGGTAATCATTGACCACGGCAATGGTTGGCAGTCACTTTATGCTCACCTGAGCCAAATAAATGTTGGATGCAGCCAAAATGTCGGCCAAGGTGATTTAATCGGCTTGATTGGCATGACCGGTGGCACCTCAACAGGTCCGCACCTGCACTTCGAGTTGATGAACACTGTTTATGGTTATGTAAATCCTCTCGATTATCTGCCAGCTCCTTAAGTTTATTTATTCACCACATTTTACTCTCTACATTTTTCCCCTGGTTTAATCTCTGAAACAAACCATCAGTAGATGATAGTAATGCTTATATAATAGTTTATCGCTTTAACAATCCTTCGAGTCTCTCCTTCACTGCTGGCCATTCATGGTCAAGGATGCTGTAGTAAATTGAATCGCGCCTGACACCGTCTGGCAAGATCATATGAAAGCGTAAAATTCCTTCACGCTTTGCCCCGATGCGTTCAATGGCGCGCATGGATTGATTATTCCGAACATCTGCTTTGAATTGTACCCGTATCGCTCCCAACATCTCAAAAGCAAACTGCAATAATAAATATTTGCACTCTGTATTGATCGCAGTACGCTGAAATTCCATCCCATACCAGGTTCCGCCAATTTCCAGTCCTCGATGTTCCGGATGGATTTCCATGTAGCGGGTTGCTCCCGCCACACGACCCGAAGCGAGTTGGATGACTGCAAACGGTATATCTGTACCTGCAGCTAGTCCTTCCAGCAATTGGCTCACCCACACACGCATATCCTGCTCCGTACGGATCAGACCGTATCTCATCAATCTCCAGATGCGGTCATCGCAGCCCACTGCGGCCAGACCGGGGATATGTGTTTCATTTAGTGGCTCAAGGCGGACGGACTTCCCCACAAGAGTCACCGGAGTCCTCCACAAATCGCTCATCCGCTTTGCGCAGGCAGATAAGGCATTTTCGGACCTTCAATTCCAAGTTGTTCTGTTAACGCGGCCCGCATGGCCGTTCGATCATCCCATGGATACTCGGTTTTTCCGAAGCACATGGACTGTTCATGCCCTTTTCCACAAACCATGACAATATCTCCTGGCTCAGCCATTCGGACACCAAGCCTGATCGCCTCCCCCCGATCAAGAATGCGGAAAAAAGTCTTATGCTCCACTCCACCCCGCTTGCAGGCTCCAACTGCCATCTCATCCAAGATTTTCACCAAAGATTCTGTTCGAGGGTCTTCAGCAGTAAGAATGCTGACATCTGCCAACTCTGCGGAGGTTTCGGCCATCAAGTGGCGCTTTTCCTTGTCTCGCAGGCCAGCAGAGCCAAATACGACAATTACTTTTCCGTTGGTCATCTTTCGAACCGTCTCTATGGCTGCGCGCAATGCATTTGGAGTATGTGCAAAATCCACGATGGCAGTGAAGGATTGCCCAAGATCAATACGTTCCATGCGGCCAGGTACTCCTTTCAGAGCAGCAATGCCTTGAACAACTATTTCCGGTTTCAGATTCAAGCCTTTTATGGCAGCTGCCAGTGCAGCCAGGCAGTTTGAGACGTTAAATAACCCAACCAGTGAGCTGGTTACCAGAACATGGAATCCCTTCCCCACCACATCAAAGCGAATCCCTTGTGGAGAGCATTCAATTGACTCCGCCCGGAAATCTGCAGAATTATCCAGGCCGTAGCTGGTTTGAGGGCCAGGGGCGATCCGGGAAAGATATTTATAGGACCTGTCATCTATATTTAGAACTGAAAGCCGTGGATTTCCCTGCGGTTTGGACCGGGTTTTTTCCAATAGCTGGAAAAGGCGTGCTTTTGCTTTACGATAGTTCGCGAAAGAACCGTGCTGGTCGAGGTGCTCGTGGGTAATATTTGTGATTATGCCAACATCAAACTCACAACCGTCCACACGGTGCTGTGCCAGCCCATGCGAAGTGGTTTCAATCACCACGTGGGTCAAGCCTGACTCGACCATTCTGGCCAGATAAGCCTGAACGTCCGGAGCATTCGGCGTGGTGACATGAAAGCCCGTATCCAGCACCTCATCGCCAATGACGGCATTTACTGTAGAGATCAATCCTGTTTTATAGCCGGCAGCCAGGAGGATTTGGAAAAGCAGGTTGCACGTGGTGGTTTTGCCGTCTGTTCCGGTCACACCGATGACAGTTAATTTACGGCCAGGATTGCCATAAAATGCTGATGCCAGCCATGGAAGGGCCTGACGGGAGTTTTTAACCCGGATATAAGGTACAGGTAATCCTTCCTGCAGTCTCTCACCTACAATCACTGAAGCGCCGCGCTGGATGGCAGTCGGAATAAATTCGTGCCCATCAACAGAAGCACCTTCCATTGCCACGAAAAGATATCCTGGTCTGACAAGCCGGCTATCCATGGTAATACCTGTGATAAGCTGATCATCAATGCTGCCAGCCAATATATTAATCGGGGCATCTGAAAAAAGTGTTGAGATCGGTACCTGAGTAAGATGTTCCATAATTATATTGGAAAAAGCAAAGAGGGTCTTGACGCATTATTTTACGCCAAAACCCTCCTTAAGTTCTAGGAAATCCTGGTTACCTAAGAGATTGTCGCAAAGCCTCAAACTGACCTGCCACTGAACCATCCAGGACTTTATCACCAACGTGGATAACCAACCCACCCAATATGGATGGGTCAATACGAAAATCCACATCACTCTGCGTGCCCATTTTCGATAAGATATCCTTTTTAATGATTGCCTGTTCGTCGGTTGTAAGAGGCAACGCAGATACCACCTCAGCGGATGCCCCTCTTATATCTGTTCCTTCCAAAACCAGGATTTTTCCGGATTTAACGCCTGAGAAGAATTCGGCCAGCAGAGCATGTTGGCGCTTCTCGTCCAGTGACTCACCTGTCAATTTCTGTGCGGCAGCAATCGCCAGAGCCGCCACCTGCCCACGCAAATCGCCAAGCATACGATTGCGTTCTTCCTGTACCTCAACTAATACAGCCTCGCGCTCTTTGTTGATATCATTATCAGCTTGAGCTCTTACTTCGATCATCGCCGCATCAGCTCGCTCCGTTGCTTCGCTCATGAGGTGAGCTGCCTTGGTTTGGGCATCAGCAATAATTCCGGCTGCATCTTTTTCCGCATTTGCACGCGCCTCCGCAGCAATCCGGGCATCTTCCAAGCTTTGTGCTATCGTATTACGACGTTTTTCAAGCAGCCGCTGCAGCGGCTTGACAATCCAAACTCGCACAACCACGAAGATGATGAAAAAACATATAATTTGAACCAGCAGATAGCCTAAATTGAGACCCAATTGTGCCAATGGGAACCTCCTTCTTTTTTCCAACAGACCATAGAATTAACCAACAACGAAGAGGATTAGCAAGGCAACCACCAGACAATAGATGGCCACGGCTTCTGCGAAAGCAATGCCGAGGATCATATTCGTCTGTATGGTACCGGTCGCGTCTGGATTACGGCCCATCGCCTGAACCGCGCCACTGGTCACAATGCCAATTCCTGCCCCCGCGCCGATCGCCCCGATCATGGCCAGGCCAGCGCCAATCAATTTTGCAGCAATAATAATGCTACCAGTCATGAGAAGTACCTCCATTTACAGATTCGGGCGGGATTTCCGCCGTTAAAAGTTGATTTACCCGGGCATTTCGCACCCAAAGTAGATAAACGCCATGTGAGCATCAGGTTTACTTTGCTTAGCACAGGCAATTGGTATCGCATTGCTCGGATTCTCCCACTTATTGATGTTCACCATGGCTTTGTGTAGCCTGCGCCATAAATGTCATCGTCAAAAGCCCAAACACTACCGCCTGGATAGCACCTACCAGGAATTCCAACATGTAAAACATTGAAGGGAAGATCGCGATGGAACCAAGCAATGAGCCCATCACAAACAATAATACTGAACCGGCGAAAATGTTACCAAAAAGACGGAAGGCAAACGAGAGTACCTTCGAAAATTCGGAGACCAGCTCGAGCAAACCGACGCCCCAATCAATAACACCGAATATCGGCCTTTTGAAGAATGTTTTAACATTCCAGAACTTGGTGAAATACTTTATACCCTGCGCCCGGATACCAACCACCTGGACTGCAACAACAGCAATAATTGCCAACGCCACTGTAAAATTCAGGTCTGTTGAAACAACCCGTACAAACGGAACTAGTTGATATCCACCTTCGGTCAAAGCGGGATTTACCAGGGTGGTGAAAAACGAGCCTAAATGCTGGATCCCAAAACCACCCGCTTCTGCGCGTTCGATCACGCCGATACTATCCACTCCCGGGATGAGTTCCATCCAGTTCGCAAATAAAACAAGAACGGTAATGGATGCAAACCAGGGGAAGATGGTCCAAGCCCACTTTCCGGCGGTGGATTCGGTCATGTTGAAAAGGGCTTCAAGCAAGGCTTCCAAAGCACCCGGTATGCCTTTTAGTACCAAATCGCCCTTCTTTACAGCTTGGTTAAAGAGGAAGGCAATCAGAATAACCAGGATATCGACGATAAAAAGGGCAACCAAAGTGTTGGTAAGATAAAATTCGCCAATCCCTGGCAGAGTAAAGAGTGGATGCTCCATCCAATGCTCGGCTGGAAGTTGAACGAAAGGCCTGACGGGTGAGAAGAAATATCTCGCACCAATAAAACCCAAGACGAGCAACGCCAGCACAATCCATCGATTCGTGCCCCAACGCCATGCTTTCTTTTTGGGAGTCAGCTCAGTTGTCTTCTCCACTATGTGGTTCCTCCTCGGAATTCACTTTTCTTTCGGCCGGCTTGATCCGGCTGCTTGCCGCCTTAACGACGCGGAAAGTCGCATAAATTGTCACCGGAATGCTGGCAATTGTAAAAACGATGGTAAAAAGTGGCTTACTATTAATGGACCGATCCAGCAAAATCCCTGCAAACAGTGCAACAAAGATTATGATCAGCGTCAGGCTTGCCACCCAGACAACCATCATCGTGACGGCGGCTCTGAATTCATCCTGTTGCTTATTGCCCGGTTTGTTCATGGCGGCGAAATTATATCAGATTCTTCCGGCGATTAAAACAAGCTTATTGCTGCTTTCGTTGCCAGGCCAAACCAGGGTCCGAAGAGCGTACCAAGCAGGAGGATACCGAACACCAGGAGTATCAATGCACCCGCCACTGGTATGGATATCGGTATCGGGTGTTGCTCTTCATCCTGGTTTTCCATCCGGAAAAGATAAACATATTTAAGTACATTCAGGTAGTAATATAGTCCGAAGATGGAATTCAGAACCCCGGCAATTGCCAGCCAGATCCAACCTGCTTCAATTGCCGCACTGAAAACGAATAATTTGGCTACAAACCCGACAAAGGGTGGCATTCCAGCCAGCGATAGGAATGCCACCAGCGCAGCCAACCCCAACCCCGGACTTCGCCGGCTCAAGCCCGAATACGCAGAGTAATCATCCGAACCGGTGGCATTTCCAACGACACCGACAATACCAAAAGCAAGAAGATTGGTCAAAACATAGCCAATCAAGTAAAAGACGGCGCTGGCAGTGCCCAATTGCGAGAAGGCCACAACGCCTATCATGGCATAACCGGCATGTGCAATGGATGAATAAGCCAGCATACGTTTGATACTTTTCTGCGCCAGGGCAATCAGATTGCCAACAGTCATGGTCAGGGTGGCAAGGATTGCCAGGATCAGGCTCCAATCTGTGCTGATAATCGGGAATACTGCCGTGAACAAGCGGATAAGGACCGCAAAACCAGCAGCTTTTGAAGCAGTAGACAGGAAGCCAGCAACTGGCGTGGGTGCTCCTTCATAAACATCAGGCGCCCAAAAATGGAAAGGAAAGAGAGAGACCTTGAATGCCAACCCCACAAGTACAAGGAACGTGATTCCGACAGCCACCAGGTTAAAATTGCTGAAATACGTGCTCAGGTCATAGAGTCCGGTCTTGCCAGTAAAACCATAAATCAAGCTGAAACCGTACAGCAGGATTGCCGAAGTCAGCGCACCAAAGAGCATATACTTAAAACCCGCTTCAGTAGACTTATCGTCACCTTTGAGAAATCCAGCCAACAGGTAAAGCGGTATTGAGGTTGTCTCGATGGCAAGATACAACATCACCAGATCCGCAGAAGAGCCCATCAAGCACATTCCCAGTGTAGCAACCACCAGCAGGAGAAATGCTTCGGCTCGATGGTTTAGATGATCAACGCCCATGAAGAAGAGAGACGTCACTCCGGCAGCGGAAATGAAAAACATTTTGAATATAAAGCCCAACCAATCAAAGCGTAACATCCCCCCGAGAACAAGGGTTGGATCCGCAGGACGGGCAAATGCAAGACAGATGACCAAGATGGAAAGAAATCCGCCTGTAGTAAACCAGCCCAAAATCGGGCGACGGGATGAGTCCTTTTTTATGAATGGGTCAAGGATAAGAATTAAGACTCCGAGCAGAAGCAACAGGATTTCAGGAAGAATGGGAAGCAGGGTAACCACTATGCACCTCCCAGCAGCGTTAGAATATGCTGTACCCCGGTCTGCACCCAAGGTACCATCAGCGCTGGAAATAGACCTATACCAATCATGAGTACCATCAGGAGCACCAAGGCGATCTTATCAAGACCACTTATTGGCGCAATATGTCCTTCCAGAGTTTCCGGCATCCTACCAAAAAACACCTTCCTGACGACCAGCAAAACATACGAAGCTGTCACCACTATCGAAATGGCGGCGATGACAGCCACGACCCATTGTGTCTTCCAGATCCCCATAAAAATAGGAAATTCCGCCACGAAACCAGAAAAACCAGGCATGCCCATCGAAACCAGGCTGCCGACGATAACACCGATCGCTACAAGAGGTAGAGGTTTTATCATCCCGCCTAATTCGGGTATTTGGCGGGTATGCGCCCGATCGTAAACCATGCCGACAGCAGCAAAGAAGAGTGCCGTCATCACACCGTGCGAGAACATTTGCACGCCGGCGCCGGTTAACCCTTCAGGAGTCAACGTTGCAAACCCAATCATCACCAATCCCATATGCGAAACGGATGAGAAACCAATCACATATTTAAAATCGGTCTGCACACTGGCTATGAAGGCACCATAGACAATATTGACCAGCGCCAGCACCATGATAAGCGGAGCCCAGAATTTTGCGCCGGCTGGTAGAAGCATGATGCCAACCCTCAGGGCAGCAAAAGCACCCAACTTCATCAGCACACCTGCATGGAACATCGACACTGCTGTTGGTGCGGCCACATGGCCATCCGGTGACCAATTATGGAATGGGAAAATGCCGCCCAATATGGCAAAACCCAGAAAAACCGGGAGAAACCAGATTTTCTGGAAAGTTGTCGAAAACCTTACTGTTTCCAATACAAGCATATCAAATGTGTGCTGTCCGCTTGTCCAATAAATAACCAAAGCGCCAATTAGTGAAATGACCGAACCAATGAACAAGTACAAGGTAAGCTTCATCGCTGCATATTCACGCGTCTTGATCCATCCCCAGATGGCGATGAGCAGGTACATCGGAAAGACTGCAATTTCATAAAAGAAAAATAACATAAACAAGTCTAGCGAGGCAAACACCCCGAACACACCCGATGCCAGGATGAACAGGAAGGCAAAGAACTCGCGCGGACGGTCGTCGATGCCCCAAGAGATCATCACACCAGTTACCATGACAATGCCCGTAAGTAAAACCAGCGGAGCAGACATGCCATCCACACCGAAATGCAGACTGATGCCCATTGTCGGCAACCAATTGTATTTCTCAAGGAACTGGTAACCAGCCACGGCCTTATCGTAGGTGAAATAAACATAAATTGAGAGCACCAGGGCAAACAACGCTGCGCTCAGTGCTGTTATGCGGATGGCCTTCTTTTGCTTAGGCGGATATGACAGGATTATCAACGCGGCCGCAAGTGGTGTGAAAACAATGACGCTAAGGAACGGAAAATGCATTTCTACCTCTTAGTGGAAGAGCATCATCATGGCTTTATTGATTACGTCAAGTATCCAGGCAGGATACACGCCGATGACCAGAATTAGGACCATCAAAGGAGCCATAACGATGATTTCCCGCGTATTGATCTCGGTCAGCTTGTGTTCCCCGGTCGCCCAGTGTTCGTTCAGGGGACCGTGTAAGACATTCTTGATCCCCTTGAGAATATAGGCACCGGTGAACAGCAGGCCGATCATTGCGATGGCTGTAAACCACGTCAGGATGGGCCAGGAGCCCCGCACCACCAGGAATTCGGATATAAACCCATTCAATCCCGGAAGACCCAGTGAGGCCATGCTGGTAAAGATCAAGATTCCACCATAGATTGGAATAAGTGGGAATAGACCGCCAAAATCCTCCAGGTTGCGGGTATGGGTGCGCTCATAAATTACACCAACCAGAAAAAACATGCCGGCGGCTGAGAGTCCATGGTTAAACATTTGCAGGACCGCTCCATTCAGGGCAATGTTCGCATTGAGCGTGCCTGAAGCTTTGGCGGCCGCGGCTATACCGAGCAAAACAAACCCCATATGATTGACCGACGAGTAGGCGACCAGTCGTTTAAAATCCCGTTGGCCATATGCGGCAAATGCTCCGAACACGATTGCCATCACGGCCAGGAATGCCAACCATCCTGCATAGTGTGCAGATTCCGCTGGATACAAAGGCAGGACCAGCCTCAGAAAACCATAAGCGCCCAGTTTCAGAAGTACACCTGCCAGAATCATCGAACCAGCGGTCGGAGCCTCCGTATGGGCATCTGGCAACCAGGTATGAAATGGCCAGACCGGAACTTTGACAGCGAAGGCAATCACAAATGCCCAAAACGCCACGGCTTTAACTGTTTCCACAGGTAGACCGAGTAGTGTGCCTGTGGTCAGGGAATTCCATTTCTGGATTAAGACCGGCAGGTCGTAATTTTGGAATAGCACTCCAAGCATCTGTATGGCAAGCAATAACCCCAGCGAACCGCCCATGGTGAAAATAATAAACTTAAGCGACGCATAATTGCGAGCTTGAACTTTCACACCCTTCCAGATTTCTCGATCGCCCTTCTCGCTCCCCCATTGGTTGATCAGGAAGTACATCGGGACCAACCCGATTTCCCAAAAGACAAAGAAGATCAAAAGATCAATTGACATAAAAACGCCCAGCATCCCTGTTTCGAGGAAAAGGAAGAGGGCCATGTAGACCTTGAGACGGTCAGTTATATTGAAGGAGGCCAGCAGCGCCACCGGCGTCAGTAATGTGGTCAGCAACACCATTGTCAGAGAGAGACCATCCACACCGAGATGCAAAGTCGAGTGGATGGCTGCATACCAAATATATTGTTCAGAGAATTGATAGCCGGTCTCTCCAGCTTTGAACTGTGCCCACATGAGGATCGTCAAGAAGAAAGGCAGCAAGCTGAGGCCAAACGCTGTCCAGCGAATAGCCTTAAGGTTTCCTTGTGGCAGTAATAGGACAATCACTGCAGTCAGGACGGGGATAAACAGAATTAGGGACAGAAGATGTTGATTGATAAATACCATCGAGTACTCCGCAGTAAGGATGCCCTCAACCGTACATGAAATGTAGAAATTCCTTTTACATTCCTATTTTCAAAAAATAATACAAGAATGCAAAGATAACCAATACCACCACAGAACCAACCATGTAGTATTGAACGCGTCCCGCTTGTATCTTGCGAAGGTTGGATCCGGAAACCTTAACTGCCTTTCCAGTCCCGTCACCGAAGAATTCATTTATAACCGGTTTATCGAAATAGTTTCGGAAGGCGTGGCCCAGGAAGAGCGAGAAGCGCGCCAGGCTGTGCAAGAAACCATCAATCACGGTGCGATCCATGAACCGTGATGTGAAGGTCTCGGCTACCCAATACGCCGGCTTGACAAAGAGAAAGTTATAAATCTCGTCGAAGTAATATTTATTTTTGAGCAATGGGATCTGAAGCCGGTCTTCAACCGGGGAGGTCACTTTTCGGTAGGCCAGCCAGCCGAACAAAAGCCCACCCAAAGCAACGAAGAGCGACGTGATCAAAGGCACCCAGCTGAATTCAACTGCTTTTGGCAATTCAGCCAGCGTACTCCCAACAAACTCATGGAACCAGTTGGGTAGAATCCCCCCAAGCATGGGGAAATGATCGGGAATACCTATCCAGCCAAATCCAACGGCGAACACTGCCAGTATGATTAATGGAATGGTCATCGTCCGGGTGGTCTCGCTGGCATGACTGGCAGCCTTTGTACGCGGTTCGCCAAAGAAGGTCAGAGTGATCTGACGCATGGTATAGAACGCTGTCAGGAAGGCCGCCAGTGCAAGAACGATGAAAACAACCAGATGCCCGTTTCCGAAAGCCTCGGCAAAGATCTCGTCCTTGGACCAAAATCCAGCTGTCAGCACTGGAAAACCGGAGAGCGCCATTCCACCGATCAGGAAAGTCCAGAATGTGATCGGCATCTTCTTTCGCAATCCGCCCATATTGAACATATCCTGGGCGTCCACATGTTCTCCGGTATGCAGCACGCCATGTTCCACGCCGTGGATGACCGAACCGGATCCCAGGAAGAGCAGCGCCTTGAAAAAGGCGTGTGTGACCAGGTGGAAAGCCGCTGCCACATAAGCGTGGACACCCAGGGCGGCTATCATAAATCCGAGCTGAGAAATGGTCGAGTAAGCCAGTACCTTTTTAATATCATTCTGCGCCACGGCAATCGTCGCTGCAAAAAGTGCCGTGAACGAACCGATTATAGTCACAACTGTCATGGTATTCGCATCGATGCTCAGTAGCGGGTACATACGAATGACCATGTACACACCCGCTGAGACCATCGTGGCGGCATGGATCATGGCGCTTACCGGTGTAGGGCCTTCCATGGCATCCGGCAACCAGACATGCAGTGGAAATTGGGCAGATTTTCCAATTGTGCCTATAAAAAGAAACAAACCAATCACACCTGCAGCGGATAAACCCAAAAAGGCCGGCGTGCTGGAAAGCGCCTGTAACATTTGTGGCTGAAAAATATCCCGGAAAGATAACGAACCAGTAAAGGAATATGCAAAAGCAATCCCCAGTAGCATGAAGACGTCGCCGATGCGCGTTGTCATAAAGGCTTTAATGGCGGCATCCCGGGCTGATTTTTTACCATACCAGAAACCGATCAACAAGTACGAGCACAGACCCATGATCTCCCAACCTACGAAAAGAGTTAACAGGTTGTCCGAGAGAACCAGGGTATACATGCCGAAGGCGAATAAACTGATGAAAGCAAAAAAGCGCGCATACATTGGTTCAATAGACGGAACCACATGCGAATGACCATTTTCTTGTACGCTTGCTCCATGTGGCTGCAACCCAGGGAGATCGTGATCGCCTTTAGGCTGACCGAAGTTGTGGTAACCAATACTGTAGACAAAAATTGCCAATACGGTCCAAGCTACGAAGAACAATACCACCGCAGAAAGCGGATCAACACGAACACCTATCTGAAACCATTTCGTACCTGTTGGCAGCCAGTTGATTGAGGACTCATAGATATGTTTGCCAAAATCTTCCACCCCAACGGCTTTCACAAAAATGACCATGCTCCCCAACCAGGAAAGACCTGCTGCACCAACCGCTATGCTGTGGCTCAGAGCATTGCGCTTATTTGTGAAAAGAATAATTGCAAAAAAAGCCAACAATGGCGGGAGAGGAAGTAACCAGATAAGAAAATTCATGCAGCCTCCATAAAGCGGGGGTGTAATATAGTCTTCAGGTAGATGTGATCTACCACTTCATCAGATTTATATCGTCGGCAATCACTGTCTTGCGTCGGCGATAGACTGAAATGATTAATCCCAAGCCAACGGCCACTTCCGCGGCCGCAACCGCAAAGACAATCACTGCAAAAGCCTGTCCAGCCATCTGAGTCGGGTTGAGATAACGCCAGAAGGCCACCAGGTTGACGTTGACTGCATTCAACATCAATTCCACCCCCAGCAGGATGGCGATGGCATTTTTGCGCGAAAGGACACCATATAATCCAATACAGAACAAAGCTGCGGCCAAAATCAGATACCATGAAAGTGGGATGCTCATTAAGATCTCCTATTTGTTCTTATCCACAGTCGCCACATAAACCGCGCCGACCAAGGCTGCCAACAGGAGAAGAGATGCCACCTCGAAAGGTAGGACATAGGCATCCGGTGAAACCAGGGCGGTACCGAGTGCCAAGACAGTATCCAACCCTACAGGAAGGGCAACCGGTGTTCGGCCCACGCCTGGGACATTAAGGATTAGCAGTACCAACCCGGTCAATATTACCAGGCCAAGCAGCGCCGGGATCCACCAGCTGGAACGTGTCTGCCGGCCATGTTCCATCAATTCACGACTGGTAAACATCACAACAAATATGAAAAGGATGGCGATCGCGCCGATATAAACCACCACCTGAACAACAGCCAAGAAGTTTGCTTGCAGCATGGCATATAGGACTGTCACCCCGAAGAGTGACACCACAAGCCATAACGCCGCGTGCAGGAGCTTTCGAGTCGTTACAACCAACAAAGCTGATCCGATGATCAGTACGCCAGTTAACAAGAAAATGATTTGTTCAGCAGTCATACAGCCTGCTCCTGAGTTTGCGTCTGCGAACCGGGTGGTTGATCTGCCTTTCGGAGTTTACGGCCATAGGAGCGCAGGATTTCAATCGTTACAAAACCGATCACGATATTTGAGCCTACCATACCCATAACGTAACCCCAAGCGGGCAATCCGGATAAAACCTTATTTAGGATGGCCGTACTTACAAGGACCACAAGAGAAAGTGGGACTAGAAACTTCCAATTGAACGCAAGCATGTGGTCGATACGGATTCGTGGCACCGAGTACTTGATCCACATGATAACCCAATAACCAAACATGGCTTTGGCGATGAACACGAATGCTTGTACGAACGGAATATTCAGCCAGCTGAATACAGAAAGCTTCTCCAGTCCAAAGAAACCTCCATAACCGCCAAAGAACAGGATCGCTATGAACCCGCCAAAGGTAAAAGCATGCAGGAGTTCGGCTGCATAGAACCAGCCGAATTTCATGCCGGTGTATTCAATATGGAAACCAGCGACAATTTCGGACTCGGCTTCACTTAGGTCAAAAGGCGCGCGGCCCAGTTCGGCGATGGCGCTTATCAGGAATATGAGGCAACCCAGCGGGGAAAGGATGGCAAACCACATTCCGGTTTGAGCATCTGTAATCCCCTTAACGCTTAATGTATTTGCCAGAATGGTCGGGATAAGAAGGGTGATCACCATTGGAATTTCGTACGATATCATGTTCGCAACCATGCGGAAAGCCCCCAGCAGGGCGTACTTATTGTTGGAGGACCAACCTGCCATGATAATTGCCAGTGTCCCCAATGCCCCAGCCGCAACAATATATAAAAGTCCGACATTCAGGTCCACACCGTATATACTAGAAGCAATGGGCAGGATGGCCCAAAGTGCAATGACAGAACTCGCCGCAAGTACCGGGGCAATGTTATAGATGATCTTATCCGCTCCGACAGGGGTGATATCTTCCTTGATGACCATCTTGATGATATCGGCTACAGGCTGAATAAGGCCGAATGGACCTATCCGGTTCGGTCCAAGGCGATCCTGGAAACGCGCCACGACCTTTCGTTCTACCCACACCAACCCAATGTCCAACACCATCGCAAAAATAATCAAGACTATTATTCCAACTAAATAAGTAAGGATTGTTGCCAGCGACTCTGACATATGCAAACCAGTAAGCAGGCCAGTCAGCCAAACGGCAATAAAATTAATTGGGTTATTCCAAAACGTCATGGACTACTCTCCTTACACAACGAAAAGGCTGAGAGGAGATATCCTGTCAGCCTTGATAATTCACCCTTCAGGGTTTAGATCCATTCCAGCATCCCCTTGCGCCAGGCATACACCAGCCCGGTAACCAAAATCCCAATGAATATTATGCCTTCCAATACTACAAACAGAGGTAACTGCTTGAGAGTCAACGCCCAGGGAAACAGGAAGACCGTCTCCACATCAAAGACCAGGAATACCAATGCAAAGACGTAGTATTGAGCTTTGAATTGCACCCACGACTCACCCACAGTCTCGACTCCGCACTCATAGGTGCTGTGCTTAATTGGGTTGGGTTTACGCGGCGCCACCAAGCGGGCAAACACCAAGGGAACAACTGGAACAATAATACCAATCACCAGGAAGAGCCCGATGTATAGCCATTCGTTCTGCATTGGCACTCCGATAAAAAAAGATAAGTTGTCTTACAACTACAAGACTGGCAAATTTTACCATAAAGATAACCAATGGGCACTTTTTTCATCTTTTAATTCCATCCATGCCACTTTCGTCACTCATAAAACAGTTCGTAATAAGCCGATAAAGGTTTGTACATCGATCGCTTTTTATTACATTCTCAAAAATATGTTAGACTGTAAAATGATCTCAGATAAGGAGTCCTATGTCCATTTACCCACCTGAACCCTTCCGCATCAAAATGGTCGAACCCATCCATATGCCTTCCCCCGATGAACTCCAGAAAGCCATCCAGGCTGCGGGTTATAACGTCTTTGCCATCCATGCCCAGGATATCTTCATTGACCTTTTGACCGATTCCGGAACCGGTGCGATGAGTGACCGCCAGTGGGCAGCGCTTATGCAAGGGGATGAGTCCTACGCCGGGGCACGCTCCTTTCAACGCCTGGAAAAGGCAGTTCATGATATTTTCGGCTTCGAATTTTTCGTCCCAGCCCATCAAGGACGCGCAGCCGAGAATATCCTGGCTTCCTGCATGGTTAAACCCGGCCAATATGTCCCATCAAACATGCACTTCGACACCACGGATGCCAACATCCGGGCACGCGGCGGTCGCCCAGCCAATCTTGTTATTGATGAAGCAAGTGATCCTTCCAACAAGCATCCATTCAAGGGTAACATGGATATCGCCAAGCTAAGAGCTTTTATTGAGCAAATCCACCCGGACAACATACCGTTCGGTATGCTGACCATTACAAACAATGCCGGGGGCGGTCAGCCTGTGTCGCTGGCAAATATCCAGGCGACCTCCGCAACCTATCATTCTTACGGGATCCCCTTTTTCATTGATGCCGCCCGCTTTGCAGAGAATGCCTATTTTATTAAATTACGAGAACCGGGTTACTCGGGGAAATCCCCTCTCGCCATTGCCCGGGAAATATTCGCCCTGGCAGATGGTATGGCCATGTCTGCAAAAAAAGATGCCATCGTCAACATCGGCGGCTTATTGTGCATGAATGATGTCTCACTCTTCCAAGAGGTCAGGAACGAGCTAATTCTTCGGGAAGGTTTTCCAACCTATGGAGGTTTGGCTGGCCGCGACCTGGATGCAATGGCAGTTGGCTTGTACGAAGGTCTTGATGAAGAATATCTCGCTTATCGCCTGGGTCAAACTGCCTACCTCGGGCAGTGTATCAAAGACGCTGGTATTCCAATAATCCAACCGGTTGGCGGTCACGCAGTATATATTGACGCAGGAAGCTTGCTTTCCCATATTCCGCATGGAGAATTCCCGGGTCAGTCACTGACAGTCGAACTCTATCGAGAAGGGGCCATTCGTGGCTGCGAGATAGGGTCGGTCATGTTCGCCCATCCGGATCCTGATAGCCAAGAAATGATTTACCCAAAGTTGGAACTCGTCCGCCTGGCAATCCCTCGTAGGGTTTATACACAGAGTCATATGGACTTTGTTGCCGACAAGCTGGCCAGGATCGCCAAGCGCGCTGGGTCCCTGCGAGGCTATAAGTTCACTTATGCGCCGGAATTCTTGCGTCACTTCACGGCAAAATTCCAGCCTCTTTAATGGTCAGGGTAATGCAAAGATACCCAGGTGATTCCCCACTGGACGTTCCCGTCCGGGGATGCCAGTGTGAATTGGAGAATTAACCACCTGAACTATCCCCAGCGAATTCCGCATCACCAGAGTGGAAGACCCGCCTCCATCCATATTCATGGCATCTTTTGCGCCATAATAGATCAGCAATTGAGCCATTTCGTAAAGAGTTGCTCCCTGGCTGTAGAAAGGTTGGCGTCCATCCGCCACGAACAGAATCAGTTGTGTTCCAGAGCCGCTCAGGCCAAGAGCAGTTCGCGGCGCGGCATATGAATTATCCAGGCCTTCAATCGGCTTTCCACCTTGCACAATCATATTATTCCCGGAAATTGCATTATAAGGTGTGATATCCCCCAGGGTAAAACTAGCCTCGCCAGTTTTGGCAAAGTAAATTGTCGGACCGGAATGATGCCCGTAAGCCAACCCTTCAGAAATGGCATACCCATCTGATGCCACCCGATCCCCGATGTGGGGAAAATAATCAAACGGTCCATTGGCATGCCACGGAGAGAATCCATCACCATTGATGGCAATTTGCACCCCGGTGGAACGGGCGAACTGGGAAGTCGTACTGGCCTTGAGCGGAAGTAATTCCTTCGGATCCGCACTTGTTACAAGAAATCCGATACCTTTTGCCTGCAGATCCACGATTACAATGTGGGCAACCATCGGGTATGGATTAAAATGAACCCGCCGGTAATAAGTTATCCCCTGGAACGGCTCGGTGCGCATGGCTACTGGCAAGGGCCTTCCCAGGTAATATAAAAGCGAAGAACCGGCACAGATAAGACAAAGAGCCATCACCAGCGCTAAACGCAAACTTCTTTTCTTTTTCTTAGGCATAGCGGAAAACTATATCACCAATTACAAAATGAGGCAAACATGATCAAAAACCAATGGTATGCCATCCTTGAATCCAATGAAGTCAAGAAAGGTAGGATTGTCGGTGTAACGCGCATGGGGGAGAAGATGGTCGCCTGGCGCAATCGAAGGGGCGAACTCTCTGTGATGAGCGACAAATGTCCACATCGCGGTGTGGCATTCAGCGCTGGCAAGCTGATTGGTGACCATATCCAATGCCCTTTCCATGGTTTCGAATATGATGAAAGTGGGATTTGTAAACTTGTTCCCGCCATTGGCAATGGAAACGAACCTCCCAAGGCATTGAAGGTGCGAAGTTACCCCGTATGTGAGGAACACGGCTTTATCTACATATGGTGGGGCGAACCGATTAACGAGCTCCCACCTGTGCCTTGGTTCGAGTTTATCGGCGAGGATATGGTTTACACCACGCTGAGAGATCATTGGTCAAATCATTACGGGCGCGCCATTGAAAACCAACTCGACGTGGTGCATCTACCCTTCATCCACAACAACACTATCGGACGTGGAAACCGAACCTTGGTCAACGGGCCAATCGCCAGGGAAGAGAACCACTGGTCTGGAGACCACCTGATTAATATATGGGTCTACAATGAAGTTGATAAAGGTCAAAAGCCTAAGAAAGCCTCCGAACTTCCCACACCAGAACGCCGACCTTACCTGCAATTCCGCTATGGGAACCTCTGGCATAACTGGATTGCCCAAAACTTGCGTGTCGTGCTTGCCTTCGCACCAATTGACGATGAGAATACCCTGATGTACCTGCGTTATTATCATACAGTACGATTCCCGATTCTTCGCCAGCTTTACGGTTGGTTGGGCAGCCTTGGCAACTTGGTCATAGAGCGCCAGGATCGTCGGGTGGTAATCACCCAGCGTCCGGCACGTCCCGACCTGGGTATCGGCGAGATCCTGATCCAGGGCGACAATCCAATTGTGTTATACCGGAAGATAAGAAGAGCATTGATTGAAGGAAATGGATAGCATGATATTTATATCATTTACTTCGGACAGCTTCATTCGACGCATGATTCCTCCCTGCTTTGCCGAATTGGAAAACCGGGATAGAATTGAGTTTCACTTGGTACACTTGTTTTAAAGAAGGAAATCAGATGCCTATTAAATCCACAGTTGCCGTGTTGCGTACACGCCCCGAGAACGTCTTGCAGGATTATCAGCATTTATTTGAACTGGCTGGTGGGAATCAGACCCTTCGTCCGGATTCCACAACCATTCTCAAGGATAACATTTCATGGCATTTCCCCATGCCCGCTGCAAATACAACTCCATGGCAACTGGAAGGGTCAATCATTGCATTACGGCAAGCCGGGTTTGACGATTTAGTTTGCGTGCAAAACCATACGGTGGGAACCGATGCCTTCAAAGGGGAAGACCTGAATGGTTATGTTCCCATCTTCAACCACTACAATGTCCCTGCCCTCTATAATTTCCGCAAAGAGGAGATGGAATGGGTGCTCTACAAGCCCAAAGCTAAAATGCTCGTGCTTGATCAAATATATCCTGAAGGGATCCGCATCCCGGATTATTTCCTCGGGAAGAACATGGTCCATTTGCCCACGATCAAGACTCATATGTATACCACAACCACCGGAGCAATGAAGAACGCATTTGGTGGATTACTGAGCAAGCACCGCCATTACACACACACATGGATACACGAAACACTGGTTGATTTACTGGCTATCCAAAAAGAAATTCATCCGGGATTATTTGCAATGATGGATGGTACCACCGCTGGCAACGGTGCAGGCCCGCGTCTCATGGTCCCGGAAGTAAAGAATATAATCCTGGCCTCTCAGGATCAGGTAGCCATTGACGCAGTGGCTGCCAAATTAATGGGATTTGATCCCATGTCCATCCGATATATCCGCCTGGCAACCGAACAGAACCTCGGTAACGGGGATGTTCGCCAAATTAACCTGGTGGGTGACGATATATCCGGTGAAAACTGGAATTTCAAGATTGGGCGTAATTCCCATACCTTCCTTGCGTGGCTGGCCTGGTATGGACCTACCAAATTTCTGCAAAGGTTAGTTTTACACACCCCGCTCGTGGCACTGCCGATTGCCATTTCCAAGGTGGAACAGGATTATTTTTATTGGCCTTTCAAGTACAAACGTGTCGCGAAGGATTGGCAAAAAAATACCGAATGGGGCCACCTATTTCAACGCTACCAGCAACATGGGCATTTGGGTGGCTAATGCCTTACTTTAATTCACGCCAATCGGTAGTTGGCTTATCATAATCAAGCCGCCTGTTCTGCCTGCCTCATAGCCTGGAACGCCGTAATTGCCACCTCCAGCATCTTCTCATCCGGCTCTCGCGTGGTCAGTGATTGCAATAACAGGTTGGGTTTTACGATGAAACGCACAAAGGGATTCGAAATGTGGTCAGCCGTCCAACGCAAGTATTCATAGGCGATACCCACCAGGACCGGGATAAGCAAAACCCGGCTGATCAGACGCCATTCCAGCGAGAGCGGACCCATGATAGTAAAAAAGAAAAGGGAAAGCACCATCAAAGTCAGAAGGAAAGCCGTCCCGCAGCGGGCATGGGCAAGCGGGAACTTCGCAAGCGAAGCCGGTGTGAGTTCCGCACCCGCTTCGTAGGCATTAATCGTTTTATGTTCTGCACCGTGATAGGCAAAAACTCGGGCGATGTCCGGCATGAACCCGATTACCCAGATATAACCAACCATCATTAACAGGCGAAGAACGCCTTCAATCAGATTTCCCCACCATCCATTCCAATGCAAGAAATGTTCGGTCAGCCAGCCAATTCCTGCCGGGATGAGAAAGAAAATGGCAATCGCGACTAGAAAGGTAATTCCAAGCGTCAGATAGAGCGCCGGTCCTTCCAGCTTTTCATCCTCACCGGATTGCAGGTTGGCGGAATTGGTCAAAGCCTTCAGTCCCAGGCCGAGTGAATCCCACAACATGATCAGTCCTCGGATGAAGGGAATTTTGGCGATGTTGGTCTTATATATACCACTGAGAGGCGCAATCTTTGTCACAATCTTGCCATCCGGGGCACGCATGGCAACTGCGCAGTTTTTTCGTCCACGCATCAGCACTCCCTCCAAGAGCGCCTGCCCACCATAGTTTATAAGCTTATCTTCCATAGGCTAAATATAGAAACCGGTTTCGTTATGAGACCGTTTTCTTTGTCTCCAACTATCAGGGTTTCAGATTCAAGAAGAAATGGATATACGCATCTATACCGCGATACCAAGTAGGAAGGTTCTGTTTTTCATTTGGGGCGTGCACATTGTCATCCGGGAGCCCAAATCCACAGATGACTGACTCAACTCCCAGGAGACGCTGCATGTCACCCACTACTGGGATGGAACCACCTTCGCGTTTAAAACTGGGTCGTTTACCCCAGACCTTCTCCAATGCCTTGGCCATGGCTCTTACGCCGGCATTATTGCGATCCGATACGGAGGCAAAATTTCCAGACAACGTCATCAATTCCCAGCGAATCCCTTTGGGTGCATTTTGTTCAAGATAATTAAGTAATTGTTGATGTACTTCTTCAGGGTCTTGATCAGGAACAAGGCGTGTGGATATTTTCGCCATTGCCCAAGCAGGAATCACTGTCTTGGGTCCTTCACCGGTGAAACCAGAAAGCAATCCATTCACATCCAGAGTAGGCCTTGCCCCCGTTCGTTCGTTGGCGGTAAATCCGAATTCGCCATATAACTCCGGCACACCAGTCTGTTCAAGGAAATGATTCTCATCGATTGGCAGGTGCGAAAGCTCTTCGCGTTCTTCCACCCCCAATTCGCGTACTCTGTCGTAGAAACCAGGTAGAGTGACCTTTCCCTGATTATCATGCATGCCTGCAATTAATTCTGCCAATGCGTTTGCCGGGTTATGCACCACACCGCCATACATGCCAGAATGAAGATCATGCGCAGGACCAAAGACTCGCAATTCAAAATAAGCTAGTCCGCGTAGACCATACGTGATCGTTGGATAATCCATCCCAATCATGCCCGAATCTGGGTTAACGGCAAAATCGCAAACCAGCAGATCGGTGTGGCTGGCAATGAACGCTTCCAGGTTGGGCGAGCCGATCTCTTCCTCTCCCTCGAACAGCCATTTGATGTTAATCGGCAAATCACCAGATTGGATAAGTGATTCAATTGCTTTCAGCGTAATGACCGCCTGGCCTTTCATATCTGAGGCACCGCGGGCAAAAATATCTTCGCCAATAACAGTTGGCGTAAAAGGGCTGGTCTTCCACAGATCCATTGGATCAACTGGTTGAACATCATAATGGCCGTAAATCAATACTGTCGGAGCATCGCTTACTCCAAGCAATTCACCGTAGACAACCGGAGAGTATGTTGTCGGGAAAAGCTGCACCTTCTGCATTCCCAAGCTACGTAATTGCATAGCCAGCCATTCGGCTGCACGCCGGATATCTGGAAGATGTTCTTTTTCAGCAGACACGGAAGGGATTGACAGAATTTCCTTATATGTTTTCAGGAAATTCTCTCTACTACTTTCAGAATATTGTAAAGCTTTTTCACGTTGGTCTGCCATGCTACTCCATAAAAATTGCCCTAACCTAAGGACTATTGGTCGGTTGGGAAGTCTTTTCTGATGCCCGGCTCGTAATCATATACCAATTAGTTATTGTATTGAAACGATCGGCAGCTTCGAAAAGTGGTGCTGCCTGTACCCCCTGGACACGTTGATCCACAACATAATTGTACACAGGAAAATACAACAGTAAAGCCGGAAGCTCGCGTCCGAAAATAACCTGAAAGTTTCGATACAACCGGGCACGGATGGCTGGATCGGCTACCACACGCGCCTGTTCAATGTATTCACTGGCAGTACGATTATCCCATTGAGAATAGTTCTGACCACCAGTTATCTCAGCCTGATGCCAGAATGGATAAGGGTCAGGGTCGTATGACCGAGTGAAATCCAAATCCGCCAAGGCAGCCTGGTATGAGCGCGGCGTCAGGTAGTCAGCCAGAAGGGATTCATATGAGACAGCCTTAAGCTTGACTTCAACACCGATGGCTGCCCAATCCTGTTGAATGGACTGAGCCAGCTGGGCATGGAGAGTGTCATCCGGATATGTCAAGGTAAAGGAAAGAAATACATTATCCTTGGCACGTACGCTTCCATTTGTAGGCAATACATACCCAGCAGATTTCAACTCTACGACCGCAGCATCAGGGTCGAAACTGATATGGTCTATGCCATCATAATACGCCCAAGTACCAGGCAGTATTGGGCTATCAGCAACAATTCCTTGCCCTTGAAGCAGTTTATCCACCATCAACTGTCGATTCAGACCAAGCATCAGGGCATTTCGAACTTTTTTGTCCTGGAAGAAGGGGAGCTCTTTATCACCGAGATTAAGCAGTATGAGTGCCAGTCGCGGCAAGCGATTTGAGTAGAAAGAGAGGCCTTTCTCCGTCAGAGCAGAAGGAAGAACATCCTGGGAGATTTGACTGATTCCAAGGACCTCTCCAGCTTGGTAGGCTTTCATGGCGGCTTGCGAACTTGAATAATACCGGAAAACGATTTGTTCCAGAAATGGGACCTGACCATAATAGGTCTTTGACGCCATCAAAACCACACCTGTAATCTTGCCATTATCAAGCATTAAATGATCAAATTTATAAGGACCTGAACCAACTGGTGCCATGCTGAACCCGGAATTCGCCAATTGATCCGGCGCGACGCCTTCCAAAAGGTGTTTGGGCAAGATACCAAATGTCAGATAATCCAGGAATGGAACAAAAGGCTCTGTAAGGACGAATTTTATATTCTTATCATTGAGACGGGTTGCCTGCACACCATCCCAAAGGCTGCGGACGTCGGGAGAATAATCAGAATACTGGGTCCGCAACAGTTCCAGTGTAAAAAGCACATCGTCGCTGGTGACGGGAGTACCATCTTGCCAATGGGCATTCCCGCGTAGGGTGATATTGTAGACCGTGCCATCCGCCGAGATGCCCCATGATTCGGCCAGGTCAGGTTGCGGGATACCACGCGAATCGAACCGAATCAAGCTACTGAAGAGTAACCGGTCCACGTCACGATCGACCGGGTTATTCAAGTCAAGTAGTGGGTTTAGACGCCCAAATGAACCAACCAGGGCTTCGGTATAAACCCCTCCACTCACCGGTTCGGGCAGATTTGCGGTGAACGATGGCTGCTGGGTAATTAATAGCACTCCCACCACTACCAGCGTCAGGACAACAACCAGGATTTGCCAACGCAGCTTCTTCATGGGCAAAATTAAAGAAAGGCAGATCCCAGGGAGATCAACAAACTGGTGCTGACCTTTCTTGACACTGTGTTTTTATTGGCGGGCTGAAAGAATCACCAGAGCAATGGCCAGCACAAAGAACAAAACGCTGAAAATGATGGTCACCCAGAAGAGTGTCTTCTCGATCCCGCGACGGGCGGTAAACACGCCTCCCGGGTCAGACCCCGACAAACCACCCAAGCCAGCTCCCTTGCTCTGCAAGATGATACTGGCAACCAACGCGATTGATGTTAAAATCAAAGCACCATCTAAATATTGTGTCATCAACAAGCCTCCAGGAATTTTAACCGCCAAATTATACCTGTGATGAGGGTAAACCGTCAACCAACACTCACAGCACTGGAAAAATGTTCTTTCGGCACATGCTGGTGGGAATAACCGGATTTATAAAATTATGCACGAACTTGTCATAAATTTGCACATGCATACCATTTACTCGGATGGTTCTGGCACTTATGCAGAACTGGGCCAAGTTGCCTTAAAAACTGGAGTAGATGTGCTATTGGTTACTGATCACAATGTCTTGGTCAAGGAGATGGATTCCTACTATCGAAATGGAGCGAAACAAACACTTGTTCTAGCTTGCGAGGAAATTCATGATCAAAAACGCGAACCACAAAAGAACCATTTGCTCGTGTTTGGCACCAACCAGGAGCTTTCTCATCTAGCTGAAAATCCACAAATCCTAATTAACAAGGTGCGAAGCTTGGGTGGATTAAGCTTTATCGCCCATCCGATGGATCCAGCCATGCCAGCCTTTGGACAGACAGATATTTCCTGGGATGATTGGAGTGTTAGCGGTTTTACGGGACTAGAATTGTGGAATGGTTTCAGCGAACTCAAGTCTGTGGCAAAAGGAAAACTGGATGCAATTTTCTACGCCTATTTCCCGCAAGCCGTTCCTCATGGGCCTCTTCCACAAACTCTGCACATTTGGGATGAGCTTTTATCCAAAGGCCAGCGCGTGGTGGCCATAGGTGGTTCAGACGCGCATGCCTCGCATGTTTCGTTAGGGCCATTACACAAAACAATTTTTCCTTATGAATACCACTTCACAACGATAAATACACACGTATTCACACCCATGCCATTAACCGGCAACCTTCTCCACGATCGGAAAATGATTTTCGAGGCCCTGGCAGCCGGTCATTGTTTCATTGGATACGATCTGCCCGCCCCAACTCGGGGCTTTCAGTTCTTTGCAGAGGGCAGGGATTCAAGTGTTATTATGGGGGACAGACTCATAACCAATGGAGCAACCACACTGCAAGGCAGGCTTCCATCGAAAGGGGAAATACGATTAATCAAAGATGGTAAATGCATCAAGTTGTCCCATGGTGAAACCATCACGTATGTAACGAATGAGGTCGGTGTCTACCGCATAGAAGCTTACAGACCTTTCCTTGGAAAAACGCGCGGTTGGATCTTCAGTAATCCAATATATTTGGAGAGCCATAAGTGATTCGAGGTTCTCCTTTTTTGGAAACCAAGCTTTGTGAAAAATAGGAATCGCCCTCCCCAAAATCAACTTTTTCGCTTACAATACAGCCCGTTTAAGTGCCCGGACAAGTCCGGGTACAAGCCGTCATGCGGCTTGCCTTCCGCCCCTGGCTCACTTACGGTGAATGTCTAGGAGCATACCCCGAGGAAAGGAGGTTTTCCCTATGCGCAAGTACGAGTTGGTTTGTATCGTTCATCCTGACCTTGACGAAACTGCATTTAATGGCATTGTTGAAAAGGTCAAGGGATGGGTCGTTGAGACCAATGGTAGTGTGGACAAGGTTGAGATCTGGGGACGAAAGCGACTGGCTTATATCATCAAGAAACAACGCGAAGGCCAATATGTTCTATTCAATCTCAGCCTCGAGCCTGCTGCTACTGCAAACCTGGAAAAGAATTTACGTTTCCTGGAACCCATCACTCGTTATATGCTTGTTACCGTAGATAATTAATTACTACCGGCGGTTTCCTTGGTGTCTGCCTTCTTAACGAGGTGTGAAAGATGAGTCGTGGTTTGAACAAAGTCATGATTATCGGAAATCTGGGGCGTGATCCTGAAATGCGTTACACGCCCTCAGGTCGTCCCGTGACCACCTTCACGGTTGCAACCAGCCGTTCCTGGAATACTGCCAACGGCGAACGCCATTCAGAAACAGAATGGTTCAATATTGTTACCTGGGGTAACCAGGCGGAGATCTGTAAACAATACCTGACAAAGGGCCAACCGGTGTACATTGAAGGCCGTCTGCAGACCCGTCGCTGGGAAGACAAAGAAGGTGTCAAGCGTACAACCGTCGAAATCGTTGCCACAGAAATGATCAAGCTCGGCGATCGTCGGGAGGCTAGCCATATCCCGGTCGGTGAGGAGCCTGTTTCTTCGGTGGAATCTGAAGGGCAGCCTGGGCTGGACGAAGACGAATTCCCATTCTAGGGCTACCCCTAATCTCGCAGTGATCGTTAATCACTGCGCAAAGTTCATATAGACTGGAGTTAATATTCTATGGATCATCCTATGGATAATGAAATGGAAGGAGGGCAGGAGCGTCGTTATTACGCCCGCCCAAAAATCTGCCAATTCTGTGCGGATCGGCACATGACGATTGATTACAAACAATCAGATGTATTACGCCGCTTCGTCACTGAAGAAGGAAAAATCCGGCCGCGCCGTCAGACTGGTACATGTGCCAAACACCAGCGCGAGCTCGCCGGGGCCATCAAGCGCGCCCGCCATATCGCCCTGCTTCCCTTTACAGGCCGGGCCTTCAACGAAGATCGGTGAAACCTAATCCGGAAAGGATTATTGCGAGGTTTCTCGACTTCGCTCTGAGGTATTTATGGCAAAAAACAAGTCTCCAAAAACACTAACCAAGAAACATCTGGCGCGACAAGATCGGGAGCGCAGACAGACCAGAATGATAGTTGGCCTTGCAATTGGGATTATTGCGATCGTTGTTCTTGGTATTTCATTCGGTCTCCTATATGATACGCTCTTCCTGAATTTAAGACCGGCTGTCACTGTCAATGGCGAATCGCGCAGTTTGCATGATTTTCAAGCCCACGTTCGGGTAACGCGTCAGCAGCTTGTTGGTCAATACATGCAGAATATACAACTCGCCCAAATGTTTGGTATAGACCCGACCACCGATACACAAATGTCTCAAACATTGACGCAGATAACCCAGGAGCTGGACACGCCCGCTACTATCGGTCAACAAGTAATTGATAACATGGTAGAAGATCTTCTTATTCGTCAATACGCAAAGGCGAATGGGATCACGGTTACTGCAGCCGACGTGGAAAAAAAGGCTCAAGAATTGTTTAGGTTTTTTCCTAATGGAACCCCAACACCAACACCCACTCCTACAGCACTAGTCTATCCTACACTTGACGCAACTCAAATGGCATTGATATCACCAACCCCAGTAGTTACCTCCACTGAAACTCCAACCCCAGCTCAGAGCCCTACTCCTACTGCAACCTTGCCACCAACGGCTACCCCCAATTTGACCAGTACGGCCACTCCCATCCCATCCCCCACCCCAACCGCAACGCCTTATACACTCAAAGGTTACAAAGACCAGTATCAACAGACACTAAAGGCCTATGAGGCTCTTGGTCTTAATGATTCTAGTTTCCGCTACTATTTCTTTGAGAGCGCGCTTTATCGCGAGCGGGTGGAGGCAAAAATCACCGCCAGCATTACCCACCAACAGGAACAGGTTTGGGCGCGCCACATCCTCGTCGCCGATGAAGCTACGGCCAAAGATATTCAGACACAACTTGCCGCCGGTGCCGATTTCGCCGCCCTTGCCGCCAAGTATTCCATTGACACAAGCACTAAAGTCAATGGCGGAGACTTGGGTTGGTTTGGACGGGGAAAAATGGTCGCGGAATTTGAGAAAGCAGCTTTTACCTTAAAGGTTGGTGAAATCAGCCAGCCAATAAAAACCACCTACGGTTACCACATTATCCAGGTACTAGGACATGAAATGCGGCCGCTTACCGATCAGGAATACCAGGATGCTGTTACAGCCAATTTTACCGCCTGGTTGGAGGCACAACGCGCTAGTTCCAAAGTGGTTATCAATAGTGCATGGAATAATCTGGTTCCCACCTCGCCTACCATCGCACAAGCGCAAGCTAATGAAGCCGCCACTGTTACATCCTACGTGGCGACATCCCAGGCAACGACTGTGAACAAGTAGATCAGAATTAATTTACCTAAAAACCTTGGTTAGCGAACACCTAACCAAGGTTTTTATTTTCCTCGTCGAGCAGGGGAAGAAACCTTTCACCTATTTAAGGTATTCTTCAGAGATTTCATCCAGCTTCAGGCTGATAATCTGGCTGGATGAATCACGACCCATGGTAACTCCATAGATCACGTCGGCTGCTTGCACAGTATTTCGATTGTGGGTGATGATAATAAACTGTGTCTCTTTACTTAACTCAAGCAGCAAATCTCTGAAGCGGCCTACATTGGCCTCGTCGAGCATCGCATCCACCTCGTCCAATACACAGACAGGCGTAGGCGAAACTTTGAGGAGAGAAAACACCAATGCAATTGCTGTCAGGCTGCGTTCGCCTCCTGATAAGAGGGAAAGATTCTGATCCCGCCGTCCAGGTAATCGCGCCTCTATATCAATACCTGTGTCGGTCAAATTATCCGGGTCGGTTAACAACAGCCTTGCCACCCCTCCACCGAATAACCGGTGGAAAATCAAGTGAAATTGCTCCGCTACAGCATCGAACGTTTTCTGGAATTCGTGCCGGGTCAATTCATCCAGTTCAGCAATAACCTGATGCAGATCGGTTTCGGCTTTTCGCAAATCATCCATCTGCGTATTAAGAAACGCATGACGCTCTTTAACCGATCGATATTCCTGCTTTGCCTCGGGATTGATAGCCCCCATACGTCTCAATTGTGCCCGGAGCCGCATCATGTTCTCTTCAAGGTCCAAAGGTAACTCTTCCACGGCTGGTAATTGTTCCACCATGCCTTCAAAAGGTAGAGGTATCGGGCCAGAAATTTCATTCACATACTCGAAATCCACCAAGCCAAAATCGTCCTCGATTTTCTTCTGCAGGTTTCCCAATGATTCGTGCTTGCGGCTTAATTCAAGTTGAATTTGGTTGTATGTTCTTTCCACGCGCGCCAGCGCAACCTGTCCCTCTGTTTCTCGTTTCTGTAAATCCCATTCTTGAGCTTCAGAAGACTCAAGCTCTTTTTCAGCTGGATTGATCAGGTTACGCAATTCATCCAGTTGGGTATTAATCGCTGAAGCTTGGTCATGCTTGTTTTTTCTCTCATTTTCCACTTCCAACAATGATCGGTCAATTTCTGCCAGAGTTTTTTCAAGGGAATTCTGTCTGGCGTTTAAATGGTCGACTGCACTTAATTGCTCTTGACGGCGTATCTGAGCATCATTCAAGGCACGTTCAGTCACAGCCGAACGTGTCGACCAAATCCTTAATTGCGATTGATTATCCTCTACTGCCAAAGCTTCCAAAGCTACTGATTGCGTTTGTAGAACTCCCTGCACTTGGGCTGCTTCTTCTTCATTTGTTGAAAGGGCAGCAATTGTCTGTCGTTGTTCAGAGTCAGCCAGTGCAAGCTCAGATTCGATACTTGCCTTTTGCTTGACCTGCCAATCCCATTCCCGCTGCGCTGATTCTTCACGTACCTGTGTTTGCCGCTCGAATATCCTGACAGATTCCAATCTGGCTCGTTCGTTCTTGACTACAACATCACAGGCCGAGACGTTAACCCGTGCAATCGCACCCTGCCCGGAAAGGGACTCCAATTCAGAACCTAATTCTGTGATTTGTTGTTCAATCTTCGATAACGATTCTTGCAGCTCGCGGCGTTGGCGAGGCCGGCTTATTGAAGCAGGTTTAGATGGTTTACCTGCCGAGACCTGACCTGTTGCATGGAATACCTCTCCATGCAAAGTCACCGCCAAGGTATTCTCAGGCAAACCTGCCAGGAGGCGCCTTGCAGCTGACCGATCATGGACTACAAGCACATGACCAAGAAGGAGATCCAAAGCCGGACGATATTCTGAGGAAGTTTTTACCAAATCAGAAGCCACGCCTAAACAATCAGCATCCTTTTCAACCTTTAGTGATTTGGTTGGAGAAAGCCAATCCAACGGCAATAGTATCGCCTGTCCAGTTTTATCGGAATCGAGCAAAGTTATGGCCTGCTCCAAAAAACGACCTGAATCTAAAAGGACTGCGTCAGAATAGTCGCCCAGCGCTGCCCCAATAGCCACTTCCAATTCTACCGGGATGTCCAACAAGGTTGACAAAACTCCTCGGGAGCCTCCAAGTTTGGATTGGCGGGAAGCATCCAAAAGTATTTTTGCCCCATTTGCGTAACCGCTAAAAGATTGCTCGGCCTGTTCCAGCACTTCCAGTTGAGCTTTAAGGCGCGCCTGGTCAGCTTGCAAGGCAGAATAGACCACCTGTTTTTCATTCTCATGCGATTCCAGGCTCGATTGCTCGTTTTGTGCTCGTTGAAATGCTGCTTCGGCTTCTTGTACGGCTAATTCGGCTTTCTTCCGCGCCTCCATCACATCTTTAAGCTCTCCGGCCGCGTTCCGTGCCTCGCCTTGGGCCGAGTAAATAGCTTGCTCTATTGCTTCCAATTTTCTCATCTGACTCTCGCGACGGGAAACCAATTCATTAAGTCGAGCTTGCAGGCTGGCATGCCGGGTTGAACTTTCTTCCATCTTTTTGCGGACAGTATGGACACTTTCCTCAAGATGGGATCGCTCGGCTTGGTGAAAATCCAAGGCGTCCTGTACCGTCACGATCTGATTCTGAGCTTCGTCATATTCTCCCTGTAAACGCTCTATTTCAGCCACAATTTCTATTAATCGTTCCTGGGCAATTTTAGACTCGCCTAATAATTGGAATTGTTCTTTCAAACTTGATTGGCGGTTTAATAGCAGAGTCCGCTGACGTTCTTCAAGCACTGCAAGACTCCCACTGGTGGACTCCCTGCTCTCATGGAGTTGTGCAGATTGTCGGTGCCAGGAATTTAACCTGGCGCGCAAACCATTCAGATGATCGCGGAAGGCAGTAAAATTCTGACGTTCGCGCTCATAAATTTCCCGCGCTTCTGCCAATTTCGCTTCTTGTGCATTACTCAAAGCGATGATATTTTTCAGTTCACGCTGCGCATGATGCCAGTGGAAACCATACCACTCAAGTAAAAGGATTCGCAAGTCCGCCTGAACCCGGGTGTATTCATCCGCACGAGCCGACTGGCGTTCCAGGCTTTTCAGGCGCGGTTCCAGTTCGGCCAGTATATCCAGCACACGGTCGAGGTTGCGCCTGGTGGTCTCCAAGCGGCGGAGAGTCTCCTCCCGTCGAGCTCGATATAAACCGATGCCGGCCGCCTCCTCGAAGAGACGACGGCGTTCATCAGCTTTTAATGCCAAGGAAGCATCCACCAGTCCCTGGCCCAAAATAGTGTAAGTCCGCTCAGAAAGACCGGACTGGGCCAGAAGTTCGTTAATATCCTTCAACCGGACATGTTGGTTATTAAGGAGATATTCGTTTCGACCATCACGATATGAGCGCCGCGCCAGGGCTACTTCGGAGAAATCTACTGGCAGCCAGCCATTCGTATTATCAAATGTGACTCCTGCTGAGGCCATACCGGCACGTATGCGTTGCTCTGAGCCGGAAAAAATCATATCCTCGGTCTTCCTGGCTCGTAAAAGACTATAGGACTGCTCTCCAAATACCCAACGTAGAGCATCAGCAATATTTGATTTACCGGAACCATTAGGCCCAACGATGGCAGTAATACCTCCGGCGAATTCAAAATTCGTTTTGGCCGCGAAGGTTTTATATCCGTGAAGTTCGAGTGATTTAAGTCGTAAAGGCATTTTGAGCTATTGGATCAGGATTCGGATTTCTCAATGATTTCTAGAGTAGCCTGGGCGGCAAGACGTGCCGCGGTCTGTTTATTACGTCCGGCGCCATGGCCATATACTCTGCCATTGATATGCACTTCTACTTCAAACATCTTATCATGGTCAGGACCACTTGCCTGAAGAGTAACATAATGCGGAATCCCAAGTTTTCTTTCTTGTGACCATTCCTGAAGCCGGCTTTTTGGATCTTGTAAATCATTCCGAAAAAGGAACTTCTTACTGACATCTTCGATCATGGGATGGACAAAATGCTGAATAACTGAAATATCGTTCTGCAGATACAGAGCGCCAACCAAAGCCTCAAATGCCGCACACAACAGAATATCCCGTTCCCGACCTCCTGCCTGATTCTCCCCATGTCCAAGACGCATGGCAGGCCCTAAATCCAAAGCTCGCGCAAATTCGGCTAGTTGCTCGGTGCAAACCAACGCCGAACGCATCCGCGTCAAATCCCCTTCAGCCTTCTCGGGGTAATGATTATACAGCCAGGCTCCGGCAATAAAATCAAGTACTGCGTCGCCTAAAAATTCCAGGCGCTCATTGTCCTCAAGCGCTTCAGGATGCTCGTTTATATAGGAGCGATGTGTGAGGGCCCGTGTAATAAGATGCAAATTCTTATGCGGAAGCCCCAGCCGATGGGCCAAATCGGACGGTGATTCTTCTCGATCCCCGTTCGGGGAATGTATCATAAAAGCCTCCCGGAACTTTGGGAGCGCCAGCCGCCTGACGAGGTCAAGCGGCTGGCGGTCACATTGTTCCTTCATAACCAAATAATATTTTCGAGCCGATTGTAACCCGATTCAATCATACTGACCAGCGTTCGTGAGTGACTGTTAGCCCAAAGTAGTAGAGTCCCTTTCTACCAAAGTTAAAATGTCCCCTTCGAAAGGGACAAGAAATGGAACTACTACAGATGAGTCAGAAAGAAGTGAACCGATTGGAAGTAATGCAACGGCTGGATGGAAAGCGGCTGAAACAGAAAGCTGCCGCAGAACTTCTTAGAATGAGTGAGCGGCAGGTGAAGCGGTTGTTGCGCTGTTATCGACAGGGGGGAGCAAGCGGATTGATTTCGAAGCGGCGAGGCAGGCCAAGCAACAATCAATTGGCCGAAGAGACCAAGCGAAAAGTGCTGGATCTTTTGGAGAGCAAATACACGGGATTTGGGCCGACATTTGCGTGTGAGAAACTGGTTGAGTTGGATGGATTGAAGATCTCAGACGAGAGTGTGCGCCAGTTGATGATAGCTGAAGGTTTGTGGAAAGCCAAGAAAGCCAGGAAGGTAATTGTGCACCAGATGCGGGAACGGCGGGCCTGTTTTGGCGAATTGATCCAGATCGATGGTTCGCCGCATGACTGGTTCGAAGGGCGTGCCCCGGCCTGTGACCTATTGGCGTTTATCGATGATGCCACCGGTAGGCTGGTGGAGTTACAGTTCGTTGAGAGCGAGAGTTTCTTCGGTTACTGTCAAGCCGCCGCAGGCTATTTCACCCGCTACGGCAAGCCAGGTGCCTTTTACAGCGACAAACATGGCATATTCCGGGTCAATCAGCCCTCTACAGGTACTTCGGACGCCCTGACCCAGTTTGGACGAGCCATGCAGGAACTGGATATTCAGATCATCTGCGCCAATACCCCCCAGGCCAAAGGTCGGGTCGAACGAGTCATCCAGACCCTCCAAGATCGATTACCCAAGGAACTGCGTTTGCAAAGCATCTGCTCTTGGGAAGCAGGCAATCGCTACCTGCCAGAATTTGTTGAAGATTTCAATCGACGCTTTGCCGTTTCTCCCAGGAGCGACCACGATGCCCATCGCCAGCTCACTGCCCAGGATAACCTCGCCCGCATCCTTACCTGGCAGGAGAGCCGTCTCCTAACCAAAAACCTGACCCTCCAATTCCAGAAGGTCGTCTATCAGGTCCAAACGCAACGACCCACCTACGCCATGCAGCATGCGCTAGTAACCGTCTGCCTGGATGCCCAAGGCAAGGTCACACTGCTCTACAAAGGCAAAAACCTCGAGTACACCATCTTCCACATGCAAGCCAAACAAGCTGAGGTCGTTCAGACCAAGCACCTTGACCAGGCTCTCCTAAACCAGAGCAAGGCTCACAAACCGGCTGCCAATCATCCCTGGCGCAAGGGCTTCGCCACCCCGCTTTCGCAAAGTAGAGATGTCCCCCCGCGGGGGGACATCTCTACTTTGGAATAATGGGGACATTTCTACTTTGGGTTGACAGGCGTTCGTGAGTGACCATTCCGCTTTAGTATGAAGCTTGGAATGGCATGATATAATCGCCATTTCATAAATAAGGATTGGGGACATGGATCAAAGAATATCGAATTTATGTTTTTGGGGTTATAAAGTCTGAAGGATAATGATAGAGATATGGGGATCCGTCCCTATTATCCCTATCATTTTTGTTTAATTCTTGTTATCGGATTTCTTTTACCGTTTAAAGAAATGCCACTGCCTTCGTCGGTATCGGTTTCCTCGGTTCCTTTTTCAAGTATTTTCAACTGGAAGGTTGAAAGGTGTTAAGCGTGAATCCTACCCAAATATTTGCTTACAAGATCAGCCGTTTGATTATGTGTTTATATACGAAGTTCCTGCTTAACATGGACGTACTCTGGCAAACCAGGCTTCCTTCAGGACCCCTTCTCATCGTTTCCAACCACCCCAGTACCACTGATCCATTTTATTTGTTGTCATTGTTCCCCAAACCATTCAGCATATTAATCATAGAACATGCATTCAAAGCCCCTCTTTTTGGCACTTTTTTAAGGCTTTCGGGACATATTCCGGTTGTTTCAACCGATAGACATGCAGCTTTTTCCTCTGCCCATGGACACCTTCTAGATGGCAAGTCCATCGCCATCTACCCCGAAGGCGACCTTAGCCCACGCCAGGGAGGTTCCTTACCTCCACGCAGCGGGGCAGCCCGTTTGGCTCTTTTGACCGGTTTACCGGTGATCCCCATTGGGGTTTATTTCCAGCGTGATCGCGCCCGGGAACTCATCTCAAGATTTAAAGAAAAAACTGAAATCGGTTATTGGTACCTGCGTGGGCCATACGCGGTAACAATCGGCAAGCCAATGCAGTTTCAAGGGAATCCTGAAGATCGCACCCAAGTTAGAAATATATCCACTATTATTATGAATGCGATAAACTCTCTGGCGATTGCGAGCCAACAAAGGCTGGAACTTGCCCCGTAAAAATTCCGAATCTCACCATGGCAACCCACATAGATCGATTGGACCTTTTGGCCAATCATCCTTTAGGACTGATAGCACCATTACAGGATAATTCAAGGTGATCTTCCCATCCGGTTGATCGACCAGCATTTGATCGGCAATTACCCTCCAGCCAACCTTTTCATATCGCGGGACCATCTCCTTGGTCGCAATCATCAGGCCAAAATCCACATGGAGGGAATTAAGAAGAAAACTGCGGGCAAAGTCCAAGGCAGAACTGGCATAACCACGCTTACGCCATTCCACTTTTGTGGCAATATTTCCAACTCCAGCCAGTTTTACCTTTTCAACCCCTACCTTTACTGTCCGTTCGATGATATGAATATTGCTGACCATGTCTTCATCCTCCCACACCATAACCGCCCAGTCTGGTTTTGCCCATTTTATCCCACTCAGGTAGGCATACAAAGAGCTTGTTACAACACAATCCTGACGAGCCTTTTCAAAAGTGTTCCACTGCTCGGCCGATTTGATCTCAATACGCATGATTACTCCTCAATTACCAATAATCCTTCGGATTCTTCTTGAGTTAAGAATGCTCCAATCCCGATTATACAGGTAAATCAAATCGTTATTATGATATATATTCATTCCATGAATTACTTAAAATCGTTGGACTCGACTACTAGTTAAAGTTTTGCCCTAAATTCAGCGATCGATATTTCCACCATGATAAAATGAGAGAAACATAAACTAGAACAGCGAAAAAAGGTGCATATGACATTACCTCTTTTTATCATCAACAGTGTTGCTCCCATCCGGATTTGTGACAACGGCGGGTGGACTGACACCTGGTTCGCCGGGCATGGGCAGATTTTCAATATTGGCGTTTATCCTTATGCTGAAGTTCAAATTGCCGTTTATCCAGGCCATGACCGGGAGAACCGCATTATTATCAACGCCGAGAATTACGGAGAACGCTATGTTGTCATCCCTGAAAAACATTGGGATAAGCACCCACTGCTCGAAGCGGCTATTGAGTACATGCATTTACCCGAAGACCTGGGTTTTGAGGTGACTATTTTTTCCGAAGCTCCCGGAGGGGCTTCCACCGGAACTTCGGCTGCGGTCACCGTGGCACTCATCGGCAGCCTGGATATGCTTACGCCAGGTCGAATGACGCCTCATGAGGTCGCCAGCGCGGCACATAAGATCGAGACGGAGATGTTGGGTCTGCAAAGCGGGATCCAGGATCAATTGTGTTCATCTTATGGCGGAATTAATTATATCGAAATGTTCCAGTATCCGCATGCATCTGTATCCCCTGTTCAAATCCCAAACGCCACTTGGTGGGAGTTGGAAAGACGCTTGACACTGGTTTACCTGGGAAAATCGCACCATTCGTCTGACGTGCATAAAATGGTGATCCACTCCCTGGAAAATGCCGGACCGGATTGTAAGCAGCTCAATGATCTGCGTAATACTGCGACCAGGTCACGTGACGCCCTATACGCCGACGATTTTCCCGCTTTAGGTGCCGCGATGGTTGAGAATACAGAGGCCCAGTCTCGGTTGCATCCGGCATTAATCAGCGCCGATGCAGCCAAAGTGATCGAGATTGCCAAAGCCCACGGTGCACTCGGTTGGAAGGTTAACGGCGCTGGGGGTGATGGCGGTTCTTTGACCATCCTGTGCGGCCCTATCGCACAGGCAAAGCGAGCCATGCTCAACTCTATAGAGCAGGAAGATCCGCATTTCAAAAACATCCCTATATACCTGAGCCGTTATGGATTAAGGGCGTGGAAGAGGGATTATGAATCTTCCTCGCTGGGGGAAGAAGTCTAGCTTTGGGCATTCAAACCTATCTCCATTTTCCTAGCTCAAAAACTTTAGGGAGCGGATGAAAACAGGGTATGACGGGAGCAATACTCCCGTCATACCCTGTTTCTTGCCTTGCTAAAGGATCGTTATTTGACTTTTATCGAAATTGTTTTAGGTTTAACCGCTTCGGCCTTCGGAAGGGTAATTGTCAAGATGCCATTCTCAAAATCAGCTTTCGCTTTTTCTGTTTGAACCTCTGTGGGGAGCATAACAAAGCGTTCAAACATACCCTGGCGCTGTTCGCGGATATGGTATGTGACCTCTTTCTGATCGGCTTCCTCCTTGATTTCGCCACTCAGGGTCAACACATCCGCAGTAATGGATATGTGAACATCCTCCGCCTTCATACCGGGCAGTGCGGCTTTTACGACCACTTCGTCCGCGTCTTGGTAAAGATCAATGGCGGGCAGACCGGAGACTCCCCTCATGCTGATTGGACGTGTAAAGGCGTCATCAAACAGCCGGTCCATTGCTTCGCGCAGAGTCATCATTTCGCGTACAGGCTCCCAACGGGTTAGATTAGACATAGTGAACCTCCTTATAAATTAAGTGGAATTTAATTTTACGCTTTTAATATAGAATGTGATTGTCAGAAATTTAATAACCTCACATAAGCGTTTCGTTAAAAATTATGTGGTAAATTTAGTTTCTCCATGCCTGCCCTCGCCATTGTTCTACTTCTCACTTCTGCGACCCTCCACGCGCTCTGGAATCTTCTCCTCAAACAATCCCAGGATAAATATATTGCCATGGGTTGGCAGGTGATCATCAGCGGGGTTCTATCCCTAATAATGCTTTTCTTCACTCATATGCCACCACGTTCCATGTGGTTATTTGTGGGCCTCAGTGCGATCCTGGAGGCCATTTATTTTATGTTGCTCTCTTTTGCTTATAACGATCATGATTTCTCATTGGTGTATCCTGTGGCACGCGGAACGGCTCCAGCCCTGGTCGTTCTTTGGTCAATTATCTTCCTGCGAGAAATACCTAGCGTCGGTGGCTTTATTGGGATTGCCACAATCATTATTGGATTGGTCATCATTGGCGCGACCGGTTTCTACCAACCTCACGAAGGCACGCCGCGCTTCAAGGGAATAGCGATCGCGCTATTGATAGCCTTGGTCATCTCCATTTACACCTTGGTCGATGGCTTTGCAGTCAAGCACGGGCCGGCGCTACCTTATGGCCTGAGTATGTTCGCCCTTATGCCCATTCTAACCACACCAGCCATTATAGGTCGATATGGCTGGGGGCGATTTTTTAATGCTAAACTCAGGCAGCCGGCCATTCTTGCCCTGGTCGGTCTCTTGGGTGTTATCGCCTACCTTTTCGCTTTATTTGCTTACTCAATAGCCCCCGTTAATTATTCCGAAGCAATCCGGGAAGTAAGCGTGGTATTGGGTGCATTTGCCGGTTGGCAGTTCCTGGGCGAGAAATTGGGCAAGATCCGCATCCTTGGAGCGGTGGTTATTTTTACCGGTATCATTTTGATTGCTGTATTTGGGTGAACCCACTTATATGATTAATTAACTCATAATCCAAGCCGCCATGGAATGAGCATCCAAGAAAAGTCAATAATCTTCACTGTCGGTTTTCATCTTATATAACCGGCAATGATTTCCGCTATATCCACCACATTGATCGATCTTCCTTCAGATTTGGCGGCATCGGTCAACATAATCATGCAAAACGGACAGGCAGTAGCCATCGTCCCGGCTCCGGTTGCCATAGCTTCGGTTACACGCGCAGCATTAACACGAGAGGTGCCTTGTTCTTCTTCCTTCCACATCTGGGCACCTCCCGCTCCACAGCAAAAGGACTTGGCGGCGTGTCGAGGCATTTCCACCAGGTTAACGTGAATTTCCTTCAGGACATTGCGAGGCTCGGCATAGACTCCATTGTGGCGACCCAGGTAACAGGGATCGTGATATGTCATTGAAGAATGTCCATTTACGCCTGTCGTTTTATCTTGCAGGTTAAGCTTGCCGCTATCGATCAATTCTTTGATCAACTGAGTGTGATGGATTACCTCAAAATTCCCACCAAAAGCCGGATATTCGTTCTTCAGCGTGTGCAGGCAGTGTGGACAGGTTGTGACTATGCGTTTGGGTCTGATCTCGTTTAATATCTCCACATTGGTACTTGCCAGAGCAAAGAAAATATCTTCGCGCCCGGCACGGCGGGCTGAATCACCCGTGCATTGTTCATTCTGTCCAAGCACGGCAAAATTGACCCGCGCGGAATTAAGGATTGCAGCAAACGCCCGGGCAGATTTCTGGGCACGCTCATCGGTAGCCGGGGCGCAGCCAACCCACCATAAAAGTTCTGGCTGAGGGTTTTGCTCAATCGTAGGCACATTCAATCCTTCAGCCCATTTCATCCGTTCAGTCGGCGGTACGCCCCAGGGATTGGCAGTCCGCTCCATGCCGCGGAAGGCTGTCTCAAGATATTTGGGAAAAGTATTATCCATCAGAACCAGGTTGCGACGAATATCGAGAATATCACGCATTGGTTCATTTTTTACCGGGCAGATATCCACACAGGCTCCACAGGATGTGCAGGCCCAAACTGCTTCCGGCGGGATTGCAAACTCCGTGAAAGGCGGCGAGTCTTTGATTGAATTTACCGAATTGAGAAAATATCTTTTATTTATTTCCAGGGCAGCCGGTGAAAGTATTTTTCCGGTGGAATAAGCCGGGCAGGCTTCTTGACAACGAAAACACATGATGCAGGCATAGGCATCCATGACCTGCTCCCAGCCCAGGTCCCCAAGTTTTGCTGCCCCAAACTGGACAATTGAGCTGTCGTCAATGTTGATATAGCTCAATTCTCCGATCGACCGTCGTTCTGGCTTGAGCAGGAAATTGAGCGGGGCAAAGAAAAGGTGCACATGCTTCGAGTATGCAAAATAAGGTAGGAAAGCCATGATGAGGCCAATCGCCAGCCAGAAGGCGACGTGCTGACCGATGAGGAGTCCCTGTGAACTCGATCCAGTCCACAAAGATGCCAAGGCAGACGCAAAGGGTTGCCAGCTGTCTGTCTTTCCGGCTCTGGCAATGGCAAGTGACTCACCCACGAAGTGCGACCCTACATGAACAATGATGAAAACCGCCACAATGGCGGAATCCCGCTTTATACCAAAACGTGCTGTTGGGCTGAGCAGGGTCGATTGCCGCGTTGATAGGTTCGCAGGTCGAATGATAAAACGGCGTATGACGAAAAAGACCATGGATATCAGCAGTGCAACCGAAAGTATATCTGCCAAAAGCCGGTAGACCGCTCCCATCAAGCCCGGGATCTCAAATCCAGGCAGGTAAGCTCTGACCACTTCAACCAGGTTTACCAGGATGTAATATCCGAATCCCCATCCAACCAGCGCATGAAAAAAACTGGGCCAGAACCGGGTGCGGAATACTGGCTGAAACGTCACCATCCGGCCCAGGACGTTAAGTAATCGCTTCCATGCCAGTCGCCAATCTGGTTTCCCGTGCCCGCCAGCAATGATTCGAACCAACCGGCGAATGGCATAATAAACCGTAATTAGGGTGGCCAAGGCGGCCAGAGCGAAGATGACCTTTTCTGGAATGGAAAGCATACGATTGGATACCCTTAGAACTTATTTGGCCAAATGGGATTTAAGGGAGGCGGTCAGGGATGGAACTATCTGGAATAGATCCCCAACAACTCCATAGCGAGCCAATTTAAAGATAGGTGCCTCCGGATCCTTGTTGATGGCAACAACCAACTTACTCGAGCGCATACCTGCAAGGTGCTGGATGGCCCCCGAAATTCCACAGGCGATATATATATTCGGAGAGACAAGCTTGCCGGTTTGCCCAACCTGCATTGCATATGGAACATATCCAGCATCCACGGCAGCACGCGAAGCGCCGACTGCCCCGCCCAACGCATCCGCCAATTCCTTGAGCATAATAAAACCCTGCTGGGCACGCCAGATTTCAGTCTGCTTCGTATCCAGTCCTGCAGGAACTTGGGGGGAAGGGTTTTCGGACATCCCACGACCACCGGAGATAATCACGTTTGCATCGGTTAGACTGACGCCGCCTTCAGCAGTGGTATATCCTTCCACAGTGGTGAGAGCGCCCATACCCGCTGCCAGCTTTGTCACTGGGCCTGATTTCCCTGTCTGAGGGGTGGGTTTAGCGAAGACGCGCCCGCGCAACGTGATGATCTGGGGTTTCGAAGAGCATATGTATTTGGCCAAAATTTTCCCGCTATATATCGGACGGGTGACGATTATATTGTCGCCATTTGTTTCCAGTGCAATTGCGTCCACAAGTAAACCGGCATCCAAGTCGATTGCGGCCATTGCCGCCAATTCCCTGCCCCGGCTCGTCGTTGGGAAAAGCAGGACATCCCAATCCCGACCTGCAAACGCTTGCTTCAAGGTGGTCGCGTATACTTCCGCCCGGTAATCAACCAGGTCAGCCTCATCTACCAGGATTACTTCGTCCGCACCGTATTCGAAAGAGGTCTTCGTCAATGCCTCCAGGTTATTTCCTAAAAGTAAACCTGTGACTTTGCCAAGGGTCTTTCCGACCCCAACAGTCTCCCAGGAGGAAGGCAAGGCTTCACCCTTGAAATGATCGATATATACCAGTATGTTCATAGCAGCTTCTCTCCAAGGATTTTCTCTGCCAGCTTTTCAGCAATTTCCTGAGGGTTGCCCCCCGTGATAAATTCGCAGGCCACTTCAAGCACCGGAGCGTTCATCAAGGCTTGGTTTTCAACCATCACAGGCGGAGCCGAAATGCCTATCTGAGATAATGACCAGGTTGGGATCTCAGCCTTGGAGGCTCTACGAATGCCCATAAAGGACGGGTAACGTGGCTCGCCAATATCCTTTACCAGGCTGACGATTGCCGGCGCTTTGGCGGTAACGATCTGCCGGCCTTCCTCAATGGCGCGCTCAACCTTCAAACTTGGTCCATCCACCTTGATTACCGAAACCAGGGTGAGCGCTGGCCAGCCAAGCAGACGGGCAACCTGGGATGCAGTAGTTCCACAATCATCGTCAATTGCCTGGCGCCCAAAGAACGCCAGATCTACACTGCCCATTTTTTGAATGGCAGCAGACAGGACACGGGCGACTGCTTGGGGATCAATCGCTGCCAGCGCAGGGTCTGAGATGAGTATCGCATCATCAGCGCCCATTGCCAGAGCATGTTTCAATGCAATCCGCGCTTCCTCGCTTCCGACGGAAATTGCTGTCACAGTTCCACCATGCATCTCCTTCAGGCGCAGGGCTGCTTCGACGGCATATTCATCCCAGGGATTGATGACCAACGGGGCATCACCCCAGGTAACTTTTCCATTCTCAACCTTAACGGTGGCAGTGGTGTCAGGCGTTGTTTTAACACAAGCAACGAGTCTCAAGGTAACCTCCTAATCGATAAATTGTATTGGCACTTTAAAGTAGTGCAATGTTTATTAATCACTCATAGTGATGGATTGAGTGTCTACTGGACAACTCGCCAGTCAATTGATGTAGGCTGGCGAGTTTGCGTTCAGATGGATACCCCAGATATCCAACATCGACGGCACCGGTTATCCTCTTAAGACCAGGACAGCTTCACGTGAGCAGCTTACTTGTTCCTTGGCACCAATCTTCGGCAGATCCAGGAAAGGATTGTTGAAAGTATCCATATAGAAGCGATTGCTGCCCACCAGGACCTGGATGCGTACAACTGAACCCAGGAAGGTGATATTTTCTATCTGACAATCAAGAATATTTGCCTTCCTTTCGGTGGCAACAAAATTGAATCGTTCTGGTCGGATCGCAATGGTGACTTTGTCACCTTTTTGCTTTTCTTCCAACCCATCAGCCGCCTGTAACTGGCCGCCATCGATTTGGAGCATATTCTTTGCAGGATCTATGACCTCAGCGGTAGTGGTATTCAATGTCCCGACGAAGCTTGCAACAAAGGCTGTTTGTGGGAAATTGTAAATTTGAAAGGGAGTTCCAACTTGTTCGATCTTCCCTTCGAACATGACAACAATGCGATCGGAAATGGATAACGCTTCTTCCTGGTCGTGGGTGACATAGATCGCAGTAATGCCAAGTTTTCGCTGGATCGCTCGTATCTCCTGGCGTAATTGAACGCGTATCTTCGCATCCAATGCTGAGAGAGGTTCATCAAGTAACAGCACCTGGGGACGAATAGCCAGGGCACGCGCCAAAGCCACGCGCTGCTGCTGACCTCCCGAAAGTTGATGGGGGTAACTGTTTCCCTTCTGCTCAAGATGGATCAGTGCGAGCATTTCAGCCACGCGTTCTTTAATGGCTGCCTTGTTTTCTTTGCGAATGCGCAGACCATAACCAATATTTTGGGCAACCGTCATGTTGGGAAAAAGCGCATAAGCCTGAAAGACCATGCCCACGTTACGCTGGTTGGGAGCCTTGTTGGTAATGTCCAGATCATCAATCATGACATTACCTCCTGTGGGGACCTCAAAGCCCGCGATCATGCGTAGAGTTGTGGTTTTTCCGCATCCCGATGGTCCCAGGAACGAAACAAACTCGCCTTTTTCTACAGCCAGGTTAAAATCCCGTACTGCCGATGTCCCAATAAATTCTTTGGAGATATTTGTCAGTGTGAGGTGTGCCATAAGTTTTTTCTCTCAGGGAAATTAGTGACCACCACCAACTTGCGCCTGTCCGCCGCCACGACCAACAAATTGTATGATGCCCATTGCGATCCAGGTAAGGGCAAAGCTGATAATGGCCATGGCTGCAGGTTCATAAGCTTTTTGCTGGATCATATATGCCATATAAGGGGCAAAGGCGGGTTTGGCAAGGTATTGGGCGATGATGTATTCACCGATGACAATGGCAAAACTTAGGAAGGCGCCGCTCAAGATGGCAACGCGAATATTGGGCAATATAATATTAAAGAGAATCCTGGCCCACCCGGCGCCCAGACTTTGGGCTGCTTCTGTCAATGTTTTTACATCAATGGCACGCAGGCCAGTGTCGATTGCCCGGTACATATATGGCATAGAAAGAACCATGTAACCGGCTATAAGGACTACCGGGCTGTTGACGATCAAAAGTGGGGGTTGGCTGAATGTGCGTACCAGGCCAAAGACAAATACAATCGCCGGAATGACGAATGGCAGCAAAGTAATGAACTCAACAGCTGTGCGGAGCTTGGGAACTCTCAAGCGGATTAGAAAAGCCGTAGGTACAAACAGCAGAATCCCGAATACAATGGTAAGAAGCGCCCATAAAACAGAATATGAGAAGTTTCTTACAAAATCCGGGTCACCGAAGACATTAGCATATGCCAGAAAACTCAAAACTCCAAGTTTGGCTTTTAAGGAGAAAACAAAGGTGGCAATCAAAGGCAGGAAGAAATAGAGAATACCGAGAATCATGATAAACCACCACCACGCTCTATTTCCGCGTCTCATCGCAACCACCTTTCAGTCCGCCTCTGGAGGATCGTATATAACGCAATCGCTAGCGCCATGATAACTACCATACCCAGACACATAGCGTACCCCAAGCCTGCATCGCCGAGCGAATCTCCGCGTAATTGCGAACCGATGACAATGGTGACCAGGTTTATTTGTCCACCGGTCAACGCCTGTGCTGTGGCAAAGGCACCAAAGGAGTTACCAAAAAGCAAGATCATCGTTCCTAAAATGGAAGGGAATAGAATGGGCAAAGCCACACTCCGCCAATATTGGAAGGAACTGGCACCGAGGTTCTCGGACGCTTCCTGCCATTCGCGTCGTAGGCCATCAATTGCCGGCGCAATGATCAAAACCATCAATGGAAACTGGAAGTACATATAAACTATGCTTAGCCCCCAAAATGTATACAATGTAAAACCATGGAAGTAAGGATTATATCCAAGGTTTCGCAACAAGACAATCAGGATCCCGGTTGGGCTAAGCAGAGCGATGAAGGCAAAAGCCAGCGGGACACCAGCGAAGTTGGAGGCAACGCCGGAGAATGTCATCAGGCTCGAGCGTACAAATTTCGGCAAACCTCCGCGTATTGCGGCGTAAGCCAGTAAAAAGCCAAAAATTCCTCCACCCAACGAAGTCACAAGGCTGAGCTTAATGCTGATCCAGTATGCCCCAAGGATATAAGGTCCTTGCGCACCTAGAAAAAGGCCTTTGATATTATCCAGTGTAAAGGCATGCGTGGTTGCATTTTGAAAACTTCTGACAGCAATGGCTGAGGAAGGATACATTAGGAAAAGAAATGCAAAGATGAAAAAAGGCATTATCCCCAGCCAGGCCCAGGACATTTTTGGTCGAGCGGGACGCGCCATGGGCGCGTCCCGCTGAACTGATTCAAATGTAGTCATTTTGTACTAGGGTACTGGAGTTGCGATTTCCACACCGACGGTGGTCATCCACCCGGTTTTAATCTGGTTCAAAGAAGCAGTGAGTTGATCAGGGGTCGGAGAAACCGCTGAAGAGAAAGCACTCGAAGCGGGCAGCTTGGCTTTCAGATCTGCCGGGATGACTCCGCGGGCTTCCAAGTCAGCCTGCTGGACGCCATGGGCATAGCCCTTCATCCAGGCCAGCTGGCCTTCGTCAGAATGCAGGATTTCCATCCATACTTTGGCGCAATTGGGGTGAGGAGCATATGCGCTGATGGCCTGGACATACATGCTCGCCACGGTTGGCGAAGGATAGAACACCTTGGCAGGCGGATTGCCCTTCCAGGCATCAACATATCCAAATGCGTTGTAATCCCAGAAGAACGCAATCGGGGTTGCGCCCTGGGCGATGGTGCCTGTCTTGGCAATTACTGGAACGTAATTCCCTGCCTTATTCAATTGGTTGAACCAATCGAGACCAGGTTGAGCATTATCCAATGAACCACCATTGGCGAGGGAAGAAGCCAGGACTGCCATTGTTGCCTGGTTGGATGTGCGTGGATCGCCAGCCAAGGCCACTTGACCCTTGTATTCAGGTTTGAGCAAATCCGCCCAGTTTGTTGGGATATTCTGGACCACGGCAGTGTTTACAATAACAGCCATAACTCCGTAGTAGCCGCCGATCCACATGCCGTTCGGATCCTTGGCAGGAATCCCCAAGACTTTATCAGGAATCTTGTCCCAATTCGACGTTTTATAAGCCTGATAATCCCCAGCAGCAATTCCTGTCGCACCGTAGGCATAACCCACATCCACGATATCCGGTGCCTGAGGGCCTTTGTTGCCCTTATTGGCTTCGATGGCAGCCAGCTCATCTGCGGAACCTGCATTAGGGTCGAGGGAGTTGATTAAGACGCCGGTGGTTGCCTGGAAGTCATAGAAGATTTCTCCGTAGTTGGCCCAGTCAGGTGGCGTGGCGATGATCGTCAACATGCCTTCTTTTTTACATGCCGATACAAGGTTTTGCGGCACGCTCTTTACCACAGACCCGGTATAACCTTTGGCTACACCCGCATCTCCAGCCACAGCCGGTGAGGCGCTCTTCGTACCGCAGGCTGATAGTACAAAGGCCGCAGCCACAATAAGGCAAATCATTTGAAAAACAACCTTTTTGGAATGCATATTCTCCTTCTCCTGTTCTCAATATAAGTAGACGGATATGATGAGATAATATGTTTGAAAGGTTCAATTGAGGGTCTTGGGTCAGGGCACCTCCAGTTTAATTAGTCGCAATTGTAGCATCTTCAACAGCCCGAGTCAATCAAAACTATAAGACAGGCTTGGAAAAACGCTACTATCGGTTAATCAACCAAGCTAATGATGGCAATCTTGGAAGGAGTAGTTTTAGTCAGCAAGCATGACCTCGTTCTCCTCCTTCCTAAAAGCGAAATGCTGCAACGCGGATGATCACTCCACCGGGATTTCCTTATAGACCTTTTCGATTTCAATGCCCTGGCGCCTGCGGTAGGCGCTGAACCCGAAGTAGATTGCCGCAGCTACGATGTAGTTGAGCAACATGAAGACCATCGAGCTCACGTTCGACCAGCCGATGGCATAAGAAGCTGTTCCGGAGGCGGTAGTCGGGTCCCAGAACCAGACGACCAGCAGCCAGTCCAGGAAACCCAGGAATATCAAGCCTGCCAGGGTGATCAGCGGCATGGCTTTGCTTTTAAAGACTCCCCTGGCAACCTGGAGGAAGATCCACACCAGCACCGCTGCATTGATGAGCGTCACCAGCGCCAAAAGGACTACCACGAACCAGGTGAGACCGCTCGCACCTGCAGCTCCCAATCCGGTCAGAATCGTGATTGCATATTTAAACGACAGATAAATCAAATATACGCCGAATACAGCGTAAAGTGCGGTGACGATCCATCCCAGCCAAGCCGGCACCTTGTACTTGGCAATCGGAGAGCCGTCGAAGACATCCTTGGCGCGCCAGGGCATGACGATCCCGGCAATGGTGGAACCCAGGAACGTAATGGCGATCACCACCGTCGCGTCCAGCGCCAGAGTCTGGAAATTGAACACCCTGAAGGCGTACAAAGCCGAGATGATCGCTGAAGGGATGACCATCAGCAGCAGTGCATTGATCGGTGTCTTGGTGCGTGGCTCAACCTTCGAGACCCATTCCGGTAACATGCGGTCAATGGCAGCGGCAAAAATCACGCGTGTTGAGCTCAGGAAGAGCGTGCCAGACCAACCGAACCACCACAAGCTCATCAGGAGCACAATGATGAACATGAGCACCGGGCTCTTGACCATGAAAGCAGCAAACAGGGCCGGGTACGGCCAGATGGGCAGTGGTGGTGTGGTGGTGGTGTAGCCAAAACCCCAATTCCAGAAAGCGCCATTGGCTTTGTTATAAAAGTCCCAACCAATAGTCTTGCCGATCAACAGGAAGAAGATCACCGCACCGACTGTGGTTATGACAATTGCCCAAATCATACCCGAGAGGTTGCGCTTGTAATCTGAGGCACCGCGCACCTCACCATAGAGTGTTGAACCCCAGTTCGGCCACAAATTGAAGAAGGTAAGCATCGGGACAAGCATGATACTGGCACCGATTGCCAGCGGGAAAAGGGGACCGGCAACCGTCCCAGCATCCGCGCCAGCTTGCAGAGTCGCTGCATAAGTATCTCCCGCCTGTGCGCCAAAACGGGGGGCAAGGGCGTTGAAATTGGCGATGAAAGTGGTATTGTTGCCCAACAGCAGCAGGATGAACACAATCGCCAAGCCAACCAGCCCACCCCAGAAGCAGAACTTCTGCACCCGGGCATACCATTTCATACCGACCGCGATGTAAATAAATACGATAAGGCATACTGACAGCATGCCGACGAATTGGCCTGGTTGTGTCAGGAACCATAAAGCGGCGTCTTTGAAGCCTGCAATCGCCAACAAGGGTGTGTACACCTCGTAGGTGAGCATCTGACCATAAAGAGGTGTCCATAACCAGAGGATAAACCACCAGCCAGTGACCGAAAGCACGAAACCGATGGCGCGATTGAGGATACGACTTTGCCAGACGTAGTCGCCACCGGCACGCGGCATGGCTGAGATCAGGCTGGCATAAACGATCACCTCAAAGACGGTAAAGATGGCACCAATGACCACGCCTGAGATGAGGCTGCCCCCCAGGTAGTAACAATAGGAGAAAATGAACAACCCAAGGGTAATCAGGTTGATCGAGAAAGTGGCATAAATGAACGCATCAAATACCGACCAGGCTCTTACCAGGCCGCTTGCCTTGCGAACAAACAAAGAAACGTCACTCATCTGAATCTCCTTTCCTTTGGTTTTTTCCTGCCAGGGTTAAGCTGCAGAAAACTAAAAAGCTCATTCGGGATTGATTTGAAGGACATTCTCTCTCTTCGGTGAATTATCGATATTTTTCTCCTTTCCGAGCATGGACCACCAGTGGATTTTTACCCGGTGGTCAACAAGTAGTTGCCTACTTTATTGGGTAATAGATCGATGACTACACCATTAAGCATGCCTTGCTCATACATGCTCCCAGGATTGATGCAAAGCGTTTTCTTGTACTTGCGGGTTCCTTTTCCTTCGTGGATATGCCCGTGCAGCCCGAGCAATGGTTGATACTTGTCGATCATCGTCATGACGGCATGGCTTCCGACTGGCACCATGGAGCGACCGGCATAGGCAGGTCGCAGATCTTTCGTCAGTTCCGGTGCTTCGTCCAGGCCGCTGCCGTAAGGAGGCGCATGGAAGCTAAATACTGCCTTGGAAGGATTCTTTGCCAGTCTGATCACCGCCTCAAGGCGTGTCTGCAGGGCATCATCTGGTTCTTCGCGGTGGGTCTGCCAGGGGGTCGTATTGGACCAACCAGAGTTGACCATTTCGTGATGTTCGTCAAGTTCAACCACCTCGCCTTCCACGCTTCGAACATATTTCGACGAGGCGATCACAGCGTCGACATCGAAGATATCGTCGTTCCCAGGGCAAACCAAACAGCGAATGCTTGTTCCGGCTAATTTCGCATCGGCATACTCCATCCAGCGCTGCATGGTTATAATCACCTGTTCCAGGAAGAGTTCATCCGATTTTCCTGGTGTATCGGCGATGACCTTCACTTCGTCAGGGTTGGTTACGTATGGGTAATAGCCGCGATTTTGGATGGTCTGTACCATCTTGTCGACAGCTTCTTTTCCATGCAGAATGCTTTCCTGCTCCAACAAGGTCACTTTGAAATTATCATGACCCTGATCGATTATGGGGATAATAGCCTTACCTGTCATGTCACCGCCCAATATCAGGGTATCGGCTCCATAAAACTTGCTTGCAGCGAGGAATTTCTTCCAACAGATTTCGGAACCATGCACGTCCGTGGCAAAATAGATCTTCATAGAGGTTTCCTTGGGATGCTATTCATCTTGGTGCATTATCCAGGTTCCCGGTGACCAGACCCTTGAATTGCTGATGCAATCTCTCATCAACCTCAGCAGGGATCAAATCAGCACCGTTGTGAGCCAGGATCTCGTTGACGCGCTGCACGGCGCGTGCATGCGTATCGAGCGAACCTTTCTTCTCCCATATTTCACGCGCCTCCCTATCAGACAACCGTGGGAGCAGAGCTTCACTTTTCATGCGTTTCGCAGTATGTGGAGTCATCATGTAAGATCCCCCGGGTTTTATTTGAGCAATGACCTGCAGAGCCAGCTCCTCCTCGTTAAAAAGGATGCCGCGCTTCAACCGCTTAAGCATCTGGGCAATTTCATCATCGATTGCAGCCTTGGCAAAATCGAATACCTTTAATGCATCCAGAAGACCGCCCATGTTAAGCATATCGGTTCCGGCCAACACACCTGCCACAGTCGACATGCCGGTTTCGTAACCAGACTGGGCATCGTTGATTTTGGAGTTGGACAACCCAATGTAGCCTCCGCATGGCACGTTATAGTAGCGCGCCATCTGTGCAAAAGCCATGTGCAGCATGCCACACTCTATGCCACCCGAGGCGTAGGCACCGGTGCGCATATCGGCGACGGTTGGCAAAGTTGCATAGATTGTCGGCGTACCCTCTCGTACCATTTGCATCAGGATCGAGATGGCCAGGAATTCGGCGTTGCCTTGCACCAGAGTACCTGCCATGGACATAGGTGAGGTCAGGCCGGCATTGGGGACAATGCTCGGGTAGACCGGCAGTCCAGCTTCGGTGAAAAACATGACTGCTTCGGTGGATAGCTCGTCCATAGTCAATGGCGAGACAACCGGGCAGTAATGGAACGTTACGAACGGGCGCTGGCGGAAAGCCTCTGCGCTGCCTGCAAGCGCGTACAATAACTGCATGACTGTCGCAGCATCGTCCATATCCTTGGTGGTGCTGCGGATGGGTTTAAGGCAATATTTCAGAGATGGATAAAGCCGGGCCAGTGTAAATTGCCCGGGTGTGGCATCATCAGCCAGCGTGGAGATCGAAAAGACATCGTAGGCTGGAAGTGCCTGGATAATTTGTGCAATGCGGGCAATATCGCTGGAACGCGCCCGCCTAACGTGACCTGTAATCGGGTCAATGATATCTGGTGCGGAACTGCCTGTGACGATGATGGGGCCGTCTTGCGGTAGGGTTCGGTCGTACTCTGGCTCGCGACCGTAGAAAGTAAAAGTCGGGGGCAGCATGCCTCGGTACAGCTCGACTACAGCAGGAGGGAACTTAACGATCCGGGTCTCCACGTCCACGTGGCAGCCATGTTGTTCAAAGATGATCCGTGCCTTTTCGTTTCGCACCAGCATACCGACATTCTCGAGCACCTCCAGGGAGGCGGCGTGCGTGCGTTCGACTTGTTGCTGTGTAAGCAGGGTGGCAAAGTTGATCAAGAGAATCTCCTATCGATCAGCCCGGTGGACTCTTTCGTGTAATTCAACCTGAAGTTGGGCAGCCAAGCTGCAGATTTCCTCGATCGGGAACATCTGCAATCCGGGTCGGGTTATCTTCAAAGATGCGGCAGCTGTGGCAAACCTGGCTGATTTCTCCAGGTCCCATCCATGTAAATATCCATAGATATACCCTGCCGAGAAGGTGGCTCCTGCTCCGCAACCATCCACGGCATGAAAGGACGGTGCATGCACACGTACTATCTTGGAATCATGTACAGCTAGGCAACCTTCATTGGCCATCGTGATCAGGGCGGTTTTTACACCCACACTTAACAACTTCTGCGCTACTTCCAGGGGTGACACTTCGCCCAATTGGGCGGCATCTGTCACTGCCTGGCAGATTTTTGCACGTCCAGCATAGCGTTTCAGAAGATCCGCGTCCGCGTGACCATGCTCAAAATTCAGAAATACAGGCACTCCCTGGCGAATAGCTTCATCCATCGCTCTCATAATGTGATCGCCATCGTACCAATCAACATATAATATGCCAGCGCTTTTGATGAGGGAAAGGTCAGCCGTATCAAGCGTATTCAATACAAGCGGTGATCTTTCCCAGAAATATGTCCGTGCGCCCGTCTCGTCTGAAACATCCACTTCCCATGGGGTCCTTACTTCCCTGGAATGACGCACCTGACCCTGAACACCCCATGTCTCCAACTGCTGTGCCAACATATGACCACGTGGATCATCCCCAACGGCAGTTCCGATCATCGCTGCAGGGACATCCCATTGGCGCAACAGGCAGGCGATGATGGCGGCGTCGTCAAATACAAACTCGCTGACCTCTTTAACGAGTGCACCGGTGTTGTGCTTGGGCAGCTGCTCGACCACCATGATGGCGACCGGTGTCAGCATTCCAAAACCAACATAAACAGGGCTTGGCATTTTCATTTTGGCTTCACGCCCTCAAGCGGTCACCCTTCGGATCAAACAAGACCGTTGTTGTCACCTCGCCCAGATGGATGCCTTCGATCAGTTCCATCTCGAGGCGGGTGCCAGCTTTGGCCAGTTCCACCGGGAGGTAGGCATACAGAATGTTCTTCTTCAGGGTGTAACCATAGCCTCCACTGCGGACTCGGCTGACAACCTGATTATCGTGATATATCGCTTCGCCTCCATATATCTGGGTGAATTCATCGCTGTCCAGAACCAGGGTGCACAATTTACGCGTCAACCCGACCTTTTTCTGGTTGACGAGCGCTTCCCTTCCTATGAAATCACTCTTTCCAAGGTTGACACAGAAGCCCAACCCACCCTCGTATGGCGTTTCTAACTGGGTAACGTCCGCAGTGTAGTAACGGTATCCCTTTTCCAGTCGCAAAGAATCGAGTGCTTTATACCCGCCAACCTCAATGTTGAACTCTTTGCCAGCCATCAACAACGCATCCCATACAAGTACCGCTCGATCCACCTCGACGTACAATTCCCAGCCCAATTCACCGACATAGCTGACACGTTGAGCCCAAACCTCAACACCGTTTATATTGATTGTTCTGGAGTGAAGGTAAGGGAGGGCCTCGTTGGATATATCATCCTGGGTAAGTTTTTGCAGCACCGATCGCGCTTTCGGGCCCCACAACGCCAGACATGCAAGATCCAGAGTGATATCCCGAATTGTAACCGGACCGTCTTCCGGCAGCAGGTGCATCCTGAGCCAGGCGAGGTCATTTCCGATAAAAGCAGAACCCGTGATCACCATGTAGTGGTTTTCAGCTGTACGCGAAATCGTCAGGTCAGCCTCCACGCCGCCGCGTGCGTTGAGGAATTGAGTGTATGTTGCGGTGCCAACCGGTTTGTCCACATCACTATCCGCCACACGTTGCAGTAAAGACAGGGCGCCTTTGCCACTTACTTCAATCTTGCCGAAGGAGGTCAGGTCAAAGAGCGTTACGCTCTCGCGCGTAGCTTGGTGCTCCACCCTAACACGCTCGAAGTAAGGTGGGCGATTCCAGCCCCATTGACGCTGATCTGCTCCGGCGCGCTTCCAGGGTTTGCCGGGTTCAAAGTAATTGACCCGTTCCCAGCCAAACTTTTCCCCGAAGGCGGCTCCCATCTCTTGCAGACGATGATGGACCGGGCTGAGACGATGTGGGCGCGCCCACTCATTCTCATCGTTGGGAAATCGCAAGCGGTAGTAATATTTAACCCCTTCACGCGTCCGCTCGGCGGCATATTCCGGATTGGCATAATAATCACCAAAACGCGTGGCTTTATAAGCGTATACATCCAATGACGGCTCCCCTTCCACGATCCACTCGGCCATAAGTTTGCCAATCCCGCCTGCTCCACCATAGCCATTCAATGACATGCCGGCCGCGATCCACATACCACGCGTCCCGGCCATCGGGCCAAGCATTGGCTGGCAATCCGGGGTATAAGCACCGGGATGGTTTACCAGCGTGATGATCCCAGCCTGGTCCAGAAAAGGAATTCGCCGGATTGCGCCTTCCAATAGCTGCTCAAAGCGGTCGTAGTCGGCCGGCAGGGTTGTTCCTCCATGTTCCCACGGTACGCCATCGATCCAGCGCGCCAGTGGGTTTGGCTCATATCCGCCGATTACCAGGCCGCCGGCTTCCTGGCGCATATAGACCAGGTTATCCGGATCGCGCAGGCAGGGAGTCGCTTGTGAAAACTCATGGCCGGTAACTGCCTTCAGGGCTATGTGTTGATGGTCCACAGGTGTTGTCGGAATGTATAAGCCAGCCATGGCAGCAACTCGGGGCGCCCACAACCCGGCAGCGTTGACCACAATCCCTGTCCGGATGGTACCTTTCTCAGTCAACACACGCTGAATTTCTCCCTCTGAAGACAATTCAATGCCGGTCACTCGAACGCCGGTATTGACCTCCACACCCATTTCACGTGCAAAACGTGCCATGCTGGTGGTGGTTATATAAGGATCCAGTTGGCCATCGCGTGGCAGATATATTGCCCCGTAAAGGTTTTCCTTGCTCAATTGGGGCATGATCCGGAGGGCTTCCTCCGGAGAGATGACCTCGACATCCATCCCAATCGCCTTGGCGCGGCTGACACTCCGCCTCAATTCCTTTAGCTGATCCTCAGTCGAAGCTACGCGCAGGCTGCCGACATGATCGAAGAGTCCCAACCCGCTGTAGAGCTCGATACTATATTTCCGAAATTGCATCAGGGTCTGTGATGTGGCAAACTGTGTCACCAACCCGGCTGCGTGGGAGGATTCGCCACTGGCTATCTCCCCTTTCTCACACAGGACAACCTCCGTCCAACCCAGTTTTGCGAGGTGATAGGCAATGTTTACGCCGACGATTCCTCCCCCTATGATTACAACGCGTGCCTGATCTTTCATAGCTCTCTCACACCTTTCCACCAGTTTATTTTTTGCAGTGCAATAATGCTCTGAACAATCAAAAAAAACGAAACCACTCAATTATCTACGGTTTGGTTTAGCTTGTTGCGGCTATCTTGATTTCTACTCCGTGAGAAGAAAGAGTTTCAATGGCCGAGGGGTCGAACCCTTCATCAGTGATCAATTTATCGATATCATCAATTGAAGCAACCTGGAAATTGGAAACCACACCCCACTTGCTGGAATCAGCAACGATAATAACCTCCCCTTGTGTACGTTCGATCATCAGCTTGATCACTTCCGCCTCTGCCATGGCAGGAACAGTGCAACCATGCAGAAAGCTGACTCCATCCACACCTAAAATTGTTTTGTTGGCGTACACCTGGCGGAGATTATCGATCGCAAAACGGCCTACGACAGAATTGGAATGGGATTGAAATTCCCCACCGATCAAGTGACGATCAATACCCGTCTCTGCCGCTTCAAGCATCGCAATAACATTATTGCTGATTACAGTGATCCCGGCATTGCTGCGAATATGACGAATGACTTGAGTCGTGGTGGTACCGCTATTAATAAAGACAACATCATTATCTTCAATAAGGGATGCAGCCAGCTCACCAATTGATCTTTTTTCTTCTGGATGTCTTTGGGCCCTTTGCAAATACATGGGTTCCAGGACCAGCCTTTGATTGAGGATTGCCCCCCCATGCGTACGTTCGACAATGCCCTGCTGTTCCATCCATTCCAGATCGCGACGCACTGTTGCTTCAGAGGTATCCAGGAGTGCATACAACTCGTCCATTCGGACGATCTTGTGGGTTGCCAGATATTCCTGGATTCTCTCTCGGCGCTGTGCAGGAATGAGGGATTTGCTCATTTGGCAGCTTATATTAGCATTTTTGAAGGAAATTGGCTTTTGATATACTAGATTATAAGAGAATCTGAAGAAATTTGCAAGTTTTTGCTTTTTTTATTATAATGATGGTGGTTTTTTCCCTCTATAAACCTGCATATTTCTTATTTAATTCTAGGATTGTTCGCTTAATCTCTTCAGAGGAGAATAGTATGGCGAGTGATTCCATTGGGATGGGCGAACAAGATCCCACCGAGCGTAAAGAGTTTGAAAATGAATTGAAACGCATCCTGGATGCCAGCGACCATGCTGGTATTATCTTGCGGGTCATCGGTTCATTGGCATTCCAAATTCACTCCCCTAAATATGGCTATCTTCAAGCCGCCATGGGACGTGCCTATACTGACATTGATTTTGCTGCCTATCATCGACAGGCTAAAGAAATTCGGGTTTTAATGGCCGGCCTGGGTTATCGTGAAAACAATGAGGTCTTTATTGTTTCAGAAGGTAATCGCGCCATTTTCGAAAGGCCGGATAATGGACTTCACATTGACGTGTTCTATGAAAAACTCGATTTTTGCCACGTGATCAATTGGAAAGATAGATTGGAGGTGGATTACCCAAGCATCCCGCTGGCTGAGATGGTGCTCGAAAAAATGCAGATCGTCGAGATCAATGAAAAAGATATCATCGATACCATTATGTTGTTACTCGAACATCCCCTCGGTGATATAGATAAAGAGACTATAAATGTCAAACGAATCGCTGAACTTTGCAGTTCAGACTGGGGTCTTTGGCGTACCACAACCATGAATTTGGACAAGGTCCGCAAATTGGCTAAAGGTTATCAGCAACTTTCCGATGAACAAAAGAAAGCAATTGAATCGCAAGTCGAAGCCGCGCTGGATCAGATCAACCAAAAGCCTAAATCACTGGCCTGGCGTTTACGCGCCAGGGTTGGTGATCGCGTAAAATGGTACAAAGATGTGGATGAGCTCCAATGAATTATAGGAGGCGGTAATGAAAATCGTCCGAACTTTGATGCATCCAGGATTGCTCACCTGCCACACTGATGCCACCCTGGGCCAAGTATCCGTCATGCTTACCCAACACCATGTACATGCTCTTATCGTCGTTGATCGCGATGAACGCCCCATTGGCATCATCTCCGATTATGACCTTCTCGCAGGTGAATGGCTTTCAGCGGATTCACAGAGCCTGGTTGCTATGCGCAACTTAACCGCTGGCGACCTGATGTCGTCGCCGATAGACACTGTCGATGCAGGCATGCCGATCGGTATGGCTGCCCATAAGCTTATTGAAAAGGATATCAATCGACTACTGGTTACCGATAAGGATATCCCGGTGGGGGTAATTTCTTTATCCGACTTTGTATCCAGTATCGCCAAAGAAGAAAGGCCTCAGCGCGAGACAATTGCCGATGTAATGTCTGATGCCATCCTCGTCTGTCGTGATAAAACTCCTCTGTTATCTGCCGCACGCACAATGACCCAGGCTGGCTGGCGTTCGGTACTGGTTGTGGACGGCAAGGGCAAACCCGAGGGTATGGTCAGCGGTAAGGACCTGCTGCCTTTTGTGGAGAATGGTATCGACGAAAAACTGACCGTCCGGGATATCATGCATCCGGCACTCACGGTCGATATTCATGCGGGTTTACGTGAAGCGGCTGACTTGATGATCCAGAAACACTACCATCGCCTTGTGGTGATTGATCTAAACGACCCAGAAAGCTTTCCACTGGGCATTATCTCATCGTTCGATATCGTTGCCGAAATGGCCAGGCCTGGATCGATCTGGCAAATATAAAACTCATAGGAGGTAATTATATATGTCTGATTTCCCCACTCACGCTCAGGTGGTCATCATCGGTGGAGGTGTTGGCGGATGCAGTATTGCCTATCATCTGACGCTTATGGGATGGAATGATGTTGTCATCCTGGAACGTCATGAGCTGACCAGCGGCTCGACCTGGCACTCTGCAGGACTGGTAGGCCAAATGCGCTCGGATGCCAATCTCACCCGGATGATGCACTACAGCACTGACCTGTACCGGAAATTAAAAGATGAGACTGGTCACGATCCCGCCTGGCGCGAAGTTGGCGGTCTGCGGCTGGCTTCTTCTGCCGAACGCATGGAGGACCTTAAGCGGTTGGTTGGAATGGCCCAATCCTTTGGTGTGCCAATGGATCTCATTTCGTCCAAGCAAGCTCTCGATCTTTTTCCGATCATGAATCCGGAGGGGATCCTGGGGGCAGCCTATACTCCCAACGATGGGGTTATCGATCCAACCGGCCTGACCAATGCCCTGGCAACCGGCGCCAAGAAACGCGGGGCGCGCATTTTCACGGATACCAACGTTGAGAAAATCAACCTGAAAAATGGCGGCATCCATGATGTGGTCACCGACAAAGGCACAATCGAGACGGAAATTGTGGTGAATGCCGCTGGGCAATGGGGAGCCGAAGTAGGCAAGATGGTCGGCCTTAACCTGCCCATCGTGCCGATGGCACACCTTTATATCATTACCAAACCTGTCCAGGGTGTTCAACACAACTTTCCAACCTTGCGCGACCCTGACCTGCTGGTCTACTGGCGTGAGGAAGTTGGCGGGTTGGTCACGGGTGGATATGAGCGCAGCCCAGTACCCTTCGGGCTGAATGGCATCCCGCGTGATTTCAAATACCAACTCCTGCCACCTGATTGGGATCGTTTTACCCCCCTGATGGAGAACTCCATCAAACGGGTACCAGCGGTCGAGACGGCCGAGGTAATTCAGCTCTTAAACGGACCGGAAGGATTTACACCAGACGGTGAGTTCCTGCTGGGCCCCACGTCTGTCAAGGGTTTCTGGGTGGCTTGCGCCTTTTGCGCCCACGGACTGGCGGGCGCCGGAGGCATCGGGAAAACCATGGCAGAATGGATTATCGATGGACATCCGGAGTGGGAGGTTTGGCGTTTGGACGTCCGCCGGTTCGGCTCGAACTATAACAGCCAGGAATATACAGTGGCGCGTACCATTGAGACCTACTCCCAATATTATGATATCCATTACCCGGGCGAGGAGCGCATGTCTCGTCGTGGTCTCCGTCTCTCCCCCACTTACCATCGCCTGCAGGATCTGGGTTGTTTTTTTGGTGAGAAGACCGGCTGGGAACGCCCTAACTGGTTTAAACCTTACGAAGAATTGGCGCGCCATGGCCATGAACCCAAAGGCTGGGCTCATCATAACTGGTCTCGCGCCATCGGTTACGAACACCTTAAGACGCGCGAGAATGCCGGTTTATTCGATGAAACTTCGTTCAATAAATTTGAAGTGCGCGGGCCGGGCGCGTTGGCATTCTTGAACAATGTGTGTGCTAATGATATTGACCAGCCGGTCGGGACGATCATTTATACTGAATGTTTGAACAAGCGCGGCGGGATAGAGTGCGATTTCACCGTCACCCGCTTGGCAGAAGAGCGCTTCTTCATTATCACTGGGACGGCCTTTGGACAGCACGATTTGTCCTGGCTTAGGTTGAACATGCCGGAAGATGGGACAGTCGCAATCGAAGATGTCAGTTCTTCCTACGCCTGCCTGGGATTGTGGGGACCCAAGGCGCGCAAGATCCTGGAAAAGGTCACCAAGTCCGACGTATCCAATGCCAGTTTTCCATATATGACCGCCCAAAGCATCGTGGTTGGGGATGTGCCCGCCCTTGCATCGCGTGTTACCTATGTAGGCGAGCTGGGTTGGGAGTTCTATTGCCCGATGGAATATGCCTTGCGCCTCTGGGACACCCTTTGGGAAGCCGGGCAACCCGAGGGAATGGTTGCGGCTGGATACAAGGCGATCGACTCCCTGCGGCTCGAAAAAGGTTATCGCTACTGGAGCAGCGAGATCAGCCCGGATTATTCTCCTCTCGAAGCCGGGCTGGGCTTCGCAGTCAAATTTACTAAAAAGTATTTCATTGGCAAAGAAGCCTTGCTTAAACAGAAAAATGACGGCATCACACGCAAGTTGTGCTGTATGACGCTTTCAGACAGCCAGACAATTGCCCTCGGAAAGGAACCGATCAGATCGAAGGACGGCAAGATAATCGGATGGGTGGCCGCTGGCGGATATGGTTATTCCGTGGAGAAAAGCATCATTTACGCCTACCTGCCGATGGATTTCTCTGGCGTTGGCGCGGAATTGGATGTCGAATTTCTTGGAGAACAGGTGGGAGCAACAGTTGTGCAGGCACCCTTATGGGATCCCAAAGGAGAGCGCATCCGGGCATGAATGGTCTAAAGGGTTGTATAATAACTCGAAATCTGGGAATCGTCCTCAACTTTGAGGAATTTAAACTGGCCACAGCAAAGATATATACGCCAGAATAAGAAAAACACAGGAGATATAACAAATGTCAATAGTAAATGCAAAAGAAATAATGCTGACTGCTTCCAAAGACAAGTACGCCATTGGCGCGTTTAATATAACTGATCTGGTCCAGATGGAGGCGGTGGTCGAAGCAGCGGTGGGCAAGAAATCTCCCCTGATCATTCAGACCTCGGTAAAACCAACCAAATTCCTGGGCGTGGATGTCCTGGTGGCAATTTACAGAACCCTGGCCGAATCAGCTCCCATCCCGATCTGTCTGCATCTCGATCATTGCACCGAGATTGAACACTGCAAGAAGTGCGCTGATAAGGGATACACCAATATTATGATTGATGCCTCGAAGCAACCATACGAAGAGAATATCCGCCAGACCAAGGAAGTCGTCGAGTATTGTCATAAAGCTGGTAATATTTCGGTCGAAGGTGAGTTGGGTACTGTTAGCGGAGTGGAGGATCAAATCAAGGTCGCTGAAGATGAGAGCCAGCTTGCCAATCCAAAACAAGCGGTTGAGTTCGTCGAACGCACAGGGTTGGATATTTTTGCCCCTGCCATAGGCACTGCCCACGGGGTCTATAAGACCAAGAATCCCAAGGTGGACTTTGAGCGCCTGGGAATGATTAACGAGATGCTGAATGGAAAATCTGTAAAAACACCACTGGTGGTGCATGGCGGAACAGGTTTGCCCGAAGACTATATAAAAAAGTTGATTGAAATGGGCGGCGCGAAAGTCAACGTATCCACAGAACTGAAGCGCACCATGATCGACGCACAATACGAGTACATCGCAGCCCATCGTGAGGAATATGATCCTGGCAAGGTGGATGAGGCAGTCAGGGTCGCCATCCGCAACGCTGTCGGTCACTGGATTGACGTCCTCGGCTCCGCCGGAAAGGCGTAAGGCGAAGAGGGATAATTATTTTGGAAATTGTGGCATGCGGGCGGCAGAGCCGCCCGCACACCATCAACTCTGCCCAGGTGACTGGGACAATACATCAATCAATAAGGAGTCAAGCATGAAAAAGGTAGATGAATATTTCGTACCCTGGGTGAAAGGGATTCCGATGTACGTATCCGGGCACATCGAACTGGCCTGGAGAAATCCGGAACTTCATCGCATGATGTCCAATGAAAATCCCAACCCGCCTTCTCAAAAAGTGCAGGAGGCAATCAATAAATATGGCAATATGGCTAACCGCTACCCGGACCAGGGCTTGGTTGTCCGCTCGAAAATCGCCGAGATTAATGGGCTGGATGGTCCGGAAAATGTCATGATAGGGAACGGCTCCAGCGAAGTCTTCGATAATATCTTTCGCTGTTTCCTCCAACCAGGCGAAGAGGTCATTCAGCACACGCCCTGCTTCGCCATCTACCAATTGCGCGGCCTCATACTCGGCGCCAAGATGGTTTCCGTGCCTATGGTATATAAGGATAAGCACCTCAACTTTGATCCTGATTCAATTCTCAAAGCGATCACGGATAAAACCAAGGTCATCGCAATAGCCAACCCAAACAATCCTTCTGGTAATTTCATGGATGGACAAGACTTCGTGCGGATTGCAGAAACGGGCATCCCCTTTGTCGTGGATGAGGCCTATGTCGAATACGCTGGATTGGGCATGTCGCAGGTTGGGCTGACCAAAAAATACAAGAATGTGCTCATCACACGCACCCTCTCCAAAGCCTATGGGCTGGCCGGCTTACGATTCGGCTATGCGCTAGGCGACAAGGATGTGATCGGACAGATCTCAGCCGCGTTATTCCCCTGGAACGTAGGCACCATACCGATGTGGGCGGCGTTGGCAGCTCTGGAAGATACAGAAGCGCTCGCTTACCGCGTCAAGTTCAATAACAGCCAGGTGGACCTCATTCAAGAATCCCTTGCCGACATTCCGGGGCTGGTTATCTTCCGGTCGAATGCCAACTATATCTTGTTTGACTGTGGTGAGACAGGCAAAACAGGTAAAGAAGTGGTAGCCTTTGCCGAGAAGCAGGGCATCATCCTGCGTCCTGAAAGCAAAAAATACGGCAGTGATGGTTGGTTCCGGGTGACCATTGGCACGAAAGAAGAGAATCGCATGTTCATCGACCTCTTGCATGAATTCTTCGGGATCAAGAGATAAACCCTTGTTTTAATTAGTCCCTGGAGGTTTTGTCGGATCTTCTAATGATTGCTAAAACCTACAGGATTACTAGCTATGGAGGCATGGCATGGGAAAAATTAAAGCGATATTCTTTGACCAGGACGGTGTAATTATCGACACCGAACGGGATGGCCACCGCGTCTCTTTCAACATGACCTTCAAAGAATTTGGATTTACCGACGAGTGGAGCGTGGACTATTACCATGAGCTTCTTCAGATCGCCGGTGGAAAAGAACGCATGAAACATCACCTGCAGACCAAAGGCTTCAGCAAACCTGTTCGACCTGAAATGGTGGATGATCTCGTCAAGGAGATGCATAAACGGAAAACAGCCATTTTTGTAGAACTGATTGAGACCGGAAAACTTCCTCTACGTCCCGGAATTCATCGCTTCATGAAAGAGGCCATGGACGCCGGCCTAAAGATCGGCGTGTGTACCACCTCCAACGAGCAGGCTGCCAAGGCAATCACCGGAAAAATCCTCTCGGACATAAAGTTTGACATCGTTCTGGCCGGGGACGTGGTCAGTCATAAAAAACCCGATCCGGAGATCTACAATCTGGCTCTCACCCAAACCGGGCTGAAACCAGATGAAGTCATCGTTGTGGAGGATTCCAAGAACGGCGTGCTGGCCGCAAAAGCTGCCGGTACCAATGTGGTGGTGACAACCAATGCCTATACCGAGAAAGAGGATGTTAGCGGAGGTGATATCATCCTCACTTGCCTGGGCGATCCTGATGGAGAGAAAGGCCGCCTGACGAAAGGCGGGAAGGATTTGCAGTTTGACGGCGTATTGCGAGTGAAGCAGGTGGTGGATTATTTCGCTGGGTAGAACCAGTTGCTAGAAAAAAGAACTAAAGGACGCAAAGCCCAAGCCTTTGCGTCCTTTGCATTAATCTTTGGAATAAATTGATTGAATACCTAGAAAAGACCGGCCCCAACCAGGGCTGAAGTCGGGATGTTTAACAGCCAAGCCATGGCTATTTCCTGCGCCACCCTCCAGCGTACCCTGTTCGCCTACGCCCACACTCAGGATTGCTGAACAGACCACGTCTGTTGTGCTAACAGGTCTGCCAAGCAAGAAATTACTTAGGATGACGACCGCTGAGCACCATTGAGAAGAAAATCCATCCACTAACCGGATTTTGTAGATTCTACCCCCCAAGGTGCGAATCACTTTCCATCCCCCAATGGCCGTTATCAACGCGATCATTGAAGCGCACAGGATAATGAACCAGCGCGGTACGGAAAAATCCTTCAGATAACCTGAGGTGACCAGCGCCAGAGTGATGACTCCCATTGTTTTTTGGGCCTCTTTGGCGCCATGACTGAGCGTCAGGGCAATACCGGTTAGGATTTGACTGCGCTTAAAAAAAAGGTACGTGGCGAGCCCTTCCAACTCAAAAGCAGCACAATTTTAATGGTGATCAATCCAACTACAAAACCAATTATGGGCGAAGAGAATAAGGAGATCAATACTTTCATCAAACCCGGCAACTGTATGGCACGCCATCCCGCTGCCATTATCATGGCTCCAACGGTTCCACCAATCAAAGCATGCGAAGAACTGCTTGGAAATCCCAGGTCAATAACTTGTAGATAAGTGCAGCAATCAGAGCTGTAGCAGGGATCGTTATTAACCAGGCCAATCCAATTTCCTGTGCAATCGTCCAACGGACCTTATTCGGCCGTACTGCCGAGCCTACACCCATGATCGCCGAACTGATGACCTGGGTGGCACTTACCGGTCCACCTGTCAGCGATGCGGTTAAAACAATGAGAGTAGAAGAAAGCTGGGCACCAAAAGCATCGATGGGAGTGATTTTAAAGAACTTCCGTCCGACCGTGCGGATTAATTTCTTCCCTCCCACCGCAGTTCCGGATGCAATCGCCAAAGCGCACAACAGGATCACCCATGTTGGGACAACAAAAGCATTTATCTGTTTCTCTGTCAGGAGAGCCAGAGTAATTATCCCCATTGCTTTCGGCGCATCATTGCTGCCATGGCTGAGTCCCAGGGCGATAACGGTAAATACCTGATAGCGTTTAAAATTTGCATTTATATTGGGGGAAGCATTCCAGTACAGTTGCATCAAAATCCTTAGAACAATAAATCCAATTAGAAAACCGATCAAGGGGGAAATAAACAAGGGGATTAATGTTTTTTCCAACCCTGATACCTGGATAGCCTGCCACCCTGCGTGGATGATAACCGCTCCAATTAATCCCCCAATTAAAGCATGCGATGAGCTGCTAGGCAGGCCTAAATATCCGGTAAATAGGTTCCACGATACTGCCGCCAACATAGCAGCCAGAATGACGGGGGTAATGATCGCTTGTGCTTGAACAATTCCGTGCCCGATTGTTTTAGCCACCGCAATCCCAAAAATAAAAGGCCCCAGAAATTCCGCCACTGCTGTAATTCCCAAAGCGATTCGCGAGGAATAAGCGCGCGATGAGATCATCGTAGCGACAATGCTGCTCGAATCGTTGAGACCATTCAGGAATGAATACAGAAGTGCTAAAAGCACAACTACGATGAGGGTTGATGACACAAATTCTGATTGCTCTCAGGTGATCTTCACAATGATATCGGCAATGACATTGGCCGCTTCGTCTCCACGGTCAGCCGCATTGCTCATATGCCGATAAACCTCGCGTGATTTCATCATTTTGAGTACATGAGGGATATCCTCGACGCCACCGAAAAGGTCAGCCAGGGCTGCGCGATATAACTCTTCTACGCGGTTTTCTAGAGACTTGGCGCGTTGAGCGTGGTCATTGGCCACCCCCGGGTGATCTTCCAGACGGTCGACCGCCATCAATAATTCGTAAGCGGCGTCTCGTAATATGGAAGCCATTTGCTGCATGTAATTCGTTGGCTCGACCTTTAAAATTTCCATCTCACTGACCGTGCTATAGGCATAATCCAATACATCGTCAATTGTCCGTGAAAGCGAAAAGATATCTTCCCGGTCAAACGGGGTGATGAAGGTCTTATTTAATTCATCAATCAGGATCCTACGGGCTTCGTCAGCCTCCTTTTCTTTGGCAGAAAGCAAAGCTGATGCAGCCGGATCCTTGGCGACCATAAAAGTCTTCAAAGCCTCCAGACCTTCCAACGTAAGCGAAGCCTGTTCATGAATTAATTTTAAAAAGACATTTTGTCGCTTTTTAAATACACGAAACATGGCTGAAAATCCTCCTTTGAACGATGATGCATCCTGACAATGAATTAAACATTTACAAATTCAAATGAGGACATCCTATTCCAACAGGTTACGTGGTTACCTGAGACTTGAATCTGTTTATCAAGTAATTATTAATATTATCACAGAAACCACGAGAGGATTCCTAACTGTTCAAAGCCCGGGCACTTCTTCTACAATTAACTATTTTTCTACCTTGATTAGTCTCGGATCCGGCCAATAGACGAAGTTAATTCGATCTCAGTAAGGAAGATATTGAGGCAAGGACTGCCTCGACTTCCAGGAAATCCGGGTACCAATAAATAGCTTCGGTTTCTTTCAACTCCCGGACTCTCGGGCCAATGCCAATGAAACCATATCCTAAGGAGCGAGAGAACTGTAGATCCCAGGATCCATCACCCAGGTATACAACCTTCTCGAATCTGGGGCAGGCATTGAAATCCCGGGCCTTTTCGGCAGCGATCCGCATTATCTTCCTTCTATTCCGGTTATCGTCAGAAGTCGCCATGGGAATACCATCAACGGACAGGCCGCTTGCCTTCAGTTTGAAGAGAGCCTCGTTGAGCCAGCAGCCTGTGGCGATGGCGATCGCCACTCCATTAAGTTTTCGTAACTTTTCCAGGAAGCCGGCAGCTCCGGGTACTTCACAAAAGATTTTGGGGGATTCTTGATACTTTCTTTCCAATCGCAATAGCACCCTGCGCTTCACCTCGTTGATCTCTTCAACTGTGGAATTCCTGCCTGTTGCGCACCGGATCGCCTCCTGGGTTACCCCAATAGAGGTCTTGTCCTTATATTTGTTAAGGTCTGCATCGATCGGCTGACACCCGAGCACTTCAGCGATGGCTAATCCAAATATCTCTCGGTCATATTCGTAGGATTGGGTCAATGTTCCGTCGATATCCAGCATGACCAGGTTCATGGGAAAATAATTTGGATACATTCCTTCTTTTCCTTTTTCCGAATTGATCATTCAAAGATTAATTCGCTAACTCATTAAAACTCTGTCAAAATTAAAAGATTATATGTAGGCTAATGAGATCCATTTTTTCACAAGTATAGAGCATACCCCATTTCAATTCAATACCCAGTCATCCATTCAACTTTTCTTTTCGAGTAAAATATCTCGCATGTCATCACGCAAGGACTTATCAAGATCATCTCGCACTAAAATCTTGAGCGAAAATTCGACTTCGCGCGATGCCAAAGCCGTTCTTTCCGGCAAGAGCAAGAAAAGTTGGGCTGCCCGCCTGTTGCCTTTCCTTGGACCGGCTTTTATCGCCAGCATCGCTTATGTGGACCCTGGAAACTTCGCCACGAATATCCAGGGTGGTGCGCAGTTCGGCTATGAACTCCTGTGGGTCATCCTTGGCAGCAACTTGATGGCAATGCTCCTGCAAGCTCTTTCGGCAAAACTGGGCATTGCCAGTGGAAAGAACCTGGCTGAATTGTGTCGGGAAAATTTCTCCAGGCCGGTCGTTTGGATCATGTGGGTATTGATGGAATTGGTTGCCATGGCAACCGACCTGGCCGAATTTCTGGGGGCCGCAGTGGCATTGAATCTGCTCTTCGGCCTGCCGCTTTGGATCGCTGGACTGCTGACCGCCCTCATTACTTTCCTTATCCTCAGCCTTGAACGCTACGGATTCCGTCCACTGGAAGCGGTTATCACCGGGTTTCTTGCCATCATCGCGGCCAGCTATGTGGTTGAAATCTTCCTCGTGCACCCGGCTTGGGGTGAAATCGCACGTTCCACTTTCGTGCCACATTTCACCAGCTCTGAGAGTATCTTGTTGGCAACTGGCATCTTGGGAGCCACTGTTATGCCACATGCCATTTTCTTGCACTCTGCATTGACACAGGGGCGGGTGGTAGTTAAAAAACCGGAACAACTTCATCGCTTATATAGATTCGAGATTATTGACGTGGGCATCGCCATGCTCATTGCCAGCTCAGTCAATGCTGCCATGCTAATCACATCCGCGGCGACATTCTTTAAAACCGGTACGAACGTTGGCACCCTGGAGCAAGCCTATCAGACTCTTCAACCACTCCTTGGCCGCGCCTCGGGTATTGTGTTTGGCGTGGCACTGCTTGCATCAGGATTGTCCTCTTCGTCAGTTGGGACAATGGCTGGACAAATAATCATGCAGGGTTTCCTGCATTTTCATATCCCGCCCTGGATTCGGCGCTTGATAACAATTATCCCTTCTCTTATCGTCATCTTTGTCGGGCTCGATCCAACCCGCACGCTCGTAATCAGTCAGGTGGTCCTCTCGTTTGGACTGCCATTTGCCATCATCCCGTTGGTAATATTCACCCACCGAAAAAAAATAATGGGAGTATTGGTCAACGGGTGGCTCACCACGATGCTGGCCAGCCTATCAGCTGCGCTGATCATCCTGCTCAACTTATTCCTTCTCTACAAAATATTCTTCGGGAGATAAGCCTATGTTCAAACACATCCTTGTTCCTCTGGACGGGTCAAAACTGGCTGAGGCAGCCTTGCCCGCTGCATTCTCCCTGGCAAAAGCTTTTAACGCACCAGTTACCCTCCTTCATGTCATAGAGCAGGATGCCCCCTCAGAAGTCCATCGCGACCGCCATCTGACAGATGCCGACCAGGCCAATGTTTATCTAGCCAAAACTGCCAAACGTGCCTTTCACTCGAAAATCAAAGTTGATCTGCACGTCCATACTTCCCCGGTTTCAGATGTAGCCCATAGTATCGTTGACCATTCTTCGGATGAAATTCAACCAGACCTGATCATCTTGTGTTCACACGGGAATAGCGGAATGCATGACTTTTTCTTTGGAAATATCGCTCAGGAGGTGGCTGCAGCAAGCGGAACTCCAGTATTGCTCATCAAGCCGGATGAGTCTGCCTCCGAGTTTAATTTAAAACATATACTGGTCCCGCTTGACAACGAATCAGTCCACGATAAAGCCCTACCCATCGCCGAATCTCTGGCAAACGCTTATGGTGCTGAATTGAATCTGCTCTGTGTGATCCCCACCCTGGGTACTCTTTCAGGCGAACAAGCCGCAGTCAGCAATATGCTTCCAGCCACATCCACCGCTTACCTGGATATATCCGAGGAGATTGCCCAGGAGCATTTCCAGGGGCATCTGAACACATTCAAAAACAAACATATCCCTGCCACTGCTGAAATTGCACGCGGCGATCCTGCACCAGTCATTGCCAAAACCGCTGAAGAAATGAACTCCGACTTGATACTTTTTGGTACGCATGGCCATGCTGGTTTGGATGCCTTCTGGAATCGTAGTGTGGCTGCCGGCGTAGCCCGGCGTACAAAAATTCCCCTTTTGTTGGTTCCTCTTTCTGAATAACCACCCCTTGATAAATGTTTGGTAGTTATTCGATTTCTAAACCAGTCAGTCTCGATAATAAGCGTTGAACTAAAAATAATGGAATTATAAACACCAAATGGATGATCCCACTTAGACCGAATATTAGCGCTAATCCTCGTAAAAACGAATTAAAGGGTGTTGCCAGGTTCTCCACCATCCATGAACCTGCACCAGCCAGGATGGCGACAGCTATCAAAGAACCTGCCAGCAATCCAAGCGGGAGCCAGGCATGTCGATCTGATTCAGAAGGCATCATTGTGCTGCTGACAGTAAATATCAAATAGAACCATAACCAGAAGTCTGGAGCATTTGGAATTGCCATCAAGACTGATAAGAAACCGTTGGCATCAGCCAGGCGAATAACATTCCATAATGGCAGTAAGTGTAAATGATAAATTCCTGCATAAGCCACAAAAAGGCACCCGGTTACAAGGGGTGCAGCTCCAATCAGGGCATCCCGGATAAAACCGCCTGAGGCCGTTTCCACATAGCCCAGACGTAGTTTACCGTTTGCCTGTGCTTGGGGAATAAGCGAGAATTTCCCCGTTGGTACAAAAAGCAGCTTTGCCATGAGAAAATGGCTGAGCTCATGCAATAAGACACCGGGAAAGAAAATAAGGGCAAAAATGACCTGGGTCAGGCCGGTCCTACGGGTCAGTATCAAGAAAACCCCTTGTATTTCGCGATGCAAAATTCGCTGGAGGAATACCAGCATGAATAATGCTGCCAGGAGCCAGAGCAAGCTATAAAAAGAAGGTAATAGAGACATTCGAAGGATTAAGACCACGGCGGACGACAGTATTCCTTTTCTGTCGTCCGCCGCAGTTCGTCAGCAAACTATTTCACTGCTGCTTGGGTAATCTTTACAAATTCATCCACCTTCAAACTCGCCCCTCCAACCAGCGCACCATCAATATCTGGTTGAGAAAAAAACTCGGCAGCGTTGGCAGAGGTCACTGAACCACCGTAGAGTACCCTCACAGCCTGTGCAGCTTCCCCGCCAAACATCTCCGTTAAAGGTTTGCGGATATGATCACGGATCACAATATTGGCGTCCGGACCATTGGAGGCACGTCCGGTCCCAATCGCCCAGACGGGTTCATATGCAACTACCACCATGGGGATAGACTCCTTCAGTTGGCCTGTGAAACCCAGGCGAATTTGCCTGGTGACTACTTCCGCTGTATGACCGGAATCGTGCTCAGCCAGGGTTTCACCGACACATACAATCGGGACCAATCCAGTATTAAGCGCAGCAGTAATTTTCTTATTAACGGTTTCATCAGTTTCGCCAAAATACGTTCGTCGCTCGGAATGGCCAATAATGACATAATTACAGTACTCGGCTACCATTCCTGGAGCGATTTCGCCGGTGAAAGCACCCTTCGTCTCCCAATGCAAATTCTGGGCACCCAATCCTATATCGGTGCCTTGAAGGAGCGCCGCTACCGGGATAAGGGATATGAAGGGGGGACAAAGCACTTTTTCCACTCCCTTGATCGCGCCTAAGGCCTGAGACATTTCAGCAACAAGTGCCCGAGCCTCAACAACAGTTTTATTCATTTTCCAGTTTCCAGCTACGAATGGAGTGCGCATATTGCTAGAGCTCCTCAATTTGGTAAAGTTTCAAGTGGCGAACTGGCTTATTAGCCCTTCGCACCTGGTAATTTATATTATTTCTCCAATAACGCGGCAACTCCGGGTAATTCCTTACCTTCCAGGAACTCCAATGAAGCTCCGCCACCGGTGGAAACATGTGTCATCTGCTTTGCAACGCCGGCTTTTTTCACCGCACTGGCGCTATCCCCCCCGCCAATGACTGTGACCGCACCGGATTCAGCCAGCATTCTTGCTAAAGCAAATGTGCCTTCAGCAAACTTCGGCATCTCAAACACTCCCACGGGACCGTTCCAGACGATCAATTTAGCTCCCTTAAGTGTCTCTTTGTAAAGTTCAAGAGTCTTGGGTCCAACATCCATCATACGCCAGCCGGACGGCATCTTTTCTACAGCTACCACTTTACTATTTGCGTCCTCAGCGAATTTGTCAGCTATAACCGCATCCACAGGCAGGACAATATTGTCACCTGATTTTGTAAGAATTGCTTTGGCGGTAGTTATCGAGGCTTCTTCCACCAGGCTGTCCTGCATATCCAGGCCTTTGGCTGCCAGGAAGGTATTCGCCATGCCACCGCCGATGATGAGCTTGTCGCATTTTGAGAGCAGTGTCTCTACCACAAGAATCTTGTCGCTAATCTTGGCGCCACCCAGAATGGCAATATAAGGATGTTCCGGGTTGGCAATTGCTTTCCCAAGATATTCCAGTTCCTGTTCCATCAGGAAGCCGGAAACCGCCGGAAGGAAGTGCGCCACACCCTCGGTCGAGGAGTGGGCACGATGAGCGGAACCAAAAGCGTCATTTACATAAACATCACCAAGAGCGGCCATCTTCTTGGCCAGTCCCATGTCATTTTTTTCTTCTTCGGGATGGAAGCGTGTATTTTCCAGCATGATGACTTCGCCCGGTTTGATCTCCTTGGCCATCTTCTCTACTTCCGGCCCAACGCAATCTGGTGCCATCTTAACGGGCATGCCAAGGTATCCTGCCAGTACTTCCGCCGCTGGTTTCAGGCTGAACTCGGGAGTGAATCCTCCCTTTGGACGACCGAGGTGGCTCATCAAAAGAAGGGATGCCCCGTGTTCCAATACATACTTGATCGTCGGAAGTGCAGCTTTGATCCGTTTATCATCGGTAACCTTGCCCTCCGCCATAGGGACATTAAAATCCACGCGCATCAAGACGCGCTTGCCCTTCAAATCAATATCACGAACTGTTTTTTTATTCATCATGATTTTCCAAGTCAAATAATAAATCGTCTCATAGTTTTTCAACTATGAGACGATTTATTCATTCGTCTATAAGCTTCTTGCCATCAGTGCAGCCAGGTCGGCCGTACGAACCGAGTAACCCCATTCATTATCGTACCAAGCAACAACCTTTACAAAGTTGTTCTCAACCTTTCCAAGAACGCTGGTGAACGGCAGGTCCACAGAAGAACTGTGCGGATCGCCCTTGTAATCGATACTCACCAGTGGTTCATCCACAGCTTGAAGGATACCTTTATTGCGGGGCAGCATGGCGGCATCCCGGAAGGCTTGGCGAAGTTCGTCGGTGGTGGTAGATTTCTCAAGTTCGGCAGTGAAGTCCACCACGGAGACAGTTGAGACCGGCACACGCAAGGCGTAACCATCAAATTTACCCTTTAGGTCGGGGATGACAAGTGATATGGCCTTGGCTGCACCCGTTGTAGTTGGGATGATGTTCATGGCTGCAGCACGGGCGCGGCGCAGGTCTGAATGCGGCATGTCAAGGATCTTCTGGTCATTGGTATAAGCATGGATGGTGGTCATGAAGGCGCGCTTAATCCCATACTTATCGTGTACCACTTTGGCAGCTGGAGCCAGGCAGTTCGTGGTACAAGAGGCATTCGAAACAACGTTGTGATTCTTAGGGTCGTACTTGTCTTCATTTACGCCCATCACAATGGTGATGTCTTCCCCTTCTGCAGGGGAGGAGATAATGACTTTCTTGGCGCCTCCAGCTGTTATATGGTTGACAGCACCTTTGACAGTCTTGCCCTTTTTATTGATGCCATCTTCCTTGATGGTAAAAAGGCCGGTAGACTCAATCACGATATCCACTCCCAAATCCTTCCACGGGATAGCGGCAGGATCAGTCTCCTTAAAAGCCTTGACTTTCTTGCCATCAATTAATAGACCTTCATCATGTATCTCAACTGTGCCATCGTAGCGACCATAGTTCGTATCGTACTTGAGCAGGTGGGCCATTGTCTTCATGTCGCCAATATCATTAAAGGCGACGACTTCCAATTCTTCAGGATAGTAATCCCGAATGGCCTTCAAGACCTGACGGCCGATCCGGCCAAAACCATTGATTCCTACACGTGTTACCATAATATTCTCCTTAAGGGTTTTGATTTTATTCAACGCGGTTGCGTTGCATTTTCCTTGGTGAGCGGACCTGTTCGCTCATTATACAAAGCCATCAACGTTTGGGCGAGTTTGGCAGCATCATGATGGATTTTATTGTCACGATCCACCAACTCTGTGAAATAAACCCGTGGATCCCGATTCTCACTTTCATCCAAGCGGACCCACTGAACCGTCCCATCAAATTCCCCATCATAACACGAATTGCAGACAATGACATCCACAAGTTCGAAACCGATTAGATCCTCAAGGGCATGGATATGATCGCTGGAGGAATATTTTTCCGTTTCGCCCAGCTGTGTGGCAATATTGGTCACGAACATCTTGACTGCACGGCTGGAGTGGATTGCCTCCAACAAATCCCGTACAAGAAGATTGGGCAAAATACTGGTATATAGGCTGCCGGGACCGATTACGATCATATCGGCTCCCAACACGGCTTGTATGACCGGAGGATATGCCGAGGCATCGTTCGGTTCCAGCCAGACACGGCGTACCCGCCCGGCTGCCTTTGGAATTTGACTCTCACCCTCTACCCGGATTTCAGTTTCGGTCTGTGGCAAACGGATATCTGCTACCAACCTGACGTTGTGAAGCGTTGCCGGAAGAACCTGTCCGTGTACAGAGAGCGCCCTGCCTGATTCTGCAACCGCATTTTCGAAACTTCCCGTAAGATCTGCCAGCGCGGTAATGAACATATTACCAAACGCATGTCCTCCCAAACCGGTATCACCCCCAAACCGGTATTGGAATAATTGGGTCAATAAAGCTTCATCGTCAGAGAGCGCCGCCAGGCAATTACGAATATCCCCTGGAGGAAGGATGCCCAGGTCACGACGGATTTCGCCGGAAGAGCCGCCATCATCAGCCACCGAGACAACTGCCGTCAGGTTATTGGTATGTTCCTTCAGGCCACGTAACACTGTAGCAATCCCGTGGCCGCCACCGATCACGACCACTCTTGGGCCGCGTTCACGTCGCCGGAACTCCGTTACCTGGTCCACCAGCTTTTTCCCAGGTTGCAGAAATGGCTCAAGTAGAGAACGGTTTAGTCCCCAGATTCCTAAGACGATCAGACTCAAGCCGAGTATTCCAAAGATGATAACCCGCAAAGGGCGCGTCAAGGATTGGAGAGAAAGGAAAGTTACCGCCGGAAGCCACCAGGTTTGAGGAGCAGTACTATAAATTCCTACCAGTAAGATAGCCAGACCAAGACCAATTATGGTAATCCCAATCAAAAGGATAAAAAACCAACGCTTCACCCCCAACCCAGGCACGAACCAGCGCAATAGCGACTTTATCCTTCGTCGCACTGAGAGGAACCAGACTTCTCTTCGCCTATACATCACGGGGATAATAGCAGCCTTTGGAAGAATAGTCAACCATACGTACAACTGAACCCTGATCGCAAACAAAAAATGAAGGCTAAAAGGGAAGTCGTAATCAAATAATTGAATCAAGCGCTGTTGTGTGCGAATTACATTCATCCAATATCTGGTAAAGCATGGGCAGTTTTATAGGGGAGTGACATAACCCCACAGGTCGCTCCTTTTGTCATGTTATAATTTTCACTATGAGCACAATCATTTCCATTGATATCGGTGGTACCCAGTTAAGAGTCGCTGTATATCCAAAAAACAGTACCAAACCGATCAATATTCGGCGTGCTCCGTCACGCGGCCGGGAAGCCGGTGTGTTCGAGCGGCTTACTTCGTTAATTGACTCGGTCTGGCCGGATGAGCCGGTGGATATCATTTGTGCCGCTGTGCCCGGACCTATTAACCCCTTTAATGGGATCATCATTGAAACCCCCAACATCCCTGCCTGGAAAAGATATCCGCTGGCTGAATTACTGTCGAAGAAATACAACGTTCCAGCTTATATTGGGAATGATGCCAACCTGGCCGTAATGGGGGAATGGCTTTATGGAGCCGGTAAGGGACATCATGACATCGTTTATCTCACCATCAGCACCGGGATTGGTGGCGGTGTAATCAGTGGCGACAAATTGGTCGAAGGTTTCCGCGGCATGGCGACTGAGCTGGGCCACATTACCGTGCTACCAGATGGGCCAGTATGTTCCTGTGGAGTCCGAGGCCATCTGGAGGCGGTAGCCTCCGGACCAGCTCTTGCAAATTATTTCAAAGAACAGATAACCGCTGGAAGGAAATCCAGCTTGGGACCTGGAGTTTTGTCTGCCCGTCAGATCTCCGAAGCTGCCCAAAAGGGTGATGAGCTGGCCATAGAAGCATTTATCCACGCTGGAGAATTCATTGGCCAGGCTACCGCTGATTACCTCCACATATTCAACCCATCCCTGGTGATTTTTGGCGGCGGCGTATCTTTTAGTGGGAACATATTGCTCGATCCGGTTAAGGATTCAATTCGCCGACATGTCATGGATCCATCCTACTTGGATGATTTGGAAATCACAACCGCCAAACTGGGAGATGACGCCGGACTGCTTGGTTCGCTGGCGCTGGCGCATGTCAAACTCGCGGACATTAATATACTACATTGAGAAGGAGAATAACCATGGAACCTATGAAATTGCCAGGACCAAAAGCCAGAGCACTGATAAAACGTGATTCGGCTGTAATCTCGCCATCTTATCCGCGTGGAGTTCCATTTGTCATGGATCATGGACGCGGTTCCGAGGTCTGGGATGTTGATGGTAACCGTTTCCTGGACTTTGCAGCCGGCATCGCTGTTGCAGCCACCGGTCACAGTCATCCAAAAATTGTCAAAGCCATTCAAGAACAGGCCGAGAAATTTATTCATATTTCATCGGATTTTTACCACGAACAATGGGTCATGCTCGGCGAAAAGCTGAATGAGATTGCGCCATTTGGTGAAGCTGCTGTATCCTTCATGACCAATTCAGGTACTGAATCCATTGAAACAGCCATCAAATTGGCCCGTTATCACACCGGAAGAACAAATTTCATCGGCTTTACCGGTGCCTTCCATGGAAGAACAATGGGTGCGGTTACGTTTACAGCCAGCAAGCCAACTTATCATCGCGGCTTTTACCCATTGATGAACGGCGTCGTCCATGCACCATTCCCCAATCCGTATCGGCCTGTGCTGGACCGACAAGCGGGTGAAGATTACGGCGAGACGGTTGTTCGCTATATCGAGTCGGAAATCCTTGGCCATATCATTCCACCGGATGAGGTAGCCGGCATCCTGGTGGAGACAATCCAGGGCGAAGGCGGCTACATCATCCCATCTGCGGGTTTCTTCCCGGCGTTACGCGAATTATGTGATAAATATCATATCCTGCTCATCGCCGACGAAGTGCAATGCGGAATGGGTCGCACAGGTAAATGGTGGGCCATTGAGCATTTCGATGTGGAACCAGATATTGTTGCAGTTGCCAAAGGTATCGCTTCCGGGATGCCACTGGGTGCTTGTGTGGCCCGGCAATCAGTCATGGATTGGCCGCGCGGATCGCACGGCAACACCTTTGGAGGAAACCCGCTTTCATGTGCTGCTGCCCTCGCTACCATAGATCTAATCGAAAACAAGTATATGGAAAATGCGAGCGTTGTCGGCGCATATACTCTGGATGCCCTACACGAAATTATGGCCCGTCACACATCCATCGGTGACGTGCGCGGCATCGGCTTGATGATTGGTGTGGAATTCGTCAAGGATCGCAAGACCAAGGACCCAGCCGAGGCACTCTGCAGCCGGCTGGTCGAATTGGCCTTTGAACGCGGGCTGATCCTGCTTTCATGCGGGAAGAGTGTCGTTCGTATCGCTCCACCTCTATCTATTTCGAATACAGAAATCGACGAAGGATTAATCATTTTTGAAGAGGCATTGACCCTGGCAGAGAAAGAAATGAAGTAGGAAACAAGTCCTTTATAGCTACTACCACGTGTGCTGCACCTGTAGCGCAGGCACAGGTGGTAGACGCCCTTAGCACCTAATTAAAAAAATCACCCCAAACCTTAACGGAATTGGGGTGATTTTTTATGTACCTCTATCAAGATGATAACGCTCCTCTAACACTCTGCACAAAGGCAGGTGATAAAATATAAGAGTATTTCTATCACCTTTAAATTAAACTCATTTCCACGAGAAGTATGCTACCAGATTTTCGAGTCCGCCAACGCGACTACCTGCTTGAAATCGCACGTGCACTTACCCAGGAACTTAACCTGGATAAGCTGCTAACGCGCATCTTGCGGATCTCCATTGAAATGCTTGCCGGGCAAGCCGGAATCATAGCCCTGAAAGAAGCAGGCGCCTGGCGAGTGGTTGCTGTACATGGTATTCCTGCAGCATTTTTAAGTTATCTCGAGCCTCTCCTGGCTGAAGAAAAAGCCGCTGAATTGAATCTCATCGAACTCAACCGGATGCTAAATCAGCTGACTTACACCGCCAGCATGGGATTGTTGAATGGTGTCGGTATTCCCCTCGCCACTCATGGGCAGGTCATCGGTGTCATATTCATTTTTCGCAGTTATCCCGACCTTTATTCGCCCAACGATAAACTTCTTCTACAAACCTTTGCCGACCAGGCTGCCATCGCCGTCTACAACGCGCGTCTCTATGGACAAGTCAGCTATGAGAAACAACGACTGGACGCTTTGCTCGATTCGGCTGCCGATGGAATCCTTATACTTAATGCTGATCGCAGCATTGAGAGATGTAACACTGCCTTTGAACATCTCTACGGACGCCCTCGAGCTGATATCCAGACCAAAGCCCACGCCGACATTTTCCGGTGGGCACGACGCCCTGAAGGGCTGACGTTGGAAGAGGCTGAGACGAATGGATGGCCGCTAACATCCAACGCTTATTTATACGTTGAAGGTGACCTGGAGCGCCCCGAGGCGCCCAGCCTGCCCATAGGCATTACCTACTCACCACTACTGGCTGCTGATGGCACTTTGCGAAATGTTGTTGTCACTGTCCGTGACATTACAAAATTTCGTACTGCCGAAGAGATCAAGAATACATTCGTCTCCATTGTCAGTCACGAACTAAAGACTCCTGTTGCACTAATAAAAGGCTACGTCAGTACATTGCGGCGGGAAGATGCCAAATGGGACAAAAACATCGTCCGAGATAGTCTCGCGATCATAGAAGAAGAAGCCGACCATCTGGCATCTATGATTGATGATTTGCTTGATGCTTCCCGTCTACAAGCCGGAGGGCTGACTCCAAACCTGTCCGATATTTCGCTTTCGACGCTCGTTGAACGTCTGGCAGAGCGTTTCCGGACTCAGACTGACAAGCATACCATCGTTGTGGATTTCCCCAAAGAATTTCCGGTTATTTTGGCAGACGAAGATCGCATCTCGCAAGTCATATCCAACCTGGTCTCCAATGCAATCAAATATTCTTCGGATGGTGAAATTTGCATTAGTGGACAGGTCCGCCCAAAACAGATCATCATTTGTGTAATTGATCAAGGTCCAGGGATCGACCCCGGGGATATTCCCTATGTGTTCGACCGCTTCTATCGATCCGACAAGGCCGTTCGAAAGACAAAAGGTGCTGGTCTGGGGCTGTATTTAGCCAAGGCCATTGTTGAGGCGCATGGCGGGCACATCTGGGTGGACACACACCCGGGTTCAGGAGCCCGTATATGCTTTTCCCTGCCACGCCCATAATTTTAATTATGAAGTAAAATAGGCCGGTTCGTTTTTTTATATGCCGTTATCAATTGAGAATAAAAATCGGAAATTAAACCATGCCACCTCAAAAAACCCAAATTCCCTGCCCACGTTGCCGGCAACCAATTGTTGCCCAGATTGAACAGCTCTTCGATATTACCTCCGATCCTGGCGCCAAACAACGTTTATTGGGAGGGGTCTCCAACTACGCAGTATGTCAAAATTGTGGTTATAACGGCCCTTTGGCAACCCCTATTGTCTATCATGATGCAGATAAACAACTCCTGCTCACTTATTTTCCGCCGGAGTTGGCAATGCCGGTCAATGACCAAGAAAAACTGGTTGGCCCGCTCATCACCCAGATCACGAACCGCCTGCCGCCCGAAAAACGTAAGGCTTACCTATTACGCCCGCAGAGTTTCTTGACTTATCAAAGTCTTATCGAGCGCATTTTGGGTGCTGATGGGATTACTCCTGCGATGATTGAGGCTCAAAAGAAACGTGTTTCCCTCGTGGAGCGTCTCCTTGGCGCCTCATCCCCAGAAGCACGAACAGAGATAATTAAACAAGAAGGAGACCTCCTGGATGCGGAGTTCTTCTCCATATTTAACCGCCTAATGGAAGGTGCCACAGGCAGTGGTCAGGAACAGTATATTGCTCAAATGGATGCCATCCAGAAGCAACTCCTGGAAGAGTCAGAATATGGGCGAAAGATTACCGACCAGGCAAAAGAGGTACAGGAAGCCCTCAAGTCTCTGCAGAGCGCCGGGAAGAATCTCGACCGTGAAAAACTGCTCGAGATCCTGATTGCTGCCCCAAACGAGGACCGCATAAATGCCCTTGTCAGCCTGGCACGTCCAGGTCTTGATTACATGTTCTTTCAATCTCTCACAGAGAAGATTGAGAAAAACTCTGGTCAAGAAAGGAAGAAATTAGAGGATTTACGCACAAAGTTGCTTGAAAGTACACGTCAGTTTGATCAGCGGACAGAAGAAGAGTTTAAAAGAGCCAATGAACTTCTTAATACCCTCTTGGCAGCCGATGACATTCAGCATGCCACCGCCAGTCATATCCATGAAATTAACGATGCTTTTGTACAGGTGCTGAATCGCGCCCTCCAGGATGCCAACCAGAAAAACGACGCTGACCTGATGCCCAAACTGCAACAGATCGTTGCAGTTTTAAAGGAGGCCAGTGCTCCCCCTCCTGAATTGGCTCTGCTGGAAGAACTACTGGATGCACCCGACGAGGGTGCTCTGAATAAATTGTTTGAGCAACACGCGGAAGAAATTACCCCTGAACTCAGTTCCATCATTGCTAACATACTTACGCGCAGTGAGGAGCAGGCTGGGAACAAACCTCAGGCAGAAGATGCCCAGACTATCGAAAAACTCCGTGCACTTTATAAGGCAGTGCTCAAATTTTCGATGACAAAGAGTATGAAATAAAGAAATCCCCGCCGGATGTGTCTGGCGGGGATATTTTTCATTTTTTATCCTGATGGATTTTCCAACCGGATACCGTGCCCGCGTACGGTCATAATATAGGGATGCGCTGGATCAATGGTGGAAATTCGGTCACGTAACCTGCGTAAGAGTGCATCCAACGCCTGATCAGATACACCAATGGCTTGTTCTTCGCCCCAAACGTTTGTGATCAATTCCCGCCGGTCGACCACTTGGCCTTGATTCTCATATAGGAAACGTAGGACATGAAATTGAAGGGCGGAAAGAGGCGGTTCTATCAACTGATCATCCACCCAAACACTTCGGGATCGGATATCCAGTCGCATTCGACCGGCCGGTAATTCGTCTTCATTAAGCGGTACGGTCGCATCTGACATCAGGAATAGGAATTGTTGTGCGAGTGCAATTTGCACTGTGTCGCCATCTTCCAATATCACTTTTCCATAAACTGGGTCACCATTCCGATGGGTTCCGTTCTTGCTATCCAAATCCTCCAACAGCATGCCATCTGGTGTGGGAGTAATCCGTGCATGAAACCGTGAAACCATCCTGTCTGTCACCACGATCTCACAGGTTGTTTCCCGTCCAATCAACAAGGGTTTGCTTAACGTCCAGCGCTGCCCTTTTAACGGACCAGTTTTCGCAATTAATAACGGAGGCTCTGTTAGATTCCCATCCATGATTTGTTCAATCCTCTACCTCTTATTATATAACAAGAGTGCAAAAGACGCTTATAATATAACAAAGTATGAACGGATTTGCAATGCTGGCTCACAACGCCGAAACCTTGCCAGCTATGAATTGTTTTTCAGCTTACTTCGAATCATACACATATGCCTATCGCGCTGAAACCCGGAGATGTTCTGCGCGGTCGTTATCGCATTCGTGAGCGCATCGGCAGGGGAGGCATGGGCAATATTTACCTTGCCGATGACCTTCGCTTGGAAGGCCGCCAATGTGCTCTCAAAGAAGTCGAGCATGACCGCACAGTTCCTGTCAAACTACTAAAGGAGGCTCGCCAGCAATTCCTGCACGAGGCCACCGTATTAGCGCGCCTGGATCATCCCAACCTGCCTAAAGTCTCAGACTTTTTCTCGATCGGTCCGCGCGATTATCTGGTGATGGATTATATCCCTGGCAAGGATCTGCGTACCTTGATGTTGGACGCAAAACAGAGCAATACATTTCTAAGCGAAGAAAATGTACTGGGCTGGGCCAACCAGTTGGCTGAGGCACTGACCTACCTGCACAGCCAGAATCCTCCTCTCGTTCATCGAGATGTAAAACCCTCCAATTTAAAAATCACCCCCAATGGTTTACTTAAACTGGTGGATTTTGGTCTGGTAAAGGCACTCGTCCCCGACGAGATGACCATCACCGTCATTCAGGGTCGGGGTACAGCACTTTACACTCCATTGGAGCAATACGGTGGTGACGGTTTGCACACCGATATCCGCAGTGACATTTATGCCTTTGGCTGTACTCTCTATCATTTGTTAACAAACACCCCCCCGGTTGACGCTCGCCAGCGTTTCCTACACCCCGAAAGTCTGCCAAATCCGCGTAAACTTAATCCAGCTATCAGCCTTCGTACAGATCGTGCCATTTTATGGGCAATGGAACTACACCCGGATGACCGTCCGGGTACAGCCGAGGAGCTACGCCAGACCTTGCTCGGGACACGCGAATTGCCTCTCCGGCCTCAGATACAGATTCACTCTAAAGTTACAGTTCCTTATCGTCTCTGGGGGAGAATAGACCAAGTGCTGGTTGGGGTTACAATCGGCTTGCTGATCGTCAGCCTGATTGCTTCCTTGATTCCTTAGACAATCGGAACCAGGCAATCGCACCCAGAAAACCGGCTACCCCTCCCAGTAATACAATCACTGCCATTCCCGGCCAACCACTCTTATGAAGATATGCCGCCGCACCAGGCAAACGTATTGCCAAATATGTATATGCAATTAATCCACCCAAGACAACGCACAACGCCCAACGCAGTCCCCAACCTGTTCCTGCAAATCTGTTCCCTATCCAGTAAGCCATTAATCCATACACACACATAAGAAGTACCATTCCGAACCAACCAGTTACGCCCGGATACCCTTGCGCCAAAGGTGAGGCAGGAATTGTTGCGGTAGGAGTCGGAATCATTTCGGTTGGAGTCGGTGTAAACTCAGGTATGGGAGTGGGCGTTACGACCGTCACACTAGATCCTTCGCTCGTAATCTTCAACTGTAAAACGACTGAGCTGATTGCAGGATCACTGGAAGCACTGATTTCAAGCAGGCCTGGGCGGTCAATACTAAATAACGCCCTAGCTACCCCCTGGACGGTAGCTGAATTGATTTGTTGAACAACTCCGCCGGCTCCATTCACTGCAATCCTGAACTGAACATTTGTCCCATCTGGAACCGGGTGACCGTTATGGTCAACAATGATACTTGTCCGGGCTGAAAGGGAATCGCCCACACGGTAATATGGCGTAGAGGATGGTAAAGCTGGCAATTGTGCGCCTACTTCCGGTGTTGCGAGCGAAGGCAATTCCAAGGAAAGATTGATAACCTGGGTTGGGTCAGGTGCCGTTGCTGTGAGTAAATCATAACCTACGCCTGTCACGGAGACGGGCAAAGTGCCAATTGGAGATATTTCCCGAAAAATCAATCTGGCAGCCACTTCAATAAAAGGACTGGATTTACTGTAGAGACAGTAATATGCCGTCAACTTGGAGATATCAGTTGCATCCAAGAAATAAGGGGCGTTGAACGCAAAGACAACAATATGCTTGTTGCGTAAAAGGTCCTGCCTTTCGGTAAGAAATTGGTGCAATATCGTGGTCTGTGACTGTCCTGGCTCGGCATTTAATATATTAATGATGACCCAATTCGATTGACGTAACGCATCTTCCAGCTCTTGATTTCCCAAACCACCTGCAAGGATCCCCGAAAGTGAATCCAATGAATAGGAAACCTGTCTTCCAGGTATAACCAGCCCGCCGGCCTGTGAACCGTAAAGACGTAGTACGGCATTCTGCAATGAATCGATAGCCATCATTGGCTCTTCAGTACAATTACTGCATTGCTTGCCAGCCCGTGTATCGGTCAGGAAAATGATATGGTCGTTTACCTCAGGAGGAGAAGGAAGAACTGTTTCCAAATCCAATTTATCCGGGCTGACCAGAGTCGCCGATTTCCGGGCAACTTCAAAAGTGGTCGCTTCGGATTGGTCAAGTTGCGTAAGCCCAGTGAGAGCTGGGGTAACCACCCCCAAATCAAAATTGCCATAAAGCTGATATTTTTTGGTCAGTATACGCAGCGTAGTTTCATCGATGCGTTTGGCAAAGGCTGAGTCTGCATTGTATTTTTGAACAAAGAAATCCATTGCCTGGACAATCGATGTATAGTTATCTTTTGCATCACTGGAGACGATATTCCCCATATAGAGTACATCATTTCCTGCCAGAAAGGAATCCAGGGCAACATTGCGGGCTTGAAAAGATTGTCCGCCTGGATCATAGAACAGCCTCACGGTTTTACTTCCAAGATCATCACTTACCATCAGACCTCCGGCCTGATGCCAACTAGAAAGGGTCGGAAGGGATAAGATCTGTGCGAGAGCTTGAGAATCGAAACTGACTGGTGGGGTTGTCGAACGAATATTCCCTTGTAGGCCTTGATATCGGATATGCGAAACAAGCAGGCCATCAACGACGCCTTGCAGATTCAGAGCACTATCGGTTACTGCAAAAAAAGGTGCCAATTCGAACTTCTTCAACTGCTCCAGTGACTTTCGAACTGTCGCCGGTTCCTCTCCATCCGGCCGATCGGCACTGCCACGACCGGGAAAGTGGCCAGCGACTACCAACATCCGTTTATTACTGCCAATATGCAGGCCACTGATATAGGCACTTCCCATTGTCCCTACCCAATAAGGGTTACCGCCGAATGAATTTGCACCCAGACCATTTGATAATGTGGCTTCTGGTGATTCAAGGACGTCCAGAGAAGGGCCAATAAATAGATTAAAGCCAATACTTGAAAGCTCCTTTCCTGCCACTAGTCCGACCTTTTCAGCCAAAGAAGGATCCCATGTGGCACCTATTGCCATCAAGCCTGGAAGAGGAGTTAGTCCACTCAGAATCTGGTCATTTGGATAGCCATCTCCGGGCTGGGAAATGCCAATAAACAGGGGGATATAGTTGGGAGGAACTTGTGGAGGCGCTGGTAAAGGTGTAGGTGTTCCTGCTTCTGGGGTACTGCTGGGTTGGATAATCGATGCTTGTAACTCCAGATCCTGTAGTTTGGTAATCAACTGATAGGCAGACGCAACGGTATCTGGCGCAGCAATAAAATTGTCATTTTCTGCCCGAAGTACCACTCCACCGATATGATAACGTGCAATCAAATCAGATATTTGTAAATCCTTATTCGGAGTCGAGCCCGTGAAAGTCACAAGAAATAGTTGTCCGACTCTTTCCTCTGGAGTCATCTTATCAAGCATTTCTTGCGCAAGCGCCACATCATTGTTGTTCTGAAAGGCATCCGAGGCGCGAACAGATGTCGCCGGGAAAAAGGAAAATATCAGTAAGATTGTCGAAAAGAATATGAGGAGTCGCTGAATCATCATTCGTGTCAATTTTGGATAAAATCGCATCAGAGGGATCACTGGATTCTCCCAAGTGAACGAAGAATCAGTCCCAGGTCACCGGTAATAACAGCGTCGACTCCAAATCCAACCATTCTCTTAAAATCCTCTTCCGTATCTATCGTCCAAACATGAACCCGTTTCCCTTTGGCATGAACATGGGCGATAAACCGGGAATTAACCTCGGTCAGGTTTGGATGGACGGCAAAATAATCCGCGTGCCAGCCAAAGGTGCGACCACAAAATCCCGTCAAGCCTCGTTTGATCAGCAATCCTCGTGGGATGGCGGGTTGAAGTGAGCGCGCTTTTCGTAAATTATGGGGAAGAAATGAAGACAAGAGAGTGCGGTCCTGCATACCGTGTTTCACAACCAGGTGAACCACTTTGGATACAAGGCCGTCAAAAGGAGTGGAATAATTCTTCAACTCAACATTCATAAATAAGTGTTTACTCAATGATTCAAATACCTCATCCAAGGTGGGAATACGTTCACCACGGAATTTCTCGGAAAACCATGCACCGGCGTCCAGGTCCCGCAAGGCAGCGAGTGGAAATCTGGAAACTCTGCCAGTCGCGTCCGTTGTACGATCTACTGTCTGATCGTGAATGACAACAACTTGCCCGTCAGATGTTAATTGCACATCAAATTCGATTGCATCTGCCCCTTTTTCAGCAGCCAATTTAAAAGCTGCCAGAGTGTTTTCCGGAGCATGAGTCTTATCACCGCGATGTGCAATCAAAGTAGGACGAGGTAAATCAATCCACATAGGTAGATATCCACAATTCAAATCTGCACTGGCTGACCAACCCGGATATACTCCGGGCTGAACAGACAACAGATCCTGGTGATTATAGCACGCCGGATTTCTTTCAGACTCGTATTTCGTTTATAATTCATTCATGAATCTTTCCGTAATCATTCCAATTTTTAATGAATCAAAGACTATCCGCATTATTTTGGATCGTGTATTGGCAACAGGCCTTGCATATGAGATTATTCTCGTAGACGATGGCTCAACGGATGGTACCCGAGATTTGCTTTCGCAATGGGAAAACTCCCAGGGCATCCATTTAATCATTCAAGAAAGAAACCAGGGTAAGGGTGCAGCTGTTCGCGCCGGTATAGCCGCAGCTACTGGCGATGTGATACTCATCCAGGATGCAGACCTTGAATATGATCCACGTGATTACCCCATTTTACTTAAGCCAATCCAGGAGGATATTGCAGATGTGGTCTATGGTTCACGGTTCCTGGGTGGACCACGCCGGGCAGTTATGTTCTGGCATATGGTTGCAAATAAGCTGCTCACATTTTCAACCAACCTTCTCTACAACACCATCCTGAGCGACATGGAGACCGGTTATAAAATTTTCCGTAGGGAAGTGTTGGATGGTGTGATACTGAGAGCCAATCGCTTCGATTTCGAGCCTGAATTCACTGCAAAAATATTAAAGCGTAATATGCGTGTATATGAGGTTCCAATTTCATTTAACCCGCGAAACTATTCGGATGGCAAGAAAATTACGATCAAGGATGCCTTTTCTGCCGCCTGGACATTGCTAAAATATAGATTTGTGGATTAGCCATAAAAAAACGACTCCCTTTTCTAACAGGAGTCGTCTTTTCAAATATTTCAACCATTATTCCACTCAGCTTCCACCGATCGATGCCCGGATAACCTTATATCCTTCCTTATCAAAAGCCGAGGCGACTGTATCCTGGAGTTTTTTTCCGGGAGTTAATGCGACCATATATCCTCCCCTGCCCCCTCCGGTTACTTTCGCCCCCCAAGCCCCTTTATCGAGTGCCAATTTGCATAGATAATCCAGAATTTCGTGGGATAACTGCATTTCGGTCAAAAGTTTATGATTCTTTGACATGATTTTTCCCACGGATTTCAGATCTCCTGCCTCAAGTGCCTTTTTCATCTCAAATGTCTGGTTGGTGATGGTCTTCATACGCTCAGCAAACAGGTGCGGATTGTCCTTCTTTTGTTGGTCGGTAACCTCATCCAGGAGCGCTGTATTTGCAGTGATGCCGCTGTTGGCTAATACGATCTCGAATGATTGGGGGGTTTTAATCTTTTCAAAATGCTGTTGTCCATTTATTAATTGAAAAAGCAGCAGACCGCCGAAAGTTGAGGCGGTATTGTCCACTCCACTCGCGACCCCATGGTAAGGGAATTCACCCTGCCAGGCCGCCCGGTTTATCTCCTCTACCGAAAGACCCAGCTTAAACTCTTTATTTAACGCACGCGCAAGCGAAACGCAACTGGCAGCGCTGGCCCCCACCCCACTTCCAGCCAATAGCGTTCCCCCGATTGTTATCTTGATCGGGTTCTTATTGACATCGATTCCCATGACTTCAAGAATCCTATCAATGGAGCGCGCCTGCTGTTCCTTTTTCTTTTCCTTATATCCAGGAACTTCAATTCGGTTATCTTCCAGAAGCCACCCTTCGCCAGAGATCCTTTCCACCGTAGTCTCTGTTTCGAAAGAAATTGCCGAGACAATCGCCGGTACTCCTTCCAAAACGAATTGATCACCGATTAAAATCGTTTTCCCAAAACCCGTTCCTTTAGACATTTGATTCTCCTGGAATGATTTTTTCCATTTCATCAATCAGTTTTTCTTCCTTCCCAATGGCTACCGTGGTGGCAGCTGTAAGACTATGACAGGCATCTGAAAAACCTCCAAGCCTCATCGTGGCTTCAGGTAGAAATATATTAAGTCCCATTGCCCTTCCCGCCCTGATCTCCGCCTCCATCCAGGGAGAAACCCTCATGGAGATCTTTACCTCGTTAAATGTAATCGCGTCAAACCCCGGGATCTCATCAGGGATGATCTGAAATCCTGCGATATATTTCTTTGGATCAATCAGGTTCGTATCCCTGATTGCATCACAGAAAGCGCCAATCATTTTGACACCCATTGGGAAAAAACGCTTCTCGACATGGAACCATTGGATATGGGGAGCCTGCCTTAATCCGCCTCTTCGAAGCCTGGCAATTTCCTCGCTAAAAATCCTCTCCCTGACAGCCTTCAATTCATCCACCACTCTGTCCGACTCTGCTGAGGGACTCTCAAGGCAAACTTTAACCCCGATATCCGGACCATGCTGATAATAACCCACTCCCCCCAATACATCGAGATAATCCCCAAATTCAACGCAGGAAATCTGCCCTTTTGGAGTGGTCAACAGGTATTGCTCACCAGTTTCCTGGCTTCTGATCTCAATCAGGCCTTGTTGAACGGCTTCTTGTGCAGCGGCGCGGTTCTCACTTACCAGCCTGCCTTCCACAAAAAAACCATCTCCCACTGCTCCCACGGCAGCAATATGGGCCATATCATAATTGACTGGATCCAGAGCACGCGCAAAAAGATAGCATGTGGTTGAAGCAGAAATATCTCGATCCCCTTTCAAGCCAAAAAGATCAGGATCAAGATTAATGACCCTCGAATCGGTTGATGCTTCAGCGACGTGATGATCCAGGATTAATGTCAAATTCCTCCCCTGGTTCAACTTGGAAAGCAATGGAGCTATCCTGCCTGCAAAATCAGCAAAAACAAGCAGCTTACCCTCCTGCCCATACACCTTCCCAAGCACTGCAGGGTAAGGTTTTTCCAGACAAAAACGCCGGACAACAAAACCTTGCCTTTCAAATGCACGCGTGAGTATTGCTCCCGAGGTAAGCCCATCGGAATCATTGTGGTGAAAGATCTGGACAGTTTTTTCAGGCCATTGCCTGACTTCCCGAACTGCTTGTTCCATCGCGTCAATCAAGGCATTCAACATATTCATCCTTTGCCAGATTAATTTCCGCAGAATGATAACATAATCGATATAGAAATCAAGATAACTGAATTGACAGGAAGTGGATAGAAAAAGACGGAGTAAATTAAAGCTGTGAGATAATTGGACGTGTTGATTTCATCAAGCCCTGTCGTATTAGGAACTGATGTGACTTGCGCCACCAGGCAGGTAAGTATGGGAGTAACTATTCATTTTTGAAAAAGGGTGTCAGGATGGATAAAATCGAGAAATTGTGTACTGTTCGTGGCTTTCTGCTGGATATGGATGGCACCTTCTATCTGGGTGACCGCCTGCTTGAAGGAGCTTTACGATTCATTGACTTGTTAAAGAACCAAAATAAGAAATTCCTCTTCCTGACAAACAATTCTTCCAAACATCGTCGCCAGTATGCGGAGAAGATCAATCGTCTTGGACTTCCTCTCGCAGAAGAATCCGTGCTGACCTCGGGAGAGGCCACCGCGCTCTACTTAACAGAAAATAATCCCGGGGCCAGACTCTTTTTGGTCGGCACCCCATCTCTCGAAGATGAATTTCGTCAGCATGGTTTTCAACTTGTACAACAGGACCCTCAATTCCTTGTGCTTGGGTTCGACACGACCCTGACTTATAAAAAGCTGTGGGCATTATGTGATTATGTAAGGGCAGGGGTTCCTTATATCGCGACTCACCCGGATTTCAATTGTCCCACCGAAACCGGCTTTATGCCGGATGTTGGCGCCATGATCGCCTTCGTTAAAGCTGCTACCGGCAGAACGCCCGACCTCGTGGTGGGTAAACCTAACCGTCTCATCGTGGATGCTGCAGCCGCCAAAATGAGTCTGCAAGTCAACCAGCTGGCGATGGTCGGTGACCGTTTATACACAGATATAGCCCTTGGGCAGGCAAGCGGGATTGCCACCATTCTGGTTTTAAGCGGTGAAACAAAGGTTGAGAATCTAAAGGATTCACCTTTTCAACCGGATTATACATTCCAGAACCTGGCCGGCCTTGCCGATTGGCTCGAAAAGAATTGTTAGCTTCAAACTTCCCGGGCAAAAGCTTTTTCGATCGACCTGGTCTGATCGATCGCGACTCTTACCCCTGGGCTGACTTAAGTTATTCCCGGTTGCAATGATTGATTAGTCCGAATGCGCTGACATTAAAACCCCAGACGCACGTGTTATCAATCTGGTAAAGATCTGGAACATTGGACGATAATGCTATTTCTGTCGGGATAAGAGCACCTTGATAAGCCCAAGCTGTCCAATCAAAGCGACTGGGAATATTTGGATCGGTAGGTTGGAATATTGCGGGCTTGAAAGCAAATTCTATGGCATTGGGGGATCGGCGTGCCCACACCAGGTCAGGATCTGCTCCCACTCCCTGGTCAAAGACTGGGGAGATCTTACCTTCAACGTCGCTCCAGGCTTGAACACCATTAACAGTCCAATTGAGGGTATCAAGAGGTAAATTCTTGACTGAAATTAGGATAACATTGCTGTTCCGCCCATCGAAATTAAGGTCAAGCTTAAAGAAATAATAGAGATCTCCTGTCCCTGTGGGTTGGACAGCACCATAAATGTCAATGCGGGCGAAGATCCAATTGCGATTTCCTCCAAAATGAACCTGACCGATATCCAGATAAGGCAAATAAGTTTTGGAATCAGTTGTAACTGGGCGTTCAATAAAGCTAAGAACAGGGTTATCGCAGGACGCTGGAATTACTACCGGTAAATCAGAAACATAGGTCCTTCCAATTGTACAATCAATTATGGTCTGTGCAGGAAAATAAACTGGTTCTTCCGGTTTGGTCTTATGTACGATTTTCGTCGGCTCCAGGGTCAGGGTTGGAGTAAACGCATGGGTAGGGGCAATGGTTGCCACGGCCACCGTCAGGGTTGGCAGAGGTTCGGTAGGCTGAACCGGGCTTGCGGTCGGTGTGGAAGCAGGTCCACCACATGCCTGCAAAAAAAGGCAAAGCAGCGCTGTGATTTTCGATATATTTACTACTCTTTTCTTCATCTCTTTCTCCATTCCTTTTCATGATGCTGAAATCCATTTATCCACTTGGATGTTATCGAGTAAGAAAGATCACCTTGGTTTAGCTGAATCAGTAAATATGGTACCAACAAATAATGGCATGACAATCATACGTTCTCCCCCCTGCTTTTTCGGCTCCATTCTTCCAAATTACCAGCGTGTCCTTAGTCAGGAATACCGGCAGGTTTTGCATCCTTGAGATTCAACTGCAAGCTTGTTCTCCCATTGTATTCGTTCACTTCAAAAGTGTACAGCAGATCCACTTTGGGAGGCAATTCTGCTTGCAAATGTCCAAGACGGAAACCTATCACGTCAAAAGTAACGTACCCGTCTGTGACAGTCAATTTCAAATGTCTGCCCTCCATCCCAACTGCACGCTTGAGGGTCACAGTTGCATTTCGGGTTACGAAAACTGCTTCTGGATTTCCATAACCAGTAGGTTGCAGGGCATCCAGTTGCTTAAGCAACTCTGAACGCAGATCCTTAAGGGGAACTTCAGCATCTGCATTCAACGTCTGGCGCAGATTTCGACCCCCTAATTGCTGCTCTGCTATAAAATTCAAACGTTTTTTGAGCGCCAATAGATTTTCATTGCGTACGGAAAATCCAGCGGCCGCGGCATGCCCCCCATGGCGAATAAGTAGTTCCTTGCATTGGTCGAGTGCCTGCGTAATATGGAACTCCGGAATGGAACGGCAGGAGCAGCGGGTGCTATCCCCCAGGACCTGCCCTACAACTGCAGGGCGGTAGTATGTCTCCACCAGACGTGCTGCCACCAACCCGACCACGCCCGAGTTGAAATCGGGGTGGACAGCAAATAGAAGTGGAGAATCGGGATCGTCTGCCTGAACAATTGCATCGGCTTCCTCCTGGATTTTGCGGGTGAGTTCCTGCCGTTGGCGATTTTGCACATTCAATTGCTGTGCCAGTTCTCCAGCACGTCTCAGGTCAGTGGTGATAAGTAGTTCATATGCTGCCAGGGCTGATTCCAACCTCCCGGCGGCGTTTAATCGGGGCCCAAGGATGAAACCGATACTGGTCGCCGTGATACGCGTCAACGCCAGATCGGACACTGCTGCCAACGAAAAAAGTCCTTGTCGCTTCGTTTCGCGAATTTTTTTCAAGCCCTTTGATACCAGAGTTCGGTTTTCTCCTACCAGAGGTGCCAGGTCTGCCACCGTTCCTAGGGCAACCAAATCGAGCAGGTCTTCCAGGTGGAAATCCTGGTCAACTATTTTTGATTGTTCTAAAAGCGCTTGTGCTATCTTGTAAGCCACCCCCACCCCAGCCAGGTCCTTATCGGGATATCGATCGCCTTCCTGCTTGGGATTAATGATAGCCAGAGCGTTCGGTAAATTCCCATCGGCAGGCTGGTGATGATCGGAAATGATCATATCCAGGCCAATGGTGTTGGCGTAAGCGGCTTCATCTGGGGAACGAATACCACAATCCACGGTAATTACCAGCTGTACACCGTCAGCCTTGAGAATATCTAAAGCCTCTGTATTGAGACCGTAGCCTTCGTCAACGCGTTTGGGGATGTATTCACGTGCGTTACCACCAATTGCCCTGATCGTCTGCACCAGCAGTGCTGTGGCCGTCACACCGTCTACATCATAATCCCCATATATGGCTATATACTCTTTCTGGTCTACCGCTCGTTGGATACGCGCAACTGCGGATTCCATACCGGTCATCTGGAATGGGTTGTTATCAAAATTCATCCCACCTTCGAGAAAAGTACGCGCTTCGACATTAGTGGCATAACCTCGGTTGAAAAGCACCTGTCGGAGAATTGGAGAAAATTCCGCTAATGATTTATTCGCTTGTGGAGTGATCGGTGGGGCAATTTGCCAGCGTTTTGTTTGCATAGGATCCTGGTTGTGAAATGATTTACTTACAGATTAACAACGAACAATCAGCTTTTCGAAGCAAGAAATTTACCGCACTACCTGCAATCACTTCTTTAATCGCTGTACCGCTATAGCTTCCAATCACTACCAGATTGATCTGTCGTTCTTTGATTGTCTCCAGGAAAATATTGAACGAGCCGCTTTTGGTTATAAAGTCTGCCTTTACGTCGTGTAATTCAAGATAGGCGCGCGCATATTCCTGCACGGCCTGGGCACCCTCATCACCAATTGTCAAAATCACCAGCTTCGTATGCCACCTTTCGGCCAGATAGGTCACCACGAAGAGCGCTTCCTTGGATCTGGTGCTGCCGTCAAATGCCAGCAAAGCATTATCCATCGGGCTGGTTTTTTCCGACACGGTCAGGATGGGTCGTGATGTTCCCCAAATGATCGAGCGCAGCCCGGAGCGTACACTGGAAAGTCCAGCAGGCGGGGGATGCGCGACATTTAAAACGATCAAGTCCGTTAATAATGCACGCTCACTAACTTGTCGTGGAATGCTCCCTTTCTGCACTACCAGGGTGCCCGGCAAGTTGGCTTCTTGACAACGCTGATTGAAACGTGCCTGGATTGCCTGGATTTGATTCTCGTCCACTTTCGCTCTTGGAGATATTACGTGAATACCTTGTAAAGTGGATCCTTCCTTCTGCGCAACCAGGATAGCTTGTTCGAGGGCTTGCCAGCTCTCTTCCATGCCGGTGATTGGAACGAGGATTTTCCCGAATAGCCGGTCTGTATATCGGTCGATCATTTTTCCTATGCGCCAGCTTCCAGTATCTGAGAGGTCGTTGTTGGGATTTTCCTCGGCTGCCAATTTCTCGGCTACGGCCTCTGGGCGAATGGACCAGCCAAGTTCACTCTCCAGGTCAGCGCGGTAAGCTGATACCCATAAATACATGTCCGTTTCGGTTCGGCCGGGGAACCAACGTAATAAGCTCCGCTCACGAATGGGTTCTATAATTGAAGCATATACAACGTCATACCAGTGCCCAACCGCTTCCGAATAGGAAATATCGCGCTGAAAGTCGATCCCCATAAAGTAGCGATGGATCTGAATATGTTCCAGCAATTTCTCATATTGACCGGGAACGGTCACACTTAAATCAACCCCGTGGCGAAGATTGGCGAAATCGGTCTTTTCAAGGAAGTCGGCATACTCCGCCTTGATGATCAGTTCATCCGGCTGGATATCCGAGGTTATGGGAACAGCGGTTTTAACCTCGATGACGCGCGCTGAGATAAGCTCGGAACCTTCTTCCCGTGCTACTGAGACGCGATGGTTACCATCCAAAACAAAATACACCTCACCGACCTTGTATACCTCTATAGGCGGCAAGCCGGCACCTCCCGGATCGTCAACCGCGGCCTTGATGCGCACCCAGCGTTGTTGATCAACCTTTTTACGTGGCAGGAAACCACGCGTGAATTCTGTATAGCGTCCCACGCTGCCTATGATGGCTTTGAGCGGAATTTCGTGGACACCAGATTCGGTGCGAACATTCAGCTTGAGTTGTTTCGCCACTTCATCATACGAGAGCAGTTCACTGGACTTGCCGGTCAGCCAGGCCAGAATATCCTGGATCGCGGCCTTCCTTCGGGCATTATTAAAATCTTGTAGCGCAGAAAAGTAAGATCCTCTAGCAGGTTCCATTATTCAGCACTTGGGTGAAATCTTCTATTTGAATCAAAGAATGGCAGATTTGGAAATCATGGGTCATCAAATTAGATCCTGCCGTGTTATATCACGATTTTACATGTTCGTAATACCCTCAAAAAGCTGAAAATTTCAATTCTTATCATTTCGGCAATGAATCGTGCCAATTTTCAAAAAGGATGATTAATTGCATTTTGGAAACAGGCGGCGTCAATGATATACTGGATTATGTTGTCGTCCAGCAAAAAACTCGCTCATTGGAGACAAGCGTGGCAGAACAGCAGCAATTTCCTCGCACAACCGTAGGTGGGGTGAGTTTGCCGCGCCTGCTGGTCGGGACCAATTGGCTCCTGGGTTGGTCTCACACCAGCCTTGCCAAGGATAATTTCATCAAAGAATTTCAAACTCGTGAACGCATCGTTGCCATGTTAAAAGTTTTCCTGGAATACGGTATTGATGCGATTATGGCGCCGCTCTCCTCACATCTCGACAACTCCATCCGAGAAGCTGAACAGCAGGTTGGCCGGAGGATAACTCGCATCTACACACCTTCCTTTGATCTTGATCCAAAAGCACAACCGTCGGATACGGCTGAAGCGGTTTTTGACCAGTGTGCAGCGTTCGGAGCAACGTTTTGCATGCCGCACCAGTCCGTGACGGATGCACTGGTTGACCGAAGAGCGGGAGAGATCCGTGATCTCGACTTGTATGTGAATATGATCCGCCAGCGCGGCATGCTCCCCGGTCTTTCCACTCACATGCCAGAAACAGTCATCTATGCCGATAAAATGGGCGCAGATGTTGATACATACATTCAGATTTACAACTCAGCTGGTTTCCTGATGCAGGTGGAAGCAGACTGGGCCATGAAGGTTATCCGGGAAGCCAAAAAACCCGTCATGACAATCAAACCTTTGGCGGCTGGACATATTCTGCCTGTAGTCGGATTGGCCTTCGTATGGAATACCATTCGCGACCAGGATATGGTCACAATAGGCACCACCACACCTGACGAAGTGCGCGAGGTGATCGAGTTTTCGCTGGATCTGCTTAATAGTCGCATCCCGCAGTACAAACTACAGGAAACCCGCAGTAAGAAATCCTTACGGTAAACCCATCAGCCTGCCCTGACTGGCCGAGGGGATCTCCTGTTCTGTTGTATACAAGGCGGTATTAATACTATTTTTATCTAATATATTGTATTATTTACAAGAAGAGTGTATAATGCCTTATTCAATCAGGCGTCTTCTTTCACCTGGTATTTTTTCAATAAGGCTGATAATTGAAAGGACCTCAAATATGGACCGCTATCTGGTTGAATCTCCTCACAGCCCTGAGGATTGTTCGAAAGTAATGGAGGAAATCCAAATGGCTGGCTACTTGCATCATTTTGAATGGGGCTGCAAGGATGGTGTGCATAGTGCCTGGGCCATTGTCGAGGCCGAAAATCGTGAGCATGCCAGGCAGATGGTTCCCTGGATGGTGCGCGACAAGGCACGCATCGTGAAATTGGTCAAGTTCGAAGATGCGAATCCGATTCATCGAGCGCCCACATGATAAACGAACTCCCGAAGGTCACCTCTCGGGAGTTCTTATTTCCAACCAGCTCTCTTGACGGGTTATTTTACTTCCTGGCTGCTTCTTCCAGCATGGCTGTTGATAAAGACTTTGGGCGTTCGATCGGTTGGCCCAATGCCCGCGCCCAGACCAGGTTGGGTGTTACGCCTAAAGCGCGTCCAACCCCGAATAGCACAGTGTAAAAATCAAATTCCCGCACGCCGTAATAATATTGCAGGGTGCCTGAAATGGCATCCACATTGGGGGCCGGATTCTTAGCCTTACCCTGCTCTTTCAGCACTGTTGGGACCACGTCGTAGACAAGTTCAGCCAGCCGGAGCAGGGTGTCTTCCGGAAAACGCGCCTTGGCGAATTCCAACTGTGCGATGTAGCGCGGGTCGGTTACGCGCAAAACTGCATGTCCATAGCCGGGAATGACCTTTCCACCATTCAAGGTATCCCAGGCAAACTTATACAGGTCTTCCCGGCTCGGTACACCGCCGAATTTGTCGCGTACATCGATCAGCCATCCAAGGCATTCCTGGTTCGCCAGGCCGTGCAATGGACCTGCCAATCCATTGAGACCGGCGGAGAATGCGTAATATGCATCCGAGAGCGCCGATCCCACCAGGTGGGTGGCATGGGCTGAAACATTCCCTGACTCATGATCGGAGTGCAGGATAAAGTACAAGCGGGCCAGTTCAGCATAGCCCTTTCGATCCGAGACGCCCATCATGCGGGCAAAATTCGTCCCATAATCCTGGCGTGGACTGTATTTTGGTTTTTTAGTCTCGCCAAAATACTTCAGGCGATAAATGAACGCAGCAATTACCGGGAGTTTGGCCGTCAGATCCAGTGAGTCTTCCAAGGTTGTCTCCCAGTATGCATCCTTTTTGACGCCGGCATGATATGCTTTGGCAAATTTTGAGCCGCTTTCCAGTGCCAAAACGGCTTGTGAAAACAATACCATGGGATGAGTTTCCTTGGGCATCGTTCGTATCATCTTGAAGACATGCTCAGGAACAACCGCCCGGCTGGCCCATTCCTTTTCCACCTCTTCGGCCTGGGAACGCGTTGGAATTTCGCCTGTCATCAACAGGTAATACAACCCACCCACGTAAGGTATCTTGGCACCACGCGGTTTGGGGAGCTTGGCCAGCACCTCGGGAATCGCCATGCCCCTGAATTTGATGCCGGTGGCTGGATCGACGAATGAGATGTCCGTAACCAGGGATTTGATATCACGCATCCCACCGTAGACCTGGCCTATGTTCACCTGGTCCACGACCGTTTCTCCGTGCTCCTTCACGAGGGCCTTTACCCGTTCGCGCCAGCCTGGAAGTTGTTCAGCCAATTTATCGTGCAAGATCATAATATGCCTCCAATGTTGTCGTGGGCGAACATCTATCGCCCGCTTGAATATGAATTACAGTTTTACCAATCCCAACATCACGCCAATGCTTTCCTTGACCGCCGCAGCTGATTTCTCCAGTGCAGCCTTCTCCTGCGCATCCAGCGAATATTCAATGATCTTCTCCACACCTGCGCGCCCCAATTGCACGGGCACGCCAAAGAACATATCCTTCAAGCCATACTCACCCTGCATGGACGCGGAAGCCGGGATGATCAAGTGTTTATCCTTCAAGATGGCTTCGGCCATCTGCGCCACAGCCACAGCCGGGGCATAATAGGCTGAACCAGTTTTAAGCAGGTTGACGATTTCACCACCACCTTTTCGTGTGCGGTTCACAATCGCTTCCAGCTTGTCCGCCGGTATAAAATCACGTAAGGGCACGCCAGCCACGTTCGAATGCCTGGTCAGAGGCACCATTTCATCACCATGACCACCCATCACGTAGCAGTCAATATTCTCCACACTGACGCCCGTCTCGAGCGCTACAAACGCCCGCATTCGTGCTGAATCCAGGATTCCCGCCTGACCCACAATGCGCTCACGTGGAAGTTTACCGATTTTCATCGCCAGGTATGCCATCGTGTCCAGTGGATTGGTTAAAACAATGAAAATAGCCTCTGGAGAATATTTAAGAGCATTCGTCGTGGCCTCACTGACGATCTTCGCGTTAATGGTCAGCAAGTCTTCGCGGCTCATGCCCGGCTTGCGTGGCACACCTGCCGTGATGACCACAATATCGGAGCCTTTGGTGGCAGCAAAATCATTGCTTCCCACTACTGCCACATCTTTTCCAACCACCGGCAGGGCTTCCAGCAGGTCAAGGGCTTTGCCTTGGGGCATCCCCTCGATGATATCCACAAGCACCAGGTCGGCAATTTCTCGTTCGGCCAACCAGTGTGCTGTGGTTGAACCAGTCATTCCAGCACCAACGATTGATATTCTTGAGGTCATAGGGTCTCCCAATTCGAAAATATGTTATTGTATCTTTATAATAAATTTTAGGTCTAAAATATGAATTTGGCAAGCCTGATCACAAATTGATGCCCTCAGTAAAATTCCTTTGAACCTCATCGAGATTTGCTGGACCTTAACCGGTCTCTCGTTCAAGGAAGTACGTCGCTTCGATTGCCGCAGCGGCGCCCATCCCGGCTGATGTGATGACCTGGCGGAAGTGAGGATCGGCTGCCTCCCCCGCCGCAAATAATCCAGCAATGCTAGAGTTCATATGATTGTCCACCTTGATATAACCATTTTCCATTTCGACCTGCCCATCAAACATCTTCGTATTAGGCGAGTGACCGATAAAAATGAACACGCCGTCGGTAGAGAAGAGGCTTTCTTCCCCGGTTTGAACGTTTTTTGTCCTGACCGCTTCGACATTCTCTTTGCCAACAATTTCAGTCAGAACAGTATTCCAAATAAATTTCATTTTTGGATGTTCGAGAGCGCGCTTTTGCAGCACTGCCCCGGCTCGCAAGCCGTCCCGGCGGTGGAAGACCGTCACCGAACTGGCGTAGCGCGTCAGGAATAGCCCCTCCTCCAGTGCCGAGTCCCCCCCACCTACAACAACAACTTTTTTATCTTTAAAAAACCATCCATCACAGGTGGCACAATAAGAAGTTCCCTTCCCCGTAAACTCACTTTCACCCGGAATGTTCAAGTGGACCGGACTGGCGCCAGTTGCAACAATCAAAGCATCCGTCTGTATCTCACCATTATCGGTGAACACGGTGAAAGGACGCTTGGAGAGGTCCACCTTATTGGCCATGTCAAATTCAACCCGCGCCCCGAAACGTTCGGCCTGCTTCTGGAAAAGTTCGCCCAATTCTGCACCGCCCACGCCTTCCGGGAAACCTGGATAGTTCTCAATGGTGAAGGTCAGAGATACCTGACCACCCAGTTCAATCCCGGATATAACCAAGGGCTCAAGTTCAGCCCGTGCCGCGTACAGGGCTGCCGCCAGCCCGGCCGGGCCGGAACCCAGAATCAGCAATTTGGCGTGCCTGGTTGTTGCTTTGGAATAAAGCTCCGATTCTTTGTTCATAATATCTCCAATCACACCTTACCTTGCCGTAAAAAAGCCTCCATGAAGTTATTCAGATCACCATCAAGGACCGATTGTGTATTGCCGGTCTCATAATCTGTCCGGTGGTCTTTCACCATTTGGTATGGATGCAGCACATAAGAACGGATCTGGCTGCCCCACTCGGCCTTGGTGTATTCACCCCGCAAGACTGCAATTTCTTCATTCTTTTCAACTCTCTGGATTTCCAGTAAACGCGCCCGCAGTATTCGCATGGCAAACTCGCGGTTTTGCGTTTGAGACCTCTCATTTTGACAGGTAACTACAATCCCGGTCGGAATGTGAGTGATCCGGATGGCGGTGGCATTCTTTTGGACATTCTGACCTCCCGCCCCGGAAGATCGAAAAACATCCACTTTCAAATCAGCCGGATCGATCTGGACCTCGGGATTATCAAATGCAATTTGTGGTAATACTTCAACCAGTGAAAAAGAGGTATGCCGGCGGTGGGCTGAATCGAATGGAGAAAGCCGCACCAGTCGGTGGACGCCTTTTTCGGAACGCAAATAACCGTAAGCATATCTTCCGTTTATGGCGACAGTGACGGATTTTATACCTGCCTCTTCACCCTCACTCATATCCCAGATATCCGCTTTATAACCCTGTTGTTCAGCCCAACGCAAGTACATACGCAGGAGCATGGAAGTCCAATCCTGTGAATCAGTCCCGCCTGCTCCGGCGTGGATGGCCAACAAAGCATCTTCAGCGTCGTAAGGACCAGAAAGCATTGCCGTGAAAGAGCGTTTTTCCAATTCAGACTCAATGCTGGCGATTTCTACATCCAATTCGGCCCGCAAACTTTCGTCGTTCAATTCAGCCAGTTCCACGGCATCTTTCAGGCGACGTTCGAAAGCCCGCCAGTCTTCTAGATCCTCACGTAACACAGAAGCTTCCTTGCTCACCTGCTGGGCATGCGAAGGATCGTTCCAAAAATCCGGGTTGTTGATTTCCTTTTCAAGATCAGCCAGATGGGATTCTTTGGCAGGTAAGTCAAAGACGCACCATTAGCTGGCTTAGTATATCTCCTGCTGTTTGTAACCTTTCAACCAAATCCTGCATTTCATTCATCCCTTCACTAACCATTCAGGAGCAATTTCCATTCCAACGGGGAATATCTCCTAAGTGTTTTGTTGGAAGCTCTTATTCGTAAAGACGTCCGTATAGGACCAATGTGACTGGATTATCTTCCATTCATTTTCTGTCCGTCGATAGACTTCAGTACAGTTCCAAAGGTCGGATTCCTCGCCTTTATGTGATATGTAATTGAATGTCAGAACCGCCATGTTTCCAGAAACTTGCACGTTTGGATTTAACAGCTCAAACCGATCAAAAAAGATTTTACCCCAGATCGCCTGGTAATATTCTCTGAGGGCGTCCACACCATCTATTCGCTTTGGAATATATGGGTCGAAGTAAACCACATCCGGGGCGGAAATCTCAAGAAAGCCTGAGGGGTCGCCATTGCCCCATTTTCCGAGAGCCTCTTCTTCCAGCGCGATGATTTCTTCTGTTATTTTATTCATAACTACTCTGCAAGGATCCCTTTCACAAAAGCATCCGGGTCAAAAGGTGTCAGATCTTCAGCCGTTTCACCCAGTCCGGCGAAAAGTACCGGTAGTCCCAGCTCATGCTGGATGGCAAATACCATGCCACCGCGTGCCGATGTATCCAACTTTGCCAGGATAACACCGGTCACATTAACAGCCTCCTTAAACGCACGCGCCTGCACAAGGGCATTCTGCCCGGTGGTGGCGTCCAGTATCAACCAGACGGCATGCGGAGCACCTGCAAGCGCCTTTCCAGCTACGCGATATACTTTCTTGAGCTCTTCCATCAAATTATAGCGGGTGTGCAGGCGGCCGGCCGTATCCACCAAAACCAAGTCATGGTTCTTCGCAATTGCAGATTGGATGCCGTCATAGACTACCGCTCCTGGGTCAGAACCCATCTGCCCAGCGAGGATGGGGAGTTCCATCCGTTTGGCCCAGATCTGCAACTGGTCCACTGCCGCAGCCCGGAAAGTATCTGCCGCCACCAGCAGGACGTGTTTTCCTTCTTCTGTAAAACGTCGGCCCAACTTGGCAGCAGTGGTTGTTTTTCCAGAACCGTTTACACCAACAAGCAAAATCACACAAGGACGAGCCGATAAATCGACTACAGGCACACTATCCAGGCGAGCTCGGAGTTCGACTTCCAACGCCACGCGCAGATCACTTGATCGGGTCAATCCCTGTTTCCAGGCAGAATCTCGAAGTGACCCAAGTACCTCTGCGGTCGTCTCAAGCCCCAGGTCGGCCTGGATAAGCAAGGATTCCAATTGATTCCAGGTTTCGTCGGTAATTTCTGTCGCGCCAAAGATCCCAGCCAACCGCCCAAAAGTGGCCTTGCTGCTGCGTGATAGTCCTTCCCTCCAACGGGCGAAGAAATCTGTCATAACAGGCAGATTATACTGCATAGAACATTACGACCGAAATTTAATGCCGGAGCACACGTAAAGTTGAGGCTTCTCTACGGTAAAGGCAAACTTTTTCACCTTCGTACTTCATAAGTTATAATAGTAAATAATTATTATTGGATTGGAGAAATAATGACCGAAGGTTGGACCGAAATTACTGCTTCATGGAAAAAAGAACACACCTTCATCGGTCTCAATTCCACAGGTGGAACCGTCCAGATGGGTACACTGGATGAAAAACCCGGGGTTGGCCCAATGCAGTTATTACTGGTTGCTTTAGCTGGTTGTACCGGAATGGACATCGTTTCCATCCTGCAAAAAAAGCGACTGGACTTGATTGATCTGCAGGTTAAGGTGCGTGGTAAACGCGCCAGTGAGTACCCGATGATTTGGACCGATATTTACCTCACCTACTTGATCTGGGGTGAAGCTCTTCAACACAGGGATGTGGAGCAAGCCATCCAGCTTTCAGAAGAGAAATATTGCTCGGTAGGAATTATGCTTGGTAAAGTTGCCAGCATTTCTTCAGAATACCATCTTTATAAACCCGGCGAAATCGCCGATTAAAGGAGAAAAGGATGAACGAACCGATACACGTTACAGATGCCGCCTTCGAGAAAACCGTCTTACAGAATCCCCTGCCAGTCATTGTGGATTTTTGGGCTCCCTGGTGTGGGCCATGCAAAATGGTCGGCCCGATGTTGGATAAGATCGCTCAAGAAATGCCAGGGAAGGTGATTATTGCCAAGGTAAATACCGATGAAAACCCTGAATGGGCCACAAAGTATGGTGTACAGGGCATTCCAACCATGTTGTTTGTTTACGCCGGCAAAATCATCCATCGCCAGGTTGGCGCACTGCCTGAAAGGATGTTACGTGACGTGGTGAGCCAATTTATTGAAGTAACAGCTCAGAAGAGCGAATAAATCAGGTAAATCAACAAGAAATGAGTGCGAGCAACCACAAAGGTCTGCTCACACTCATTTTTTAATCCATATGCAGCCAATCAGTAGGCTATAATGCCCACGTGAACATACTTTGGATAATTCCTGTGATATCAGGCGTAGTAACGGGGTATTTGATCAATTATATTTCAGATGGATTACCTCATTCTCAATGCCTGGGTATCCCGGTTTGTCTAAACCAAGCTTGCAAGAATCCATATTCTTGGATTGATTATTTGCTTGTTGCCCGCTGCCGAAAATGTGGCCAGCCTCGCAGTTTGCGTACCTACCTGGTCCTTGCCCTGGCGATTATCGCTGCCCTATATTTATGGTCTAGACCTCTTGTTGGACTTCCATTCGTGCCCGGTATGCTCATTTTGACCTACCTGTTTCTCGTCGGTGTGATAGATTTCGAACATCGCTTGATCTTGAGAACCTTGAGCATAGCTGGCTTGATTTTGACAACTCTGGCAGGTCTGTTTATGCACGGCTGGCAAAGTACCGTCATCGGAGGCTTATTTGGGTTTGGTGTCATGTTTGTTATTTACTTCTTTGGTACCCGCTTCAATCGCTGGATTTCAAAGAGACAAAACCAGGAACCAGGCAAAGCTGAAGAAGCTTTCGGCTCAGGGGATGTCACCCTGGCTGTTATCTTGGGATTGTTTCTGGGGTGGCCACTCATTTGGTTCGGTTTGCTGGTTGGATTCTTAATACTTGGGGTCTTTGTAATCCCACTTGCTTTATATTTGTATTTTTGGCGGCGGTTTCACAAACGCAGGCTGGTGTACATTCCCATTGGTGTGCCTTTCATCCTAAGTTCAATTATCCTGGTGTACCTGCCGACCATATTTCCGGCTCTACTACCCAAATAGTAGCATCGATTTTAAGGTATCATCATGGTTCCTTGCTACAATTTTCAGAAAGCTTCTATTTTCAAGTATAATCCTTGAATAGAAAAGTCTATGAGGAGGTGCGAAAGATCAATCAAACCAGGGAAAGCTAGCGCATGAGCTTTAGTTGGTCAGGCTTTCAAACTAAAGCTGACGAGGATGAGGGTTCTCCGCCACGCGGCGGAGACAACAAAGAACCTTCACTACGAGTGAATAACAGGAAAATTCCTTTGTATCCATCGTAGTGGTTTCTTTGGAAAATCGAATGATCAGCGGATGCCCTCCGGGGATGCCACAACCCTGTCTCCTTTCCCTCCAAGAATAATCCTGCCTCAACGCCCACCGGGTGACCGGAGAGACAAACATGCAGGAAGTGGTAAAGAATCAAGAGAATAGAGAAAAGAGAACGGCAAATACTGACTGATCTTTGCTCTCCATTCTCAATAATTGATACTGGAGGAATCCCATGTGTGGAATCGTAGGTTATATCGGCCCGCGCGACGCGACGCCGATTCTGGTCAATGGTCTCAAACGCCTGGAATATCGTGGCTATGATTCGGCCGGGTTGGCTGTCCTGGCCAATGGTCATATTGAGGTCAGGCGTGAAGCTGGAAAAATAAGCCGTCTTGTCGAATTATTAGCACAATCGCCAATCAACGGATCACCAGGGATTGGACACACCCGCTGGGCCACTCACGGCATCCCATCAGCGCGCAATGCTCATCCCCATCTCAGCGCAAATGGGCGCGTTGTTGTCGTTCATAATGGAATTGTCGAGAATTTCCTTGAACTGCGGGACGAACTGGCCGCTGAAGGCGTAAAATTCCAGTCTGACACTGATACCGAGACCATCGTTCAACTGGTTGAAAAGTACCAGGCATCCGGACTGAGTTTGGTCGAAGCCGCCCGGCACACTTTTAAGCAGATCCAGGGTGCGCATGGCATCGTTTTGATGTCGGCTGATGAACCTGACAAGATTGTCTGTGCCCGCATTGGCAATGCCGGAGGTGTTGTGATTGGCCTTGGTCAATCAGAGAATTTCATCGCATCAGACATCCCGGCCATCATCGAGTACACCCGGAGGGTTATCTTCCTGGAGTCCCATCAAATGGCGGTTGTGACACGCACCCAGGTACAGGTGGAAACTCTGGGGGGGCAGCCTGTTAAACCCCGTATCCATGCCATCAGCTTTGACATGTCCGCTGCTGAAAAGAACGAGTATCAACACTTCATGCAAAAAGAAATCCACGAGCAAGTGCGTTCACTGACCGATACATTGGCAGGGCGCGTGGACTTCAAAGCCGGGCGCGTCCGCCTGCCTGAACTCAATCTGACACTTGAACAAGCCCGGAAAATCCGCAAGATTTTTATTACTGCGTGCGGCACGGCAGCTTACGCCGGGATGGTCGGAAAAATATTGATTGAAAAGATCGCCCGGATACCTTGTGAGGTACAGCTCGGGTCCGAGTTTCGTTATAGTGATCCCATCGTGGATGAAGATACAGTGGTACTGGCAATCAGCCAGTCTGGCGAAACCGCCGATACATTGGCAGCCATGGAAGAGGGTCGTCGCAAAGGCGCAACCATCTGGAGTATCGTTAATGCCATCGGCTCACAAGCCATGCGGGTCGCAGATGGCAGTCTCTCGATGCAAGCCGGACCGGAGATCGGCGTGGCTTCCACCAAAGCTTTCACCGCTCCGTTGGTCGACTTGTACATGTTGGCGGTGCTCCTTGCGGACCTGCGCGGCTCATTAGACGATTCCGAACGCCATACCCTGGTAGCCGATCTACGCCTGGTACCTGACTTGGCCAGCAGGGTGTTGAACAGCGAACCGGAAATCAAAAAAGTTGCTCATGCCCTGAAGAATGTGCACGACTGCCTGTTCCTCGGGCGCGGCATTAACATGCCTATTGCCTACGAAGGTGCACTTAAGCTCAAAGAAATCTCCTACATCCACGCTGAAGGTTATCCGGCAGGCGAAATGAAACACGGTCCGATCGCCTTGATCGATAAACATATGCCAGTAGTATGTATCGCACCGAAAGATCCCTGGCACGAAAAGATGATCAGCCAGATCCAACAAGTCAAAGCACGCGGCGGTACAGTTGTGGCAGTGGCAACTGAAGGGGATGAACAGGTTGCCTCGCAAGCCGACCATGTGTTGTGGGTACCGGATTGTCCCTGGATGCTTTCTCCTGCGATAACTGTCATTCCTCTGCAACTCCTGGCATATTCCATCGCCACCATGCGCGGTCTTGATGTGGACCAACCTCGGAATTTGGCAAAAAGCGTCACGGTGGAATAGTCTGAATGTAAAAAAGAACGCAAGAATGGATTAGAATAAAGATACAACGAAATCCGCTGACCTCTGAAGGAGTTTATCCAATGTTAAAAATCAGAGAGACCAACCGAATCGAAAAACGCCGTCGCCAGGTCCGCCTAGCAATAAGCATAGGTCTGGTATTATTGGCTGGTGCCGCAGTGCTTTGGATGATCATCTCCTCACGGCCCACCAATGTCACTACTGCGAATGCTGCTCCAACCGTGATCCCAATGCAATTTTCGGCACCTCCACAGATGCAGATTGATGTCAATAAGCAGTATTTTGCCACGGTGAAAATGGCAAAAGGCGGTGAATTCGTCATTCAGCTTTACCCCGATAAGGCTCCCATTACAGTCAACAGCTTCGTGTTCCTGGCACAGAAGGGATTTTTCAATGGCACGACCTTCCACCGGGTACTGGAAGGCTTTATGGCCCAGGGAGGTGACCCAACCGGTACAGGTACAGGTGGACCGGGTTATTCTTTTGTCAACGAAAAGAATGATTTGGCTTTTGATAAACCCGGCGTGGTAGCCATGGCCAATGCTGGCCCGGATACCAATGGCAGCCAATTCTTCATCATGTTTGGACCCTTTGGGCTATCGGAGGATGACTATACGATCTTTGGACAGGTGATCAGCGGTATGGATGTAGTCAATGGTCTGACCCGTCGTGACCCTCAGCAGAATCCCACCTTTGCCGGTGACACAATTGAAAGCATAACTATTACGCAGAAGTAACTTGGAAGGCGCAGAAGGGATACCCTTTTGCGCCTTTAAGCAACTTGGCTGTTTGTTCAACAGGTGAACCGACCCATTGCTCCAGGAAGAATTCATCCATCCGGCACAATTCGGGATTCGAACGGATTATCGCTGCATAAGGGCAATATCCCAGGATAATCGTTGGCCCCGTCACGCCAGCCTCCCAGCGTGCTTGATAATGCAATTCATTAAGCCGGTCAGTCATTCCGGTCAACCGAATGGTCAGCGTATTGACATTACCTGACAGGTTCTTTCCTCCCAACTTTAGTGCCACGGACCTCAGGTCGTTTTCAAGGGCAGTCTCTGATACGTTTTTCAACCACACATCTAAAATTGCTTCATTCAAATCAGCCAGCCCATCACCCAGAATCTGTCGCGAAAGACCGTATATGTTTACAGGTCTCCCCCGTTCTTCCCGTCGTTGGCTGATCAACTCAACTTGCCCGTTTGTTTCCAGGTCAGCCAGGTGATGGCGGATATTGGCTCCAGTTGTCCCCATGGCGACGCTTAACTCTCGGACGGAGGCAGTCTGTTGTTTCCGTAGATAATCCAGGATACGAGATCGAGTATTCATACGCATGCTGATATTATACTATTTATGCAAATATATATTTGCATAAATAAATTGACAGGCTTACCTCAGGCAGCTATAATGCACCCCTGTCTGCCCAGCAGAAAATCTTAAGCCTGAATGCTTGGAGTATTCCCGTGGACACGAATGAACTGAACAGCCCTGATTATGAAATTCCCCCCGAAATAAAAGGGCAAATTGCCATAACCAGTCTGGACCGCATTTACAATTGGGGCCGGAGTGCATCAGTATGGCCGATGATGTTCGGGCTGGCCTGCTGTGCCATTGAAATGATCTGTACCGCTGCGAGCCGTTATGATTTGGCCAGGTTTGGCATGGAGATCATGCGACCTTCTCCACGCCAGAGCGATTTAATGATCGTTTCAGGTACAGTTACAAAAAAGATGATGCCTCTCATTGTCCGCCTGTATAACCAGATGCCTGAACCCAAGTATGTGTTGGCAATGGGCGCCTGCGCCTCCGGTGGAGGACCATTCAAAGAGGGTTACAACGTCGTTTCTGGTGTAGACCGGTTTGTTCCCGTGGATGTCTATGTGCCCGGGTGCCCGCCGACTCCGCAGGCTCTCCTTCACGGGTTGATGAAGATCCAGGAAAAGATCAGAGGAGAGTCCATCAAGACCTCCCGCTGGTACAAGAAAGGTCCCGACACGGTTGAAATACCCATCCCGATACTTGGTCCCGATTTGATCGATCCGCGCAAGATTGACATTATCAAGAACAAAGCATAGCCCCTGGAGATTCGTATGACGACTCCATCAACATCTCAACAGCTCGATCTTTCCGCCCGATTTTCGAATATTCTCAGCACGGATGTCCGGCCGGGTTACTCCGGCTGGCTGCTGGACAAATCACACCTGCTCGAATTGGCAACCGCTCTTCGCAACGAGTTCGGGTACGATTATCTCTCCTCGGTTACCGGAGTGGACTACCTTCCGGAAGGAAAGATGGAAGTGGTTTATCAAGTCTATAAGACCACTGGCGGTCCAGGACTGATGTTCAAAGTCCAACTGCCGCGCCAGGATCCGGTCGAAGTCCCCTCCCTGGTCAACATCTATCCCGGCGCAGAGTTACAGGAACGCGAAGCCTGGGACCTGCTGGGAATAAAGTTCACCGGTCACCCTGACCTGCGGCGCATTCTCATGTGGGAAGGTTTTGCCGGTTTTCCTCTACGGAAAGACTGGCATGAACCTTACTTCGATGAAGATGCCAAGCCTTTTAAAAACCGCTGGCCGGACGGCAAGATTGTGATGGCCGAGAGTAAGAATCCCTTCGCAGATAATATGGCCTATCCGGTTGATTTCAATCCCGAAAACCAGCAATTCGATCCTGAGAAAGCCCTTTACGACTCGCTACGCACTTACCAGGAGAATGAGATAGGCCTGGATTCCGATCATATCATCGTCAATCTGGGTCCTCAACACCCCTCCACCCATGGAGTTTTCCGGGTGGCGGTGATTCTTGACGGTGAGACCATTGTCAGCCTCAAGCCGGTCATGGGTTACCTGCATCGCAATCATGAGAAAATCGGTGAGCGTAACACATATATCATGAACATGCCCTATACAGACCGCCTGGATTACCTTGCCTCCATGAGCAACAATTTTGGCTATGCGCTGACCGTAGAAAAGCTCATGGGTGTCAAGCCGCCCGAGCGCGCTGAATATATCCGCGTCATCATGGCCGAGATGACACGTATCTCCAATCACCTATTCCTTATTGGCACATTATTGAATGATCTGGGCGCTTACTTCACACCCATGCTTTATGCACTGGAGGAACGCGAGCTTCTCCTGGATATTTTTGAAGCAGTGTCCGGTTCGCGAATGATGTGCAACTACTTTCGTTTTGGCGGCGTTGCCCGTGACCTTCCCGAAGGAATCCTCCAGAAAATAAAAGAGCTCTTCTTTGAGCGCTTGCCTGGCAAGATCGATGAACTTGATCGTTTCCTTAGTGAGAACGAGATCATCCGCTCGCGTGGTGTGGGACAAGGTGTCCTGACCGCGGAAGATGCCATCCGCTATTCAGCCACCGGTCCGTTATTGCGTGCCTCCGGTATTCCCTATGACATTCGCCGTGCTGAACCATATGGCATTTACGATCGGTTTGAGTTTGACGTATGCTCTCGTAAAAATGGCGACATCTACGACCGCCTGATGCTGCGGTTCGATGAAATTCGACAGAGCATCCATATCATTCAGCAGGCCGTCAAGCAAATCCCTGAGGGACCTGTCATGTCAGTCAAACCAATGTACCAGGTACGCGTCCCCCCCGGTGAGGCTTATGGACGTGTGGAGGGTCCAAAGGGCGAATTGGGCTACTACATTATCTCGAATGGCAAGCCCAACCCATGGCGATATCATGTACGTGCCCCATCTTTTATTAACTTGACAGCCTTTGGCCCAATGTGCATCGGCCATAAAATCGCCGATGTTGTGGGCGTCCTCGGCTCGATCGATATCGTCCTCGGCGAAGTGGATCGTTAGGAGAAACAAATGGCCGGAATGTATGGCAAGGGTATTTTGAAGGGACTTAGGGTCAGCTTCAATCGATTTGTTGACACTTACCTTGACGATCTGCGCTGGCTTGGTAAACGGTATGGCACGGAGCAAGGTGTTGCCCATCGTGGAAGTAAAAACGCCCGTGGGATCTTCACCGTCCAGTACCCGGAAGAAAAGATCCCTGTCCCGGAAGAGTTCCGTGTCGTTCCTTTTCTTGTCTACAACGAAGGTCCAAATGGAGAGAAGAACCTGCTGTGCACATCCTGCGGCATTTGTGCCAAGGTTTGCCCGCCGCAATGCATTTGGATCGTCCGTTCAACGGATCCGGCCACCGGCCGCCCGATCCCGGATCCAGCTGAATTTTATATAGACGCGGATATTTGCATGAATTGTGGCCTGTGCGCCGAATTTTGTCCATTTGACGCCATTAAGATGGATCATGATTACGAGCTCTCATCCTTCGAACGCACAATTTATAACAAAGCATTGCTTTCCAAATCAACCAAATATTATGAGAGTATCCGGCCGGATAATGCCAGGCGTGAGAACGCTGCCGGGCAGCCAAGCAAGCCGCTCGCACTGGGCAAGCCTAGGCGGGACTGCTTCCTTCATGTATAAATCTGAGGGGTAGCCATTACTCTCATAATGAAATAGAAAAGGTAAAAATGCCAAAGAGTATTACTTCAGATTCCATCCTGGCTGCTCTACGGGGAGTGCAGGAACCAGAATTGCATCGTGACTTGGTTACGCTGAATATGATTCGTGATGTTGAAATTCAGGGAGATATTGTCAGTTTTGTAATTTTATTGACCACGCCTGCATGCCCGCTTAAAAGCAGCATTGAGAAAGCCGCTCGTGAAGCGGTTATGGCTGTCCCTGGTGTAAAGACGGTTAAAATCAAGATGGATTCCAGCGTCCCGAACGATGGCCGTGCGCGTGACCTTCTCAACCTGCCGATCCGTAACGCCGTGGCTGTGGCCTCCGGGAAGGGTGGTGTAGGGAAAAGCACCATTGCAGTAAATCTGGCCGTGGCTATGGCTCAGACGGGCGCACGCGTGGGCCTTATGGATGCCGATATTTACGGTCCAAATATCCCCACCATGATGGGTGTTCACAATATTCCTGGACTAATGGATAAGAAACTTGTGCCCGCAGAAGCTTATGGCGTCAAACTGATGTCAATGGGTTTTCTGGTCAAACCGGGGCAACCGCTCATTTGGCGCGGTCCGATGCTTAATTCCGCCATCCGTCAATTCCTGGCAGATGTGGAGTGGGGTGAGCTTGATTATCTAATTATTGACTTGCCTCCCGGCACCGGGGACGCCAGCCTTTCCCTGGCTCAAATGCTCCCACTTTCCGGTGTGATCATTGTGACTCTTCCGCAGGCTGTTTCGCTCGAAGATGCCAGCCGTGGCCTGAGCATGTTCAAGACTCTGGAAGTACCCATCCTGGGTGTGATCGAGAATATGCGGGGTGATTTTTTTGGTTCAGGTGGCGGTGAGGACCTGGCCCGCATCGCGAAAGTTCCTTTCCTGGGAGCGGTTCCCATGGAACAGTCTGTCAGAATTGGTGGTGATACTGGCGAACCGGTCATTGCGGCCTATCCCAATTCAGATGCAGCAAAAGCGTTTGAGTCCATTGCCTGTCAGGTGGCTGCTCGCATTAGTATCGAGGCTTTGAACAAGAATAACAAATCCGGGTTAAAGGTTGGGCATTGAGTTTAATGACCCTCATTATCGAAATAAAAAAGGCTCAGATAGGAAGTCTGCTATAATCATGATTATGCAACCTCTTGTTGTTGGAATTCGCTTTGCAGAGATCGGAAAAGCTTATCATTTTGATGCAACTTCCGTACCCCAGATCAAGGTTGGCGACCGTGTTATCGTTGAAACTTCGCGCGGAAAGCAGTTGGGGGAAGTAGTCCAGATCATAAAGAATGCCACTCCTTCCCCTGAGGGTTGGAAACCCATCGAACGCATTGCCACCCCGCGTGATCTTCTCCTGCGCCGTACTTGGGCGCAGAAGGAGCTGGAGGCGATGGTTGTATGTCGTGAGCGCGCCGCACAATTAAAGCTGCATGGGATTAAGGTGATGGCAGCGGAATATTCCTTCGACGGGACGCGCCTGACCATTATGTTCAGTACAGAAACAGAAGATAAAGCCGACCTAAAATCCTTGCGGCATGATATGCAGAAACAATATCAGCCGTCACAAGTCGAGATGCGTCAAATCGGTCCGCGCGATGTGGCAAAAATGCTTAGGGGCATGGGCGCTTGCGGTCTGGAATCCCGCTGTTGTTCGAGATTCTTAACCGAATTCAGCCCCATTTCCATCAAGATGGCTAAAGAGCAGGGTATTTCCCTTACTCCCCAGGAGATCACTGGCATGTGCGGGCGTCTGCGTTGTTGTTTGGTCTATGAATACGAACAATATGCCGCCGCACGCAAAGAGCTTCCAAAACGCAATAAGCGGGTTGTAACGCCTTTGGGTGAAGGGAAAGTTGTGGATGTATCTCCCATGCTTATGACCATCCGTGTTGAATTAATTGGGATTGGCGTGCGCGAATTCCCTTGTGAAGAAATTGAGCCTTGGGACGAGCTGGAAGCGCTACGGCGAAAATCCCAGCAGCCATGTGAGAATTGTCCCGATTCAGTAAACTCGAAGTCATGAGTCCCATTAATCCAGACTCTCCTGATCAATGGGAGATACCCCAAAAGATCCTGGTCATCCTGGCTCATCCGGATGACCCGGAATTTTTCTGTGGAGCCAGCCTGACTCGCTGGGCCAAGGCAGGTCACGAGATCCATTATTTTATACTGACTTGTGGTGATAAAGGCTTTGATGACATTCACGCAAATGCAGACCAGATTTGCAGGACCCGCCACGCCGAACAGAAGGCAGCAGCAGCCATAATCGGCGTGAAATCAGTTCGCTTTTTGGACCTGGAAGATGGGTTTCTTGTCCCAACTATTAACCTCAGGCGGGAAGTTGTCCGTGTCATCCGCGAGGTCAAGCCCGATATCCTGGTTACCTGTGACCCGACCCATCTTTTTGCCGGTGATTACTACATCAATCATCCCGATCATCGTTACGCCGGCCAAGTGGTGCTTGATGCGGTTTTCCCTGCTTCGGGCAATCCGTTCTTTTTTCCGGAACTCATTCAAATTGAAGGTTTGCAGCCACATAAGCCTCGCGAGGTCTGGATATCGCTGACAGACAATCCGAATGTAAATCTGGATGTGACCGATACCTGGGAAAACAAAATTCTGGCGCTGAAAGAGCATCGTTCCCAGATAGGTGATCCAATAAAATTTGAGCAAAGGATGCGGGATCGGAAATCCGATAAAAGCACAGAAGAGAATGAATATTATGAGGAAAAATTTCGGGTCATAAAATTCAGGTAACAAGACGGTATTCGTCTAAAGGGTCTGGAGAAGGTTGCATGCACGACTACATTTCCGAAGCCCAAGCGCTATTTGAATATACCCAATTCATGCGCAGGGATTTTCACGCTCACCACGAACTCGGTTTTCAGGAAGTCCGCACTGCCGGGATCGTCGCCAGGGAACTCAAAACCCTTGGTCTGGATACACGCATTGGTGTTGCCGGGACCGGAATAGTCGCATGCTTGGAAGGTGCCAGGTCAGGTCCGGTTGTTCTTGTGCGTGCTGACATGGACGCTCTGCCTTTCAACGAGGAAACCGGTGCTGCTTATGCCTCCCAAAATCCGGGCATCATGCACGCTTGCGGGCACGACGGTCATACTGCCATCCTGCTGACCGTAGCGAAAATACTCGTTACACATCGGAATGAATTGCCTGGGACGGTAAAATTCATGTTCCAGCCTGCCGAGGAGGGCATGGGAGGAGCAGAGAAAATGATTGAAGAAGGCGTTCTTGAAAATCCCAAAGTGGACCTGGCCCTTGCCCTGCACTTATGGAACGAGAAACCCGTTGGGTGGTTAGGTATCCCCAATGGTCCGGCTATGGCTGGAGCTGAAATCTTCAAGATCAAAATAATCGGAAAAGGTGGACACGGTGCCGCCCCGCACCTCACAGTGGATCCAATCCTGGCTGCAGCCCAAATAATCACTGCCCTCCAGGGAATTGTTGCCCGCAATGTGGCGCCGCTTCTGACTGCCGTAGTCAGTGTTTGCACAATCCATGCCGGGGAGACTTTCAATGTCATTCCACCGGAAGTCGAAATTTCAGGCACGATTCGCACTTTCGACCCAGAGGTGCGCCTCCGGGTATTACAACGGTTTGAAGAGACTGTTCGAGAGGTCGCAGGAGCGATGGAATGTCAGGCGGAGGTCGATTTATGGCCCCTTGCCCCGGCAACCGTCAACCATACGGCGACGACCGGAAGAATTCAAGCGCTTGCGAGGCGCCTCTTCCCTGAAGAGGAAATAGATCCTTCCAATTGCGTTACCATGGGCTCTGAAGATTTTGCTTTTGTGCTGGACAAGGTGCCCGGATGTTTCATTTTCGTCGGATCGGCAAACCAACAAAAAAGATTGAATGCTTCCCATCATCATCCAAAATTCGATTTTGACGAAGTTGTATTACCACGTGCCGCAGCTTTGATGAGCGCTTCTGTGATTGACTTTTTAGAGAACAAATAGTCTTTTATTTATAAGGCTAGAAAATATCCCTCTTGACCCGGGTACAGGATTGATTTATTATATTTTCGCCTTTTTTTGTCAGGTTTCAGATTCAAAATTACAGGAGTATTCATGACCAGGAAAATCATCAACGATTTCAGCATCACCATCGCCACTATTAACGGTTCCGGTTCTCAGACCGCCAACGTGACTCTTTTGCGAGCGCTCTTCAAGATGGGCATCCCGGTCTCTGGCAAGAACCTCTTCCCTTCCAATATTCAGGGCCTACCCACATGGTATACCATTCGATTAAGTAAAGATGGCTATATTGCCAGGCGGGATGAGCAGGAGATCGTTGTTGCCATGAACCCGGCCTCCTTCAATAAAGACCTTGCTTCTGTTGCCCCTGGCGGGGCTTTCTTTCATGCTGACGATATTAAATTTTCGATCACACGAAATGATATATGCATTTACCCTATGCCAGTGAAGACCCTATCACGCAATTCAGATGTGTCCCCAAATTTGCGTGATTATATTGCCAATATGGTCTATGTGGGCGTTTTGGTGCAAATGCTGGGCATAAGTATGGAAACCATCGAGCAGGCATTGGACTTTCATTTTAAAGGCAAGGAAGGACCGATCAAATCCAATCTGGGCGTTATTCGAGCCGGGGCGGAATGGGCCTCACAGAATCTCAAAAAAACTGATCCTTTCTTTGTGGAAAATCATGACCAGACAGATGGCCTGATCATGGCAGACGGCAATACTGCAGCAGCACTGGGCGCGATCTATGGCGGCGTCCAGTTTGCTGCCTGGTACCCGATCACTCCTGCATCCAGCCTGGCTGAGTCATTAAATATTTACTTGCCGCAGTTACGCAAGACTCCAGAAGGAAAGCATACCTACGTGGTATTACAGGCCGAAGACGAGATTGCCGCGATAGGCATGGCAGTCGGAGCCGGTTGGGCTGGACTTCGGTCCATGACTTCCACATCCGGTCCAGGCATCAGCTTGATGACTGAATATGCTGGGCTGGCTCACTTCTCTGAAGTACCGGTTGTTATTTGGGATGTACAGCGGATCGGACCTTCCACCGGCCTGCCTACGCGCACTGCCCAGGGCGACCTCACGGATATCTATTTTCTCGGCCATGGGGATACTCAAAATGTCATCCTGCTTCCCGGCACAGTGGATGAATGTTTCGAGTTTGGATGGAAGGCTTTTGATCTCGCTGAACGCTTACAGGCACCGGTGTTTGTACTTTCTGATCTAGACTTGGGCATGAACCAGTGGATGACGAAACCCTTTGAATATCCCAATGTCTCCATGGATCGTGGCAAGGTCCTTTGGGAAACCGACCTTGATGGCCTCAAAGGGATCTGGGCGCGTTATAAAGATGTGGATGGTGATGGCATTCCCTATCGTACCGTGGCAGGAAACAGGCACCATAGCGCGGCTTATTTCACCCGTGGCACCGGTCATGATGAAAACGCAAATTACAGCGAAGAGGCAGGTAACTGGGAAGCCAACATGCTGCGGTTAAAGCGCAAGTATCTCTCCGCCAGTTCTCTTGTTTCGAAACCTTTGCTCGAAAAGACCCGTGGAGCAAAGGTAGGTTTGCTCACTTATGGTTCAACCGAAGCGGCTGTACGGGAAGCCCGCATCATATTGAGACAAAATGATGGTCTGAAAACCAATTTTCTACGCATGCGCGCTTTGCCTTGTACAAAGGAAGTCTCAGATTTTATTATGAAGCACGAACGTATTTATGTAGTCGAGGCCAACCGTGATGGTCAAATGAACCAGATCCTTTCCACGATAATGCCTGATCAGGCTTCAAAGCTCCGTTCAACTGCTCACAGTGATGGTCTTCCTCTTTCCGCCAGATGGGTAAGGGAAGCTATTCTTGCCCAGGAGAAAATAGAATGACAAATCCAAATCCAATTTCCACCAGCCAAATTAATAAAGCTGGCCTGACCAAGAACGAATACCGGGGATTTGTGTCCACTCTTTGCCCTGGCTGTGGACACAATTCGATTGCCAGCCAGATCATTAGCGCCTGTTTCGAGCTGGATATCGTCCCGGAAAATGTGGTGAAGTTCAGCGGCATTGGCTGCAGCTCTAAAAGTCCCACATATTTTTTGAATCGATCCTTTGGCTTCAATGGTTTGCATGGACGCATGGCCAGCCTGGCCACAGGAGCCATTTTTGCTGATACCTCCCTGAAAGCTATTGGTATCTCCGGTGACGGTGATACTGCTTCAATTGGAATGGGCGGATTTAAGCACACCATGCGGCGGAATGTCCCGATGGTTTACATCGTTGAGAATAATGGTGTCTATGGTCTCACTAAGGGCCAATTCTCGGCCACCGCCGAGGTGGGCTTGAACCTGAAACACCAGGGCACCAACCAATACGAACCAGTGGATATTTGTATGGAAGCCCTGGCATCGAACGCCACATTCGTTGCCCGCTCTTTCGCCGGAGATTCGAAACAGGTGAAGGAACTGATCAAGGCTGCCCTAAGCCACCACGGCATCGCCGTATTGGATGTCATCAGCCCATGTGTAACTTTCAACAATGAGGATAATGCCTTCCACTCGTATACTTGGAGCAAAGATCATGAGGCGCCGCTTCATGAAATCTCTTTTGTGCCCAAACTCTCAGAAATAATCCTGCAGGAGGAATTTGAGGAAGGCACTGTGCGTGAAGTGACCATGCATGATGGGTCTTTGCTAAAACTAAAAAAACTGGAACATGATTACGACCCCACCAGCCGTTGGCGTGCTTTGCAGAAGCTGGAAGAGACTCAACGCGACGATTGCCTGGTGACGGGCTTGATTTATATCGAGACGGGGCGTCCGGCACTAACTGACCAGTATAATTTAGTGGATGGTCCCCTCAATCGTCTCACCGAGCCGGACTTGCGCCCGGCACGCCAGACTTTGGACAAGATAAATGGCATGTTGTTCTAGTGAAAAACATTCAAAATTCCATCCCTGATGATGAACTTTTCTTCATATACTTACGAGCCTCCGGGCCCGGTGGACAAAATGTAAACAAAGTGGCTACGGCGGTACAATTGCGTTTCAATGTACGCAATTCTCCATCATTGACTACAGATGTAAAGGATCGCCTGGTTCAACTGGCAGGTGCCCGCATGACACAGGAAGGAGTACTGATTATCGAAGCCAAACGGTACCGCACTCAGGAACGGAATCGTCTCGACGCACAAAAGAGGCTGCTGACTTTGATCCAAAAGGCGCTGGAAAGGCCCATGAAGCGCAGGGCGACACGGCCCAACGCAGCCGCCAACGCGAAAAGAATTGACAAGAAAAAACATCGAGCTGCGATCAAACGGCTGAGACAGGTCCCCTCAGGCCATGACCAGTAAGTTTCGCGATTTTTTAGGGGAGTTTCCAAGGAAAAAGTAAACAAACTCTTCAGTATTATCAAATCCAAATTAGGAATCGTTGCACAGCCTTATCCGGACTAACCATGATCTTACCTGCCAAGAAAGGAACCTGAAATGTTAAATTTTCTAAAAGGTGGAAAAGTCAATCTGACCGTCAACCTTGATCGCCCGTCAGAAATTTATTTTCCAGGTGAAACAGTCCATGCCAAAGTGTTCCTTGACAGTGACAAGGAATTGAAATTTCAGCAGGGTAGGGTGGCGTTACTCTACCAGGAAAAATTCCAATATCGCACCGTCACTCATAGAACCGATTCTCAAGGACGTAGTCATACCGAGGAAACTTTTCATTGGCAAACCAATGATCAAGAGGTTGCACGGAAGGTCTTCCTGGATGAAACCACCCTTCCCCAGGGCTCGACCCAAGCTTTTGAGTTCGACGCCCAAATTCCTGTTTCTGCGCCACCGTCCTATCCGGGAACGATCATCCAGATCAGTTGGTCAGTAAAAGCAACTCTTGACCGTAAGTTATCCGGTGATATCAATACAAATAAACCATTGACAGTCTTGGTCACACCAACGGGTACACAGACCGCCGGTCAATATGGTTTATCAAACGAACCGGACGAGGCTCAACTGTCCATTGAATTGCCGGGGACAGAATGGGTTTCAGGAGAAACCATCCATGGACAATTGTTGGTCAGCTCACGGAAGAATTTCGATGCAACTGAAGTGCGGGTTGAGGTGGAACAGACTGAATCGGTTTCATACGACCGGGGTAACCTAAGAGTGAATACAATCAAGGTAAAACTGGCCGGAAAAACCAAGTTCACAGCTGGTGAAACCTCAAGATTCCCCTTCCAGGTACAAATCCCACAACCTTGTTCTCCCTCTGGATCTTCAGCTTACTGGTCTGTCACATGGAAATTGAAAGGCGTACTGGCCCGTTTCTTACGCAAGGACACTTTTGCAGAAGAAGAAATTAAAGTCTTTACAGGTCAACCAACGCAAATCCAGTAAGGAAATGATAGAAATATAAAAAAAACCCCGGTGCTTCATCCACCGGGGGTTGTATTTCTTAATTCAAGTCTGCAATCACATCCGGAATTGTATCCAACACATCACCGGCCAGAACTGCGCCGGTACTTCCCATGAAGTCAGCGGCTGACAAACCGGCTTGGGCGTGAATCCAGGCTGCGGCACGTGCCGCATCATAAGCCTCAACACCCTGCGCGCGTAAGCCAGTAATAAGGCCGGCGAGAACATCGCCAGTTCCGGCACGTGCCAGGGCAGAACTCGCCACTGGAATGGTGGTCGTGCGACCGTCTGGTGCGGCGATTACTGTGAATGCCCCCTTCAGCACGACTACATGTCCCCATTGCTGGGCAAATTTTTGCGCGATGGCAAGACGGTCTTTCTGGATCTCGTTTATTTCCAGGCCGGTCATTGCTGACATTTCTCCCGGGTGAGGTGTCAGGATGGTCAAAGAGGGCAACAATTTCGGCCAATCTGGTAGCTTTGACAGCAATTTCAATCCGTCTGCATCCAAGACCATCGCCGGCAGAGAAACAGGCTTCAGATCCGTTTTTTCTCCGCTGCCCTGCACAAAACCCATCCGTCCATGAGCAGGTTTTTCCTTCACGTTATTAAGTAAATCTGAGATGAAATCTCTTGTTGTGTCTTCCAATCCAAGACCGGGGCCAACCAAAAGAGCGGTGGCGCGCCCGAGGTTTTTCATCAGGACATCCGCTGCTTCCTCCGCTATAACGCCCATCTCGTGTGGCAGGAGCACCCAGGTCGCCTCGGGGAAATGGCCTGCCAGTGTTCCGTGCAAGCTCGCAGGGATGGCCATCGTGACTAATCCCGCACCGATCCGGTAGGCCGCCTTCCCTGCCAATAAAGCCGCGCCAGTGTAATTGATCGACCCGGCTGCAATGAATGCGGTGCCAAATGTACCTTTATGTGAATCGGTAGGACGAATTGGAAGTAAGGAGCGAGTCAATCTTTCATCCGCTACTTCATTCTTCACTTCCTGCCAGGATTTCAGGTCGTCCAATTTGCCTATATCGACTACACGCAATTCACCAATTAAATCATATGCAGGGATCTTTAACAATCCCTGCTTGACTGCAGCCATTGTGACGGTTGCATCAGCCGGGATCACCTGGGCAGCTGCCTGGCCTGAATCACAATCGACTCCAGAAGGGCAATCCACAGCAATGATATTTGGAGGCCATTCCATTTCGGCAACAACTCCTTGAACGGCCGCAAGAGCTGATCCAATATCATCCTTGAGAGGCAGTTTAAAGCCCGTACCTAGTACACCATCCAGGACAACGTCGGCGCTTTCAAGAAAAGCCTGTAATTGGTGAAAATCTATATCGTTCTCAGACTGGAAAACCTCCCCATCGGCCTCCTCCAATCGCTTGATCAAGGTGTCACCACTGCCCTTGCGATGGATGAGATAAGCCCTTGCCTTCCAGCCTTTCTCTGCCAGGCGTGCGAGCGCCACGAGGGTATCCCCACCGTTATTGCCAGGGCCAACCAGACCAAGAACCTGAATTTCTTCTTCTTCTTCCTGGGCATAGGAAAGTCGCAACACTTCCTGAGACAGGTTGTATCCGGCATTTTCCATCATCTTATCGTAGGAAATACCACTTCCATCTGCTTCCTTTTCGATTCGTCGCATTTGGGATAAGGATACTAATTTCATTTCAGAACTCCTTCAAGAAATATCAATAAAAAATCATCGAATACTTAGAAAATCATGAAATACCGGTAAATATTGCGGCAACTTACCTTCAAAGATATCTCTTCGTACTTCTATTTGTCCAATATTTGCGATAAGAATAATTTTGTACGGTCCTCTTGAGGATTTCTAAAAATCTCATCAGGCGTACCGCTTTCGACAATTTGACCGTTGTCGAAAAAGTACATTCTTCTAGCTACCGCCTTTGCAAAACCCATCTCATGGGTCACAACAAGCATTGTCATTCCTGATTTGGCCAGCTCAACCATTACATCCAGAACTTCTTTGATCATTTCCGGATCGAGCGCAGAAGTAGGTTCATCGAAAAGCATTATTTTAGGTTGCATCGCCAATGCGCGCGCAATCGCAGTACGCTGTTGCTGGCCACCTGAGAGCTGCCCTGGATATTTTTTTGCCTGCTCCGGAATACCGACCCTATGGAGTAATTGCATGGCTACTTCTTCGGCTTTCTCTTTTGGCCATTTCCGCACCTGGACGGGAGCCAGCATAATATTCTGAATTACTGTCAGGTGAGGAAACAGGTTGAATTGTTGAAAAACCATGCCAGTTTCCATGCGGATCTTTTCAATGTTGCGCATATCACTGGTCAATTCGATTCCATCTACAATGATCTGGCCTCTCTGGTGGTCCTCCAAGCGGTTGATACAACGTATGAAAGTGGATTTCCCTGACCCGGATGGACCAAAAATAACCACCACCTCCCCCTTTTCGACTTCCATACTGATCCCTTTTAGAGCCTGAAAATGCCCGTACCATTTCTGTACATCCCTTGTAATGATGATTGGGTCGTTTTCGGTTGTGGCCTCGCTCATTTTCCTCTCCATTTTTTAAGGCTATTATACCGCTCTGCAAGAACATGGAAGCCGATAATCGAATTAATATCCCAAAATTACTATATTGAAAAAGGTCGATTCCTCTTGCATAATCTGGCAAGTTCGTCTATCCTTAAGACCAGAGTGGCTGGGCCTGTACCCATAAAACACTCAATCAGAAACGGTAAACCATTGTCAGATCAAAAGGAGAGAAGAGATGAAGAGATTTACTTTTGTTTTGGGCGTACTGTTGATCGCTTCCTTGGTCCTGACGGCCTGCGGAGCGCCGGCAGCCTCCACGACCGGTGGTGGGACAGTAAAAGCCGGAATGCCCGATTTGAAGGGCAAGACTATCACTGTAGCCTTGGAAAACCAGTACCCGCCCTTCAACAGCATCGACCAGACCACCAACAAGGGGGTTGGCTGGGATTACGATACCGTGACCGAAATATGCAAGCGCATCAATTGTGTGCCCCAATTCAAACAGGCTGCCTGGGATGGCATCTTCCCGGCCATGCAAGCTGGAGAATATGACATGCTGGCCGATGGTGTAACGTTCAAGATGGGACGCGCCTGGGCTGTTGATTTCTCGATTCCCTATACTGCAGTTGCGCAGCAACTGGTGGTGAGGGCCAATGATACCCACACCGTGGATGATTTCAAGAATGATCCAAACTTAAAAGTTGGCTCCCAGATAGGAACGACCAACTACATTGCCGCGACGGAGGCATTTCCAAATCGGACCATCCAGTCCTATTCTGAATTCCCGGCTGCCGTTCTGGCTTTGATCGCTGGCGATATTGATGCCGTGGTTCTGGATGACACCGCGGCGTTTGGTTTCATTCAAGAGAATCAAGGAAAGATAAAAGTTGCCGGTGTTGTCTCGACCGGCGATCTGCTGGCCTTCGTCTTCCCACCCAACAGCCCTTATCTTGGTCCTGTAAATGCTGCCTTGCGTTCCATGCATGACGATGGTACATTGGCTGCATTGAACAAGAAGTGGAACCTGGCCGATCCCGGAGCGACAGAACTGAATTAATAAAAATCTACCGTTTCTGATGGAGGCAGGATGGGAGAATCATCTCCCATCCTGCCAGTTAGTATAAGTTCCGTGGAGATCTCAAATGGAATTCACTGAGAACCGTAAACGTCCCGGCATTATTCCGGGCGGCTTGAACGTTTCAAAATGGCCTTGGTGGGCAATTGTGCTCGCCTTTGCAGGCCTTACTCTTGTTTATTTGATCCTGGGATCACGTAATTATCAGGAAACTTTTATCTATCTCACGCAGGGGATCGTAACAACCGTGAGGATAACGTTCTTTTCCTTCCTGCTGGCAACCGTCCTTGGACTTGTCACTGGGTTGGCCCGTATCTCAAAGAACGTTTTTTTTCGTAACTTGGCAACTTTGTATGTGGAAATTGCACGTGGCATCCCATTGTTGGTTCTAATCATCTACATTGCGTATGCCCTCTTCCCACTGTTGGTAGGGCTGTTGACGTCAATAGGAAACTGGGGAGTTGCCTTATTACCAAGCAGTGGATTCTTTCAATCCCTTTCTGTATTCACCATCCGGGCTGTATCTCCCGAAGGACGCGCCATCGTCGCGCTTGGTATCGGTTATGGCGCATTCGAAGCAGAGGTCTTTCGCGCTGGTATCCAGTCCATCAGCAAAGGTCAGATGGAAGCAGCCAAGTCGCTCGGCATGACGTATTTCCAGGCCATGCGCTTCATCATCCTTCCGCAAGCCGTTCGACGTGTATTGCCCCCTTTGGGAAACGACTTCATTGCCTGTCTGAAAGATTCATCTCTTGTCAGCGTGCTTGCAGTCAATGAATTGACTCAGATGGGCCGCCTTAGGACTGCCAGTACCTTCCGCGCTCTTGAGACCTATAATATGGTTGCTTTCCTTTATCTTTCGATGACCCTGCTGCTTTCAACCGTCGTCCGCACCCTTGAGAACAGGATGAAAATCGAGGAATAATCCAATTCAATTTCTCTTATAAGAAAGAACCGCCCAAAAGCGGTTCTTTTTTTATGCGCTGGGGGGGACTTGAACCCCCACGCCTTGCGGCACATGGCCCTCAACCATGCCTGTCTGCCAATTCCAGCACCAGCGCTTAAGCAGGTCGTATTATAATCGGGTTCAGTTGCCTGTCAAGAAAGCCTTTTTTACTGGAGGATGTATGACACGAATTGTAGTCGACGCCATGGGGAGCGACGGATTCCCTACCCCGGATGTGGTTGGAGCCGTGCTGGCTGCCCGCGAATACGGCGTTGAAATCATCCTGGTCGGGGACGAGGCCAGAATCAAACCCGTTTTGGATGCCCAGAACCCCGGGAGTCTGCCAATCCGAGTCGTTCATGCCCCGGAGATGTTGACCATGGAGGACAAGGGCATGGCCCTTGTCCTGAAAGCGCGTCGACCAAATTCCAGGAATTCAATGGCAGTAGGTATTGACCTGGTGAAAAGCGGCCAGGCAGACGCTTTTGTCACAGCTGGTAACACGGGCGCTGCCTCCGTCACAGCCTTTTTTCGGTTGGGTCTGATTCCTGGCGTGGACAGGCCCGGCCTGGCTCCTATCTTCCCGACAGCAACCGGTTTTTGCGTCGTCCTGGATGTTGGCGCCAACCCGGACTGCAAGCCTGAAAACCTGCTCCAGTTCGGCATCATGGGGGCAGTCTACGCTGAAAGAAGTGCGCGGCGTGCAGAATCCAAAGGTAGGGTTGCTCTCCAACGGTGAAGAGGCCGGAAAAGGCAATGACCTGGTAAAACATACCTATCCTTTGCTGAAAGCCTCCGGCTTGAACTTCTACGGAAATGTGGAGGGGAAGGAAGTTATCAGCGGCGTGGTGGATGTTGCCGTCACGGATGGCTTCACCGGCAATATTATGTTGAAATCATCCGAAGCAGTCGCAAAATTGATCCTCGACAAAGTCAAGGAATTGATCAGTAACGGTCCCCTCACTGCCAAGATTGGTGGTACACTAGTCCGCCCGACCCTTCGGAAGATCAAGAAGATGCTTGACCCTGAAGAGGAAGGCGCCGCGCCATTACTGGGAGTAAATGGTCTCGTTTTTATCGGGCATGGACGCTCGAGCGAGATCGCCATTAAGAATGCAGTTCGCCTTGCCAGGAACGCAGTTGAGGCAGGCGTGCAGGACTCCATCCGGACAGCCATCGAAAAATCCCTCACAGAAAAGGTTGAAGAAAATGAAAATCGTCACGAATGACAGGTTGATTAAACGGAACGCAAAAATTGGGCAGTATACCAGCCTGGGAGCACTGGTTGTTCTTGGGATTGGCCTTTACATAACCTTTAAATATCCAACCTATTTTGCTTATTCCCTGGCTGCTCTGTTGTTGGGTTTCTTTATGTCCCAGATTGGCATTCATTTTACCAATCGTTGGGGACGCAACCCACATCCCGATGAAATTATTGACAAAAGCCTGAAAGGTCTCGGGCGGGATTTCACTATTTATCATTATGTGACCCCTGTCTCGCACCTGCTTGTCGGTCCGGCTGGCGTCTGGACAATAACTCCATATTTCCAGAATGGGACTGTTACCTATGAAAAAAATCGCTGGCGCGCAAAAGGCGGCGGCTTCCTCCAATCTTATATGCGTCTGTTTGGGCAGGAGAACCTTGGCCGACCGGACCTGGAATCAGAAGCGGAGATCGATTCTGCCAAACGTTACCTTAAACGTGTATTACCCGAAGGGACAGAGATCCCACAAGTCCGGGCCGCCCTGCTTTTTGCCAATCCGAAGGTGGATCTTCATGTGGAAGGTGCTCCCATCCCGGCAATGACGCCAAAGGATTTGAAGGATTTCCTGCGTGAAAAAATCAAGGAAAAATCCATCAGTGAATTTATTCTGTCATCCATCCGCGCAGCGCTTCCACAGGCAGAAAAAGAAGAATAGGTGAGCGGGAAACTACGACACCGTTTTCCCGGTTTGCCAATTATTTTCGACCGATCGAGCTGGTTTCATAGTACAATTGTTCTAGTATGACTTCCATCGTCTCTCTGGATATCGAAACCACCGGCCTCGACTTGCAGGCGGATGCCATTATCGAAATTGGCGTGCGCCGATTCGATGGCAACCGCGTAGAAAACGAATTTTCCACCCTAATCAATCCGGGACATCACATTCCTGATTTCATAACCGGTTTGACCGGCATTTCGGATGAAATGGTCCGTCAGGCACCTCGCATCCGTGACGTTCTGGATGAATTGACTGCCTTCATTGGGGATTCGCCCATTCTTGGACATAATATTCAGTTTGACCTGTCGTTCTTCAGGAAATATAACCTTTTCGAGTTGAATGAACGCATTGATACCTATGAGATGGCAGCCGTCTTACTGCCCTCTGCCAGTCGTTACAACTTGGGTTCACTCGTGCAACAGCTCGGCATTGCATTGCCCGCTACCCATCGCGCCTTGGATGACGCCCGCGCCACGCATGGCATTTTCCAACGGCTGTTCACCCGGGCGTGCGAATTACCTCTCGATCTTCTGGCTGAAATTGTCCGGCACAGCGAACCCATCGAGTGGGACGGGGCCTGGGCCTTTCACCAGGCTTTACTGGCTCGCTCACGCGAGGGTATAAAAGCCAGGAAGGTCAATCAACAATCCCAAGATTTCGTTGTAAATGCTCCTCCGGATGATTCGCATAAAGTGAGTTTAGCACCAGAAAGACACAAAGGTTCTCCCCTTCAAGTTCCGAAAGAGCCAATCCCGATCGATCCTGAAGAGGCGGCTTCCATTCTGGAATACGGCGGGCCTTTTGAAAGGTATTTCGAGAGCTACGAGCACCGCCCGGAACAGGTTGAAATGTTGCGGGCAGTGGCAAACGCCCTGTCGTACGGGCAGCACTTGATGGTTGAAGCGGGCACAGGGGTGGGTAAATCCTTCGCCTACCTCGTCCCGGCGGCGCTGTTTGCGCTGCAGAACAACACCCGTGTGGTTATCTCAACCAACACAATCAACCTGCAGGACCAACTTATCAAGAAAGACATCCCGGATCTCTGTACAGCGCTCAACCTTGACCTGCGGTCGGCGGTTCTCAAAGGACGTTCCAATTATCTGTGCCCGCGCCGGCTGGAACTCCTGCGCAAACGTGGACCAGCCAACGCCGATGAGCTGCGCATATTGGCTAAAGTACTTGTCTGGCAATTGGAGAATCGAAGCGGTGATCGAACCGAAATTAACCTGACTGGACCTTCAGAACGCGATGTCTGGGTGCATGTCTCAGCCGAAGATGATGCCTGTACCAGCGAAACCTGTTTGGAGCGCACTGGTGGAGCCTGTCCCTTTTTTCAGGCCAAGCAAGCTTCGCAGAATGCCCATATCCTGGTAGTCAACCATGCACTGTTATTAACCGACGTGGCTGTCGGAAACCGGGTTCTGCCGGATTATGATCACGTAATCATAGACGAAGGCCACCACCTCGAATCTGCAACGACAGATTCATTATCTTTCAAGTTGACTCAATATGACATAGAACGCCTGATCCGCGAGATTGGTGGATCCAGTGCAGGTGTCCTTGGCCATTTTCTCGCCACCACGCGTGACCAGGTTCGCCCTTCCGATTATGCATTGTTGAATCAGAAGGTTGAACGTGCCACCGATCTGGTCTGGCGGCTTCAGGAACAAGCCCGAATTTTCTTTGATTCTCTGGCTGAGTTCATCTCCTTCCAACGTGAAGGCCAGCCTTCCAGTACGTACGCTTATCAGGAACGCATCCTTCCAGCCACTCGTACCCAGCCTGGTTGGGATAACGTCGAAATTGCCTGGAGCGCAGCATCCGGATCCCTGGCCTTGCTGGTGTCTCTGCTCGGAGAGATCCAAAAAGGGGCCACTGAGCTCTACTCTGACGGAATCGAAACGCTCGAAGACATCATCAGTAACCTGGGTAATATATACAGGCGGCTGACGGAAGCTGAAAGCATGGTCAATTCGATGATTTTTGAACCGGCAACAGACTATGTTTATTGGGTGGAAGTTAATCCGAACAACAACCGCCTGGCGCTGAATGCCGCTCCCATACGGGTGGGGCAGCTGGTGGAGAAGTATCTTTGGCACGAGAAGCGCAGTGTCATTCTGACCTCTGCCACGCTGACCACACATGGGGAATTTGACTACATCCGCAATACATTGACTGCGGATGAAGCCGATGAACTCGCACTTGGCTCACCATTCGACTTCGAAAATGCTGCGTTGTTATACCTCGCAAACGACATTGCCGAACCGAATGCTCACGAATACCAGGGGCAGTTGGATCGGACTCTCATCAGCTTGTGCCAGGCAAGCGGTGGTCGAACACTGGTACTGTTCACCTCGTATGCACAGCTGAAACGCACCGCCAAAAATATTTCCAACCCGCTTGCTCAGAAGGATATCGTCCTGTATGAACAGGGGGAGGGCGCTTCACCAAATGCATTGCTCGAGTCATTTAAGAGCTCCGAACGAGCCATTCTGTTGGGAACGCGTTCTTTCTGGGAAGGTGTCGATATTCCTGGTGAGGCTCTCTCAGTGCTGGTCATAGCCAAGCTGCCCTTCGCCGTTCCTTCAGACCCTTTGGTTGCAGCCCGATCTGAGACCTTTGAAGATCCCTTTAACGAATATCATCTTCCAGAAGCAATTCTGCGCTTCCGGCAGGGTTTTGGACGGCTCATCCGTACTCAATCCGATCGAGGCGTGGTGGTCATTCTCGATCGGCGCGTTCTCACAAAGTCTTATGGAAAACTATTTATTGAATCCTTGCCTCGCTGTAACCTGCGGATAGGATCATTGAACGATCTGCCTCGTGCTGCTGCCAAATGGCTGGGATAAAAACGATTCTACCGGAGTAAAAAACATGGATGCTTTGAAATGGGAAAAACTTACTGAAATCCAGGGACGTCTCGAGGCCGAATTGATCGAAAGTTACCTGGAGGCTAACGGAGTGGATGTGGAACTGATTCAGGAGTCGGTTGGCCACTCAGCTTTCCCGGTCATGGTGGACGGGTTGGGGCGCGTCCAGATTTTCGTGTCCAAAGACAAGATCCTGGAAGCGCGTGAATTACTCAATGACTACAACCAGGGTGCACTTCAACAAGAGTAGCACGTGAAAAGATTGGGAAGGATAAATATCTACTGGAATATTCCCCATGGATGAATCCTTTACAGGTATTGGTTCTTTTTATGAATTTCTGGTTTGCCTGACCTTTTCTGCCATAAAGAAGACATTGAATTTATCATAAAAAACTTCGGTTTTTACGTCCGAGGCTTCAAAAAGAGCGGCTATCTCCCCGCTGATAAGAAAATGGCTTCTCATCATGAGCAGCTTTTCACCAATAGCAATCGCTTTGACTGATAACTTGCGGATATCAGGTTCAACAATCAGTATTCGCCCACCTGGGACAAGAACGCGCAACAGTTCTCGAACTGTCATGCGGTGGTCCACTACATGGTGCAGTGCATCCATCATCAGGATTCTATCAATACTCCTGGAGGGTAAAGGGAGATATTCCACTGGTGCACAAGCGGTCGGCAAACCCTTGGCTGCGGCACGTCGTAGCATACCTGGCGATGTGTCCACAACGAATACTTCCCTTACTAATCCGCGTAAGGCTTGTGCAGCACGCCCTGTTCCTCCACCTGCATCCAGTAAAAGATGCTTTGGGTTTAAAGATAGCAATCCAAGTAATCGCTCGGTGACGATAAACTGTCCCCCCAGATCAAAGAATCCGGCAATCAAATCGAAATGGTCAAAAGGCATTTTACGGACCGACGTTAATATAATCCTGAATGAGTGCAAAGGTTGCAGGTCCGACTCCCGGAACATTTTGGATATCCTGGATTACTTGGAAGAGTCCATGTTGCAGGCGATAATCCACAATGGCTTGAGCCGTCGTTGGACCGATACCCGGCAGGGTACTTAATTCTTCTGCCGAAGCTGTATTTATATTGACCCTCCCTGCATTAACATGGCTGGTATCCACAATACCGGGTATGTTTATTTGCTGACCATCTGTTAGTTCCGTTGCCAGGTTTATATTGGTCATCTCTGCACCAGGCAAACTACCCCCTGCTGCTTTCAGGGCATCATCGACCCTGCTGCCTACCGGCAATGTGTACAAGCCTGGCGTGGCCACTGCCCCATTGATATAGACCGTAAGTTTACCTGGAGTGGCACTCGGAAGCAAGGTGACTTTCTCGCCTCGTGGTCGGGATGCTGCCAGCCAGATAATGCCTGCGGCCAATAAGCCGATAAGCACTCCATACGCAATATTGATGAAAGTTTTCATTTTTGAACCTCAATTAACTCAACTTCATGACTGACAACCGGTTTTCAGGCCGCCCGTATGAGTTCAATATCCGTGCCAATTCGCTGATCCTCCGAAAATAGAGCGGCATTTCTTTAGGTCCAATGGGAACAAAACCAAATCTCTCGTAAAAAGACTCCAGCCTTGCACGACACATTAAGAATAGCGGACGCATCGTTTCGCGCGCTAACAACTCTTGGATGACTGCGCCGGCCACCCCGTGACCGCGGGCCTGTTCCTGAACAGCAATGGAAGCCAGCTCATACGATCCGTCAAAGTGTGGCTTTATTTGTCCGCAGCTAATTAATTCATCATTACTTGTAACCGCAACCAGGAAATGCCTCCATTTTAATCCGGTCGGGTTGATGTGAACATTCAAGATCAACTTCCGGATAGCAGGAAAATCCTTCGGCGTGGCCTTACGAACACTAAAATCAACCAAGTATACCTGCCGCAATGATAATCGTAAACGAGCTGACAAACCAGTGGATCAACAACGGGTAGACAAACGACTTGGTTCTCCAGGCGACCCATCCAAAGGCAAAGCCGCCAAAGATTGTTGAAAGCGTCTCCACTTCGGGTTTTCCGATATGTGCCAGGGCGAAAGGCACTGCCTGGAGCCAGATAGCCTCTGGCCCGAACTTGCGTGCAAACCCAAAAAGCAACCAACCACGGAAGAGAAATTCCCAGCTGAACAGATCCAGGAGAGTATTCCAGGGCAAACCTGGTACCTGTGGCTTATAGTATTCACGCATCGTTGCATCACTATGTGTTACCAACCACAGAATCGGTGCAAGAAGTATTATTCCAGCCAGGGTCAGAACAATTCCCGTCTTCCAATCGCCAAATGTAAAGCCGAACTCGCCTGGCTTTTGGTGAAAGATCAGGAGAACGATAAGCATTGGAATAACAAAGAAGAGCAAGGTCCGGTCAATTATCTTTGTCGATAGGCCAATGTTCTTCCAACCCGGGAACCATTTTTCCCAGGGACCAAGCTGTGCATGATATGAGTCCAATATCAACAGTACGGTGCTAGCCACAACAAGCACAGCAATTTTCCAGTCAAAATGGATATTTTCGCCGAGGAGTGTCTTCATTTTCGCTTAATAGGGGAAAAAGGTTAAATTCCCGTTTGGGCCAAGCAATGAGGCAAGTTTACCCGCATCTCGCCATAGCTCCAACCCCCAATTTATTAACAATGATAGCACTGCCAAAGTTGCCATGAGAATAATATTTCTTCCTGAAACAGCCTGCCAGCGCTCCTTCAGCATCGACAAGCTGGTCCAAGAATTAGCAGCAAGAATCGCAAAGAATGGGACAAGCGCCAAATGGAAACGCTCCTCAGAAAGGATTAACAGATGCGGTGTGATGTAACCGATCAGGAATAATCCCATAAGAAGTGTCTCCTTGCGACAGTGGGTAAAAACCAAGCCAAATGTACCTGTAGATAGAACAAAAATGAATGGCAGGCAAAAGATGCTCGCCCCAATCAATAAAACCATTGGTGGTATGTACCCAAAATAATTATTTGAATAGAAATACGTCAGTGCACGTCTTTCAAGACCAAAGAAATACCCCGCTCGACGAAGAAGCAGATAGGGGAGGCGATCCGGATCAGCCTGGATAAACGTCTGCGCCATTTGGCGACCGATGGTATCTCTGCGAGCATCATCAAGGATCGGTAACAAGGTAAGTGATTGTGGATACTGAAAGGTGCCTGTACCATCAGGATGATAACCAATATACAAATTATAACCAAGGTTGGTCTCAATCCCGCTTATCTGTTGATGAAGCAAAGTATTTCTGATCATCCATGGCACAGCCACCAGAGAAAAAATTCCCAATACAACCATTGCCATCTTACGCTTATGCAAAACAAACCAAACCCAGATGACAGCCAATCCTGCAATGGCAAGGGAAACCGAACGCGTCAGTGTCATCATGCCAAGCAAGATCCCTGCTAAAGCAAACCACTGCCAGGTCAGTTTTTTTGAGGCGACTAGTAGAACGAGGGCTGAACCAAGTAGCAAAACGAAGAATAGGTTTTCTGTTGCCAATGCAAGCGGGTAGATTATCAGGGTTGGGTACAGGGCTATGATCCAGGCTGCGATAACTGCTGCACGTGATCGCTCCGGCAAGAGCCATCTCGCCATCGAAAAAGTTAAAGGTGCAAGGGAAGCCGCGAGAGCTGTCTGTACCAGGCGCACAACAAAAAAACGTTGTACGCCTACCCCGGAGAAAAAATATATCAGTGCCAGAAAGGCGGGGTAGAGTGGCGGACGGAAGGACGTGAGCACGCCACGTGGATCGTAGTTGGTACTGGTCAAATCTAAATGGATAACCGATTGAATGAGCGGCAAATCCGCCTGGGCATACCAACGATAACCGTTGCCAGCCACGATGGAGCGGGCCAGCATATCATACTGGAACATATCATCCAACCCGATGCCCATCGATCGCGTGAGTATCACAGGTACAAGGCGCAAGATGATTGCCACCAGAAATATTCTTATGGGAAATGTTCTGGGAGACTTCCACCAGTTCATAAATTAATTCTACTCCAGAAATTTTTCTAAGAAGTATAATTTTGGGTGCTATAATGCCTCAAGAAATTTCCTGCAATTGCGGAAGAAAATTCAAGCGACCTTGAGTATCTTAATGACATTATCAAAAGTATATCGCCCTAAAAGAATATCCATCCTGACAATATGTGTGCTCTGGTTTACAGGAGTGAGCGGCTTACGTCTGGGCGAGGCGATATATTTTTGGAAGACTTTGGAAGAATACCGCGCCTCCCCCCTTTATATCTGCCTGAGCGGGGGACTCTGGCTTATCATTGGGCTTACGCTTGCCTGGGGGCTCTGGCGGGGTAAACCTTGGTCAAGGATAGCAGTCACCTGTGGAATAATACTGTATACTTTTTGGTATTGGGTCGATCGATTGGTTCTTGAAATGCCCCATTCGAATTGGCCATTTGTTCTTATTGCTAATATCCTCTTGTTGCTGATTCTTTTCATTCTCCTTTTCTCACAAAAATCCAGCCTTTTTTATAAGCGAGATATTCATGAGCGACAACCCGAAACTCCAACAACTGCGTGACCGCAGAGCCAGCACAAGACAGGGCGGAGGTCCAGAGCGGATTGAGGCACAACACCAGAAGGGCAAAATGACCGCCCGGGAGCGTCTTGACCTGTTACTCGACAAAGGTTCTTTCCACGAGACTGATGCTTTCGTTGTTCATCGTACTCATGATTTTGACCTGGAAAAACAAAAGTACCCCGGAGACAGTGTCATTACTGGCTGGGGCACAGTTAATGAAAGGTTGGTATATGTATATTCTCAAGATTTCACCGTGTTCGGTGGCAGCCTTGGTGAAGTACATTCCGAAAAGATTTGTAAAATTCTCGACCAGGCCCTCAAGAACGGTGCCCCTGTGGTCGGGTTGAACGATTCTGGCGGAGCTCGCATTCAGGAGGGAGTAGTATCGCTGGCTGGATACGCAGAAATATTCCTGCGCAATACGTTGGCATCCGGCGTCATTCCCCAGGTTTCGGCCATTCTTGGTCCCTGTGCTGGAGGCGCTGTTTATTCACCAGCACTGACAGATTTCGTCTTTATGGTTCGGGGTACGTCAAATATGTTCGTGACCGGTCCGGATGTAGTCAAGGCTGTTACTCACGAACAGGTTACTGCCAACGAACTTGGCGGGGCAGATGTACATGCTGTAAAATCCGGGGTATGTCATATCACCTCCGAAACAGAAGCGGATTTGATGTTTCTTTTGCGAAAATTGCTCGGCTACCTGCCGCAAAATAACATGGAAGATCCCCCTTTCCTGGCCAATGGTGACGATCCACTCCGTACAGACGATACTCTTGACAGTATCATCCCAGAAGATCCTGGCAAACCATACAACATAAAGGAAATAATCCATCGTGTTGTGGACAATGGCCAATTTTTTGAAATTCAGGAAGCCTTTGCACAGAATATCGTTATAGGCTTTGCCCGCCTGGGAGGACATTCTGTCGGACTTGTTGCAAATCAGCCGCAAATTCTGGCAGGCGTGCTCGACATCGACGCCAGTGAAAAGGCAGCCCGATTTGTTCGTTTCTGCGATTCATTCAATATACCTGTTGTCACCCTCGTTGATGTTCCCGGCTTCATGCCCGGTACGCAACAGGAACATGGTGGTATCATCCGATCTGGCGCGAAACTATTGCACGCCTATTGTGAAGCAACTGTTCCAAAAGTGACCATTATTCTGCGAAAAGCATACGGTGGGGCTTATATTGTCATGTCCAGCAAGCATCTTCGCGGGGATGTGAACCTGGCCTGGCCAAGCGCGGAGATTGCTGTGATGGGTCCGGAAGGTGCAGTCAATATTGTTTTTCGAAAGGATATGGAAAAAGCCCACGACCCAGCCCGACGTAAAGTGGAACTAACAGATCAGTATCGTCAAAAGTTTGCCAATCCCTATGTGGCGGCCGAGCGCGGTTACCTGGATGATATCATTGAACCAGGCGAGACTCGCCCACGACTGATTAATGCGCTTGAGATGCTTAAGAATAAACGCGATTCCAACCCTACCAAAAAGCACGGGAATATTCCTTTGTAGGGTTCATCCGCCAAATTCCAGGAAACCATAAAATGACCGCAAAAACGAACGTCCGTCTTCAAAAAATCGCCGATTTCACCCACGCATATTTGGAGGAAAGCTACCAGAAGCGCTCCAGGAAGGATAAAATTAACCTCGCCCGTTATCTCTCCGGTGTGGATTACCGCTGGCAGCACACTCTCCGAGTTGCCCAATTTGGCAAAGTCATAGCCGAAAACGAAAATGCACAGGTGGAATTGGTTGTGGCAGCCAGCCTGTTGCATGATATCGCCTGGTTCGCCACTGATGCCGAGAACAGCCGGGAACATGGACACATCGGAGCAGAGATAGCCAGGCCCTTTTTGGTAGATCTTGGGTACCGCACCAAGCATATAGAGAATATCTGTTATTCAATCGCTTCACACGTCGACGAAGATAACCCCGATACACTTGAGGGGAAAGTTGTCAGCGACGCCGATGAAGTTGACCGTTTCGGTCCATTCCGCATTCTTCAATGGTGTTTTTCTGATATTGATGATTATGAAAAATTGGCTAACAAGTTGAACGAACGTATAAACCGGCTTGAAAAGTATCGCGAGAAAAATCCTCTCCACACACCCACCGGCCGGCAGCTCTTTGCCGAACAACTCAATTTACAGCTCCGATTTTTCCATGAATTTGTTGGCGAGAAAAACCTGAGTGTAATGCCCCAAATTTGATATGTTCAAGAAAATGCTTATCGCCAACCGTGGCGAGATTGCGGTCAGAATCCAGCGCGCCTGCAGGGAACTTGGCATAAAGACTGTTGCCATATACTCCGAGGTTGATAGGGACGCTATGCATGTCCGCTATGCCGATGAAGCCTATCTGGTTGGGCCGTCCCCGGCGCGCGATTCTTACCTGCAGGGTAATAAAATCATTGACATTGCCCGAAAATGTGGTGCAGACGCCATCCATCCCGGTTATGGATTCCTGGCCGAAAGGGCAGATTTTGCTGCAGATTGTGCGGATGCAGGATTGGTTTTTATTGGACCCAGACCCTCATCTATTGCTGCCATGGGTGATAAAGCGACTGCACGCGCCACGGTTGCCAAAGCGGGGGTTAGGATTGTACCTGGAACTGAAGGGGAAGGGCCTTTGCAGGATGATGAGCTGCTCGCCATTGCCCCAAAAATCGGCTTTCCCCTGCTTGTCAAGGCAACTGCAGGGGGTGGCGGAATGGGCATTCGCGAGGTTATGAACTTGGAGGAAATGCCTGAACTGCTACAAGCCGCACGGAGCGAGGCTGAATCGGCTTTCGGAGATGCCAATGTTTATCTGGAGAAATCCATTGATGGAGCCCGTCATATTGAATTCCAGATCATGGCTGACCAGTATGGGAATGTGATTCACCTGGGTGAGCGGGAATGTTCCATCCAACGCCGTCACCAAAAAATTATTGAAGAGTCCCCTCGCCCCTGCTCGCCGACAATGAGGATCTACGCCAACACATGGGTGCCGTGGCCATCCAGGCAGCCCGTTCTGTAGAATACGCCAACGCAGGAACGATTGAGTTCCTGGTGGATAAAGACCAGAATTTTTATTTTCTGGAGATGAATACCCGGCTGCAGGTCGAGCATCCTGTTACTGAGGCTGTCACAGGGATCGACATCGTTGTGGAACAAATCCGGGTTGCCAATGGTCGTCATCTAAATCGCCAACAGGATGAAATCCAAAGACGAGGTGCGGCCATTGAGTGCCGTGTAATTGCCGAGGATCCTTATAACGACTTCCTTCCTTCCAAGGGACGTATAACAATGGCACAGCTGCCGTCTGGTCCCGGTGTCCGCATTGATACCGGCGTCTACGTCGGTTTTGAGATTTCGACATTTTACGACCCCCTTATTTCCAAGCTGATTGTCTGGGGGGAAAACCGTCCCCAGGCAATTGTTCGGATGCGACGCGCCCTGGAGGAATATCGAATCGTCGGTGTGCGGACAAATATTCCGTTCCACCAAACAATGATGAGTACTTATCCATTCATCACCGGCAAATATGACACACGCTTTGTGGAAGAACAATTCTCCATGATGGATGCCACCGAAAACCGTGAGCTTTATCTGGACATTGCCGCCTTGATGGCATGTCTGGTGGCGCACGAACAAATGGAACGGCGAACCCAGGTCTATCCCAGTTCTGAACCGAAATCGTATTGGAAGTGGGCCGGCCGTCTTGAAAAGCCTGATCGATGAGATATATAACCGAAGTTGATGGTCTGGATTTCCCGGTCGAAATCCTGGATGAACATCACGTCCGTTTTGGAGGTGATATTTTGGAAGCGGACCTGGCCGCAGTCAGCGGCGAGTCGCTCTATTCTCTCATCGTGAATGGTGAGTCATTTGAGGGATATGTCTATCCCGACGAAGACAGCTGGCAGGTGCTCTTATTGGGACAGTTTTATCAAGTACGCGTGGAAGATGAGCGTGAAAAACGCTTGAAATCTGCAATCCAGGGCGTTGTTCGTACTGGTGCCGAATTTGTACTCAAAGCGCCCATGCCGGGATTGGTGATCTCGGTCCTGGTTTCTGAAGGGCAGGTGGTGGATATGGGTCAGACTCTGGTCATATTGGAATCGATGAAAATGCAGAACAATTTACGGGCGCCTTTTGCCGGGAAGGTGGCGCGCTTGCGCATCCAGGCGGGTGAAAATGTGGAGCAGAAACAGGTTTTACTCAACCTGACAGCGATTTCACCTGATGCCACAGAATAAGATTTAATTGTCAGGCTGGATTTTCTCCATGGACAACAACCAGATAGATGGATATTTTTATTATTCAAATGGTAATATGGGAAAAGTATGCCAGAGCTCATTCTTGGTCCCATAATAGGCGGTCTCTCCGATAAATCTGTCAACCTGTGGGGTCGTACCGACATGGCAGGTACGTTACGTGCCTGGCTGGGAAAGGAAGAAGACCTCGGTGACGCACATCTTGCCGGCGTTTCCGCTCCCCTCCAGGCTCAGGACGGCTATGCAGGCGTCGCACCTGTCTCGGGTCTCGAACCAGAAACAACCTATTATTACGACCTGCGCCTTGATGACCGACTCCCACCTGTCCATAATGGTTACCCAAAGTTCACAACCTTCCCTGTTCCTGGGAAGCCCTCCAACTTCACCTTTATCTTCGGTTCGTGTTTCCGGCCGGAAAGTAGAGAAAGTGGAGGAAGGATATTTAACAGCCTGGAAAAAATGCGTGCCAGCCTGGATTCAACCCCCTCCGAAAAATTTCGCTTCGGATTGTTCATAGGTGACCAGATTTACTCGGATGACGGGAGATATAACAGCCTGGGGAAAGGCGCTGCGACACTTCAAGACTACCGAGCGGTTTACGAGTATACCTGGTCGAGACCTCCTTTCCGCAACTTGCTGAAAAATCTGCCGGCGTTCATGACCCTTGATGACCATGAGGTGGATGACGATTGGCGTTGGGTCGATCAGAACCGGAGCAAAGCCTCCTTTTCAATATGGACACGTGGTACCCGGTTCCTCGATGATCGCCCCCATTCGGAAAGAATACTGACCGTTGAACGTGTCCGCAATGCTCTGAAGGCTTATTGGGAGCACCAGGCTATGCACGCCCCCCCAATGACCGCCGCTCCTGCGTACGACGAAGAAGGGAAATATTATTTCGAACCTCAGCATCCCGGTTCACTTGCCTATTCATTCACGTATGGCGCGGCAGCCTTTTTCGTATTGGATACACGCACAATGCGCGTAAAGAACCGGCACGAGGTATGCATGTTGGGAAGTGGGCAGTGGCAGCTCCTCAAAAAATGGCTGCTGGATGTTCGCGACAAATACCCGGTCAAATTCCTGGTATCGTCTTCATCTGTGCTTGACAGTATGTTCGGAGATTTCCTTGGCGACCGCTGGTCAGGGTTCAAAGCCGAGCGCGATAGATTGCTCCACTTTATCGGGGATAACCATATTGAGAACCTGTATATCCTTGCTGGAGATTTGCATTCTTCCCATTGCATGATCGCCGAATGCGGTCCAAAATTTGCCCCCGTTATCATTCAAGAATTCTGTTCCACACCCTTCGAGCAAGTCTGCAATAAATATGCCCGCCTGCTCTACAGATCGATAAGAACTGGGGCGTTACATAATCCTCAACGCCATTTCGTAATTACCCAGCCCAACTTTGGCCTCGTTCAAGTCCGCTTCCAGGCTGGTCGGACTCGCGTAAAATTCAGCCTCTACGGGACCGATGGCGAATTCCTGGCCTCCACATGAAGGACTTTGTTCTTCACCCAGACAATGTGTTGAACTTTACCGGCCTCCCCAAGCAGAACTGGCAATTGCCGGTTAAATTGTGTTTCATCCCCACTGGTGAAAAAGTGTAACGAACCGGGCATGGAACTGGCATTCCTCAATCCGCTGCTTTCCAATAATCGGATCGCTTGCCGAGCCACTGCCGGGGCAGGATCTATTACGCGCACACTTGGACCGACGATCTGATTGACCATCGGGATGACAAATGGGTAATGGGTGCAACCCAAGACGATAGTGTCAATTCCTTGTTCCAGCATGGGTTCCAGGGCTCGTTCCAGGATTTTACGGGTTGCCAGGGTGTCCAGTTCACCTTTCTCGATCTGCCTTACCAATCCAGCACAGGTATCCTGTAAAATGGTCACTCCACTGCCAAATCGCTCAACTACAGATGCATAGAGTGCGCCCTGGAAGGTGGCTGGTGTTGCCAGGATCCCGACCACGCCTGTATGAGTGGTTTCGGCGGCTGGTTTGAGTGCTGGCTCCATACCAACGAAAGATTTTCCAGAAAATGTCTGGCGCAGGTGGTGTAAGGCTGCTGCAGAGGCAGCATTACAGGCCACAACGATTAATTTCGCACCGAGAGACAGCAGAAACCGGGTGATCTCTTCCGAAAATTCGCGAACTTCCTCCACTTTTCTTTCGCCGTAAGGTACATGCGCCTGGTCCGCAAGATAAAGTACAGACTCGGATGGTATTTGGACTCGGATTTCCCGGAGCACGGACAACCCACCCACCCCGGAGTCGAAAATTCCAATCGGGGCATTATCTTGAGACATGCAATTTCCTCATATCGGATGCTTCAACGAACACTCGGAATAATTCTGGGGAAGCACTGGTCTGTATATCATTTTTTGACATTATAACTTTCCACGCTGATTAAGGGAGCTGCCATGTTTTCATTCATGACAAAACAGAAAAGGGCGCAGTGTTGAATCTGCACCCTTTATGTGTAAGTTTTTTTCGCCCTACTCGAATTTCTGTTTGAGGTGAGCCTTTTTTCCCGTTAGCCCGCGCAGGAAGTACAACTGTGCTCGACGGGTGTGGGTATGACGTTCCACCACAACTTTATCGATACGCGGTGAAAGCAGCAAAAAAGTTCGCTCCACCCCGATGCCGTTGGAAGCGGTACGCCGGACAGTGAAATTGGAATTGTTTCCGCCTTTACGCATGCGAATAACCGTTCCCTTGAACTCCTGGATGCGCTCACGGTCGCCTTCCTTAATGCGGACGTGCACACTCACCTGGTCGCCGGGTTTCAGTTCGGGTATATTCACGTTAGGGGTCGTGTTAAAGTTTTTATTCAAGTCAATCATGATCATCTACCTCACAAAAAATCTTCGCCTTCCAGCGCGGGGCGAGATTATATCATGCGATCGGGAATGGGGCAAGTCCATAAATTCGGTTATAATTTCTTTTCTGCCCCCGTAGCTCAATGGATAGAGTAATGGACTTCGAATCCAGTGGTTGCGAGTTCGAGCCTCGCCGGGGGCGCAGGGAATAGAATGGATTGAAATATGACAAGGATTGCTCTAGCCATTTTATTAATCCTTATACTTGCATCCTGTAATGGTGGGTACATTCCTCTGATCGTCGCAACTCCCGTGGTATGGCCATCACCTCTACCAGCGATTCTATCTCCCACTCCACCTCTCATTCCTTATGCCAGCTCAACGATTGTGATCCTCACCGCTACACAGACTTACACCCTGACATCTACTTTCACTCCGACAGGAACTCTCCCGGCCACTTTCACACTAACGTCAACATCAACTTCAACCTCCACATCCACCCCCACATTCACAATTACACCTTCAACAACCTCCACATTCACAACCACATCTATTTTCACGTCCACTTCCACATCCACGCCTACTATTTTTTCTACCCAGGTCTCAGGTCTGACCATGGATATCCTTGGATGCAGTACCAGTCTTGACATTTCCCATATGATGGGCGAAGTTACCAATGCCTATCCGGTTATCAGCAATGCAACCGGAAAAAACCTCACAAATGTGTGTGCAACTCTCTCGGCAACTGACGAAGCGCGTGTCCACCCGGATAAAACCGGTTGTGTGGCATTATTACCAACCGGATACCAGGTAACTCTAAAATTGACTGTCGACACTGGGTCGGGACAGGACACCGCTATTCAGGTTCTAACAACAACGAATGAAGGTCTTGGCGTAACAGCTATAAGTCCTAGCTGTGAGAATATTGGACTGCCAGGTTGGCTGCCCGAGATGGTCGGAGTGCTTCGCCCAATCCCGTAAGAAAGCAAAGGTACCCTGTAGATTTTCGCTGGATGCCCTCCATCCACTTATAAAAATGTCATTCTATCGGCGGGAAAGAGCTTATAATGGATGCAATTCAATGAATGTTCGATTATCTTATTTCAAGAAAGAATAAATTATGCCAGATGAACAGCTCAACACCAGACACAAGATAGCCATCTTGATCGATGGCGATAATGCTCAGGCCAATCTCCTTCCCCAAATGCTGGTGGAGGCTGGGAAATATGGTCTCGTGACCGTTCGCCGCATTTATGGAGATTGGACTACCTCCAGTATGAACTCATGGAAAGATGTACTGAATTTCCATGCCGTGCAACCCGTCCAGCAATTCCGCTATACGGTCGGCAAGAACGCCACCGACAGCGCCATGATCATTGATGCCATGGATCTGCTCCATTCCGATGTGGTGGACGGATTCTGCCTTGTCTCCAGCGACAGCGATTATACACGTCTGGCCACGCGTATACGCGAAACGGGTGTCTTCGTGATGGGCATTGGCGAAAAGAAAACTCCCAAGCCCTTCGTTAACGCCTGTGATGTGTTCGTCTACACTTCCAATCTGGTCTCCGAACACAAGCCGGCCCGCCCTGCCGTACAAAAGCAGACCCGGCGCGCCAGGAAACCTTCCCCTTCCAACGCAACGGCAGCCCCGTCAACAGTAGTTGCAGCTCCATCGGTGACTCCTCCTCCTCCTGAACCGGAAAATGAGAATGACCCGATGCCGCTTATTCGCCAGGCCTATGAGATCGCCCAGCAGGAAGATGGTTGGGCCCGCCTCGACCATATGGGCAACGCTCTCTATCAACTTGATCCAGGTTTCGACCCTCGTACCTATGGCCATCGTCAGCTTTCTCGTTTGATCTCCAGTTATAAGGATCTATTTCATATGCGCACACAGGAGATCGACGGATCCACACTATTTTACGTTAAATTGAAAGAGTAAGGAGCGTCTGCATAGAAGGCGGTCATCCTCTCATCGTCATGGTTCATTGGTTTCTTCGGCGATGGATTTTTCCTAACCGGAAGTAGGCGGGAAACCTGCAACAGTTCGCTGGGACGTCTGAACACGGTCCTTTGAATTTGTCCTGATACGCCTGCTATAAAATTTGAATTAATTCGGAGGCTACAAATGAAACGTGTCCTTGGGCGTTCCGGAATTGAGGTCAGCGCACTTGGCATGGGATGTTGGGCCATTGGTGGTCCTTTTTGGTCCGGCAATACTCCACAAGGTTGGGGCGATGTGGATGATGAAGAATCCATTCGCGCCATCCACGCGGCCATTGAACTCGGAGTCAATTTATTCGATACGGCCAATGTGTATGGAGCGGGACACAGCGAAGAAGTATTGGCACGTGCTTTTGAGGACTGCCGGTCGAAGGTTGTAATTGCTTCAAAATTCAATGCTGTTTTCGATGAAACTACCCGCCAGGTGACTGGCAGCGATACTTCCCCGGGAGGCATCCATGCAGCCTGTGAGGAATCACTGCGCCGACTCAACACGGATTATATCGACTTGTACCAATTCCATGACAATGGTTTCCCAGCAGATAAGGCTGCCCCTATTCGTGAAACTCTTGAGGATCTCGTCAGGGAAGGAAAAATCCGAACCTATGGGTGGAGCACGGATTTTATCGAGCGGGCTGCAGTATTTGCCCAGGGAACAAATTGCAGTGCAGTGCAGCTGCAGCTTAATGTATTGGATGACAATCCTGCCATGATAGCCTTGTGTGAAAAGTACAATCTTGCCGCCCTCAATCGTGGCCCCCTGGCGATGGGACTCTTAACGGATAAATATAATTCCGGTAGAAAAATCGCTGTTGAAGACGTCCGTGGCGAGAAAGGTCCAGGTTGGATGAAGTATTTTAAAGACGGCCGCCCCAACCCGGAATGGACAACCAGGCGCGACGCCATCCGGGAAATTCTGACCAGCGAGGGTCGTTCCCTTGCGCAGGGCGCCCTGGCTTGGAATTGGGCTCGCAGTGAAAAGACTATTCCCATCCCAGGCTTCCGTACTGTTGCACAAGTACAGGAAAATGCCGGCGCCATGCAATTTGGTCCTCTCACGCCGGACCAAAAGAACGAAATAGAAAAAATACTGGAAAGAGCATAATCCCTAAAATGACCCGACCAATCTACCTGGTAGCCGGCGCACGACCGAATTTCATCAAATTGGCACCGCTCGTATGGGTAATGAATTCCCGCGCGGATGTACCATTTCAAATCGTACACACAGGGCAGCATTATGACCATGCCATGTCACAAGCTTTTTTTGATGGGCTGAATATACCCGAGCCGGATCTTAACCTGGAGGTCGGTTCCGGGGAACAGAACTTACAGACAGCGCGTATCCTGGAACGCTTCGACAGATTGATTCAGGAAAAACCTCCCAGTGCGGTCGTGGTTTTTGGCGATGTGAATAGCACTCTGGCTTGTTCTTTAGTGGCTGCAAAACGGTTGATTCCGCTTATACACGTGGAGGCTGGATTACGCAGCTTTGATCGCACAATGCCGGAGGAAATCAACCGGCTCGTTACGGATACACTTTCCGACCTCCTGCTGGCCTCAGAAAAATCGGGAATTTATAACCTGAAGCAGGAGGGCATACCAGATAAAAAAGTCCGGCTGGTTGGAAATATCATGATCGACTCACTCATCCGGATGCAACCAAAAGCGCTCAATCGACAAACCGCTTCACGCCTGGGAGAGGAGCCCGGTCGTTATGCACTTCTGACGCTTCACCGTCCGTCAAACGTGGATGATCCGGACACGTTATCACGGCTTCTTGGTCTTTTTGCGGATCTTTCCAGGGAATTGGCGATTATCTTCCCCGTCCATCCCCGGACAAAGAAGCAAATAGCAGATCTGGGTTTTATGCCGCCAGTGAATTTCCGGATGGTGGAGCCGGTGGATTACTTGGATTCACTTTGTTTGCAGAAACAAGCCAAAATGGTCCTGACAGACTCTGGTGGCATCCAGGAGGAAGCCAGTTGCCTGGATGTCCCCTGCTTGACTCTTCGGCGGAATACGGAACGCCCGGTCACTGTGGAGTTGGGTACCTCAACCATTGTCGGCAATGACGAAAGCCTCATCCGGGAGGTTTTCGAACAAGTGCTGGCCGGCAATTATAAACACGGACAGACCATTCCTCTATGGGATGGGCATACCGCTGAACGAGTGGCAGATTGTTTAAGGGAACTGCGGTAAGGCAATTGATCGTGAAGTGGTTTTGATAACGTCGTTATAAACATCTACGATCCGGGGCGCGATTTTCTCCCAGGAATATTTCTGGGCATATTCTGCTGCATTCTGACCCAAGGTTCGGCGGAGTGAAGCATCACCCAACAATGCCGTCAGTTTTCCACACAGCGCTTCGTCATCTTCATCCGGGACGTGATAGCCGGTTACCCCATCTTGTACCAGAAAGGCCAATCCTCCGACTTGGGAAGCGATCACGGGCGTCCCGCAAGCCATGGCCTCCAGCGCGACCATCCCAAAAGACTCATAATGTGATGGCATTACCACCACCTCTGCTGCGGAATAATAATACGGCAGGGTATCCTGGCTGCGTTTGCCCAGGAAGGCGACCATTTTACCTACCGTCAGGTCGTCACACATTTTTTGGATGCGAGCCATTTCCACTGACATTTCTTCAGGAGCAGCTTCCGGATCACCTCCTATGACAGCCAGGTGTACCGGCTCAGCCAGGTCCTTGACCCGTAAACATGCGACTGCTTTGATGAGCGTGTCCAACCCTTTTAATGGCTCAATCCGGCCTACAAACAGTATCATGCGGGCATCCGGGGTCAGGCCGATAAATTGGCGCGCTTCATCCACAGGAATGGGATAGAAATGACGTACATCCACACCCGGTGGGATAATAACTACCTTGCTCATATCAGCTTGATAGAGCCACTCGAGTTGTGCCTGTTCTGCTGCAGTGGCTGCAATGATCCCATCAACACGTGCCAGAACATGACGTTCACCTTCCAGGCGATACGCTCCTTCCCGGTCCTCCTCCGTGCGGGCAACCCGGTTTTTCATCTCTCCCAGGGTATGGAACATCTGGATAATGGGAGTTTTTCCCCAGGCGTCGGATAGCGCTTCGGCAGCCAGGCCCGACATCCAATAATGGCTGTGGATGAGGTCATAATGGATGCCTTTTTCTTTGGAAAATTTTTCAATACCTTCGACAAACTGTGGAATATATTCCGGTAATTCCCACTTCGGCAATGGATGTTCAGGCCCGGCGGGCACATGCACAACACGGTTGCCAAATCCCAGGTCGTGGAGCACGTGAGGGACATGCTCATCCTGGGATCGCGTGAAGACATCCACATGGATGCCCATACGCCCCAACTCCAGTGTCAGGTCACGCACATAGACATTCATGCCGCCGGTGTCCTTACCACCCAGTGTGGCGAGAGGACAAGTGTGATAAGAAAGCATAGCCACATTCATAAGGACGAGTATAATCTCAAAGTTCAAAACTTGCCTGATAAATAAGAATACTGGTATAATCCCGCCGCTCGAACAATCGCCACCATAGCTCAGTCGGTAGAGCAGACGTTTCGTAAACGCCAGGTCAAGAGTTCAAATCTCTTTGGTGGCTCTACTCAATTGCTTCCTGGGAATCGGATCAAACTCGGGAACCGGTCGGTTGCTGGGGGAAAAATGGTGCGGAACGTACTTGGTAATGGGGGGTTAATACTATCACGCAATACCAAATCAAAGGAGAAGCCATGTCGAAAGTTGCCATTGTCACTGATAGTACCGCTTATCTTCCAAGCGACGTGTTGAAAGAATATTCCATTACTGTTACTCCACAAATCCTGATTTGGGGTGATGAAACCTTCCAAGATGGGGTGGACATCCAACCGGATGAGTTTTATCGGAAACTCGAAACTGCCAAGGTCATGCCCACTACATCACAAGTAGCCATAGTCACTATGAAAAGCGCTTTCGAAACGCTTCTCGAGGCTGGTTACGATGTTTTAGGCATCTTCATCTCGGCAAAACTCTCCGGCACAATGCAATCTGCCATCCAGGCCAGGGAAATGCTTCCTAAAGCTGCATCCAAAATCGTTTTGGTGGATTCAAACAGTACTGCCATGGCAATGGGATTCCAAGTCTTGACTGTTGCCCGTGCCTCAAAAGCCGGCGCAAATTTGGTGGATTGTCAAAAATTGGCCGAAGAAACCCGAAATCATACCGGGGTCTACTTTGTAGTGGATACACTGGAGTTCCTGCGGCGGGGTGGTCGCATTGGTGGTGCCCAGGCTTTGCTGGGTTCGGTTTTGAACTTCAAGCCACTTCTCGAACTGCGTGACGGACGTATTGAATCAATAGAAAAGATCAGGACTAAAGGCAAGGCTATCAATCGGATGATCGATCTTGTTGTAGAACGAACCGCAGGGCGAACTCCAGTGCGATTGGCCACACTTCACGCCAATGCCGAAAATGAGGCAAGGGCCGCCCTTGAAGAAGCAGCTGGCAGGCTCAATCCTGTTGAGCAGGTACTGGCCTCATTAAGTCCGGTGGTCGGTTCACATGCCGGTCCAGGTACGATCGGCCTGGCTTACATGGCCGGTATGTAATTTTTTTCTCCAACACAAGGGCTGTCCAAGATTAACCGGACAGCCCTTGTTTTTAATCCTGATTAATTGAGGATTTACAGAGACACCTGCCATCATTGGATGGGCAAGTAAATGCAATTTGTGCAAAAGCAAGTTTTGCCTGGCAACCAGAGCGAGTATAATCATGTCATGTCAGATCGTTTAATCCCACTCGTGATTGGTATAGCCGGTGGCTCAGGATCTGGAAAAACCACTGTTGCCCAGACCATACTTCAACGCGTCGGCCCGGACCGGATATCCTTCCTCCAGCACGATGCCTATTATAAAGATCTGAGCGGTTTGCCCCCCGTCCAACGTGCTGAAGTCAACTTTGATCATCCCAACTCTCTTGAAAATGAATTACTAATACGGCATATTCAACTGCTGAAAAAAGGAAAAGTGGTCGAAGTCCCCATTTATGACTTCTCCACCCATAGCCGTACCGATCGGACCTTTAAAGTTTATCCGCGCAACGTGATCCTGGTGGAAGGAATTTTGATCTTTGCAGAAACAGACCTGCGTGAATTGTTCGATGTAAAGATTTTCGTGGACACCGATTCAGACCTTCGTCTCATCCGCCGATTGCAGCGGGACATTGCGGAACGCGGACGGACCACGGAATCAGTCATCAAGCAATACTTATCCACAGTCCGGCCAATGCATCTGGATTTTGTCGAACCTTCCAAGCGTTACGCTGATGTAATTATCCCCGAAGGTGGTTTCAACACAGCTGCGCTGGACATGGTTGTAGCACGCATAGAGACAATGATAAAGGAAGGAACTACCTAAATTTATCCTCTTATCCCCCGAAAGGAAGAAGCATGAGCATGCAGTGGAATAATTCACCGGAAATGGTCATTGACCCCGCCAAGAAATATACTGCCACCTTATCCACCGGCAAGGGTGACATTGTGATCGAACTCTTCGCCGATAAAGCCCCTCGAACCGTTAACAATTTTGTTTTTCTGGCCCGCGCAGGTTACTTTGATGACACTATTTTTCACCGCGTCATTGCGAACTTTATGGCCCAGGGGGGTGACCCCACTGGAACTGGTTCTGGTGGACCCGGCTACCGCTTTGCAGATGAGTTCCATCCATCCTTGAAACACGACAAACCTGGAATTCTTTCAATGGCGAATGCAGGACCCGGAACGAATGGCAGCCAGTTCTTCATCACTCATGTCCCGACGCCGTGGCTGGATGGTAAACATGCTATCTTTGGACAAGTCATCCAAGGAATGGATGTGCTGCTTTCCATCCCTCCCCGTGACCCTGCGAAAAAAGCCTCTCCAGCAGTGAAATTGGAGAAAGTCACCATACAAGAAGCATGAATAATAAGCGCCGCCTCAATCTCCTGCGATTAGTAATCTTGGTGGGTGTTGTGGCGCTCATTGTGGTGCTTTTTATTTTCCGCGACCAGGTAAAAAAGCTTCAAGACTATGGCTACGCAGGCATCTTCTTGATCTCAATCGCAGCCAATGCCACCATCATCATACCGCTCCCGGGTGTGGCATTCACAACCGCGATGGGCGCCATCTTCAACCCCATCGGCGTGGCGATCGCTGCTGGTTTGGGAGCAGCCATCGGAGAGCTGACTGGTTATCTGGCGGGCTTCAGTGGACAGGCCATTATAGAGAGAATTGACCTTTACGAGCGCTTGACGAAGTGGATGGAGGAACATCAAAATCTTGCCTATGTCATGATAGCCCTGGTTGCATTCGTTCCTAATCCCCTTTTTGACCTGGCCGGGATGGCTTCCGGGGCACTAAAGTTGCCCATCTGGAAATTTCTGATAGCTGGCGCCATCGGTAAGATTTTCAAAATGCTGATATTTGCATATGCTGGATATTATTCCTACGGATTTATCAGCAGCTTATTTAGCAGGTAAACAAAACAAGCCGGCTTCAGTGGCCAATCTTTGATTTTTTTTGATTGTTTTGTGATTTTGGCGAGAAGGTGGGTCTTTTTAAAGCCTCCACTTCTTGCGTGGTAAGGTAACGCCATTCACGTGGTTTGAGACTACCCAGCAGTAATTCTCCAATCCGTACACGCACAATCCGTACTACTGGCAGACCGGTCTGAATACCCATCTCACGAATTTGGCGTTTGTGTCCTTCCTTTAAAGTAATATTCAGCCAGGCACCTTTTCCTTTCTTGGAAATCACGTACACCTCAGCAGGTCCGGTGCGGAAACCATCCTCCAGAACGACTCCACGCCGCCAAAGGTTTAACTGTTCCGGGTCCGGGTGTTTTGCCACCAGAACACGATATTCCTTCTCGTGTTCATATCGCGGATGAGTCAATTGGTTTGCCAGGTTACCGTCGTTGGTCATTAAAACCAGGCCTTCAGAATCAAAATCAAGCCGGCCCACAGGGTACAACGTTCCCGGTACAGACACCAGATCACGCACCGCCGGCCTCAGTTCAGGATCTGAGACGGTGGAAATTACGCCACGCGGCTTATACAATGCCACATAGACAAGTGTCTCAGCTTCCTTAATTGGTCGCCCATCTATTGTGATTTTATCTCTGGCCGGATCAGCTTTATCTCCCAGGATTATTGCCTGGCCATTCACCCGCACCCGGCCGGCAGAGATCAGTTCTTCGCAACTCCGTCGTGAGCCATATCCTGCACGAGCAAGGATTTTCTGTAAACGTTCTTCCATTTCAGCCTTTCAAAGCCTGATCATGCCCATTCTCGCCATCCTGTTCCGGCAGGGCAAGTGCAGGGAGTTCGGACAAAGAGTTCAAGCCAAAATGCTGGAGAAATTCTGGAGCAGTTCCATATAGGATGGGACGACCTGGTCCTTCCGCGCGTCCAACTTCCTGAACCAAACCTTTGCTGAGCAGAGACTTGATCACACCGTCACTGCTGACGCCGCGCACACCTTCAAGATAAGGACGGGTGACTGGCTGTTGATAGGCAACAATAGCCAATGTCTCCAAGGCTGCTCGACTTAACCGGCTGGTTGCTTCCAGGCCAAGAAAACGTTCCACTATCTCAGCCATCTTCGGAGCGGTTGTGAGTTGTACCCGCCCGCCATGACGCTGGAGACGCAAACCCCTTCCCTGGAGTTCGTCATCAAGGAGCTTTAATCCTTGCTCCACTTCTGAAACAGAAAGATCCAGTGCTGTAGCCAACTGTAACGGGGTCACCGGTTCCGCCGAAACAAATAAAAGTGCCTCCAGGGTAGCCGGTATATCCTGTATATTGAGGTTTTCAGATTCGCCCATGCTATAATAACTCCAAGAAAAGAGTTGCCATGAATAGTAGAAGAATTCCGCTTATTACTGGTTTATTTATTTTGGTTCTTGCGACCTTGGCCTGCACGATCAATATTGGCGGACCGGCTTATCCGGATCAACACATCCTGATCTCGACTGAAGCAGCCGGTGAACTTCAGTCTGCCATACAGACATCAACGGTGTCTGGGGCAGTAACCGGGCAGGAAACATTGGTCATCACTGAGTCCCAAGCCACATCCTACCTGGCAGCGCGACTTATGGCACAAGGTCAACCACTTTTTACAAAGCCGCAAGTCTATCTGCGGGATGGCCAGATCCAGGTCTATGGGACCGCCCAGCAAGGCTATTTCCAGGCAAATATTAAAATCGTCCTCACCGCCAGTGTCGATGCGCAAGGTCAACCAAAAATTGAATTAACCTCCGCCGACTTCGGTCCCCTGCCCGTTCCAACCGGTTTGAAGGATTTCATTTCTTCAGCGGTCCAGGAAGCCTATACAGGAACGCTTGGACCGGTTGCTACAGGTTTTCGCCTGGAAAGCATTACGATCGCAGACGGCGCAATGACCATTGTGGGCCGGACAAAATAGAGCTTTAGGATTATACCAGCGATGATCTCTGTAATTTCCAATCGTCAGGAGCAGAGGCGCTTTGTTAAATTCATGGTGGTAGGTGCCATCGGCGCAGTGGTGGATTTTGGGGTCATGAATTTGTTCTCAAAACTATTCGGAATGCCTCTTGTCTGGGCAGGGACGATTTCCTTCATCTCTGCGATTATCAGCAATTTTATCTGGAATCGCTTTTGGACCTATCCAGATTCCCGTTCACGCCCCATATCGAATCAATTGTTCATGTTCTTTGCTGTTAACGTGGCCGGGCTCGCTATCCGCGTTCCCATTCTTCGTTTCCTCGAACCTCCTATGCAAAAAGCATTCCAGGAATTGAGTCTTGGAATTTCTCTTGGACCAGAATTTCTGGCGAAAAATTTTACCCTGGCTGTTGCCGTCGGCGTGGTCATGTTATGGAATTTCTTCGTTAATCGTTATTGGACCTATAACGATGTCGACAAGGTGAAATGATGGACCCCACCCACACTCCCAAGCCAATGCGTCTCTCCCGCATCCAGTTGGCGCAGATGATGCAACCCGAACATGCCAACAGTCAGGGAAATGTGCACGGCGGCTGGATCATGAAACTGGTGGATGAAGCCGGGGCATTGGCATCCACGCGGCACGCCGCCCATCGTACTGTGACCGTGGCAATTGATCAGATGGTTTTCCGCCAGCCAATCCACATTGGAGATCTTGTCCTTTTCAATGCGGAAGTCACTTATGCCGGGCATACTTCGATGGAAGTCGAGGTGGATGTCATTGCCGAGAACCCTATCTCTGGTATGCAAAGCCACACGAATACTGCTTACCTCGTGTATGTGGCAATCGATGAAAACGAAAAACCTACCATTGTTCCACCCTTGGTGGCGGAAACTCCCGAAGAGCAAGCCCGCATGGATGCAGCCAGGGAACGTCAAAAGCTGCGGTTGGCACAAAAAGGAAAACAACCCTCGTAGTAGGATTGGTTATGCTTGCCATTCAAGTCTCCAATCTTAAAAAGACCTTCCGCACCAAACGTAAGGCTGCCGGCCTGCGCGCCAGTATGCGCTCGTTGGTAAATCCCCAATACAGCGAAGTTACAGCGGTTCATGATCTCTCTTTTGAGATGGAATCTGGTGAATTGCTGGGTTTCATCGGTCCAAATGGAGCCGGCAAATCCACCACGATCAAGATTCTGACCGGTATCCTTTTCCCCACCTCAGGTGATGTTCAGATTCTGGGCTACATCCCCTGGAAGCAACGCCGCCAGCTGGCTTATTCCATTGGCACCGTTTTCGGCCAGCGTCCCCAGTTGTGGTACCACTTGCCAGCTATCGATACCTTCACCCTGTTCGGAAAGATCTATGACCTGGATGACCAGGCAACTAAAAAACGCATCACTTATCTGGCCGAGGCATTTGAAATTGAAGATCTCCTTGAAATTCCGGTTCGTAAGCTTTCCCTGGGACAGCGTATGCGTTGCGAGGTGGCGGCTTCTTTGTTGCACAAGCCCAGGCTACTCATGCTTGACGAACCTTCCATTGGGCTGGATGTTGTCGCCAAGCAGCATATCCGCGACGCCATCCGGGAAATGGCTGCCCAGGAAAACGTTGGCGTGCTGCTGACCTCGCATGATGCTGGTGATCTTGAAGCACTCTGTAAACGCGTCATCATCATTAATCATGGCCAAATTGTTTACCAGGATAAGGTTTCTGTCCTTAAACGTTCCTTCCTTACCTCGAAACTGGTTGAGGTCCGCTATGCACAGCAGGTTTCCCCGGATTTCTGCGTTGATGGCACGCAAACCATTAAAGTCTCCAAGGACCGTTACGCCGTAAAGCTGCAATTCGACACGCGTCGGACACCAGTTGAAAATGTCATGGCGCATCTTTCTGCCGCTGGGACTCTGCTGGATATCACCGTCTCCGACCCACCTTTGGAAGAAGTCATCGCTGCAATCTACAAAAAAGCAGAAATTAAGTCTCAGGTAACCATCTCAAACGGCTGATCATTTTTTTGTTCTCTGTTCTCTTCCTCATGAAAAAATACCTGGCCATTATAAAGATCAACTTGCTCAACTCTCTGGCTTACCCTGCTGAAATGGCTACGCGCAGTGGGATGATCCTGATCTTCATGACCGTTTTTTTTCAATTATGGCATGTTACCTATGCTGCCTTAGGATCGCCGGTACTCAACGGCCTGACCCTGAACGACACCATATGGTACCTCCTTTTAGCCGAGACCCTCGAGCTGGGCCGCCCACGCCTGGCTCGTCTCATCTCCGACCAGGTTAAGGATGGTTCCATCGCCTATTTGCTTAATAAACCCTATGACTTCCTGCTCTATCAGCTTTCTCTTGGTTTGGGCGACAGCCTGCCGCGCATGGGTATGCTGTTTTTACTGGGCGGATCTCTGGTCTGGTTCATGGTCGGTCCGCCTCCTGAATTACAGAACTGGCTTTTGGCATTTGTTGCTTTGATTGGAGCCTGGTTGCTGCATTTCTGTGTCAACGGATTGATCGGACTGGCAGCTTTTGTGGCCGAGGAAGTGGCTCCTTTTGAATGGATTTATCAGAAACTTGTCTTTATCCTGGGCGGTATGCTCATCCCTCTGGATTTCTATCCGGCCTGGTTGCAGGCAATTGCGAAATCCCTGCCGTTCGCCTACATGATGTACGGCCCTGCCCGTCTTTTTGTCCGGCCAGATATGCAGCTTTTCCTTCAGATCATCGCCGGACAAATCCTCTGGCTGGTTGTGCTTGGTGGGCTGCTTGCCCTGGCCTTCTCGCGCGGGAAGAGAAGGCTGGCGATCAACGGAGGTTGACGTTGAAAAATCTCAAATTCCTCACTGCACTCTGGAAAGTCAACCTGGCTTCTGCGATGGAATACCGTGCAGCCTTCCTTTCGCAGTCCATCGGCATGATCCTGAACGATGGTGTCTATTTCCTGGTATGGGTCATTTTCTTCGATCGCTTCAAGGACATACGTGGTTGGCAGTTGACGGATATGTTCTTGGTTTTCGGAGTCTCCGCCGGCGCCTTTGGGTTGGCTGGCATGCTCTTCGGAAACGCCTTCAATCTGGGCGACATCATTGTCAATGGACGGTTGGATTATTACCTGTCTTTGCCTCGCCCCACACTGCTGCACGTTCTTGCCAGCCGGCTTGTCCCGAGCGGGCTTGGAGATTTCCTCTATGGTTTTATCAGTTATTTCGTCTCCGGACAGTTCAGCCTGGGTGGATTGGGGCGTTTCACCCTCGCATTGCTTCTGGCGACGGTTGTTTTTGTCTCATTCCTGGTTATAATCCAAAGCCTGGCCTTCTGGCTGGGAACTGGCGGTACTCTGACCGGCCTTGCCATTAACGCCATGATCACTTTTGCGCTTTACCCGATAACGCTTTTCAACAACACTGCCAAGCTTATTCTCTTTATCGTAATCCCGGCTGCATTCATGGGCGCAGTCCCGGCTGGGTTTGTGCACAGCTTCTCCTGGTCTTCACTCGGTCTGATGTCCATGGCTGCCGTGGGATTTCTGGATTTAGCCCTTTTCCTTTTCCATCAAGGCTTGCGACGCTACGAAAGCGGAAGTGCCATCCAGGTGGAAGTCTAGACTTGCAAGGAGTACAATGGAGCTCCACAGACAAGATTAGAGGCAAAATGTACCTTATTGAGAGAGATGCCCTGCTCCAACGTCTCGAAGAGGCACGGATAAAAATCGAAGAATTATTGCCAAAGATCGATTCTGAAAAAGAAGTTTATCCGGGTTGGGACATGAAACGACTGCTGGCCCACATCACCGGATGGGATGACGCTTCCATTGATGCCTTGCGAGCGCATGAGAAAGGATACCCACCCACTATTCCTGCTATCCATAGCTTGGACGAGTACAACGAATTTACTGTTAATTCCCGCGCAGACTTGACTTACGAACAAATTCTTGATGAGTGGCGCTTGAAACGCCATGTTCTCCGGGATATTATTGAACAGTTATCCGAAGAAAAATTTCTGGAACCCCTTGCCGTCCCCTGGGGAAGGACAACAACTGTTGCGAGACTTGTGGATATCTTCAGCCGCCACGAGGAAGAACATGCTCAAGACATTAACGAATGGCTCAAGCAACCTGAAAAACCGCTAGAGAAGGCAGGGAGATAATGCCGATTGACATGGAAGTCAAACAATACGTTAAAGCAACCCCCTCGCAGGTCTATTATGCATTCACCCATGCCGTCAGCCTGACTGAGTGGTTGTGCGACTTCGCGACCGTCGCGCCACGACCGGGCGGACGCATGTACTTGTGGTGGCATGGCGATTACTACTCATCCGGGGAATACATTTCGCTTGAGGAAAATAAATCCATTAATATCAAATGGAACGCCAGCCATGACCCTGTTCCCAGCCAGGTTTCCATATCTTTGGAAGGAAAAGATGATGGTACGCTTGTAGATCTGGTTCATACTGTCCCTGAAGGGGAATATTGGACCAGCAACTCTCCAAGATTCCATCAGGAATGGACCTGGAGACTCGCCAATCTGGCTCAGGTCTTGGAAACAGGCTTGGATAAGCGCACCTTCGACCGCCCGATGCTTGGAATTAATATCAGTGACTTCAATGCCAGCATTGCCAGGTCCATGGGTGTGCCTGTCACAGATGGCATCCGCCTTGATTTCCTGCCTGAAGAATTGGGCGCTTTCCAAGCCGGCCTGCGTAAAGATGATGTGGTGATCGCTCTGGATGGGAATCTCATCAATAGTGACTTCGGTTCCCTGGTTAAGGCTCTGCAGGGGAAAAAAGGCGGTGACAAAGTGGAGGTCACCTTCTATCGCGGGCCGCAGAAGATGACACTTTCTATGGAATTGACCAGGCGTCCGGTACCGCAAATCCCGTGGAACCCGGTCGTGCTGGCGAAAGCCATCCGGGCGCAATATGATGAGTGCCTGGCCGCCCTGGAAGAGGCTTTTTCGGGTGTAAGTGAAGCCGAAGCAGACCTACGTCCCACTTCGGAGGAATGGAACGCAAGGGAGGTTCTGGCCCATCTCATCCAAACAGAGCGACATTGGCTGGAAAACCTGGATGATATGATCAGCGGCTATCCACGTCTCTCTGACGATTGGGCTGGCAATAACACCATTCATGTCTCAGCTACTGCTGCTGCTTATAAAACCGTTCGCGGCCTGTTGGATGAAATGGAGCGGCTCTCCAATGAAATGGTAGCGTATGCAGCCGCTTTGCCTGCGGATTTTATTGCACGCAAAGCTTCCTATTTTCAGGTTGTTAGCATGCTTATGGAAGGTTCTCTGCCACATATTCCTTCCCACATCGATCAGATTCGGTCGGCTCTTGCCTTGGCAAAAAAGTCTTAGAGTGTCTATTGTGTATATGACCCTTCTACTTATGGTGAGATCAAGAACACTACTGATAGCTACATTAATATTGTTTATTTTAACGTCTTGTAACAGTAAGGCCTTTCCTGTATCTTCTGCCCCCCTCACGGCCACCGCATCTATTGCGCAGCCTCTCGTCAACCAGCAGATTGGAACACCAACTCCGCCGCCAGCCATCCCGTTGGATACTGCTCCTTTCGATATTTCCTGGAATGACCGTTCGCTCTTCCGGCAAGGTCTGAACAGCAATTATCAAAGTATCCTGGATCGTCTGCCTGGAGCAAGCATGTACCATCTGGCTTTTAGCCTTTCCAACCCACCCATTTCCATAAAAGGTGTGGAGGAAGTCCGTTACACCAATCAAGAAGAATTAGCTTTAACGGAAGTGGATTTTGCCTTATTATCAGAAATTCTCGGGGGTGGCATTCAGATCAGCAACATCAGGATGGATGGTAAAACGGTAACCCCGATTTTCTCCACGGGATTGATGCGGGTTCCTCTCGCTGCCCCGCTTGAGCCAGGTCATTCGGTAACTTTCCACATGGAATTTTCAATCGCAGTCCCAACCCAGGGTGGGGATTTTTATTATGGAATTTTTGGGTATAACCACGGCATACTTTCCCTTGCCCATGCGTACCCGACAATCCTGGTATATAACGAAATAGGTTGGAATAACCAGATGCCGGACCTGGATGGTGACCCTTTATTCTCCGACACCAGTTTCTACCTGGTCTCCATCGATGCCCCTGCCAATCTGACTATGGTTGCATCCGGCGCGGAGGTGAACCGCCAGAAATCCGCCGACCGGCAAAAGGTGTTGTACGCCAATGGACCGGCGCGCGATTTCTATCTTGCTGCCAGTTCGACCTTTGTGAAAGAATCTGAAAAAGTGGGCGAAATCACCTATAACACATTTGCCCCGGTCGGCCTGTCCCAGTATGCACGAGCCGCACTGGAAATCGCCGAAGCTACCATCGACGATTTCAGTCATCGCTACGGGTCTTATCCATACACCGGGTTCAATATTGTCCCAATTTCCACCTCCGCTGGAGGAGTTGAATTTCCAGGCATGACCGCCATATCGGAAAATGCGTTCAATCAGAGCAGTCTCCTGGAGGCTGTAGTAACTCACGAAGTCAGTCACCAGTGGTTCTACAACCTCGTTGGGAATGAAACCCAGCTTCAACCCTGGTTGGACGAATCGCTTGCCCAATTCGCCACCTGTCAGTACTACTTTGATAGATATGGCTCCCAGGCTCAGCAGTCCTGCATGGACTTAATGAAAGCCAGATGGGATAAACTCAATGATCAGGAAATCCCCATCGGCGAACCAGTCTTGGCTTACACAAGTGAGGGGTACGGAGCAATCATTTATGGGCGAGGACCATTTTTCTTTATAGCATTACGTGACCAGATCGGTCAGGCAGCCTTTGACAGTCTGATGGTTGACTATGTAAAAATTTTTTCCTGGAATATCGCCACCACAGATGGTTTTAAGAAGTTGGCTGAACAGCACTGCAGCTGCAATCTGACCCCACTATTTCAAGATTGGATTTATTAATGACCAGTTTGCGAAGTCGGATCCTTCATAAAACCCTGCAGCGTATCACCGGTGCGCTGGCGTTGAATCTGACCATCAATGAACAGCGCACCCGTTTGGATGAATTGGCCCGTCGTGGTATCCGAATACCAAGGGAAGTGACAGTGCGAACCGTACAGGCAGGAGGAGTCCACGCTGAATGGATCGAGCCGGTTGGCTTAAAAACGGAAAAAGTCATTTTATACCTTCACGGTGGTGGCTATTGTATCTGTTCTCTCGATACTCACCGCGGATTAGCTGCCCGGTTGTCTTTGGCCAGCCAGGCTCGGTTATTAATCATTGATTATCGTCTTGCCCCCGAAAACCCTTTCCCGGCTGCTCTTGAAGATGCCGTTTCAGCTTATGGCTGGCTCCTGGGACAAGGGATTCCCGCTAAAAAGATTGCCATCGGTGGGGACTCAGCTGGCGGTGGCTTGACGTTGGCAACAACCCTGCGCCTGCGTGATACGAGCCAGGAGCTCCCCGGTGTGCTGTTCCTGCTATCCCCATGGACCGATTTGACATTCTCGGGCGATTCGGTCAAGACCCGAAAAAGAATCGATCCCATCTTCGGTGGTGAGGGGAACCGCCTTGGATTTGCCCCAGCCTATCTGGGAGGAAACGATCCCACCAATCCGCTCATCTCGCCTCTCTTTGCCGATCTGAGAAATTTCCCGCCAACATTGATACACGTCGGCAGCGATGAGATTTTGCTGGATGATTCGGTCCGTCTGGGTGAAAAGTTGAATGTTTCAGGGGTATCCACCCACCTGGATGTCTGGGAAGGGATGTGGCATGTATTTCAGGTCTTCGCACCCTATGTCCCCGAAGCGCAGCAGGCTATTTACCAGATTGGGGATTTCGTCTGTGAACAGATCCCGTAATGCAATGATATATGGATTACTTACCACACATCTTCTTTAGAAGTTATATCACTCGATCATCAATCAATTCTGCGGATAATTGCTGCTTGACTACTTGAGGATATTCTGGAAGTTGAAAAAGGATATTAAAAAGGGTGAGAAAATCCGTTCGTGACCAAAAGGAGGAATACTTATGGAATACCGCGATCTAGGACGTACAGGCTGGAAAGTTTCCGGGATCAGTTTTGGCTGCTGGGCAATCGGAGGCGCGTGGGGCAGCGTGGACGACAAAGAGTCGCTTGCAGCCTTGCATCGTGCGCTCGATCTTGGGGTCAACTTCTTTGATACTGCCGATGTGTATGGCGACGGGCGGAGTGAGCGCCTACTTGCGCAGCTTCATAAGGAACGCCGTGAAGAATTCTATATTGCCACAAAAGCCGGGCGCAGACTCGATCCACACATCGCCAGTGGTTACAACCGTCAGAATCTGACCGCATTTGTTGAGCGTAGCCTGAAAAACCAGAACGCTGAAACAATTGACCTCCTGCAACTTCATTGTCCTCCAACCGAGGTCTATTACATGCCGGATGTGTTTGGCATCCTGGATGATTTGGTCAAAGCCGGTAAGCTTCATTACTACGGTGTAAGTGTTGAGAAAGTGGAAGAAGCTCTAAAAGCCATCGAATATCCGCAAGTTCAATCTGTTCAGATCATTTTCAATATTTTTCGCCAGCGTCCGGCTGACCTTTTCTTTGCAGAAGCGCAGCGTCGGCGGGTTGGGATCTTGGCCCGTGTCCCCCTGGCATCTGGACTACTGACCGGAAAACTGACCCGCGACAGTAAGTTCACCTCCGATGACCATCGCACATACAACCGGCATGGTGAATCCTTTGATCGTGGAGAAACATTTTCCGGGCTGGATTACGAGGTGGGGTTGCGGGCTGTTGAAGCTCTTCGCCCGCTGGTGCCGCCAGGACAGACTCTGGCTCAGATGGCTCTACGCTGGATCCTGATGTTCCCTGCGATTACCTGTGCCATCCCGGGTGCAAAACGCCCGCAACAGGTAGAAGAGAATGTCCAGGCAGCTAACCTGCCGCCTTTGACAGAAATGACCATGACTGGGATCAAAAATGTATATGAAAGCTATGTCCGTCCATCTGTCCACCACTACTGGTAAATGTCCATATGGACAGTGATACCATTAACTTCCGCTGGGATTTCCAGAGGCATCCGGGAGGCCTATTCCATTTCTGAAAACCCACTAATCCGGAACATGAATACCTGTTATAGGTATTCTTTTTTCCAATTTGGTATCTGGCAGGAATGAACACTTCAGGGGTGTGGCTATTGGGAAACCCTGGCAGGCAGGCAATTGATCTCTGGCGCCTGAACATACTGGACATAGCATACCGGTCGTTTTGGATTGGCAACCGCCAAAGTCTCTGGGAAGGGGAAAGGTACAGGTGAATTCAAGTCAGGATATGTGTTAAGCAGCGTTGATAAATACCACTGAAATCCTAGTAGGTCGGTTGCCACTACGGCAAGATCGGGACGATTCCGCTCGGCATATTGAAAATACCATAATGTAAAGACCGCCTCATCCCCTTTTGCGAAAACGAGCGCATTGGCAGGTGCGATGGCAATTACGCTTTTTCCAAAAGATTCTGCCCTCGCATCACCCGATGCATCCACCGATGGGCGATTATGCCAGGCTTGAATCAGCAGGACAAAAATAAGGATCAAGCCGGCCAATAGCCCCAGGTTGAATTTATATTTGGAAAATGCATCCATCAACCCAGCCAAACCAAACCCAATCCATAATGCAAAGCACAGGAAAGCCGGGATCAGGTACAGGAATGCATCTGTCGTTGCATATCCAATTGCAAAGGCTGCGGACCCGATCACAATCCAGAGCATGCAAAAATTCAGCCGATTCGGCTTAAAAAAAAGTATCAAACCGATCAAACCAATAAAAAGGCCGATAATACCAAATTGTTCAAGCACCAAAGTAACTGCAGCGCGACCACGTTCCAAAATGGACGACAGATTCAGATTTAGCAGCAAGCCCTGGTACAGTTTTCCGGAAACCAGCCAAAAGAAACCCTCCGTGGTTATCGGGTTACCCCAATTAACAGCGGGATGAGACAGTGCTCGCAGTGGTAAGGTGAAATATACCAACAATCCGATCCCGCTCCAGATGATTCTGCGAAGGACGGAATGACCATCTATTTGCCATTTGTTCAGCCAATGGTTATTAGGGGTGTATTGTTTTCGAAGGATCGTCGTAAATAGCATGACAGGCAGAAGTAAAAGAGTTGTCAGGTGATTCCCCATTGCCAGTCCAAATATAAGCCCCAGCAAACAATCTTGGCGTTTCTGTGAGAAATGGCTGGATGGAGTATGAACAGACAAATAGAGAATGAGCGCCACAAAAAGGGAATGCAGAGCATAAACCTCAGTTATCACTGCCTGGGACCAGACCAGTGGGGCTAATCCGAAAGCAATCCCGGACGCTAGTCCTGCCATCCAGAATTGGTGTGCATTGGATGGCGATAGGGACCGGGTCACGAGGATATAAACCAGCACAGACGCACAGGTCGCAGCTAATGCAGACATCAAACTGGTACGAAATGCCAGGGACCCAACTGGTAGAAACTGAAATAACCGCGCCAGAAGCAGGTAGGAAGGGTATCCAGTGGGATGGGCAACACCCCCTATCGCGGCAGCCGTGATCAGGTCACCACCATCCGAGCCAAAATTTGCCCAGGTCAGTCCGGGTGCCATGCAGGTTAAATACACCACCATCAGGAAAAGGGCTAGTATTCCTGGTGGAAGGAATCTGATCTGTTGATTTTGACGTTGCATGTGGTAATTATAACAAGATAGAGGCTTTCGCCTCTATCTTGTTAATCGTTATGGAACCTTGGTTTATTTATCACTTCCCGGCTGGTGCATATATTGCCGAGAAATCCACCAGATCAGCACAAGCCATTCCATTTGCAGTCTTTGTTACCAGTGCTGTCCAGGGTGCTTTGATATTTGTGAGGTTATCGCTGTAGTAGTAGACCGTCATCGTCTTGTTCGGAATGGCGGCAAAACAGATCTGCCAATCGCCATCCTTGGGATTTCCCGTGTTCATTTGGTCTTGCACCATTTGGTTTTTATAGTGAACTACATGGCAGCCCGGGAAAAAGAGCAGGTTGCCATTGGAGTAATCACCAAAAGGAACAGTCAGGGTGTCTTGTACATAATGTTTGGTGGGATATGCCACCTGGACAGTATCTGATAGACCCGTAGCATCATATGTGGTAGTTATCAGGCAAACACCACCTACCGGGTAGGTTCCAGATTGGGTGATGACAATCTCCGAAGGAGGTGCCTTGGTAGTGCCACGCGATCCATCCGGGAAAAATGGATTGGCACCGGCTATTTCTGAACCAGGAGGTGGTACAACCTTTCCAGCAGGCATATAAACCCCTGAATAGATCGCTGGCGCGCAAATCAGCCTTCCGCTGTCTTCAACAGTGGAAGGGAGTGCTGTCCAGACGCGACCCTTTGTGCCAGCGTTGTCCAAGTAATAATAAACCTGCATCTGCAATTCCGGGCTTGCACCAAAGCATACTTTCAGCGTGGCATCGTTGGAACTCACCGGGCTCACAGATGTACTTCCCTTATAAAAGACAAAATGGCAGCCTGGGTAGAGCAGATTGCCGTCCCCCGAGAAAGGCACCACCAAAGACTCTAGGGCAGGGGCCTCCGCATCCGCCTTGATTTGGTTTCCCGTCGTCTTGAATGCGACCGTGATCTGGCAGACACCACCAATATTATAGGTGCCATTGGAGGTTATTGTCATGAGGGTCAGAAGGGGGGATTTATCTTCAGACGTCAATTTTGGGCTGGCCCAAGCCGGGTTACCCTTAGCTATTCCGATGATGGAAAGTACCAGGACAAGAACAACAAGAATTGGTAAATACTTCTTCATAATCATCCTCCTCCTCCAAAACAAAACTGGATTTATACAAGAATATTATATCTCTGAAACAATGAAATAAACTCCGGATTTATGCCGGATTTATGGGCCTTGAAACACAACCTCGAGTTTGCTGTCTGTCTGCAGGTTGGTCTGATAGAGGATATTGGAATTCTGAATAACCGCTCCGGCAGGGCTCTTTTTGATCAATACATTGTTCGGCAGGTGTATACGGACTGTTATGGGAATTTCCTTTGTGCCAGGTTGTTTCTGGATGAGTAAATTATAGATGGATTGTCCATTCATGGTTTGGATAACACTGGTCGGGAGGGCAAAATGGAAGCTTGTTATCAGTGATTCGCCACCAGGTACAACTTGCATGGTGCCAAAAGCCTGCACTCCATCAATTTTTTCATCCAGATTATCCACACGTGCAGCCACATCTTGTTTGATGATCAACCAGTTGGCTGGAACAAATTGCGGCACAGAGTTGAGAAGTTTCGTTCCACCAGGCATGTATACACGCATGTAATTCCAGTAACAGTCAGTCAATAAATATTGCTCTTCACCGGGTGGATTCTTTTTATTTCTAATGGATTGCGCACAAATAACAGGGGCGGCATTGTTTTTGTGAACAACAGAAAGGGAGCTGGTTGGTGAAACCAGCCTGGTAAGGTCAACATCATAAACAAGGCTGGTTTGAACCATCGCATTAGTTTTGTTGAACCCAACATTGGTATCAACCACCATTAAGAAATCTCCCCCTTCCGGTCGGACGGCTCCATCCCAACGATGTCGGGCGATTATACTCGTGATGGATGGGCTGTCTATTTTTAATAACAAGTGGCGCTCATTCAAAGCATTCAGCAGAACGGTGATAAGGCGTTCCGGAGGGATATCCCGGCTGAACAATTTTCCCACCAACGCATCGGCAATTTTATTAATGAAAATGGGCTTGGTAATATATATGTTCGAAGCAAGGTCCTCTGCAGTGGGAGTTTTCGCCGCGCGCATATAAGCTATGACATTGCTTGAATCGATTGGGCTTGTCGCTCCTTCCAATGTTATCGGCCCAACCGCCTCCAGGATATCCACCAGGAATTGTTGGTCAAAGGCGATGGCCCCATCGACGGTATGGGCATCGGCATATGAATACAACGTCTCGGCATAGAGGGCAGCAGTCGGATAGTTTGTAAACCAATTTGTATCACGAAGTACAAGGACGGAAGCATCCATGTATTGCTGGAGTTGCCAGGGTGCAGTCGGGTAAGGTTTGGACCAATTATCCAGATCATATGAATTAACAATAGTCAAATCGCTGATTCGGCCTTTGTCCAGGAGTAAAGTTCCCACTGCGGTTATGAAACCGCCGGTCGGCCGCAGTTCATCTTCATTTTGCACAAGTATCAAATATGACTTGGGACCCTCACTGGTCGCTCCCATCAAGCGCGGAAAATCTTCGGCAACATTCAATACGTCACCCATCAAATTGATCAATGGGTCCAATTCATTCAAGACCAAATCACGAACTCCAGGGGTCAACTTGTTTATTTCCAGATGACTCCGGGCTGTTCGTGCCAGGTTAATTTGAAGTTCTGCTTCGATCAATTGAGGCTGAACCTGAACGAGTACTTCGGTCAGCCGGGTTGGGGTGAGCCCGGAGGAACTCGTTTCTTCAAGAAGAGGGGCAATGGCTCTATAAGATATATCTGCCGACCCAAGCAAGTTGTCAGCGATGTTCACCAGGGTCTGTCCAGATGACAGGTCTCCTCCGTAAACCGGGACCCAACTTAATAACGAGCCTGTCAAAAAGAATGACTCGGTCTCACGTTGGAGGGTTTTAAAATCCTGTCTAAGGGTCGAAAGAGCCGGACCGGCCAACCTGACCCGATCGAGTATGGTGTCGGGGGAGCCAACCAGGGCCCGCATTTGTGACACATCCTGACGTACCAAAAGGATTTGTTTGTTTATTTTCCAGACTCTTATCCCGTCAAACAGCACCAATCCGAGCAGCAGGATGCCAAGGGCCAAAAGAACAAAACGTCCTTTGCCAACTTTACGAGGTATTGTCATCCGTATTGGTAGATCTCTTAATTGGTCTGCTCGAGATTTCAAGTCCGGTTCTACCACGGTTCCGGATAAATAGCTTTCTCGCCGCCATATCATTTCTGTCAGATGTTCCAGCCCTTTTCTGTGCCAGTCACTCAGTGTGCTGTTGGGGGCTATACTTGTCTCGTTCCCAACCAATTTATAAGGCTCTTTTTCTTTATCCGAAAGAGCATCTCCCCGCTTTCCGTATACAAAAAGGAGAATATTCTGGTCTATTCGCCCCCAAGCCTCTCGTAAAGATGCAGGCACGGGCTCCCCGTATAGGAGTGGGCCAAAGTACATGGCTGCTAGTAATCCAAATTCCCCCCAATGCGTATCCAGCCGTTTTCCACGTCGTGGGGGAGTGGCCGGCATCATCTGGGTAAATAATTTTGTTATGGCAAGCACAAGTCTTTGCCCGGGGCTTTTCTCAATTAATTCAGGTAAATCTGTCTTCGTCTGAAGAACAAACAGGCTTCTCGTCCAGGGATGGGAATCGAGAAGTTGGGGAAGATGGCTTTTCTCAAGGATGCTTCTTAATATCTCAAGGTTGTTGGTATTGGACGACATACCGCCTCGCCGGAAAATTTTTTTATTCCATCGACCGCTCGAAGAAACCGTGAATTTCTCATGGCAATCCGGTTTTTCCTGTCCAGAATCTGCCCGCCTGAATGATCGTTCTATCCGGCACATCAGCCAGGAGGATGGCTCCGTTCCCTATACGTACGCTATCCCCAATTTGTATGCCGATCGCCGTCGTCACCCCCATCCCCACCAATGTGTTCTTCCCGACATGGACATGTCCGGCGAGCAATGCACCTGGGGCAATATGAGTGTAAGAACCAATAATACAATCATGCGAGACAACGGCATTGGTGTTGATCATGCAGCGTGCATGCAGGAAAGCCTCCGATCCAACATAAGCATTTGCAAACACCTGTACACCTTCCTCAATTTTTGCACTGGGTTCAAGGGTCGCTCTAGGGTGAGCCAGCGCGGGGAATGAAAAACCAAGGTTTTCGAGTAACTCAAAAATCTTGACTCGCACGGTTATGTCCAAAATACCGCCTACACCATTGGCCGCCAGTTTCACCCCCTGCGCGATCAATCTTGGGAGCACCGCTCGGGTTCCTAACACCGGGATGCCGAGCACATTCTTCCCTGTAAGAAGCTCATCGTCATCAATAATTCCGGCGATGGCGTGATCCCCGTTCTGTCGTACCATTTCCATCACCGACTTCGCATGTCCTCCTCCGCCGTAAATCAGGATAAACGGTTTATCCGAGATTGGAAGAGCAATTTCAACCTTGCCCCCTGCATGTTGTCGGACTACATCTTCGGTCACGAGCTGGTCCGTCGCCAATTTCGATAGATCCAAACCCAATAGATCCGCCAATGCTTGTGCCGGCTTCGTTATCCGCAGACTGGTGTTTGCAACAGAATCTTGGTATCCCGAAGGAGTAGTTTTAACAGAAAATCTATCTTTATCTTCACTTCTGCCAACCTCCAAGACTTCATCCGCAGTCTCGGTGATGACAGCCAACAAATCTCCCAGCGAAACAGTTGCTCCCTCTGCTGCTAGGATACGGATGAAACCATCTTCAAGAGCCTCGATCTCAGAGGCAGCTTTGGTTGTCTCAATGGTAAACAACTGTGTTCCTTTTTCCACTGCCTGTTTGTCCGTGACATGGACACTCACCAGGCGCGCTTCGGGTTCATTGGCATTAAGCAAAGGTACGCGAACTTCGGACTTGATCATGATCTCACCAGTGAAAGCGCGGCTTGCTTGATGGAATTCTGCGAAGGCAATATGGAATCTTCCAAGGTTCGGGAATTCGCTACAGGAAAATCCAATGCCGCCACACGCCGGATCTTCAATCCGGTTATCTTCTCGGCTGCGCGAACTGCCACCTCTGCTCCCCAGCCAAGAGTCAGGGTCCCTTCTTCAACCGTTAATAATTTCCGGGTGCAGCGGAGCGATTCAAATAATGGATTCATGTCGAAAGGACTGAGCTGCGAGAAAAGTACGATTTCAGCGAAGATTTCATACTCCATGATAAGGTCAAGAACCACTGCACGAGCAAGTTCAAAATTGTAACCGTAAGCGGCAATAGTGAGTTGAGGGGTTCGGTTTGAAACGTGTAAAACGTAGCTTGGGTAGGTTGTTCCAGCTTGTTGGTATTCCAAATCAGTTAGGTCGCCCTTGCCTGGTTCGAGCAAATGCCGGGTATAAAGCAATTTGTGTTCCACAAACAGCACTGGCTCATCATCAGAAATGGCACTTTCAAGCAACCGGCCGGGGTCGCCTAAAGTATTCGGAGCAACCACCTTTAGGCCCGGGATACCCAGGAACATCTTTTCCAATGACTGGCTGTGTGTAGGCCCATAGCCCCGACGCCCTCCCATCGGGGCGCGCACCACGATTGGCACATGGACATGATTGTCATACATCCAACGGAACTTGGCCGCATGATTAACCAGCTGGTCAGCACTCAGCGTAAGGAAATCACCAAACATGATTTCAGCCACAGGACGTAAACCTCGTAGTGCCATGCCAGTCGCCAGACCAACAATGGCCGCCTCCGAGATGGGGGTAGTCAGGATTCGCTCCGGGAATCTCGTAGATAACCCGCGCGTTACCTTGAAAGCTCCCCCATAAGGATCCAATAGATCCTCTCCGAGGACATGGACTCGCACGTCATTTTCCATGGAACGGTGCAGGGCAGAATTAAGCGATTCGAGAACAGTAGGCATGGATCTCAAGGGGTAGGAACCGAAGATTTTAAGGTTTCCAATTGATTTTCTGCCCGCAGGCTGGGGAATGGATCAGCTTCGGCGCGCTTGAAAGCTTCATCAACAACACTTATTATTTCTTTTTCGGCTTCGTTGCGTTCTTTGCCACTTAAGCGTCCGCTGTGAATCATTAGGGGATCATATTCACGAATTCGGGCAAGTTCTTCAGGTGTACGCGGGTCATCGCCTTTGCTGTGGGCGGAAAATCGGTAAGTGTGCAAAATCAGGCATCCCGGTTCGACTCTTGAACGAACATGCATAAAGGCATCAATTGCTAGAGACCGTACTTCCAGCACATCCGAGGTCTCATGCTCCCAAACCGGGATGTTAAATGCAGAAAAACGTCCAGCCATGGTACCTGCCACGCCCTTTTCAACCGGTGTGGTCTGGGCATAGCGGTTATCTTCAAGCACAAACAGGATGGGAAGCTTCCATAATCCGGCTATATTGAGACTCTCGTAAAGGACTCCTTCTCCGAGCGTTCCATCTCCAATGAAAACCAGGGCAATCTTCCCGGTCTGACAAATCTTTTCCGCCAGAGCCATTCCGGTTGCCACCGGAACAATACCGCCTTGAATACCGTTCGAGTAAAAATTTCGCCATTGTATATGTTGGCTGCCGCCGCGTCCTCCAACCACTCCAGTGGATTTACCCATCAGCTCGGCTGCCAGGCGATATGGATCTCCACCGTACGCCAGAAAATGGCCGTGACAGCGATGGTTGCTTACGACGATATCTTCCGGGTCGGCAACAGAGAAAATACCTGCTGCATCGGCTTCCTGACCAATGTAAACGTGTGTGGTACCTGCCAATTTACCCGTGCTGAATTCAGCCAGCAGACGCTCCTCAAATCTACGAATGAGCAGCATGGTCTTGTAGAGATCAAGGGTGTTATCCATGTCAAATATATTATAACGCAAGGGCAGTTGAAGTCTTAATATGAATATACGGTTATACGCAATTGTAATTGTAACCCTTCAATGTACCTCATGGTATAATCGCCAAAATATGAGCCCCGAAACAACCCCAACAAAACTGTGCCCCGTTTGCGGCACTCGCCTGGCCGAAAACGCTACCCGCTGTGTGGTTTGCGGGACTGAATTCAGCGCCACTCCCAAAGCAAGTTCAAAAACCGGGAAATCCGTCCAGGGAGCGCGCATGCCTGAAGTAACCCTCAGTCTGCCGGTCGCCCTGGCCATATTGGCAGCCTTCCTGGTTATAGGGGCTGCTGCATTGTATTTTACACTTCAAGGGACTCATCAAATTCAAGCTCCAACTGCCGTCCCCAGTCCTACTACAACCTCCACTCCCACCTCCACGCCAACCGAGACTCTGATACCGACTGAAACACCTACATTGACTCCTGAACCACCCATCGAGTACACCGTTCAGGCAGGTGATAGTTGTGGTGCCATTGCCAGCCTGTATAATTCTTCTGTGGCTGCCATTATTTCTTTGAACGGCCTGAATAGTACCTGCACGAACCTGGCGATCGGCCAGAAAATTAAGGTTCCACTCCCAACACCTACACCCTTGCCTCCAGCCACCGCTACCCTGGAGCCTGCTGCGGCGACCCGGTCTGCCTGTGAAACAGTGCAGTACACCGTCCAGGCAAATGATACCCTCAGTACCATTGCAGCTAATTATGGTGTTTCAATGCAAGCCATTAAAGACTTTAATGGTTTGAGCACCGATAGTGTTTTTGTGGAACAAAAGCTTTCGATCCCGTTATGCATGCGCGCCGCCACTCCTGGGCCTTCGCCAACGCCTACGACCCCGCCTCCTTATCAGGCTCCCAACTTGTTACTGCCCGCCGATGGCGCACCTTTTACACAGGCCAACGATTCCATTACGCTGCAATGGGCCTCAATAGGTGCTTTGCGTGAGAACGAATCCTACCAGGTAACCATTGAGGATGTTACCGGTGGGACTGGTCGAAAACTTGTTTCTTACGTGACAGATACCAAATTCATTATTCCGGTCACGTTCAGACCACAGGATTCCATTTCGCACGTGATTCGCTGGAAGGTGGAAGCTGTCCGGCAGACAGGTACGGATGATCAGGGCAACCCCATCTGGACATCCGCCGGTGCCGCCAGCATACCACGCACTTTCACCTGGTCTGGCTCTGGCCAGGTTCCCACGCCAACGAAATAATTCTACGAGAAGCTACCTCTCATTCCTGCGAGTTTTCTCTCGGGTTTTTCTTATTCTCCAGAGGATGCTGGTGCAAGAGTGGGATAATCCCCATATTATCCTTACATGCAGCCTTTTTTCCAAGTAAAAGATATTCATCCGGGTATAATGGCCGATGGAGTTGCCCTATGAGAAGAACCGCATCGACCTTGAATGTCCGGAAATATAATCGGTATGCTTGGGACCGGCAGGTGGACAAGAAAAATCCATTCACCATCCCTGTCACTTCGGTAGTCATTACCGCAGCCCGGCAGGGGCAATTCTCCGTTCTGCTGACCGAGACGAAACCTGTCCCTCGGGATTGGTTCCCATCCCTCCAGGGTCTGGACTTGCTTGGCCTCGCATGTGGTGGCGGCCAGCAGGGGCCGGTCTTTGCTGCCTTGGGTGCACATGTGACCATTTTTGATAATTCGCCGGCGCAACTGGAGCGCGACCGCATGGTTTCCAGGCGCGAAGGCTTGGATATTAAAACCGTCGAGGGTGATATGCGGGACCTTTCTGCATTTACCGATCAATCCTTTGACCTGATTTTTCATCCGGTATCCAACGTTTTCTGCCCTGATGTCCGGCCGGTTTGGCGCGAGGCTTTTCGTGTTCTCCGCCATGGCGGTGCATTACTGGCCGGGTCCGCCAACCCGATATATTATATGATTGGCACGCATGCCGACGAACAGGAGACCCTGCAGATTAAGTATTCGATCCCTTACTCCGATCTCACGAATATGGACCCACAGGACTTGGAAATTTGCATCGAGGAGGCCGCGCCCCTCGAATTCGGCCACAGTTTGACTGACCTGCTGGGCGGTCAGATCGATGCTGGTTTCATGATTGCCGGTTTTTATGAAGATATCTGCCCGGATTCGCCTCTCAGTAAATACCATCCAACCTACATGGCTACCAGGGCTTTCAAACCGTAAGAAAGCTTTGCTCATCGAAAAAATGATTGCGGATGAAAGAAGGTTTTTTTATGGAAGAAAAAACATTAATTGGGATACAAAAGCACATAGCTCTCGTCGCCCATGACAATAAAAAAACGGATTTATTGGAGTGGGCACGATTTAACCGGGAAACCCTTAGTAGGCACTTTCTCTTCGCCACAGGCACAACTGGAGAAATGCTTGACCAAGAACTTGATCTTGAAATTACTTGTTTCACCTCCGGCCCCCTCGGCGGAGATATGCAGATAGGAGCCAAGATTTCTGAGGGTATGATAGATTTTCTCATTTTCTTTTGGGACCCGCTCGAACCCCAACCCCACGATCCGGATATCAAGGCTTTACTGCGCTTGGCGGTATTAAGAAATATACCCACAGCTTGTAACCGTGCAACAGCGGATTTTCTTATCTCCTCACCACTAATGGGGGAGGAGTATGAACATCCCATGCCGGATCTTGAGAGGTATGCAACAAATCGCCTTTCTCGGCGATAAACTTAGGGCAAATCCTCTTCTGTATATCCGCATAACGCCAGTGCATTCGGACCTGTATGGATCCCCAGCACCGGTCCGGTTATGTTTATCAGCAATTCCACCGGGTTATACTCTTTCTCAATTCGCTCAGCCAGGTTTTGCGCTTCAGGCAAGGCATTGCCGTGCAGCACTGCCACTCGTTTTGGTTTCTCCGGGGAAACTCGTTCAAAGAACCGGCTGACCAATGTGTCAATGGACTTCCTGCGTGTGCGCGCCATCCCCGATGGCTCCACCAGGCCGGTTTTGTGGTTGATTTGCACCAAAGGCTTAATGTCCAGCAGGCTGCCGATAAAACGAGTGGCACTTCCAATTCGCCCGCCGCGGTGGAGGTACTCCAGTGTATCCAGGCACACGATCTGGACCAGTTTATCACGCACTCTGGCCGCGGCTTCGACCATTTTGACCGCTGATCCTCTCATTTCGCGCACTCGCGCGGCTGCGAGCACTTGCCAACCCAGGCTCATCGTTGGACCTCTGGAATCCACCACATACACGGGCACATCCATCTTTTGTCCTACCTGTTCAGCCAATTGATACGTGCCGCTCATGGCACTGCTGACTACAATTACAACAATTTCCTTCGCACCATTCTCAATGGCATACCGAAATACTTTTTCAAAATCGGCAGGACTGGGCATGGTGGAAGTCGGCCAGACTGAATCCTTCTCAAGACGTCTATAAAAGTCCTCTGGGAGAAGATCAACCCGGTCGCGAAATTGTTCATTACCCCATACAATAATTTGAGGAATGACTGTTATTCCATAGTGGTCAATCATGGCTTGGGGGATATCACAGGTACTGTCTGTTATCAAAGCAGTTTGATTATCCATGACATCTATTAAACCCTTTCATGTATCTTATGGAAATATATTAAGCGCCAATGATATCACCAATCGCAGTCGGTTATAATCGTCCAGATGTTTGATTTTGAAGTCCTGGCTTCTCATGATCGTGCACGAGCAGGGGTTTTTCACACTCACCACGGTGATTTGGAAACACCTGTCTTCGCACCTGTTGGAACGCAGGCCACCGTCAAAACCCTCACACCTGCTCAATTGGATGAACTGGGCGCCTCGTTGGTGCTTGCCAACACCTATCATCTTTATCTTCGTCCTGGGGATGAACTGATTTCCAATCTGGGCGGTCTGCATGAGTTCATGCAGTGGCCACATCCCTTGTTAACTGATTCGGGCGGTTTTCAGGTTTTCTCGCTTGCACAAACCCGCAAAATTGATGATGACGGCGTCACCTTCAAGAGCCACATCGACGGCTCAACTCATCGCTTTACGCCCGAAAAATCAATCCAAATCCAGGAGAATCTGGGTGCGGATATTATTATGGCCTTCGATGAATGCTCTGATCCCAATGATCACGCCTATAGCAAGATCGCCATGGAACGGACCCACCGCTGGGCTGAGCGCAGTCTCGCCGCCAGGAGGCGCAACGACCAGGCCCTTTTTGGGATCATTCAGGGAGGTGTCAACCCGGACTTAAGGACTGCTTCATCGAAATTCATTTCTTCGATGCCCTTTCCTGGCATCGCTATCGGCGGACTCTCTGTTGGTGAAACCAAGCAGGAAATGCACGACACCCTGGATCTCGTTATGCCACTATTACCAGAAAACAAACCACGGTACCTGATGGGCGTCGGCACACCTGAGGATTTGATCAATGGGATCGCCCGCGGCATTGACATTTTCGACTGTGTCCTGCCCACCCGTCTCGCCCGTCACAATGCCGTTTTTTCTTCAGGGGGGCGCCTTAACCTGATGAATGCCACTTACCTGCAAGATACACGTCCGATTGACGAGGCATGCTGCTGCTACACCTGTCAGACCTTCACACGTGCGTACTTGCGACATCTCATCGTTGCAAAGGAATTATTGGCAGGAACATTATTGTCCATTCATAATTTACATGCCTTGATCCAATTGGTAAAAGATATTCGTAGGTCGATCCTGGAAAATACTTTTGAGAACAACCTTCAATCCTGGCTGATTAAATGGCAGGGCAATGCTGAAAGAACGACTCCCGGGCCATAATTGAATTCTTAATAGAGATCGGAGCCATCATGACTGTTTTTCAATCCCTCATACTTGGAATCCTGCAAGGCCTGACGGAATTTATTCCTGTCTCGTCCACTGCTCATCTGCTTATCGGGCAAAAAATCCTTGGGATCGCCGCCAATGATGCCATGTTCTCATTCCTGGTGCTGGTTCAGCTTGGGACGGTTCTTTCATTAATTATTTACTTCTGGAAAGATCTTTGGTTACTCATTAAAGCCTTCTTTACCAAACCGTTCTCCACGCAACAAAATCGCCTGGCCTGGTACATTATCATCGCCACCATTCCCGCATTGATCTTTGGCTATCTGCTTAAGGCCGCCGTGGAAACCTTATTCAAAACTCCCTTGCTCGAAGCTGCCATCCGGCTGTTGATTACAGCCATCGTTCTGACATTGGCAGAATGGCTGGGCAGGCGCAACCGAACGCTTGCAGGAATGACCTGGTTGGACGCCCTGTTTGTCGGTATCGCCCAGATCCTGTCCGTTTTCCCAGGCGCTTCCCGTTCCGGGACAACCATTAGTGCCGGGATGATGCGTGGTTTTGATCGCCCTTCGGCTGCCCGTTTTGCCTTCCTGATGTCAATCCCGGTTATGCTGGCTGCCGGCGGTTACCAATCAATTGATCTGCTGAAGATGACTGGCCTGGGTTCTTTCCTGCTTCCTTTAGCGGTCGGTTTCGTGACAGCCGCTCTGGTAGGCTGGCTGGCGATCAAGTGGCTTCTGGGTTATCTGAACAGGCATACGTTATTTATCTTCGCCGGTTATTGCGCAGTACTGGGCTTGATCTGCCTCACACTTGCTTTGGCCTGATAATGGATATTCCTTTTGAAGCCCGTCTTCCCGGAATGTTAGCCTTGCTTCAGCGGCTTGTCGAGAACGAATTGCCGACCTACGACAAAGCTTCCGTGGATCGGGTGAGCACTATCGTCATAGAGGAATGCCGTCGCCTCGGTGCCAAAGTGACCGTACACTCCCAGGCCGAAGTCGGAGATCAGGTCGAAGCGCGCTGGGGGGATGGCCCGAATGGGCTCCTCCTGCTCACTCACATGGACACCGTCTTTCCGATCGGCACGCTGGAAAAGATGCCGTTCCATACCTTTGAGGAAAAGACCTTTGGCCCGGGCGTTTCGGACATGAAGGGCGGCATCGTCGTCGGGTTGACTGCTATTGCCGCTCTGCTGGAGTCCGTGCCCAATCTACCACGATCGATTACGATTTTGTTTACGTCTGATGAGGAAACCGGCAGTGCTTGCTCGCGCGCCTTGATCGAAAAACTTGCCAAAGGTTCTGATCTGGTATTGGTTCTTGAGCCTGCCATGCTGGACGGTTCCGTTAAAACCTGGCGGAAAGGGGTTGGCGAGTTCCGGGTCTGCATCCGGGGAAGGGCTGCCCATGCCGGCGCCGATCACGAAAAAGGCCGTAATGCAATCGAGGAGATGGCTCACCAGGTTATCGCCATCCAGGCGTTGACTGATTATGCAAGCGGCACCACTCTCAATGTCGGGGTCATCCACGGTGGAATAGCCAGCAATGTAATTCCGGACGAAGCAGTTGCAGAAATTGACCTGCGTGTGATGCAGCCTGGTGAGGCGGAACGGATTATGACTGCCTTGTATTCCCTTAAGCCGTTCTTGGATGGCACATCCATCGAAGTAACTGGCAGCCTGAACCGCCCTCCGATGCCCTTTGACAATACAATGCAATTTACATACGAAAAAGCCAGGGCACTTGCCGCCACGCTTGGTATCGATTTGAAAGCCGGTGGCACTGGCGGTGCTTCTGATGCAAATTTCATTTCGCCTTTGGGCATTCCAGTCCTTGATGGTCTCGGTCCTGCGGGAGGAGAATACCATTCCGAAAGGGAATACATTATCACTGCCAGTCTACCAGAACGCGCCAGGCTGCTTTTTTCTCTTTTGCATGATTGGTAAAGGATAATGAAAACCACAGGTTCCCTTTTTCTTTTTTTGATCCTCCTTCTTGTCTCTTGTGGTCCAGCCACACCGGTGAAAACACCGGTTCTTTTTACCATCCAGTATACCTTCGCAACCACTCCCTGGCTGGAAAACCTGTCTACCTGTGCAGGTAATCGAGTGATCAATGCTGAACTCCGTTCGGTTGGTTTTCAAGATCTCGAATTTTCTAATTTGGTTATGCGCATCGGCCAATCTGCTCAAATGATCTCTCCCGCCTATCAGATCGGTAAAGACGATCTTCTGGTAATTACCAACTCTAGAAACCCGGTCAGACAACTCACCATCGATCAGGTGCGCGCCCTTTTTATTGGCCGTTTTCAGACCTGGAAGGCCACAAACGGCAACGACACCCCGGTACATGTTTGGGTTTTCCCACCGGGTGAGGATGTGCAGCAGATTTTTGGAGAATCCATATTGGCTGGCAGTTCAGTCACCTCGCAGGCACGGCTGGCGAACAGCCCGGAAGAGATGTCACAGGCCATAGCCGGCGATGTGGATGCGGTTGGTATCATTACCCGCCACCTGAAGGCTGAAAATACACCGGATGTTTTTACAGCCGCCAGCAACCTGCCGGTTCTGGTTTCTACCCGGTCTGATCTGCAGGGGGATCTGGCTCAGATCCTGGCCTGTCTCCAAAAGTAGCCTCGAATGATCGAATTATTTATTTTTATTTTCGGTTTCATCGGAATTATCTGGATTTCCATCCCCTCTTTTCGGCAGCCAGGTTCACATGGTTTTTACCGTTTTTTTGCCTGGGAGGTAATCCTTGGCATGTTTGTGCTCAACCTGCGTGGCTGGTTCAACCATCCATTCGCCTGGTACCAGATTCTTTCCTGGATTATTCTATTCATAAGCCTCTTTCCAATCTTTTACGGGGTTATACTGCTCCGCACGAAAGGCAAGCCAACCGATCAGCTCGAAGCGACAACGCGATTGGTAACCACGGGCATTTTTCGATATATTCGTCACCCCTTATATGCTTCGTTGCTTTATTTGGCTTGGGGTCTCTTCTTCAAATCTCCTTCCTTGTTGGATGGCTGCCTGGCAGTCGTTGGCACGGCTTTTCTCTATGCAACAGCACGTGCGGATGAAAGCGAGTGCCTGGCCAAATTTGGAAAAGAATATGCCCATTATATGAAAAATACCAAGATGTTCATTCCGCTTCTTTTTTAGATCTTCGGGACCCGCTCATGCCATTTCGTTGCTTGCTCAAAGGCGTAACCTGCCTGCAAGACTTTCGACTCACCCCAATGTCTTGAAACAATCTGAAGACCTATCGGTAATCCCGTCTCCGTAACGCCGCAAGGGACTGACATCGCTGGGAGACCTGCCAGGTTGAACGCAGACGTGAATCGTGTCAGTTGTCTGGCGGCATCCAGGGCACCGGTGTCGTCAATTGGTGGCGCAGGAACCGGGGTGGAAGGTAGAAGTAAAATCTCAAATTTCTCAAAGAACATATCGAAACGTCGGCGACCTTCAACCTGGACTCTTCGTGCCAGCGCATAATCGCTGGAGCTCAGCATGGCTCCATTTTGCAGTCGTTGAAGTACATCTGCACCAAACCAACCGGGATGCTCTTTCAATCGCTGGCGGTGAAACGCCGCCGCATCTGCCTGGGTCATCTGACCGTTTGCCAATGCCAACTCCCTCAGCCAGGATATATCCACTTTTTCTTCCTGGGCTCCCAGGCTCTTGAATACATGCGAGGCCTCGTCCAAGGCTGTCAATATTCTGCTGTCCGAGGTCCCGATATATTCTCCTGCAGCAATAGCGATACGCCAGTCCCTTACAGCATCCCCACAATGTAAAAGGTAATCATCCATCGGTATGTTCGCGGATGCTGCATCATGCGGGTCAAATCCACCCATTACCGAAAGCATCAGCCCGGCATCTCGGACGGTGTGCGTAAGTATGCCAACGTGATCGAGGTTCCACGAAAGCGGGATCACACCGCGGGTACTTATTCTCCCATACGTTGGTTTCAACCCAACCACGCCACACAACGCCGCCGGGATTCGGATCGAACCACCCGTGTCCGTACCAATTGCAGCCAGGCACATCCCCGAAGAAACTGCCGCTGCCGACCCGCTTGAAGAACCGCCAGTGATACGGGCAGTGTCCCAAGGGTTTTTCACCGCTCCAAAATGCGGGTTGACGCCAGTTACTCCCAGGGCAATCTCGTGTGTATTGGTTTTCCCTAATATCACCGCCCCGGAAAGCTTGAGTTTTTGAACGACCAGTGCATCTTCAGCAGGATTGCGCTCCAAAAAGAATTTCGAGCCGGCCGTACAGGGTACCCCTGCCACATCAATCAGATCTTTTATCCCAACAGGCAATCCAAGCATGGCCAGGTCAAGCAAATTGGAGGGATTTTTATCCAATAGCAAATCTGCCTGCATGGCGCCATGCACAGCCAGTTCGGGTGTAGGAGTGATGAACGCATTGATCACCGGGTTGAGCCGCTCGATTTGATGGAGACAGGCTTCGGCCAGCTCAAGACATGAATATTCCCGGCGGCGAAGTTGCTCTAAAGCCGTTGATAGGGTAAGGGTTGATGGATCAGGTTTCATCGATCGGCCATGATTTCAGGCCTGAATTTATATTATCTTAGAAAAGTCCGACCACCTTTCCTGACTTAAGGTCGAGATCAACATCGTAAAAGATCGGCCTGGTAGGCAGACCAGGCATGGTGCGCATTTCGCCCAATAACGGATATAGAAAGCCTGCGCCGACAGAGGCGCGCACATCGCGAACGGGTATGCGATATCCCGTCGGTGCCCCTTTAAGAGCAGGGTCGTGACTGAAGGAGAGATGTGTTTTGGCCATGCATAAGGGCAGATTGTCGAATCCAAGCTTGGTATAGAGTTCAATTTTCTGCTCAGCTTCGGGCAGGTAATCTACACCGTCCGCGCCATAGATCTCCTTGCAGATTGTCTCGATTTTCTCCTTGATCGAAAGCTCTGGAGGGTAAAGGAAGCGGAACTGGCTGGGTTGGTCCGCGGCTCTGACTACTGCCTCGGCCAGCTTCTTGGCGCCTGCACCACCATCCATCCAGTGGCTGGAAACGACTGCATCCATGGCACCCATTTCAAGCGCAGCACTGCGGATAAGTTCCAATTCCACCTGGCTGTCGGTTGGGAAGGTGTTAACGGCTATGACCACATTCACACCAAATTTCCGCGCGTTCCGGATATGCCTTTCCAGGTTGGGTAATCCTTTTCGCAGCAGGTCCAGGTTCTCCTCGGTGTATTCGGGAGCCAGTGGTTTTCCAGCCACCACTTTTGGACCGCCTCCATGCATCTTTAGAGCCCTGACTGTAGCCACCATCACCACCACCTGTGGGATCAGCCCGGAAGCTCGACACTTGATATCGAAGAACTTTTCCATGCCAATGTCAGCGCCAAAACCCGATTCAGTGATCACGTAATCAGACAGTTTTAACGCAATTCGATCAGCAATGATCGATGACTGTCCATGGGCGATGTTCGCAAACGGTCCGGCATGCACAAAGACCGGTGTCCCTTCAAGGGTCTGCATCAGGTTTGGTTGGATGGCGTCCTTTAAAAGGACCTCCATCGCCCCAGCCACACCCAGGTCTTCTGCAGTGACAGCTTCACCTCGTCTATTCATCCCGATAACCATTCGTCCGAGGCGCTCACGCATATCTTCCAAACCTGTGGTGAGTGCCAGGATGGCCATGACTTCGCTGGCTACGCTGATGTCAAAACCGGTGTGGCGTGTCCGACCTTTTTCCTCAGGTCCCAGACCAACCTCGATCTCGCGCAAGAAACGGTCGTTGGTATCTAAAACCCGTCTCCAGGTGATTGAATCAGGATCAATATCCAGGCGGGCGAAACGGGATCGTTCTTCCGGCGTCAGGTCGTTCGGGTCGGTTTTCTTGATGCCTAATTTTTGCAGCCTGCGCAGCATGGACGGTGAAAAGCTGCGTTGTCCATTCTTGCCTGCAGGGCAAAGCGCATTAAATAGCTTAATATCATCCTGCTCTGACTCATGGAAAGTGCGGGCATCGATGGCCGCAGCCAGCAGATTGTTGGCCGCCGTGATGGCATGAATATCTCCTGTCAGGTGAAGGTTGAAATCCTCCATTGGGATTACTTGAGAGTAACCTCCGCCCGCCGCTCCTCCCTTGATCCCGAAGGTTGGACCCTGTGAGGGTTGGCGCAGGCAAGTGAAGACGCGCTTGCCCAGCTCTACACCCAACGCCTGGCTCAGCCCGACTGTGGTGGTTGTCTTCCCCTCCCCCAGTGGTGTAGGAGTGATGGCAGTTACATCAATGTATTTACCGTCAGGCTTGTTCTTTAAGCGTTCCAGGATCTCCAGTTTGACTTTGGCTTTGTAAGGCCCATACACAACGAGTTCATCTGGCAGGATGCCGCACTCGTCGGCTACTTGGAAAATGGGCTTAAGCGAAGCCTCCTGGGCGATTTCTATATCCGAAGGCACCGGACGACGAAGATTCAATTTTGTCGGAACGAAGGGTTTCATCCTGTATTCTCCTTTGAAATGATCTTGGCTCAATTGTCAACCATCCTGGTAATTTTTACAAGAGGAAGATTTCACAATTTCCCCCGCCAAGTGTCATCCCCATTAATCCCCCATTATTCATTATCGTTTTTTTATAAGGTCCTTTTTTGACAGAACCTACCCGACATGATAAACTAATCTTCGACATGCAAAATGATCCCACGATAACAGGCCCAACCGAACTGACCGGGCGTGAGAAGGAAATTCTACGGCTGGTTGCCACTGGCACAAGCAACAAGGATATCGCGACTCAATTATTCATCAGCTCCAATACGGTCAAGGTTCATCTACGGAACATCTTTGCCAAGATCGGGGTGGCTTCACGTACCGAGGCGGCGATGTATGCAGTCCGGACGGGGTTGGTGAAAACAATCGAACCTGAATTGGAGGGTCTTTCTCAAGCACAACCTTCTCGGAACGAAATTAATCCCTCCTCTCCATCATCCACCAGCCAGTACATGACTGTTACCGCTGACGATGGAACTCTGCTGGCAGCCTCTCAAACATCAGCCACCCAGCAGGCACCTCGTCAGCCCACGGTTTTACGCTGGGTGAGCATGTTGGCAGTGATTCTGGTTCTTTTTATAGCAGTTGGGATTGGGATTGTTGTGGCAAGGCAACCAGTAAGCTTGATTCCAAACACCAACCTGGTGACGGCCACCCCTGAATCACGCTGGCACATCCTGGCATCTTTGCCAATCCCGCGCTCCGGGCTGGCAGCAACAGTATATGAGAACCAGGTGTACGCCATTGGCGGAGAGACTGCCCAGGGTGTGGTAGGGATCGTTGAACGGTATGATCTTTTAATCGATTCATGGGCCGAGCTGTCCCAAAAGCCTACCCCGGTTGCCGATATCAACGCTGCCGTTGTCGGCGGGAAGATTTATGTCCCTGGAGGGCGAACATCATCGGGTGCGGTAATAAATTCGCTTGAAATTTATGACCCTCGTAAGGATACATGGGGAAAAGGGCCCAACCTGCCCATAAAAATGAGCGCTTATGCAATGACAGCATTCGAAGGTCGTCTCTACCTGTTCGGCGGGTGGGATGGAAACAAATATCTGAACTCGGTTCTCATTTATGATCCGGCTCAGGATCATTGGGGAATCCTCACTCCCATGCCCGATGCTCGCGGCTTCGCAAATGCGGCGGTGTTGGGAGATAAAATCTATGTGATTGGGGGATATGACGGCAAACAGGCATTAGCCACCAATGATGTATATACGCCAAGTATTGAAGGTCTCAATTCTCCCTGGGGCCATGCTGAAAAATTGCCAAACAACTGCTCCGATGTTGGAATAGCTAGTATAGCCAATAACCTATTTGTAATTGGAAAACAGGGAACATCTAAGGTTTTTTCAATCTTTTCCCCTCAAACTAATCAATGGCAAAGTCTTGATTCTCCTTTCCCGGAAATTGGAGAGGGGATGAGACTTGTGCAAGTAGGTGAATATTTATACTTATTGGGAGGAAAAATGAATAACAAGCCAATTGGTCTTACTCTTTCATATCAAGCAATTTATACTGTTCAATTCCCTGTGATTCTTAATAAATAAGAACAAATATCTTCGTTTAGTGCAATTACTGCATAATCTTTAAATTGTGCTGTCATTATCTGATATCGCCATATTCCCTAAACCATTTGGTAAAATTCACAGATTAATTTCTCCGAAGTGTGAGTAGCTACTTGTAAGGGTAATTCCCCGCCCCTGAATTATGAACTATTTCCCCACCGGAAAAATAATCTGAAGCACGCCTTCCAGAATCATCCAGGTACCTCCTACTGGAATTGGCAAAAGACTTAGTAAATTGTTATGTTTGACATACAATGGAATTTCATGATCTTACCAAGGTATATAAAAAACTCGAAGGGAGACTAATGGTCTCCCTTCGGGATAAATTAGATGTTGATCGTGAAAATTGTTAGGATTATTGAACGGTCATTCCATTGTAGTCTTCCGCTGCAATATTACCTGCGGCGACATATGTGGAAACACGGCCGATAGCGATGAGCTGGCAGCTTGGGGCTGTGCAATTGATCATCGCGCCACCACCATAGCCAGATGCCGGCGGTTCGGCCATACCAAACCATAGCAAACCTGCACTGGTAGGGTTGGAGCTAAATTTTGCGCCAACTGCAAGATCACTTGCGTATGTTTGGGTGCCGACGTGTCCAAAGGAATCCGTATACGTAATAGAAATGGAACCCGCCGGGATCGTGGCAGCACCAACATTTTGGACAGCAATGGAAGTACGCTGCCGTGATCCATCCAGATAATTCGCATCCGGAGCCCATCGCACATACGGTAAGGCGACCTTTGCACCTCCGCTGGATCCACCGAGGAAGGCGGTAGATAAACCGCCACCAGAGACTTTGCCAATGGCAATGACTGGTGCACCTACTGCGCTCACCACCGCTGAACCGACGAAGCCATTAGCAACCGTGCTGCAGGCGCCGAAACTGGCTTTTGCACCCGGGCCAATGGTCGCTGTAGCGGTTAGATCACCAGGTTTATAGGTCACGGTTACATCGGTGGAAGCGGTCAGACTGGTATTTTGCACTGCATAAGATGTTTTTTCTAGGTCTGAGTAAGCATTGCAGAGCGCTGAAGGCATGTAGTATGTGTTTGCTCCCACGGCAACACTTTCGAAGGCCTTTGCGCCATTACCTGTAATATCCAACTCCATCGCGCTGCCAACGATCTTGCCCGCAGTGGCATCTGTACGCGTTGCAGTTGCGACTGCAGACCCATTGAAGCTCGCACCAAGGGCGGCCAGGGTGCCTGCATCAACATAATACGATGCACCCGCTTCCACGCTCTGGTTTAGCTCAGTGACCATTAATGCGCTAGTGTTGTAGAATTTAATATTGACATTGTTCGTTTGGGTGTCAATGTTCTGGATGGAGACAATCGTATTAGAACCAAACGTATTCTTGAGAACGGTCGCAATCAGAGCTGTAGATGCTCCATCTGAGAAGCCGTCGGATAACGGACGGACAAACACCGTGGTCGAATTCTGTGGAATTTGCACAAGCGTGGCCAGAAGTGGTTGGTCAGCCTGCATAATGGCAGAGCCCTGGAAAGGAGAAGTGATTGTGCTTACGCCACCGATGAAAATCGAAGTGCTTGCCCCAGCCGCCAGATTGGGCTGAGTGATCGTGATCGGTGTGACTGTGGAGGGGGTCGCGTAGAACAATATCTGCAGGGAGGTGGTAGGACCCGTACCCACATTTTGATACGTGATGGACGTCGTAAATGACGTTGAATAAGCCTGGGCATATGCGCTGCGCGGTCCGATAAAGGCAAACGCCAATACCAGGATGACAAAAATGCTGAATACTTTTACTTTCATAGCTAATCCTCCTTCTCGAATTTAGGATATGTAATCGCAGTCCTTTTTGGACCTGTATAGATTATAAGGAGCTGCCTATTCCAGGGCAATACCACTAAAGGGTTATTTTAGCCCAGTCATTTGCATTTCTGGCCTGATTAGGTTAGTATTGTGCTCAAATTCCCCATTGGAGATGGATAATGAATAAGAACAAATCCTTGATTCTTGTCCTTTTCACTCTTCTATTGCTGGTGACTGCCTGCGGGAAAGCATCAGCGACAGATACGTCAATAATACCAACAACGATTCAAACGCCGGAATCCGGGAAGGCAGTGGTAACCGGAAAAGTATTTTCAACAACCACAAACCAACCTTTGACGACACAGGTCTGGTTGGCAGAGGTTCACCGGCAGGGAGACCAGGCAGTGTATGTCCTGAATGCGACCTCAAGTCCTGGTATATATTCAGATAAGGCAGGTGTGTTTGTGCTTAAAAACATAACCCCACAGGAGTATGTTATTGTAGTTGGTAATCCGGAAGGTCAAAACGAAGTGATCAACGATGACTCGGGCAAACCTAAGGTGTGGAATATCCCAGCCGACCAGATTTATGATGTTGGAGAGCTGAAGGTTACATTGACTAAATAGCCTCTATCGCCGGTCGAATTGAACTAATTCAGAGTAGATTTTTTCATGAGCGGCAGCGGTTGACCTCATGGAGAATAACTGGACCTCCTGGCGATTCCGTTCAGAAAACACTCGACGCATTTTTGGATCACCAAGGGCAACCAAGATTCCCTGAGCCATGGCGTTTGCATCTGCCGGGGGAATGAGCCATCCGTTCTGCCGGTCACGGATCAAATCGCGCGTACCTGGTATATCCGTGGCTACAACAGGAACACCGGCTGCCATGCTTTCCAGGATCACGGTGGGTAGTGCCTCCCGGAGCGAGGGGGAGACAAATAAGTCCATGCACTCGAACAATTCCTCCACATCAGGCCTGCCACCGGTAAAGATAACATGGGAGGAAACTCCTTCCCTTTCAGCCTGATATTTTAATTGGTTTGCCTGTGGACCATCTCCAATGATCATAAAGAAAGCCCGAGGTTCCTGGCGAAGGACATTTGAAGCTGCATCAATCAGGTATGTCCAACCTTTTAGTTCGGTTAATCGTCCAATTGAACCCACAACAAGCGAACCGTCAGGAATCCCCAACGAACGGCGTTTATCCGCAACATCTGTTGAAATATCTTTGAATCGCTCGATATTAATCGCGTTGGACACAAGGTGAGCTTTCTTCCCTAACAAATGGATCAGTGGTCGCCTGTCAAGTAGCTCCACAACTGCCCGGCTCACACCAATTTCCTTATCGAACAGAAATGGATCCAGAAAATGCAATATAAATAAATGCCGCAATGATCGCCTTTTCCATTCGACTTGGGGATGGTTGTGCAGAGTGCGGATGAGTTTCGGATGATCACGTGAAGCCCCAAGCAGGAGGACAGCCATAACTCCAAATACCGAATGTACGTGAATAATGTCTACAGGGTGACAACGCAAGGCAGCTTTCAGTCCAAGCATGGCCCTCCACATGCTCCGGAAAGGATGCCTGTCGTTCCATTGAGCTGCAGTGAAAGTTGAGATACCCATTGCTTCAAGGGCACGCATCCGTTCCTGCTCCTGGGTCGTGCAGAGTTCCCACAAACCACAGACAGTGATCTGGTATTTTTTTCGATCGAGCACTTGGATTAATTCAGTGACAAATCTTTCCTCTCCGCCACCTTCGATTTCAATGTTGAAACTTCTCATGACCTGCATGACACGGATCACCTCAGCCATGCAGTTTATTCTCCTTTAGAAAGGCGTAATCCTCGGCACATAATACACCAGCACGCCTGGATTGCTCAACCAAAGTGGGGAGAATGCCCGCGATTTGCGCACGAACGGCCCGACGTCCTTCCCACAGCTCGGCCAGCTTAGCCACAAGTGATTCCCGGGTGATACTCTGGATATCCAGTACCCATCGATCCAGACCAAGCATGGATGCAATTCCGCGGGTTTTATGTAAATAACCGATGGCGATCACCGGGACCCCTTCAGAAATGGCGAAGATGTTCGAGTGCATTCGTGTTCCAATTAATACATCCAGCTTGCCATAGAGAGCTTTGATCAAGTCCGGAGGAATCTGCTGCTCAACCTGTAAGATGGAACTGGTAATGTCGTTGAGCTGTGCAGCAATTCTTCGTGCCGGAATACGGTCGTCGCTGTCAGCATTTGGACCGGTGACTTGAGGGAATAGAATTGCCCGGCCTCCTAGTTGACTCACAAAATAGCGTATTGCTGCTGCGCATGCAGCCTCATACTCATCCTGCCTGTTGAAATTCAGGTCGCCTGCGCTCCAATTGAGAACCGTCAATCCCAGCAGGGGATGTTCACTTGTCTGGTCAAGCGCATGCTTGTGCAGCCACTCTCCGGCTACTTGAGGCGACGCTCCCACAAAAGCGAAAGCAGTGTCTGGCAGCAACCACAGTCGAGGACTCTCGAGGTGGAATTTCTGAATTAGTTCCATCGAGACAGGTTCACGCGCCATCACGACGCGGGCTTTACCCAGGATCCAGCAGAGCAGCCTCCCCTCCCACCAACGAGCCAGCGGACCAAAGGACTGGGGAAACATATATAATGGTTTGCCTGACAGCCAAACCAATGCCAGCGTGTAGGTTATTACAACCAACCTCAATCCGCTCTTGGAAGTGTATAGATACCCGCCAGGTTTGCTCACAACCAAACTGGCATCCAGATGGGATTGGATGGCCGCGCGCAATCTGGCCGGTGTGAGTAGGTAAAATGGTTTGCTCAACAAACGATAGGTCAGAATCGGCAGCAAAGTGGCTGCTGGCAGCAATATGAGATGCCATAAGTTCCAGGCTGCTCTTCCAGTCTTGTAGGGCGATTTCACCCAGGCAAAGATCGATTCGAGGACATTTACATTCAAGGACCTGGTATCGGGATCGTCCATTTGTAGTGTAATGTGACATCCCGGAAAATTATCCTTTAACTGTTGAATCGTCTCGAGGGTGAGGGCAGCATCACCGGTATTCAACATTGAATGCACATTGACCAATAACACTTCAAGGGGCATTGTTCCATACCATCGGTTCGGTAAATAGGTGGAAAGGTTGATTATACATGATTTCGATTCACTCCCGCAATAAAAATAGGTCCAGCTCATATGCTTGATTAAAAGAGTTTTCTGGACTCATCTAGCGCAAGACCTCTATCTTCGACGTCGGAATAATTGTGTCCCTTGGAAAGAGTGGCCTTCAAACGTCCCCGTTCCGCAATAATCAAATATCCAGCCAAAAGTATTATTTCGCTGATTACATAAACCCACGCAACGCCAGTGATACCGTAACGATGAATAACGATCAAATTGAGAATCACGTTGACGGCTGCTGCCAACGCTTGAATGAGCACACGCCTGCCCTGGCCAGTAGTCGCTACGATCACGGCTGTCGATGCATAACTGCAGGACTTTATAAATAAGATAACACCTAATATAACCAGGATCGCTCCCGAAGCGGAAAACTTTGGTCCCAGGATCAACCTGGAGATCCAGGGGCCCAGAAGACTGGTCACCATCCATAGCATTGCTCCTATACCGGCCAGGAAGAAATAAGTCTGCCGGATAGTTTTAGATAGACGTGGGCTCCTCTCCGCCACCAATTGGCTGATCACTGGCGTCATCACCAAGTACACAGCCGATGGTATGACAAACATGGCACGCAGGATGCCGGAAGCGGGTGAATAAAGACCGGCGGCTTGGTTACCCAGTAATAAGGCTACGATGGTTATATCAGCCTGTGTGTAAATCAGTACTAAAGCATCAGAAAGCGTAAACGGCAAAATATTTTTTACCGTTAATTTGACAACATGGAAGTCTGAGGAGAGCGGGGATATTTTTCTGAACCAGAACAATCCGCCCAGGGTTGCCAGACCGGCGACTGACAGCCGGACCCATGCATAAGTCATTGGCTCATTCTGTTGAGTAAACACCAGAACAAGGGTGCTGAATAGCAGGCCCAATGATGAGGTTAATCCTAATACTGCGGTTGCCTTATTCTTTAAAGAAATTATAAAGCCATATGACATTGTCTGTAGAGATGCCTCCAGCCAGGTTGCCAATGCACTTAAAAACAACAATTGAGTTGGGTAAGTTTTGGGACTGAGAAATCGTGAGGCAATGAACAAGCCGATGAGCCATAAAAATCCCATCAAGGACTTTATGGTCAAGTTGCTGCCAATCAATTTTCCTAAAGGGATTTCACCACGACGTCCCTGCCGCAACAACCAGGTATCCGTCCCCAATGTGAATATGATAGATGTCATCTTGGTCAAAGCGAAGCAAGCCGAGTACTGACCAAATGAATCAATTCCAAGAGGCCTGGCTGTAAATAATAGGCTCAACCCTATGGCCACCTGGCCGATCGACGTGGCTGAAACCAACGTCAAAATATTAGTGATTACATGCTTTTTGGATATGGGGGTGTTCATAAGATGAATTAATCAAGACCAAAAATTCAGATGAACCTTTTCCAGATCATATGCCGGAATATTTCTATCATTTTGGTCGCCTTATAAAGCATAAATTGAGCTGATTTAAAAACCGGCTATAATTGTATGATGCGTTTTTTATATATAAGTGGTCGTGAATTGGGTTATACACGTAACGATGTATTATTGAGAGCTTTTTATCGCCTTGGCACCGTACAGGTTATCGGGGAAACACAGTCTGGTCCAATGCTCTCGCGTATAAGGCGCGTTTTTTTCCGGGCGCTACCTTACCTTTTATTTCACCACTTTGACCTTATCTTCGTGGCCTTTTACGGACATCTTTTAATGTTGCCGGTGGGTATTCTATCACATTCACCTGTCTTGTTCGACGCTTTTGTTTCCACCTACGATACATTATGTTTTGACCGCCAGCGTTTCAAGCCACGATCCTTATTAGGAAGACTTACCTTCTGGTTGGATCAAACGGCTTGTCGTTTGGCAGATTTGATCTTGCTTGATACTCAATCTCATGTTAATTATTTTATCCACACATTTGGTCTCAATCCTGACAAGGTTAAATGTCTGCCTGTGGGGTGCAATGAGGATATCTTTTATCCGCGACCCCAAGTAAAGAATGGAAATTTGACTTTTGTTCTCTATTATAGTTCTTACCTTCCTTTGCACGGCGTAGAGATTGTTGTTCGTGCAGCTGGCCTTCTTCGCTCGGAGCCAGCAGTATGTTTCAGACTAATCGGAAACGGGCAGGAATATCCAAAGGTCCATAAATTGGCTGAGGACCTTGGTCTTGAAAATATCACTTTTTTACCACCCGTATCATTGGATAACTTGGCAAATGAGATTGCTTCCGCTGATATTTGCTTGGGCGGACATTTTGGTCAGAGCGATAAATCCAGGCGGGTTATACCTGGCAAAATCTACCAGATCCTCTCCATGGGGCGGCCATTGATAGCCGCCGATACACCGGCCAATCGAGAACTCCTCTCCGATGGATTGAATGCTTACTTTTGTCCCCAGGATAATCCCGAAGCACTGGCGGATGCAATTTTAAAACTCCACCATGACCCGGCAATGAGAGAACAATTATCTTATCAAGCCCGTTCTTTATATTTGGAAAAATGTAGTGAAATCGTTATCACCGAACATCTTCATAAGTTAGTCGATGGGATGATTTAGCAATAATAATGAAAATTGCGTTTGTGACTTTGGGTTTTACTCCAATCCACTCCTCTGGGCTTGACATCAGTGGGGATAGGCTGGTTAGCGCATTATTGAACGCTGGGCACGATCTTACCGTCATTGCTGGAAAGCGCGGTGCTGTTAATGAGTCAATGGTTCATCCAGCACTATCAGTCCATCGTGTGCCCATAGGTTTTACAGATTGGTTGGGCTTTTCATATGCTGCAGCGCGCCTGTTAAAAACTCTAAATACTACCAATTCGTTTGATATAGTACATTTTTGGGATATCCACTTTGCCTATGCTTACTCGGGCAAGTTCTTGGGATCTCTCCACCAATCTTTTAGGCAGCGTTTATGTAGCTTGGACTGGCATAATGATCGCCCTTTTTCATTATTGGGTCGCTTTGTCTATTACACATTTGCGCGCTTTTTGATAGAGGCTCCTTCCATAAAAAAGGCCTCTGGTTTGCTCGCCGTAAGTTCCACTACCGGCGAAGAGTTCATCAAGCATTACAGGGTATCCCCCGATCGGATTTCATTTGCGCGGCATGGCATTGACACTGATTTCTTCCGCCGAATAGATAATGTTAATCTGCTACGCTCAAAGTTAGGAATTGCGCCTCATGAGCATGTTATATTATTTGCCGGATTTGTTACCCCGCGCAAAGGATTGAAATATCTCGCCAGCGCATTGCCGCTCATTCATCCCGAACCGCGGCTTATCATTGTCGGGCAGTGGAGAAGCACTGCTTATCGGGAAGAGGTTCTACGCTTATTTGGATCGACTGTTACTCAGGTCATTGAAACTGGTTTTGTGCCGGAAATTCAAATGCCGGCTTTTTACTCCTTGGCTGATTTGTATGTTTCCCCTTCCCTTCTGGAGGGATTTGGCCTTCCTCTGGCTGAGTCCCTGGCTTGCGAAACACCCGTTGTAACTGCCAATTCTGGTGCCGCTGCCGAAGTAGTCGGCCCTGGAGGCGTACTGGTGCCTCCGCGCGATTCTCATGCATTGGCACACACCGTTTCAGGTCTGCTGAACGACCCATCTAAACGCCGGGAACTTGGTAAAAAAGGTCGGGAACACATCGAAAAAAACTTCAGCATCCAATCGATGTTAAAGTCTACATTGGACGCCTACGAAAGTTTTATTATAAAGAAAGAATAGGTAAGGCGACACAACGATCTGATCGATTGAGTAACAAAATGAAATCGGGTTAGAAATCACAATATCCTCTGCATACCTGCCCCAGGTTCTGGTTATAAATCAGAAGGTAATGAACTCGGAAAATTGATTAATTCAGGGGATTGGAACCTCAATAATTCTTAGTCCTTATATGATGAACTTTTAGTTGATAACTCTTTCAGCGGCACCGACCCAACCCCCCGACCAGAAAAACCGATACCAACATGACGTGGCCAGAATTTTTGATCTTTACTTGCAGGCCAGGATTATCGTTTTTAAATGTATCAGTACAAGATCAATCTTCTTAATTAACCCACAATCAAGGGCAAATACTCGAGTTAAGCCCAAATACATACACCCGATCTTGATGGTACAGCAAGCTGTAATACTTGCTTGAGAGGAGTTCAGCAGGTGAAAATAACTGTGGGCCCAGGCTCATGGCTCTCTGGGCCACATTTCCTTGTCCTTGACCTATGTAAATGTGAGTGATGCCTTCACTGCATAACAAAGAAATACCCTGCTCCGAACCAGGCGAAACGTTTTTGAGTTTTTTTACTAACGAAGTCAAACGTTTGGTATAGTCAGGTTCGATGGGTACTTCAGCGGTCGCATACTGTGGCGGCATACTGTTTGGACGACCAGCCAGAAGTGGCAGCCACCACCCGGCGTCACTGCCGATGATCCCCGAACCCTGATAAATTAGTCCTTCAACCAGGAAATTAGAGTTAGTTGGGAGGTTTTCTCGTATCCACTTCATGGCGATAGTATCTGGTCGGGAAACATATGCAAAGGGGTCGGGTTTGGCAATATTTCGTTGGCCTAACGCGCCCAAAATTGCAGCTATGAAAATGATAATTGCCAGGAGGCTTTGCCGAAGCCTGCCATTTTCTGATCCTGCAACTTCAGAAATTAACCACCCGACCACCAGCCCAATCGGGATGTAAAGGGCGATCAAGATTGCAAAATTACGCAATGAGCTGGATGCGGGCAGATGGATCAGTCCGCCAGCAACAATCGAGGCGAGCAACGCCACCCATAAAATCTGTGCTGCTATCATCCAATTTTTCCGTACAAAGCTCCATGCCAGCCCCGCCATTGTCACAATGAAAAGTGGCAAAGGGACATAGAAGAAAAGTCCAAGCCATGCTTGGTAGTCAGCACGCACTGCATCAATGGATGATCCTCTTGCCGCAACGATGCCTATACTTTTAACCAAATTACTCCCTAACAGCCGCGGCACCCAGGGCAGGAAAAGTAATCCCGCCAATACAGCTACTGCCATCAAAATACCAATTTTCCGCAGCCAGTTCTTCCAATTATGCCCCCACTCCGGCAGCCCCCAGCACACCAATAGAGCCAGAACGAATGTAGGGTAAAAGAAAGGCAGACGGTAGCTGCTCAACATCATCCCTGCAAGAACGATCGCGGCAAAGCCAATTCTTATCCCCATCAAGAATTTATTGCTTTTCGTAGAGATGGAACGGCTGAAGGTCGGTGATAACGCTTCCAACACCAGCCATAATGCCACAGGTAACACAGCCTGCCCTGCCAGTTGGGCATATCTTCCCCAGTTCACATAATAAGCTGGCATAGGCGATATCAAGCCGGCAACCAACACAGCTCCTACTCCTGCCCAACGATTACCTTTGGAAATCCTGACCGCCAGCGGGTATAAAGCAAGCACAGCCAAACCATTGAGGAGTTGACCAACGAAGAGCACGGACTTTACGCTATTTAGCCCTGTGAGCCAAGCAAATATTGCCGAAAATGCCGAAAAGCCAAACTGAAATGTAAGACTTTTATAAGGCGCATAGGGCATCCATGAGCTAAACAGGCCTCCGTTATCCAACATGAGTTGTGTCATCACAGTATGCTGAACTGAATCTGCCCACAGGGGAGCTTCCAGCGATCGGACAGCCCAAATACGAGTAAAGAAAATCAAAACGATTATCCCTATAAAAGTGATATCCACCCAATGGACCTTTGGACCATTGAGATTTTTGAAGGCCTGCAATCTCAACCGTTTTCTATTCCGCCACAAGATTATCCCCAATCCAACCACCGGCGGTAGCCATGCATAGATCGCGCCCAGGTGCAATCCAATGAGATCCGTCCATAACATTAGAAGAGGATAGGCCGCCAGGCTTAAGCCTGCAGACAATCCTAGCTTTTCAGCCCAACTCAATTCTCCCCAACCGGGCCACAAGAGACTGAATAATCCCCAACCAGGCAAGATGAAAAGAAATAGGCACATTGCTAGATAACCAGCCCATGTAAGAGCCTCATGGCCTAGCCCTAAAATGGTTTTCCGCAGGGAATACAGCAATTGAAAAGCCGCTTGAGCATCCTCAGGGGTTCCATTCTCATATAGTGCCCCGTTCAGATATGTATCCCCACTTGCCTTACCTACTTGAACCTCCCCGCTTCCTGTCACCTCCAGGAAAGCATAATAGTACTTCTGATTCGAAAATGCCTGCCCCGGGATCAGAAATGCATAGAATCCCGGCGTTTTGATCCTGTCTATTGGAACAGTGTTTATTGATTCGACCAGGTCAGTCTTGGCGCTTGGTTCGGATCGTAAATGCAACTGGATTTGGCCATCCCCGGCAGTTTGCGGTGATAAGTAAAAATTGACCCCCGACAACCCGTCGTACTTCGCCACAAAAGTCTGGCCAAAAGAATTCGCCGCTGATAACGTAGCCCAATCTACAACCGAAGGCTGCTCAGTCCTGACCAGGCCCGCGCACCCCGCCAGCAACAAGGAGAAAAGGAACAGGATTGATAATTTCTTCACGGGAGACCGATGAACTGAGAGAAATTTGCTTGTCAAGGATTACTCTCCACCCTCAGCCGTTCTTCATCTTTCATCATGTACCTCATTTACCTCTGCCTTTCGAATCCGGTACAATATTTCCTCCAGAATTTTCCGATTGAATCCGATCAAATCGGCCACCAGCCCTATGAGAAATACTTGGAATCCTACTATCCAGAGAACTGCTGCCAGAATTACCGATTGTATATGACCGCTTCCTTGCCCGTTGAGAACGAAATAGAGATACCTGATTCCGAGAGCCAATCCACTAATTACCATTAAGACACTCAGTGCCGTAAATACACGTAGCGGACGATACATGGTATAAGCGCGCAGGATGGTCGTGGTCTGATTGGTCAAGAAATGATTCAAACTGGTCATTAAACGTGACGGACGGGTCTGGGGATTTGTTCTCACCGGAACATACTCGACCGGCATGCTGCGATGTGACCCTGCCTGGATCAACGTTTCAAGCGTATACGAATAATTACTGAACACCAAGGTCCGCAAGGCAGCCTCGCGGGTGATTGCCCTGAATCCACTGGTGGCATCGGGCGTGTCTATACCCGAGGTTAAGGAGATCACCCTGCTTCCTATTCGTTGTAGTAGCCGTTTAAAGGGAGAGAAATTCTTTTGTGTTGCCACTCCCCGGTCTCCCACTACCAGCTGGGCACGACCAGCCAGGATTGGCTCAATCAAGCTTTGGATGTCTTTGGCATTATATTGGTTATCAGCATCGGTGTTAACAATGATATCTGCTCCGCGCTCCAGGCAGGCTTCCAGACCGGCGATAAAGGCGCCTGCCAATCCTTTAACGGGCAGATAAATGATATGCTGAACGCCTGACTGCCGGGCAACCTCGGATGTGCGATCTGTGCTGCCGTTATCAACCACCAGGTATTCAATCATGTCTATTCCTGGCAGGCTGCGTGGCAGCTCGCTCAGTGTCTGGGGGAGAGTATCAGCCTCATTATGACACGGGATTTGGATAATAAGCTTCATTACTCGGCTTTCGCTAGGACCTAACTAATTTCTACTTGAATTGCGTGGCAATTATATCTCGTTTCCGATTGGGAAGTTATTTACGGGCCATAAGCCGTCTATTCGACACCTATACACTTAACTTATATCATTTCTGAGACATCATGCACCTTTTGGTGTCTCAAGACAAAACGGCCTAACAGGGATTCTTCTTCAAGACACAAAAGAGTACGGATGAAGGGGGGTTATAATAGTGTATCGTTGCCTGGAATGCTACTGATTTCTAAATATTGCCTCCTAGCCGTATAAAAGTGGTATTATTTTTTATTGCCTAATGGCAGAAAAAGGGGTAATTGCTAAATAGATGGTGATGATATTAAGAATCAAAAGCGGAGATGTGATCAAACATGAATGTCATTGTTGTAGGGACGGGATACGTAGGTTTACCGACGGGCGCGGTCTTGGCTTACCTGGGTAATAAAGTCACCTGTTTGGATGTGGATCATAAGAAGATTACAAGACTCCAACAAGGCAAAATACCCATTTACGAACCAGGTTTATCTGAATTAATGGCACTTGCAGCCACTAATCTGAACTTCACAAGCTCATTTGATGAAGCCGGTATTGAAGATTGTGACGTGATCTTTATTGCTGTGCCTACCCCTGCTTTGAAAGAGGGCAGTCCGGACCTATCCTATGTCAAAGCGGCAGCTGATTCTATTGGAGAACGGCTTGGAAATCGTTTCACAGTCGTGGTGAATAAATCCACTGTACCGGTAGGCTCAGGGAATTGGGTTGGAGCTCTTTTACGGGAGGCTTACAGCCGCTGCAAGGGCTGTAAACCAAATGGGAATTATGCCATGGCCTCAAATCCGGAATTTCTTCGCCAGGGCTCGGCTATCTTCGATGCATTATATCCTGACCGGATCGTTATTGGCTCGGAAGACTCGCGCGCCATTGATACCCTGACAAACCTTTATCAGCCGTTGCTCAACCAGGATTTCCCTGAACCCGATTTCTTGCCTCGCCCAAAAGACTTTAAAGCAGTTCCGGTCGTGACATGTGACCTGACATCTGCTGAATTGACGAAGTATGCTGCAAATGCATTCCTGGCACTCAAAATCAGCTATATTAACGAGATTGGCCAACTGGCTGATAAAGTGGGCGCAGATATCACCAAGGTCGCCTGTGGGATAGGTCTGGATCCACGGATCGGTCCTCGCTTTCTGCAAGCAGGAATTGGCTGGGGTGGAAGTTGTCTGGGTAAAGATACTTCAGCGCTGATTTCCACCGCGCAAGAATATAATTTGGATATGCCGATCTTGCAGGCAGCACGTGAAGTGAATAACATTCAGCGCATGTGGGTGGTGAAAACCCTTCTTAATGAACTTAAGATTCTAAAAGGTCGCACCATCGCCTTACTTGGTTTTGCCTACAAGCCTCTTACGGACGATTTGCGCGACGCACCATCTCTTGATATTGTTCGTCACCTGATTCAACATGGGGCAAGCGTGCATGCAACCGACCCGGTGGCGCTTGAAAATGCTCGTAATCTCTATCCTGACCTGGGTGTGGTTTACTTTGATCAACCATTCGATGCCTTACGTGAGGCCGATGCGGTGGTACTGGTCACCGAGTGGCCCGAATACCGCACTCTAGATTGGGAGGAGATTAAGAAAACCCTGAATAACCCATTGATCGTGGATGGACGCAATTTTCTTCAAAGGGAAGAATTGGAAAAGCTGGGGTACCGGTATGTGGGCGTAGGGAGGTAATATCGCCGTTTACTTATAAAGCTCAAAAAGGGAAGTCTCGTATACTTTTACGAAATTGTCGCGAACATATTCCACAACCGCAAATTCATGGTCAAAAGGGATAAAACCGTCACGTAATTTCTTGGCTTCAACTTTTTGAACAATCACGATATTGGTATTTCTCAGTGATTCAAGATCCTGGATAACACGGGAAATTAATACTGGTTTGTTTAATTCAACTCCCTGTACCCAATCAATAGGTAATGGATTTACCTGTTGAGATTTTACCCACCAACCAGCGCAATCGGGGATAATTGCATATGTTTTTCCAAAATCCTTGCTTAATTTGATTGCCTCTCGTAAGTCAACAAGGAAATCATAAGTATTTTGATTTGTACTAATACCTTTTCCACCAGGAAGGACTGAATCGAGCCTTTCGGTTAGTTTTATGGCAGGTTGATCACGAAAAACATGTTGCCTTCTTGCTATTCCAAAAGACATCAGAACCAAAGATAAAAAAAACACCAGCCCCGAAACGTAGATGTACCCAAGATTTAGTCCTTCGAGGTTTCGTTTGAGAATGGGAAGTGCAAAGGCAAGAATCAATGCCACTAACTGTCCTGAGGCCAGGTCAGGATAAGGCCAACCAATGGATATGGATGCACTCCATGCCATGACCAAAAAAATAATTGCGAGTCTTATGAATCCTCTTGGCTTATCTCCGTTTTCTATGAGGAAACAACCCATAACTCCAATTACTAGGCTGAAGAGCCCATAAGATGAAGCCAGAATATATCTGCTTGTTATGAAAATCATAGATATGGCACTGAGCAGAAATGCAGATAAGGTCAGTAAGCCGATCCACTCTTTAAAAGTATTCCGAATGGGTATATTTACGTGTGCGCTTCCAATGATCAAACGCGCTGAAAAATATCCTAAGAGAAGAATTAATAATAATTTCGGTTGGTTGTAAGTAATAAATCCATAAGTAAGGAGATCTCTTTGTGAAGTTAATTGCAAGATAGCATCAGGCAACGCGCCCATAATTGACAGAAATGCGACATAGAGAATACCTGGCATCAAAATAGCTAACCAATACTTTATCCTTCTCCAGTCGCCAAGAATGAGTATGGTTAACGGTGCCATGAATATAAAGTTCTGTTTACATAAATATGCCAACCCAATCAAAATATAACCAACCATTTTCCATGGATGCCTTTCATTCAAACATAAAACAAGGCCAATGGATATAAAAAAAAGACCATCGATCGTATGCCAAGCCATAATTCGAAACGTGTGAGCTGAAACAGCCAGGGAAATCAGGGCAATTGCTATTTTTTCGAAGTTACTAAAAGATAATCTTAATCCTTTTTGAATAATATAAACCCCAGCCCATGCCATGGTCGCAAATTGAAACCAAACAAAGAATCTGGAAAGTAAATAGGTATAATTTCCTCCCAAAAGTACAACTGGTACGTGAAGTAAGGGAGATAAAAAAGGTCTGATAATAATAAAATCTCTATGCGGAATTTGACCCTCTATGATCCTCCTGCTGTAAGCAAGGGTAAAACCATCATCAGTGGGATTGAAACCCAGTTTGGAAAACAACAGATGGGCAGTAATTGGAACAATAATCAGGAACAAAATTGGAACTATCGGAATTCGGGAATAAATCTTGCTTCTGCTCATGTTTCCGTCTACTTTATACTTGGAATCTCGCTTATAAAGCCTGGGCGGCGCATCGTCGGTCGTATTATCGTGACATGATGGTCAAAAGCGGATTGCAAAGCCGGGCAATTTCCCAAAACCCTTAGAGACTGTTTAAAAACTGATTCTTTACCACAGATAAACGCAGATGAAATAAGACTCTTGTGGATAAACCAACTCCAAAGGCTTTTTTTATCAGCATAAATCCTTTTTATCCGCGTTCATCCGTGGTGAATTTTGACTTATTAAACAGTCTCTTAGACCGGGAATAGGGGCTTGAGGAATTATAGCAGATGTGTAAAAGTGGAACTATGGAATTGATATATTTTCTTTAAATGGGTTTTTGGCATTATAATGACTTCTGGGACGGATGATGAATAAATCCGTCAGGACCAAGAGGGCTCGACAAGTTCAAATTGACGTGGGTTTAGTCAGACGGATCAGATCCAGATCGATGGATGCTACAATCATGATTAATCTGTAATATTGACCTTTTAGCATAAGTATTAGAGAGCATGCAGGGAATTTGGAAAAATAGATCAGCATTTGCAATGAAATCTAAGGCATTCATCCTATCCTGTATTATCGTGATGGCAGCTGCTCTAATCCTTCAATTTAAACTGGGGATTCCCGTTGTTCAAGCTCGATTTATTTCCGGTTCAATCAATAATATTTTTCTCCCTCTGGCTTTAAAATCAGGTACTTCGCCCCTCCCCAGTAATACACCTACAGGTACGCCATCGCAAACGGATACGCCCACGCAAACACCAACCGGCACTCTGACGCCGACCGAAACTCCTACCTTAACGCTGACACAAACGAATTCTCCAACCGCCACATTGACATTGACTTATACGCCATCCCTTACTCCGACGCCATCAAATACACCTACAATCACGTTGACTCCTTCCCTGACCGCCTCACCTACGTCTACTAACACTCCAACTAGCACACCGACCATAAATGGGAAATTACCTCTTCCCAGATTTGGAGTCCCATTTACACGACGACTGCCAACCGATTACATCTCCTACGACTTTACATCTATGCGTTTCGGTTGGTATCTGGATTATCACGTAACTGCCAATGCCCCGGTACCCTATGGGATGGAATACGTTCCAACTGTGCGGATAAAGCAACTGAAACTGGCGTCAGATGGTATTACCAAGGTGACATGTCGCTTAGGTCCTTATTATGTAAATCCTCCCGAGTATATAGTCACGCCAGGCATAAGCCAAATTCAAGCAATTGCCAAAAACCACCCCGGGATGACATGGTTGATTGGAAATGAGATCGAGCGCATCGACTGGACCTCTGGCAGCGCTTGCGACGGTCAAGATGAGATATTGCCTGAGCTTTATGCACAGGCGTATCATGATGTTTATAACGCCCTCAAAGCGGTTGATCCCACTGCCAAGGTGGCCAACGGCAGCCTGGTTGAGTTCACTCCCTTGCGCCAGGAATACCTAAACCGGGTTTGGGCGGAATACTTGCGTTTATACAATACAACTATGCCAGTGGACGTCTGGAATATGCATTTCTTTATTCTGCAGGAAATTAAAGGCAGTTGGGGGGCAGAGATTCCAGCTGGATTAACTGCGACAAGCGGAGAGCAATTCGTCTTTCCAGATGACAACTGGGACTTTAACATTATTTGGTCGCAGGTTGTCTCTCTTCGTACATGGATGAAAGATCACGGACAGAAGGACAAACCTCTCATTATTACCGAGTACGGTGCTTTATACCCATACTCTTATTTTTCATGTTACAACTCTTCAGATCTGACTGCCTGCCCTCGTGAGGTGCGTGATCGCATGATGTACCCATCATTCGATGCTTTTCTGAACCAGACCGATGCAACAATAGGTGACTCTTTTGACGGAAACCATCTGGTACAGCGCTGGATTTGGTGGAGTGCGGATTATGATGATGGTATCTGCGACAATGGGACATTCTATGAAACTTTCGGGGGAGCTCTGTTCTATTCAGGGCTCGGACCTTCGACCCCTCCGGTTAATTGCTCTTTTCCATCCCAGGGAATAACAACATTGGGTACTTATTGGAAACAATATGTCCAAAACCTCCCATAGATTCTCCACGCCCCTCATCAGGTTTAGTTAGTTTGTATTTCTCTGTCGATTAAGCCTTTGCCATTCAAATTTCACGCTGTACATGCTAAGGAAGAAAGCCCGGTGTACTTTTTCTCCAGGACTCCCCGGTGAACGATGAGTATAATTCCTACGCATATATGCCAGTTTGAATCCGCTCCGTAGCATATTTCGGTAGGAAGGATTGGGTTGCTCGAGCGTATCTTCTTCTGTCTCGGCCACAAACCACTTGCAGCCAAGCAATAATCCGTCCTCGATACGACGGGCGAGCAAAGCACTTTGACCGCCGTGTTTGCGGTGCGTTTTAATCGTGCTTGCCCAACCCAACCAGGCTATTTTTTCATTAATATACATGGTTGCAGCTGAGACAGGTTTTGCTCCAGCGAATGCCAGATAATGTCGCCATCCGGGCTTACCTATATTTCCTACCATCAGCGGGCGGTATACGGGGGTTATTCCAAAAACGGGAAGCATTACATTGGCGAAGGCATCCGCTTGGTCTTTTCCAATCGTTTCTACCCGCAGATTAGAGGAAATGACAGGCGCTGGTTCATTCCCACGATACATTTTTGCCCAATTCCGCCCACCCTGCGTAAAGCCTCGGGCGACTAGCCACATCGGATACTGGGCAGGTAGAACCAATGGGCTGACCTCTGTCCGATAGTTTTTGCATCCAGCGTTTTGAAAAATATGAACCACTTCGTCCAGCATGGATTCAGTCGCAGGTTTGGAAACCCCTAAACCCATTATTCGGTTGAACATCGCATGATCCACCAATGGCATCATCGTCACCCAGGTCGAACCGAGGCGCTTGATTTCCAATCGAAAAGGCCGGGAAAACTCCGGCGGAGCACATAGGAAATAATTAACCTGTGCCTCCGTTTCAATTGACTCATTGATCTCCTTAAACTGTGCAGGAGTCAAATCAGACATAAGAATCTCCGATCAAATGTCTATATGATATCCTGGAAAGGCAATGTAATTGGATGTTTAGCCACATTGCGGTGCCGGAAAAGTCTATGAGGTGAGCTGTAAAAAAGGAGTATCAAAATTGGCTGAAGGTAATAATTGATTGAAGGAAAAGTCAGAGTTGAGTATATCAGATTGGTATATATATGGAAGAATTCAAATGGAATCAAGGAATTCGATCCAAGGAGTGGAAATTGGACTGTGATAAACTATCCGCTAATGCAATCAACGCCACTTGGCTGAGAATAATCGGCGCTTTCAGGATCAGGCTTTTCTGTAAGAAAACCCATTAAAAATGACGCAAATCAACCGTGCCAGGAAATTTTTCTCCGGCTTGTCATCCGATAAAGGATTGACCAAAAAGGCTTATCTAAATCTCCTGACGGTTGTGCTTGATTATGGTGCAGGCCTGGCGGTTGGCTTTATTATTACACCCCTAATGGTTCAGGGGTTGGGGAATTTTATTTATGGCATGTGGCAGGTTTTGGTTCGCCTGATTGGATATCTCACTCCAGCCAGCGGCCGCGTGGCGTTTGCACTGAAAGCGATGATTGCAAATCAGCAGGCCTCGACCGATTATGATCAAAAACGCCGTTATATCGGGAGTACATTGCTCATCTGGTTATTATTCCTGCCCATCCTGGTTGGCGTTGGCGGAACAGTCAGCTGGTTTGTACCATATTGGATTAAAGCTCCGATGGCTTATTTTTGGGTCGCTCGTTCGGTGGCAGGATTGCTTGTCTTGGGCATGATTTTTAGCACGGTAACATCCGTGCCTGAGGTGACATTGCAGGGTGAGAATTTCGGCTACAAGCGCATGGGCATGTCTGTGGTGTTGATATTTGTGGGCGGTTGTTTTACCTGGCTGGCTTTATACCTCAGAACGGGGATTGTTGGTGTTGCCGCTGCTTTGATTGTAACGGATATTGTGACAGGTCTGTTTTACCTTGGAGTTGTCCGCAAAAATGTTCCATGGTTTGGAGTGGCAAGGCCCCGGCGCGTTGATACAAAACAGATGCTGGGCTTGAGTTGGTGGTTCGTCAGCTGGAATTTGGTGACAAGCCTGCTCTTGGGCAGCGATGTTGTGCTACTGGGGTTGCTCAATTCGGTGGAATCAGTGACCAATTATTCTCTTACCAAATACGTTCCGGATTTTTCGATTGGGGTCATTGTCATAATAATTTTTGGGATTGTCCCTGGTCTCGGCAGCATCATTGGTACAGGAGATTTCGAAAAAGCGCTTCGTGTCCGTGCAGAGTTCAATTCAAGTATCTGGTTGGTGGCAACAACTCTGGGCGCTTCCATTATCATATGGAATAAAGCCTTTCTTGGAATATGGGTGGGCCCTTCCCACTACTCTGGTTCAATCCCCAACCTGTTGCTGGTTGTGTCCGCGATACAGCTTACTTTTATCCGCAGCGATGGCAACATTATTGACCTGACATTACGCCTCAGCCAAAAAGTCATTTTGGGGCTTGTCTCTGTGACCATTTCCATTGTCGCCGCGAGTATTCTGGTCGGGGTCTTTAAGCTGGGAATTGTGGGATTATGTTTGGGCATTATGGGCGGACGGTTGATTATGAGTATTGGCTATCCCATGTTGATTGGCCGCTTCTTTGGGTTACCAATATACTCCCAAATGAATGCGATCCTTCGACCAGTCTCCGTTACGATCCTGCTTTTTTCACTCGCATTTGGTCTGGGTAGCTTTATACCATTTACAGTCGGTTCAGGTATCAAGGGTTGGATTATTTTCATCATCTCCGCAGGAGTAACAGGAATTTTGATGCTGTTGATTTCGTTTTATGCTGGGCTGTCAGGTAATCAACGCATGAATTTGATTCACCGGTTTCAAGCCTTGGTGACAACAGCTGAGTCTTCCTGACAAAGTATGACTAATAAGGATCTGCCAATAACTTTTGCCTCTCCTGGCGATGTAGATGCATTAGTGGCTCTTTACCTTAAGTGTTTTTCGAAAGAAAGCAGCCTGGCTTTCTCGCTTGGGGAGTCTTTCATGCGTGCTGCTTTTGAATGGTTCGTTTCAGATGCACAAACGTATGTATTGGTTGCCAGGCAGGGCAAAGAAATAGTTGGTTTTACGGCTTTTGCAGAAAAGCCTTTCAATTTACCTATGTTACGTGCTGGAAAGCGGGAAGCTATAAAGAGTCTGGTTAGAAAACCCTGGTTGGCTTTGCAGCCGGAATTATTGTCACACGTATTGCGGAATGCACTACGTCTTCGTCAGATTCACTATGCAGAAAAGGTTGCACATATCGCTTTTACCGCAGTGGCGCCTCAACTCCAGGGATTGGGAATTGGAAAAGCGCTTAAAAAAGAAGCGATTCGTATATGTCGTGCGCGCGGGATGACCAGAATAGTCACAGGGGTCAGGAGAAATAACCTGAGAGGCAGGGCATTGAATACGAGTGTCGGTTTTATTGAAGTACCGGAATTAAGCACACGCGATTTGTCCTACTTTAGGCTGGATCTTGATCAAGATGATCAACCTATTGATAATCCGTAGAATTTTAGATCGCTGCAGGATTTGGACAACCTATAAAGGATAGTATGATATTTAGCGAATGGATAAGAAAAGTTATTTTCTGGGGACTTGATTACCTCACTGGTTCTAAGATACGAAAACATTATCTTGACATAAGGAATATTATGGAAAATGGTCAAGATTCGATGGTTTCGAAAAAATCGGAGGAATATTTACATGGCATAATGAACTATGCAGTTGAAAATGTTGGGTTTTATAAGGGTTTCAAATCATTTGGTTCGGTTAAATCATTCCCAGTAATAAACAAAAATATCATCAGGGACAATTATGAGGCATTCCAATCCTTGAAATTTCCGGATTCCTCCGTCGTGAATATGCGTACAAGTGGATCAACCGGAACGCCTTTTGTTGTACGGCAGGATAAAAATAAAAGATCGCGTGTTTTGGCTGAAATGATATACTTTTGGGGAAAAGCCGGCTACCAGATTGGAATGCGTTATGTCTTTCTCAGGCTTCGTACATCGGTGAGCAGGCCGATCGCATGGGCTAGAAATGTGCGCATGTGGGATATCCAGGAACAGGATGAAGAAAATCTCGAAGAACTTAAAAAATTGCTGCAATCAGACCATAAAATTAAATTCCTGTTGGGTTTCCCAAGTGCCTTGGAAAATCTTGCAAACTATTTATTGACTTTTGGATACCACCCAAGAATGGATAACATTCATACAATCATTGGTTTTGGGGAGGCTTTTCCTAAAAGTGTCCATGAAAAGTTAAAAAATATATTTTTGAAATGTAATATAGTGTCACTTTATTCAAATAATGAAAATGGGATGCTTGCGCTGGAGTGTGTGGAGAACAAGGAATTTCACTTTAATAGTGCTTCTTACTTCATTGAATTGTTAAAATTTGATTCAGATGATCCAGTAAGTGTTGGAGAGCCGGGACGAATAGTGGTAACAGACTTGTTTAATTATGCCATGCCGCTGATCAGATATGATACAGGAGATGTTGGTATAGGTAAGAAAAAACCAGAATGTGGCTGGCATTCCCAAGTTTTTTCATCCATTGAAGGACAAAAGGTCGATCTGATTTTTGACACAAAGGGAAATCAAAAATCTCCACACAATATCAGTTTTCTTTTGGATCCTTTTGACAGGCTGTTGCAGTATCAATTTGTGCAAGATGATGCTAAACGGTATACTCTTAAATTGAATGGTTCAGAAGGAATATATGAAGATGCAGTATTTGTGGATTTGCTCAAAGAATTTCTTGGACAGGATGCCGAAATATTAATTGAACATGTTCATGAAATCCCGGTTTTAGCCTCTGGTAAACGCAAAGAAGTGGTGAATAATTATAGAGGAAGAGGGTGATTATATTTCACCACCCCGGTTGGAAAAACAACTTCTAAGCGCATACCAGCAGGCTTTAGGAGAGAAAAAGAATGCGCGTGATGATATTTGGCGCTTTATATGAGCCCGATCTTGGACCAAGTGCCTCATTATTCACATTGCTCTGTGAGAATTTAGTCCATCTTGGTCATGAGGTTACCATCATCACTTTCTCTCCTAGTGATTCTTTTGGTCGTGTGCTGGTCAATTACCGGGGAAAATTATTGTGGAAATCCATAGAAAATGGCGTGAATGTGATCCGTGTGACGCAGCCTTATTTCGACAGAAGCAAATTACCGTTACGTATGCTGCAAAACATCTGCTATCAGGTTGGTGCCGCTCTGGCCGGTCTGGGTCAACGCTATGACGTTGTGATGGCAGCCTCCTCATCGTTGACAGCATGGTTGCCATTCGCATCCTTGGTTGTCCTGCCTCAAAAACCTGCCATTTATTCTGTTTATGATGTTTACCCCAAGGTTGGCATAGCCTTGGGAGTGTTCCGGAATAAATTGGTGATCAGATTGGTGACAAGCATGGAACGTTTTTGCCTGAAACACGCTGCCGTTGTACGGATTATCTCAGACTCTTTTAGACCCGACCTTCGTGCGTTGGGCGTTCCGGATAACAAAATGGTGCTGGTCTATGACTGGGTCGATACGGAATTCGTCCGCCCATTGCCCCGTGATAATGCTTTTGCCCGGGAGCAGAACCTGGCAGGCCAGTTCGTTGTTCTCTATGCCGGAAATCTCGGCCTATCACAGGGATTGCAGTATGTGCTCACTGCAGCCGAAATACTCATTGACCACAAGGAGATTACTTTTGTTTTTGTAGGGGATGGTGCCAATCGTGAACGCCTCGTCACCGAGGCTGAAGGACGGCATCTTCCCAATGTGAAGTTCATCCCTTTCCAACCCCGTCAACGTTTGCCAGAAATACTGGCAACCGCCGATGTATCCCTGATATCGCTCCAACGCGGTATCGGCTTTACCTCCATGCCTTCCAAAACCTTCTCAATCCTGGCCAGTGGACGGCCGGTAGTTGCTTGTATCGATAAGGGCAGTGAAGCCTGGCATCTGATCGGCAGGGCTGAAGCTGGATTGTGTGTTCCTCCCGAAAATCCCTCGGCATTGGTTGAAGCGATTCTAATTCTTAAGAAAGACCACATTCTTCGTGAACAGATGGGCCGCAACGGGCGCGATTGGGCTTTAAAATATCATTCTCCTCGATCTGGCGCAAAGCAGATTGAAAAAATATTACTTGAGATCAGTTCTCCCAATAAAATATAATTGATGGTAGTGAGGCCCAGGTGATTTCATTTAAACGTATCGACATTGGAGATATGCCTTGGGAGAAATTACTTGAATTTAATGATTCGAATATATTCCAGTCCTTGCCCTGGATTGATTTTCTGGCAGATTTTCTGGGAGCGGAACCGATCATTGCAGCCGTCCTTTCTGACGGTCTGGTCCAGGGCTATTTCATGGGTCTTATTGAGAAAAAACTTGGTCTCAGAATATTGGGCAGCCCCTTAAGGGGTTGGAATACTTATTTCATGGGTTTCAACCTGATGCCCGGTGTTTCATATTCTAAAGTCTTGCAAGCTTTCCCCAATTTTGCCTTTACTGAGCTCAATTGCCACTTCCTCATGATCATTGACGCGAACCTGAAAGAAGGTGAATTGAAAGGCTTGTCTTATCACGTTCGAAAGATCACCAATTTCGTGCTCGATCTGACAAAAAGCGAAGCAGAGTTATTTGCCAGCATGAAAGGCAATTCCAGCCGTACTTCCATTCGCAGGACGATTAAGAAAGGTGTTGTGATTGAAGAAACCACTGACCCTGGTTTTGCGGATGAGTACTACGCCCAGTACCAGGAGGTGAATGCAAGAAAATCGCTTCCGCCTTACTATGGATTGGACTTTGTCAGACAAATGATCGCCCACCTCCTGCCAACCGGAAATTTGCTTATGCTCCGTGCCAGAACTCCAGATGGAGTTTCTATTGCAACACACATTGACCTTGTCTTCAACAGGGTGGCTGTAGCATGGGGGTCGGCTAGCCGGAAGGAATACTTATCTTTTCGACCAAATGAACTGATCTACTGGTATGTCATGAAAAAAGTTAAGTCTATGGGAATTGAAGTGTTCCATCTGGCGGACGGGGTGAAGCAGTTTAAGGAAAAGTTGGGCGCCTACGAAACCCCGGTATATCGCTTGATGATGGCCAGGAATCCTGTTTTATACTTCATTCTATTCGCTGTAATTTCAGTTAATGAACGTATGAGACTTTGGACAAGAAGAGTTTTTGCTGGTAGGTTTATTCGATCCTGATGATGGCTGTCATTAACCGGCCTCAATTGACACTCCCTGACTTGAAAGTATAATAGCTCTTATTCGAGATGTGCTCATGGGGATTTTCTGGCAGATTTAAAGCTGTCCAATCGGAGATGGTGGAATGAGGCAATTTCGGTTGAGAGTCATTATTATTACATTTTTACTATTGTCGATCGTTCTAACATCGAATAATAAGAACGTATGGGCAAGTCCTGGACTATCCCCCGTGCGACAAACCGTTCCGACCCGTGTAAGAACTCCTACTCCCACTGAAATGCCCACATTGGTGCCACCAACCAATACTCCCAACGTTGTCCCTACGGTACCACCAACTGGCATTTCCCCCACCGAATCAAAACCTCAGCTGCCCACCACAACTGAGACATCTTTTACAGCGACAGTTTCCCTTCCCACGCCAACACTCAATACTATCATAACTCAGTCTCCAACTCAAACAGCAACCTCTCTGCAATATACACCTGCCGTTACTGTTACCAATTCTGGAATAACAGCAACATCGGTGACATCCACCGTTTCATCAACCATCATCAAAGGGGTCACGACGCCGTCTTCTTTACCAGGTAATGATGGAAGATCAAGAATTGTCTCAATAGCAGGCACCATCACTGTTATATTAATAATAGCGATACTCGGCGTGCTTGTGCTTGTATTGAGGAGAAGGCGCTCACGTTAGCATAAATTTGAATATTTCCAGCGTTCTTCGTCACTCTTTTCACAGACTCTGGAAATCCATTAACCCATTTTGATCCCCTATCAGTCCCTGACTTACCGGCCCCAAATTAATAAAAGGCAGGCTGGATCATGGCGCAAGTTCATAGGCAACTTCAAGTTGTTGATCTATGTTCAGACGAAGATCAAATTCAAGTGTATCACCTGAGCTGATATCCGGTTTCAAGTTCGTTGAGACCAGCCTTGCCCCAGTGGGGATGATCAATTTCACATTCACTTGCATTGCATCCGTACCAGGTTGTTTCTGCAACAACAAGATATACCGTTTTTGACGGGCTGCATCCCTTACAATGACAGGCAAATCGTATTCCAGCCGGGTGAGTAATTGCTTGCCATATTCAACCACAAAGAATTGAGCAAATACTGTCTGGTCGTTTATACCATCCTGCAAAGTCACCGCTTCCCCATCCGCACTCACCCCGCTTAGGAAATACTTTCCAGGGGACGGATGAGCCGTTGCTTGAACCAGTCTACTTCCCCGTGGTACGATTAGCCGCAGGTAATCGTAGTAACATTCTTGCATCATTTTTTCGTAAGTGATGTTTTCATCATAAATAACTTTCTGCGAACAAGGTATGTTCGTACTGGCGCCCTGAGGCTCATAATTCAATTCCACCACCGCATGCCCTGTTCCATCCGGGAGAAGCTTGATCTGGTAATTAACACTCTCTTTAATAATTGAATTGACCTTGTTAAAGCCGACGTTGGCATCCACCACCATCAGGAAGTCACCTGCACTCGAAAGTACTGAACCATCCCATCCCAATTGCTTAAGCTCATTCGCCTCCGGGATGGTGTAAATCATCAGCTGGCGTTGGTTCAACGCATCGATCATCCCCTGGCCCAGTTGTCTCCAATTGGCCTTTCCTGCCAGGAGTTTTTCCATGGCTGTATGTAGGATCACGTCAACAAATTGCTTTCGATTTAACCGCCAATCTCTTAACTCCTCCCAATTATTGGAAATATCCTGGGGCGGATTCCATGATTCTTTAAGAATCCTTGAGATATTGTCAGAAGTGATAGACTCAGGCCAACCCTGGACATCCAGAGAGCCCAATCCGGAAAAAAGCAATTCAACACCCTTTAAGGTCAGGCCAAAAACACCGTCCAATTGCTCAGGTCGAGAAATCTGGTAAAGTTGAATCGCCTTTTGTGCTGTTGTTGGAAAATCCGGCGACCAATTTGCATCTCGTAGGACCCATTGTTCAGAACCCATGTAATCAAGTAATGGTTGTGGAGGATCAGGATAGACTTTGGTAAAGTCATCTATCGCATAACTGTCCTCAGCGCTCATGGAAATCAATTGTCCTTGACTTATTTGAATATGCCCAACTGCACTGATGAAACCTCCGGTTGGACGTAACTCGTCTGAGTTTTCCAAGAGGATCAAATAAGTACGCGGACCAGCCTGACCAAACATTTCTGGCATAATTTCCGCTCCCCCTAAACCAAATTGAGCAAACTCCACAAGTGTGCTTGCTTTAGTTACCCAGCCTTCCAAACGTGGTGATAGTGGACCTTTTATCCTCTTCAGTGCACTGGCTGTCGCGTCAAGGTGTGTCTTCGCACCCACAAGAGCAGGGCGTGCCCGATTGACCGCATCAAGGATCTGCGGGACTTGTTTCATTGTAAACGTGGATAATTCAAAACCGCCCAAGGAAGGCGTCAGCGCACTCAACACCTCGTCTGCCGCCTCAAGTGAGTCATCCCCTGCATCCAATAAAGGCTGTACCGCTCCAAAATCTCCGCCAAAACGTCCGCTGATCCAGAGTACAGGCGCGAGTTCGCCATGCAAAATGGAGAACTCTCGACGGGCACCGTGTACTTCGGAAGATACAGTAGCCAGGCTGAGTTGGGCCGGATCTTTGGCCATTTCCTGTAAACGTCTTACGCGACTTAGCAATGATACTGCCAGAATCCCCACGCTGACGACCCAAACGCAGATCAATAGGAGGAGAGTAATCTTTACTCCACGTATTAATTGCTTCCGGTTGGCGGTTTTCTTCAATAATTCTCTTAGTTTTGAAGAATGCATATTTAAGAAGTGCCCCAATCCCATGATCCTAAATCGCTCCTTTACCTGACAAAAGCGTTGGGATTGTCATAAATATAATCTGCAGATCTTTACATAAAGAATAATTCTGAATATAGTTCATTTCTAATGCCAGGCGGGCGTCCATATCCAATTCTCCCCTCCCGGCGATTTGCATTGGTCCTGTAAGACCAGGTTTTACCTCCAACCGTTTTCGCTGCTCATCGTTATATTTTTCCACTACCCAGAGTTCCTCGGGGCGGGGACCTACCAGGCTCATCTCACCCCGCAGGACATTCCACAGCTGAGGCAACTCATCGATACTGCTTTTGCGTAAAATTCTTCCGACGCGGGTCACACGCGGATCATTGGGGATCTTGAAAACCGGGCCTTTAAGAGGGTTGGCGCCCATTACATCTTCCACATGCTGATCGGCGCCAGATATCATGGTCCGTAGTTTAATCATCCGAAAAGGTTTCCCAAATTCTCCCGCTCGTTCCTGGAAAAAGAAGGGTGATCCAACGCTGTCAAATCGAATCGCAATTGCAGCCAGCAGGATGATTGGTACTGTCAGGATCGACCCAATCAAGGCCCCTGCAATGTCCATGATCCGCTTTATCGTTCGGGTCCAAAATGAAAATCGTCTGTCTTTGCGGAGATTTTTTCGTTTCGGAAGGATAGATCCAATGAATAATCCTGTTCCCAACGAAATCGCTCTCAATATGAGCAAAAATGGCGCTACCAGGATTACCAATTTATCTCGCCGGATTACCTGGAAAAGGAATGGCATTGCCGTAATAAAAAAGACAAGCAAGAAGAACAGCGTAATCCAATTCCCCAATGGCCAAAACAGTCCAGCGAGGGCAAAGATCATGGCTAGACCGATCAGTCCAATCTGTAATCGTAAAGATACCGGTGTATGCGAATCACTGAAAATTCTTTCCGGCATCCATCGCAACATGAAGGCTTTCCAATAACCGATGGTGTACTTCCTTCTTGCATACTCGATCAAGTTTTGATCATGGGTGTGATAAACAATTGCCTCCGGGACAAAAAGCATTCGGTAACCCTTGCGCGCCAGCCGAAAGGAAAACTCCTGGTCCTCCACCGAGGGCACAGGAAATGCCGGATCAAATCCTCCGTTTTCTACAAATACATCCCGGCGATAAGCAGCCGAGTATGTATCAATAAAATCAATACTTCTTAATTTGGACAAACGTGCATATTTGGACTCATATTCCTGCTGGACAAAACGTGCCACTAACGAGTTTTGTTTTGTCCGATAAGTACCCTTGGCACCAACTGCCTGGGAAGAGGAGAATGGCGTCACCAGGTGGTGCAACCATTCCGTCGTCGGTACACAATCTGCATCTGTATATGCAATAATCTCGCCATGAGCTGACCTGGTGCCGGTATTACGGGCGGAAGCCGGGCCCTGATTCTCTTGACGAATTACCGTTGCACCCATTTTTTCGCTTATTTTCGCCGTCTGATCATTGGAACCATCATCTACAACGATTATCTCAGGCTGAGAATCGATACCCGTCTGATCCAAAATACCTTGCAGACATGCTTCGATTGTCTTCTCGGCATTCTTGGCTGGGATAACTACAGAGATTGTTTGCATATTTCAATCAGGAGAATACGTCATTCTTGACAGATTATCTTTCCAACTAATGACTGATCAATTCAACCGCATGAAAAAACCCTTCCATATTTTAACATAACAGTGGTAAATTACCTTCATGGAATTCCAACTCACTCGCTCGTTCGCAGAAGCCATGGATGGAAAGGACCCTTTATCCTCCTTCCGCTCGCACTTTGTTATCGACGATCCCGGTCTCATCTACCTGGACGGAAATTCACTCGGCCGCCTGACCAATGCCAGCCTCGCCAGAGTCCGTTCCCTCGTGGATAAGGAATGGGGCTGTGATCTGATCCGAAGTTGGAATAACAACTGGTGGGATGCCCCCCTCCGGATCGGGGAGAAGATCGCCCGGTTGGTGGGTGCCGCCCCTGGTCAAATGGTCGCTTGCGATACTGTCTCGATAAACCTGTTCAAACTGGCTGCCTCCGCCCTGGCTCTACGCCCGGATCGCACCAGCATCGTCACGGATAAGCTCAATTTTCCGTCGGACCTGTATATTCTCCAGGGTCTTATGGACCTCCTCGGTAAGCGCCATACACTCATCCGTATCGGCTCGCAGGACAGTGATACCACCCCGGATTTGGACTCCCTGGCAGCTGCCATCGACCATAATACTGCACTGGTCACCCTTTCGCATGTCACTTTCAAAAGCGGCTACCTCTATGATATGGACGCCATTACCACTCTCGCCCACAGCTTTGGCGCCTTGGTTATTTGGGATCTGAGCCATTCTGCTGGTGCCGTGCCCGTTGCACTGGACGCCTGTAATGCTGATTTTGCCATCGGCTGTACCTATAAATATCTGAACGGTGGCCCAGGCTCCCCGGCATTTTTATATGTTCGCAAAGATTTGCAGGATCAAGTGGTTTCGCCCATATGTGGCTGGTGGGGACAAAATGTGCCCTTCGCCTTTGGACTGGATTACGATCCCGCACCCGGCGTGGCCCGCTTCCTTGCAGGCTCCCAGCCGATTCTTTCCTTGCTGGCAATGGAAGCCGCATTGGACCCCTTGATTGATGCCGGCATGGACGCTCTGCGGACCAAATCCCTTCTTCTAAGCGAATACTTGATTGCCTTGACTGACGCCGTCCTTGCACCGCTCGGCTTTTATCTTGCCTCCCCCCGCGCATCTGGTAGGCGCGGCTCACATGTTAGCATTCGCCACCCGGAAGGCTACCGCATTAACCGCGCCCTGATAGAGGAGATGAACGTTCTCCCTGATTTTCGTGAACCAGATAACCTGCGGCTCGGTCTGGCTCCACTGTACACTTCCTTTACCGACATCTGGGAGGCCGTGGATCGTATCCGCCAGGTGGTTACAGAAAAAAGCTATCTCAAATATCCTTCTGTGCGCCAGACCGTCACGTAGTGGCCTGTTTCTGCTTTTGTTTTACGTATACTTTTACCGCCTCTAGCATAAAGGCCGCCAGCCGGGGATCAATCTTGTCAAAATTTGCTTTGAATCGCTCGTCTGTGTTGTACATTTCCGCTAAGCCAAGCAGTTGGTCCAGGTTTGGAGTCCAGAAGTAATCCATGTGTTTGCGCCAGAGTTCCACGCCAGCCTGGGCTTGTGGACTGGATGCGCCTGCTGGGATGGCTGCAACAAGTTGTTCGTAAGCCTCATTGCCTTCATCGGCTATTCGCTGTTTATCTTCAGCGGTGTATGCTTTCCACTTCTTTTGTGACGCCTTGACTATTTCCGGATCATAAATTTGCTCTGCCTCAGCCGTATATTTCCTTTCTTCTTCTTCTGAAAAAGCTGCAAAAAGTTGTTTGTTACTCATTTCCTTTGTTCCTTTCAAATGGTTTATGGTATTTTCAACAGTAATGATGAGCCGGTTCAGCCGTTCAACCCGCTGACCCAAAGCTGACTTGTGCGCCTGCAGAGCTTCCAATACGTCAAAACCAGGTCTCTCCAGGATCATCTTGATTTCGGCCAGGCTCAGTTCAAGTTCCCGATAAAATAATATCTGCTGCAGGCATAAAATTTCTTTATCTCCGTAGTAGCGATACCCATTTTGGCCTATCGACGATGGCTTGAGCAAACCGATCTCGTCGTAGTAGTGCAGCGTACGTACGCTTACACCTGCCAGGTTTGATAGTTGTTTTACAGTGTACACCATGCCACAATAATAAACCCTAACGTTACGTTAATGTCAAGGGTATGCGTTGGATCATCATCTGGTCTGTTGCAGCGAACTCCGGGTAAAATTAACCCATGGAAATTCTGTACGTCAACTCATCCATCCTCGCGGTAAACAAACCCGCTGGACTCGCTACGATCCCTGGAGGTTGGGAAGAGGACTCAACCTCGTTGGTTGAATTACTTGAACCAGACTATGGTCACATCTGGGTCGTTCATCGCTTGGACAAAGTAACCAGTGGCGTGGTAATTTTTGCTCGTAGCGCTGAGTCCCACCGTGAGCTGAGCATGCTCTTCGAACGCCACGAAACGAATAAGCTTTATCATGCCATAGCCAATGGCAATCCCCCGTGGGAGGAACACATTGCCCGCCATCCGTTACGCCTCAACGTGGGTCATCGCCATCGAACGGTCGTTGATCACGGCAAAGGGAAACCATCTGAGACAACCTTCCATGTTCTGCAACGATTCAATGGCTATGCGCTTCTTGCCGCAATTCCTGCGACCGGTCGTACCCACCAGGTTCGGGTCCATGCGTTTGCGTTGGGGTTCCCTTTGCTCGGCGATACTCTCTACAGTGCTCCTGATACAGACCTGATTCTTCGCCCTGCCCTGCATGCTTATTCGTTGGAATTTGAATTTGGAGGTAAATCGCTTTCTCTGATTGCCCCCTACCCGGAGGATTTTACCGAAGCACTCAATAAATTAAGAGCCGGCCCTTGAGACCGGCTCTCTCTTATTCTTCGGATACCTGGACCACTTCACTTTTTCATGGATTTTTCCTAAATGATTTTCCGCGCTTCCATATAAAAACGCTTCTCCTTCGCCTCCCCCATCGAGAACGTTTTACGCGGTAGGGCGCCATCCAGGATGACCGTCTTGAAAAGATCAGACTTATTCATTCCAGGAACATAGAAGCCGGCATTACCTGCTTGCGCTCCCAGGCTGCAGACGACTTCCTTGCCATGCACATAATCTATTTTTTCCGCTCCATCCGCTTTAAGAAATTCATCCAGGCATGTTTGGATCGTTCCAACCGGTAAATTGGAAGGCGGGTGGCTGATTTCAATCACACCAAATCCTTTTCCGCCAACTGCAATACCGATGGCCTGACTCGCTCCATTAGCTTCATCCACCCGCTTGACCATCTCTTCGGCGCTGCGAACCGGCGTATAACGGTAATCCTCCCCGAAATAGCCATTCATCTCGGCGAAAATTGATTTCTTAAGTCCAAATAAAACGCGGTGGATGGGTTCGAATTCCAATCCTTCATCATGAATATTCTCGATTTCAACCAGGGCATAACGTGCCGGGTGATCCATACCTGCTTGGGCTTTCATATTTTCCCAGACGGCTTTGGCGGTGGCGAGCGAATGGTTTCCATCGCCCATGGCAAAAAGCAGAACGGGTGTATTCATGTCTATGCCATATTTGGCGGCAAAGACATCCGGCCTGGCTAATCCACGCAGGCCCTTGATCACTTTCGTTTCCATACTCTTGGAAACGGCATAACCGCGCAATCGGCCACTCCCCAGCATCAGGTCAAAATCATACAGCCTTTCAAAGCTGTTTTTGGCCGCTGCCAGTGGCTCTATGACTGTTCGCATCGGGTCATCTATCAGCACGAGGATATGTGGTAACTCGAGTGCTGCACCCTGTCGGATTTTCATGCGAGGCGGTAGTCGTTCGACGATCGTACCCTCTGTGGCGCGGATGAGGCTTGTGGAACTTTTGGTGAAATCGTAACATTCCAGGTCAAGGCAAAGCATCAACCCTTTGCGAGTCTTGCCAGCCACGCTGCGCTCGACGTATACTAAACCTTCTTGGGGCTGGAGTATGCCTTTCTCCAGGTATGTCCGCATGTTGGAGTGGATCTGTTGAATCCGCTCGGTCTCACCTGGTTTTTCTAGAAAAACCTCCGGCAGAATCAGGTTCAACGTCGATGGTGCGTTCCCTACATTTTCCTCAACCTTTCGCCAGTACTCCGGCTGGGAGGTAAATTGGTCGCAGGCTATCACAGCCCACTTGGTCAGATCCGTCCCATCTTTCGGTAAATGGATGGTCGGTATTTGGACACCGATATCGTTGTAGATTTTCATGAAATTTATCCAAAAAGGGCACGTCAATCCCGTGCCTTTGCATCAGCAAACCCATTACTTCTTGGCAAACTCGATCAATTTCTCGGCCACCTCGGCTCCCACCCTCCCTTGGGCTTCCTTCGTGGCAGCTCCAATATGCGGTGAGCAGATAACGTTATCCAGTTTGACCAATTTCCAGTCCATGGGCGGTTCGACATCATACACATCCAACGCCGCCCCGGCGACTTTTCCGCTCGTCAAGGCTTCGTAGAGTGCCGATTCATTAACAATTCCGCCGCGGGCACAATTGATGATTCGCACCCCGGTCTTCATCTTGTCAAACTGGTCCTTATCGAGCATGTTCTGGGATTCTTTTGTCTTGGGCAAATGCAGGCTGATGTAATCCGCCCGTGTGAGTAGCTCTTCCATCGACACGCGCTGCCCCTCTGCGGCTTCCTTAATATACGGATCGTAAGCAATTACGCACATGCCCAAGGCTTCCGCGCGTCTGGCAACTTCCTTGCCTATATTGCCAAGGCCGATCACGCCAAGCGTCTTTCCCCCAATTTCATCGCCTTCAAAGGCTTTCTTCTCCCATTTCTCGGCCTTCATGCTGGCGGTAGCTTTATATATGGAGCGCGCCAGTGCCAACATGTATCCGATCGTGAGTTCCGCCACCGAAGCCGAGCTGGCTTTGGGAGTGTTCATTACGGTAATGCCCTTGGATCGGGCATACTCGGCATCGATCGTGTCCAGGCCCACTCCACCGCGTACGATAACTTTGAGGTTGGGGCAAAGGTCGATCAATGGTTGGCGTACCTTCGTCCGACTGCGAACGACCATGCCATCATAACCAGGAAGTACCGTGGTCAATTCCTCCGGCGTGATCTCGAAATTGGTATCCACTGTCAATCCGGCTGCACGCATGCGTTCGATTGCCTCTGCTTCGGTCTTGTCACATACTAAAATCTTCATATGTTCCTCCTTTGAGAAAAAATACACAAATAACTTTTTCAATTATAATCTGTTTCGTCTATAATTCTTCCAGGCGAAAAGATGCGACCCAAATAGCCAAAATTAGTCATCGAAAACATTATTTGCAAAGGAGAATAAATGTCATCCAAGCGCGTATTAAACTTTAATCCAGGTCCTGCTGCGTTACCGATCGAAGTCCTGCAACAAGCCCAGGCTGAAATGCTCGACTATAAAGGGACAGGCATGTCAGTGATGGAGATCAGCCATCGCTCCAAGGAATTTGAAGCCATCCTGGCCGAAACGCAAAATGACCTTCGCGACCTGATGAAGATCCCGGCTGATTATAAGATCCTGTTCCTCCAGGGTGGTGCAAGTCTGCAGTTCGCCATGATACCGATGAATTTCCGTCCGGCGGGGACGAGCTCTGATTACATCGTCACAGGAACCTGGAGCAAAAAAGCCTTCAAGGAATCACAGAAACTGGGCACTGCCAGGTCTGCGGCCAATCTGGAAGCAGATAACTTCAACCATCTGCCTTCCCAATCCGATCTAAAACTGGATCCGCAGGCTTCCTACCTGCATTTCACTTCTAATGAAACCATCCACGGGGTGGAGTATTTTTCTGAGCCAACTCCGCCGGCAGGTGTTCCTCTCATTTGCGATGCCTCGTCCGATTTCATCAGCCGTCCGGTCGAAGTCTCCAAGTACGCCATGATCTACGCCGGTGCCCAGAAGAATGCCGGTCCTTCCGGCGTGGTTATTTGCATAATCAGGGATGATCTCCTTGAAAAGGTCCCGGCCAACCTGCCGAATTTGCTCGATTACAAGGCATTGGCGGCAGAAAATTCTTTGCTCAACACCCCGCCTTGTTGGTCAATCTACATGGTGGGACTTATGCTCAAATGGGTCAAGGGATTGGGCGGCCTGCCGGCGATCGAGAAGCGCAACCAGGTCAAGGCCGGTTTGGTTTATCAGGCAATTGATGAATCCGGCGGTTTTTATAAGGGTCACGCAAAATCTGATCGTTCCCGCATGAACATCACTTTCCGCCTGCCGAATGAAGCTTTGGAAGATCAATTTGCCAGTGAAGCCAAAAAGAGCGAATTGATTGGCTTGAAGGGTCACCGCTCGGTTGGTGGGTTGCGTGCCTCTTTGTACAATGCCTTACCTGTGGAAGCCTCGGAAACGCTCGTGAAATTTATGAAGGAATTTCAGAAAAAGAACGGCTAGTTTTCTCTTGCCCATTTCCCTTCACATGGTATAATGTCGCCGCTTTCCTCCAGAAGGCGGCGATGATTATGTTTTACCTGCCTGATATCCACTCGATCTTCTTGAATACCTTCCTTGCATTTGGTTTAACTGAGTCTGGTCAAATGCTTTACTGATTGGGCCCTCTGGTGTAAAATCGCTGCCTGCAAACTCAGAAGTTGATATATGGCTCATCGAATAATTGAAACTCGAACTGACAAATCTGGCCTTGTGCTTTTCTGGGGTAGTGTTGTTTTGGCCATTTTGGGCGCACTGGATGCCCTTTACTTGCTCATCTATAAATTGACCGGCAATAACCAAATGTGTTTGGGAAACGGCGGTTGCCACAATGTAAACTTCAGCCCTTATTCGGAGATCTCTGGCATCCCGGTCTCAGTATTCGGTTTGTTGGCCTTTCTTGCCATACTTGGCATCCTGCTCCTGGAGGAGCGTCTGACAATTGCCAAAGAGAATGGACCACTGGGCATTTTTGGAATAAGCCTGGGTGGTGTGGCCTTCACCGCCTATCTCACTTACCTTGAAATTTATGTGATCAAAGCCATTTGCCCTTTCTGTGTGGTCTCGGCAATTCTGATAACCTTGATATTCATTCTGGCCATAATCCGGCTGGTAAAACAACTCTCAAAGTAGGAGGAGTACTTAATGCCCCGAATCCGTTGCCATTACATCGATTGCGTATTCGTAGACGACGGTTACTGCAGCGCCGCAGCGGTCGAACTGGACCCCGACACGGGTTGCGCTACCTATACCCCCAATGAAGAATCCGCTGCAAAAGGCGATGATTGGGAGGAAGAAGAACTGGAGGAATGGGAGGAAGAAGAATTGGATGACGAGGAAGATGATAACTGGGAAGAAACTGAAGACGAAATCTAGCCAGTCTTCTATCCATACGATCAAACCGGCAGGGGCGCACTCGTGCGCCCCTGTTTTGATTTAAAGCATATATTATTCTCAATCGCCCTGGTTCGCAATTGCATACAACAATATCCCGGCTGCCACTGCCAGATTCAACGAACTGGCCCTACCTTTCATCGGTAATGATAAGGTTACATCGCAGGACTTTATTTGTTCTTCAGACAAGCCTTTCTGTTCACTACCCAATAATAAGATGACCGGCTGACTGCTTCTCCTGTAAGTACGATAATCATCTTTGGCATGCGCCGATGAACCGATCAATTGGCAGCCGTTCAAGCTCGCCCACTTGACAAAATGATCAAATGAATCCCGCACAGGCGGTTTCCAGAAGATCGTTCCCATGCTGGCCCGAACCGCCGAAGGATGGTATGGGTCTACTCCGCCATCCAGCTGGAATAATCTGTCGGCACCAACTGCATCCAGTGTTCGCAGGACCGTCCCGACATTGCCGGGGTCCTGTGGGGAGACCAGTGCCGCGCCAAGATGAAAATGTTCTGGTGCCATATCTTCCAGGCTTGACTGGCGCTGCCGGACAACCGCCAGGATACCCTGGGGATTTTCTTTTTCTGCAATTACGCCAAGCAGATCCAAGGTGACAGCAGCACAATGCACCCTGCGGTTTTGCTGGTCCTCAACCAGTGCTCGGGCAAAATCGCTGGTCAACTGATCCGGGGCATAGACCAGCGCCTCAATTCCCCAGCCAGCTTCGATGGCCTCACCTACATGATGTATGCCTTCAACCAGGAAGAGACCAGTCTCATCGCGAGCTTTACGTTGCCGCAGAGCACGGATTTGTTTGATGAGCGGGTTTTTGGAACTGGAAATGAATTCGGCCATGTCTTGATTTTACTCGAATCGGCTATAATTCTTTGAATGAAGAAATTCAGGTGGCTTTTTCCGTTGCTTTTGGTAATATTGTCCGCCTGTCAGGCAAGTAAAACACCCGTCACAATTCTTGCCGATGATCAGATATTCGCCCTGACCACAAATAGTCGTACACCGGAAGAAATCCTTTCTGAAGCACATCTGGCACTGAACCCGAAGGATTGCGTCTTCTATACCAGCTCCCCGGTTGCCCCGGATGCTGCGCTCCCCAAGGCCGCATCTTATTCCCTGACCATCCGCCGTGCCGTTGCGCTCACCCTGGATACGCCAGGTGGGCAGAAAATCATTCAGACTTGCGCTCAAACAATTGGCCAGGCTTTGGTAACCTCTGGCTACACGCTGTACACCGCTGATCGCCTCGCCCCTCCCGCCGAAACACCTCTTGTTGAGTCATTAACCGTCACCTACACCCCTTCCCGGCCTCTGACCGTAATGCTGGATGGGATTCGGGTCCAGGTTCGTTCCGCCGCCTCCAGCGTGGGCCAGGCTCTGGCTGATGCCGGTATTCCCCTGATCGGTCTGGATTACAGTACACCATCCGAAAATGAGCCGCTCCCTCCAGATGGGAAAATACGGGTGACCCGTGTCACAGAGTTGGTCACCCTGGCACAGAAGTCCATCCCGTTTGCCACCCGTACCGAACCCTCCGCCGACCTGGAACTCGACCAGCAGGCTCTCATACAGGGTGGTGAGCCGGGTCTGGCCGTTTCGCGCCTGCGCTCCCGCAGCGAGAACGGCGTCCAGGTATCTCAAAAAACGGAGACCGAGAGCATCGTTCGCCCGCCCCAGGATCGTATCATGGGTTATGGCACCAAGGTCGTCATCCGCAGCATATCGGTGGATGGCGAGACCATTCAATACTACCGGGTTCTGTCCCTCTTGGCAACCTCCTATTCTCCCTGTCGGTCGGCTACCCCCTCTGGAAACTGTTCTTATGGCACTTCCAGCGGTTTGCCGGTGCAGCGTGGCACGGTGGCAATGGTTTACTCGTGGTACCTGGCTTTTGGATTTGACAAGCTCTACATCCCAGGTTATGGCTACGCCACGGTCGGAGACGTGGGAGGAGGGCCTCCGGGCAACCATTTCTGGGTGGATTTGGCTTTTTCTGACGCTGATTACCAACCTTACTCTGGTATGGTCACCGTCTATTTCCTGGCTCCCGTCCCAAAAAACCTCGTTTATATCCTCCCATGACCGGAATCTCGCTTCCCCCTCTCAATATCCCCGCACTCATGCAGCAATATGATCTGCGTCCCGTCAAGCGGCTCGGACAAAATTTCCTGCAGGATGACCACGCCATGCAGGAAATTATCCGCGCCGCGCGCATCCTGCCCACCGACGATATCCTTGAGATAGGCCCTGGACTGGGCAATTTGACGCGTTATCTCGCGCTGGCGGCTCATCTGGTTACTTCAGTTGAGTTGGATAAGAACCTGTTCCCTGCTCTTGAATTTGTCCTTGCGCCATACAAAAATGTCCGCCTGGTCCAGGGCGATATTCTTAAATTGGATCCGGGGGATTTGGTCGATAAACCTGATTACTTGGTGGTTGCCAATATCCCATACTACATCACTTCGGCTGTCCTGCGCCAGCTGTTGGAAAGCGGAGCTCATCCACGCCGCTTGGTTCTTACCATCCAGGAGGAAGTCGCCAGGCGGATCTGTGCCAGTCCGGGAAAAATGAGTTTGCTCGCCTTGAGTGTTCAAGTATATGGGGTTCCGGAAATTGTCGCCTATATCCCGGCAGAGGCCTTTTTCCCTGCTCCACAAGTGGATTCTGCCGTGCTGCGTGTGGAAATCCTCCCGGAACCGCTCATCCCTGTTGCCTTGTTGGATCAATATTTCATTCTGATCAAGGCTGGATTCTCGCAAAAACGCAAGACCCTTCGCAACTCCCTCTCAGGAGGTCTTGGGATTGCACCCTCTGAAGCTGGGCGAATACTTGTCGCAGCGGGAATTGATCCTATGCGTCGGGCAGAGACATTATCCATTGAAGAATGGAGAAATCTATGCGATGCTTCGTTTTCTTGATCGAAGATCGCGGTAATTCCAAAGGACGCTCCATACCCGTAGTGCTGCCTCAACCTGCATCTTGAACGACATCTTCGATTTACCCCAACGCCGGTCGGCAAAATAGATCGGGAGTTCGCTTATCCTGTATCCCAGGGAATCCGCCAGGTATGCCATCTCCACTTGGAAAATATATCCATTCGATTTGACTCGCTCAAGGGGCATACCCCTGAGAGTCTCGAGTCTCCACATTCGGTATCCGCCGGTCATATCGCGGACTCGCATACCAAGAATGCTGCGTGCATAGAAATTGGACCAGGCTGAGAGCGCTTTGCGCCAGAATGGCCAACGTTCGTCTGTGCTGCCTCCAGGCACGTAACGTGAGCCAAAGACTACATCACACGTCTCGATCCGTTTCGCCATTTCGACCAGCGCAGCCGGGTCATGGGAGAAGTCGCAATCGATTTGGGCAATGACCTCTTCATTACGAGCTAACAGTCTGCGGAAAGCCTGCAGGTATGCTGATGCGAATCCCAACTTCCCGGACCTGTGGATCACCTCCATCCGTCCGGGATGGGTCGTCGACAGATCGTCAGCGCTGCGACCGGTACCATCCGGGCTGTTATCATCGACAATAAGAACATTTAAGTCAAGTGGAAGCGCAAATAAAGCGGAGACCATTTTGGGGAGGTTCTCCGCTTCATTATAGGTTGGGATAACAACAACAATATGCAATGCCGCTCCTGTTTTTTCATCCGTCAATCCAACGCCTGCAGGACTGTTATTACCCTTGTACGTTGGGCGTTATTCTGAATGGCTAATAAATGAAGTTTTCTCTGACCGCGCAGCAAATGTAGCACAGGCATTATTATGTGTCAAGCTGGCTTGATGGGTGAGATTTGAAACATGCTATAATCGTTTCTCAGTTCCCTGGTGAAATATCTATGCGCAAAACCCTCCTGATCTCTTGCTTGATGTTTTTTCTGCTTCCCTTCGGGAATTTGTCAGGATCCAGACTAAATCAGGCTGCCTCGAATGTTGAACCGGAGGCCGGCTCCGTGGTATGCCCGCCAGCAGTCTATACCGTCGCTCCATCCGATTGCCTCCCGCTTGGTCCTTCCGGATTCTTGACTCAATCTGCGTCCGAAGGCATTGCGTATCCAGTTCTGCCTCTCCCGGCCTATTCACCCGAAAGAGCGCTGAACGACCTCCCATATCAATACTTCAAGGTTACCGATGCGGGGGCACCACTATATTCTTCTCTGGATGACGCCATTGCCCACCAGCCCTCCAAAGAGTTATTGCCAAGTAACCATCTTTATGTTTCTTATATTGGTGAGGCGGTGACGACCAGCCAGGGCTCCTTTTACCAGCTTCGCTCAGGGTACTGGGTCTTTGCCGAGGGTGGACGTCTGGGCCGCTACGACCCGCCATTCCAGGGTCTTGTCTTCAGTTCAACCCCGCGTAATGCCTTTGGTTGGATTCTCGGGGAGACCCAATCCCGCACTGGTCCTGGACTGGGCAGCCCCGAAAGCGGCATCACCCGTTACCGCTTCCAGGTGGTCCAGATCTATGCTGCGCAGAAAGCTGATAATTTGACGTGGGACCTGGTTGGACCAGGAGAATGGATTGAATCACGCCAGATAGCTCGCGTGGATCCAAATCCCGTACCTCCGGCTGGTGTTGTCGGTGATCGCTGGATTAGCGTCAACTTGTTTGAACAGACTGTTTCCGTCTACGAACATAACCACCTTGCCTTTGCAACCATGGCCTCTACGGGCGTGGATCGTTTCTGGACCCGTCCCGGTCTCTTCAATATTAAGCAGAAATTGGAATCAACCACCATGGCCAACAGTGTAAAGGATGATTTTTATTATTTGGAAGATGTGCCCTGGACCATGTATTTCGACGAAGGGCGCGCTTTGCATGGTGCTTACTGGCATAACAAATTTGGATATCCCCAAAGCCACGGCTGTGTCAACCTTTCGCCTGGCGACTCGCATTGGCTCTATAATTGGGCTGCTGAAGGCGATTATGTTTATGTTTACGACCCCTCCGGGCAGACTCCCACAGACCCGGCGCTTTTTGGAACCGGTGCGCCTTGACGCCTGAAAATGCCTATGGTATATTCAGCCCGCTCCTGGACCCGTGGTGTAGCGGCCAAACATGCGGCCCTGTCAAGGCCGAGATCGCGGGTTCGAATCCCGTCGGGTCCGCTGCTGACAACCTGGTGAACTGACCAGGTTGTTCGCGTTTATACTCCCTCTTCTCTTTCAACAAACGGTCAAGTCACCTGGTGGACAACAAGTAGAGCCACTAACAAAACTGCTCTAGCCGCCGTTCGCGTAGCATCCCCGCCTGCCTGTCCTGTGTTCTTCAGGGCACCCTGAAAGGGCGGAGCGGAGCGTAGGGGACCTCGGCGGCGGGAATGCCGCCAAGAGCGTGGGTTTTGCCTGCACTGCCTGCGCCAGTACCGCAGGTACAGGTGTACTGCACCGTTCGCCTGCACCTGCCTGCGCCAGTGCCGCAGGCACAGGCGTGCGCGAGAAACGGCGGCACGCTGGGGAGAGACGGTAGGCACTCGTGTTAGTGGCTCTTAGGGTTTGCCGGGTATCCGGTGCTTCTCCCTGGGGGACTGGTCCTTCCCGGCCTGTCTGGACTAACGAAATTGTAAAGGAAGGTATGTCCGAAAGATAATTACAGTGAAGGACCAGGTTGTGCCCGTGTCAGCCAGGGTGATACCGCCGGCATTGATGGCGCGCACTTGCCAGTAGTACGTCCAGCCAGGGACCAGACCGGAAAGCGCGATTGAGGTGTTCGTGCCCGTTGATGTCCAATTGGAACACCCCGTGGAGATGTGATAGCAGTATTCATAGGAAACCGCACGGTCACTTGTTCCCCAGGAGAGTGTCGGGTGTGTGGCTGCGTCAAGGGCGCCGTCCAACGGGCTGGTCTTGCTGAAGTCGCCTGGAGCGGCTACGATCGTGGTGAAAGACCACAAGGCACCGCCATTCGCCAGGCTGACCCCGCCAGCGTTTATGCCGCGCACTTGCCAATAATATACCTGGCTGTTATCCAGCCCGCTAAGGCTGACTGTGGTCTCCGTGCCTGTCGATGTCCAATTGGAACACGGATTGGTAATTCCAATGCAGTATTCATACGAAGCTGCCCTGTCGCTCGCCCCCCAGGAGAGCGTCGGATTCGTGACGGCGCCGTTGGCTCCGTTCGATGGGCTGGTTTTGCTGAAGGTACCCGGAGCGGCAATGATCGTGGTAAAGGACCAATCCGTCATCACACCGTTGGCGTAAATGGTTCCGCCCGCATTGATGGCGCGCACCTGCCAGTAATAAGTGGAATTGTTGCTCAGGTTGGAGATGGATACAGAGGTCCCACTCGTCGATATCCAATTGGCGCAGGGATTGGCGGTATCGTAGCAGTACTCATACGAGGCTGCACCGCTGCTCGTACTCCAGTTGAGTGTCAGGCTGGTCGGTTGGTTGTTCGCGCTATCCGCCGGGCTGGCCTTGTTGAAGTCGCCCGGGGCGGCCATGATCGTCGTGAAAGACCAGTAGGCACCGCCGTTGGAAATGGTTCTGCCGCCAGCGCCGATGGCGCTCACCTGCCAGTAATATCGGGTGCTGTTGCTCAACCCAGAGATGCTTGCAGAGGTCGCATCAATCGCAGTCCAATTGGAACAGGGAATGCTGGTACCATAACAGAATTCATATGAGTTGGCATTGCTGCTTGCTCCCCAGTTCAGCGTCAGGCTGACCGCTTGACCGCTGGCGTTATCCACCGGGCTGGTCTTGGCAAAGCCTCCCGGAAGCGGTGCAGTACTGAAGGACCAATCCGTCGTTACTCCGTCGGCATGGGTGGTTCCTCCCGCGTTGACCGCACGCACCTGCCAGTAATAAGTGGTATTCGGGCTCAAGGAGAGACCGATGGAAGTGTTCGCCCCGGCAGAAGTCCAATTGGAACACGGATTGTTGGTGCCGTAGCAATAGTCATACGAAGTCGCCCGGGTACTCGCCTCCCAGGTCAGGGTCATGTTGACCGGTTGACCAGTGGAGGCATTGACCGGGCTGGTCTTGGCGAAGGTCGCTGGAGCTTCCACAATGGTAGTAAATGACCAGTCGGTCGTCACCCCGTTGGCGTAAGTGGTTCCACCCGCGTTGGTGGCTCGCACCTGCCAGTAATAGGTGGTATTGTTGCTCAAACCAGACAGGCTGGCAGAGGTGGTCGTCCCCGTCGAAGCCCAGTTGGAGCAGGGATTGCTGGTCCCGTAGCAGTATTCATACGAACTGGCATTACTGCTCGTCCCCCAGTTCAGCGCCAGGCTGACGGGTTGGCTGGTGGCATTATTAGCTGGACTGGTCTTGGCGAAGGCTACTGGAGCCGCCACAGTCGTGTTGAAGGACCAATCCGTCGCCACACCGTTGGCGTAGGTGTTTCCTCCGGCATTGACGGCACGCACCTGCCAGTAATAGGTGCTGCTGGCGCTCAAGCCGGAGATGGTTGCAGAGGTCGCGGTTGTTGGAGTCCAATTGGAGCAGGGATTGCTGGTGCCGAAGCAATAATCATATGAGGTCGCCCGGGAGCTCGCCTGCCAGCTCAGCGTCAGGCTGGCCGGCTGGACGGTGGCGCCATCGGTCGGGCTGGTCTTGTTGAAGGCTCCGGGCGCCGCCACGACCGTGGTGAAGGACCAATAATTGCCGTTGTCGGCCGGGATGGTTCCGCCAGGGGTGATGGCGCGCACTTGCCAGTAATAGGTTTGACTGTTATTCAGAACGGGCAGGGCTACCGAGGTAATCATCCCCACATTGGTAAAGCCGGAGCAGCCCGAGACAGTGTCGTAGCAGTATTCATAAGCGGTGGCAGTGCTGCTGGTTCCCCACGAGAGCGTCGGGGTGGTGGTCACGCCGGTGGCGCTGTTCAACGGGCTGGTCTTGTTGAAAGCCCCCGTGGTGTCGTGCATATTGTAGACCATATTCATCTGGTCAGGATAAGATGTAATGGAAGAACCATCATAAGCCGAATAGGTCGTCGCAGATATCCTGTCATTGGCTGGCGAAAAAGTGAGAATGCGCAAGTATCCATTGCCGCCGTTAACACCCTCGTAATCCGCCATCATGATGTGGATGCTGTGACCGTTACTTCCCTTTTCCTCCAGGTATTCCACACCAGCATGCCCGCACATCATTAAGAACAGGTTGGGATTATCCTTCAACGCATCAAGGATTGAGCTTCCGGCAGAAGATAATGAGCCTCCGTCCTCCAGAATCTCATGGCTGACAAGGATCCCCCGGCGGCTGCTGTATTGTTTATAGAGAGCGTCAGCCCAATTCAGCATCGCGCTGGTGGGGTCATATTGCAGGTTGATGAGGATAAAATCCAGTCCGGAGGCGCTGAATAACGAATAGTTGTTGTTATTGTCAGAGCCATAATGACCGGCGTAAGTGGGCTTGCCCGTGAAACGGGACACCCCAAAATAAGACTCATACAGACCGCCCACATCGTGGTTGCCAGGCCCCACGCTGTAAGGGAACTGGGCATTATCCAGGATGCTCATGGCAGTGGAAGCATTTACCCACTCGTTTTCGATGCTCGCAGTATTGACGATATCGCCCATATGGCTGGCAAAAACAATATTCTGGCTGGCCTGGTTGGCAACGATCCACGTCGTCATGGAGTTGAACATTTGCGGGTTTGAGGCAGATTCATTCTGGGAGTCCGGGATGAACACCAATTTAAAGTCTGCCCCTGCCGCGCGGGCGCTCCCCAGGTTGCCCGCCCCCAGGTAGTACAATATCAACCAACCTAAAATACAAAAGCGAAATATTTTTTGGGAGATCTGTTTGTGGGATTTGAAATTCATGACAGGCTCCCAGTGAATGGAGTACTGGGAGAACCCATGATAATTTGAGGATATTCACTTGTCATTTTCTAGAACCCTTCCAATGAACGGTAGTTAGGATGAATGGTATCAGAAATTAACCCTTGTAAAGAAGAAACTTCCTCAAGATTCCAATCGGGTGAGCGAACAATATATCACAGGCTGGGATTTGGGTCTAGATAAATTCAGAATGAATTCGTGAAATTCGAAATAGTTGTGGTATTCGTGTCAAAATATTTCCAACTTTGAGAAAGTCTTATCTTGGATGCCAGGGATCTTTTCCAGAACGGATTTTCTCGTGATATACTGAGTTAAATCATTTCCACGGCATTCAAATGAATAGTCGCCAATTTCCCCAATACTTCATAACAGCCTTGCTCATTTTTCTCATCCTGGCTGCACTTTTAATCGGTGCAATCTATACTTTTGCAGTCGGAAATCCTCAACCGACGTCTACCCCGACAATTAATCTTAATGCAACCTACACACTTACGGTATTGCCGGAACCCTCCGCCCAATATCCCGAACAGGCCCGCATTACCGACGGCATTATTGTTTTGGGGACGATCATCGTGGCAATCATCCTTTTTGGCATCGTTTGGGGCAGGCGGATGATCATCCGGCGCTGACCAAGGTCTCCAGTCCGGCACATGGCTTCTGCGTGCCGATCCTTTTTGAATTGGTAATAGTGGAAAAATCGAACCCTCTGCCTCGTGGCAGAGGGTTGCATTTGTCTGAGTGAAGTCTATTTCTCTTCTTTGGGTGGTTCGGCTTGTGTGTCTTCTTCCTTTTTTTCTTCACCCTTGCCGGACAAACCATCTCTAAAGGCGCGTATCCCTTTCCCAAGTTCACCGGCTACCTTGCCGATCCGACCAGGTCCAAACAGGATGACAATCACCACCAGGATGATCAGTAGTTCAGGAAGGCCAATATCCATCTTTGACTCCTTACCAATAAAGCCTATCCGGATTTTCTTTATGGCGGCAGCTATTGTAGCACGTTGATACCCTTACCGCCAGAGTCCATCGTCGTTCCTTCAGATAATTTCCGCCCTGGCACTTAACTCCGAGATGCGCTGTCGTAATCCCTCCAACTGACCCAGGGATTGATCCACCCGTTCAAGTTCGCCGTGCACAAAACGGGTATACGGCGCTACACCTTCCTTCAATCTTGTGATGTCATTTTTCGTTTCGTGGTCGAACTGCGTGGTCAGCGCAGTAGATAACTTTTCGCGCAGGGTTTCCATCTTTTTCTTGAATCGGTCCTTGGCTTGTTGGCGTTTGTAAGGAATGATGAAAAATCCGACGATTGCCAGGACACCTGCAGCCAGTATCCCGGTGATATCCAGGGCAGAGCTGGTGATGGCAAATGCCACCAGTGCACCCAACCCAACCGCGCCGGCTTCAATAAGTGCTACCTGGGCCACAGCATTTTCTACATCCAAAGCCAACTTTCTGGCTTCCTGGTTGCGATCGTATGTATTGACGATTGTCTGCGCGGTTTTTCCAACCGAGTCAATCAGTGCCCCTCGTCGTGCATCCAACGGCATTCCCGCTGGCCCGATTATATGTTCGGCATAATGTGCCTGTCGCCGTTGCAGATAGGTCATTACCTGCTGCCACTGGTGAAAATCTTTATCGACCAGCCAATCGATCAGGCGGTGTACACGTTCCTCGATCTGCTGCGGTACATCCGCCAGAACCTGCTTTTCGAACTGTGCTCGTACCTTGTCGCCGCGTGCCAGGTCGGCGATCTTGGTCAGCCGCATGGTACTGTCGAAAAAATCCAGGCCGCGTGCTTGCAGGCGGCTGAGGATAAGGTCGACCTCTGCCAGGCGCGGGACAAGTTCATTGTGTAAATCCTGATCATATGCGCTGATGACCAACTCGACCGCCCGCACCGCCTCCTTGTCTTCGTTTAAATCCTCGAATTGTGCGGACAAATTCGAATGAGTCTGCTCAATGATATGTCCGGCTACACCCAGGGGGCTGCCGAACTTGAGTCTTAGCCGGGTTGTGTCATCCAGTGTATTCTGAATGTAATCTGCCAGCACGTCGATGCCGCTGGCTCGGCGCATCTCCGCCTTCCGCTCGGGATCATTCTCTGCCAGGGCTGCTTGGGCTAACCTTGCTGAGACTGGAAAGAACTCGGGTGTGAAACCCAACTCCTTTTCGGCGTAATGCAGCACGAAATTCTGCACTTCGGTTTGGGCGGTCTGGTCTTGCAGAATATCGATTTTGTTGAGTGTCATGACCACTTTTTTGCCCCATGCCCGGATTCGTTCCAGAAAAAGGCGCTCGCTTTCGGTCATCGGTCGGTCTGCTGAGGTAACGAAAAGCACCAGGTCACTACGCGGCACAAATTCCTCGGTCAAACGCTCATGCTGGCGCAGGACAGCATTTGTACCAGGTGTGTCGACAATATTGATCTCGTGCAATAAAGGCAGGGGGTGTGTGAATACCGCGAAACTCTGATCGAGGACCTGTTCACCCTCCTGCTCGCCCCCTTTGATCAGCGTCACTCGTGAGGTGGTCGGGGTGACACCTTCTGGCAGGATCTTCGCGCCCAGCAGCGCATTGACCAGCGCGGACTTGCCGGCATTGAACTCACCCACAACGACAAGCAAAAAGAGCTCGTCCAGTTGTAAAATTGCCTGCTGCAGCGTGTCCAACGTCTCGCGTGGCACATCCAGTTCCGCCAGTGAAAGCCGGATCCCGGCCAGAGCTTCTTTTTCATCTCGCAGGTACTTTGCCTGCTTTTCAGTCAACAAGGAATGAAGCATGCGCATCTCCTGGTGGATTTCTTGGTTTGTGGAAATTATACCTTTTTTTAGGCTCTGGGCACTTGACCTGCCGCCTCCACCGATCCGCCCCCCCTCTGCCTCTTATCTTTCCCTCTCTGCCCTTTCTCAGATCATCTGCCCTGCACGAAATCATATCTGATCTTGAAAGTCGCTACCTTGACAAACCAGAACAAATGTTTTATGTTTATTCCGTATTAATCAACCTTGCGAAGGTTTTCTATTCTGGCCAATCCATTGAACAAAAGTCTCCATTACACCGACTTATTTACATAACAATTGACCTTCGCAAGGATAATAAGAAGCAATGGTATCTATGCGAATATTGTTTTTTTGCCTGATAGATGGCAAAGAAGACGGAGGGGTATTGTTCCTCTTTTGTTCCGTGATTCAATCCCCCTCCCAAATAAATTTGTCAGACCCTAGTCGTTCCTCCGTCGTTCCGCGGAACGACTACTTCTTCCCCAGCCTTGCAGGAGCGCAAGAAACGGGTGGTATTTAGCCTTGGAATGGTTACAATAAACGCATGACAAACCAAAAACAGCTTGCCGAAGATTATTCCCGTATCGCCCGGGCCATCCGCTACATTGAAGCCAATGCGCACCGCCAGCCAGACTTGAGCGAGTTGGCCGCCCACGTGGGCCTGAGCGAATATCACTTCCAGCGCCTGTTCACCCGCTGGGCCGGCCTCAGTCCCAAGCGTTTCCTGCAGTACCTGACCAGGGAAAATGCCAAAGCGATGTTGGCGAACGCTGCTAACTTGTTGGATGCCACATATGCAGCCGGACTATCCAGTCCCGGGCGTTTGCACGATCTGTTCGTTCAGACGGAAGCGGTCACTCCTGGTGAATACAAATCCAGGGGCGCTGGTGTCGAAATCGTTTATGGCTTCCACCCCACCCCGTTTGGTGAATGCCTTCTGGCCCTCACCGTGCGTGGTATCTGCTTCCTCGCATTTGTTGACAAGGACCATTCATCCGCTCTGAAAGAACTCCGGCGATCCTGGTCCAACGCCACGTTGACCGAGGCTCCCATCCGCACAGCTTCTGTCGTTGAACGGATTTTCTCCCCCGGTTCAAGTGGTTCCCTTCAGCTCCATCTGCACGGCACCAACTTCCAGATCAAGGTCTGGGAGGCACTCCTGGCTCTGCCTTCCGGTCATGTGACCACCTATCAGGCTCTGGCCGAAAAAGTTGGCTCACCCGGCTCCGCTCGTGCCGTCGGGAATGCCGTCGCCCGCAACCCGGTCGCGTACCTGATTCCCTGCCACCGGGTCCTTCAAAAATCCGGCCGATTTGGGAACTATCGTTATGGCCCGACCCGTAAGAAGGCCATCCTGGGTTGGGAAATGGCCCGGGAAAACGCCAAGACTGTCCCGCCGGTTCGACCAAATCAAACCGGTTGAGTTAGGTAACCTGCAGCACTTTGGGTTCGGCTGGCCCGACCTGACCCAGTTAAAAATCAACGGGACGCTGTAGGACCTCGAATTTAACGCTCCTCTAACCATAAGCCGGTAAAATTACTCAAAAGTTGACCGGTTCATTGGTCAAAGGAGATTACCATGGAACGTAAACTTAAGCACGTCGCCGTTTCCTCTTCCGAAATAACCCCAGAGAGCCTGTATCTCTCTCGCCGGGATTTCTTGAAAGCCGCCGGTATCGTCAGTGCCACGACTTTCCTGGTTGCTTGTGGCGTCACCCCTGGCAAGCAAATCACCACGCCCGGGATCCCTGCTCCAATACCCGGCTGGGGCGCCCTCACGCCCACACCCAGCTCCCCTGTTCCTGATGATGCCACCGGCCGGACCACCGACGAATTGGGCAGTAAGCTCAACACATTGGACGAAATCACCAACTACAATAATTACTATGAGTTCTCTGAAGATAAACAAGCCCCCGCTGCCCTCGCCAAGAATTTCAAGCCTTCGCCCTGGTCTGTGCAGGTTGGCGGTTTGGTGCAAAATCCGAAGACTTTCGCCATCGAAGACCTGCTTAAGTTCCAGCAGAAGGAACGCATCTACCGTCTCCGCTGCGTGGAAGCCTGGAGCATGGTCATCCCTTGGAATGGATTCGAGCTCAGCGATCTGCTTAATGAAGTCCAACCGATGGCCAGCGCCAAATACGTGGCCTTCACCACGCTCATGGATACCAAACAATTCCCCAACGAATCCTCCCCTCTTTATCCTTGGCCATATACGGAGGGTCTGCGTCTGGATGAAGCCATGCACCGCCTGACAATTCTTGCCACTGGCATGTATGGTCATGCTTTGCCAAATGTGGATGGTGCCCCTGTAAGACTGGTGGTTCCCTGGAAATATGGTTTTAAGAATATAAAAGCCATCGTCAAGATCGAACTGACAGACAAACAGCCGGCCACTTTCTGGAATAATATTTCGTCGAATGAGTATGGTTTCTACTCCAACGTCAATCCGAATGTCGACCACCCACGCTGGTCCCAGGCGACCGAGCGACGGATCGGTGAACTCAGCCGTCGTCCCACTCTGATGTTCAATGGCTATTATGATGAAGTCGCCTCTCTTTACACGGGGATGGACCTCAGAGCGAATTATTAAGTGAAGAAGACTCATTTTCCTTGGTTGCGCATCCTGGTCCACCTGCTCGCCTGGCTCCCGTTGGTGTACCTGGGATATGCTTTCTATGCAAACAAACTGACGATCAATCCGGTCCAGGATCTTGAACAAATCCTTGGGCGGATCGCCATTTACTGGATGGTCGCCACCCTGGCGGTTACGCCGCTCTACACCTTGACCGGCCTGCGCGATTTGCCAGGCCGCCGTCGTGCAGTCGGCCTGTACGCCTTTCTCTATACCTGCCTCCACTTGTTGGTCTTCTTTGGGTTGGATTATGCCTTTAAATTCACCCAGATATGGGATCTGGTGACAGGTAAGGTCTATCTGCTTGTTGGCGTGCTGGCCGTACTTCTCCTCATTCCTTTGGCAGTCACTTCGTTCGATTATTTCATCCGGGCAATGGGACGGAACTGGAAACGCCTGCATTGGCTGGTTTATCCGGCGGTGGTGGTTTCCATTCTCCATTATGCATTGGCACAAAAAGGTGACTTGTTCACTTTGCGGGGAAACATCCTTCGTCCGTTTCTCTGGCTTCTATTAACCACGGTTCTTTTAGTCTTGCGCCTGGCCTCGGTTCGCAAATGGGTAAGCCGTATGCGCCGAAAATTGGCCGTGGCAATGCGTCATCCTGCTGCGACGACAAGATATATCCCCGGAAAAAATCATACGGGATAATCTTCGCATTTGAGATTTTACAAATCCCATTTGACCTGGGACTCATTTTGCCATATGATAAGCTTATGAATGAGGCTGATTTCATATTCATGGGTGGTTTGGATGAATTCCTGCCTCCGCAGAAGCGTGGCAGGAAAGTACACCTTGTTTTTGAAGATCATCAAACGGTCAAGCATCTGGTGGAATCCCTGGGTATCCCGCATGTTGAGATTGGAGCGATGCAGGTGGGCGGTGTTTTGGTTGGACCGGAATATCGTCCTCGCAATGCCGACCAGATTGAAATCAGGCCTGTCGCGCCCGGCTGCCAGGAGGAACCACGCTTTCTATTGGACACCCACCTCGGCCGCCTGGCATCCCATTTACGTATGCTTGGGTTCGACTGCCTGTATAGAAACGATTTCGAAGATTCAGAAATGGCCCGCCTCGTGGTGGATGACCCGCGCATCTTGTTGACACGCGATCGTCGCCTGTTGATGCGCAAAACCATCCAGTTTGGTTATTGTGTCCGTTCGCTCGAACCAGATCAACAGCTCCTGGAGGTAATGGATCGCTTTGAATTGGTCAAGTGGGCCAAACCATTTCGGCGCTGCATGCACTGCAACGCATTGCTGGAACCAATAGAAAAATCCGCCGTGATCGATCGATTGGAACCGAAGACAAAATTGTATTACAATGAATTTTCCTTTTGCCCGGATTGTCAAAGGGTTTACTGGAAAGGATCACACTGGGACCACATGCAAACGCTTGTCACCAGCTTGCTCTCAACCTCCCCCGACCGCTCATCGCCATGACCACCACCCGGAAACGAATATTTGTACTGCTGCTGTTCATGGCAGTCGCTGCCTTCATCCTCTTCGCATTGCCCAATGCAGTTGCTTCGGACAACTTGTCCATGGTGCAGATCTTTCAACCGGACGAGGCCGTACCGCTTCCTTATGTATTCCGCATGATCGCCCCCGCCCCAACGCTGAACCTGGCTCTACGGCACTTCATTTTCTACGATTATTACTATTATGGTTTCCCTTACTTCGCACTATCAGGTCTGGTGCTGCTGCCTTTGCAATGGCTCGGCCGCCTGGGTGACATGCCGCTCGTCATGCTCCTCCTGCGCCAGCTTGTTAGTGTACTACCGATGCTTGTCGGCCTGCTGTTACTCGTCTATATGCAGGACGGGTTCCGCACCTACCGCTCACCGGTTCTTTTTGCCTTCCTGGTTAGCGTCCCGGCAGTGGTTCAGAACAATTCCTGGTGGCACCCGGACGGCTTGACCTTCCTGTTGGTAGTGCTGACCATTTTCTTCCTCAAAAGGGATAATTTACGCTTCGGTTGGAATTTCCTGCTGGCGGCAGTCATGAGCGGTGTTGCCACCGCCACTAAATTGGTCGGGGTATATTTCTTCCTGGCTGTGGGGTTGACCCTTTTGCTGGGTCTGCTGTTAAAAAAAGCCACCTGGAAACGCTTGATTGGCATGGCATTCGCCTTTCTTTTTATCATGGGGCTTTCTTACATCATTGCCAATCCATTCTTATTATCCCATTGGGCCCGTACCGCTTACATTTACATTTTCAATAAACAGGGTTTCCTGCTTGAGCAGGGCTACGGGGTGGTATATGCAAAAGGCTTGTTGGCATCCTGGCCTCTTGTACATGAATCTTTCGGAGAATTGCCCATCCTTCTGTTTGCACTGGGTGTGGCCCTCTGGGGAGCCTGGCGCGGACCCCAGCGGTTGCTTCACGCCCTGATCCTTGCCTGGTTCTTGCCGCTTAGTGTGACCGTTTTCTTCCTGACCCATTTCAAATTCCAATACTGGATGCCGGTTGCGCTGCCGTTCTTATCCAGCTTGGTGCTTGTATTACCTGAAAAATGGCACATATTTGGACCAATGCGCCTCGCCAACCTTGCCCGGTTGGCGGTCCTCCTGGCTTTATTCGCCCAATTCATCCTGTTTGTGCGGACAGATTTTCAAATAATTGAATCGCGCCTTCACCGGGCAGACAACAATGCCAGCATCCAGTTCTACGATAAGGTTTTGGCAGAACTCAAGCCTCTCCCGGATACGCAACTGCATGTCTATTACGACTACCGCATGTACGTGCCTGGAAAGCCCGCCTGGGTGACTGAAACCACCTATGATTTACTGGAATACAAGTACATCCAGGAAAAGCAATTCGACGTGCTGGTCCTGCTCGAACAACGCATCCGCGACTATTTGAACCCAAAGGTGGTTGGTATCGACCCGGTCTTATTTGCCCAAAACCAGCAGTTTTACCGCGACGCAGATAACGCCACAGTCAATGGCTACCACCTGATTTATCGTGACGCATTTGGCCTGATCTACGTAAGGGATGAACTCTATCTGAAATATTATTCTAAATAGACTTGGTTTATGAAAATACCGGTCGTGGATGCTGATCCTTATGGTAGAAATCCAGCCAGCCGGCCGTGTGGATCGATAATGGATTGAAGTTCAGAGTACGGTACACTAACCTCTTGAGGCCCGGCCGCGTAGGCGGCTACCTGGTATTCATCAAAGGTGATCAATAGGCCATCTGCTGTGATGTTCCAATTCCCGTAATTCTCCGGGAGAGGCTGCGCACCATTGGAGTTTGGTTCAAAACCAATATTCCGTGAACTCAATTGTGCAATGCAGTAATTGGCAATCTTTTCGAGATAATTGGAACCTGGCAGGAAGAGCTGTTCCATCCTTACGTCCGAACCGGCATCCAGATCATAGGTAACCGTCCGCATGTGTGTACCGGGATGGGCAGCTCCCTGTAGATAGATCATGACCTGGAATTTCATACTGACCAGATCGCCAGGAGGCGAAAGTAGTTTATATGTCTGATCATAGAAACTACCCGTTGAACCAGGCACAGGTTGTACCTGCATCAGGTTATCTCTGAACCTGGCTATCTCTTCCTGGGTGAGAAGGGTCATCTCGTTGTTGAAATTTGTCACGCGCTGGTCTTCGCTCCCTTGAAAAAAGGGCGTTTGTGCTTTAATGGTGTAATCGGGCGATGTCCCGCTCTCCTCGGTTAAATTGGACACCAGGTTGAGCACTGAGAAAACTGGGATCGGTGTAAAGGTCGGGGTAGAGGCGTCGATGGTAGGATTTAGGGTTGGCGCGGTCAATGCTTCTGTTGCAGGAGCCAGGGGGACTTCAGACCCACCTTCCACCGAAGGAAATGGAGACGATGCAGTGGTTGGCTGCAGGATTGGTGTGCCCCCGCATGCCAACACACTTGCCAACAAGATAACTAAAGCAAACCTGGGGATGATCTTCCGTATGACCGATTCCATGACTGATTTACTCCTTCTTACCCAATCCAGAAAATTTTTGGAACTTCCCTTCCAGCCTCTCCAGACGATGAGTTAATTCATCCATCCAATGATTATAAATATAACGCGGGATGTCCAGTGAACCGACCAATTCCAGGGCGGTGCGCGTCCATTTTATCGCTTCGGCGTAGTCACGGCTATGGTGTTCGTGATATTTCGCCAGTTCCACATGGGCGTAAACATGTCCCCGGCCGGCCGCACGTTCCCATAAGTCGACGGCAGTTTTTATGTCGCCACGCCGCTTCTGTAGGTGCGAAAGTCGTTGCACAGCCAGCCAGAAATCTGTCTCGGGCAATTCCATTTCCAGACCACGTTCAAAAAGTCGTGCCGCCATTTCCCATTCCCCCAGGTTCTCAAATAATTTTCCCAATGCGACCACATCCAGGCCGTGCTCGACCATCTCACCAAATGGGTCTTCCAGAATGGTGTTCACGTGTGAAAGCAGCGCGGCCATCGCCACTACATCCATGGCATTATGATAGAACACGCCTTTTAATGGACGGGCATCGCCACTGCGCAGATAATCAAAGTAAAGATAAGGAATTTCATAACCGGGCACTTCTTCGATTGTACGTGGAGCAGCCAGCACGTTCTCTTCAAGATATTTCAATGCGCGGCTGGGCAGCCGGTCACGCCACAAACTTCGGGCTAGCGGGAGAAGGTCCAAATGGGCAAAATCTGCAAACGGACAGGGAATACTGTGTAAGGAGTAGCGTGTCAGGAGCAAAGGAGCATCAAACGCTTTTCCATTGAAAGTGACCAGAGCCTGCATCGGGGCAAGGAATTCTGCCAGCGCTTCAAGCATGCTCGCTTCTTCGGCAGGGTCGCGCATAAAGAATTGTTCCAGATGAAATTCACCTTCCTGGAATCGACCTACGCCGACCAGAAAGGCATAAGTGCCTGTGCCCCCTGCCAGGCCGCTTGTCTCGGTATCCAGAAATGCATAGGATTCAAGCGGCAGTTCCATGAAACGCGGCTCGCGCCCCCATGCTGCCAACGCGCGAAATGGAACCGCCGGCAGGATGGAGGCCTGACCATGCCGGTATTCTGCTGCGAAAGTCTGTGAAGCAACAAATGTCTCTCCCATGGGTGTGGGACGGTATGTTCCATTCACCACCTTTTCGATCTCATACCTATCAATGGGCTCTGCCTTGGGTAGATCTGCAGCGCCGACTTTGACACCCAGTGATTTCAGCTTGTCGGAAAGCGATGGCATGGGGGCAATTGTAATGCATGGTTGGGGATATCATGCTAAAATCGTGCAATCTATAAGTCATTAATCATCTCATTCCCAACTTGACCAACTAACGCTGCATGATCATCGAACAGACTAAAACCAAATTCTTGTCCTTGTGGGTCAAGCTGGTCTATGGAACGGGTGATTGGAGCGCGGCCAGTTACGGTACCCTCCGCCAGATTTTTTATGCCATATTCTTAACAGATGTGGTCGGACTGGAGCCCCGGCTGGCATCCATCGCCGCTCTGGTGGGCATCATTTGGGACGCAATCAACGACCCACTTGTCGGCATTCTCACCGACCGGATGCGCAGCCGCTGGGGTCGCCGCCGACCATTCCTGCTGTTTTTCGCCATCCCCTTCGGGGCAAGCTTCATGCTGCTCTGGTGGGCGCCACCCTGGCACAGCCCGATTGCATTGGCTGCCACCGTCACGTTGGCATTCATGGTCAGTGACACCTTTGAGACCTTATGCGGTGTTCCGTTCGCCTCCCTGCTGCCTGAGCTGTCCCCTGACTACGATGAGCGCACCACGCTTACCAGCATCCGCATCTTTTTTAACCTGGTTGCCTCCCTGGTAACTGCCGTGGCCGCGCCAGCCATAGTTGACGCTGTTCTGGCCGCGGGCATGACACAGCAGCAAGGCTACTTGATCGTGGCCGCGATCTTCGGAGGCCTGGCAGCCATTCCATTCCTGCTCATTTTTGCTGTCGTACGTGAACGATATGGAGCTGTCGACCGGCCGCAGGAACACATTACCTTCCAGGAGACTGTCCGCACTGCCTGGGCTAACGTTCCCTTCCGTTTTGCCACCCTGATCTACATGCTGAACTGGATTACCTTCGATTTGGTGGCGCTGTTACTACCTTTTTACCTGCTCTATTGGATTGCCCGCGGCAATATGTTGGCCTCGGTCAGTCTTCTGGGCATCACCCTGCCAATCGAATCAGCAGTCTTTGCACTTCTGCTTGTCACGGCCACCGCTGTTCTGCCATTCTGGTTATGGCTTTCCCACCGCTTGGGTAAACATATTGCCTACATCATTGGAATGGTATTTTGGGCCGGCGTGCAGATCGCGATTTTCCTGGTCCAGCCAGGGCAGATCACCTTGGTTTTATGGATGGCTTTTCTGGCCGGCTTAAGCGTTTCCGCCGCGCATGTCCTGCCGGATGCCATGTTCCCGGATGTTATTGAATGGGATGAATTGCGTACCAGGCGCCGCCAGGAAGGGATTTACTACGGGGTTAAGAATTTCATCCGCAAGCTGACCGGCGCGTTTGCGATTTTTCTAGCCTTGCAGGTTCTCGGCTGGTTCGGCTACCAGGCACCGCCAAAAACAGCGACGATATTCATGCAAAACCCGATTACGCTGACTGCCATTCGCTTCCTGATCGGACCGGTGGGCGCTGTGCTTTTATTTTCGGCAGTCATCACCACCTGGTTCTATCCGCTCACACGTGAAAGGCATGGACGCATCCGGCGCTTGCTGGAAACCCGGAATGAACTAAGAGAGTCCAGAAAATAATTGGATGCAATAGGATGACAGGCCAGACGACCAAAGATTAGTCTGGTTTAGAAATCAAATAGATGAAACGAGAAACGCATGACCATTCCAACTAAAATCGTAGTAATCGGCGCAGGCAGTGCTTCCTTTGGAGAGAATACCCTCTCTGCCCTGATGCGCTCCAAGAAATTGCGCGGTTCCACGTTAGCGCTGGTGGATCGCAATCCTGAAACGCTGGACATCGTCACGCGTCTGGCAAAGCGCCTCAACCAGGATTGGAACTCTGGCATGACCATCACCTCAAACGACCATCACCGGGCAGCTCTTGAAGAGGCGGCTTTTGTAGTATGCGCCATCGAAGTGGGGGCACGCGAAGGGTTGTGGAAAAAGGATTTCGAGATCCCGCTTAAGTACGGAATACGGCAACCATACGCCGAAAACGGTGGACCGGGCGGTTTCGCCCACGCTGCCCGCAACCTTGTCCCGGTCATGCAGATCGTCCGGGACATGGAGGAGGCCTGTCCGCAAGCCTGGTTTATCAACTTTACCAACCCGATGATTCGCATTTGCGATGCGATCAACCGGCACAGCACGATCAAGGCGGTCGGCCTATGCCATCAGATTTATATTGGCTACACGATGGTCGGTATTGCTCTCGGCAAGGACCTGGGAATAGAAGTCCCGGATGGCATTACTGGCATGCAGGCTGACATGCAACAAGCCGTCCTGCACAACCGCGTCAAGCAGCAGATCGTGCCGCGTGTGGACATTTGCGCCGCCGGGTTGAATCATTTCTCGTGGATTCTCTCCATACGCGATCGACAGACTGGCGAAGACCTTTATCCTCTTTTCAAACAACGCTGGAATGAAATGGACCTGACATTTGAACCTTTGACAAGGCGCGTTTTCGACGCCTTTGGCCTGTTTCCTGTCCCGGGGGATACACATTTATGCGAGTACCTCCCTTGGGTCTCAGATCCGCTAACAAAGCCCTGGGAGAAATACGCCATCCGGCTTTACGATTGGGATTTGATGGCCGCCGTGCGCGATTTCCAGCACGAACGGCTCAAAAGCATGGCCGATGGCAAAATGACCATCCAGGGTTTGGAGGACACAGATTCCGAGGGCGCACTGGAGATGATTGAGAACGTTGCCGCAGCCGGTACGCATTATCACCTGGCAGCCAACCTGCCGAATGTTGGGCAAATTACCAATTTACCCATCGGCGCAACCGTGGAAACCCCGGTTGTCGTCGACGGCGCAGGCATTCACCCTGTTCTTGTTGGGGCCTTTCCTGATCCGGTGGCTGAACTTCTGCGCCGTGAGACGACCGTTTCCCAATTGTGCGTGGATGCCTCTGTTGAGGGGGATCGGCAGAAAGCCCTACAGTGCCTTTTACTTGACCCGGTTATCAACGACTTCGAGTTGGCCAGGCAGGTCCTGGAGGATTATTTGACCAGCTATAAAGAATATTTGCCGCAGTTTTGGAATTAACCCAGCATAATATAAAGAGGAATTATTTCATGAAAATTGCAGTGATCGGCGGTGGCTCCACGTATACACCGGAGCTGGTAAACGGGTTCCTGGACAGGATAAAAAGCCTGCCCTTGAACGAACTATGGTTGATGGACATTGATCCACAGCGCCTGGAAATCGTTGGTGGGTTTGCCCAACGCATGCTGGCCGCCAAGGGAGACCCTTTCAAGGTTGAGCTGACCACCGACCAGCGTATGGCTGTCAAGGGTGCCAGTTATGTCACCACCCAAATCCGTGTAGGGCATATGCCAGCACGCGTGGCAGACGAATATCTTGGAAAACGTCATGGCCTGATCGGCCAGGAAACCACCGGCATAGGTGGGATGGCTAAGGCCTTGCGCACGATACCAGTATTGCTGAAGCTTGCAAGAGATATGGAGGAATTGGCGCCCGGCGCCATGCTTGTCAACTTCACCAATCCATCCGGCCTGGTGACCGAAGCGCTCCAACGGTACGCCCCGGCGATCCCATCGGTGGGTGTCTGCAACGCGCCGATCGGGGTGAAAATGGAAATCATCAGGGAATTGGAGAAATCGACTGGTAAAGAAATTCCTCTGGAACGCGCCGAATTGAACACACTTGGACTTAACCACCTGTCCTGGCATCGCGGTTTCACGGTGGATGGCGAGGATGTCTGGCCGCAGGTCCTGACAGCCTATATCGCCGGACTCAGGGCTGAAAATGAGCCCGAGTGGGATCCACGCATGGTTGAGAGCCTCGGCATGATCCCGAATTATTACTTGCAGTACTATTACCAGACGGATCACAAGTTGGATGGTCAGGATAATTGGCCGCCATCGCGCGGAGAAGAGGTGATCGAGATCGAGAAGAACCTTCTCAGGGAGTACGCCGACCCTGCTTTGACCGAACCACCGGCTGATCTTATGCTGCGCGGGGGAGCCTATTATTCCACCGTGGCAACCCAACTGCTCAATGCCCACTACAATGACATGGGCGAAACGCATGTCGTCAATATCCGACACAATGGCGCCGTGCCAGGTTGGCCCGCCGATTGGGTTTTGGAAATGCCTGCCAAAGTGGATCGGCAAGGCATACATCCTCTGCCGACTGAACCCCTGCCAACGGCCTGTTTCGGGCTGCTGGCGCATGTCAAAGCCTACGAACTATTGACGGTCGAGGCGGCTGTACATGGGGACCGCGAGGCAGCCTACCAGGCCCTGCTCTCTCATCCGCTCGGCCCCAAGGCAGACCAGGTACAGGCAGTTCTGGATGACATGCTCGAGACCAACAAAATGTACCTTCCTCAGTTCTTCAAATGAATAAATATTTTCTCGGCGTTGATGTGGGCGGTACCAAAACACATGCCCTGATTGCAGACGAGTTCGGTCAGGCTCTGGGATTTGCTACAGGCGGACCTGGCAATTGGGAAGGCGTCGGTTATGATGGCCTGACGCGCGTCCTGCTCGAAGTAACCGGCAGCGCCATGGCTCAAGCCGGGATCCAGGTGAACCGGATTTGCGGTGTCGGCATGGGAATCGGTGGATATGACTGGCCGTCCGAGCGTCAGGATCACCTTGAGGCCATCCGCCCAATCGGTTTGGATTGCCCACTCGAGATCGTCAATGATGCCACCCTGGGAATATTGGCCGGAACCTCTGAAGGCTGGGGGGTTTCCGTGGTGGCCGGGACAGGCTGCAACGCACGTGGTTGGTCCAAGGACCACAAACGCCAGGGCCGTGCAGTCGGTGGAGGCAGCCGATGGTCAGGGGAATATGCTGGCGGTTATGATATAGTCGCACGCGCCATGCAGGCGGTGACGTTCGAGTGGCTCAAGCGCGGCCCGGCAACAGCTCTTACCCACGTTTTCCTGGAATGCACCGGAGCCAAAGACCTGGACGACCTGGTTGAGGGGGTTTACCTTGAGCGCTATCTATTCGATTCCACACTTGTCTTAAGAGTCTTCGAAACCGCCCGGCAGGGCGACCCGCAGGCCCGGGCAGTCATGCGCTGGGCTGGAAGAGAGCTTGGGGAGATGGCGATCGGTGTGATAAACCAGCTAGAGATCCAGAGTCAGGAATTTGAAGTGGTCCTGATCGGCAGCCTGCACGGTTGTTCCCCTATTTTGGACGAGTCACTTCGCAAGACTGTTCTCGAAACCGCTGCCCGGGCGCGCTTTGTCCGCTTGAGGGTACCGCCGGTGGTGGGCGGGGTACTTCTAGGGATGGAAGCAGCTGGTTGGAACGGGCAATCCAGACGCGATAGGCTGATAGAAACAACCGAGAAAATCTTGCATAAAAAAACAGAATAATTCAAATAATTGGAACCCGATACTTCAACGCACGCATTCTCTCGTCCCCTTGCGGGTCAAACGGTATAATACGCGGGTGACATTTGCTCATCCAGATCAAATCCAGCTTCTACGGCTGCTCATGACCCGCCTGGAACGACTCTCGGTGGATTCCCACTGGGCCCGGCGTGCCAGTGGTCTGCGCGGAAATATCGTCAAAGTGCTTGACGAAGTTGATTCCGGTCAGGAAGTCTCACAGGCACGGCTGGAGCTGTTGACCGAGGCGGCTTTTGATATCTTGCGGCGGGCGGCACATGATATTCCCGACCTGGAAGGTTTGCTCAAAAGGAGATAGATAAACCATGCGTGCCATGTTGCTGGAGGCTCCCAATACCCCTCTTCATTTGGCCGAAATTCCCATCCCGATACCCGGTCCAAAACAAGTGCTGCTCAAGGTGCATGCCTGCGGGGTGTGTCACACCGACCTGCACATCCTGGATGGGGAATTAGGCCAGCCAAAACTGCCCCTGGTATTGGGACACCAGATTGTCGGATCAGTCGTCGCTTTTGGTTCGGAATCAAAGCGCTTTCAAGCCGGTGACCGGGTGGGGGTTCCCTGGCTGGGTGGTACGGATGGAAACTGCCGCTACTGTTTGCGCGGGCAGGAAAACCTGTGCGACCATCCGGTCTTTACCGGATACACGATTGACGGTGGTTTTGCCGAATTCACTCTGGCCGATGAGCGTTTCTGCTTCCCGCTGCCGGCGATGTATTCTGACGTGGATGCGGCACCCCTTCTTTGCGCAGGCTTGATCGGCTACCGGACCTACCGGATGGCCGGAGAAAATGTGGACACGCTGGGAATCTATGGTTTCGGCGCGGCTGCCCATATCATTACTCAGTTAGCCAAATATGAAGGAAAGAAGATATTCGCCTTCACCCGGCCCGGTGACACGGCTGCCCAGGAGTTTGCGATCCAAAAGGGGGCAGATTGGGCCGGTGATTCCACCCAGGCAGCGCCTGAAAAGCTGGATGCAGCGTTGATCTTTGCACCGGTCGGTCCCCTGGTGGTGACAGCTCTCCGTTCCACCCATAAAGGCGGCGTTGTGGTATGCGGTGGAATCCACATGAGCGATATCCCGGCGTTCCCATATTCCTTGTTGTGGGAGGAACGTGTCATCCGTTCGGTGGCCAACCTGACCCGCAGGGATGGTGAGGAATTCCTTAAGTTAGCTCTGCAAGTGCCAGTTAAATCCGATGTTAAGGTCTTCCCGTTGGAGCAGGCCGGCGAAGCACTGGAGCAACTACGCCATGGTGAATTCACTGGTGCGGCGGTTGTGAAAGTACAGTAGACTAAGGAAAAATGTCCGTCACTGGGACACAAGAACAAAGTCTTATGACCAATTCTGGCATGATCTTCGATATCCAGCGCGGCTCGATGCATGACGGGCCGGGCATCCGGACGGTCATCTTCCTGAAAGGCTGTCCACTGCAGTGTGCCTGGTGCCACAATCCCGAGTCAAAAGCAAAAACGAAGGAGATATCCTTTCGCCCGGAATCTTGCTCGGCCTGCGGAGAATGTGTCAAGACTTGCCAGCATGCTGCCCACCGTATCGTGGAGGGTGTTCATATTTACGATCGTTCGCTTTGCATGCAGTGTGGGGATTGCGTGGAGACCTGTTCTTATGAAGCTCTCAAGCTGGCAGGCACAGAAATGACGGTGGAAGAAGTAATGGCAATCCTCCTGCGTGACCGGCCTTTCTACGAACAATCCGGTGGCGGTTTGACGATCAGCGGCGGCGAGCCGATGCTCCAGGCGGAGTTCACACTCGGACTGCTCAGAGCCGCCAAAGCAGAAGGCCTGTATACCTGCCTGGATACCTGCGGCTGGACCAGCCAGCGATCAGTAGAGCTAATTCTGCCATACGTGGACCTGTTCCTGTTCGATTACAAGGCCACCGATCCGGAGACTCACAAAAGACTGACCGGCGTTTCAAACGAACTTATCCTTTCCAATCTCGATTTCCTGGTTCGACAAGGTGCGAGGGTCCGCCTGCGCTGTCCGCTCATTCCGGGAATCAACGACTCGCAGGACCACCTGGAGGGCATCGCTCAATTGTCCTGCCGATACCCGGAACTGGACGGGGTCGACTTGATGCCTTACCATAATATCGGCAATGCCAAATATGAGCGCTACGGCCTGGAAAATCCCCTGCCCAGGCTGATCACAACGGATGAAACGACCAGGCAAGGCTGGTTGGAAAGCCTCCACAAGCTGGGATGTGAATTCGCAGGTCTGGGTTAGAATATTCGTTGGACTCCGGCACCATCATTTTCGACCTTCGGGGTGAAACCTCTTTATGAATGCTTAATGGTAAACTTCTAGTTATATGAAACTCATCCATCCTGCTCAAACCAGATCGGCCTCCGCCCTGGCCCATCCTAATATTGCCTTCATAAAATACTGGGGAAACCGCGATGACAACTTGCGCCTGCCGGTCAACGGTTCGATTTCGATGAACCTGGAAGGCCTGGAAACGCGCACAACCGTTACGTTTTCCAACTCGCGCCTGGATGACTCTCTCTCCATCAACGGTCAGTCGGTCTACGGCAAAGGATTGAAGCGTGTTTCAGCTTTTCTTGATCTTGTCCGAAAAATGGCTGGTTTGAATAAGGGTGCTGAGGTAACCAGCGAAAGTAATTTCCCCTCTGGCGCCGGGATCGCCTCATCAGCAGCGGCGTTTGCGGCGCTGGCCCTGGCGGCCACAAAGGCTGCCGGACTTGATCTCGACGAAGCCGATCTGTCCCGACTGGCACGGCGCGGCTCCGGCTCGGCCTGCCGCTCCATCCCAAGCGGGTTTGTCGAGTGGCAAATGGGCACTGGCGAGGCCAACTCGTATGCCTTTTCCATCGCCCCGCCCGGGTACTGGGAACTGGCCGACTGCATTGCCGTGTTGTCCAGCGGGCACAAGGCGACCGGCTCCACCGAGGGGCATGCACTGGCTGGCAGCAGCCCACTGCAGGCTGCCCGCGTTGCTGATGCATCTCGCAGGCTGGAAATTTGCCGGAACGCCATCCGGCAGAGGGATTTCGCGACCCTGGCAGAAATCGTTGAACTTGACTCAGACATAATGCATGCCGTGATGATGACTTCCAAACCGCCACTTTTCTACTGGCAGGAAGCCACGCTGACAGTCATGCGGACCATCCGTGCCGCCCGTGGGAAAGGGCTGCCCGTCTGCTACACGATCGATGCGGGACCAAATGTCCACGTGATCACGGAAGCCGCTGAAGTGGAACAGGTAACCGGTCTACTAAACAGCCTGAAGGGTGTTCGGGAAGTGCTTGTGGCACACGTTGGAGGTCCTGCAAGGTTAATTTAAGGGGAGGGATGGTAACGACTGAAGTCGTTACTACAATCGTAACTGGGAGATCCTGGCAAAGTTAATAATCTTTCTTACGTATTATTAATGCTCCTCTGCCAAACAACCCGTTCAAAAAGGATATAATCACCCTGCCTCAGAAGAGGCGTATATATACCATATTATGAGGTCTGAATGAACACGACTCTGCTGGGCGGGATCATCTTCGTGGTGGTCTTCGCTGGAATCATCCTTTTACATGAGCTGGGACATTACTTCGTAGCCCGGCTGTTGGGTATCGAAGTTGAGGAATTTGGTATTGGTTTTCCGCCTCGCTTGCTGCGGCTCTGGCGCAACAAGGGCTTTCTTGTCCTTGCCGGGCAGAAAGTGGAAATCCCTGGGAATATTATCCTTCCTTCTGACCAGCAGGCTGTGCAGCATCAAGCAGCCGCGATTACTGCTGACGAGGTCAAAGGAAAACTGGTACTCAGGACAATTGTTTTTCCAGATGCCAAGAATGGACAGATCAAGCCTGACCGAGCTGACGGAACGAATGCCCAATTCCAACCCGCCAACCAGCAGCCGGCACAGAAAACCGCAAAAAAAGTGCCCCCGCAGGGTGCGATATCCCTCAGTGGTAACCTGACCGAGTTCCGGCCCGGCACCGATTTCACGCTGAACTGGATCCCGCTGGGGGGCTTCAACAAGATCAAAGGAGAGGATGATCCGACCATTTCAGGAGGCATGGCAGCTGCAAAGCCCTGGAAGCGCATCCTCGTATTGCTTGCGGGGGTCAGCATGAACCTGTTGACGGCAGTCCTGGTTTACACCATCTTTTTCAGCCAGGTTGGCATCCCGGATAAAAACAGCGCGGTCGTCGCCATGGTCGAACCGGGTTCACCAGCCGAAATGGCCGGATTGAAGGTCAGTGACGTTGTGTTATCTGCTGGTGGAATCCAGGTCAACAATTACAACCAATTGATCTCCATTACGCAAAATTATCTGGGCAAGCCCATGCCGTTGATCATCCGGCGAAACGGGCAAATATTGAATATCACGGTTACCCCGCGCAGCGTTGTCGTGGCCAACCAGGGACCGATGGGTATAGCCGTTGGCCAGGCACTGCACCAGCCCAGTAATTGGTTCCAAACCATCCCGGTCAGCTTTACTGCCACCGGAAGTGATATACAAAATCTTCTGTCTTTGCCCGGACGAATCATCGCCGGCAGCGTCTCTCCGCAGGAAGCTCAAATTGGCGGACCGCGCACCATCTGGAATCTATTCCAGCAATCTGTGGCGAGGGATGTCTCCAGCCGCCAGGCAACTTCAAGCGGTCAATCGCAAATGCCCACCAACTACACCCTGCTGATCATCATATCCCTGACCATTACCGTTGGCGTAGTGAATGTGTTGCCCATCCCGGCTCTTGATGGCTGGCGAATCTTCACAACCCTCGTAGAGATTGTTATACGCCGGCCGATACCAGTAAAATACCAGGCGGCCATCAATAGTATCGGATTCCTGGTGCTGCTCATTTTATTGGGTTTTTTCTACCTCAAGGATTTTATTAATCCGATCACCATTACTCTCCCCTAAGGAGTGGATTTTTTTCTATGCCCTCGAATGTACCATTTAAAAATGTACCATTTCAGACTGTGGTGAACGCTCTAATAGACGAAGGAACACCTTTTTCAGCGCGCTACTTGCACTCCTTCTCAGATATTTCACCCGACGATTTGACTATCCTGATGAAAGGTTGGCCAAAAATAACCACCAAAAGAAAACACACCTTGCTGGATGACCTGGAAGACCTGGCCGAAACAGACACTTTAACCAATTTCGACGACCTGGCACGCCCGTTGCTAAAGGACACCGATCCGCAGGTGCGTACGCAGGCAATTCGCTTGCTCTGGGAAAACGAGGATCCGAAACTTGCCCGGATCTTCCTTAAAATGCTTGACGAGGATGAGGATGCGGAAGTGCGTGCTGCGGCAGCCAATGCACTGGGGCTCTTTATTTACCTGGGTGAATTGGAGAAAATACCAGCAGAACTGCATCATCAAATTGAAGATGATCTGCTCAAGGCGGTCACTTCCTCCGAGGAAAACCTGGTACGCCGGCGCGCGCTCGAGTCGCTGGGATATTCCGGGCGTGAGGAAGTCATTCCCCTTATCGAGGCGGCATATCACAAAAAAGATCCCAACTGGGTGGTAAGCTCGCTTTTTGCTATGGGTCATTCTTGTGATGAACGCTGGAAAAAGCAAGTCCTTTCCAAATTACACGCGCCAGATGAAGACATCCGTTCCGAGGCCATCCATGCTGCCGGCGAATTGGAACTGGCATCTGCCAGGCCGGTCCTGCTCGATTTATTAGAAGACGAGGAAGATCTCGAATTGCGTCGAGAGCTCATCTGGGCCCTCTCAAAAATTGGCGGGGAAGGTGTACGTGCCCGACTGGAAGAACTCCTCGAAGTTGAAACAGACGACGATGAAGCCGATTTTATCGAGGAAGCCATGGATAACCTGACCTTCACGGAAGATATGGCTCAGTTTGAGCTATTTGAGCTTGATCAGAGCGGAGATCTGCACGAAGAAGAGTCAGACGAGGCAGATGGATTGGATGACGATTAATACAAAAGATAATCGTTATATCCCACCATGAGATAATGCACTTATTTGACATTTTTACCAATAACATCCTGCCAGTATTACTCCTCAGTGGCGCAGGTTTTGCCTTGGGGAAAACTCTTAACCTTGATGCTCGCCCTCTTGGGCGAGTCATCTTTTATATCCTCAGCCCGGTTCTCATTTTTAACCTTCTTACCAGCAATGACCTGCCAATTGAACGCATAGGTCTCATGATGGGATTTACGGCTGCAGGTGCGTTGATCACGGCGGGGTTGGCTTTACTGATCGGAAAATTATTCCATTTTGAACGAGACGTATTGACCATAGTGGTATTGACCAGCATGATCGTGAATGCTGGCAATTTCGGTCTTCCGCTGGTCTCCTTTGCATTCGGACAGGAAGCACTGGCTTATGCCAGTGTTTTTTTCGTCACCAACTCATTGATATTGTACACTTTCGGTGTGATGATCGCATCATTGGGTCACCTGGATCTTAAAGGAGCGTTACTGGGTCTATTCAAAATACCAGCAATTTATGCCATCCTGCTGGCAATGCTTTTCATAGCCACCGGTTGGTCGTTGCCCGAACCGATCAACCGCACACTTTCCCTGGCGGCCGGCGGCGCCATCCCTGGTATGCTTATCCTGCTTGGGTTAGAATTGCAGCATATCGAATGGAGCCGTAATTTTCGTGCAATAAGCATCCCGGTTGTCATTCGACTGGTGATTGGCCCGCTTATTGGCCTTGGTCTGGCAGCACTTTTCGGCCTACAGAACCCTGCCAAACAGGCTGGAATAACTGAAATGAGCATGCCCAGTGCAGTCATGGTTACTGTACTGGCAACCGAGTTCAAGCTGGATTCCAAACTGGCAACCGCCATTATCTTTATCAGCACGATCCTGAGCCCTCTAACGCTTACCCTGGTTCTTTATTTCCTGGGAAGGTGATATACATCTTTAAAAAGGAATTGTATGGCAGAAGAAATCCGTAATGATCATTTACGGGTCCATATCTGGGTAACGGGACGCGTACAGGGGGTCGGTTTCCGCGCCTTTGTCCTGCAAGCCGGCTCTTTATTTGGCCTGGTCGGATGGGTGCATAATCTGGGATATAACCAGGTGGAAACAGTCGCGGAAGGTTCCCGCGATGTATTGGAACGATTCATTGAGGTTGTTAAAACCGGACCTCGAGCTTCGCATGTCGAAAATGCACGCGTTGAATGGGAAACACCAACCGGAGAATTTAATCGTTTCAACGTAAAATGAAGGCGAAAACAATGCCTGATGATATCAAATCTGAAATATCGGCCTCTTTCACCTTCAGCCAGACCTCCCTGCAGGACTACTTCGATTGTCCACGCCGGTTCCAACTGCGTTACATAGAACACCTGGCCTGGCCGGCAGTTGAAACAGAACCGATTTTGGAAAATGAACGCCGCCAGCAGGAAGGACAGGTTTTCCATCTTTTGATTCAACAACACCTGGCAGGACTGCCTGTCGATAAACTTTCCCGGCTGGCAAGCACGCCAAATCTTGAACGTTGGTGGGGAAATTACTTGAAGCATGATTTCAATATCTCTGGCTATGAACAATACGCAGAATTAACTCTCAGCGCGCCGGTTGGAACCCAGCGTCTGCTGGCAAAGTATGATCTGCTCGCAATTTCGCCCGAACAGAAGGTCCTGATATTTGATTGGAAAACATCCCGTAAACGTCCCCGGGACGAATGGATGGCCGCGCGGATGCAGACGCGTGTCTACCGTGCATTGATGGTTCAGGCAGGTTCGTACTTACACGGCGGTACCCCGATCGGGCCAGAAGAGATCGAAATGACCTACTGGTATGCTGACTTCCCATCGGAGCCAGCTTGTTTCTCATACAATACTGCCCAATATCAACGCGACTGGGACATCCTCATCAGCATGATCAAAGAAATCGGAAACAAACGGAATTTTCCCCTGACAGAGGACGAGAAGAAGTGTGATTACTGCCCATTCCGTTCCTACTGCGACCGTGGCGGAAAAGCCGGGACGGAGTTGGAAGCCGAGGAAGAAACCGAAGCTGCCTCCAACGAATTCAACCTGAATTTCGAACAGATCGCTGAAATTGAATTCTAGACTCACCATGAAGTGGATAGAGTCGACCCATCTTCCATCCCCAGAAATCCTTCCAGGCTTGCATCCACTGGTGGCAGAAACGCTTGTTCGCCGCGGCTTCACCAACGCTGAAGCCGCCCATGCCTTCCTGGATCCCCTGGCATACTCGCCTGCCCCGGCAGCCCTCATACCGGGAATAACATCCATTGCAGATCGTCTGGAAATGGCTATCCGCAAAAAGGAATCCATCTGCGTATGGGGAGATTTTGACGTGGACGGCCAGACCTCCACAACCATACTCTTTCAAACTCTCAAGGAGTTGAACGCGGATGTCACTTACCACATCCCGGTGCGTGCAAGCGAGGGTCACGGTGTCAATATTCCACACCTTGAGGAGACGCTTGACCAGGGTGTAAAAATCATCCTGACCTGCGACACAGGCATCAGCGCTCACGGGGCAGCGGAATACGCCCGTTCGCGACATGTTGATATGCTCATCACCGACCATCACGATCTCCCTGAAACACTTCCGCCCGCCACTGCAATTGCCAATCCGAAACTCCTGCCGGTGGGCCATCCACTTTCCACGCTATCAGGTTCCGGTCTGGCCTATAAGCTTTCTGAAGGACTTTATGAGCGCTTCAGCCAGAGCAGTAATGCCACCCAACATCTAGACTTGGCGGCACTTGGCTTGGTTGCCGACCTGGCTCAGCTCACAGGTGATGCACGTTACCTGGTCCAGCGCGGGTTGGAAGCACTTAGAAATACACATCGGCTCGGGCTGCAGATCATGATGGAAATGGCGGAACTCGTCCCATCCAACCTGACGGAGGAACACATTGGCTTCGTACTGGGGCCTCGCCTGAACGCCCTGGGCCGCCTGGGGGACGCAAACCCCACCGTGGATCTCTTTACCACTTCTGATACGGTCCGGGCACGCGTCCTCGCCACGCAGCTTGAAGGTCTGAACGCGCAGCGCCAGCTGCTGTGCAATCAAGTGAACCGGGCGGTAGAAGCCCAATTGCACGCCAACCCAGTCTTGCTTGCCCAGCCCATTCTTGTGCTCGGACATCCAGCCTGGCAGGGAGGCGTGGTGGGGATTGTCGCCAGCCGCCTGGTGGAGCGTTATGGGAAACCAGCGATCTTATTCTCCACTCCAGTGAACCAGGCAGCTCACGGCTCGGCACGTTCCATTGCAGGGTTGAATATTACCGCGGCAATTGCTGCGCAAAAGGATTTGCTGCTTAATTTCGGTGGGCATGCGATGGCCGCCGGGCTTTCCCTGGAAGCAGAAAAACTCCCCGAATTCACACGGCGGCTGTCGAAGACCGTGTTGGATATGATGGAGGGAATCGAAACAGAGGATAATCTTGAAATTGATGCCTGGTTGACCCTGCCTGAAAGCCAATCTATCTCTGGCCAGGGCAATCGAAAGCCTGGCTCCCTTCGGTCCTGGCAATTTAAAACTGACTTTGGCGACCAGCAGACTAAAGATACAATCCGTCGCGACGATCGGGCGGAACCAGGAACACTTGAAACTGAAGGTGGAGGATGAAGCGGGCAATAGCCAGACCGTATTATGGTGGAATGGCGCAGTAGAAAAGGACTCAATTCCGGAGGGCCTTTTTGACCTGGCCTATAGCCTGCGCGCCTCGGACTGGCGCGGCGAACCCCAGGTCAGTTGGAATTGGTGGATTTTCGCAGCCAGGATTTAGAAAAGATCGAGATTAAAAGCAGCCAGTTGGAAGTGCTTGATTATCGAAACATCCAGGAGCCTTTAAAAATTCTCGAATCGCTTATGCACCAACCATCAATCATGCTTTGGGCGGAAGGCCAGGAAAGGAAAGCAGTCGATGGGAGGGATCGCCACGGACTGGAAACTGCCGCTGCACTCATCTTCTGGACCATCCCGCCCTCCCCGGACGAATTACGGGCTGTATTGGCCAAAGTACACCCCCAAACGATTTATCTATTTGCGGTTACGGACCCGGTCGAGGGGCCGGATCGATTTTTAGGACGGCTGGCAGGGCTGCTGAAATACTCCATCAATCAGCGGAATGGAAAAGTCACCTATTCTGAGTTGGAAAGCGCTACAGCACAGCGGGCTGTCACAGTCCGTAAAGGTGTAAGCTGGTTGGTTTCACAAGGCGGAATAGTAGTAAAGTTGGAACAGGATAACGATTTGATCGTGGATATCGGTTCTTCTCAAAAAGATTCAGCTAAAGGTTCACAACTTTGGACGGAAATTCAATCTTTGCTGGCGGAAACAGCCGCTTATCGGGAATATTTCAAACACGCCGATAAAGACAGCCTTTTCGATTAGGCGTATCATTCCTTAACCCTGTGGGAGTACAATTATGCTGCCATGATCAACAGGGAATCCGGATTCGAAGAATTGCCCCACACAGCGGATTGGGCGATGCGTGTTTGGGCCAGAAGCCTGCCGGAGCTGTTTGCGGAAGCAGCCCGCGGGATGAATGCACTTTCAGGTTTGAAACCAACCCCAGACCCACGCGTTTCGCGCACTTTCGAGGCGAAAGCCCCGGACGGGGAAAGCCTTTTGGTTGCCTTCCTGTCTGAACTGATCTGGGAAGTCGAACAGGAAAACCTGGTTTTTGATACTTTTAGAGTAGTTCTGAAAGGGTCAAAATTGAAAGTGATCATGTCGGGTGCACCCATTCTCTCAATAAATAAAACCATCAAAGCAGTGACTTACCATAATTTACAAATAACTAAAACTGAACTTGGATTCCAAGTGGAAATTGTGTTTGACGTATGAGGACGGGATTCTCCCCGCCCGGGAGCTGGATATGATCCGCATTCAGGACCTGACCAAGATCTCCGATTACGAATGGGAAATCCCGCGCACCTTTCGCCAAGATATGCGTGTTCCGGTGCGTATTTTCGCTACCCACGATCTTCTAATTCACATCGCCGGCGATAAATCCCTTGAGCAGGCTGTCAACGCGGCAACGCTCCCCGGCCTGGTCGGACATGTTGTGGTCATGCCGGATATGCACCAAGGATACGGATTCCCGATCGGGGGGGTGGCGGCAACGGAATTTCCGGGTGGCGTCATCTCTCCAGGCGGAATTGGTTACGACATCAATTGTGGCGTACGCCTGCTGGCCTCCTCCATACAAGCCGAGGCTGCTGCACCCTACATGGATACCCTGGCCACCTTATTAAACCAATATTGCCCCAGCGGAGTCGGCAAGGAGGGTCTCGTCTCCCTTAACATGCCGGAACTGGACCGGTTATTGCGTGAAGGCTCGCGCTGGGCTCACAAAAATGGATATGCCACGGAATCGGATATTGCACGCACAGAAGAAGGCGGCTGCCTGGAAGGAGCCGACCCTGCCAGGGTCAGCGATCGCGCCAAGCTGCGCGGGCGCAGCCAGATCGGTTCGCTGGGCGCTGGGAACCACTTCCTCGAAGTCGACCGGGTGGAATCAGTACTGGACGAAAAAACTTCTGCGGTTTTTGGACTGCAGGAAGGCTGCCTGGTGGTGCAAATCCACTGCGGCTCACGCGGCCTGGGTCATCAGGTCTGCACCGACTATGTACAGGAGTTCCAGGCCGCAGTCCACCGATATGACATCATCCTGCCTGATCGTGAACTGGTTTGTGCACCGATGGACAGCCCAGAAGGCCAGGCCTACCTGGGAGCGATGCGTGCGGCTGCCAATTTCGCATTCGCCAACCGGCAATTGCTGGCGCATGCCTCCCGGCGAGCCTTTGAAGAAACTTTTTCCGGGAAAATGAAAGGCTGGCAACTCGTCCAGGTATACGATATATGCCATAACATAGGCAAGCTGGAGACTCATCGTGTCAATGGGGCACGTCTCAAAGTATGCGTCCATCGCAAAGGAGCAACACGCGCCTTTGGACCAGGCGCACCCGGGCTACCACCGGAATACCAAGCGACAGGACAGCCAGTGCTTGTTCCCGGCAGCATGGGAACCGCCTCCTGGGTATTGGCAGGAACAGAAATGAGCATGCAGCTTTCATGGGGGTCCAGCTGTCACGGCGCCGGGCGGACGATGAGCCGCGCCAAAGCAAAACATGAAATCCGCGGGCAGGATTTGCGCAGATCATTGGAGCAACAGGGCATACAGGTGCGTGCTGGATCCTTGTCCGGGTTGGCTGAGGAAGCCCCTTCAGCCTACAAGGATGTTGATGAAGTGGTGGAAACGGTCATCGCGGCCGGGATCGCAAAAAAAGTGGCCCGCCTGCGTCCATTGGCAGTTGTGAAGGGATAAGGTTTTCTTCCGGGTTTTCGTAGGTCCAGGAGAGCCCCGATTATTCTTCCGCAACCAGTCCTTCGAGGTCTGGAACACTAATCCGGGCAAAGCGGGCACGGGTTAAATCAGCCAGCGCCTGAACTGAGAGCCGGATGTTCAGCCCGCGCTGCCCTCCGCTTACATGGATCTCGGGCCAGATTTGTGCAGCCAAATCGATGACCACTTGAAAGCCTTTGTTCATGAGCGCCAGAGGCGATATGCCCCCCGCCAGCAAACCGGTCAATTCTTCGGCGGCGTGTTCGCTGGGCAGGCTGACCTTTTTTTCGCCCAATGCCGTTGCCAGGAGTTTTAAGTCGACCCGATTTGGTCCTGGGATGACTGCCAGGATGGGTTTTCCATTCGGCCGGGTGATAACGATCGTCTTAAAGATCAGGTCCGGGTTCACGCCCAAAAGACGGGCCGTTTCACGCGCCCCGGTCTTCTCCGCAGGCAGCTCAAAGGCCCGATAGGAGATTTTCCTGGAGTCCAACAAGCGGGTAACGTTGTTCGCAGTCGCCATAAGTAATCCCGGGGCGATTATAATAGATTTCATGAAGACGGCTGCACCTCTCAACCTCGAAGAACTCCTTGCTGGTCTCCCCGATGATTACACTCACGCCGACCGGGAGTTGATCCAGCGTGCTTATCGTGTTGCCGAGAAGGCTCATGCCGGCCAAAAACGAGTCTCCGGTGAGCCTTATGTGAACCACCTGCTGGCCGTTGCGGCCATCCTGGCCGAGTTCTCGATGCCGGCCGAAGTGGTGGCTGCCGGGCTTTTGCACGATACGATAGAGGACACCGCCATTACGGCCGATGGTTTGCACCGGGATTTCAGTGACGAGGTGGTCAGTCTGGTGCAGGGAGTGACCAAATTGACCCAGCTGCCGAGGGTTTCACGCGGTGAACACCGCGAAGAAGTGCTCCCCAAGGCAAATGAAGACGAGGCAGAAACTTTACAGCGCGAGGCGGCCCAGGCTGCTGCGAATGAGGCAGAACTCCGCAACCGCAAACATGAGCTTTCCATTGAAACATTGCGAAAAACGTTTTTGGCAATGGATAGTGATGTACGCGTCGTCTTCATAAAATTGGCAGACCGCCTTCATAATATGCGTACCCTGGGCGCCTTCCCTGACGCAAAACGCCGGCGGATCGCCCAGGAGACCCTGGATATTTTTGCACCACTCGCCAATCGCCTTGGCATCTGGCAGATCAAGTGGGAACTTGAAGACCTGGGCTTCCGTTACACCAACCCGGAGAAATACAAGGAAATTGCCGAACAGCTGGCTGTCCGCCGGGATTCGCGTGAGACCGAGATCCAGACCATTATCGACTCCATCACGAAAATCCTTCATGAGGCCGGCGTAAAAGCTGAAATATCCGGGCGTCCAAAACACATATACTCCATATATAAGAAAATGGTTGAGAAAGGCAAGTCCTTCGACCTGGTCCGAGATGTGCGCGGCGTCCGGCTCATTGTCCCGGATGTAACCGCCTGTTATGCCGCACTGGGCGTCATCCATACACACTGGCGGCCAATTCCCAATGAGTTTGACGACTATATTGCCGCCCCAAAGGATAATTTTTATCAATCCCTGCATACTGCCATCATTTATGATGATGGTCGCCCAGTGGAAGTGCAGATACGCACGCGTGATATGGATGAAAATGCCGAATTCGGCATCGCCTCGCATTGGCGTTACAAGGAAGGCGGATCAGGCGATAAATATGACGAACGCATCAACTGGCTGCGGCGGGTGATGGAGTGGCGGCAGGATGTGGACGACGCCCAAGAGTTTGTGGATGGGATGAAGACCGACGTATTCAAGGACCGGGTCTACGTCTTCACCCCACACGGCGATATCATTGACCTGCCGGCTGGTTCTACGCCGATCGACTTTGCGTATCATGTTCATACCAACGTCGGGAATCGCTGTCGAGGCGCCAAGGTCAACAACAAACTCGTTCCCCTGGATTACGTTCTGCATACCGGCGAACAGGTGGAAATCCTGACCGCCAAGCAGGGCGGCCCGAGTTCGCGACTGGCTCAATCCAAGCCTGGGGCTGGTACATACGCAGCGTGCCCGTTCGAAGATCCGCGCCTGGTTCAAGAAACAAGATCAGGGTCAAAACTCCTCCCAGGGTAAGGAGATCCTTTTTCATGAGATCCAGCGCCTTGGACTGCCCGAGCTGGATGATGATGGACTAAAATCCCTGGCCGTCCATTTTGACCGCAGCCCGGAAGAATTATTTATCGCCCTTGGCAATGGCGATATAAATATCGCCCGGGTGATCAATCAAATCGCAGAATCCAAGCAGAGCGACGATGTACTGGTGGTGGTACCACCATCGAGTGAAGCTGTTTCGTCCGAAGCCGTTACCGTGCTTGGATTAAAAGGCTTGATGACCACCATGGGAAAATGCTGCAACCCGACGCCTGGCGACGAAATTATTGGTTATATCACGCGCGGTCACGGGGCCACGATCCATCGGCAGGATTGCCCCAATATCCTGCGTATAAAGGACCGGGAACGACTGGTGAAAGTGTCCTGGGGTGAAAATGTACGGACGTACCCGGTACCCATCCGCATCCGCGCTTATGACCGGCAGGGTCTGATGGGTGACATCACCACACTTCTCAATGGAGAAAATGTCAATATCGTGGATGTGCAGGTGCGAATATCCAAGAATCTGGCAGACCTGCGCATTGTGATTGAAGTAAAGGATTTGGCCCAGTTAAGCCGCATGCTGGCGCGTATAGAGAATTTGCCCAATGTGCTCGAAGCCCAGCGTATCCGCGGGGGGTAACCCAGTTTCTGAGGTCTGGGAAGCATCTTTTTCTTAATTTGATTGCGTTTATACGAATACCCCCATGAATTACATCAACCGCATCATGCGCACGCTTCTATTCAGCATTTATATTCTGCTCTTCGCCTTTCTCCTTTCAAGCAGTACCTGGCTTGTTCCTGCAACCACAGCAGATGCAGCCCGCCATTACACCCGCCCGGTTGAATTCGATTTTGTCGGTTGGACGCTAAATGCCCTGGGAGTAAAGCTGGGCCAGGCTGTCATTGATACGCCGTTTTATTTTACCGCTTCCACAAATCATAAAGTCGTAGTCGATTATTTTCACCTGATGGATAGCATCCTTGCCGACGAAAACAAGCTTGAATTAATCTATTCAGATCCCAAGGTGAAGAATCCCTCTGCAGCTTCGGGTTCCCTGCAAGCCGAGCTCGCTGGTTTGTATACCCACCAGCGGCAGGTTGCTCCAATTGCTGAGGCTATTCTGCAAGATCAGGTTTCTGCCACGCTGGCAGACCTGGGCCTGACCAGCGGCGGCCAGCCTATCCCGCCCGTCTGGTTCCATATCACACCCCTGCCTTATAACCTGATCATTTCGCCGAGAGATAAAATCCAGGAGGATGCTTCCATTTCCCTTATCACCGACCTGAGTGTGGACCAGCAGGTGAACCTTGAAAATCAAGTCTCTCAGGGGTTGAATGTCTCCACGTTGGTGGTCCCCGTGGGAGGCATCGGTACCTACCCAACCATGATCGAACGCAACACTGCCCTGGATTGGCTGGCAGACACAATTGCTCATGAGTGGACGCACAACTGGCTTACCCTGCGCCCTCTCGGCTTGAACTATGAGACCAGCCCAGAACTACGGACCATGAATGAGACCACCGCTTCCATATCCGGTTCTGAAATATCGCAAATTGTACTCAGACAATATTATCCAGAAGCGTATCGTTTATACGCGACACAGGCCCAAGAGGCGAGCCTCCCTATAACTCCTGCCAACTCAAAATTTGACTTCCGGGCGGAGATGCACACCACACGTGTCCATGTGGATGAACTACTCAAAAAGGGAAAGATCACTGAAGCTGAAAGCTACATGGAACAACGCCGCCTGGTATTCTGGGACAACGGGTACTCCATCCGCAAACTTAACCAAGCCTATTTTGCTTTTTACGGAGCTTATGCAGAGATTCCAGGCGGTGCTGCAGGAGAAGATCCAGTTGGTCCGGCAGTGCGGGCTCTGCGTGCCCAAAGCAGTTCTCTAACATCTTTCTTGATAAGAATATCGCAAATGAGTTCATACAAACAACTCGAGGATGCGCTGGCCCACTAATTTCCGGTACACTCCATAACGCGAAGGAGCCATCATGCAAACCAGTTTTAAAAACAATCGCCGCCGAGACATCATGTTACTGATATTTTCCATTGCCGGTTTTACAGCACTGGCAGGTTGGGGAATGTACCTGGCGATCAAGGGTTTCACTTCCGGAATCCCATCTTCAAGCGGTTTGTCAGCCAGCCTTTTCGCATCATTTGGTATGTTCTTTTGCGCAGCCTTGCATCTACCCGTTCTCATTTACAGCATCCTGAAGCTAAGAGGCAACGAAATCCGCCCTGCCAATGTCCTTCCAATAAAGCTCTGGCAGGTGGTTGTTTTAGTGGTCACTTGGGTTTTGATGATCATCCTGACCACGATCCTTAATGGCTTACAAAGTTACTGGGGGCTGATGGCCTTGCCGTTCTTCATGGTGGGGATTGGCCTGCCTGTCGCAGGACTGGCATGGATCGCCATAGGCGGCCTGCCAGCTGGATCCTGGCGGCGGTTGTGGGCTGGCTTCTCCATCGGCATGACCGGAAGCACGATCGGAGCCATATTCCTGGAATATTTTGTCCTGGGAATCGCCGCCCTGACTGCCGTGTTCGTTTCGGCATTGAATCCACAATGGCTGGCGGTTCTTCAGCATATCTGGAACCAGGTAACCAATGGTGGCAATTTACAGGATTTGCTGACCATCCTGTCTCCATACCTGACCAACCCACTGTTCCTTCTGCTGGCGATTCTCTTTGGCTCAATTCTATCGCCCATAATCGAAGAGACTCTCAAACCAGCTGCAGTCTGGTTGCTGGGAAAACGCCTGCGCTCCCCGGCAGAAGGCTTCGCCCTAGGCGCGCTGTGCGGGGCCGGCTTTGCCATGCTTGAAGGGACTCTTGCGGCCAGCGGCAGCTTCCAGATACCTGCTTTCGGACTGGCTGCCCGCTCCGCCAGCACATTGATGCATATAACTGCCAGTGGATTGATGGGATGGGGAATTGCTTCAGCAAGACTTGAGAAACACTATGGCCGATTGGCCGGGGCTTACCTGATTTCCACCAGCATTCATGGGCTGTGGAATGGTTCAGTAATCCTGGCAGTTTATGGAGGTTTGCGACTTAACCTTCCAGGCGCAAGCACAGATCCATTAAGCATGCTGCTCGTCTTGACGGGGGTTGGGATTTTGATATTGGTATTGCTGGCTATTATGATCGCTCTTCCAATTATCAATCGCCGCCTTAGACCAAACCATCCTTTTCCCAATACAACAGTCCATAGTGATATAATCGCCCCGCCTCAAGCATAATTTCCAAGGAGTCATGATGAGTCTTGTATTGAAAATTATCGACTTTATCCTGCATATTGATGTGTACCTGAGTGATATTATCACCCGCTACGGCGCATGGACTTATGGCCTGCTCTTTTTCGTCATTTTCATGGAGACTGGATTTGTTGTGACTCCCTTCCTTCCGGGGGATAGTCTCATTTTTGCTGCAGCAGCCTTCTCGGCACGCGGCGCGCTCAACCCATGGATGCTATTCATCCTAATGGCTATTGCAGCTTTCGCTGGGGACACGGCCAATTACTGGATCGGGCATGCCATCGGTGCCAAGGCTTACACCGGCGAAGTCAAATGGATCAAAAAGGAATACATGGAACGCACACATGCGTTCTTTGAGAAACACGGCGGCATGACGATTTTCCTGGCGCGCTTTGTCCCCATCATCCGCACCTTTACCCCTTTTGTAGCCGGGGTGAGCAAAATGCCCTATGGTTATTTCATCACCTGGAACCTGATCGGGGGGATCACCTGGGTGGCGACCTTCACCCTTCTGGGTTACTTTTTCGGTAATATCCCCTTTGTTCAGAAGAATTTTGAGCTGGTTATCGTCGCCATCATCCTCATTTCTCTCGTCCCGGCTGTGTTGGAAGCTTTAAAAGCCAGGAAAGAAATGAAGAAAAATGCTCTCACGAGCGAATAGCCTGGCTGGTGTTCCCGTGTTCGAGGAAATATTGTCTAGATTGAGAACTCTGCAATTATTTACCGCACCAGTCAATTGGTAAATAAACGCAATTTCCCATCCGAACCCAAATCAACCCGCAACGACTGCAGCGCTTTGGAGGCAGGACCGCGAACCACCCTTCCCTGCAAATCAAAGCGCGAACCGTGACAGGGGCAGGCGAAGCCCTCCGGTTGGCTCTCCACGGTACAACCCAGGTGCGTACAAACCAGGCTCAGGGTGGTAAAGCCGTTTTCTGCATGAACCAGCAAAGCAGGCACATCCGGAAGGACGGTGCGCGATCCCGCCACATAATCCGATGCCAGACCCAAATCAAATTCGGTCGGGGCAGCCGGTTGGGATGAATAGCTCAGGAAACGGATCAAGCCACCCAATCCAAGAAGGCCACTTACCGTGAGCAAGGCAGTGCGGGTCAGCTTCAAAAAGTCCCGGCGGGATAGGTTCGGCTGGCTCATTTTTGCACCGAATGGCATTTGTGGCAGGAGGCAGATGTCTGGTTGTTGGGATCCTGCGTACAACCCGAACCCATCACTGGCTTGAATATAAAAACCTGACGGGAGACTTTGCCGGTAAGCTCGTAGGTTCCGTCAGGCAAGAGGCGTGTATTCCAGAGCAGTTCATCCTTAGCGGTTACAAGGAGGGTATCACCGATTTTCAACTCCACAACCGGATTGAGCAAGGCTTGCCGAAAGGCGATACTACTTGGATCGGCCAATACCTGTGTGCGGGGCAGTTCGGTAGGCGTGCCATGGCAGGTCTTACACTGAATATATTGGATCTGCTTTTTATTGCCATACAAGTTACCATCTCCCATCACCTCGGTGCGAGTGTGACAATCGATACAATCAAGGGTGTACTCGCATTTCGTGAACTGGGCGATAGGCTGATAATAATCGTGCAGGCGATCAGTGGGGGTATCCTGGCGCGGCTGGAAAGTAATTGACCGCAGGTCGTAGTTGCCACGGTTATGACAGGTATCGCATTGGGTATAAGAAATTGCCGTGGAAAGCACGTGGATTTTTTCATCCGTGCTGGTATTCATGCTGCTCAAATCGGTTAACTGCGTGGGTGTATGGCAGGCCGAACAGCCTGTGAAATGATCGTACCGACCACCCGTTTGCGCCGGCAGGGAGTTCAAGTGACAGGTGAGACAGTTTTTTCCGAAAACTTGCACCTGAGGATTGGTCTCCTTCATTGGGTCAAAGGCTGCCAGGCTGGTAATGCCGCTGGTACTTTGTGCATCCTGGATGGCGGTTGTACCCAGGCGAGCAGTCAGATCTGGCTGTGCGCCGAAGGTATAGCGGATATTTGCGATTGCACCCGCATAGGTGGCCTGGATGCTGGTGATGGCACGCTGGATATGATCGTTGTACCCCGCTGCAGAGCCGCTGTGACAATTCGTTCCGCCGCAGGAGGCCTGGACTACTGAAAAATCCGCCGGGTTCTTGCCTCCTCGCATCGTGCCATGGGCAAGGCTCGCATCCAAGGCCAGACGTTCACCCCCGTGGCACAGGACACAGCCAAAAGATTTAACCGGATGGGATTTGCTGATCTCGGGTAGGTCTGCGTGGCAGGACAGGCAATATTCCACCTTTCCGGTCAATGTCGGTGTCAGGGCAACCGGCTTTAAACGACGGCTTTCCAACCAGGCAATTCCCAGCAGGGTCAATAGGAGCAAGGCAGAGGCAATCACGATCCAGCGGCGCATAGAGAAAGGTGACCCGGGATCAGGGAACAGGGACCAGAAAGAGCAAAGTCAAACCGAGAAGGGCAAGAAGGATAAACCCTGCCAGGATCTGCGCAAGGCGATTGCTCTTGGGGAACCAATGACCTACTTCCGATAGAGCCAATCTCGGGAAAATGAACGGGATGAGTGATACAAGGATCAGGATAACCAGGGGGACGATCACCCCTAAAAGGAAAGGGTTTCCCAATTTGAGCAACTCCTGCACCCACAGGAAGAACCAGGGGGCACGAGCGGTCTCCGGCAGTGTCGAAAAGGCTGCGATGGGCGCAGCCAGAGGTGCGGGAGCAAAAACAGATAAAAGCAAAAGCGCCACGGAAGCCAGCAACATTGCCAGCATTTCACGTCGAACCAATTCGAAACGCGAAATACGCTGCTGCGTCTTCCGCATAGGCGGCGGAGGGGCTGCAATCCCGCCATCCCGGCGGACACGGAATATGTGCCAGGCAACCAGGATGACTGCGGCGAGCGTCAGGCCGAAAATATGCCAACCGTAGAAGCGTATCAGGGTGGCGGCTCCGGGCTGCGATCCGCCAACCAGGCTGGCGTACAGACCCGGACCAAGAAGCGGGATGGTTTTAATAAGATTTGTACCGGTCACCAGCGCCCAGTGAATGCCCTCGTCCCAACGCAGGACATAACCGGTAAAATCCAGCAAAATCGCCAGAACGAGCAACCCCATTCCAAGCAGGTAATTGAACCGCCGCGGCGGCAGGTAAGCGCCGGTGAAAATCACCCGCAGAAGGTGAACCAGGGAGAAGATCACCAGGAATTGGGCAGCCCAGAAATGAAGGTTGCGAACCAACCCACCGTACGGGACGAGAAAGGCCAGGGTCTGGATCGAAAGAGCGGCCTCATCCGGGGTCGGAATATAATAAAAGACCTCCAAAATGCCGGTGAGGATCAAAACCAGCAGCAGATATACCGCCAAGCCGCCGGCTGCCAGGGTGTGCCTAAAGCGAGCCTGCAAGACCGGGATGCTGGGTGGGTGAAGATGGTGAAAAAAGGACGGGCGCATCAATTAATTATACACATTCATAAAACTGATCGGTAATCAGGTAAAAACGGCTTCCGCGGGACCGGTATTTCAAAACAACGAGGGAACAAAACCGATGTAAAGACGAAAGTGGGAGAACCTAGGCATATTAGTACCATTTTTAAGGTGAGTATCCCATATATACTTATTTATATGGTGTAGAAAGGCTGTTCTATTGAATATATTACGGCTATACGAAATAAGGGCGATGATTGTTTCTCCAAAAAAGGGGGAAATATCGGCTAAAATTGGCATTATTTTGAAATAAATGCTTAAAACAATCCAATCAAAGAGTGAAAACCGCCCCCTGCCAGGAGCGGTTTTCTTGGTTTAGGGAAGCAGGACAAACAAGGAAGCCCATCTATAGGGTTGTGTCGTGGTGTTCTTCCTCAAATACCGGCAGGTATTTCACCGCCAAGCCGAAAGCCAGGATGCCAAACGCAAAGATACCAATCGAGACAAGCACCTCGGACAGTGCGGGGAAGTATTTTACATTACCCATGAATGTAGGCAAGTACGTTAACGGATCAGGATGGGTGACACCAAACCAACTCACATTAAACCGATTCAGGATCATGCCAAGGAGCAGAACGATCGCGCCTGTAAATAAACCGTTTGCACTCTGGCGCACCTTCTTAAGTGAAAACAGGATTATTGGAATAACAACACCAATGATGATCTCCACCCAGAACAGAAGGCTGATCCGGCCGCTTGTAAAGAGGTATTTGGCATCACCGGCGATGAAGATCTCCCCAAATTTGATCAGAGTGTAAACTGACAGGACAATCACGGCAGTTCTGGCCAGTTTATCAAGGAGGTGGATCTCTAAGCCACGTTTGAAGTAACGGGAACTGAGGGATGACTCAAAGATTATCATGGATAATCCGACGGCGATGGCAGAAACGAAGAATTCAATAGGTAGAATGGGTGTCCACCAAAGAGGATGTAATTTGCTTGGTTGGATCAACAAAAGAGAGCCAAGCGAGGATTGGTGTAACGTTGAGAGTACAACGCCTAAAATTACAAATGGCATTATGAAGCGGTGGATGAAATGGGCGAACCTCTGCCATTTCAAGCCCTCGAAAAAAACCGGTGCGAACTCGATTGCCAGAACTACCAGATAAGACATCACACAGATGCCTATCTCCAACAGGACCGAAGTACCGTTCATATGGATCATCATGTACCAAATGCGTTCCGGGTGGCCCAAGTCTACCAGCAGGGCAATAACAACCATGATGTAACCCAAGAAGGCAGTCAAAATGGATGGCCTTAACAGTGGCTTGAATTGCTTCAATTCAAAAATATAGACAACTCCCGCCATTAGGAAACCACCACTGCTGATGGCGACCCCCGTGAACAGGTCAAAGCTGATCCACCATGCCCATGGATAGGCATTGCTCAAGTTGCTGACGGCGCCGATCCCAAGGGCGTACCGGACCATTGCAATGATGAAGGCAATTCCCATTAAGCCCAACAGGACCAGGACTAGCGGCTTTATTTGGAGACGTTTGTTGAGTGCAATATTCATTTTCATTTAGTCGTCTCCTCGGGGATTTCTTCTTCGACTTTTTTTGCAGCGGCTTCTTTTTTCTGGTTGACAAGGTGTACTGCCACGGCTGTTCCCGTCAGCACGGCACCCCAGCCGAGAGCAAAGGGGATGGTCAAACCCATCACGGCTTCACTAACGTCTTTAACTGGTCGGGTGCCCACGTTTGGCAGACCCAGCTCGGCAAACGTTACATGCGACAGGATCAGGTAGGAGGTCCCGCCATTCTCGAATTCGCCGTAAACATGGTCGACATAGCGACCGGGATGCGCCTGGATGCGGCTGTGTGCCTCCTTGACCAGGTCAGCCCGCTCGCCATAGACCAGCGCGTCGGTGGGACAGGTGGCCACACAGGCGGGTTCCAGGCCAATATCAATGCGCTGCGGGCAAAAGGTGCATTTGTCAATGAATGCACCTTCGACCAGACCCTTGTCATAGTCGAAGTGCGGCACGCCGAATGGGCAAGCGTTCATACAATAGCGGCAGCCGATGCACTTGTCCTTGTTGTAAAGCACAGGACCATCCTCACGCTTGCTGTAGGCGCCAACCGGGCAGGCAGAGAGACAATCCGGCGCGTTACAGTGCATACAATGGTAAACCATGGAGGCACGGGTCAGCTTGGGAAACTCTCCTTTCAGGCCGACACCAGCCACCCAGATACGGGTCTTATCCATATCGATCTTGTTTTCAACACTGCAGGCCACCATGCAAGCGCGGCAGTCAATACAGCGGGTGGCGTCGAACAGGAAGGCTTTATTTTTTATTTCGGTCATGTCCGGCTCCCGTTAAATCTTCTTTACCGTTACGAATGTCTGGCTGAGCGCCTGGCCACCGCTGACCGGATCGGTGTAGGTGACATGCAGATCCGAATCGCTTGCGCCGACCCCATAGGCAGTGGTCAAGCCCTTGGAAAGATGCCCAAAACCCGGTGTCAGATAGACACAATCCGGGCGGATGGCCTGGGTGGCGAGCAGTTTGATGTGGATCTTTCCGGCCGAGCTGGCTACTTCCACAACATTGTTATCGGATAGACCCAAACTTTTGGCAGTCTGGGCGTTCATCCACAAGCGCGGCTCATCGGCGTACTTGTGCAAGAGCTGATTGTTCTGAGTGCCCATCTGTGTATATTGAGCCACTTTGCCTGTCAAAAGGTAGAACTCGCCTGCCTTGGGCGCAGGGGGCTCTTCCCACTGAGGAACACCGGGAAAACCACCTCTATCGAGCGTAGTGGAAAATATTTCGATCTTGTTAGAAGGCGTGTTCCAGGTTGGTTCGGCCAGCTCAGGCCCTGTTTCGGGCAGATCCACATAGCCCTTCTGCCGTACTGCCGACAGAGAGACACCCAGGGGTGCCAACTGCTGGTTGAGGTAATCCTCTTCGTCCTTATATTGAAAATAATCTGACAAGCCCAGGCGTGCACCAAGTTGTTTGTAGATCCACAAGGCTGATTTCGCCTCTCCTTGAGGCTGGATGACCGGCTGCCGGATGTAGGCCTGATCTCCGACAATATTAAGCGGGTCGTAACGCTCCAGGTATGAGGCTTCCGGGAGGACCACGTCAGAATACCAGGAGGTGTCATTCATGATTATGTCGATCGTGGCGATGAAATCCATCCTGCCAAAGGCCTGGAGGGTGCGACCGCGGTCGGGCAATGACAAAGCCGGATTCTGGCGGGCGATGAACCAACCATGTGCCTGGTAAGGCTGACCACTCAGAACGGCTTCTCTTAATTCCTGGAAAACACCGATCTTCAGCGGGACAAAGGGATATTTCGATGGAACACCGTCCAGGCGCTCGGCTGAAACGCGCGGATAAGGTGGCTGCGCGGGGGCCCCGAGCACACCACTTTCCTCCCCTGAGGCCGGGAGCAAGGCCGTGTTCCAGTTACCGATGATGGCATTCAGGATGGCAATAGCGCGCTCTGTCTGGAAGGAATTGACAAAATTGGAGGTTCGCCAGCCATTATGAGCGAGTGCATGCGGTGCGGCCGCGGCAAATTCCCGGGCGATGCGCTGGATGGTACTGGCGGGTATGCCGGTGATACCAGCCGCCCAATCCGGCGTATACCGGGCAATCGGGCCAGCCAATTTCTCGAAGCCATTCGTATACGTGGAGATAAATTGGGCATTATAGAGTTTTTCACTTACGATAACATTAAGCATGGCCAAGTGGAAGGCCAGGTCAGTACCCGGACGGATCGGCAGCCATTCAGCAGACTTGGCAGCGGTTTTGGTGAAGCGCGGGTCCAGCGTGACCACCCTGGCACCCCGATCGATGGCCTTGCTCAGAGCCGAGGTCTCGGAAGTGGAGATGGCTTCCATCAGGTTCCGGCCGGTCAGGAGGATGTATTTAAGACTATCATACTGACGGCCGGGCTCTTCCATGCCGTAGGTCATCAGGTTCGAGACGATCATGGCATTAAAACACAGGCTGCGCTGGGTACCATAGTTGGGTGAACCGAAAGCATTCAACAAGTTCTCGAACTGCACCTGGGAGAGATTATGGGTGGAGGAAAAGATCATGGCCTCCGCCCCATATTTCTGCTTTATTTCCAGCATGTTCTTTGCGACCAGATCCAGGGCCTCCTCCCAGGAGGCTTTACGGAAAAGGCCTTCACCGCGCCTGCCCACCCGGATCAGCGGCGTCAGGACCCGGTCAGGATCGTAAGTATTCATCAGGCCAGATTGGCCGCGCGGGCAAAGTTTGCCCAAAGAATGCGGATGCCCGGGGTTGCCTTCCAGCTTGACAACACGGCCCTCTTCGACCTTGGCCAGCAACCCGCAGCGCCAGACGCACATTTCGCACATACTTGGGATATAACCTGAATTACTTGCATCCAGCAACCCATTGAGGCGCGCCGCTTCAGCCACTGCCGGCGGAATAAACTGGCTGGCTGCCAACGCACCAAAGGCAGCGCCTCCCATCTTAAGGAAGTCGCGGCGTGATATGGTATTTGTCATGAGTTACTCCAGATAAATCCAAACACAAAAGGCACCTAGTCTCACCAAGGAAATAGTGAGGAACAAGCCGGTTCGCAATAAACTCCACAGGCACCCTTGGAAAGGTTATTGCCGTCCTTTTGTCTCCGGATGGAAACCGTCGCAAGGGTTCAGAGTCGCCAGAACGTAAGGACCAGCCATTCAAACCGGGATGGAATGAGCTGGCTGGTCCAATTATTCATTCATCCTTATCTTCGTCGTTCTTCCTTTGCATGCCCATCCGGTCAACGAAATAGAACAGGAGCAGACACAGAAGAGCAAAAGCCAGCACCGTGAGATATGGGTTGACATTCAATAGGTCGGGCAACACTGCGCTGCCCAGGTTGGCAATCTTCGAAATTTGCGGGAAAACCTGCTGATATGTCAGGCCAAAAATCACCGCACCAGCCAAAAAGCCAAGCAAACCCGGAACAAGATAATCCAATTTTCCTTCGCCGGACCCGGCGACACAGGTGCCTGGTCAGTATCCCACCAAAGACATGCCTATCCCAAAGATCAACCCGCCCAACAAATTCCCCACAACATAAGTGGCCGGGGCAGCCGGGAAAGTGATCACACCCAGACCGCGCAGGATGAACAATCCGATCATCGCCACGGCAAGGGCTGTCATGATGAATTTCATTACCATCATATCCTTGAAGCGGAACTGGTTGGCGATCCTGCGGTACTTGGTCAAGCCGGCTTTATTCAAGGAAAGACCAAAGCCGACACCAAGGATTATTGCGATTACAGAATTCATCGTTGCTCTCCTTGTTTGAGTTTTAATAGTGCTTGCGATAAACGATCAGCGCCGTGACGATGCCCGAGGCGAACATCCCGCCCATGAAGATAAAGGCTGCCGGAATAAGAAGGCTTCCACCAGAGATGAGCAAGCCGCTCGTGCAACCGCCGGCTATCCCGGCGCCATATTCCAGCACGATGGCGCCCAGGAAACCCAGGACCCAGCGCTTCCAGGTCTGCGGTCCAAAGACGCGCTTCCACTGCGGGTCGCTATTTACTGCATCCTTTTTGCCCCATTTTAGAGTCTTACTGGAGGCCGCGCCGAGCATGCCGCCAAAAAATACCCCGATCAGCAGGAACACTCCCCAGGTGATTCCCGGCGGCATGATAAAGTTAAAATACATATTATTGAACGCTGCGGGTGCAATTGCCTTGCCGATCATCCCCGCAAGGTTTTCAAATGCGCCGGAAGCACCAAGCAGGGTTTTTGATAAGAGCACGGCGAGAATGACAACGATTCCCAGCAGGACCCCGGCAACATACGGGGACCAGGTTTCCTTGCTGAATTGCTTCTTGATCCAATCCATGTTCTCTCCTTGTAATAAAATAGGCAGGTAGACGATCTACTTTTCTTCCGGATTTTCTTCGTGGTCTTCTTCCTGAACTTCTTCCTGACCTTTTTCCTTCTCTTGGTCGGGAACAGCATTTCCCTTCATCATCTTTGCGAAAAGCGCAAATGCTTCAGTCGCATTATCAGGCTTCGCCAACAGTTGGTTGAGATCTTTGCGGGCGGCCGGTTTTAATTTGGCGATAGCGGGAACCATATCCACCACATCAGCCGGATAGCTGCCCTGAATCTGCCGGGTCTCCTGGAAGGAAATCTTAAACAAGCCTTCCCTGCGAGCAATGAAAAAGCCTCCTCCCAGCAGCATCGCGGCGATCATCAAAATAAGAATGATATTGCCAACATTGGCGGGCTTCTTTCCCAAGGCGACTTCATCATAACGCTGCGAATAGTCCACCATGGAACCAGCCGGGACAGCTGCCACCTGAACGGCGGGCAGAGCGACCGGTGCGACTGTCGCCACTGGAGCGGCGGCGTTTGCCGATGGGGCGACCGGAGTGGCAGCCAGGGAGGCTTTTAGAGAACTGACCTTAATTCCCAGGGTATCGCCGTAAACCTGAGCCCGGGCTTCATAATCCTTGGGGTGACAGCTCTTGCATGCCACAACAATATCCGTCAATGGATCCACCATCCCGAAATGGGCGGTGGTCTCATCAGCCGCCTGGTTATTGCCCCCATGGCACAGGTAGCAGAAATCACCAAAGGCGTGCTGTCCATGCCAGGTGGTGAGATCATTACTGACAGGATCCTGTGCCTGGGTTTCATGGCAGTTTTTACAGGATGAGGCCTGCGAGCCGCATTGGGCCCTGGCGGGCTGCGCCGGAAGCAGAAAAAAGAACCCAACTGCCAACAGGAGAATCAACCCCACCGAAACCAACCAGAAAGCAAGCTTGCGATGGTGCATACCTTCCTCCTAAAATAAATTCCGTATACACACCCTTGAGAAGGTTATGAACCTTCGCAAGGGGTAAGTGACTTATATGGATACTTCTTCGATGAAGCTGGCGCGTTTTTGAATGCTGTCACGCATGATGCTGCGCAGAATGTCCAGCGCTTCAATCACCCTGCCATCCGCAATGGCGTACTGGACTGTCATGCCCTGGCGGGTGGCTTCCACCATGCCACGCTCACGCAGGATTTTCAAGTGCCGTGAGATGGTCGGCTGCGGCTGGCCGAGCTCCTGGGTCAGCTCGGTGACGTTGCGCGGGCTCTCCGCCAGGGTATATAAAAGGATCAACCTGGTAGGGTCAGCCAAGGCGGAGCAAAAATCGGCGTGCAATTGTGTAATTTCCTGGATGAGAGTTGATGAAACCATATTAAATGACCTTATTCGGATAATCGAATATGTACATTATCCATCATACACTTGTGACGCTTTGCACAATAGTGCAAGGTGTCACATTAATATTTGATTAATGTCATTCATAAATGCCCCCACGCAAGGAAAAGGTTGAGGCTTTACCAACCAGGTATGGTTAACAGTCTTGGTGTAAGACCAATATCCTCAATGTGGTGCCCATACCAGACAAAAACCCCGGATTGCCTTATAATAAGGTCACAAAATCATTCAATCAAAAGAGGAGAATAAAGATGAAAGGTACAATGAAATTCCTGGCTTCCGGCACAGGTCGAATCGTCCGGATCGTGGTTGGCGCAGCCCTGGTTGTCCTGGGCTTTTTCATCAACCCAACCTGGTTAGGCATCGTTTTGGTTGTGATCGGCCTGGTGCCACTGCTGGCGGGTATATTTGATAAATGCGTTTTTGCCCCGCTCTTCGGTCTGCCGTTCGACGGCAAGAAAATTCGCGCGGGTTAGTTTCGCGAAGAGCTGGTCCATTTCAAGAGAATAAAAAAACTAGCGGTCCCCTTATGGAGGACCGCTAGTTGTGTTTAATTGAACTTGATATCTTATGGATTTGGTTGCTGCGCGCCACCCCGCCTCAGCATCCTGGTTTCATGCTCGACAGCGGCAATTGGGCGCTAACCGCATACCTGCTTACCGGAAACAGGTGCTTAGTCCGCAGAAACAATGCTGATCTGGGCAACTCGCGCAAAGTCTTCAGCAGATTAATAATATCAATTCGTTACGGCAACTGCTTCCAGGAATTGACCTACCAGATCCTGTAATACCGACCCGGGTAAGGCGCCAACCTGTTTGTGAACCACTTTGCCATTGGCTATAAATAGCATTGTGGGGATGCCCTGTACGCCATATTTTAGCGCCCATTGGTTATTATCATCGGTATTTATTTTAGCCACAATGAGCTTTCCTTCCTGTTCTTTGGCGATTTTGTCCAAAACAGGCGCAACCATGCGGCAGGGACCACACCAGGGCGCCCAGAAATCGACGATCACCGGCAGGGTTGACTGCAAGACAACTTTCTCAAATGCACTGTCTGTCACGTGTAAAGGTTCGTTCATGATCATTTCTCCAATTTATTTTTTTTATTTTCTTGTTTAATATAATTAACTAATTTGGAATGGCTGGGATAATTCCATTTTAGCTATTTCGACCAATCAACCAGCATTTGCTTGCGGCCGCGCAGAGCTTTTTCCACGGCGATCCCTGCAACTGCTCCTTCGCCGGCTGCCACCACCGCTTGTTTGATGTGATCGCATAACAGGTCTCCCACCGCAAAAACGCGCGGGATGGCTGTCGTGTATTCTCTGTCTACTGCCAGGCAGCCCTTTGCGCTGGTCTCAAGCTGCCCCTGCAGGAAATCAGTGATCGGCCTGCCGCCCTGCAGATAAATAAAGGCGCCGGATACGGGAATGATCTGTTCGGCGAGACCGCGTTGAACAACGCGCACCCCTTCCACCCGGGTTGTTCCTTTAATTTCTCTCAGGCTGGTGCCCTTATAAAGGGAGACTTTTGGGTTTTCGGTCAATTCGTCAACCAGGTGTTGGGGAGCCAAGAGTTCCGGGGTCGGGCAGAAGAAGTGCACCCGGCTGACAAATTTCGTCAAAAACAAGGCCTCTTCGATGGCTTCATCGCTGCTGCCCGCGACTGCCACCTCTTGATTGCGGAAGAAGGCCGCATCACAGGTGGCGCAGTAGGAAACCCCGTGACCGAGCAGCTCATCCTCGCCTTTGACACGCGTGCCACGGCCCATCGAGCCGGTGGCGATAACCACGGATCGGGCCATATAGCTGCCGGCATTACCAAATACTGTTTTTTCCTCCGAGAGTAGATCTGCTCCGATCACTTTATCGAAGATAAATTTGGCTCCGAAAGAACGCGCCTGGTTGCGCATGCGCTCAAGCAGTTCGGCGCCATTAACTTCTTCAAGAACACCCGGGTAATTGGCGATCTTGCCGGTAATGCCCAACGCACCGGCTGTCAAGCCGTTATCGATCACCAATGTGCTCAACCCGGCACGGGAGGTGTAAATTGCCGCGGTAGCTCCCGCCGGTCCACCCCCAATGATGACCACATCGTAAACTGCTGAGAAACCAGCTTCAACCGGTCGCAATTGTCCTGTCAAACCCAAATTCATAAATAGCTCCTAATAATCGCTTAGCGGCGATCTGTTTTGCCTTGTTTGTTTGAAATGTAAATCCGGATTGCCTACGGTGTTTTATCGAGCAGCTGGATCATTTCCTGGACCATCTTTTCGCGCCTACCCTGCTTCAGAGCCTCGGAAGGATCGTGACTATCTTTGTCCATTTCCAAAAGACAGGCAGTTGCATAATCCTGAAGAAAGAGCCGGCTGGTCGATTGAACCGCTGAGTGAATGGCTGTTAGTTGCTGCATAATCTCTCGGCAATCGCGCTCTTCGTTCAGCATTGTTTGAACGCCGCGCACCTGGCCCTCGATCCGGCTAAGGCGGCGGATCAGATTTTCCTTGGTTTCGAGATTCTGAATTTTCATTAGTTTTGTCCTCCAGAAAACCGGCACACGGCCGGATAGACTTATCCAGCTCAGGTAAAAGCTCCCGACGAAGTGCATCCGCCAGCAGAAGAACTTGCGGCTCCTAGACCAGAAGTTCCAAAAGACACAACCGCTGAAATTTTCTTACGGGTATCATTACTTGCGCATTTAGGGCAGATGGGTATGTGATCGGCTTCAGAAAAGCGGACCATTTTCTCAAAGGGTTCACCACATTGATTACATTCATATTCGTAAATAGGCATGGGATCATCACCTGATCTTGAATTTATACTATACTCCAGTATAGCATAACCGCGCTTGTTTTGTCAAGTATGCTTTTAACGAATGGGAATAAACAAAAACAGAGCTGTATTTACACAGAGATATCGATCTCGTAAATTTCGAATAAAAAACAGTGGCCTCTTCAAAAGAGACCACTGTTTTTTTGCCTGAACGGGACGGTTTATGGCGTGGATTGCTGCCAACGCCCGCCTCTTTGCATCATAGCTCCCCCAACGGGAATTCCAGTTCCGCCGCAGGGACCAGTCCCGCCATTCACCCTGCCTGAACCGTTCATCATACCAAGCCCCATGCCTCGACCTCCGCGCTGGGTCATCCGGTCTGCCTGGGCTTGGGTAATGACACCATCGGCCACGGCTACCTTGAGCGCCTGAGTGCGGACATCCAGCATGAATGTGGGCAGGTTTGCCTGGGTGATCCCATTATCCAGGGCAATCTGGTAAAGCGATTTCCCGGCATCGAACTGGGATTCCACCGTGGCCAACGGGATACCAAGCTTATCGGCCAAGGCTTTTTCCATGTAATCATGGAGAGTGCCCGTCTGCGGTTGGGCGGTCTGAGCACTGGCTACACCGGTGTACAGGCCCAAGGCAAGAACCACGAACAGAGCTACAAACAATATCTTCTTCATTACTTTACTCCTTGTGTGAATTTTGTTCTTGCCCCAAGGATACATTAGGAGTGTAAAGGGAATGTAAAGGCGGTTGAAAGATTCGGTAAATTCGATCTTTTTCAATTAAGGCAGTCTCAATTAAGCGGGAGCGTAAAAGTAAAGGTACTGCCCTGGTCTTCCCCGGCACTTTCAACCCAAATACGTCCACCATGGGCCTCAACAAGGTGCCTGGAGATTGTCAGACCAATGCCTGAACCGCCCCCCATCTGGCGCGAACGGGATTTATCCACGCGGTAGAAGCGTTCAAAGATATGTGGCAGGTGTTCGGGCGCGATGCCGATGCCCGTATCCGCCACATGGACGAATACTTCATGGTCATGTCTCTCCGCTGAAAGCCTCACACTTCCACCCGCGTGAGTGTACTGCAGGGCATTGTTTAGAAGGTTGGTCAGCACCTGGAGCAGACGTTCGGTATCGGCATGGATGGGTGGGAGCGCGGCAGGCAGGTCAAAGGCAAGGGATACTCCCTTCGCCATGTAAGCTCGCTCCAACCGCCTGCGAACCATTTTAGCCAGTTCGGACAGTGAAATATTCTTCAGGTCCAGAACAACCGCCCCGGATTCGACTCGCGAGAGTTCCTGAAGATCGTCCACCAGGCGGCTCAGGCGATCCGCTTCAGCCGCGACTTGTTCGTACGTTTGTTTTGAGGCAGGCAACACACCATCCAGTAATCCTTCCATCGAGCCCTTGATGGCAGTCAGCGGGGTACGCAGTTCATGGGCTACATCGCCAATCAGACGGCGGCGCATCGTTTCCACCTGTTCGAGTTTTTCAGCCATGCTATTGAACCTGCCCGCCAGTTGACCAAATTCGTCACTGCCCCCAGCCGGGAGGCGCTCGTTGTAGTGACCTTCGGCCACCCGCTGGCTGGCAGTCATTATAGCTCGCAAGGGTGCGGCAAACGTGCGGCTCATGAGCAGACTGACAAGCAATGCCACAGCCAAGGCTGCCATCCCCGCCCAGGTCAACGCCTCATAAAAACCGCTACGAAAGTTGAGAAAAGCGGCCTGTCCCGCGCCAGCCTGGCCCCGGCCTAGGCCAGCTCCCTGTATGCCCATCCCGGAAGCATTGCCCAATCCATTCATCATCCCTAAATGGCGGCCATACGCGCCCGGCAGGCTAAATTGCGCAACTATCACCAGGACCATTAATCCCACCAGGAGGACAGCCAGGTTGGAAAGGAACAATTTTGTGCCAAGATTAAGTTTCATAAGGCCTCATCTTCAAACCGGTAGCCAACGCCGCGCACAGTGGCGATCACTTCCAGACCAAGTTTCTGGCGCACGTGCCCGAGGTGGACATCCACCACTCGCGTGTCGCCGAAAAAATCATAACCCCAGACCTTCTCCAATAATTTCTCGCGCGAAAGGACGCGGCCACGGTTCTCTGCCAGAGCAGCCAGAAGGTCGAATTCGATGGCAGTCAATTCAACGGGTTTCCCGTCCACCGTAATCTGACGCGCTGCCATGTCAATCGTCACATGACGGAAGACCAGCGGGCTCTTCCCGATCCCCGCGCCTGCGCCTGCTTGAAGCCGACGGAAAGCCGCTTTGACGCGGGCGGTCAGCTCGCGTGGGCTGAATGGCTTGGTAACGTAGTCATCCGCTCCCACCGACAGGCCGACGATTTTATCAGTCTCCTCGGTTCGGGCGGTCAGCAAAATCACATACACATCCGACTCACGCCGCAGGCGGGAGAGCACTTCCAGACCGTCCAGGCCGGGCAGCATAAGGTCTAGAATGAGAATATCCGGCTTGTAGGCCTTGGCAGATTTGAGTGCGGCAGGTCCATCGGTAGCTGTATATACCTCATACCCTTCGGCTTTCAGATAGGAGGTGACGATGTTGAGAATGCCGGGTTCGTCATCAACGACCAGAATTTTAGGCATTGAGCACTCCTTATTTGAACATTGTAACAAAATTGCGTAAAGGTTTGGTAAAGATGCAACCTGCCATACAAATGAGAACCAGGAAACACTCCATTTCCTCATCCCCCATGTAAGAACCTCGCTTGACAGATACAACCACACAACCATTATTATAGTTTTTATTGTTGATTTAATGACGTTATTGTACTATAATATTAGTTGATGAACACTATCAAAGGATAATAATTATGGGTAAACAATCGCCTCCAATTGAATCTGTTTCTGCAAGCCTATCCAATGATGAGATCGACGTTGGTCGCCAATTGCGGAAACTGAGAGGAGCACACGGACTTTCGATCCGTGCCCTGGCTGACAAGAGTGGTCTGAATGTAAATACCTTGAGCTTGATCGAAAACCGGCGCACTTCTCCGAGTGTGAGCACGCTCCAGCAGTTAGCCAGAACACTCCAAGTGCCCATCTCGGCTTTTTTTGAGATCAGCAACGGCGACAAACAAGTCGTATTCCAGAAAGCAGGAACCCGTCCTCATGCTATCGTCACACATGGAACTATTGAAGACATGGGAGCCGGAATGCCGCGCGTTGGCATGGAACCATTGATCGTCACACTTGCCCCGAAAGCGGACAGCGGGGAGACGCCCATCGTTCATATCGGACTCGAGTTCGTGTACTGTTTGGAAGGAAAAATCGCCTACAGCGTCGATAATGAAATCTACCTACTGGAACCGGGTGACAGCTTGTTATTCGAGGCCTACCTGCCGCATCATTGGAAAAATATGGAAGCCAGTCCTTCTCGAAGCCTATTGATCCTCTGTCCGATGGATGAACGAGATCGACCGGCCGAACGGCATTTCTTGAAGTAATTTCTGCTAGAATTTCATATTGAAGAGGTGAAATAATGAAAATAGCTGTTGTTACGGATGACCACCGAACGATCAGCGCTCATTTTGGGCGAGCAGCTTTTTATGAGGTGTTCACCATTGTTGATGGGAAAATCAACCGACAAGAAATCTTCCATAAACCCTCTCACAACCAGTTCTCCAATGAGCCTCACGATGAACCTGGCTATTCACATGGCCTCGGGCCAGCAGCCGAGAATCGTCATTTGCGTATGCTCGAACCAATCCGCGATTGCCAGGTGCTTCTGGCGCGCGGCATGGGACAAGGTGCACATGACAGCCTGAAACAAGCAGGGATTCATACTATCCTAACCGACATTCCCGAAATCGAATCAGCCGTGAAGGCATATCTCGATGGAGATTTAGTAGATCACCCAGAGAGGATGCATTAACTGGAAGAGGAGAATGGAGGAAGAATGAAAACCATCAAGTATGTGATGAGATTAAAAGGGAAAGAGATATGGACCATAACCCCTGGCACAACAGTATTTGATGCACTAAAGATCATGGCTGAAAAGGATATCGGCGCACTGCCTGTAATGGATGGCAAAAAGGTGGTGGGAATCTTCTCGGAGCGCGACTATGCCCGAAAGGTAATCCTGAAAGGCAAATCCTCCAAGGATATGCCAGTAAGTGAAATCATGTCCACCAATCTCGTCATGATCGCACCAGACCAGACTACCGAGCAGGGGCTGGCTCTCATGACAGCCAAGCATGTACGCCATCTTCCGGTGATCCAAAAGGAAAAGCTGGTCGGGTTTATCTCCATAGGCGACCTGGTCAAATCCATTATTGACGAACAAAACCAGATCATCGACAAAATGGGGAAGTACATCGGCGAAAAGAGTGGATGGTATTGATTCTCTCGCTCAATCATTTAGAGCAGTGGTCCACCCTTCCATTTTGTGAATAGAACTGATTCTTGCCAGATTGCTGAAACGTCCAAACAAGGTTGCCGTGCCAAGAAAACACCCAAAATCAAACAAGGCTTTCGCGAACCAAGCCTCTCATCGGCCAAATAAGAATCAAAAGCAAAACCTGACCTGGCTGTGGGTCGGCCTAGGGATATTCATCGTCATTGCTGCGGGAATTGCGTTGTTGAATTCGGCCACAAGCCGGTCTGCGGAATTATCAATCTCTCCGCCTGCAGAAGTTGTTGAAATCTCAGCCGCCCAGGCAAACTCAAAGTATCAACAAGGAGCATTTTTCCTGGATGTGCGCAGCCGGGAAGAATTTAGCCAGTTCCACATCAAGGGCAGCAGACTGATCCCATTGGATCAGCTCCCAAACCGATTAAGAGAACTGCCGAAGGATAAAGAAGTTGTCATAGTTTGTTTATCAGGCCATCGCAGTTTGAGTGGGGCGACCATCCTTCGGCAGGCCGGATTCAAGCAGGTCTTCAGCTTGATTGGTGGACTGCAGGCATGGATGGATGCAAATTATCCCGTCGAGAAAGGAACGCCGTAAAAAAATTAATATCAGTTAAGAAGAGTGTATTTGCAGGGAAGGATAAACACTAACCATGCTACAATATTTTAAGCCTAGTTTGGGTTCTTCTTACCTGGAGGTTTACATGTTTAATGATCTGGATAATTGGGATGATGAGCGAGCTCGTGAATTATATTTGACCTTCTGTAATTCCGTGGCTGACATTAAACGAAACAAAGCAATTCATGATCTGGGAAAATTAGCCAGAGAAGGATCAGCAAATGCAGCCTATGCGCTTAGGCTAATCGCACGCAGTTCAAAATCGTGTGTGGACCAGGAGCTCGCTTCGAAAGAGTTGGAAAAAGGATGAACGACCATTTTTAAATAAGTAAGGGGGGGACCGAAAAGGGAAATGGATTAGCCAGTGTGAAGACAGGAAAAGGGAGCAAGGCAAGACCTGATAATCAGGGAGAAAGTATGAAACCACCTGAATGGCATGCTCTTGATGGTCCTGATGTTCTTAAGCAACTGGGAACCTGCCTGGAAGGCTTGACTGACCAGGAAGCTGCCGACCGTCTGGAGCAAGGAAAAAATGAGATCACCAGAGGTGAACCGGTTAGTCCATGGCCATTGATGTTCAAGCAGTTCGCCAATTTTTTTATTCTTGTACTTCTCTTTGCGGCCATCCTAGCCTTTGTAGTTAGTTTTCTCCCGGGGGAAAGCGGTCGGCGACTTACCGGGTATTTCATCCTTGGAATCATTATCCTGAGTGTGGGACTTAATTTCTTTGAAGAGTATCGCGCCCAGAAGGAATTGGAAGCCCTGGATAAACTTTTAGTATTCAAAACAACCATCTTGCGCAAAGGGGCCTACCAGCAAGTCGATGCAGCCGAGGTGGTTCCAGGTGACATCCTGATTTTGAGCCAGGGACAGAAAGTACCGGCAGATGCGCGCCTGATCGAAGCACATGACCTACGGACAGATGAGTCGGCCCTGACCGGCGAAAGCATGGGTGCAGACAAATCGTCCGATCCGGCCCCTGCAGAGGCAATATTGGCCGAACGTACCAGCATGGTCTATGGATCCACCTACATCACGCATGGAACCGGTCTGGCTGTAGCCGTCGCCACCGGAATGGAAACCGAAGTCGGGCAGATCGCCTCCAGCCTGGAACAGATGTCTGAGCGCCCGACGCCATTCCAGGTCGAGGTCCGAAAAATGGCCCGCCAGGTGACCATCATTGTGGCCATCCTGGCTATTCTTGTAGCTGTGATCCTACTCTTCGTCCTGCACGAATCTCCGGTAGACGTGGCACTCAACACTCTCAGCCTGGCCATCGCCACCATCCCAGAGAGCCTGCCGATTGTGTTGACGTTTGCCCTGGCGCTGGGCGCCCGGCAAATGGCCCGGCGAAAGGCGGTTGTCCGACGATTGTCTGTGGTCGAGTCACTTGGCTCAGTGGATACCATTTGCACTGATAAAACTGGAACCCTGACCCAGAACCTGATGACGCTCCAGCAGCTGTATGTTCATGGAGAGATCGTGGAGGTCCCAGAAGGAACGTTGGGAAACCCGGCAGCGCTCGAGCTGTTGAAATATGGAATTTTATGTAATGAAGCCACTCTTATCAACGAAAACAGCATTCAAGTGCAGGGGGACCCGGTTGATACAGCCTTAGTCAAAGCAGCCCTTTCGGCCAGCCTTCGCCCGGATCTGGTGCGGAAAGACTCTCCGCGGGTGAACGAGATCTCCTTCAGTTCCGAGCGCAAGATGATGACCACGATCCATTTGTCAGATGGTAAGCAGTATGCCATCACCAAAGGTGCACCGGGACCTGTACTGGCACATTGCAGCTCATGCCTGGACGCTACAGGGGAACATAATCTTGCCGAGACAAACTGCCAGACAATCCGCCAACAGGTGACCGAATTACAGGGTAAAGGGTTCTACGTATTAGGGATGGCAAAAAAGGAAATTCCGCCAAACGAACCAATTGATCAAGTGGAAAATGGAATGGTCTTTCTTGGTTTGATGGCCTTGATCGACCCGCCACGGCTTGGGGCTGCCGAAGCGATCGAGCGCGCTCAAGGTGCAAAAATACGGGTGGTGATGATCACTGGCGACAATGGTTTGACTGCCCAGGCAATAGCCGGAAGGCTGGGGATCGGACAGCGCGTGACTGACGCCCGGGAGATGGGAAACCTCACCGGTAATGAATTGATTGAACACATGAAGGATGTGGATATTGTGGCGCGTGCCACCCCGCAGATCAAGCAACAAGTCCTGCAAGCCTTGCAGGATGCCGGGCACGTCGTGGCGATGACCGGAGACGGTGTAAACGACGCAACGGCCCTGAAGCAATCAGATGTGGGCGTAGCGATGGGCCTGCGAGGAACGGACATTGCCAAGGAATCTGCCGCCATGGTACTCCTGGATGATAATTTTGCAACAATCGTGGCGGCAGTCGAAGAAGGCCGACGTATATTTGACAATATCCGCAAGTTCACCAACTATCTGCTCTCCACCAGCCTAGGGGAAGTATTTGTTGTCCTGGCATTATCCATCGCTGGCTATTTTCCACTCTCAGCGATCATGTTGCTGTGGATCAACGTCGTCACCGACCTTATACCGGCCAGCGCGCTTGCAGCGGATCCAGTGGTACCGCATGTGATGAAACGCCGGCCTCGCCGGCATAATGAACCTATCTTAAACAAGGCCATCTACGCCACCATCGCCGGGAGCATTTTCCGGACCCTGATCGCCTACGGCCTGATCTTCTGGGTGGGGCTCCAATTTGGCGGGGTAACATACGCCCGCACGATGCTTTTTACCAGCATCGTCCTGCACGCCTTTACGCGTGTAATGGTTGTAAGGCAAATGGATAGCCTATCGCTTTGGTCCAACCGTGCGCTGCTGATCAGTTATGCTGTTGCTGTAGGTCTGCAGCTCCTGGCTCTTTATACCCCGCTGAGAGGGCTGTTCGGGGTGATCCCGCTGGACTGGCGAGCCTGGGCTGTCATGGTGCCGGTAACGGCCGGGTCGTCTTTAGCAGGGGTTTACATGACCCGCTGGATATTAAAACTCTTCCCTTTGTGGGATAAATGAAGTTATAGGAGATGAACCATGCCAAATGGATTTGACATCCCGATTCCTTTTTTGAACCTCTCTTATCATGTTTATTTTTATGGGATCATGATCATGCTAGGTGTGGTCGCAGCGGCTTTACTGGCGAGAGCTGAAGCGAAACGACGCGGTCTGAATCCCGAGATTATTTGGGACATGCTCTTCTGGTTGGTAATCGCCGGGATTATAGGGGCGCGCATCTGGCACGTATTAACTCCACCACCATCCATGATCGCCCAGGGCATCACGACCCAATACTACCTTACCCATCCGCTGGCGATGCTCGATATCCGCAATGGAGGCCTGGGAATTCCGGGTGCAGTCCTGGGCGGTTTATTAGCATTATGGATTTACACCCGCAGGAAGAAGCTCAGCCTTGCGACCTGGCTGGACGTGATTTCACCTGGCCTGGCGCTGGCGCAAGCCATCGGCCGTTGGGGCAATTTCTTTAATCAGGAGCTCTATGGCGCTCCGACGAACCTGCCCTGGAAGCTCTATATTGACCCGGTTCATCGCTTACCCGGATTCCAGGATGTTTCCTATTACCATCCACTGTTCCTCTATGAAATGCTTTGGAATCTTGCCAATATGGCTGTCCTATTGTGGTTATCACACCGTTTTTCTAATCGGCTCAAAGAAGGCGATATATTCCTGGGTTACCTGGTCATTTACCCGGTTGGACGTTTCCTGTTGGATTTCCTGCGCCTGGATGCATCCCGTCTTGCTGGGATCAATGCCAATCAAACGCTATCGGCGATCGTGGCGGTAGTGGCTACCGGGGTTTTGATCTGGAGACACCGATCTCCAAACTCCACGAAACCGACCAAAGAAAATGCGCCATCCTGAATGGACGGCACATTATTTCTCATCAACTCGGAATCAGTTAATTCAGGTTACACTTCCAGGGAATACAAGACGGTATTGGCTAGATCTGTCATCTTCCATCTTTGGAAGCCTGCTTCTCTAAATAAGCCATCCAGGTCACCTGGATTCAAGCGATGAATAAGCGGAGGACCAAAGGACTGATCCCGGTACGGCCATTCCAGGATGCATACCTTCTGCCGGGCAACCCGCAGAACTTCTTTCAAAGCTTTTAGGGGATCATCCGATTCGTGCAGAACAAGGCCGAGGAAAACAAGATCAAAGGAGTCATCCGGGAAAGGCAGCTTCTCAACGGTCCCGGCGTGAAAGTCCCCCTCCGGTACAAACTGACGCGCAACAGCCAGCATCTCCGGATTGACATCCACACCAGAGACTTTCAAGCTACGCTGCGCGAAGGCCCCGGCAAACAAGCCAGTGCCCGTCCCGACATCCAACACATTTTCGACCTGACCCTTATCCAGGCATAGATCTATAACCCGCCCGACCTCCAATCGTTCAACTCTTTCGGGAGAGCGCAATCGTGCCAGATCGCCTTCAAAGCGTTTTTCATGCATTGATTTTTAGATATTAAATGGCTTTTACAACTTTCGTTGAGATATCAAATTCAGGTGGGTTTTCAAGATGCTTTTTCACGGTACAGAGCTGCGCTGAGCGGATGAGCGATGCGTGATACTTTTCCGGGAATTCCGGCGGGACCTGGATCTCCAAGTCAATGGTCTCAACCATGCCGGTGAGGCGGCTGTGATTGATCCGTTCAACGATGCGAATGCCCTGGGTGGGCAGACCGCGTTGATTACAAAAGCCCAGGACGAAAATTCCGGCGCAGGTGCCAATGGAAGCAAGGAAAACCTCGAAGGGGCTTGGAGCACTGGCGACCGGCGGCTGGTCTGTTGCGACGATGAAGGGTCCAAAGTGAGCGTCCACGCGTGAACCACCGGGGAAGTCGATAATCATCTCCATTTCGTTATCTCCAATACAAAAATAAGTTGAAAAAAATACAACGACTCAAAAGGATAGAGCCATCCAGAAATATAGCAAGCCATTCCATAATCCAGCGATTAATCATGCAAAAAGATCCCCTGGAACTCAATTGCATAATTCAGCTGTACTTATCTTTCAAGTGGGCAACTGGCAGTGCTATCTGCCCCTCTCCCAGATCTCCGATCAGTATCATTTCCTGCGGACAATTCATCGCGCAAAAAGCCATGAAAGCTGCCATTAAAGTATCCAATTCCTCGGCGGCGTAAACAAGCTCCACCGGCAGCATGCCATGCAGTAATTTGTGGCGGGTGATTTCCTCAAAGAATTCCATTGGGTCTTTAATTCCCACCCCCTGTTCATAGAGGGCAATCTGACGCTGAAGGCGGCCCTCCAGGGTTGGCTTGGATAAAGGCAACTTACCGAGCAAGGCGCTAAACGCGGCCTGAGGATGAGTTTCCAACCATTGGTGCCCTGTGAACTCAGCAGAAAATTGAATAAATCCGGCTTCCTCCAGGTGACGATATAAATCAAAACCCATCTGCATCCACGCCGGACATTTATCCAGGCGGGAAGGGGTCGGCGATACTAGAATGCCATGCTCACGCAATTCGCTTTCCGCCTTACGCATATCGGAACCACGCAGTAGACCAGGAGCCGGATGCTCCTTTTCCAAATTCCCGCGTACCAATTGATGGTTTGGGCGAGGTGGAGCGTTAACAACCACTGTGCCGGGCTGGTATTCAGTTATAAAAGCGAGCACATCTTCAATGTCACCGGCAGCCAGCGCGGCCAATTTCCGATCCTGGTCCAATGCTGCAAAAGTGAACGGATGCCGTCCAGCGGTCGGATCAACACCTACGCAAAAAGGAAAGACATTTTCCATCGACACCTGGATTTTGAAAAATTACCATTTATTATATCTGAAGCGGTGAAGCCCCGCGTCCGATATTTTCAAGGAACTCCTGGCGCGTCGCCAGGTTAGCCCGGAAAGCTCCATGCATGGCTGAAGTGGTCATACGGGCATTATGTTTTTGAACACCCCGCATCATCATGCATAAATGCAAGGCTTCCACCACCACTGCAACTCCCTGCGGGTGGAGCAGGTCACGGATAAGATCCGCAATCTGGCGGGTCATGCGTTCCTGGACCTGCAAGCGACGGGCAAAAATTTCCACAATTCGGGGGATCTTGGAAAGGCCTAGTACTTTTCCATCCGGGATATAGGCGACATGGACTCGCCCCATGAACGGCAGCATGTGATGTTCACACAGGCTGTAGAACTCAACATCCCGGACGATGACCATTTCGTCATATTTGACTTCAAAAACGGCATCATTAACCACCACATTGGGATCAACATGATAACCTGACAGTAATTCTGCATACATGCGAGCCACGCGCTCGGGAGTGCGTTTCAAGCCGTCACGGTCAGGATTCTCGCCAACAGCCTGCAGGATTCGCAGAACAGAATCCTTCACTGTTGCGGCATCAACTTTTCCGCCAGACAGTTTTTCATTAAAAAGGTTATCGTCAAATTCAGGTTGTTCCATAGGCTTCCCAAAAAACACAAGCTCGGGGCATTCCCGAGCTTGTGGAATGCATCATAAATGATCAACCGATCTTAGGCTCGATCAAACCATAGGTGTCGTCGCGGCGACGGTAAAGAATATTGATCTTATCAGTTTCGATGTTGATAAATATGAAGAAATTATCATGCCCAAGAAAATTCATTTGTTCAAGGGCTTCGGTCTCACTCATGGGGGTTACATCGAAGGCCTTTCGCCGCGAGATAACACTGACCTTTTCCTCCATGGCTTCTTTGGGCAAAGAAGCAACCTCTGCTTTTGATCGGCCATCCCCCCGACTTCGATAATGTTTTCCCTTGTAACGCTCCAACTGGCGCTGCATTTTATCAATCGTTAAATCAAAAGCGGTAGTCAGCTCATCAGAACGTTCTTCGGTGCGCAGTAAAGCACGACGGCCTCTTACAGTAATCTGGGCTACAAATCGGTCCGTGGCACTACGGGCTGTTTTAAAATATTCCAAATCCACCCTGACTTGTTCAATTTCACTCAAATAACGATCCAGTTTAGAGGCCTTCTTGGTAACATAATTCTTAATCCGCTCATCCACATCCAAATTCCGTGCAAAGATATCCACATTTACGGTCATACATTCCTCCTAAAGAGATTTATTCTTTTTTAGTAGATGATTTGATTTGAAGCAGCCAAATGGTTAGGATGAAATATGGATTTCAGTTCAATGATTTTCGAAGTGCTCCATGGATTCTATCAAACAATTCGTAATCCGTGGTGAGGCAATGCCCTTGCAAGTGTGAGGGCATAGACAGTTTTTGCACCGGCTTCCCTCAGAGCTTGCGAACAAGCAGTCAAAGTTACACCGGTTGTGGCGATGTCGTCCATCAACAAGACTGCCTTTCCAGACACCAAGGCTGGATCTGCTCGAAATGCGCCAGCGATATTCTCCCTACGCTCTGTTCCTGAAAGTCCAACCTGCGTCCTGGTCTCACGTACTCGAAAAACCGCCCGTGGCAAGTAGTGCCAATGAAGAATGTAAGCTACTGGCAGAGCCAAAAGTCCAGCCTGATTATAACCACGCTCTTTCATCCTTTGCCTGCCCAATGGGACAGGCACCACCATGTCCACCTGCCAGCCCATTTTTATTACATATTCCACCAGGTAGCGGGCAAAAGCATCACCCAAAGCCACATTCCGATGGTATTTCAGGGAATGCAGCGCCTGCCGGATTGGGCCTTCAAAGACTACCCAAGACCGCAATGCCTCAAAAGGGGGATGAGATGCATCACAAGCCGGGCATAACCCAGGATGGGCGAGCGGCAGGCCACAAGCCTGGCAGGTCGGTTCCGGGACAGGTTTGACGTGATGCTGGCAATCCGGACACCAGCGGAATCCTGAGCGGCTGCAGCCTGCACAAACCGGCGGGAAAAGCCAGTCCAGGCCAAGCAATAAGTATTTCGTAAGCGGGTAGATCTGGAACACAATCTTCCCGTCGCCTTAATTGATAGATTTACATGAACTCATCACAATAAATTGGCCAAAGTTATCAGAAAAAAAAGAAGATGTCAATTTTTCTTTCCCCGAGATTAAAATCCTTATTATGGATGAAAAGGTCAAAGGCTGTCAGCCTCAATTGATTACAGTTGATTCGATTTATCGATCGACCGAATTGTCTTTGAATTATTAGAAGTGAACTCCTGCCATAGGATGTCCAAGGAATCATCTAAAGTTGAATAAATTATGGGACAGGAGTTGGGTTAATTTTGGTAAAGAAATTAACGATTATCGGACCTGCGACAGGACCGAGGATTTTCCATACTGCAATTAAAACAACTAAAACCAAAATAATGATCAGCGCATATTCGACAAGGCCCTGACCTTTTTCTTTAGGGGCAAACATCGTGAAGTCTCACCGCCTTTCCATTTCGGGATTTTTTTAAATTTTTCAAGATATTACTAAGGGAAACGATCATATTATATGTTGTTTCTGGTTCAAAAACAAGAAGGCGAAAATAAAAAACATATAGATCCTTCAATCCGGGGACTGAGGATAGCTAATGGTCAGATCCACCCAGCCATGTTTAAGTGCATAGACAACCGCCTGAGTGCGGTCCTCTACTCCAAATTTACGCAGAATGGAGGTTACATGATTTTTGACCGTTTGATGGCTTATTCCAAGGGAAGAAGCGATCTCCTTGTTGCTCATCCCTTTGACCACACAGGTGAGCACTTCCATTTCACGGTCAGAAAGGGGATGAAAAGGGCTACCCGGTTCGCTATAAAGATGGCGTGCCTTTTCCATTTCCTCCTCAAGCCAATCATTAAACTCCTTGCGGGTAAAAACACGCCCATGGATGACAAACTTACCATCAACAACTTCTTTAATCGCCAAGACCAGTTGACCTGGATCGATATCTTTCGCACAATAAGCTGCGACACCTGCCCAAGCAGCATGGATAATTTGCTCATGGTCGTCATAGGCTGTCAATAAAACAATCCGGGTAGGCAATTTCTCCTGGACAACCTTGCGAGTCACCTGCTGCCCATTTGTACCCGGCATATTGACATCAACTACTGCAATTGCAGGACGCAGAGAGCGAATGAGCGAAAGAGCTTTGGTGCCGTTATCCGCCTGTCCCACGACTTTAAAGCCAGATTCAAGCGAGAGGATATTGACAACGCCCTGACGAAACAATGGATGATCGTCCGCAACAACTATGGTGACTTCTTCCATTTCACGCCTGCCAAGAGTAGACTGTGATCCATCATAAAGAAATATTTCATTTTAGCTGTATGTGTCAAATTAAAAATACAGCCCTTCAATTGTTTTTCAAGTCCTTGGAACATCAATATAACACAGTTCACCACAGCTCGGCGACTACGAAATAAAATCGCCAGACAATGTAGATGTTTCCAACCCGGCAGGCATGGCGTGGAGGTACCACCAGCGCATCCAGGCAAGACCCAAAGCCAGCAGGACAGGCGGGAGAAGAATCAAGACGTTCAACAAAGTTGCGTAGTCATTCGCCCTTATCAAGGCAAGTGTCAGGAACCAGGAACCAGCCGCAAAAGCAACCAGCAGGATACCTGCCATACCCCAGCGTTTGAACCAGGGCCGGCGCTCAGACAGGATAGCCATAAATAATACCAGTGGGATGATGAGCACGGGATAATCCATGGGAAACATCGGGATGCCCAGCAGGGGTGTCATTGAAAGAGTCAAGCCGACCGTCCAGAGGAAGGCACGGAATTTTTTTGCCCGGGTATCGCGCCATTCGAAAAATAATACAGCCAACATTCCGGCCGCCAACAGCCAACCAAGCCGTTGACCAACCACCGGCGACCAGGAAGAGAAAATACCCGGCGAGTAGTAACCCGGGTTATATGTAAAATGCAAAAGCAGGCCACGCAGGAATGGCACGACCCAGTCGGGAACGAACAGGAAGGAAAGACCCAGTAGAACGGCGAGGCTCATGAGGAAACCCCACAAGAGACGCCATCGGCGATGGTAAAAAATCCACCAGAAGATAAAAAGAGCCAGAACCCCTGTGAGGCGCGGCGCACTGACAAGCAGGACCAACAATCCACCGGCCAGCTCATCACGCTCACTTCGTAACGCCAGCAGGAAACCCACCAACGCAAGTGCAATAAAGCCGCTGGCAGCACCACTGAACAGTGACAATGTTCCGTGGACCGACAGGATCGGAAAGAGCAGGATGATCGGTAAAGATACGAGCCCGGGCTTCCAGCCAATCAACTGCAGGGAAAGGTAGCCGACGGCAACCAAAGCGACCTCGAGGCATGTCATCCAAATGGCGCGTGCCAAAATGTAATCAGGCACCAAGGCAAAGGGAAAATAGAAGAGTTCCACCGGGAATGGCAGCCAGAGATTCAGGGGATCCTGACCTTTTACGGCCAACCGTCCATAAAAAACGACCTGGGCGCGCTGCGTGGCCGGCTCACCGTAGGGGCTATCTCCATACTGAAGAAAAGTCCGCGCTCCCAGCCAGGGAACCAGGAATTCCTTCTCGACAGGTTGATAGCGAGCATTTATTGTGTTCACCCACACCAATCCGCCCAGAGCTGCAAGTGCGAGGCAAACAATCAATATGACGAGGAGGACCACTGGGATACGGAACATTTGGTACCAATTTTACCTTCAAATTCAGGGGAATAGCTAAAACCAATTTGGCGCGCCCTATGATCACCCATTAGAAGGAAGGGTTAGTTAGTCAAAGAGGCGGACATCAAGGTGATCCAACTTAATCACAGCGAGATCCAAGGGGTTTTGCAGACTCTTTATGGTGCGACTATGGAGGCCAGGGTAGATAACAACCAAAAAATCTCCCCAAACAAGATAAGGGAGATTTCTTGGTCCCAGTAGAGGCTCCAGCGGTGTTTACGGCGTAGGAGGCACTGGAGGATTGATCGTGACCGGAGGATACACGATCGGCATGAAAATCAACCAAAGGTGTATTACCTCAAAGGATTGCTGAACCTGAGGAGCAGCTTCGTAAATCAAATCGCCACCCTGGTTGGCATCCAATATGCATGTCCCAACCCCAGTGAATGACACGATCCCTCCAGAAATGGAACACACCGAACTGGCTGCGGCATCCACGGTGATCGAAACAGGCAGACCCGAGGTCGCCGAAGCGGATGGTGTGTAGGGCAACCAACCAACGATTGCGTTTACCGGAGCTGCAGAAGTGAAACTGATGGTTTGGGGTAGTTTTGTATGATTAACCGTCTCGGAATCCATGTTTGAAGTTGTGCCGTCGGTGGATGCAAAGGCGGTATTCGTCACCGAACCAGAGTCGAGGTCAGCCTGGGTGATCGTGTAGCTGGCCGAGCAGGTCATCGCTGCGTCGGGCGCCAGGCCGCCAGACGGGCAGCTCACGGGAACCTTGTCATCGGTCACAGTCACGGGCCCGGTAAAGGGCACGTTACCGGTATTCTTGACCAGGTAGCTGTACAGGATCACATCACCGACATTGGCATAGGTTGACGGGGCGGCGGTCTTGACGAGCGAGAGCGCGGGCAGGCGGTTTGCAACGACCGTCTCTTCATCCGTGGCGGAGATCCTGCCATCGGCGGAGGCAAAGGCAGTATTCGTCACTGAGCCAAAATCGAGGTCAGACTGGATGATGATGTAGCTGGCTGAGCAGGTCATCGTCGCGTTGGGCGCCAGGTCGCCGGAAGGGCAGCTCACAGAAACCTTGTCATCGATCACAGTCACGGGACCTTCAAGGGTAATGTCGCTGGTATTCTCGACCAGGTAGCTGTAACTGATCACATCACCGACATTGCCATAGGTTGCCGGGGTGGCTTGCTTGTCAATCGTCAGACCGGTACAGTCACCCAAGGTAAACAGGTTGTCCTCCAGAATCGCAGCACTTACTGGAAGTGCATTGACTGGCACACGGCTGAAAGAGTTGCTTGCGGCGGCTGCCCGATGATGCATAAAAGTCAACAGCACAGCAATCAGAAGGATAAGAATAACAGATACTTTGCTGATGTTCTTAATGGGTCGCTGGATGGTTTTAGAAGTCAGAAATGGAACCTTCAGAAATTTACTCATGGCCTCCTCCTTACGGTGTTGGGAAATTAAAAATTTGACCAGCAAATGATGCTGGTCTTTGGAATGAATGGAAATCCAGAATGGCTGTGGTTGCAGGGCAGACTGTTGAGGTGAATCGTAAAGTAAAAACCTGGGAAAGAATTACAGAGCGATCACCGAATTGATGAAGAACAAGTCCTCCCCACGTTGCATACATAATTTCCCTCCAATTATGTATCTATATAAATGACTGATAAAAAACATCCACGTTATTTCAAAGAAACTATACTATTTTACCATGACCAGGTCATAATTCACAATACGAATCGGTGGGAATAGCTCCTGAGAATGTTTTTTTTGACGTCAATGAAAATAAATTATCCCCCAATGGCAGGGGGCTGCGTCGCAACGTGGCAGCTAATAAATATTACTGGTTAGAAGTGGAGGCTTTTCCTGAAATTGGGGAAAAAGTCAGGTGTGCAAGGATATTTTTAGGGACTACAGGGATAATTGAAGTGGGAAGCAGGGTTATTGCAATGTAAGTATTGGTTGATTGAAAAGTAAGGGTCAGGGGACCGGAGTATATGTTGACGGGACTGCAGAATTTGGTGGTAGTGGAGTCCCGACTGTACCCCCAGATCGTATTGTTGGGGAGGGAGTAAATAATGAGCTCCACAAGAAGAACTGTGCATTGGTCGAGGTGATAGTACCCGTAGAAGAAAAAGTGGTAGTTCTGAAGGATAAAGGGGTCGGAGACGATCTCCAGGAAGTGGGTGTAACGGTTGAAAATCCACCCCTAAAAAAACCAAAGAGACCATCTGCAGAAACCAGCCAAATAAATAATCCCACCAATAGAAGCACACCAAGGGTTGTCCCTATTTTAATCAGGTGTTTTTTCCTCTTTTTATCTTTCGATTGATTCCCCCTAATTCCATCAGGAAGGGTTGTAACCAAACCACCTGTATAGATTTCACATTCAGGGTAGAGGGGCGATAAACAGTAACCATATTGATATTCAAGGGCCAACGGAGCAGCCGGTTTAACATGGAAACATCGATTCCATTCGGATGGGTAAGACCGCGGTGTATCCGGGTCTTCCACCAGACCAAGATAAGGGCAAAGATATTCCGGCGCGTTGTTATCTTTCAATCTGTCCATCGAGGCAGGTCAGCAAACAGTGGTTTTTTTCCGGCGATTAATTAAATTTGTCTGCGGTTAGGTCACCTTGTCAGACTGGTTGGATAAGGCAGTTTCGGGTTTTTTGTATAATACTTCATCCGATTCCGTATACTGATACCCCTTGGAATATTTATCACTATAGTAACGACTATAACTGTAATAACGGGAATGTTTGATCTGTACATCGTTCAGTACCACCCCAATCACATTGGCATTCACCTGCTTCAATTGTTTGAATGCATTTGCCAGGCTGGCCCATTTTGTTATTGAGGGTCTCACCACCATAATCACACCATCCACGCGCCGGGCCAACACCAATGCATCTGTCACAGCGAGTAATGGGGGCGCGTCCAAAATGGTTTCATCGAATTGGCTGGTCAATTGATTTATTATTGATATCATTTTTTCCGATCCAAGCAATTCAGATGGATTGGGAGGTAATGGACCCGAGGTGAGTGCCTTGAGGCCAGTATATTCTGTCTGCTTCAAGGAACCATCCAGATTATCTTCGGGGTGAATGAATTGGTCCGAGAGGCCAAACCGGTTGCTCATTTGAAATATTTTGTGGACACGTGGGCGGCGCATGTCAGTATCCACGACAACAACACTATGACCACTTTGAGCGATGACATTCGCCAGGTTCACAGCGATGGTTGTTTTTCCTTCTTCCGGGGAGGCGCTGGTGATAAGAATGGAATGTGCGAGGCTGTCGAAACTGGCGAAGTTCAGGTTGGTTCGCAAGGAACGAAAGGACTCTGTAACGGGGGACCGTGGCTGCCTGGCTGTAATCAGTAAATTCTTCTCATGATCGTAATTGACAATCGTGCCCAATACAGGCACTCCCCATTTCCGGGTGATCTCATCCGGATCCCGGATGGTATTATCCAGAAAATCCATCAGAAAGATTGCCCCTACAGCTAATAAGAAACCAACTGCTGCTGCCAGGAGGGCATCCCGCGTAGGTGTAGGTTTTATTGGACCGACTGGGGTGAAAGGAGGCTGCTTTAGAATAATGCCTGATGAGGATTGGGCTTCCGCCAGTTTGATACTCTGGTAGCCCTGTAGAACATACCCATAAGATTGTCGATATCCAGATAGGGCTGTTTCGAGTTGAGACCGTCTAATTTGATCCTGTTCTCCGGTTCCCAAACCTGCCAGATCAGTTGAGGCAGATTGCATCAGTTGCTCCAGGCTGGCGAGCTGTTCTTCGAGACTTTTTCTGGCATCAGCATACCGGGACGCATGGTCGGCTTGAAGCTGGTCAGAAAACACCTGGATCACTGTAGCGGCAAGCTGCGCCACGCGCATGCGATTGGTATCCTGTACGGTTACTGTCATCAATTGAGTACTCTGGATGGGCTTTACCACTACTGAGGCAGTCGCTGGAAAGGAGTCGAGTTTCAAGCGTTTGGCGACTTCATTAAGCACCGGGGTCATGGTCATTTCCTGGGCATACGTAGCTGCCAATTGCTGGCTGGTTGTCAGTGTGGCGTAGGTGATTGTCTGTATCTCCGGCGCTGCATCGATCAACACCAAGGCAGTGGCCTGGTAGACCGGGACCTGACGATTGGAGGCCCAATAGGCTGTTCCACCCGCAAGCAGGGCACATAAAATCAACAACCAGGCCCAATTCCAGATTAATGAAGCATAATCATTAATTATTTCAGCAGGCGTTTTCTTTTCCAAATGACTTTCCATTTTTTCCGACATCCTTTTTTCCATGATGCTAACAAAAACCATTATAACCAGAAAACATATGCCTATAGAATGATCTGATGAGACATTCTCTCGTGATCACCATCTCCCTAATATTCGATTAAGAGCTCAATTCCCCCATTTGCCATGGAACGCTGTGCACTTTCCAGAATTTTGACAATCTTGAGACCCGCATCAGCATTACTTCGCGGAGAGGTACAGTTACGAATGCATCCGATAAAATCCTCACATTCAGCCCGCAACGGCTCGGTCTGCTCGATCGGGATGACTGTCTCAGGCCCATTACGATAGGAGGCACGGAACTCGTCTTCGGTAACCGAATAAGGAGGCACTTCGACACCCTTATCATAGAGAATCACTTTGTTATCACTGATATCATCATATACGAGCATTTTTTTACTACCCACGACCGTCAGGCTGCGAACTTTTACAGGATCGAGCCAGCTGACGCGTATGTTTGCGATCACATCATTTTTGAAGCGCAAATTCATATAAACGACCTCGGGCAGCTTTTTGGAACGATTGACAAAGACTGACCCCAAGGCGCTCACCTTAATCGGATCGGCATCCAGGATGTAAGATAAGATGGAGAGGTCATGCGGAGCCAGGTCCCACATAACGTTGATATCCGGCTGCAGTAAACCCAGGTTCACGCGGGTGGAATCAATGTAATAAATGTCTCCCAATTCCCCCGATTGGATTATCTGCCTTACCACTTCAACTGCAGGGTTGTATAAGAAAGTATGCCCGACCATCAAGCGCAAATCCTTTTGATCGGCCAATTCGAGCAGTTCCAAGGCATGAGTCGTACAGTTGGTTAAGGGCTTTTCCACCAAAACATGTTTCCCAGCCATGAGAGCTTCACGGGCAAGGTGATAATGAGTACCCACCGGCGTGGCGATGACAACTGCATCCAGGTGATCATTGAATAAATCCCGATGGTTTAAGGTGACTTTGATGTCCGGATAGAATTTCTTTAGATCGTCCAAGCGGTCCTGTCGTAAATCGGCTGCCATCTCCATGGCGACGCCGGGCAGACTATGGAGATTCCGTGCCAATTTGGGACCCCAATACCCCAAACCAATAATCCCAACTCGAATGGGTTGACCTTCAAACCGATCATCCATCAGCCAGCTCCTTTTCCCCGGACCTACAAAGTGAGGGTAAATAAAAGAATTTGTGAAAGAGAAGGACACCAACGACACGACTGTGCAAAAAAAGGCTAAAAAATGCAGGGGATATTTTTCTGACCCCGACCTGGCTCAGGCCAGGTAACAGTTCAAAGGTTTTCTTTTTCAGGCTGGGCAATATGGCGTAATATGTGCGCCGGGTTCCCAGCTACCACCGTCCAAGGGGGAACATCTTTCGTAACCACACTGCCTGCACCGATAATTGCTCCTTCGCCCACCGTCAGCCCGCAAAGGATCGTGGCATTGCTACCCAATGAAGCCCCTTTCCGAATCACCGTGGGGATGCATTCCCAATCATCCGGTTTCTGTAAAGATCCATCAGGATTAGTCGAGTGTGGGTAGCGGTCATTGATGAACATAACCCCATGACCAATGAAGACATTGTCTTCAATAGTCACCCCCTCACAAATGAAGGTGTGGCTGGATATCTTAACGCGCCTCCCAATCACGGCACCGGATTGTATTTCAACAAATGTACCTATTTTTGTCTCATCTCCTATAGTGCATCCATACAGATTGACAAAAGCATAGATTTTAACATCCGTGCCCAACTTAACATCCGGCGAAATCCGGCAGAACTCCGGGTATTTCATGCCTGCTTTACCTTTCTTCTTGTCCGGCCAAGATATTCTTATTCTTAGCAATTAAGCCATGTATTTCCCAATCCAAGACTTACAACGAGAATTATATGATGGATTTCAATTCTGAACAAACAAAATCGACCATTTCCTCAGTCAGGTGTGGGAACATGGGCAGCGAGATGATCGAATCTGCGATTGCTTCGGTGACCGGCAGGTCACCTTTACAATATCCCATGCTGCGATAGGCGGTCTGGAGATGCAGTGGAACGGGATAATGCAAGCCGCAACCAATGCCTCGAGCCCCTAGTTCCTTAAATACCCTGTCACGCTCAGGGACACGCACCACATAGAGATGATAGACATGCTGGCGCCCTGCCGGGACCTGAGGAAGAATGATCTTCTCATTCCCTTCCAAGCGTTCTTGATACCACCTGGCGATCTGGGAGCGGCGTGCGTTCCATTCGTCCAGTTTCTTAAGCTTGATATCGAGGATGGCGCACTGGAGCGAGTCAAGGCGGCTGTTCCAGCCATCTGGTGAGACATGGATATATTTTTGGCTCGAACCGTGGTCACGCCACAGGCGCATAAGCCTGGCAGCCCGCTCATCACTGGTTGCAACCGCACCGCCTTCGCCCATGGCACCCAGGTTTTTCCCTGGATAGAAGCTGAAAGCTCCCGCCTGGCTAAAGCTGCCGGCCTTTCCTATTTGACCATCCAATTCGTAGCTGGCTCCATGCGCCTGGCAGGCATCTTCGATCACCAAAAGGTTATAACGTTTGGCAAGCTCGAGGATGGGCTTCATATCCGCCATCAGCCCGTACAGATGGACTGGCAGGACGGTCGTAATGGGAGATCCACTTTTTCCATCCACCCAATGTCCATCTGGTCCAAGGTAACAATTCTCCTCAAAGAATGTCTCCAGAGCATGCGGAGATAAATGGAAAGTTGCCGGATCAATCTCAATAAAGATCGGGTGAGCACCAATCAGACTGATTGCTTCCACTGTGGCAATAAATGTGTGCGAGACTGTAATGACAGCATCCCCACACCGCACACCCGCGGCCATCAAGGCCAGCCTAACTGCATCCGTACCACTAGCGCAAGCGACCACCTGTTGAATGCCACAGTAGGAGGCAAAATCCTTCTCAAAAATATCAACGTAAGTTCCGCCGATGAAGGATGAGTGATCAATTATGTTCTTGAAAGCGGATTCAATCTGAGGACGGATTTCCTCATGCATAGCGCGCAGGTCAACAAAAGGGACGTTCATCATTTCTCTTTCCCAATCATGTAGTTTTCCCAATTATTCGGCATCATTATTGGCATTGGCCAAAATTTCGTGGTTTATCCAGCTCCTCTGGTAGAAAGGGCCGCCCAGGGAGTCTGCAGCAGGATCCATCCATCCCTCCAGATTGACTGGTGCTGAATGTAATCCAGATCCAAACGAACCATCTCATCAAAGCTCACCATGTTACGTGCCCTAACCTGCCAGATACCTGTGACACCAGGCAGAGCCTGGAGGCGGCGTTTGTGCCAATCCTGATATACCTCCAGCTCATAAGGCATGGATGGGCGCGGGCCAACCAGACTCATCTCGCCCCTCAGCACGTTGAAAAGTTGGGGGAGCTCGTCCAAGCTGGTTTTTCGGATAAATTGGCCCAGCCTGGTGATACGTGGATCATGCTCCATTTTCAACCCGGATTTTCCATTTTGCGCCTCGCCGGGTTTCACATTTTCCCTAATTAATCGGGTCACATATTCCTGGTGGATGGATGGGTCCATGTCTACGCGCATTGATCGAAATTTGTACATGATAAAGGGTTTCCCATTTTCACCAATTCGCTTTTGCCGGTAAATGACCGGCCCGGGGCTGTCAAGTTTGATCAATAATGCAAGGACCAAAAGGATCGGTGAAAGCAAAATCAGAATGATGGAGGTGATTAAGATGTCAAAAACCCTTTTCCCAAAACGCTGCATGCCCTGCACACTGGCAAGCCCAAGGTCGATGACCGGGATGCCTCCAAATCCATCCAGAGTTGCATTGGGGAAGGAAAGCGAAAACATATCTGGAATAACGTGTACCCTAACCGAGAGGCTTTGAAGTGTTTCGCAGATATTTATCAAGGTCGCGTAGGATTGGATTGGCAAGGCGATGATGGCATGCTGAATGGAGTATGCTTCAACCATTTTGAAAACCTGGTCCAGCTTGCCAAGCACTGGAATACCTTCAAAAGCGCAGCCTTGCTTCTTTGGGTCATCATCCAGATAACCAACCAGGTTGAGCCTGGTCCAGGCATGTTTCCTTACCTGTTCGGCAGCTTTCCGTCCCACTTCCCCTGCGCCAACAATCAACACATTATGCATGTAATGCATTTCCCTGGCTGCCCAGATGCGTCGGTAGCCCCAAAGAACAAGCCGGAGCCCAAGTAAAAGGAACAGATCCAGCACGAAGAAGATCAGGATAACAACACGCGAGGTATCACGATAGGTCAGGAATAAGAATCCGGCCAGTGCCAGCATGGAAAAACAAATGGCGCTGAATACGTTTCTTAATTCCAGCCAAGGGCTACTATTCCGGCGTCCGTCATAAACGGAGAATATATTAAAAATTATGGGCCAAAGGACGGCTACGACAATCAAGACCGGCCAGGGAAGGATCGCGCCTGAAAGTTCCGGCGCACCGCTGACCCCTCCCACCTGGATATGCAGGCGACCCAGGAAGGCAAGTACACTATCGGGCAATTGTCCCAACGGAGCACGCAGCCATGCGGCGCATACCAACATGGCCAATGAGCCAAGCCAGTCAATCAGGAAGAAGCCAACAATACGCTTTACGCTGAATTGACGCAACATAACCATCATCCCCTTTCTGATCCGGGCATTCTCATTTTGACATAGTACTTTATTTAATAGGGCTTCAAAATCATTTCTGTAACCAATCCAGCCAGATCCAGGTTCGACATATTTTCTGGTTTATCCGCATCCTTCTCCAGTATAATTTTCGAAAATCCATTGACATCATCGATCCAGGTCAGACGATTTTTTTGCATCAAATACTCATCGACGGCGCCTCTTTTGCCTTTAAATACCGTATATGCCGGGGTTCCCAAAACCGCCGCCTCACGGTTCATGGTCCCCCCACCACTGATGACACCATCTGCACAATAGAGCAGATCGGGACCATCGAAAACTTTTTGAGCCAGATGTAGATTCGGAAATTGCTGAACGGTTTGAGCTTGACTCTGGATACGGGGCAAGAACAATGTATATACAGCTTGTTTGGAGGCCAGGTAAGCCAATAATTCGTCGAATAAATCATTCTCAAAGCGATGATACGCAGTCCATGGCGCCGGCGGCCGAAGCACGATCAAGGGCTGATCGAGTGGCAAGTTTTCTTCTTTGCGGAAACCTGATCTAGGGGTGAAACCCCTCAAATAAATCTGTTCTTTTACCCCAGGATATTTAAGAGTTTTACGAGAGGATCCGAATGTCTTGATCAAATCTGACGGGAAACATTCCGGAACAATAACACGGTGCGCCAGGCGGAAACTTAAATGATTTAAAGGTTGATATTCGTAGTCCATAAGGGTTACAGAGGGAATTTTGAGCAGCCAGGCAGCTGCCACTTGACTGTAAGAATTATGGCTGACTGCCAGATCAAAACGCCGCGGTCTGGCCCAATTCATTAACATGAAAACGCGCAAATAATTTTGACGGATCAACTCTGACAATCTTCGGTCGCCATGCTTGCCAATCACTGTATGAGTGAATCCATACCTGTCAGCAAGTTGAGTGGTCTGAGCATAAGCACGTGTAGTAATAACAATGGTATGTCCTCGCAGTTTTAATTCCTGGAGAATTGGCCGAAAGAATAAAACCTGCGGAGAGTTAGCCAGATCAAGCCAAATATTCATACTGGAATATCATCAATTTCCTGTTCATCAATGAATAGACGATGCCAAAGTTCAAATGATAGCAGGCAAAAGATCTGGCGGCGAAAATCAGCATGACCACTGGCATGTTCTTTAAGTAATTGGTCTATATAATCCAGGTTGAAATAATTCCGACAAGCTGCCTCGGATGAGAAACAAAGCTTACGGGTATATTGTTGTAAATCACCTTTCAACCAACGATCCATAGGTGTATCAAATCCCCGCTTCGGGCGTTTCAAAACTTCTTGAGGAATCCAGGCGGCTATGGCTTTTCGATACAAATACTTATGGTTCAGCTTCTTTAAACGAAAATGAGAGGGAAGATTCTCAACAAATTTCATCAGCTCTAGGTCCAACATTGGTACTCGCGCTTCCAGAGAGACCGCCATCGACATCTTGTCACAATATAATAGCAAATCATCAGGAAGCGAGAAACGTGTATCCACATACATCATTTGAGCCAGACTGTCTAAATGGCTGACCTCATTCTGCCATTTTTGCACTGCTTCCACTATGAGCCCAGATGAAAATGAAGACCTTTGTCTATAGAGCTGATTCTTTTGAGACGCACCAAAGACAGAATAAATTTTAGTAAATCTCACAGCTGGGTCTTGCTCTCCGAGAGCTCGAACTGCACGTTTAAGCGATTCGTTGCGCGGTAAGGCTTCAATTGCTGGCGCGATCAGATACTGTCTGAAGGCCCTGGGGATATGTTGGTATGTTGAGACCCATGTTTCACCTTCGTAACGGCGATAACCTGCCCAAGGTTCATCAGCTCCTTGACCTGTCATAACCACCTTTACGTGCTCGCGGGCCAGTTTACTTACATAATACATTGGTAAAACCGATGGGGTTACAACAGGTTCTTCCAAATGCCACATGGCCTTTGGCCAGAAGCCAATATAATCTTGCTTAGATAAGATAATTTCATGGTGCCTGGTTCCTAATCGTTGGGCAGTTTTCCGCGCTTCATCTAACTCATTAAATTCCCCTTTATCAGAGAAACCCACTGTGAAGGTATGAATTGGTTCTGTAGATTCTGACTGCATCAGAGTTACGACAGTGGTCGAATCAATGCCACCAGAGAGAAAAGCTCCTACGGGTACATCACTAATCATCTGCCGGTGAATAGCATTGCGCAAATAATAACGCAGCTTCTCAATGGCGTCCTCTTCTCGTTGTTCAACTGGAATTTCTGGGGTCAAATTAAAATACCGCTTGGTTTCACAACCGTTGGCTTTTATCGATAAAAAATGTCCCGGGGAAAGCTTATTAATTCCTTTGAGAAGAGTATATGGTGAAGGAATAAATCTAAATGTAAGATATAGGTCAAGCGCTTCAAGATTTAATTCACGTGATATGGTTGTATCTTGAAGGATTGCCTTTATCTCACTACTAAACAATAAACGACGGCCATCATCATAGTAATAAAGTGGTTTGACACCAAAATGATCACGTACCAACAAGACGGCCCGGGCATGATCGTCCCAAATAGCGAAACCGAAAATACCATTTAACCGGGAAAAGGCCTCAACTCCCCATTCTTCGTATGCATGGATAACGGTCTCGGTGTCCGAGTGAGTGCGAAAGATATGGCCCTGCGATTGAAGCTCACGGCGCAGGTCAGGAAAATTATAGATCTCACCATTAAAAACGATCCAGACGCTACCATCTTCATTGCTCATGGGCTGATGACCGCCATCAATGTCAATAATGCTAAGGCGGCGTATTCCTAGGCCCACTGAACCCGCAAGATAGAATCCATCATCATCCGGCCCTCTATGAACAATTTGAGCCGCCATGGAACCTAGGAGAATTTTATCAACCTCCTCACCAGATCTATAATTATAAATGCCACATATACCGCACACAATTATCTCCGAACCCGGATCAATTTTGCGGGAATTCCAGCTACTATGGTATACGGAGCGACATCCTTCGTTACAACAGCCTGTGCACCTATTATTGAGCCCTTTCCTATTCGAAGCCCTGGCATAATCACTGCCCTGAATCCAATCCATACATCGTCCTCAACAATTGCCTGAGGGAAATCCAACGCACCTTGCTTCGACATTGGCACTTCCATGGAGTCAGACTTATGGAATTGAGGGATGAAAGCGACTTCAGGAGCAATCATCACATAGTTGCCAATTTTCACATTCACCAAGCGGCAACGCGTGTTGATCTGACAATAATCCCCAATTTCCACATCATCACCTTTGCCAAGATAAACATGGCTATCAAATTCATTCCCTTTCCCAAAGCCAACTAAAAACCGCTTCAGTAAATAACATCGGACTCTATTAAATACTTTTCCCATTGGGAATGCAATGTCGGGCAAATATGTCCCGAAAGAGTAATAAGCAAATAAGAAGAAAGCTTTCAATTCTTGACCTCCATCGAATTTCGGGAGATTGCATTAAATAAATGAGCCGTAGCCAAGACAGCCGGACCGTAAGTCCAACGCAATTTGGGATAATTAATTTCCTTCAAGGAAGGGATTTCTATCATTTTTTGCCAACTTAATAAGCCAGCTTTAAGATCAGCGGAGGATTGACTGCAGATTGCGAAAGTTTGCACACATTGAGCAAAGTTTTGCCCGTCCAAGCTAACTCGGCCATCCGCGAGGCCGAGAGGAATCCCTGATTCATTTATCAGATGGCATTTAAAGAACTCAAATCCCTTTTGGATCGCATTATTTACTCGCGAAACATTTGTTTTAGAGCAGTTGATTGCATATTCGGTCAAACCTTGTAAAACAAAGCCTGTATGAAAACCATCTATAAAATTGGCTTTCCCATCAACACTGTAATACCAACTACCATTTTCATTTTGGGAATTTACAACTGTTTGCATTGCGTAATTTGACAATTCCAAGTAATTCTGTTGCCCCGTCAGAGCCCCAATATAAGAAAATACCCCGGCAATAGATGCCTGGATATTAATAATTGGGGCATCTAAACCAGGCCAATAGCGGAACCATTTGGATTTTCCCCGTTCAAATATACCCAAATCCTCAATTATAAAACGACAACCTTGCAGCGCAAATTCCAAGAATTCTTGAGAGACATTTACATTAGGCAATGCTGACAAGGCTTTAATAGCATTGATTGTTTGATAAATATTTGGCGTGCGTGCTGGCACATTGACAAACCGGGTGGTGTATGGAAATTCGAGGCCCCATCCAAATCCATGAGGGGCTTGAATCGATTTCTTAATTAACCTTTGAGCCAATTCCACTAAATATGCCTTCGCCCATTCCTTATTCCCTTTACTGAACAATATAGCCGATTCAAGATAATCCGAAAGGGTTTTGGCTTCTTCATGAGGCAATATTTTTAATATTCGACGAATTGAAGCATTTGATGCCTTGCCTAGCTGTATTGCAAGTCGAGCAAAAAATGGAGAGAATGAAGGCAGTTTTTTCAAATATGGCGATAAAAGAAGATCAAACGGATCAAAACTCTTCCAATCAAGGCTTGCAGCCAGCAAGAACCATTCTTGAGATTTCAATTCAAAACCCTGGTCAGCCATTATTGATTATCTCCAGCAAATCCAAATAATGCCTGGCTACTTTTTCAGGCGTAAACACCTTAACCTTTTCGCGGTTTGCCTGACCCATTCGTGCACGCAACAAAGGATCTTCAATCAAAGAAATAACCGCTCTGGAAATTGCATCTGGCTCTTTAGGTGGAACAAATATTGCATTTAAACCCTCTTGCAAATGATCCGCTGCACCACGAGTTTTCGTGGTGATTATGGGTAATCCAGCATCCATTGCCTCTGCAAGCACGGTAGGAAAACCTTCGCTCCACCTGGTAGGAAAAATAAATATATCCGCGCCGTAGAATGCTGATTTTAGCTCTTCTCCTTGTAAATATCCCATTAACATCACATTATCGTTTAGCCCCAATTTATCGATAAATCTCCTTACGTTATCTGCCTCCGGGCCATCCCCTACTATGGATAAATGGCAATTTGCTTTTTTCAAAACAATTTGCAAGGATTCCAGTAAATCAAATATCCCCTTCGGCTTGATCAAACGTCCTACAAAAAGCAAATGAAGGGTTGCATGTTTTAAGTATGAGGATTCCCGGGCTTTTTGGTAATCATTCTCTTCGGTTCGAATAAATGGATTATCAACCACAAAGAACAGCTTATCCGGAAATAATTTTTGAAACTCTTTTCGTTCTTCAGAAGATAAAACCATTTGAGCATTGCTTTTATCCAGTACCAATCTTGTCAGCAATTTCAATGCAAAATTCCCCGGGCGATCAAGGTGATCGACTTTACTGCCATGAAAAAGGAGCACTTTTCGAATCGGAAAAGATTGGCAGCCAAATAGCAACATTAATTCGCGGAATAATGCTCTCTCATCATGAGCAGAAGGAATAAAAAGAATGTCAAAGGCCTTCTCTTTTAAAACATTTCTGATCTGAATGATATCCCTCAACCGGCCCAATGAATTTTCAAAGAGAGATTCTTTTTCCGATCGGCGCCCCCAGGGGTGGGTAGTTATTTGACATCCCAATGACTGAAGAGATGGAATAAGGATTTTGTTTATCTTGGGAATTGGACCATTAATTTTTTCATCCGGTATAAGGAATAAAATTTGTAAGTTATTATCATTTAATGGAATATTTTTATATTTTTTTATTTCACTCATGTCTAGACGCTCAAAATCGAGGATTCAACCTCTGATTAGTAAAGATTTTTTTCGCCCCTCCACTTCAAAAAAAAAACTTACTCGGGTTAACAAGGTTTTACTTAATTATAAATAAAATTAACTGATTCCTCGATATTGTTTTATTAAGTCCTTATCAGACAAAATTTTATCAACTTTTCTGCCCATGAAATAATATCCTGAAGCTGCATCAAGTGTGCCTGGTTTTTTTATAAGATAATAATCAAAGTATTTTAAATAAAAGGATGTTAAATCAGCAAAGAAACGAATCAGCGCTCTCAATACTATTGATGTAGAGAAGCTCATGAGGAAATATTCATAAGACCATGCAAGAGCCATGCCGGGACCGCATACAGCCCCACTATCAATCTCTTCAAATCGACGAAATAGGCGACGATGTCCTAATTGTGTGAAACGCGTAAAATCATACCGGCCACCATGAACCTGCTCCATGAACGGGGTCTCAGCATAAACCACTCCCTGATCTTTTAATACTCGATGAATTTCTTCGCAACATCGATGGGGATCAACCACATGCTCCAGAACTGCTTGCACAATTAAGCCATCAAAAGAGCAGTCTTTAAAGGGAATGTCGTGTGCATCACATATCATCAAGGTGCGCGGGCCAAATGCCACATCACTTTCGACTAATTCTATTGCAGGGTTATTTGCTATCGATTCCATTCCTTCTCCAAGAATACTTCCGCCAAGCACCAAGACACATGGAGAAGTAGAATTTTTAAGCAAAATATCGCTAATCCGGCCATAATTTGATTTTGCTTTGATGTTTTTACTGATGCTGGGTCTTATCCGGCGTACAATTCTCTTTAATTTATTTTCCCTCGTGATCCCGAAGTAAGGATTACGAAGAGAAACAAAGTCATTGATGGAAAAAACGCTCGATTTTTCATTTATCAATATTGGTATACCATTCACAATGGGGAAACGGGAAACACACTTAGGATTGGTACACTCAAATTGCTCTCCCACTAGTATCAATTTAGTATGGCATATTGGGCAACATAATAATTTCTGAACTTTCTGAGAAATTCGAATTTGTGGCTGCATATGTTCTATCAACTTGATTTGTATCTTTTACTCGCGAATGGAGAGCTTTGGTAAAGTTCTTATCTAATATTGATTGGTAGGGCTATGCTTGATCACTGGATAATTTATCGAGATTTAAGATATCTCTGTAAATTAATTCGATCTGGCTGGCTGTCTTTCGAATATCAAATCGTGAACGAACATAATCTATCCTCGCTTGCGGTTCCTGGCAGTCAGATTCGCTAATGTTGAGAACAACATCAACCATTGCCTCTATATCACCCCTGGGGACCAGGTAGGCACCGGGGGCCTCCTGCAGAGCTTCCCTCACACCTCCAACGTCATAGGCGACTACCGGCAATCCTGCTGCCAACGCTTCCAAGGCCACCAAGCCAAACGGTTCATCCCACAAAGATGGCATCACGAAGATATCGGCCTCACAAAGCCCTGAAAATACATCAGCTTGCCAGCCCCTGTAATCGAAGTATTGAGAAACCCCAAGTTGTTCTGCTAATTTTATCAAGGCAACCTTAGCCGTTCCATCCCCAACAATGATTATTTTAAAATTCTCCAATTTTCTATTCTGTAAAGCCTGCGCAATTAGTGGTAACTGTAATACACCCTTAACCTGTTCCAAACGCCCAACAAAAATGATCCTCAAATCACTATCTTGTTGATCCTCATTCCCTTTTATTTTCTGAGAAAGGGAATGGTGTCTTTCTTTCAAATTGAATTTTTCCAGATCGAGACCCAGGTAGATCGTGCGAATTTTCGACAGTGGTCGATGATACAAGCAGCTATGAGAGCGTGCTGAAAAATCTGAATTTGCAATCACGGTATGAGTGACCCTGTCATCCAACCAACTAAATAAATGGCGTAAACTTCCTCCTCTTTTATAGGCAAATTCACCATGTTGTGTACTGATGATCGGACAATGAACAGCTAAACGCATAAATAAACGGCTTAATGGCGTGGCGTCATGAACGTGAACAATATCCGGATCAATCCGGCGCATTAAGCGGATAAGCCTTAATCGTCCAAAAAGAGTATATCCGTTCTGCCAATTGAGGATATAGACGGGATAACCCATCGAAGAAATGGCCTCTTGAATGGGCCCGCCCGAATATAGGAAAACAAAATGGTAATCGAAATGGATGCGATCAACCGCTCCTGCCAGCCATTGGACAGAACGCTGTGCGCCTCCATATTCACCATTCGCCACAATTTGAACAATACGATATCGTCGCGGTTGCATGAATAATTCTTCAATTACTTGGAAATATTATTACCCAGCAGGAGGCATGTTCTACTCCTGGGTAACCGGCTCTATTCGTGAAATATCATAACTCCGCAGCATCAAACCAATTACAACACTTTCAGTAAGTGTCACTATCATCGGCATCCCAGCAGCTGAACTGCTTCCAACTGCCCAGGCAATAATGAATGATGTTAATCCTAAGAAAATTGTCTTTGCGAATTGATCTCCGTTCTTATTTTTCAATCCTGAGGCTTTATGCACTAGCATGAGAGGAAATCCGATCCAAATTAATCCTCCAAAAATCCCCATTTTGAGAACCAATGCTGCAATTGAATTATGATAATTAGTTACAATATTACCTAGTGGCAATGTTACAGCCAACACAGAGCCGAGACCGTTCCCAAAAACCAATTCAATAGACTTGAGAGATGACAACACTGTTTGCATCTCAATGAACCGAACCTGGGCGTTCATCTCGGCCATACTTCCTGCTGCAGATGGAATAAAGGTCGAGATAAAACGGTTTGCCAACATGGCAGTAATTGGAATGTCCAAATATGGCCCAATCACAAAAATTAGCATGAAAATAATAACTCCAGAAATGATAACACTCCAACGCTGCAGACCTTTAAACAACCATATCATTATGGCTATTCCTGCCAATAAGCCTAAATAATAAGAGCGGATAAATAAAAGCAATAACGCTCCTAAAGATATTATTGTTGCCACCAATAAATTGATAAATTTGAAGAGAAACAACTTTCTAGCGTTTGTAAACATTATGGCAATACCCATAAAAAAGCCAAACATATAAAATGGGATTGCTCCAGACAGGCCGTACGCACGGTTAACCTCCCCAAGAGCAGTGTCACTTGTTGCGAAACCTTCGAACCCAAAGGTTGTCTGGATCCCCAGGATACGCATGATTAGGGAAATCGCAGCAGTAACCGCACTTAAGACTATCAAAATCCAAACCCACCTTATTAAAGTGCGTCGATCTCTCACTATATTATAGATAAAGAAACTAACCGCATATGGTAATAAATTGCCGAAATCTCGGGCGACATTGCGTATTGAATTTCCAGTGAAATAACCTCTAACAATATCAATCACTGCCACTCCCATGAATATCAGAATGGGAATCATGATCCGATGATGCGGCCATTCCCACTTTCCTGAGAGCATGTATATCAAAGCCAAGAATAAAACCAGAATGAGGATGATATCGGTATAATAAATATTGAAGCCAAATAAATTTAGGGAAAAATTAATGCTCCCAAACCCTTGATTCCCTGTTCCGATCAAATCTAACAGGATAATCAATGCAATTAATAAATTGGGCCATTTTATGACAACTACGATCAGAATAATCCCCAGCACACATGCAAGTGTTATTTTATGAGGAATGATGGTGATGGGAAAGCTAATCAAAATAGAAACACAGATTGCCAAAAATGCAATCAAGTATTTCTGATAGTTCTTAAAGAATGAAGTCATATAATTTGTATCTAACTCAAGGGCATTTAGAGTACCATTCTTGCGCCCCAGAATGGTTGGGATATTGATTCAGAATATGCTGAAACGTCGAACAAGCAATAGGAATATCTCCGGTATAGAAAGAAATCATTCCGTTCAAGAATTGATCTGGTTGGGGATCGCGTGTAATATTTTCCGCTTGTTTTCGCCAGTATGCCGCCGCATCCTGCCTGCCCAAATTAAAGTAAATATCACCTATTTGAATGTAGATGGTTTGATCTTCCGGCCAAATAGAAAGCGCCTGAGCCAGGAGCTCCAACGCTCTTCGATTATCCTGGTGAGTAGTAACTAAGGCATTTGCCAGGTTTTGGTAAACATCCAAACCTTTTTCTGGATATAACCGGAGGGTCCTGTACCATGTTTGTATCGCCTGCTCCTTATCACCAGCCGACCATTGCGTACCCGCCAGCGTCATCAACACGACCCAATTATCAGGTGCAATTTCCTCTGCTAGTTGAATGACTGATAATGCACTCCGAAGATCTCCTAAACCGGAATAAATATTATTCAAATAAACCAAAGTACTCGGATCATTCGGCCCAAATTTATAGGCATTTTGATAGAATAATAAAGCCTCAGGTAGTTTTTTATCGTCTAGCAAACCGAGTCCAATATTGCTGAAGGGCAATGGAGACGAAATTATACTTTGCCACAGGCTATTTCCATCTGTGTATTTCCCTGAGCCAATATCTGCGCAGCCCAAAAAGAAATTGCGCATGACGCTTTCCGGAGCTCGAAGCAGCAGTCTTTGGGCTGCGGCAAAATCGCCATTTACTAAGAGAAATATCCCCTCCAAACGGGACAATGATCCATTTTCTTCTTTAATGGGTAATTTAGAAGCATCCGGCGGTAATTGAGTCAATGCTTCGACCTTGCCCGGCATGCATAATGAAATGTAATAATCTCTGGGTACAGAACTTGTTGACACCTCTTTACCCAGTTTGATCGCCATGTAGTTTACAGGTATTTTCAACAACAGCGGTTTTATCAACATGACCATGCTCAAGCCCCCCAAAAAGAATGAAACGAATTGACTATATTTACCAAGTTTTAGATTCACCTTTTTCAATTCCGCGTCTTTCTTTGCTCTAACTTGATTCAGCTCCAAAATATAATACGGTCTGCTCTAAAAACACTTCAAGATATATGATGATCTTTGGGAGGCCACTTTTTACGGTGCGTTATATAAATTCGCCGTATATACGCATATACTTGTAAATCACTTCCTCCAAGGATAAAGGAATAGAATATGTGAGAGAGAAATTTCAAAAATGAATACGAAAATAAAATCGGAGGAAATTGAAACACTGCTTTTCGTAATAATTGATATGCCTGAGCCTGGCGACCGGAATAATAATAAGTATTCGCAGCATATAAGTAAGCGTGCGAGAATAATTCGCTCTTCGATTTGAGCAAACGCTCAGGTAAATGGTTTTGAGAGAAAGTTTTTTGATAAATTTTCAGGATATCATCGCCATCCCGATAAACCTGGGTGCTTGTTTTCGTGGCTGAATGCCGCCGAATACTGCCAAGGTCTTTTCGGATATACCCTACATCGCATACCAATCCGGCGCGAATCCAGTAATCAAGATCCATTTGAAAATCCAATGCAGGATCAAGCGGGCCAATTTTCTTATAAAGAGATCGTCTAAATAAATTTCCTTGTTGAGAAATGTACCCGGCAGTTCGAATGAGATCATAAATATTGAAATCTTTATAACTGAGGTGATCTATAATTCTACTTTCAAAATCAATAATGAAAATATTCCCAAAAACAAAACCTACATTTGAATTCTTGTCCAGAAAAGCCACAGCCTCTGAAACTGCCCCCGGCAATAGCAAATCGTCCGAGTTTATCCAGCCGATATATTCTCCGGTGGCACGCTCCCAACCTTTATTAATGGCATCTGTCATGCCTCGATCCGGTTCGCTCACCCAATATGCCAACCTGTTTTCATATTTCCGGATAATGTCAACACTTCCGTCCTGCGAGCCTCCATCAATAATAATATATTCAATATTTGGATAATCCTGGTTCAAAACAGATAGGATTGTTTCTTCAAGAAAGTGTGCCTGTTTGTAAGAAGGTGTAACGATGGTAACAAGTGGTTTTTCAATCATAAATATATATTCTCTCTAGACTATCTCTGAAGGAAACCTCTTAATGGAAATTACATCAATTTGCATGAGACGTTTGTTATGTCTTAAAGGATCGAAGATGTCAAATAACTCATACCCGTATGAGTCTAGCAATTGGAGGCATTCATGAAACTTGCCTTGTCCTCTGTAAGTAGGTGAAATTATCATTTCGAAGTAAATAACGGAGATTCGCTTGCATGAAAGTAATTCATGCGCACCCTTGAGCGCTTGCAGTTCAGCCCCTTGAATATCGAGTTTTAGAATGTCGATATAATCAATAGAATTTTTTTGGCAGAAAGTGTCAATCGTGGTGGTCTCGGCTTGAAACTGCCCTTGTGTCGTTCCCAATAAATCTGGTCCCCAATATCTGATGCCGTTTGGATCTGTTGAAAGGATAGAATTTGTTGCTGAATAATTGTTCGAGTTCATCATGAGAATATGATCTTCGTTTGATATTGCCTGCTTATGAAGATAGATGTTCTTAATACCTTCTACGTTGGTTTTAAGTTGTTCAAATGCTTCTGGTGATGGCTCAAATGCATGGATAATTGCCTCAGGAAATATTTTATGATATTTGATGGTAACAGTCCCAACATATGCACCTACATCGAAAATGACTCGTGGTCTTTCAAGTGTTAAAAGCGCCTGGATTTCGAAGGCATCTTGTTCTTCATTACCAGAGAATCGTCTCACGGTATATCCGAGAGAACTAATTATTTTTCTTACGAACTTTTTCATTGATTTCCTATTCATAGATCATTGTAAAACAGTGGCCAATAATTGTTATAGAATTATCTACGAACTCAACTCCTTATTATACGATTGTGATTCATTCGAAGAAAATCTGAAAGTAGTTTGTAAGAGAATTTATTTCTATGGAGTATAGATCTTCGCAATATTAATTTCATGATCGGATGCCAGGGACAAACTTGGATATCAACCTTTTGATCTTTAGGGCTTCGAGAAGGACAATATCGCTCGGAATAAAAATATGAAACTTAATAAGTGAAATAATATAAACTGCAACTCCCAAACCAGCCCATATAACCAGAGAGATGTAATTTATAGGTAAAAGCTTCGATATAAAATATATTAGAATTGAAACAACACCTGCGAGCAAAACGAATATTCCTCCTGACCTAAGAGGCAAGATTTTCAAACCGCCTCTTGTCAGCCTGGCAAAGGATATAATTATATAAACGAAGGATAATGTTAATGAAATTGTACTTCCTATAATAATTCCCATATACCCTATCAGGTTTCCTAGTAAAAATCCAAGAACAACTGTAGATATGGTTAAGATAAGTTGACAAAATATCTGATACTTTGGAAAACCTAGACCGGCAAACATTACAAAGGCAGGTGTAGCTAATAAACTTAATAGCCAGCCCATTGCCATAACTTGATAAGATAAACTTGTAAAGCCATATCCTTTGCCAATCCAAAGGGAAATGAAATAAGGCATCAAGGCAGATGAAAGGAAAAACATGATTGGGGCCAACATTAATAGGTAACGTTCGGAATGATAATGCATTCGAATTACTCTACTTTTGTCTAGATCACCTGTCGAAATTTCAGCAGAAGCAGGTAAAAGCGGGGTAATAGCCGCCATAAACACAGATCGCACATTTGAAATAAGCTTGTTAGCTATATCGTAATATGACAGGAACGAAAGCCCAGAGAAATTTGTTATTAATATTCGGATGAAAGGATCAAAAGCCAGAGCAATCAGACTGGCTGCCTGGATCTGCAAGCTGAAACTAAGGATGGTTTTGAGCGTTCTGAAGCTAACAAATCTAGGATGTATGCCCAGGGCGGGAAATATTTTTCTAACAATAATAATTGAAATCGTCCCAGTACAAAGGATTGCAAAGAAGTTGCTAATGACCAATCCTTTTATTCCCCAACCCAAAGATAAGGTAATAAAAGTTCCTCCAGACTGTAGGAATACGGATAAAGTATTCATGATATTACTTAAATCAATTCTTTGAAAACCGACTAACATATTGGTAAATACCCCCATTAATAAATTACAAAGGAAAATTAGCAATGCCCCTGTAATTGCTACTCTTGCATCACCATGTAGACTTGAGGGAACTCTGAAAATATTTATGATTATCCAATTAAGTACAAGAATAATAACAATAACTATAAATGAACCAATAACCATATATGTGATAATGGTGGTATTTATCAGCTCATTGATTGCATTCGAATCGGAATTTTTCAAGTATTGAGCAACAAATCGAATAATTGCGCTCCCCATACCCAGGTCGCTTAATTGGGCAAAAGAAATCACAACGCCACCTAATGCCCATATCCCATAAAGTTCTATCCCAAGTTTCTTCAGCGTAAAGGGCACAATGAAGAAAAGGATAGGGGTGACTATCAAAACGCGGATAACGCCAGCGATTGAATTCTTTACAATTTTCTGATTAGATAATCGATTCTCCATCTTTACTTTTTCTTTATTGCTGACAATCGGCTGATTTTTTTGATAAGCTATTATTAATCTATTTCGATCAGCCCATAGATCTCCCTAAAAAACACTTTCAACATATAGGTAGCCAACGCAACTCTCCCAATCAATATTTGATTGCTTGGGTTTCTCCATTTTAATAATATCGGTCGATATAATTCGTGGAATCATTCTTTGGGACAGCATCGATAAATAATCTTTATTATTCTAGGTGATTTCCTTATATATCGACATTTATCATGCGGTCAATGGCTTCATCTTGAAGTTCTTTCAGCCTGACAAAATGCTGAATGAGCCCAGCATTGTTCATCAAGACATCCACCACCCTAAGCCCCACAATGACTAAGTCCGTGCCAGGCGAGCTAATCGTCAGCATATGAGGCGTTCAGGAAATCAGCCGTGTCATCTGATCCCAGCGAACGAGCCAGCTGTGGCTTTCGAGGACCGCACGGTAGTTACGCTCGATCAGGTCGAGATAGTCGTCGAAGTGGGCCAGGATATCCAGCAGTTGGCCAGCCGGGTCGGTCAGATCGGCAGGGATGACCGGCTTGTGATCGAAGAGGCCGTCCATTTCCGGCGGCTGGATCCCGACCACCAAGCACTTGGCTGCCATCGACTCCAGGTAGCGATGAGTCAAAGTACAGATATTGCCGGCCCGCTCGGGATGGGTTACGTTGGAGGGGAAACAAATGGAAATGCGGGTGCGTGCCAGTGCATTCAGAAAGACTTCACGATTCGGAAAGATGACCTGTCCCTTGCTTTTCTCATAAAGATAGGTCCTCCCGTGGGCAATCAGCGGCTCGAAAATCCTCTCGTGGTAGGCGTCCCACTTCCTGCCAAATTGGACAACGTCGATATCCTTCAATGCATAAGGCCGAAAATGATAATTTTCGGGTTCCGTCGCTTCGGGCACCCAATGCACCTGGGCCTTGATGTCGAGCTTCGAAAGCTGCTCTGCCGCCTGGGAGGAGGAGACAAAAAGCTGCTCGACCCCGAAATCGGTTGTGAAGGCTACAATCTCTTGATGAACGGATGGCCAGGCATCGAACATATAAACGAATTTTCGCCCGCCGAGGGCGAAGAAAGGCAGGCTGTTCCGAAAATAATGGCCCAACAAGACCACAAAATACTTCCGTGAGCTATCCCGGGTCATCCACCGGCTGAAGGTATGCTGAGGCCAGCGGCTGCGGCGATAGAGCTCCCAAATCAGCCTCCCGCTGACAAAGGGCAGGATCTGCCGACCGTTGACGGCGCGGGTATTGCCCGAGGCGAGAATGGCCGTCTCGAGACCTTGCACAGAGACGTCGAAGAAATGGCCTCTTTTTGGCGGATATCTAATCAAGTCCATATGCATGACTCGCCCCCCGACCCCGGTGGAAAATCCTAAAGCCGCGGCTGGAGTGAATCGCTAATTGAAAATAAAATCTTGCATAATGTCTTATTTTGAATTTTTTCATTTCTTAATTCTTCCACCTTAAAAGATTAATGCTTCTCCCTCCTGAAAAGCCTCTTCCCAAGCTTAATAATTTCTTTATTTTCGCAATATTTCTATTTAACTACGCTCCGCCCTTCCGACATCCTGCCCTCATGTCGGGTTCTTACGTTCATGACCAGCCTCCAGCCGTCTCCCTTCCCCGGTTGACAGACTGGGCTGTTTTCAGGTACTTGAATCATCACCCGCCCGCTATGTCTATTTCATCGGCTAACAACCGAATACCTTTCGAGCAATCTTTCAGTGGGCTAATTACTTTTTATTTCCAATGGCACTGAGGCGCCAATCCAGAGGCGTCATCTGATGAATCACCACGCGGCAGTACTGATCAGGGCATCTGCAAGGCCAGCTCTGTTTCCCTGCGGATCCATTCGTCGATCAATTCCCGCTTGAACCGCCAGGTCTTCCCCATCCGCAGCGCCGGGACACGGCCCTCATTTGCCATTTTATAAACCTTCGCCTCGCTGAGCCTTAGATATTCTGCCACATCGTGGACCGTCATGATGCCTTCATTTGACACTTGCCCGTTTTTTCTATTTCTCATGGGTTTGCCTTTCTACAGGTCCGTTGACGAAGTAAAAATTCTTTGGAAAATTGTAAAAAAATACATATGATTAGACTAATTAAGAAATATTATACTCATTTACCCCAACCATGCATCTAGGCATTTGTCACGATGTAGATAAACCACTCTTAGAGGTAATCACCCTCCAACAACCAGCTAATCATCGAATTGACCTGTTCCTGCTGATCTGCTTGAGAAAGCTTTTGTTTATCACCTCTCAGCAGCAGCCAGCCGAGCCGGCTGTTTTCCTTCAACAGATCCAGAAAACGGACCGGATAATACAGTAAAATCCGCAGCGAGCCCGGCGGGACATGGTAGATCAAGGCCATGCCTTGCCGTGAAAGGAACAGCCTCTTCCACATCAAGGCAATCTTCTCTGTTAGGCTGCCCGCTTTCCAGAATTTCACCAGCCTGGGCCAGGAAGGAACTTTCACATCTGTTATCTGGCCACCGGCAAACAGGAGCTGGTGGGCAATCGCCAGGTAATTCGGATGAAAATCCGTCGGGAGGAGGGTATTCAGCCATTCTTCCGGCACCGGCGCGTGCAGCAATTCCCTGGCGAGTCGCATGTTTATGTAGACGCAGCGGTCAGCGTTCCATGCATAGGCCCGTTGGCGCAGGCACTCCCAATCTATACTTTCCTGAAATTGTCGTATCGCTCCATCCAAATCACACATTGCGGACAAGCCATATTTAAATGCATGAACTGAGGTATGCACGCAGAGATGCAAGAGTAGATCTTCGGGTGTCATTACGCGCACCGGGAGGTTCGCTATCCGAGCGGCCTGAGACCGTTCCCATAACCCATCCAAATCCACTTTGATATTCATAGATTTTATCAATCAGGTCCCAATGGACTTCGACATACAATCCATTGGAGGCGTGAGTGAATCCAAAGTGATGAAACTCGATGCTTGATTCCCTGGTTTCATAAGGCCGGATAAAACCCATCGCCGCCATGATCTCTCCGACGCGTTCCAGGTCACTTTCTTTGACAAGCAGATCCACGTCATCCATCGGCCGAATGGCTGCGTTTTGATAGACTTCTTCCGCCAGATAAGCCCCTTTGAGCAGGATGCACTCGATTTTGTCCTGCTGGAATCTTTCGAACAAGACGCTCAATTCATTATAGATGCGCAAGTTCCGGGCAAGTGTTGCCAGGGTTGCAGAATGCAACTCCTGGAGAAGGTCCGCCGGGACCTGCCCGGTGATCCCAAGTGTTTTTAGCCGCCAGAAGAGCAATGAGGATACCCGGTGCTGCTTTGCGAGAAGCGCAACCGAGCGCCACTGCTCTTGAGTCACACCAACAACCGGCTCGGATCGCAAAAGCCCCAGGAGGATTTCTATGGTTGGATCATTTTTCATACTTGCTTCTGAAAACCTGCTCTCATCCCCATTTTCGACTCGAACAGCCGGACGTACTTTCCAATCCAATGCAAACGTTTCACAGGTAAGCCGATTTTGATATCCTGCTTTCCGACTGAATGGAGATATGATCCCTTTGCAAAAAACTCAACTCTAATGAGCGACCAATAGGAGCAGGACTTCATTACCTTAGCACTAATGGCATAAATATCCCGGCTGCCTGTGCAGCAAGAGGCGGTCGCAATGCCGGATCACCAAAAAGCAGGAAGGTATCAAGCAGATCCAGGGAATTGCCGGACGACCATAAGTTAAGCTTTCCAGCAGCCGTGGCCTGGCCAACCGTGCCTCTTGCTCCGCGGAACAAATCGTTGAAGAAACCGCGATCCAGGTAATCATGACCGGTGGTAAGACCCAGACCAGTTGGCGACCAACTGGCCACCGCGCCTCGACCATCGGCGCGCGTGACCACCTCGCCCAGGGCCTCCCTGTCGGAGCTATAGGGATCAGGCAAAATAAAATATCCATCCCGGCAGGTCATTGCCAGCACCACCGGCAGCTTTCCGCCATTCGTGAGCAGGGGAACGTCAGTTGTTGAGAATAAAACTTCCCCCGCCCAAAATGTGGAAGACGCATGACCGATATAGTTGACAATTATTTTTCCGCTGTTAATGCCTGACAGAATTGCCGCCCTGGCATCGGCTGTTGTCAGATGGGTAATACCATAATACACCTTTTGGACCTGGTATGGCGGTGCCACGCAGCAAGCAACCAGGCCATCCGATTCCTGGGCAAAGTCGCCAGCACTATCGGCATTGTCGGCAACAGCCAGAATTTGCTGCAGCCAGTCGCCAGGAACAGGGCTCTGCTCGTAGTTGATGATCTTATTGACTATAATGCCGGCTTCGACGGGAGTGTTGACCGATAATCGTCCAAGCATCATGTCCGGGAGGGTGTCTGCGCCGACCAGCGTGACATACCGGTTGTCCGCGGCCGTCTCAACGATCCAGGGATCCACCGGGGCCAGGTAAGGCGGCATATAGCTGACCCGACCAAAGCCTGAGTAATTCTTTGGATCGTAATTTCCATCACCGACCAGAACGACATATGAAGGCGCGGGCTTTTTCCAATATGTGTATGTAAATGCCAAAAAGTCATGGATCGATGCAGCCCCAACGATACCATAGCCGAATTCATCATAAACATCCTGTACATCTACAGTCATGGAACGCAGCCCTTGAGCCGCCCGGAAGTTGCTCAAAGTTGTCGCAGCTGTCATAAAATCCGGGTGTGTGATCACGATATAGTCAGCCCCATTGTAAGGTGGATTGCAGGCTCGAGGCAGTATCCTTCTCGATCGCCTGCGCCGTGCGGTAGCTTGTACCTGACCCAGCCCAATAACTGGCTGAGGCAGTCAGTTTGTCCTGGAATACGACAGAATATGGACCAGTTCCGCTCACACCACCACCCGTGATACGTATGGGTGCAATTGGGTTGGTTACATCGAAAATTTCCTCCTGATCGGTGCTGAAACCACCCACCTGGAACTTCCATGTTCCGGGCGTACCATACGTAAAAGCCAACTCATTATTTTCTGCCAGGAAGGTATTGGAAAAATCCAGCTCGGCCCAATCAATATAAACCACGTCGATTCCCGCACCCGTATCATTGGGACATATTACCAGGAGAGTATTGGTCCCGGGGAAAAGCAAACCCGGCGGGACAACCACTTCAAACGTTTCCCACGTTATTCCATCCCATCGTGCTTCGCCCAGTTGGGTTCCATTCAGGGTTAATATGACATGGTGATCAGGATTGATAACAACATCCAAGGCGCCTACCATGGATACCTTCAAGGTCGCTGGACTGGCTGGGTAAGGCGCAGCCAGCGTGAAGGCCCGGGTCCAGCTCGGCCGGCTGGGCGGATAGACATAGTCCATCAGCCAACGTTCCAGGTTTTCATCGCCGGGCGCAGTGGAAAAGTAGTAATGGTTCTCTTCCAAACGGGATTTTGCCAAATAATACGAGGGGGTAACCGCCGTGCCTGGCGTAGCATCCCTCGACCCCATCCGCAGCCCGGGTGTCTTGCCATAGGTGAGCCAGTAGACATTGTCAGCGGTGTACTTGGAGGAGATTGCCTGGCCATAGAAAAGGATGGTGTCGGTTTGGTCAAACTTGCCATCGGCTTCACCTTCCACATGGATGGCCACCTCATTCCCCAGGTTGAAGAGCTGCAAAGTGCGCGGGTCCAGATCCAGGGCACTTCCATTGACTGGAAATCCAGCAGCCGTTAATTCCGTATAGGTGAGCTTATAGAATCCGTCCGTCCGTACTTTGACCCGCCAGCCGGGTACAGGGGGAGACCAGGGGAGAGACGTCCCTGAAATATCTGCCTTCAGTTGGATGGATTGAAATGCAGCTGGTTGGCGCCACTGGCGGGCGCTTTCGTAGTTCAGCAGGTCCTGTCTCAGGAGGCTCTCATAGCTGCCTGATTCTGGTGATGATGCCTGTCTTGCTGTTGATGGTGGTCCTTGAAAAGATATCTCAACTCTCAACGATTCATAGACCGTGAGTTCCTGGCTGGCTGGATGGTACTGAACCGGGTAGACGGTGATACCGGCCACCCGCTGCTGACGCAGGATGCCATCGTTGGTCACCTGCCCCAACATTCTAGGATAAGCAGCCTTGCTGCGATACATTTCTAAATCTTCAACAGAAATACTGCTTGATAAAGGCAACTCCGGTGAGGCGACACCAGGTGAAGGCAGATTCCTTTCAACCTTCTGCGTTTGAACTGGAAGGACTGGCGCACTCAAAACCTGCGTGTGCGCTTTGCCCGGGATCACCCGAACGTTCACACCCACCCCAAAAGGCACACCGATTTGCTCAACCAGGACCGGCAGCGCAGGCGAGCCGGATTCAGCAGTATACGACCAGCCTGGTATCGATGCGCGGACATATCCTTTACCGCCACTTGTCACCGGTTGCAGGCTCAACTGCTCCCATGGAACGCTGATCTCGAACACCACCCCTGTACTGGTGGAAGAGAGCAAGCGAGGACCTACCTCGGTTGCGCCAGGGGAAGCCATCCCCTGGCCGGTTGATCGAGTCATCCCAGCCTGGGGAGAGTTTGCCGTCGCAGGCGATAAAAAAACGCTGGTCAACAGTAAAGCCATCAATAGGATTGAAAATAATTTTACGAAGCGCAGCATTAAAGCCTCCGAATATTAGCAATCGAGTGCATCAAGCCTCGCAGATAAGCTTCCAGACATCCGATCCAAGCTGATAACTGAGCGAGAGAAAAGGTACATGCCCAGCCAGGAGAGCCAGACGATCCAAGATCCCGGTCATCAGATTGGGGCGATAATAAGGGATAAAAGCGGTCTGAAGCAAACGGGTGATCCCATCCATGGGGGTCAAGGCTTCAACCCCTGGTGGGGATTGCCTATCCAGGAAAAACAGCTTCTCAAGCGGAGCTCCCCAAGGGGAGCACATTGAGGGACGTAGATGCCACGGGGTCCCAAAGATCCAGAAACGGTTCTCCAGGTAGCGCAGAATGACCTGGTCCTCCCCCAATAACAGGACATTTGGATCGGCGGATAAGGCAGCTGCCAGGGTCGACTTGCCTGCTCCGGCAGGCCCAATGAAAGCATAGCCCTTCTGATCGACCATCACACCTGAGGCATGCAGGATGACATCACCATAACTGGCCAGCCAATTGGCGAAGAATTTGATCTCAAGATTTTGGGTGGGGTATGAATCATTTTCATTTATTAAGGAGAAATCGCTAAATACCTCGCCGGTTGTAAAGTCTGGATTAACCACAATCCTGATCGGCGGCAATTGGCGTGGAGCCACGAAAACGGAGCTCCCACTATCCTCCAGCCATAGTTCCCAATTCTCTGAACGAACCAGCGGCGTTTTCCCCCTCATCCTGACGTATGGCAGGGTTTCATTTTGAAAACGCAGGACCAGATCTCCCTTGACTGACAAGGGGGATTCGCTTCCCGTCTTTACTTGAAGGAATTTGGCGTGTGCCGGGGGAGCAACCAAATGCAGGCCAATGTCGCCTGCATCCAGCCAGAGTCCAAGCCTTGCAATACGCAAGCCTGTTGCGTAGGATTCAAAACCCTTGATAAATAAACCCTCTCATTCTCACACGATAAAAGATACCATCATGGCCTGAACAATCACAAGAAACAAAGGCCAGGCACTCCTGTCACTCGAGACAGAAATAAACCTATTGGAACAAAAGCCCTCCTCTGGCGAAGAGTTAGTTATAGCAGCCGCCCTGCGCTAATGTACAAGGTCCCACTCCACCAACAGCGGGATCCATGTTGGCACTGGAGTGACAAACTGACAGAATGGCGTTCTTGATCTCCAATTTTACTTTCTTCACCGCCGGCGCTTCATATGGTTTCTTATCAGGTGTCTTATTCATCTATTCTTATCTCCTCAGTGTCAATTTTCAATGACTTGAATCTCTGCAGTGCGCATTTTTGCCAACTTGCATACGAAATCCACGGGTGTCTCATTGTCGCTATGGACAGCTCGCGACCAACCCGGGCATTGTAAGCATAGGCCGCCGATTGTGCAGGTTCGGCAATCCGTGTCCAATTTCCTTTTTTGCTGACGCAAAGTGCCCAGGCATTGCCAGGCTTCCTGGAAGGTAGTATAAAGGAGATTATAGGAAGGCTGGCGGGACATAGTACAAATGCCCATCCGGCCGGCACTATCGATGTTAAAAGATTGCAGCCCGGCACGACAGGAATAGATGTACTCGGCACGCACCATTTTTCCACCGAACAACTTCGCCACCCTGGTCAACTCCTGCTGTCTTTCAGGGTCGTCGCGGTCGAGGGCGATCATCTCCTCGAGAGATAGCTGGTAATCAAAAGGTGCCTGGCTCCCATCCAGCCTGGGCCAGAGCATGCCATCATAGCGGAATTGGGTGCCGAGCTGCTCAGCCAAGGCGCGCATCCCGGGCAGCTCGTGATGGTTTGCCGTCATCAGGACGGCCTTGAGTAGAAGTGGCAAGCCACGCTCCAGCAACAGATCGATGCCGCGCCGGCATTGGGCATAGGAACCTGGCACCCGGGTCACTTTTTCATACGTCTCCTGGGTGGCGCCATAGAGCGTGATCTCAATTGAACGTGGTCGCATATCCGCCAGCAGATCGGCGATACGCCGCGTCAGCATAGTTCCATTGGTAAAGAGCGAAACGAGCATTCCCCTTTGCCTGGCATGCCGGTAAATCACGGGAAAATCCGACCGTAAAAGCACCTCGCCGCCAGTGAAAAGCATAAATAGAGTGCCTGCGTCAGCCATCTGATCAAGTATGTCCTTGACCTGGAGGGTGGTCAGCTCTCTTGTCCGGGCAACCTGATTGGCGGCTGGTTGGTTGATATAGCAGTGAACGCAGGCCAGGTTGCAGCGCTCGGTGAGCTCGAACACACCGCCAAGGGGATAGCGACGCCCGTGGAGCTGCTCCAGCAGCGTTTCGCCCCACTCGGAAAGATCCAATTCAGGACAAACGGAAAAATCCATAAATCAGATCTCATTTAGGGCGCCGATGCTGGTCATCTCGCCTAAAAAGTTCTCCAGGTCTGATCTGATCACATCGGGTTCAGCAGCATACTCTTCCAGCATGGTTGCAAGGAGATCAGCCTGCGTCCTCGGCTTGTCAAGATGCTCCCAGACAAAGGCACCTACGCCATTCAGCGTGTAGATGCTATCCATATCGGCCACATCCTGGTGAATTGGTACCAGCACGGTTTCATCCACTATTTTCCGGTAGATGAAGTTGGGGTTCCGCTCGTAATGAATTTCGCTTTGCACTGGCCAGCCTCTCCTAGGATAGATATAAGAAGAACACAGGTAATCGCTTTACCAGCCGCCGGGTGAGTTCAAACGACCTGCGACCTCCGAACTGGCCACGTGAACGCAGCACCGCCAGCCAGGACAATAATCGCATCCCTGGCCGGCGCACATCAATGTGTACTCCCGCCCGTTCGATGGATGCAACCCTGCCATAGATTTGTGCCTGTGGAATCCACCCGTCGGGTTGGGCAGCCTGGTCACCTTGCACCAGGAAGGTACAGCCCTGCGGGTCAGACCGCCTGAGCAACACGCGGTGTGCCACAATATGATCCGCGGGAGTGCTGCACAGGACTACGTCACCGACCCGGATCTGGCTTGCCTCCACCGGTCGCACCAGCAGGATATCGCCATCCCGCAGCAGTGGCTGCATGCTGCTGCCGTGTGCCCGAAAGCGCAGGGACTTACCACGCCCCAAGATATCAGCACTGAGACTGGTGAAGGCAACAGAAGTGCAAGGGAGGCCAGCAAGGTCATTCAAGGGTTTCTTTCTTTCCTGCCACCGTCCTCACTGATACTGGACCGTTCAGCGTCTTGGCGCCATGGATGTCCACATCTTCCAGCCAGTAATAGCAAGTATAACCCTTTTCCAATTGTAAATCCATGGATAAACTGGCATCGCCGGACTGACTTCCCGGCAGGGTTGGAATTAATATAGCATTAAACCTGGTCCGTGCCTCACCCAACGAAGTTGGGCTGTACAAGTTGAAAACCAGATTGTCCGTCTCGCTATCGGTCTTCCATTTCACGAGGATGGAGTTATTTGCGCTGGTTGCCGTGGACGAAAATACTTGGAAGACTGTTGGCGATACTAAGACTAGATTCTGTATGGTGATCTTACCGTCCACTACGGTCGGGCTAGCCGAAGATGCAACTTATTGATGCAATTGGAACCTACAATTTTATTTAATAGAATCTACTGCATGAAGCTGAAGTTTTCTTCTATACCATACAATTGCCTATATTTTTTCATGTTTTACCCGAAAATCTTATCAAATCATTGCCGTTCATGATTTCTAGGAAGATCGTCTTCTTATCTAATTCTTCCAGCACAGAAATACTCCGCTTTCCAAAATGCACTGCCGCTGATGTGAAAGATACGCTTGCGGATACCACTTGACCTTAGCCCGCATTGTATCTATACTATTATCTGGTTGACCATTCTGGCTGCATGATTTCCTGATATTATCAAATGCAATTCCTGAGAGGAATTATGATCAGCAACCATACACATCCATCGCTGCCTGAATTTGAGTATTACCGGCCGGAGACACTAGCCGAAGCGAGCGAATTCCTGGCCCGCCATCCGGCTGAAGCGCGTCCGTTCCTGGGAGGAACGGACGTTTTTGTGCGCATGCGGGATGGTTTTCTAACACCCCAATTCCTGGTGGATGTCAAGAGATTGGATGGAATGGACGACCTGCACTTCGATCCTCAGACTGGCCTGACCATCGGGGCAGCGGTCAACATGAACCGGGTGATCGCTTCGCCAGAGGTGCAGGAGCATTACTCCTTGCTGGCGGAGGCCTGCCAGTCTGTCGCCAGCTACCCACTGCGGACACGCGCCACCATTGTTGGCAACATCTGCAACGCCTCCCCGGCCGGAGATACGATCGGGGCATGCCTGGTCTTCAATGGAATGCTTTCCATTTACGGAGCGACCGGCCTGCGCCAGCAACCGCTGGATACGTTCTTCCTGGGGCCGGGAAAAACCAAGCTGAATCCCGGCGATATTGTCACCAGCCTGCACTTTCCACCCCCGCCAAACGGCTGCCAGGGAACCTACCTTAAGCTGGGACGCAACAAATTGAGCGACCTGAGCATCGTCGGCGTGACCGTGTTGGGCCACCCGGAAGCCGGGCTGACATCAGGGTACCGCTTCCGCCTGGCCCTGGCCTCGGTTGCGCCTGTCCCCCTGCTGGTGGGAGCGGTCGAAAAGAGCCTGGCCGGGCAGACCATCACTCCAGAAGCCCTGCGAACAGCGGCAGGCCTGGCCGCCGAAGCCTGCGCGCCGATTGACGACGTGCGCAGCAGCGCGCGCTACCGCAAGGAAATGGTGATGAATTTATCCTTGAAAGCACTGCTCGAAGTTTGGGAACGAATTAGAAATAAATAAGAACCTATGGATTATTTTTGCTCCAGGCGACGCCTGTACCCCGAAGGGGCATCCTCGCCGCCGATGAAGGCGGCGGGAGCAATTTTGGAAAACACTGATAGAAGTTTGGGAACGGCTGAAGAAAAAAGGTTCCATTCTACCGGTCGACTGGCAGTTTTTGGGCGATGATTTCGCGGAGGTGAACATGGCATTTCATCAAATAAGCATCACCGTCAACGGCGGAGTGGAGCAGGTTATGGTTCCCTCGAACATGACCCTGCTGCGCATGCTGCGTGAAAGCCTGGCCCTGACAGGTACAAAGAATGGCTGCTCTGCGGGTGAGTGCGGCGCCTGCACGGTGATCATGAACGGCGAGCCTGTCAACAGCTGCATGGTTCTGGCAGTCGAGTGTGATGGCGCGGATATCCTGACCGTGGAGGGTTTGGCAGACGACAAGCGGCTGGACCCGATCCAGGAGGCGCTGATCCAGGAAGGCGGCGTGCAGTGCGGTTTTTGCACTCCTGGTGTGTTGATGTCCTCCCGGGCGCTGCTGGAACGCAGCCCGAATCCCAGCGACGAGGAAATTCAGCAGGCGTTGGTTGGAAACTTGTGCCGGTGCACAGGATATGTGCGGATCTTTGAGAGCGTGAGGAAAGCCGCCAAAAGGCAAGGGGTGGTGGAGGAAATGACGTATGGCGATTAACGGAAAGAATGATCCAAGCCCGATCGGCAAAAATATGCCGCGCGTCGATGCGCACGATAAGGTTACCGGCACGGCGCTTTATACGGATGACATTCAATTTGGGAATGCCCTGCTGCATGCCCGGATCAAGCGCAGTCCGCATCCCCATGCGCTGATCAAGAAAATTCATACCGGGAAAGCACTTGCCCTGCCAGGCGTAAAAGCCGTTGTCACGGGGGAGGATTTTCCGGGGTATATCGGCCTGTATTTGCAGGATCGGTTCATCTTTTGCCGTGAGCGCGTGCGCTACGTGGGGGATCCGGTGGCAGGCGTGGCGGCCATCAGCGAGGAAATCGCCGAGAAGGCGCTCGACCTGATCGAGGTGGAATATGAGCTGCTCCAACCGGTCCTGGATCCCGAATTTGGCGCCAGTCCGGCAGCGCCCTTGATCCATCCCGAACTCGGAAAGTATGCGGTCGTCAATTTCATCATGCCGAAAGCCGGTACGAATATCTCCAATCACTTCAAAATACGCAAAGGCGATGTGGAGAGCGCCTGGGGTAAATGTGCGGCGGTCATTGAACGGAAATACCGCATCCCGCATATCCAGCATGTACCCCTGGAACCGCACGTGGCGGTCGCCAAAGTGGACCCCTCTGGAGAAATCACCCTCTGGGATAGTTCCCAGTCTCCCTTTGCGCAGCGCGATTTGATCGCGCAGTCGCTGGGGATCAACCAGAGCAGCATGCGGGTGATCGCGCCGCTGGTGGGGGGCGGTTTCGGAAGCAAGGCCGGCGTAAGCGTGGAAGCCCTGGCGGTGGCAATCGCCACCAAAACGAAAGGACACCCGGTCAAGCTGCTGCTGACGCGTGAAGAAGAATTTTACACGGCCTTTGTGCGCCAGGGGCTGGTGGCCTATTTTAAAATGGGCTGCGATAAAGATGGAAAATTGCTCGGCATGGAGAATACCTTTTTCTGGGACGGTGGGGCATATACTGAATATGGCGTGAACATCACGCGCGCCGCCGGCTACAGCAGCACCGGCCCCTACGAAGTCCCCAATGTAAAGACAGACAGCTACTGCGTTTATACCAACCATCCAGTCGGCGGTCCGATGCGTGGTTTTGGAATGCCGGAAATGCACGCCGGCCTGGAGCAATGCATTGATGAATTGGCCCTACAAATCGGCATGGACGCGGTTGAATTTCGACGAAGGAACTGCCTGACAACCGGGAGCACCCTGGCAACCGGCGGCAAGATGCACCCGACCGGAGTATCGCAATGCCTGGAGAAGACGGCACAGGCGATCGGCTGGGGAAAGAAGGCTGCTCCAAGTGCAGCGAACAAGCGCCGGGGCAAGGGGATCGCGCTGATGTGGAAGGCTCCCGCCATGCCACCCAATGCCGGTTCGAGCGCCTGGATAGAGCTTTCCGAAGACGGGATGGTGACACTGGGGATCGGCTGCCAGGATATCGGGCAGGGGAGCTTCACCGTTGCTGCCCAGATGGCTGCAGCCGCCTTCGGCGTTCCCTTCGAAAGCGTGCGGCTGGCAACGCCAGTGGATACCCGCTACAGCCCGTATGAGTGGCAGACCGTCGCCAGCCGGATCACCTGGAGCACCGGCAACGCCATCATCAGCGCGGCACAGGATGCCCGCCACCAGGTGCTGGACCTGGTTTCCCAGGCCTGGGAAGAACCGATCGAAAACCTGGATATTGTCAACGGCATGGTGGTTTCGTTCAAGACAGAAAAGGAGATTCCGCTCAAGAAACTGGTGGTGTATGGCTTGCCCAGGCCGGACGGAAAAGGCTGGATGGGCGGACCGATCATCGGGCGAGGCAACTTCATGCCGACCAATATCACCGGCCTGGATGCTGAAACCGGCCAGGGCGAGCAAGCCGTGGTGCACTTCACAACCGGCGCCCAGGGCATTGAATTGGAAGTGGACCTGGATACGGGCCAGATCGAGATCCTCAAGGCCGTGGCAGCCTTCGACGTTGGCAAGGCCATCAACCCCGACCTGGTCAGGGCACAGATGGAAGGCGGTCTTGTCCAGGGGATCAGTTCGGCGTTGTTCGAGTGCCTCCAACTGAAAGATGGCGTCGTCAAGAATCCCAGCTTTGTGGATTACCGGATCGCCACCGCCTCAGATGTCCCGCTGGAGATGCAATCCATCATTGTCGAAGTGCCACAGGCGGACGGACCCTGGGGAGCGCGCGGGATAGGGGAACATTCCATGGTCCCGACCATCCCGGCGATTGCCAATGCCATCCATGACGCCATCGGGATCCGTTTTGAAGGGCCACCTTTCACGGCAGAAAAAGTCTATCTGGCCATGCTGGATGCCGGGATTGTGAAGGGAATGCAATGACAGTCAAAGCCCTGATCAAACCCAGCGAATACCACGATTCGGTCAGCTTGATGCTGGTGGCACGTGAGCTTTCCAAGCAGGAGGGGGTACAGGATGCCGCTGTGGTCATGGCAACTGAGGCCAACAAGTCCATCCTGGCGGAGGCCGGGCTGTTGACGGAGCAAGCCAGGAATGCCACACCGAATGACCTGGTCATCGCGGTCAGCACTCAAAGCGACTCCGGGGCAGATTCCGCCCTGGAAAAAGCTGAAAGCATGCTTAAGAGGAAAGCTGCACCGGGTGAGGCGGGTGAATACAGGCCCAGGACCATCCGGAGTGCGCTGTCTTTGCACTCCGCTGCGAATGTTGCGGTCATATCGGTGGCAGGGCGTTATGCCGCAGAGGAAGCCTGGGAGGCCCTGCTGCGCGGCCTGCACGTGCTTCTATTCAGCGACAATGTCTCCCTGGAGGACGAAATTGCTTTGAAGAAGTACGCCCGTGACCACGACCTGCTGCTGATGGGCCCGGGGGCCGGGACAAGCATCATCAACCATGTTGCCCTCGGTTTTGCAAACGTGGTCCCTGCCGGACCGGTGGGGATTGTCTCCGCAGCGGGGACCGGCCTGCAGGAAGTCAGCAGCTTGCTGGCCCGTCATGGCGTGGGGATCACCCAGGCCATCGGTACTGGCGGCCGTGACTTGAAAAAGGAGGTCGGCGGCATCATGATGCTGGAAGCACTCAAGGCTCTTCAGCAGGATCCGAACACAACGGTGCTCGCCCTGATCAGCAAGCCACCGGCAGAAGAGGTGGTGCAGCTCATTCTCAATCAAATCACGGCGAGCAGCAAGCCAACCGTGATCTGTTTCCTGGGCGGGGAGGCGGGAGTGCTGGCGGACATCCCGCATGTCATCCCGGCTCGAACCTTGCAGGAATGTGCTCTTCGTGCCGTCCAGGTTGTTCAGAATGGAGACCGAAGCCTGGAAACTTGGGACTCCATGGTTGTCCGAAGTCTGGAGACTTCGGACTCCGTGATTGCGGAGGAAAACGCTGATTTGTCGGAACGCGCCCGGGTACTCAGGCAAAAGCTACATCCCGAACAGCGCTACCTGCGAGGACTTTTCTCCGGCGGCACTTTATGCTATGAGGCGCAGGTTATCTGGAAAGACCTGCTGAACAGCCCGGTTTATTCGAATGCCCCACTGCCGGGCGGACCGGCATTACTTGATTCCACAAAGAGCCAGGAGCATACCGCTGTGGACCTTGGGGAGGAGGAATTCACCGTGGGACGCCCGCATCCGATGATCGACAACGACCTGCGAATCCGTCGTATGCTGCAGGAGGCACGTGATCCGCAAGTGGCGGTCATCCTGCTGGATGTGGTCATTGGCTATGGTGCCCATCCCGACCCGGCCTCAGAATTAGGGCGAGCCGCTGAAGACGCAATCGAATTGGCCCGGCGTGAGGGGCGCGAACTGCTGGTGGTCGCCTCGGTGACCGGGACGGAAGGCGACCCGCAATGCTTAAGTAGGACCAGCCTGACCTTGACCCAAAATGGCGTGATCGTCTGCGACAGCAATTCCGCGGCGGCGCGCCTGACGGCCAAGCTGGTTATGAGCTGATTCTGGAGCGGTTATGACAAGAATCAATGAGTTATTTGGAAGAGACCTGGTCGTCCTCAATCTTGGACTTGCCAGCATGGCGAAGTCGGTCAGTGACCAGGGTGTGCAGGTCGTCGACATTGACTGGCAGCCGCCCAAGGAAGGCGTCCCGCGCCTGCACTGGACGAAGGGCGGGGTCAGCATGGATGAAGCCAACCAGGAGGTGTTGAGCCGCATCCTGCGCGGACAGGCCGTTCTGGTGGGCATGGGAATCGCCCGGGAGGTCATCCCCGGGATGCACAAGCGCATGATCCTGCATGCCGGTCCCCCAATCGAGTGGGAGCGCATGTGCGGACCAACACGCGGAGCGGTCATGGGAGCTTTGATCTACGAAGGCCTGGCGGCAGACGAGGCGGAAGCCCGGAAGCTGGCGGCATCTGGCGAAATTGAATTCTCGCCCTGTCACCATCACCACGCGGTTGGCCCGATGGCAGGCGTTGTTTCTCCCTCCATGCCGGTTTTTATCATCGAAAATAAGCCTTTCGGAAGCCGGGCCTACTGCACCCAAAACGAAGGGCTGGGCAAGGTGCTGCGCTATGGCGGCATGGGTCACGAAGTATACGCCCGCCTGAAATGGATGGAAACCGACCTTTACCCAACGCTTGCGCGCGCCTTGCAATCCCTACCCAATGGGATTGATATTAAAAGCCTGATCGCACAGGCCCTGCACATGGGCGACGAGTGCCACAACCGCAACCGCGCCGCCACCTCGCTGTTCCTGCGCGCCATTGGCCCAGCCCTGGCACGCACGAACAAGGATAACGAGACACTGGCGAAGGTCATCGAGTTCATCGATCGCAATGACCACTTCTTCCTGAACCTGAGCATGCCGGCTGGAAAAGTCATGCTCGAAGCAGCCGAGGGGGTTTCCGGGAGCACCATCGTCACGGTCATGGCGCGCAACGGAACCGACTTTGGCATCCGGCTGGCGTCCATGCCGGAGCGCTGGTTCACCGCCCCTGCCGGGAAAGTCCAGGGTTTGTACTTCCCTCAGTACACGGAAAAAGATGCCAATCCCGATATTGGCGACAGCACCATCACCGAAACAGCCGGGTATGGCGGCATGGCGATGGCCGCGGCACCCGCCATCACCCAATTCGTCGGCGGCACACCCCAAATGGCAACCCAAAACACGCTCGAAATGTATGAAATCACTTTCGGTGAGCATGCGAACCTGACCATCCCGGCGCTGAACTTCCGCGGTACACCGCTGGGTATTGACGTGCGCAAGGTAATGGAGACCGGCATACTTCCACGCATCAACACGGGGATTGCCCATAAAGACCCCGGCGTTGGCATGGTCGGCGCGGGCATCCTGCGGGCACCCGAGAAGTGTTTCAAGGATGCGTTCCAGGCTTTACAGGAAATGTAAAAATTCAGGGAATTATACAAGTCATAAATATATAATAGAAAAGGAGACAAACCATGAAATTCATCGATCTTACGATCCCCCTGGGCGTCGCCACCCCGCCGTGGCCCACCTACGAGCCGCTGCAGCTGAAATATTTCAAGCGGCTGGCGCCCAACGGGGCAAACGGGCAGGTGCTGACCCATTCCAACCACCTGGGCACCCACCTGGATGGCGAGATCCACTTCCACACCCCCGGCAAGGATATCGCCTCGTTGGACATGGATTTTCTCGTGCACGATGCCGCGGTGGTCGACCTGAGTGACATTTGCGGCGACTACGACATCTACACCAGCAAAATGGTGGAAGAGCGTGTTGACGTCCGTGAAGGCGATATCCTGATCATCCACACCGGTTACCATCACTTCGGCTGGGATTCGCCCAACGCGGACGAGATCCGCTACATGGTCAAGCATCCCGGCCCGGATCGCGAGTTCGCCGAGTGGGCCAAAGCCAAAAAACTGCGCTGGATCGGCGTGGATTGTGGCAGTGCGGATCACCCGATGAACACCATCATCCGCGACTGGATGCCGCGCCAGGCGCGCCAGGCTGATAAAGTTTTCCGAAAAAAATACGGAATGCCGCTGGCCGATTTCTTTGACGATACCAAGTACCAGCTCATGCACCTGGAGATGTTCCCTTATGGCATCATCCATGCCGAGTGCCTGGGTGGTGAGATCGACCTGTTGCTCAACCGCCGTGTGACCATCGGCATGTTCCCCTGGCGTTTTGTGGATGGAGAATCATGCATTTCGCGCTGCGTGGCGATGGTGGAGGAGGCCGAATACGAAGAACTGCAGGCGAAGAGAACCGCCATGCCCAAAACCAGGTTCGGAGATGTTTTTAACCCGGCCCACGTGGAAAGCATCAACACCTTAAGTCAAAAAAATATGAGTTGACGGAGGTTTCAATGCCACTCGATATGGAACTTGAAGCGGTCTTGCGACCGCCACAACTGCCGATGCCCCCCTATCCACCCAAGGTCATCACCCTGGCGAACGGCAAGAAAATGGTTATCCGCCAGGCTGCCCGCGAGGATGTGCCGGCCATCCTGAAGTCCGTCCATCCCTGCCTGTTCATCGAGCGGGACTATTACGACATCGTCAGCGCCCGGTTGTATGGTGAACTGCTGGCCTGGTATCGCTACCGGGTTAAAAGCGAGTATTGCCTGTTGGGACAGGTGGACGGTTACCTGGTGGGGGCAGTCAATGGCCGCCTTGAGAATGAAAAGGTGGGCATGAGCTACCACACCCTGGCCATTGACCGCGGCCTGCGCATCGGTTCGCACCTTTTCGCCGCCAAGATGGAATACCACATGGAATATTTGGGCCAGGAGGAGGTTCTCATCGTGGCCGAAAGTCCGATCGGATTCCGGCGCTGGATGATCGAGTATCCCCTGGAAAAAACCACCATCCCGCACGAATTGGGCGGCGGCGATTCATACCGCCTGACGCGTGAGATCTACCTGAAGGCCAAACCCCGATTGGTGGTGGGCGACCGACCGGTGCCGCAAGACCTGCTCGACGAGGCTGAAGCGGATATCAAGTTTGCAGATGACGATACCATCCGCGAACGCATTGCCGGGCTGAAAGGGAGATGAGACGATGAGAGACGTTGCGATCATTGGGGTTGGAATGATCCCCTTTGGCCGGCGGGATGAAGATACGTTGATGGATATGCTGGCCTATGCTTCCCTTAAGGCCCTGGATGATGCCGGCCTGGGGGATAAATCCGTTGATTCGGTCTACGTTGGGAACATGGGCGCCGGGATCATCCAGCACCAGACATCCATTGCCAGTTCGCTGGTTGACCGCCTGAGTTTATTGCCCGCCGCCGCGGATGTGGTGGAGAACGGGCCTGCTTCCGGTGGATCTGCCGTGAAAAATGGGCTGTTGGCCGTGGCGTCCGGTTATTACGACACTGTGTTGGTGGTCGGCGGCGAGAAGATGCGCGAGATCACCGGCTGGCGGGCAACCGATTTTGTTGCCACCATGGCCCACCCGCAAGTCGAATATCCATATGGCATCACCCTGCCCGGCATGGGAGGCATGTTCACCCGGCTGTACATGGATAAGTACGGCGTGACACGTGAGCACCTGCTGGCCGTCTCGCTGAAAAATCAGGAGATGGGCGCTTTGAACCCTTACGCCCACGTGGAGATGACCCTTGACCGGGAGGGCATTTTCGACAGCCCTCATGCTGTCGTCAATAATCCCGTCGCTGCCGATCCACTACATCTATACGATCTATGCCCGGTCAGCGACGGCGCCGCCGCTCTGATCCTGTGCCCACTGGAAATGGCAAAAAAGCTGACCAAGGTTCCCGTCCTGATCGCCGGCTTCGGTCAGGCCACCGATACCCACGCCCTGCAGGAGCGCGAAGATCCGACCGATCTGAAGGCCGTCACACTGGCTGCCCGGCAGGCCTTTGAGATGGCCAAGCTCAAACCGGCTGACATTGACGTTGCCGAATTGCATGATGCTTTCACGATCCTGGAGATTGCCAATAGTGAGCATGTCGGTTTCTTCAAGAAGGGGGAGGGCGGGAAGGCGGCCCTGGCGGGGAAAACCCGCTTCGGAGGCCAGATCCCCATCAATGTCTCCGGCGGTTTGAAGGCACGCGGTCACCCGGTGGGTGCAACCGGCGTGGCCCAGGTCGTGGATATTGTCTGGCAACTGCGGCATGAGCTTCCCAAGAACCGCCAGGTGAAAAATGCCCGGCACGGGCTGACGGTCAACTTCGGTGGGTTCGGTAACAACGTCACAGCTTTTGTGCTGAAGAGGGTAGAGCCATGAAAAAAGAAATCGCCATCACGGCTTTCAAGTGCAAGAAGTGCGGCAGGATCCATTATCCCTTTCACGACCGCTGCCTGGACTGCAAAGGCCGCGAGTTCGAGCAGATCAAACCCCAGGGGAATGCCAGGCTGCTGACCTATACGGTGATCTACAACCTGCCCTGGGGTTTTGACCAGCGCTTCCTGATCCTGGGGGTGGCCGAGTTCGAGAACAAGATCAAAGCCATGGGACAGATCAAAGCCGATTCGATCGACCATCTGAAATTGGGTATGGAAGTTCGTCCCAGTTGGGAGACGGTGCGGGTGCAGAATGGTGAAGATGTCTATGGCTTGAAATTCGAGCCGATTCAATAGAACCATGCATGCCGATCATTAATAAGGCCCGGGCAGGGAAGGTGTGCCCGGGCCGTGTCTTCGGGAAAATATGAGATGGTGTGTAGAATTAATGAGTTGGAGTCATCCCACGATCTTAATTTTCCTCAGACATCCCTTAATCTTTCTTGGTATGGATATGCCTTGGCCTGGTCATATTCTCGGGGGAGAGAATTTCATCAAGTTCGGCCTGATTGAGGTAGCCTTTCTCGAGCACAATCTCATAGACCGAGCGTCCGCTTTTCAAGGCTTCGTCAGCAACCCGGCTGGATCTTTCGTAGCCGATGTATGGATTGAGGGCGGTCACGAGTCCGATGCTTTGCTCCACCATACGGCGGCAAACTGCGCGGTTGGCGGTTATGCCGTCCACCCAGCGGTCAGCTCTTGATGGCACTCTTTTCCCCTCGCAGCTTTGCGAATTGCAGGTTTTGTACTAAACTTCAGTCGAACATTCAACCATTTCCGATGAGGTGAGAATGATTGATCCAATGGATGGAAAAATCTTCCTGATAACCGGTGCAACGAATGGGATCGGCCTGGTAACAGCAAGTGAGCTCGCTCGCCTGGGTGGGCAGGTAACCATCGTCGGGCGAAACGAGGCAAAATGTACAAAAACAGCCGAACAGATTCAGATTCAAACAGGAAAGAAGATCGAAACGATTGTTGCAGATCTTTCCTCTCTGGCAGGCATCCGCCAGACTGCAGCCCAATTCCGCAAATCCCACCAGAAATTGCATGTTCTGATCAATAATGCCGGGGGGATGTTCACCAAATACAGGCTGACACCCGACGGCTTTGAATATACATTTGCCTTAAACCACCTGAATTATTTCCTTCTGACCAACCTGCTATTGGACCTGCTCAAGGCCAGTGCGCCAGCTCGCATCATCAACGTCTCCTCCAAAGCGCATAAAAATGCCAGGATCGATTTCGATAACCTGCAGGGTGAAAAGCACTATCGGGGACTGGAGGCCTACGGCCAATCCAAACTGGCCAATCTTTTGTTTACTTATGAACTCGCTCGCCGCCTGGAAGGCAGCCGTGTGTCAGCCAATGCTCTCCATCCTGGCGTCGTGGCGACCGGTTTTGCCCGTAATAATGGGATCATTTACAATGCGGGTACGTGGTTCGCCGGGCAGCTCTTCATGCGCAAACCTGACCGCGGCGCCCAGACAATCATCTACCTGGCATCCTCCCCGGAAGTGGAAGGGGTGACTGGAAAATATTTCGTAGATTGCAGGGAGCATCAATCCGCTCCGCAAAGCCGTGAACAGGCGGTAGGGGAGAAACTCTGGCAGGTCAGTGAAGAGTTGATCACCAAGGCTGGATAGCTACAGCAATGGAATGTAAAAATATGCAGATGGCCTGTGGAACTGGCCATCTGCTTTTGGATTAATCTGATTTTGTTTTTTCATGCCAGGCTGCTGCCCAGCTCTTTCAAGGTTTTTACGACATCCTCCGGCAACAGCGCTGGCTGGATTCCCAGCATCTTGCAGTCCAGGATCTTGTGGGCGGTTGCCTCGATCATATCTGTCACATCAACGGCGCGTCGCAGGCTGCTCCCGGCCACCACCAATCCATGGTTCTGCATCAACGCAGCTATGCCGTTCTCCAGCACCGCCTTGGCAACAAGCTCACCCAGTTCGTCAGTGCCCGGCATGATGAATGGCACCACCGGGATATCTCCGAAGAAAGCTGCATCCGCCGAAATGGGCTGGAACTTGGTATTGGTCAGCGCCATCAGCGTGGCTTGTTGAGCGTGGGTGTGAATGACGGCGGTGATGTCCGGCATGTTCTTATAAATGGCACAATGAACGCGCCGCTCGCTGGAAGCAGTGTATTCGGTATCTCCAAAGATTTTTCCATCCAGGTTGATGCGTACCATCATGTCGGGATGCAAATCACCTTTGAAAATGGCACTGGGGGTGATCCAGATCTCGTTCGGGTTATCGTCGCACCGGGCACTGACATTGCCTCCAGTCGCCGTGATCAGGCCCTTGGCATAGAGTTCGTTGGTGACATACAAGATCTGGTCGCGCACATCGCCAGTCCTGAACACAGCTTGGGCAGGCGGAACAAGAGCGGCTGCAGATCGTGAGGCAGCCGGCACAGATGGCTGAACTAACGGCTGGGGCGACACCAGTGCGGCAACCAGCTTGGTCAGGTCGCCGGGATCACCGATCTTCTCTCGGGCAGCTGTGTACAACCGGCCCATGGTCCCCTGGATGCGGATAAAAGCCATTGCCTTGCCGGTATCACCACTGAACGACAGTTTGCCACTGGTGGCTGCCTTGGTGGCATTGACCCTTCCGGTGAACATGCCATCCAGGATGTCCGCGGCCATCTTGAGTTTCACGTCCGGTTCACGGGGCGGGTTATCCAGCCCGGCGCCGACTTTGCCATCGATAAAGCTCATGAAGAAAGACTTATCCAGATCTTTGATCGTAAAAAGGAAGACAACGTTTTTACCCTTGGCAAAGGATGCCATATCTTTATCCGTAACGATACCAGCAGTAAACTGCCTCAGGATGGCGATCATCTTTTCACACGCAGGATTGATTTCCATGACTTCCACCTTTCCACTTGTTACGATGGTCTGTGGAACAGCCGCGGGAATTGTTTCAACTTTGGCTTCCTCTGCTTTTTCTTTCTGGGCTGCCACATCCAGGTCGGTCGCGCCCGGACCTGGAGCTGAGGCGCGCCTCTTAAGCGCTGTTTCATCCATCCTGCGCGCCCCAGTCCAGGTGAAAGACTTGAGCGATGCCGCGTTCAGGGCATACTTCGGTTTTTTACCGGCCAACATTAATCGCAGCTCGTTGGCAATAATCTCGCCCTGGTGGGCGGCAACCTCAAGGGTATTCCCACCCATATGTGGGGTGGCGACCACGTTTGGGAACTTCAAAAGTTGATCGTCCGCGCCGGGAGGCTCGACCATGAACACGTCAGTAGCAAAACCGCTCAATTTCCCTGAACCCAATGCAGCCAACAGGGCTTCCTGGTCGATCAACGCGGCCCGGGCAGTGTTGACGATTAGTGCGCCTGGTTTCATCAGCTTAAAAGCAGCCGCGTTCATCATGCTGTGTGTTTCGTCGGTTACCGGGACATGCAGTGTAATGAAATCACTTTCAGCCAGCAGCCGCTCGAAGGTGACTTTCTCCGCACCCATCAGCACAGCCTGTTCTTCGCTCAGGTATGGATCGAAGAGCAGGAGGCGCGCCCCAAAAGGTAGGACACGCTGGATAACCTTTCGGCCGATCGCTCCACCGCCGACCACGCCGACTGTCTTGCGCCATAGCTCAACGCCCAGGAACTCCTCGTGGGCTTGTCCCATCCTACCCAGATCCCCAGCCTCGCCACCAGGTTGGCGCAGGAACGCCAATGCAGGCTGGAGCTTACGGGCCAGCATGAGCATGAGTCCCACCGCCAGATCAGCCACAGCATCGGCATTACGCGCTGGTGTGTTCGTGACCGGTACGCCTGCCAGGGTACAGGCCTCAATGTCGATGTTGACCGGGTTACCACGGCAGACGACCACCATGCGCAAATCGGGCAGTTGCAGCAGGGCAGCCGCATCGACAATGTCCACCTCGGTTACGAAGACCTGGGTATCTTTCAAGGTCTTTACCAGGTCATCGCCCGTGAGCAGGATACCTTCAGTACGGTATGGTTTATAAGTCACTTCGCCGATCTCGCGAAGCTGGCGTAGAGCTGCCTCATCCACTTCAGCACTGATGTAGATCTTCGGGCGATAGGTACCTGAAGATTCTTTTACGCCCTCCTCACCTGTCGACAGACCAGCCATCATCATACTGGTAAACTGGTTGATGGCGACGATGTCTGCCGGGCGGCGTTCCTGGCGCAACAACTGCCAATCTGGGTAAAGCGCATGATAGACAACCGAGTCCGGTCCAGGCTGGTGCGTTCGGGAGAAACGTGCCAATTCGTGTGCGCCTGTCGGCAGGTCAGGGAAGATTCCGGCACCGACCCCAGCGCAGATGGCAGCTCCCAGGGCGGTCGCCTCCGCCGATACACTGACATGCACCGGACAATTCATCACGTCGCTGACGATTTGTGTCCACAGGCGGCTGCGAGTGATCCCGCCGCCAAGCATCAGTTCCGAACAGGTTCCGCCAACGACTTTCAAGATCTGTTCAACATTAGCGCGCACCGCATAGGCCATTCCTTCCAGGATGGCGCGCGCCGTATCCGCCCGGCCTTCCTCGGCTGGGTGTGCCACTAAAGATGAGAAGGTCAGGGTATCCACCGGTGGCTCCATGGCAGCAGCATTGAAAACCGCTGCGCCGATGGTGGAAATCATCCCATGCGCGCCGGCCTCGGAGGCCTGTGCCTCGGCGCACAGCATCGCCACCGGGTTGGGTGCTTCCGGGTGGATCAGGTGAGCCATCCAATCGAGGGATGATCCCATCTGGCCAGCGTTGCTCTCGACGACATACAACCCCGGAACAACATAAACTCCTGTCCAGGTATGCATTCCTGGGTCGAGGACCACTTTGTCGAGGACCATTTGTACCGGCGTGGTAGTCCCTGCCACTACTCCAATCTGACCAACGGAGACGACCCCCGAACCGAGCAGGCCGCACTGCGTATCCGGACCGCCGACTGCCACCGGTATGCCTGGAACCAGGCCAAGGGTTGCGGCAGCCTCCTTGGTCAGTTTTCCAAGGCGACTGCCGGAAGGTTTCAACGGAGGCAGGAGTTTTTCAGGCAGGCCCATTGTCTTAATCGCCAGCGAGGCCCATTTGCGGGTTTCAAGGTCTAGAAGTAAGCTCTCACCGGCTTGGGCCAGATCGCTGACCGTTTCGCCGCTTAGCATCCAACTGACCCAGTCACTGAGACACATGACGGTCTGTGCAGACTTGAAAGCTTCGGGCTGGATATCTCTCAGCCACAACAGGCGGGCAGCGGTGAAGATAGGGCTGGGGTAGTGCCCCATCATCTTGTACAGTTCCTCACCACGTTCGGCTGCCAGGTTCATGCCCTGCTCGGCGGCGCGTGCATCCCGGTTGGGGGCGGCCATGAGCGCATTGCCTTTTTTATCGAGAACAACAGTGGAATGGCGCATACTGGTGGCCGCAATGCCGGCCACCTCCTGCGGAACAACGCCGAAACTATCCAGTGCCTCTCGCACCGTCTCTCCAAGGATGCACCAGACACTATCTGTATTAAGCTTGTAAGCAAAACCGCCCGCCTCCGGAGCCGGCGGCAGAATCCAGGAGCGGAAGATGCTTTTGGACTCACCGCCCTCAATATTTACCAAAAGGCAGCGTCCACCTCCCCCGCCTACATCCAGACCGATCAGATATTTTCTGGACATACGACCTCCGTGACATAATAATATTAATCCTTTTGTGACCCAGATCCAACCCCCCAGGACATTATGAACATAGCATTTCAGTAAAATACCGAAATGAAATGGGTGTCAACATATGCATTCGACACCCAAAGGACTCGCCAAGGATTATTTCTATCCAAATAACCATTAATAAGGGGGTTCAATTATAAAATAACTAAAAACTGTCTGTAGGGCGGGTGGGGGTCGAACCCACACGGTGTCTCCACCGGCGGATTTTAAGTCCGCAGCGTCTGCCAATTCCGCCACCGCCCCATCGAGAGCTATTATACAGCCATTTTCCGCCAACGGGCATAAAAGGAAGCAAAATGCACCCAGATCGGGGATAAGCGGCCCTTCACCTGGCCTTCATGGATAACCATACGCAACCCATCCGGACCCTCGAACTGTGGCAGCACTATTACTGCCTTTCCGAGCTCGAATGCCGCGTGGGCGTCCGAGCCAGCGGTGCCAGGGAGATGATGCGCGTGGGCAAATTCCATCGCCAGAGCATTGGCATCCGGCTTCATGATCCGGGCATTGAAAACCTCAATCGCATCCACCTGGTGTGCAATCGCCAGAAGGTCAGATAACTGCCATGCCCCAGAGCGCGAGTCGAAAGGGTGTGAAACGCTGATAAAGGCGCCCTGCTCTCGTAAGCGACTGATCGTCTCCTGCGGGGTGAGTCCCCGAGGAATTTCCTCGGTCACGTAGGCAGCCAGTATTTCTCCACAAGTGGTTTTGATCTCTTCGCCCACGATGACCAAATCCGGATCCAGAGCCTGCGCGGCCAATGCGCCAGCAATACTGTTGTGGTCGGTGATAACCACATGGTCCAGGCCTTTTCGCCGGGCGACTGCAACAAACCGTTCGGGGCTGGTCAGCGAGTCTTTGGAGTAAGAAGTGTGGGAATGAAAATCCACTCGAAGCAGCATGTAATTACCTTGAAATTACGCTTGACAGATTGGATTCTGACAGTATATACTGAATTCATCAGTTCTGGCAGGGATACCGCGATTATCGAACGAGCGGAGACGAAGTTCGCATGGAACTAATCTTTAAGATCATAATTTTCCTGAATAATGCCATAACACAATTCGCCAACGCTGTAGAACCTTTTACCGATGCGACGAATAATGTATTCGATAAGGTGCTTCCATATTTCGGATTATTGGTACTGATCGTCTTTCCGATATATTATTGCTTCAGAAATGTGGCAGAACATTATCGAAAGATCATTGAAGACCCAAATTACGATAGCGGGATCGGGCAGATTATTTTTTTGGAAGTCATCTTGCTGTTCGAGGAATTGGCTGTATTCATTTTCTTTTGGAAGTTCCCAGCCTGGCTGGCCAGAAAAACAAATTTGGCTTTTTTGGTTCCCTGGTTACGGTGGATTGAGATACTCGCATTCTTTCTTTGGTGGAGCTGGCAAAACAGTCACGTTTTCGGCGAAAAGCGGGGATTGTATTCGGCATTTGGGCATATCGCAGTTGTCCTGACCGGCTGGATCTTATACCATTGGGTGGGCATTCTCTTTTTCTCCTTCCCTATCATCCTTGGATATTACCTGACTCTTCTCCAGATCTCTTTGATACTGATTCCTACAAACACCCCTGAAAAAAGATCGCAAGATTGGGCAGAAAAATGGAGACGTTTCATTGTGCTTGTTTCCTATAGCTGGGGTGTCCAATACCCGATGTTTAGGATAACCCACGCCTGGGAAAAATTGACCCCTCAGATTAATGGTGGTTTTAATTTAGGTAGACCGTTGACCGGCATAATCTGGACAAAATCCCATCATGTTACTGCAATTTCCAGTGGCAACCAATTTAAACGCGTGGATGGCCCCGGGGTGATCTTCACGAGGAAAGCGGAACGTCCCTTCCAAGTCATTGACCTGCGCAATCAGCTCCGATCATCAATGATTGATGTGATCAGCCAGGATGGCATCAGGTACAAAGCCGAAGTGTCCATGGCATTCAGGATTGACCCGGAGGCTTGGGACAAAGAAACATACCAGGATTTGCGCAGAAAGAATCCACTTCTACGCGATGCAGACAAACCTTCGAATAAAGAAGGAAGTTTCGCTTTTTCGCCCCTTCGCATTCGGGCAGCCATGAGCATTACTGGTACGCAAGCGGCTGAAACCAATGAGACCATCTACTGGGACCAATGGGCACTTAATGTTGTCGAAGAAGCCACCCGAAAGGTACTTTCTCAAAGGACTTTGGATCAATTATGGCGTCCCGAGGATGATGGCATGGGGATGAATGCACTTGATGTTATTGAAGGTGCGATCAGTGTAATTGCAAAGCCGGCTTTAAGGGCGGCAGGGATCCTGCTGAATGAAACCAGGGTGACCAAATTACTATTTCCATCTGCCGATAAAGAGAAGCAGATGGACATACCGAAACAACAGATTGAAAGCTGGAAAGCAGATTGGGAGCGGAAACGCATTGCGATTCTGGATCATGCCGATACCGAGGCCGACCATAGTCAGCAGGAGGCACGTGCCTATGCGGAATCGGTTTTATTGAATTCCATTGCTGAAGGGTTGGAGAAATCCAGGGTCATATACCACGGTTTACCTAAAGATGTTGTTGCCATGCGGTTCTTAAGTTCCCTCCAGGATTTCATCAGTAAACAGGCCCAAGAAGATGGCAAGGAAGAGAAAGCCAAAATGCCCGATTGGCTGACGAAATTATTATCAGAAGACAAAAGTGAGAAACAGCAATGACCTTCCCATCCCCCGTTAATTCGAATGGTTGGCAGACAGCCTACACCAAAGACCAGGCACGCCGCGATTCATTGGGCCGTTTCCTTTTGTTATATGTCCCTTTGGGGATTTTATACCTGATTGGCGTGATCTTTGCCTATGCGCGTGTGATCCAGATCAGAGAGACCATTCCATCTACCTTGCTGTATATATTGCTTGCAGTTGGAGTGAGCTCGCTTGCGATCCTGATTGTTTTTTTGGTCAACCGGGCTGCCTTCAAATCCTCATTGAGTTTCCTGCAGGAATTTTATCAACCGCCAGAGGATGTCGACCTGCTGAAGGCCATCCGCTATCGTATTAAAGGAAGTCCACCTCTCCCACCACCTTTAAATATGATTAATGACTTTAAATCGATAGTTGCACAGGATGGTCAGATACTAAAACCGGACGAATGGCCGGCCTGGATGGCGCAAAACCTCGGCGGCCCCCTGAAGCTGAACATTTCTGATGGAACCGCCCTTTACGTTGAAAAGGGCAACCGCTTTTCTCGAATAATTGGACCCGGGAAGAATCAACCTTTTCTCATGCTGCATGAGACCATCAAATATGCTATTAGTTACCGGTCAACCATTAAGGAAGGCGAGATAAGCGTCTGGACGAAAGATGGTATAAATATTGTCCTTACTGTGCGTCTGGAGTGCCAGGTTGGCGCCCCGTCAAGTGCTGCATCGACCATTAACCTGCCCGAATCTGATGCACTGGTCTACCGGTTCGACCCGACGGCTATCAAGAAAGCCATTGAATGGACCGCGGTCCGCAGACCGTCTCCTGACTTACCTCCCATTGAAGTGGATTGGGCGCAAATTGCGTGGGAACGGGTTATGGCAATTTTCCCGAAGCATATCGGTGGCTTTATGTTGGACGAGCTTTTATTGGCTGAGCAGGACAATGGACAGATCCTTTCAACAATGGTTACCCAGCGTTTACAGGGTCATTTAAATAAGGAGACTCAACCTTTTGGCGTATATGTCACCAGCCTGCAGATCAAACATGTGAGAAATCCATCCGAAGTGGATGAGCAGCGGCGCCTTGTTTGGGAAGCCGAACGACAGGGGATTGCCAAGATCATCGATGGACAATCCAAGGCCTCCAGCATCCGCTCCAGGGAGAAAGCACGCGCGGAGGCGCAAAAGGATTTGATCCTGGCCATAGCAGATGGCCTTGAGAAAAACAAATCCAAGAATTACGTCGAGCCTGTGCTCCTTTCACTTTCCCGCATACTCGACGAGAGTCTTCAGAATCCCCAAACCCGGGCTAATCTTGCCAAAGAAACGTTGGAAACATTAGAAAAGATACAGAAAATGCTGGACAAATAATCCTGATCGAGAATAAAAAGTTGTTAAAAAACAATAAACTACATACCTTCAGGGGAAAATCAAGTGAACATTAAAATAAAGTCCTTTGCTTATGACCCAGTAACTGAAAATTGCTCCTGGAAAGCTTCAAGTCGGAAAGGAATTTATCATGAAAACAGAATTAGAAGAGATATTTAGGGCTCTTGAGTTGTTAGAAAAGCTGCCGAATGCGGTAATGGCAGGACTATGGGGACGTGTTCAAAAAGCCTTTGATGATCCGCTAAGAGCAAAAGAGATGATCAAGGAATTGGAGCACAGGAGAAGAGCTGACGATGATATTCCTCTCTATAATCTCTTCACGGCTTTCATGTTTTCTGAAGCCGGAGAAGGTAAAGATCAGGACAAAGACAAGGATAATGAAAATGCCATACAATTCGCAATCAAAGCCGCGGATGGATTCAAGTGGTTGGATAAAAAATGGCATGAGGCTTTGGCGCACTGGATGTTGGGAGTACTTTATGTCGATACCGGGGATGAACAAAAAATTCCGACGGAATTACAATCGGCAGTTGATATCTTCTCAAAACTGATCAAGGAAAAACGCGATTCTGGCAGATATCAGGAAAGTCAAAAAATTTATGAATTCCTGTTAAAGCGACTGGAGTGGGCGATAAGTTTACCGTATCGACCACAATACATCCCCGCCAGTGAGGAAGCGCGGCAAGCTGAATTTAAAAAAGAGCATGCTGAAGAATTAAAGGATACTGGAGGATATTTATCGCTCTCGCTGCCAATTTTCTCCTCTGTCACTGCAGGAAAAAACGGTCCCACTTGGGCTACCATGACGGCAGATGCCGTAAATACACATATCGACCAGATCGTTTTGGGAGACAGGCGCTACGTAATATTCTCTGTCAAGAAGAATGATAAACAAATTTTATTTAACTCAAAAAGACTCTACGGTTGGGCGGAAGTGGAAGGGAACAGCATGAATGCTGATAAACCAACTCCAATCGAGGAAAAGGATATGGTTTTGTACTATCAGGCCGATGATGCAACAGGAAATTCACTGGTCATCGCATCCTGTCCGGATGAAAAAGGAGCAGGTTTCAAATACATGATAAAGCGTTGGGATGCCGGAAATAATCAATTCATCTCTCATTCAAAGCAATCGGGTTTTGAACCCATTCCAAGGGATGCGAACCATACCATTATTGGGGTCGTAAGTGCAGTCGCCAAACCAATCGTGCAAGGATAATTTCTCAGGAGAAAAAATTCCTTCCGATCTTCCTGCCAGATATCATATGCGGAATCCACTTCTTCCCCACTTCGTGCTATTGCCTGATGTAAGCACTGCATTGCATTTCAGCAAGCCTGTCCTCGCCCTTGAATCGACCGTCATTACCCACGGTCTGCCGAAGCCCCAGAATCTGGAACTGGCACGGGACATGGAACGCATTGTTGAAGAAAACGGCGCCACTCCAGCCACAATCGCCTTGCTGGATGGAGATATCCACATTGGGCTGACAGAAGCTGAAATGGAACGGCTGGCGAATGAGGACAATGTCCGGAAAATCAGCCGTCGGGATTTTGCTACTGCCATCATTAAAAAGGAGTCTGGCGGAACAACCGTGGCCGGAACCATGTTCGCAGCTCACAAGGCCGGGATCAAGGTTTTCGCTACAGGCGGGATTGGCGGCGTGCATGATAAGGAGACTCTTGACATTTCAACCGATCTACAGGCATTGTCAGACACGCCGATGATCGTGGTCTGCGCCGGGGCAAAAGCCATCCTGGATCTGCCTAACACGCTGGAATACCTGGAAACAATGGCTGTGCCGGTGATCGGGTATGGCACAGATGAATTCCCGGCATTTTATTCAAGGCACAGCGGCTTGCCTGTGAGTCTGAGGCTGGATACGCCGCAGGAAATTGTTCTATTTGCTAAAACCCATTGGGATCTGGGCATGAGAACTGCCGTTCTGGTCTGCCAACCGCTTTCTCCTGACGAGGAAATTCCACAGGAGAAGATCGCCGGCGCCATCCAACTGGCGCGCGAAAATGCAAGTACGAAGGGCATCCATGGACAACTGCTAACTCCTTTCCTGTTAGCACGCCTTTCCGAACTGACCGGCGGCGAGTCCTTGAAGGCCAATCTGTCACTTCTCAAAAACAACGCCGTATTGGCTGCAAAAATCGCTCAGGTTTTGGCAACAGAAAAGCAAAATACTTACTGATTTCCTACTATTTATTTACCAGAGGTTGAGTGGGCCAGCGCGTGTCGGTGGGCCGGATTGTCCAGGTAGGAACAATCGTCGACGTGAAAGTGGGGGTAAGGCTGGGGATAGGCGATGGCGTTGGACTGGGTGGGCTGCCGCTCACACGGAATTCCCCGAGTGTTTTCCAATCCAATCCCACGAAAAAAATCACCTGGTAGGTGCCTGGCAACCATTTTTCCGCAGGGAGATCCAGCTCATACTGACCAAATCCCCCTGTGCCTCCATCCCAGGGCGACGTATCATACTTTAATAATTCTTCCCCGCGATACCAGAGCATCGTCCACTCAACCCCGTTTGTCATCCCGTCATAAGAGTAGGTTACATACAATTTCTTAACAGGATTCTGGAAGTCTGTCTGCGGATTCACTGCCTGGTATTTCTCCACTTCAAGTGAGAATTGAAGCGGGCTGAAAACCGCTGCCGGGTTAGGCGTGATCGTACCGGTAAATTGCAATTTGATGGGCTCCGGTAAGAAGGGCGTTCCTGTCACTGTCGGTGTATCACTGATTGCCGGAGTGAGCGTGATGGTCGGGATTTGTGTAATGGTGGGAGTCAGGCTGATCGTGGGTGAGAGCGTGATCGAGGGAGTGGAAGATTCAGTCGGGCTTGGAGGAAAGTATGTGTAAGCGACCGGTTCGGCAAGGGTTGCAACCAGAATCGCCGCCAATACCAAAACTGCGGCAAGAACGATCTTCCACCACCCTTCCGATACCAGTTTGCGGCTTATGCGGTAGTAGACCACATTCCGACCCTGGCGGATGGAGCGTACCGCCTTCACAACGCTCAATATTGCGCCAAGGCCGATGACGATTACCGCCATAACAACTGCGCCGTGAATATTCAGGTTCATGCGATTCGATTATACCTTCTTGACTTCAGCGCCGGAACGTGCTACATTTTTCCCATGAGTCTCGTTTTCCTAAAACTCGGTGGGTCACTTATTACTGACAAGACCCGCCCTTACACCGCCCGGATTGAAAAGCTGGATGAACTCGCCACCGAGATTGCTTCTGTAACGGCAGAAAATAAGGACCTGCATCTCGTGCTCGGTCATGGTTCCGGATCCTTCGGGCATGCCGCTGCCAGTCTCCATGCAACGCGCCTGGGCGTCTCCTCTCCCGAAGCATGGAAGGGTTTTGCCGAAGTATGGTACCAGGCATCGAGATTGACCAGGCTGGTTGTGGAGGCATTCCACCGGGCCAATCTCCCGATTGTGGCATTTTCGCCTGCCGCATCTGTGATTGCACAGGACGGAAGAGTATCCACCTGGAAATCTTATCCAATCCAGGCAGCACTTACAAATGGTCTTCTTCCGATCATCCATGGTGATGTGGCTTTTGACCGGATCCTTGGTGGCACGATCCTCTCCACCGAAGACCTGTTCGCCCATTTGGCACGGCAGATCCCTCCGCAGCGGATCTTGTTGGCTGGGTTGGAAGACGGCGTTTGGGCTGACTTCCCTTCCTGCGAACACCTTCTACGGGAGATAACCCCCGACAATATTTCACAGCTCATTCCTAGCCTGGGGGCTGCCTCCGGAACTGACGTAACCGGTGGTATGTATTCCAAGGTTACCGGGATGCTTTCCCTTTTGAAGGAAATCCCCAATTTGGAAATATTGATCTTTTCCGGCGAGCGGCCGGGAAACCTTCGACGGGCTTTGCTTGGAGAAAACCCGGGTACGCTTTTACATTGTTGACAGCATATCCATCCTGTATTAAACTCTGCCTCCGTCCCGTCCTTGGAGCGTTATAAAGGAAGTATATTATGCCAGACAAGCAACCCACATACCTGACCGCTGAAGGCGCAGCCAGGCTTGCAGCAGAATTGGACGACTTGAAAGGCCCGCAACGTCAGGCTATATCCAGGCGCTTGCGCGAGGCCATCCAAATGGGTGACCTCTCAGAGAATGCTGATTATCACAAGGCAAAAGAGGATCAAGGATTCCTTGAAGGGCGCATACAGGAACTGGAATCACTTTTCCGCGAAGCCATCATTGTTGAGCAGACCAACAGCCCGAAGAACATTGTGGCGGTCGGGGTTCAGGTCACCATCCAGGAAAATGGATTTGCACCAGAAAATTACCATATGGTTGGGGCAAAGGAAGCCGACTCGCGTGCCGGGAAGATCTCAAATGAATCTCCCATTGGTCTCGCTCTCATGGATCATAAGGTCGGCGACGTGGTGGAAGTTACAACGCCGGGCGGAAAGGTTAAATTTAAGATCCTAAAAATTGAATAACTTGCTTAAAATGGAACTTTCTTCATTCCAGTAAAAGAATAAGAACAGCGAACACCATGTCTGGCGGTCGCTGTTCTTAATTTTTGAGTGTCAAGGTGGACTGAACGTTTGCTCTTATTGCTGTATATGTTGTGGTGTCTTTGGCCAGACAGAGATTTCCAAAGTCAGACGATCAAAGTAACTTTGCTCAGGCAAGGCACCCTGCCCATATGCTGCATCCGAAACCGTCGCAAGAAGTTGTAATGCTGCAGTTTCCAGGACAATCTGCTTGCCGCGTTCCACCATGAAAGGTTCGCCTTTGGCTTGCATGCGCTGGAAGGTGGCAACATCATTGAAGGCATGTGCACTCATGAGAACCTTTGTCACTGTCTGAACGTCATTTTTATCAAAAAGCCATACTTCAAAGGCCTGCACCTTCTTCGGATCACCAACGCCAATGGTTTCCGAAATGCCAATTCCACATTCGCCCAGAAATTCGCCGGAAGGTGAGTCAATGCTGAATAAATCATCGAAAAGGTCATCGCCCAGCGCGTAAGTTGTGACGAATTGTGAAATGGGGGGTTCCTGACCCATCGATTGATAGTCCGTTATCCCAGCCTCGCTGGAAATATCGCCCATGCGTGAGGCTTCTGTCGGTTCGGCTCCTTGTTGGTTCCGAAATAAGGGAATCAGGTACTTTAAAATTCCATATCCAACCAAGGCAAATAATAAAATCGCCCCGATTATGACTACGATTGCAGTGACGGACCTTGTGCTTGCAGGTGTTTGCGCTCCCGGAACGGCCGGGGTCGCGACTGCGCCGGCAGGTTGGACAGCATTTGTAAAGGCCGAGATTGCATTTACATCCAGGGTTCCAGGGTTACTCGTGACCAACTTCAACGCCGCTGGCCCGGCAGAACCCAGAGCTTGATATCTTTGAAGCGCAAGTGTATTATCTGGTTGTTTGCTGAACGAATCTACTGCCATCCGCATATAGTCTTCCTGATAAGCTGCAGGCGGTACATTTGTCCAGACTACCGGCTGAATCATCCATGCCCATATCAAGCCAATTACCAGGCCGATCACTGCACCGATGACACCAGCCACTACCGGCTTTCGTAGATAGTCTTGTAGCTTCATAGTACATCTCCTCTTTTAGGGACCACCAATACTCTTATTATACAGAACCTTGCCAATTATGCAACCCTATTTATGATGCATTAGAAATAACCATCGTTCTGAATCCCGGACTGCACTTGACTCTACGATAGTAAACCAATCTCCGAAAGCCTTTTCAAACCCAGGTTGGGTATATTCACTGAAAATATCCAGGCGGCTGCGTAATAATTTTTGCACCTGGGAGTCGTTCTTCGGTACAAACTCCACGATCAGCCATTCCCCGCAGGTTGCAAAGAATTCCGCCACGCGATCCAGCGGCACATTGTTCGAGATTGCAAGATGATGCACCAATGCCAGCGCGAGAGTGGCGTCCGCCGGACCTCGTTGGAGGAATGAATCGCGCTCACTGTTGCTCCAACCGATGGCCGGGCTGGGGTTGGTAAAGTCAAGCACCAGCGGCAAAAGGTTTTCTTCCTTATTTTCTTTGACCAACCGATAGTTCACTTCCACTGCCGCTGGATCGATATCTGACGAAATCACATTCGCCCCGGCTTCCATCGCGACACGGCTGAAGATACCGGTATTTGCTCCCAGGTCCCATACCGTCTTCGCTCCGATCCTTGACAACCATTCCCCCACCAATACTTTTTTATGCTCGAAAGCTGTATCAGTATAGTTGTTTGCCGTATAGTAATCCGCCCATTCCGTTCCAGCTGGCTTCCATTCCAGTTTGCGTATGGTCGCCTGAAGGTTTCCGATCAAGGCCAGCAAGGCCTCCTTGCTCATCTTCCGCCCGCCACGCGCCTCCGAAACAGTCACCTCTGCGTAGCGCTTCTGGGCGCTGGCATGCAGATGGATATGCGAAACGAGCCCGAGATTCCAGCGCGTGCGGACCGGGAGCAGGGCGCTGGCAAGATCCAATGGGATGCCATCGATGTAGACTCGCAGCAACTGGCTCAATCGAACATCCCGGTAAGCCATCAATGCCAGCGGTGCCAGGAAGTGCTGACAGAACTGGCGGTAGGCTACCCAGGGATCTCCTTCTTTATAAGATTCAAAAGAAAGCGTATCAATGAGTGCCGGCTTGCCTTTCAGGAACTGGATGTTATAGGCACTGGCATCCTTGAGGCTCATCCCCAATTTCAGGGCACGCTTCTGGATGGAGAGAGTTGCCAGGGCGGCGTCTTTTAATTGTCCAAATGACCATTCGTATGGGTACGAAATGAAGGGCACGACCTCCGGGCATAGGATTTTATACGCAAGCTTGGGATCACCTGGTTCAATTTCCGATTCTGTGTGCGGGACGAGCAAACCTGCTTTTACCAGCCTGGTGTAAAGGCCGGAGTCCATCAACCGATTATATTCATCCGCATAGACCTGGTTTACCTGACGGAAGAGAATCCCGTCACGCCGGAAGAGAAAACCACTCGGATCGCGGAATGAGGCGTTAAGTGCCGGGCTGTTGTTCGTCGTCGTCTTCGTCATCATCTGTTTCAGGCTTTTTCTTATTCTTGCCCAACATCCGCTTGAGTTTGCTCCAGTTGGCTCCTATTGCAATACTCAAGCCCGCAATGGCAGCAAGTAATAGTTGGATCAGGAAACTTCCTGACCCTGGGTCCAGGTATAGAAGTATCATGGTACCTCCTGTGCAACTTCTGGAATGATATTTTCGAGTAGAAAAGTCTCTTCGCAGACTGTGCATTGGGCTTCGCGTTTATTGGCGATGACCAGTAATCCACCGCAATTTGGACATGGCTGGGCGATCGGACGCTTCCAGGAAGTAAAGTCGCAATTGGGGTAATTGGCACAACCAAAGAAAATTCGACCTTTGCGCGTCTTGCGGGAGACAATATCGCCGCCATCTTTTGGACAGGTTACACCAATCTTCTCCAGCCAGGCCTCGGTATGGCGGCATTCCGGAAATCCCGAACAGGAGATGAATTTTCCATAACGCCCGTAGCGAATCACCAATTCCCTGCCGCACTCCGGACAGGCACGTCCGATCGGCTCCGGTCCGGTTTTGGTGACCGGCATTTCAGCCTGGGCTTTTTTGACTGTTACGTCAAATGGTGTGTAGAACTCCCCAATAACCTTCTCCCACTTGGCCTTGCCTTCGGCCACTTTGTCCAGGTCCTCTTCCATGCGGGCGGTAAACTGGTAATCCACGATCTCAGGGAAGTATTTGATGATCAGGTCGTTGACCAGGATGCCGGTCTCAGTGGGAACCAATCGGCGATCCACCCGCTCCACGTAGCCTCGCTGTTGGATGGTCGAAAGTGTCGGTGCATACGTTGAAGGGCGCCCAATGCCATACTCTTCCAGGACCTGTACCAGCGAGGCCTCTGAATAACGCGGCGGGGGTTGGGTGAAATGCTGCTCAGGGATCAGACGGATGAGCTCCTGCTTCTGGCCTTCGGCGATCGAGCCAGGGATGCGGATGTTCATCTCGTCTTCTTCTTCGGTCTTTTTATCCTCATTCTTGGCCTCTTCGTAAACAACCAGGTAACCGGGGAATTTAACCGATGAACCGGCCGCGCGGAACAGGTAGGTGTGTTCGGATCCGTTTCCGGTCACATCCACGGATAGGGTGTCGTAGACAGCAGCTTCCATCTGGCAGGCCACGAAACGCTGCCAGATCAACTGGTACAGTTTAAACATGGCTGGTTCCAGGAACGGCTTGATCTTTTCCGGGTCACGCAGAACCGAGGTGGGACGGATGGCTTCATGGGCCTCCTGTGCGCCAGCCACCTTCTTGGTATATTCCACCGGCTTTTCAGGCAGAAAATCGTTCCCGTAACGTTGGGCAATATATTTGCGTACTTCATCCCGCGCCACTTCGGCAATATTGGTCGAATCAGTACGCATATAGGTGATCAGGCCGGTCGTGCCTCCCTCACCGATATCCTGGCCTTCGTACAAGCCTTGCGCCAAACCCATTGTGCGCTTGGCGGTAAAGCCCAACTTGCGGCTGGCTTCCTGCTGGAGAGAGGATGTGATGAACGGCGCGGAAGGCTTGCGGCGGCGTTCCCCGCGTTTGATCCTGCTGATGGCATAAGGAGCTTTTTCCATGTCCATCAGCAAAGGCTTGACAACCGCTTCGCTGCCCAACTCAGGCTCCTTATCGTCGATCTTGGCCAATTTCGTGATAAAAGTTGTTTTCTTTTCGCTCGCCGGGCGAAACTCCGCTCCAATCGACCAGTATTCCACCGGGCGAAAGGCATCGATTTCGCGCTCGCGTTCCACGATCAAGCGCAAAGCCACAGACTGCACTCGTCCAGCCGAAAGCCTCGAGCGTACCTTTTCCCATAAAATTGGGCTGATACTGTAACCCACCAGCCGGTCAAGCACGCGTCTCGCCTGCTGGGCATTGACCAGATCCATATTGATCTCACGCGGGTTCGCAAAAGCCTCGCCGATTGCATGTTCGGTTATCTCGTGGAAGACCACCCGGTGGGCCAGTTTCTTTTCAATCGCCGCTGCTTCCATCAGATGCCAGGAAATGGCTTCTCCCTCCCGATCGGGGTCGGTTGCCAGGTAAACCTCGGCTGCCTCCTTGGCCAATTGTTTGAGTTCTTTCACAACAGCTTTCTTTTCATTTGGAACGCGGTACTTTGGTGTAAAGTGGTTTTCCACATCCACCGATAGCTGCGATCGCAGCAGGTCCCGGACATGACCCACCGAGGCCCGGACAGTGTATCCTTTACCGAGGAAACGTCCGACCGTCTTGGCTTTCGCCGGGGACTCTACGATGACCAGTTTGCCACTGCGCCGATTTACCTTTTCCGGTTTGACCATGCCTTCATGGGCTTCGGTCCTGCCGATGCGATACAACGTCGTTCCGCACACACCGCAAGTGCCACGTGTAACCGGTGCACCGGCGGCATTAAAGGACGCCTGGGGCTCAACAATCTCCCGTTTGGTCTTGCATTTCATACAATAGGCTTCCACAATTTACCTCCTAAAGATATTCCTCTTTTTGCAGCTTTTTTAGATCTTCGATCACCTGGCGCACTTGCTGGGCCTGGTCACGCCGGCAGACCAACAGCGCGTCATCGGAATCGACCACAATTAGATCGGATACTCCAATCGTGACCACCAGCTTTTTCCCGGTCGAATAGATCAGAGAATCGTGCGTATCCAGCGGCATGAATTCACCATTGACGACCACATTTCCGTGTTCATCCGGGTTAAGCACATTGAACAGGGAATCCCAGGAACCAACATCGTTCCACTCCAGGCCACCGGCAGGCAATATTGCAACATTGGCTGCGTGTTCCATAATTCCAAAATCGATTGTCTCAGACTTGAGCCGGGACCATTCAGATAAAAGAATGGCATTCTGCTCCGGTGTGTCCCAGGCTGCCCCTACCCGATCAAGCGCATATTTCAGCTCCGGCATCTGTCGTGCAAATTCATGCAAAATACGATCTGCCCGCCAAATAAACATTCCAGAGTTCCACGATGCATCCCCGCTTGCCAGCAGGATACGAGCTTTTACCTCATCCGGTTTTTCAATGAACTGCTGCACCCGGTAGACAGGATAATCAAAATTCTCAGTAAGAGCAACTCCCCGTTTTATGTAACCATAACCTGTCGCTGGAAAGGTGGGAGTGATACCAAGTGTCACCAGGTAATCCTTACGCGCCACCTGCACTGCCACCCCCATCACCAAACGGAAGAGATCATTATTACGGATATAGTGATCGGAGGTCAAGACGAGCATAACTGCTTCTGGATCGCGTTTCTCCAACACGCTCGCCGCCAGACCGATCACTGAAGCCGTGCCGCGTGGCTGGGGTTCGATCAGGAAGTTGGCCTGTAAGAGATGCGGGGCTTGTTTTTCAAGCGCTTCAGCCTGACTTGAGGTTGTGACTACCAGGATATTTTCAGGGGAGACAAATCCCTCCAGGCGATCCAGGGCACTCTGGAAAAGGGTCCTTTCTCCCAATAATGGTAGCACATGTTTAGGGTGTTGCTTTCGTGAGATGGGCCAGAGGCGGGTACCACCGCCGCCGGCCATGATTACTGCATAAGTATGCTGCATTCCTATCTACACCTTGTAATCAGCTTGTTCCTCTCGAACCGCCACGTAATTCATCCCACCAACCTGCCGGACCAGCCCTTTGAGTTCCATCATCACCAGGGTTGCAGAAACGCGCTCAATCGGAAGACCGGTCTGGTTTCGGATTTCATCCATGTGGAGAGGTTCGTGCGTCAACACGCTCAACAGCTTTGCCTCAGTCTCGTTTCCGGGAAGCATCCTCCGCACTTCACGCTGTTCAGTGACACGCCTTAGATTCAGAATATCCAGCAGATCGCCTGGCAAAAGCATGGGATGTGCACCTTGTGCAATCAGCCTGTTGGTACCCTTGCTTTGTGGTGACAGGATATTACCAGGTACAGCAAAGACTTCACGTCCCTGGTCGAGCGCGAATTGCGCAGTGATGAGTGCTCCACTCGTCTCACCAGCCTCGACCACCACTGTTGCCAATGCCATTCCGGATATGATGCGGTTTCGTGGCGGAAAATTCGCTGCGTCCGGCGCCGTCCCTGGTGAATAATCGCTCAACAAAGCACCGCTTGATATGATCCTTGTGGCCAACTGCGTATGCTCTGGCGGGTAAATCCGGTCCACACCGCTTCCAAGCACGGCAATTGTCCGTCCTCCGGCTTTGAGTGCAGCCTGATGAGCGGTTGCATCCACTCCACGTGCCATTCCGGAAATGACTGTCACGCCATTATTGGCAAGATAAGCGGCCAGTTCCTCTGCCACCTGCCGGCCATATGCACTGATGCGCCTGGTGCCAACAACAGCCACCGCCCAGGCATCTTCATTCGTTATTGAACCACGCACATAAATGACCGGAGGAGATTGGTCGATCTCCTTCAGGCGCAACGGGTAAAGGTCATCCTCCCAGGTAAGGATTTGAATGCCCTGTGCAATCACCCTGGCTATGTACTTTTCCAGGTCAACACTGGCACGGATTTGTGCCACACGCTCGGCCAGTCTTGGGCTGAGACCGGCAGCTTGTAAAGCCTCCAGTGGAGCCTGCCATGCCAGGGCCAGATCGCCGAAATGATCACGCAAGGCTTGCAGCCGAATTGCCCCAATGCCTTTGACCAGGTTAAACCCAACCCAATAACGTTTTTCCATGTGAGTGGTTGAGAACGAGTTCAATTAATCGATATCACCGTTATCCAATAAACCCGGAAGCAGATGAACTTTCATGGATTTGGAGACCATATCCACATCCAGGATAACCTCGGGAATGGCTGGAAGCAGAAGCTCCCGTCCGAGGTCGTTTGTTACAACGTATACGTCATTTGCCCCGGTCTCCATGATTTCGGTCACTTTTCCCAGAGGTTCGCCATTTTCATCCAATACAGAGAGACCTATGAGTTCATAAAAATAGAACTCGCCTTCTGGTAATTCTTCGGTTTGCCCGCTTTTGACGTAAAGGATCTGGTTCCGAAAACGGCCAACCTGTTCCGGTGTTGTGTATCCGTCGAAAGTCAATAAGACCCCGTCATTGTGGGAACGCTGCTGGCTGATCGTTAACGGGAGGTGATTCTCGCCCGCGTAGACCATCGTCTTGGGGAGCAGACGTTCCGGGAAGTCGGTATAAATCTCCACCAACACACCGCCCGTCACGCCATGCGGACGGCGAACCTTTCCAACTGCCAAGAAAGCAGGCTCGCCAGCGGCTGGCGAGCCTGCCGGTATTTCAGCACGCCCGGGCATAATACAGGACTATGGCTCCACCACATCCAGGGTCGCCTGGCAACCATCCCGCTCTGCGGCTACCCGCAATAAAGTACGAATGGCATTTGCCACGCGTCCACCCCTTCCGATGACGCGGCCCATATCATCCTTGGCGACGTTCAATTCCAGTGTAACCCGGTTGCCGTGGCGGACTTCGCCTACCACAACTTCTTCGGGGTGGTCCACAAGGGATTTAGCGATGTATTCTGTGAGTTCTTTCATGGCCTCTCGATTATTATTACGTACTCAGCAATAGGGATGGACTAAGCCTTCAATTCCATGTTACTTGCTGGTTCTATTGCTGGTTACGCGGGCCGCCTTGGCCTGTTCAGCTTCAGCCAACAATACTTCTGCCAACTCACCCTTTTTAAGGCGTTCATAACGCTCGGTGGTACCGGAAGTCTTAAATAACTGCTTCACCGATTCGGTCGGTAAAGCGCCATTATTCATCCACTCAAAAACCCGGTCTTCCTTGATTTCCAGGGTTCCCGGTTCAGTGCGTGGATTGTAGAAACCCACTATTTCCAGAAAACGGCCATCGCGCGGGCTTTCCTTGTCTGCCACAACGATGCGATAGGACGGCTGGCCTTTCGAGCCAGTACGGCGAAGACGAATACGAACCATCAGACTGTTTCTCCTTCTAAGTATTATTATCTATTTTGGGCATCAGCATGAGGCACAGAGAGGGGCAGAAAGGAGTGCAATGCGCCGCGCTGAGAACCTGCAACAGGTGAATGGCAACTGTTGTTGCCGGTCTTCCATTTTAACACTAACCGAACAAGCGCGACAGGCCTCGACCACCTGTCTTTTGGAACATTTTCATGAGGCGTTGCATCTCACGAAATTGCTTGACCAGCCGGTTAACATCCTGGACCTCGGTACCAGACCCTGCTGCGATTCGCCTGCGACGGCTGGCATTCAGCACTTCCGGATCACGGCGTTCTCCAGGTGTCATTGAACTGATGATGGCTTCTGTTCGTTTGAATTGGCGCTCCATGTCTTCAGGCGAAACATTACGGGCTGCTTTACCCATATCCCCGGGGAGTAAATCCACCATCTGACTCATCGGACCCATCTTCTTGGACGAGTGCATCATTTCTGCCAGGTCTTCGAGGGTAAATTCACCTTTGGAGAGGCGTTCCGCCTGCTTTTGAGCTTGTTTTTCATCAAAAACAGCCTCGGCTTTTTCGATCAAGCCAATAACGTCACCCATTCCGAGGATGCGCGAGGCCAATCGTTCCGGCTGAAATGACTCCAGCGCATCCAGCTTTTCACCAGTTCCGATAAATTTTATCGGGATCCCTGTCACTGACCGGATGGAAATGGCCGCTCCCCCACGGCTGTCACCATCCATTTTGGTCATGATAAAACCAGTCAATGCAATGCTTTTCTGAAAGCCTTCAGCGACATTAAGCGCTTCCTGCCCGATCATGGCATCCACCACCAGCAGCGTCTCGGTGGGAGGCACTTTATGCACAATAGCCTGCAGTTCGCTCATCAATGTTTCGTCCAACTGCGACCGGCCGGCTGTATCCATTATGGCTACGCTGTACCCGCCATTTCGAGCTTTTTCGAACGCATGTTTGGCCAACTCGGGCGGTTTGACATCAGCTTCGAAAAAAACTGGAATGTCCAGTTGCTCGCCCAGGGTACGCAACTGTTCTGCGGCCGCTGGACGGTAAGGATCCCCGGCCACGAGCATGACGCGTTCACCGCGTGCCCTCAGGAAGTTCGCCAGCTTCCCCGCCGCGGTCGTTTTGCCTGATCCCTGCAAACCGACAAGCATCAACATGCGCGGCTTTTCTCCGGTGAGGTTCAAAGGGGCTGGCTGGCCCAGTGTGGCGATTAGTTCCTCGTTGACAATTTTAATTACTTGTTGGCCGGGATTGAGAGCCTTCGAAACCTCTGTGCCGATGGCCCGTTCCCGCACACGTGAAATTAATCCTTTGACAACATTGTAGTGTACATCCGCTTCGAGCAGTGCAAGACGTACTTCCCGCATGGCAGTATCGACATCCGCAACAGAAAGCCTGCCGCGCCGTCGCAGTCCGTCAAAAACCTGATTTAACCGTCCAGTAAGTGTTTCAAACATAACAATTCTTCATTAAAAGAAATTGCCCGAAGGCGGGCTGATTTTAGCCGAATTCGTTTGACCGGTCAAGGCAAAATCTCCAAGTGTTAGCCCAAAGTAGTAGAGTCCCTTTCTACCAAAGTTAAAATGTCCCCTTCGAAAGGGACAAGAAATGGAACTACTACAGATGAGTCAGAAAGAAGTGAACCGATTGGAAGTAATGCAACGGCTGGATGGAAAGCGGCTGAAACAGGAAGCCGCTGCAGAACTTCTTGGAATGAGTGAGCGGCAGGTGAAGCGGTTGTTGCGCTGTTATCGACAGGGGGGAGCAAGCGGATTGATTTCGAAGCGGCGAGGCAGGCCAAGCAACCATCAATTGGCCGAAGAGACCAAGCGAAAAGTGCTGGATCTTTTGAAGAGCAAATACACGGGATTTGGGCCGACATTTGCGTGTGAGAAACTGGTTGAGTTGGATGGATTAGAAGATCTCAGACGAGAGTGTGCGCCAGTTGATGATTGTTGAAGGTCTGTGGAAAGCCAAGAAAGCCAGGAAGGTAATTGTGCACCAGATGCGGGAACGGCGGGCCTGTTTTGGCGAATTGATCCAGATCGATGGTTCGCCGCATGACTGGTTCGAAGGGCGTGCCCCGGCCTGTGACCTATTGGCGTTTATCGATGATGCCACCGGTAGACTGGTGGAGTTACAGTTCGTTGAGAGTGAGAGTTTCTTCGGTTACTGTCAAGCCGCCGCAGGCTATTTCACCCGCTACGGCAAGCCAGGTGCCTTTTACAGCGACAAACATGGCATATTCCGGGTCAATCAGCCCTCTACAGGTACTTCGGACGCCCTGACCCAGTTTGGACGAGCCATGCAGGAACTGGATATTCAGATCATCTGCGCCAATACCCCCCAGGCCAAAGGTCGGGTCGAACGAGTCATCCAGACCCTCCAAGATCGATTACCCAAGGAACTGCGTTTGCAAAGCATCTGCTCTTGGGAAGCAGGCAATCGCTACCTGCCAGAATTTGTTGAAGATTTCAATCGACGCTTTGCCGTTTCCCCCAGGAGCGACCACGATGCCCATCGCCAGCTCACTGCCCAGGATAACCTCGCCCGCATCCTCACCTGGCAGGAGAGCCGTCTCCTAACCAAAAACCTGACCCTCCAATTCCAGAAGGTCGTCTATCAGGTCCAAACGCAACGACCCACCTACGCCATGCAGCATGCGGTAGTAACCGTCTGCCTGGATGCCCAAGGCAAGGTCACACTGCTCTACAAAGGCAAAAACCTCGAGTACACCATCTTCCACATGCAAGCCAAACAAGCTGAGATCGTTCAGACCAAGCACCTTGACCAGGCTCTCCTAAACCAGAGCAAGGCTCACAAACCGGCTGCCAACCATCCCTGGCGCAAGGGCTTCGCCACCCCGCTTTCGCAAAGTAGAGATGTCCCCCCGCGGGGGGACATCTCTACTTTGGAATAATGGGGACATTTCTACTTTGGGTTGACAGGCAAAATCTCCAAGCCGACTTTTTTCTTTTCTCTGCAAAAATCCCTACAAAAAAAGACTTTCCAATCTCTCGACTTAATTTCATAAGCAGTCATTGCAAGGTGAAGTTAATACTAGTAAAATAGCAACTCATTGATTCTTGTTTGGACATACTGCCCCTTTCGTGCTGTTGAATGCTCGCCCAGGAGTATCTGAAAATGTCAGACTACGTCATCACTTGTTGCTCAACCGTGGACATGCCCTTTGACTATATGCAAGGGAGAAATATCCCTTATGTCAGCTTTCACTTCAACTTGAATGGCAAGGAATACCCGGATGACCTGGGGCAAACCATACCCTTTGATGAATTTTATTCCAAGATTGCGGCTGGGGCGATGCCGACAACTTCACAAATAAATGTTGGGGAATTTGTCACCTTTTTTGAGCCGTTTTTGGCGCAAGGCAAGAATATTCTTCACATCTCTCTTTCTTCCGGGCTGTCAGGGACATACAATTCTGCGATATTGGCGCGCGAACAACTTCTGGCAAAATACCCCGCTCAAAAATTATTAATCGTCAATTCCTTGGGCGCATCATCCGGCTATGGTCTGCTGGTTGATTTGACAGTTGATATGATGGAAAAAGGCGCAACCCTTGAAGAAGCACACAATTGGGCTGAGCACAACAAGTTGAACATTCACCATTGGTTTTTCTCCACCGACCTGACTCACTACAAACGCGGCGGTCGAATATCCGCAACATCGGCAATGATGGGAAACCTGTTGAACATCTGCCCATTGATGAACATGGACCACCAAGGGAAATTGATTCCTCGTGAGAAGATTCGCGGCAGGAAACATGTTATTCACGAGATGGTCCAAAAAATGGAAGAGCATGCTCAAAATGGCATGAATTATTCGGGTAAATGCTTTATCTCCAATTCTGCTTGTTTTGACGATGCCCGTAAGGTAGCCGATCTGGTTGAAGAGAAATTTCCGCATCTCAATGGTAAGGTAATGATCAATACCATCGGAACAGTCATTGGATCACATACAGGACCCGGCACTGTTGCATTGTTCTTCCTGGGGGATACACGCACAAGTTGAACCGTTTTTCCAAACTATTCGGTATCATCCCTTCCGCCACATGGGCTCTTAAGGTTCTTCCCCAGTTGCTGCATTGGTAGCCAACGTGGATGCGAATTCCAATTTGCTGGCCTTGGATTCCCCTGGCTTTGCCACCGAGCTTCGCGTCGATTGACGCAAAGCGCCATAAAAGGTATAATCCGCCTTCGGCTAAAATCATGAATTCACGGGAGTATCGCTATGGAAAGAACAAACGCGGCGCCGGATGATGTGCTGCAACCGAAAGTTCATCTGACAGGCAAAGTCATTAAAACTACCATTGCGGGGGCAATCGTGGACATCGGGCAAAAAGTGCCCGGCGTCCTCCATATATCACAACTCAAAAAAGACTCGGTAAATCGTGTCGAGGATGTCATCCAGGTCGGTCAAACGATCGACATTTGGGTTCGTCGTGCCCATGATGACCGCATCGAATTGACCATGGTCGAGCCATTGTTGCTTGAATGGCGCGAAATGAAACCCGACATGATTGTTAAAGGAAAAGTGGAACGGCTGGAAGCCTACGGCGCATTCGTGGATATCGGCGCCGAACGCCCCGGGCTTGTTCATGTCAGCGAGATTTCCCACCAATATGTCAAGAATCCCTCCGAAGTTCTGAAAGTGGGTGACGAGGTCGAAGCGAAGATCCTTGATGTGGACCGTCGCAAGAAACAGATCCGTTTGAGCATCAAAGCCGCCTTGCCTGAGCCGGAAGAAGTCCCGGCTGAGGTGAATAAACCGGAACCGCGCAAGGAACGCAGTCGGAGAAGTAAAAAACAGGATGAACCTGTCGAAGAACAGGAATCGAAGGAACCTGAGCTTACGGCTTTCCAGATCGCTTTCCAAAAAGCCGAAGAACGTGCCAACAAGAGTACCAAGACTAAGAAGCCAAAAATTGAAAAAACCAAGGAACAGGAGGAGATTCTCAATCGCACACTTGAGAATCGCCCGCCAACCAAATAGTCCAATCAATAACAACAATCGATAGCAAATGCCTATCGATTGTTGCTTTCTAAATGGTTTAAGATATTAATCTACTTATAGCCATTCTAAACACTTCCAAAAAGCGAATAAACCTGGTTGGATTGCTATTATGATAATCACATCTCGTTTCCAGCTTTGGTTTGTAAAAAATTTGTTATCCCGGAGGGACTTACTTGAAAAAATTTATCGCAATTCTACTGCTCGCTCTATCCGTGCTTGCCTGTGGGCTGGGACCATCTACTCAACTACTTACAACTCAGACAGCCCTGGCATCCACTGTCGCGGCTGTTTCTGAGCTTTCAACTAAGGCAGCCTCGACCGAAATTCCTGCTTCCGTTCCCACTCTCAACTACGTAGCTATCCTCACGGGCGCAGATTTATATGGTGGCCCGGACGAGTCTTATCCGAAAGCCGCATATATCTATGGCGACGTGACAATCCTTGGTCAGGCTTATGAATGCGCTTGGTTCAAGGTTGTTTCAAATTCAAATTCATCTTATGCAGGGTGGGTCAGCGCGGATAAACTATCCTATTCCATAAAATGCTCGGATGTACCCGCTGCCGATTTTCCGCCTGTGCCTCCCACACCCACCATTACACCTGTCCCCTCTCCAAGTGCCACTGATACGCCACTCCCCACTCTGACTGCCACCCAGGCGCCCGTAAACGTTGTTCCTCCCCCTCCATCTGTAAGCTGCCTGATAAACAGTAATATCATCATCCAAAATCGATCGGGTGCTCCTTTCACCCTTAATCTGACCGGTCCTGGCAACTTTACTTTTTATCTGGGGGCAGATGATTATTCAACGGTCAAGGTCTGCTCCGGCTCGTATGATTATACTGTTTATGGCACGTGCAACGGCAGTCCCGCCTCTGGTTCTGGCAGGATAAGTGATGGAGATCAAGTTTATTTTTCTTGTGGTTGAAAAACACCAATAAGATGGATACATCTGGCTGTGCGAATGGATTTCCCAGAAAAAAATGATTTTGAGAAGAAACCTCCGAAGGATCGAACTCTCCGGAGGTTTTTTTTAGTATTCCAGCCCTTTATCCTGCATTTCCTTCATGAATTTATCCCGATTGGCAGAACGGGCTGTCTTTCCACTGGACGTCTTGACCAGCCAGTGCTTCCCGACAATATGCACATAACGAAGTGCCACCGCAGAGCCTCGCGTAACCGATACCCGAATCTCATCAGAAATCCTTTGTTGATCAGCCGGGTTGTTGGTATCAACCTCAGCAACCAAAACTACATCTTCGGTGCCAGTTGTCTCATTGAAAACGCCGAATGCTGAGGCACGTCCGGCATGCACGCCGGGTACATCATATGCCAACAATTCCAGGTCCTGCGGATAAATATTCTTTCCGCCGACTATGATCAGGTCCTTCTTGCGGCCGGTGATATATAGTTCGCCGTCTACCAGGTAACCAAAGTCACCTGTCAGATACCAGCCATTGATGAAGGCTTTTTCTGTTGCATCCGGGCGGTGATAATAGCCGCTCAACATGCAGTTACTCTGCAACGCCACCTCACCGACGTGGCGATCGGGTAAAGGATGACCCCTGTCATCCAGAATTTTGACAGTCGTGTTCGAAATTGCCTTCCCGCCTCCAAGCATCCGAATGAAAGGGTCCCCCTGTACGGAAGGACGAGCCACTTTCTCGACCTGGAGACTCTCGCGGTCAATATCTTCAAAGACCACCGGTCCATCAATTCCACCCTGCGTAACCGCGAAGACATTCTCCGCCATGGCATAACAAGTGGCCAGTGCTTCGTAGCGCAAGCCCAGACCCTCGGAAGCGCTCGTAAAAAGCCTGATGAGAATCCCACCGCATCGGCTCGGAGCAATTTGAAATCGCTCGCCAGGAACTCAGGTCAACTCCTTCAAGGTCACGTTGGCGGATTTTTTGGGCGCAGAAATTGTATGCAAAGTTCGGAAGCCAGGAGAGCGTCCCCTTGTAACGCGAGACTGCCTGGAGCAGGCGATAAGGGGCGCGGATCCATTCAAACGGTGACATGATCACCAGCGGATACCCCAACAGGATAGGCATTAACCAGCAGGCGATCAAACCCATATCATGATAAAGTGGCAGCCAGGAAACAAACACATCCTCAGCTCTCAAACGGATGGCTTTACTGTAATCGCTCAACTGGTTGATAACCGCCTGATGGGAGAGAGCCACACCTTTCTGCAGGCCTGTGGTCCCGGATGAGTGCTGCAAGAGTACAATGTCCTCCGGTTTACGGAACAGGCCGCCAAAGGTTCCGAAATCGGGCGGGCACGGAGCTTCCGCCTGGTCACTCATTATCACGGCCTTTACCGAATCTTCGCCGGGTTTGAGAGCAGCTTTCACTTCCGCTTCGAAATCCCGGTAGGTTATGATTGCAGTTGGTTGTGTGACTGCCACCAAAGCAGCCAGGTCCGTCCTGTATCGTTCAGGAAGCAGTTTCTCGGTCAGGAACGGCATGATGGACGGAATGGCGCCATGCAAAATGATCCCGAAATAAGCATACAATAAATCTATTCCGTGCTGCAGGATGATCAGCACCACCTCGCCTGCATGAATTTCGTTCTTTTCGAGCGTTTTTACGTACCCTGCCGCGCCATGGATAAGTTCGCGATACGTCACCGATTGGTCTGGTTGGTCGCCACGAAGCAAGTTGACGCACACATCTCCAGGTGTTGTTTCGTAATGCGTCTTAAGCAGGTCGGAAAAGTTCGACATATTAACTCTGACGGGATTGGATGAGGGCGATCAATTCATCCAGGCTGTCGAAAGTGGAAGCGTTAAGCTCGGAATCTCCTATGCGGACTCCAAAGGTATCCTCAACAAATAATGCCAAATCCACCAGATGAAATGAATCGATCAGGCCACTGGTGAGCAGTGCTTCGTCCGGTTGGATAACCCGACCCGGTTGCCTCAGGATATCTTTTGCAAGGTATTCGGTGAGCCTTAATTTCATTTCATCTGCGTTCATAAAATCCTCCAGATTGGATCATGGTTCATGAGAGCGTCAATCATATCACGGGAGTGCCAGCCACTCAGCATTGGTAATGGACAGAAAATCCGGGCTCGCTTGTCCAAAAGCGGCGCTCAGATCGTAAACCTGTTTCGAGGCCCGGTTGACCAAAGTGCCGCTGATCATAAACCCATTGTCCCCAGGTAATGTTCCAACCCAAAGCAGGGACGAGCCATCCGGAGACCAAAGGATGCGCGGGTTGAACAGATAGGATTGAGGATACTCACTTATTGCCAGCGAATGGGCGTCAATCAGGAAATTTCGGTTTCCTGAAATTTTCCCGGAATAATCGCTGACGATGGCCACAACTGCAGCCAGCATATCCCCCGACCGTGACCAGGCATGATCAACCAGTATATTTCCTGGCAGGGGATACGTACGGGGGTTGCTGCCATCCGTTGAAGAGAGGATCAGGTCATTTTGGGCATTCCTGGCACTTGCGGCGGAAACCAGGGACTTACCATCTGGAGCGAGTGCCGGCCTGGTGATATCCTCCAGCACCTTGTTTAGCTGCCCGTCCAGGCTGGTGACCCATGTGGGGCCACGCTGGCACACTCCAGGCGAGCTGCAGGAGCCGCTCTCCCAGTAGACTTGATTGCTGTCAGAGGTTGGGTAGATCCCAATTGGAAAAGCTCCTGAAAGAGGCAACTCCCTTGTCGCCACCCCATCTATCGAAAAAATGGTAATTGCGGTTCCAGTAGAATTGGAAAGGACGGCCGCGATCTTCCCATCCGGCAGCCAGATGGCATCAGTATCGCCAAAAGCGTATAGCGAGGCTGTCAATCGGACCGGGTCGGCCCCATCCACGGTCGTTCGAAAGAGGGCTGATCCTTCACTGACCAGGAGATATTTCCCATCTGGAGAAACCGATTGCAGTCGCACACCCTCGTCAAAGATCTGCCTGGTTGTTTGTGTGCCCAGGTCGAGCAGATAGACACCCGGATATGAATATCCATTGCCCTGACGTTTGGCCAGTCCGAAAATGATCTGCCCTGAATATCCTGGAGCAGCCGCAGGTATTTTCGCTGTGGCAATGGGCGTCGGATTCTGTACAACTGTTGCTATTACTCCAGGCGTGGCAGTAAAGACCAGGCCCGGGTTGGAGGTAGTCGCGGGAACCGCTTTCAGGAGACCGCGCCGGATACTGTCCAGTGCTTCCAATCCAGTGAAACTGCGTGTGCTCCATGCCTCCGTGGAGATGTGGAAGCCATCACTACGCTTAATATCCATTCCATGTGCTGGCAACGATTGGACCGCCGCCCAAAAATTCCAAAGAGGAAGGTCGTATTCGTAAGCCAATCTGGCAGTTGTCAGGTTCAGACTGTTATCACCTTCAACATTATCGGCCTTGGTAGCCAGGATGGGCACCGCCCCGTCCGCAATAATGGTATCAAGTATTCGCCGCATGAGAGTCTCGTATTGTTGAGCCGTTCGTCCATCCCACCACACCTCCAGGCTTACAATCACAATAATTGGTTTGGTTACGCGCAATTCACATTCCAGTGGATTTTCCCCGGCCAAACAGACCTTTGGGTCGGCCCAGAGCGGTGAAAGCACCGCCGCTGCGTTGAAGCCACCTCTTACCGCCTGGCCGTCAGTGTTGAAATGACCGGCAAAGGCATCCACCGTCTCCTGGAGATAGCTATAATCCTTCCCCAGCGTAAAACGTTCAGGGATGTCAAAATAGCCCATGAAAGCTTCCTTGATACTCTGACAATCTCCCACCTTCGAAAAAGCATGCGCGTCCAGGCCCATCCCCAGGCCTCGGCGATAAATCTCGATGGCACGTTCAGTCACCACCGGTACGACCGGCCATTCCTGCCAGCGCTCCGGTGGTAGACGTGTTTCCAGAGTGGCGGTGGGATTATGAGCCTGCGTGGGAGCTTCAATTCTATCCGGAGGCGGAGCAATCGGGACTGTGGCACTTGGCGTTACAGTCAGGGACGTGCCCGTCGGGATTTCTGCCGCTTTATCTCCGCCGGGTGTGGCGCAGGAAGTCAGAAACGCAAGGAAGACAACCAGATAAAATGTTTTAGTCATAAAGAATTAAGGCTGTCCCATGACTGCATGATAGACCGCGTCGATGGACTGCAAGGCAGTCAGGTTGCGCCACGGCCAGCCTGCCTGCATGCTTTCCGGGTCGTCAAAAAAATCACCTGCCTGGGTCAGGTGAAAACCATCCACAGTCAAGCCATGCGAGGGCAATGGATCTGTCGCGGCCCAGAAATTCCAGAGTGGCACCTGAAAATCATAGGCGATCCGGGCTACGGTCTCGTTGATATCTTTGCTGCTTCCCGGAAGTTCTGCACGGGTTGCCAGGATGGGTACTACATTTTGTGAAAGGATATACTCCACGATTTTACGTAAATATTTGTCATATGCCGCAATATCCCCCGACCAGGATTCTTCCATGCTGACAATGACTATGCTCGGGTTATAAACCCGGATTTCGCAGGCTACCGGCGTCTCTCCAGCCTTACACTGCTTGGGATCAGCCCAGAAAGGGCTCAAAGCAGCTGCCACGTTCTCCCCGGGCTTTACCGCCAGGCTCTGCCGCGACCAGGAACCGGCAAAATGGTCGATCGTACTCTGAAGAGAGGCATACTTTTCACCCAGGCGGTAATAACGGGAATTATCAAATGAGGCCAAAAAAAAGGTTGAAATATTCTGACAGTCGCCAATTTTGGAGAAATGTCCTGGATCTCGCCCAGCCGCCAGGCCGGCACGGTAGACCTCCACCATTCTGGTCGAGACAACCGGAATAATGGGCATGCTTTGCCATGGCTGCAGCGACAGGGTCGGTGTAGGGGGGTGAGCAATGGTTGGTACTTCGGTCACCAAGAGGGGCGTGATCGTTGCAGTCACAGTCGGTAGAGGTGTGGCGATTGCCTGGACCCGGGTGGACGTAGCTGTGCCGGGTACGGATGGGGCACTCCCCCACTCCGGGATCCCGCACGCTGAAAGTAGAATAAGCACGGACGCCAAAATGAAGATCCGAAATGTTTTCATGGACAAGACTGCCCTGAAATGGTTTTTTCCACGCGTCCGGCCAGCATCGCTTCACCTGCGGGTGTCAGGTGGATGGCGCTGTTGGTAAATTGATCTGCCGGGACGAGGTCCCAGAGGTCGAGATAGTTCCAACCTTGCTTGGCAGCTTTATCAATCATTACCTGCCGCCACTGGTCATAGGCCCAACGCGGGTAGAAAAAATTGTAACGTATGTCGCTGTTCCTGCCTCTGCTGATCAGCATGGGCTCGTTGATGAGCAGCACTGGTGTGCTTCCTGCTGCCTGCATGCCGGCTTGCAGTACATCAAATGCGAGTTGCCCCAGATCCAATGTTGGCGGTTTTAAGCCGTGAAAGGATATGTCGGTACCGAAATCTGTCTGAGCCCGCTCATAATCAGATGGGTAGGTCTGGTCGATGCCGGTGGCGGACCAGAGAACGCCATACATTTGAAGCCTGAAGAGATCCGCCAGGGCGCGCCGCTGGCCAATCAGGCTTCGGTCCCAAAAGGACGGTCGGACAAGGGCGCCATCGCCTGAATCAAACGGCAGGTTATAACGGGCGGATAAATCATCGATACGACTGGCATTATTGGCAACAATGGGCGATGTCAACTGCTTATCCAACGGGAATGCTTCAAGCGTTACAGGCCAGATGATCAGGTCTGGCTGGTACCGCATGGCATAATCCAAGACCATCAAATCTTTGGTCAACGAAATGGTCGGGTACCCCAGGTTGTAGGCCCGCACCCGTTTCCCACAAAGAGCCAAACCTGCCTCATCCAGTTGCCCGGCCAGGGTCTGCTCGGGACGCAATAGTGTGCCCCAGACTGAAGAATCACCAACGACCAGCACGCGGTACTCGTTTTCTGGCTTCGGTCCTGCATTAACGATATGCGCAGTGAACATGGCATCCAGGTTATAAATGCTCAGATTGTACGATTCTGCCGGATTTTCGCCGAACGGGAAACGCAAGCGACCCAGAAAGAGCCGGTTATATACGGAAACCCTGCCAAGCCCGGTTGGATTAATTGCTGTGAAAACCAGGTCAAACAGCAGGAAAAGGACCAGGCCTTTTAGAACGACATTACGCAAAAAAGCACCGTTCATTATTACCTTAAACTCACCAATGTCAGCAAATAATGTCCTGAGACTGCTGGAGATGGAAGTGCGAAGAAAACCCAGCCGATTGCCACATAATGAAAAGTCAGCAGGACACCGCCTATATTCAGGACCTTTTGCCAACGCAACGGAATGGCCGCGAAACGCCTCTTCGTCCAGTCAGACCAGCGATTATGGATGAACAAACCAAGCCCATGCCAGAGGCCCCAAAGAGAAAAATTCAACGTCACGCCGTGCCAGAGGCCGATCAGAACCATTGTGGTAATCTGGGTGATGAAAATGATCAACGGGACGGAGAATGACTTCCTGCTGGAGCGCAATGCCCGTGTAACCGGATTAAAGAAATACGACCGAAACCACTGCGTAAGGGTCATATGCCAGTTATTCCAGAATTGGGTCAAATTTGGCTTCAGGTACGGTGCCTTGAAATTTTCCGGCAGTTTGATTCCGAGCAACCGTCCCAGGCCGATGGCAATATCGGTGTAGCCGCTGAAATCGAAATAGATCTGGAATGCGTAAGCATATAAGAGTACCCACCCCCAGCCTGCCGTGTGAACTTGCAGCGCATTTGTCCCATTCATGGCTACCAGCGCCAGTGCATCCGATAAAACAAATTTCTTGAACAGTCCGAGTATCAGGCGCTTGCCTGATTCACCCAGGTCATCCGGAGTCAAAGCCAGGGGAAGACGCAAGTCCTCGATGAAACGTTCGATACGGTCTATCGGGCCTGCCGCCAGCGCTGGAAAAAAGATTACATAAATAACATATTCAGAGAGACTCACCACCGGTAAGCGCCCGCTCTGGCGATCCCGCAGGGTGTGCAGAAGGCGAAAGGCGATATAAGAAAAACCCAGCCAGCGTATGTCCAGCGGAGAAGCCAGGGTGGTGGATTGACCATTCCAGCCGCGCAAGAGCCTGCTGACCAATTCCGTCAAAGCCGGCACTTTGAGGATCACAAAAAGTAAAATAATCAGAACAATTCCGACGCTCAGCAGCAGCTTGCCTGACTTGGAGGAACGTCCCATTAGGAGCGTTAAGATGGCAATGCTGACGAGTGCGATCAGAATTTGAATAAATTGGGGCGGTCGGGAAGCGGTCAACGGGAGGGAAAAATTGAACAAGCGTGTCAGGCCGATTACCAGCACGATCCCCACCAGGGTTGCAGCTGACGGCCAGTTGGTGCGCCAGGAGCGCTGATCGCGCGGTGTGGTCAATACCCACCCGAGCACAGCCAATGCCAGGGTGCCGGTTGGCAGCCAGAAATCCAGGCCGCGCACTGGCAGCGCTGGTTGGAGCGCGTAAACCGCCAGGGTGCTGGTCACCAGAAGCCCCGGCAGCCGTCCCCGTCCGCGAACACCGAAACCCAGGATCGCCGCGGCGGCAATGAAGATGAGAATATACATCAGGGTCATTAAAAGCCCTGGTAGATCCAATTCGGAGCGCTGCTGGCCGTCAAAATGACCAGGAGCACCAGGATCAGGCTGAATATCAAAGCCCACAGATTTTCACGCGTGAAAAGCTGAAATTTCATTTATACCCACACACCAGATATTCCCCACCTTGTTGTACTACTTTATAGGTCCGTGCCGATAGATCAAATGACTGGTCTTCGCCATTGTACGTGGCCAGGATCATTCCCTGGCAATTAACTTGTGACGTGGTCCCCTCTGAGCTAATTGTTTTACAGGCCAGTCCACTTAAGCGTGTTTTTACCGCCTGGAAAGAATCAAATTCCAACAAGGCATTCGACTCCCAGTCTGCACATGAAAGTGCCGATAGTCTGGTCGAGTCCTTGTTGACAAGAGCGGTCACGTAATCTTCGACCACCTTGGAAGCCGGGTCAACGGCTTTGCCGCTACAAGCCGAAAGCAGCAGAACTAAAATGGTCAAAAAGAAAACCACTAAAGAAAACTTGCGCATCATTTTCTCCTCGTTCCAGGGTCTCAACGGTCGGGATTATACTGCGTCTTGGTGAAACAGAAAACTTTTAAACTGCTTGAACTTGACATAGTCTCCTCTTGCCTATATAATCCTCCTGCCTTCCTCGCTAGCTCAACGGCAGAGCGGGCGGCTGTTAACCGCTAGGTTCGAGGTTCAAATCCTCGGCGAGGAGCTTTTCTCCATGCTGAGATGCGCCTATCAGTTGCGCATCTTTTTTATGTTCGCGATATAATAGTACCAATTTTAATGTGACCTGGCATAACAGACTTATTAACATCAAGTGGTTTTCCCGGGGTTCAAAAAGTGATACTGCATGGGTCATGCTGACTCCCCATCCAACACACCATACTTGAACAACAATCTCTTTTCAACAACCCTTAACACAACCAACCCGGATTATTTTGAATGATCAAGTTCTTCTTCTCAATCATTTCAAAGTTATAATCTGAGAGGAGGTTAGAGAATGAAGAAAATAATTGTTCTTACTGTGGAATTGTTATTTATGTTGGGCCTGGTCTTCCCACCATACAGCGCGCAAGCTGCAACGGGCACCACTTATTACGTCGATAATACCAACCCGACCTGCTCCGACGCTGGGGCTGGCACGAATCCATCTCAACCCTTTTGCACGATCGGTCAAGGAGCAGCAGTTGCTAATCCAGGGGATACCGTTCGGGTGCTGCACGGCACCTATGCCGAGAAAGTGAAACCTTCGGTAAGCGGCGCTGCCGGCAGTCCGATCACTTTCTCGGCCGCGCCGGGCGTTACGGTGACCGGGGACGGTAATACAACCAGTGGCAGCAGCAGCGCCTTCCGTCTGGCAGGTTATAGCTACATCACCATCGATGGCTTTAACGTGAGAAATACAATCGACGAAAGCATTTATATGTTGGGTTCGGACCACATAGTAATCTCGAACAATCATGTGAGTTACGCCGGCAGTCCTTCTGCTGGCCTGGAGCGCTCCGGTATTTACTTGGCTGTAACAACAAATTCAACCATTACAGGCAACACAACAGATCACAACAGTCTGGATGGCATTCGTCTGTTTAATCTGAGCACCAATAATACGATCAGCCATAACGTTTCTTTCGCCAATGCCTCGCAATATGTACGCAATGCAGTTGGAATCAACGTTGATTCCAACAGCACCCTGAATACGATCATCCACAATATCGTCTATGCGAATGAAGATAGTGGATTGTATTTCCAAAATTCTTCGGGCTCTAATGTAATCGTTGGGAATGTCTCTTACGGTAACGGCGATCATGGGATCGACAACCTCAACTCGCCCTATAACATCATCGTTGGCAACACTGTCCAGGGAAATGTGACCTCCGGGATCAACCTTGAGGGCAATGCCATCCCAGGTTCTGGTGGTGCGGGCACGACCGTCATGAACAACATCGTGGCTGACAATGGGTACGGAAGATTGGTTGGAGGCGGAACTTTGCCGCTAGAGTTACAGGGCAATATACGCGTCGATTCTTTCTCGGTTAACGGGATAACCCTGGATTACAATCTCTATTATCTAAGTTCCACTGGTATACAGATCACCTGGTCGGGCACAAATTGGTCTTCTGTTGCACTCTTCTCTTCTCTTATTGGACAGGAGAGCCATGGTTTATCGTCCGACCCGCTCTTCACTTTTGCAGCCCCAATCGCCGAACGTCCCACGGGAGCACCTTTTACCATACCTGTCCATGTAGGTAATTATTACATAACGTCTGGTTCACCGGCTATTGACAGCGCCAATAGCGCTGCACCGAATGAACCTGACTTCGACATTTTAGGCCGTCCCCGGATGGATGACCCCTCAGTAGTGAACACCGGATCTGGTGTGCGAACCTACGATGATCGCGGTGCATATGAATTCTTCCCGAATCTACATCAATTTATGCTTCCACTGATCAAACGATAAATCACGGTGTTTTTGCGTTCTGCCAGGTTATAAAGTGGAGTAAAGGCGGTCACCAACAGGAGAGGGGCAGGAGTTTGTCCGTGTGCAAATTCAAGCACTGCCAGCATCTTTTGGCGATCCTGGCAGGCAGCACGATACTGCAGTAATCTGCTTCTGTTTCCACGTCAGAAAACCCATCAGACTCTAAAACGTCACCATTTGTTGTCCTGGCTGGAGTCCTAAGAATAAAAAAAAGGCGCACTTTTCAGTGCACCGTTTGTTTGCTTCGAAATACTACTCTTTCTTCTCGCTGCCTTTTTCAGAACTCTTCTCTGTCTTGGCTGCCGGTTCCTTGCTGGTACTGCTTTCTTTCTCCAATTTTTCATCCATTTTTTTGGAGCTCTGTCCTGAAGGCGAATGATGGTCAGTCGCATAGAACCCGGAACCTTTAAACACAATACCCACCGGTTGATAAACCTTCTTTAACGCCTTCTTTCCGCATTCCGGGCAGCGCAGGAGAGGCTGGTCACTGAAGGACTGTTGTTTTTCGAACTGCACACCGCAATTTTCACATTGATAAGTATAAACTGGCATTTTGTTTCCTTGCTAATTCATTTTTACTTCTGAATCTGGCAGGTTATTATAGCGCACCCATGATGGACAGGCAAGGGCAATGGTAGACATGCTTACAAAGCGTTAACAAACCTTTCAGATATTCATGCAAATGGTTGGAAAGAGGGCTCTATCCTCTAAACCTCCGGCTCTTTCGGCTATAATCAAGTCATGATCCCACCTCTACCTCCGCCTGTCTGGGTGGAGGAACCGAAATCCCTTGACCGCCTGGCCCGCACCCTGGCAGGTCAGCCCCGTCTGGCGGTGGATACTGAATCCAATTCCCTGCACGCCTACCGGGAACAGGTCTGCCTGATCCAGTTCTCCATCCCTGGTGCCGACTATCTCGTTGACCCGCTCGTTCTCCACGACCTCGCTCCACTTGCCCCTCTCTTTAGCGATCCAGGGATCGAAAAGGTTTTCCACGCGGTCGAATATGACTTGATCTGCCTGAAACGTGATTTCGGCATCACATTTACCAACATTTTCGACACCATGCAGGCAGCCCGTATGCTTGGCTATAAACAGGTGGGACTAGATTCAATTCTGGCCGAAAAACTAGGCATCACCCTGAACAAGCGCTTTCAGAAAGCCGATTGGGCTGAGCGCCCACTTTCTCAGGAAATGCTTAATTATGCCCGCCTCGATACCCATCACCTGCTGGATTTGCGCGACAGCCTGCAAGCCGAATTACAGCAACGCGGCCGCTGGGAACTGGCATACGAGGAGTTCGCCCGCCTGGCTATGGGCAACGGCATCACCAAGCCTGAAATCCCCTCCTGGACGCGCATTAAGGGCACCCAGCATTTCACCCCTCGGCAGTTGACCATCCTGCAGGAACTCTGTCTCTGGCGCGAGGTCCAGGCTGAAAAAATGGGCCGTCCCGTCTTTAAGGTTATTGACGGCAAGCGCCTCACAGCCATCACCCTGGCCATGCCAAAGACAAAAAAGGAACTGGAAGATCTGGGCCTTACATCCAGGCAAATCTTCGTCTTTGGCGACGAGATCCTGCAGGCTATATTACGCGGCAGGAAAGCCGAGCTCATCCGGCCTCCTCATTCCGTTCGACCTGACCCCAATATCCTTTACCGGCTGAATCTTCTTTCCAACTGGCGTAAAGCCGCAGCCCTTAAGATTGGCGTTGAATCAGATATTGTCCTGCCAAAATCCTGGATGAACGCCATCGCCGAAAAAAATCCCAGAACTTTAGCGGAACTTTCCGCGCTCATGCCTCAATCTCCCTGGCGCCTGGGGACATTTGGCCCGGAAATTCTAAAAGCACTGCATACAAAAGGATGGTCTTCCAATCAGTAAAATAGGAGGCCTTTGCTGGGGATCATATGAGGCCATGCCCCTGAATCATCATCAGATCCGAAAAATCCAGTAGATCTTTAAAGATCTCTGACATATACTTAAAATCGTCAATATGGATTATAATTATCGAAATAACTTTGGAAAGTGGAATGTAATGAAAATAGTAACCGATTGCGCTGCTGATCTACCCATCGAGGAATTGGAATCATTGGGCATCACCCAGGCCCCGCTGTATATTCAATTCCCAGAGGGCGAAGTAAATTCTGCCGATATCTCAGCCGATGAGTTTTACAACCGTCTGGAAGCCATGCGCCCGAAAATTCCATCCACTGCACAGCCTTCGAGTGGGATTTTTACCGAGGTCTATCGCAAAGTGGCCGATGCCAGCAAGAATATCCTGTCAATCCATATCTCTTCCGGACTGAGTGGTACCATCAATGCTGCACGTGTTGGTGCAGAACACATCAAGGATACAGTTGTCAACATATTTGATTCAATGACACTCTCCGGTGGCGAGCGCTTCCAGGTTTTGACGGCCGCAAGGGCGGTCAAGGCCGGTTGGAATTTAAAATCCATTCTGGAGCGGCTGGAACTGATCCGTGAAAAGACCGAGGTTATTTACACCCTTGAATCGCTGGAATACCTGGCGCGCGGGGGCCGGATCGGGCGCGTCCAGGCCTTGATGGGTTCCGTCTTGAAGATCAAACCCATCATACGGGTTGACCATACAGATGGCAAGTACACCACGGTTGCCAAGGGGCGCACCGTCTCGCAAAACCTGGGGATCATCGTCGACCACATAGCTAATATGTATGGTTCCATCCCGTTATGGGCCACCGTCCTGCATGGTCGCTTTGCCGAAAGCGCGGATGCACTGGCAAAATCCATGAACGAACGCCTGAACATCAACAAGATGGAAATTCTGCGTATATCTCCCGTTTTGGGTGTCCATACCGGTCCTGGAATCGTCGGTGCTGCTGTGATGCCCATGGAACTGGTCGAAGATCTGGCATGACAAAAATCAGGTCCAGCAGATGAGCCCGGACCTGATTTTTTTATTTTATCCCGGTTCGAATTTTAGACCTTCATCAACCCAATTGTAACCTTCTCACCATCGAAATCGTCCGTTGAAGTTATATTCCCGGCGACAGGCTCGGAGAAACTCAATTCCACTGTCAGGGTTTCAGCGGTAATATAATCCCGGTTGGCATCAATGGCTTCTTTCAATCCAGGAGTTGCCACAACGCTGACCCTTATCCGGTCTGCTACGTCCAGGTCGGCTGTTTTTCGCAGGTCCTGCACCCTCCGTACGAATTCGCGTGCCAGGCCTTCCCGCACCAAATCCGGAGTCAGATCGGTCACCAGGGCAGCCAGATATGCGCCTTCTGCCGCCACGGCAAAACCTACCCTGGCATCCGCGCGCACTTCCACTTCCTCAGGCAGGATATTGTAGTCACTCCCTTCCAACACAACCTTCACAGGCTTTCCAGCCAGGAAAACTGGAGCAATTTCGTTGGCATCCAGTGCTGTGATGGCTTTTGCCAGCCCCGGGAACTTATTTCCATATTTCTGCCCCAATTGTTTCGGCAGCGGCTTGACTGCGAATGACACAACCTCCCCGCTGGTATCCAGCAGGCGTACTTTCTTGACGTTCAACTCGTCGGTGATCAAGTCTGCATAGGTTTCCACGGCGTGACGTTCGTCCGGGCGGCCCAGGGCAAAAGCAGCTTCAGCCAGCGGCTGGCGGACCTTGCGATTGGCCTTCTGGCGGGCATTGTGACCCAGCGAGACCATTTTCATTACGACCGCCATCTCCCGCTCGAGAGTTTCATCAATCTGCGATGGATCTACTTTTGGCCATGCCACCAGATGGACCGATTCGGGCGCTGAAGAATCCACGGAACATACCAGGTTGCGATACATTTCATCGGCCAGGAAAGGCATGGCAGGGGCCAGAAGTTTCGTCAGGGTCACCAGTGCGTTGTAAAGGGTTGCATAAGCCGCCTGTTTATCGGTATCGGATTCAGATTTCCAGAATCGCCGACGGGACCGCCGCAGGTACCAGGTCGAAAGAACTTCTACAAAAGTTTCAATTGGGCGTGTAGCACCAGGCACATCGTAGCTCTCATAGGCTTTTGTCACCTCCGACACGAGCGTATTCAATGATGAGAGCAGCCAGCGATCGAGGTCATTACCGCCTTTCATCCCCTTTAATTTCATCCGATTGTCTGAGGAATTGATTGAAAGAGCAGGCTTATCCAAATTTGCATAAGTCACAAAGAATGAATAGATGTTCCACAACGTAAGTGTGAAGTTTTTCACCACGTCTGTTACCAGGCTGGGGGAAAATCGACGTTCGGCGTTGGGCGGACCGGAGGTGTAGAAATACCAGCGAAAGGCGTCTGCGCCGGATTCATTGATCACGGTCCAGGGGTCAATGTCATTGCCACGGCTCTTGGACATCTTCTGTCCATCCGCATCGACGACCAGCCCAAGACAGATGACATTCTCAAAACACTCCTGGTCAAAGAGCAGGGTGCTGATGGCATGCAGGGTATAGAACCAGCCGCGTGTCTGGTCCACCGCTTCGCAGATGAAATCCGCCGGGAACTGTTGCTTGAATAGGTCCTGGTTTTCAAAGGGATAGTGCCATTGGGCTACTGGCATGGAGCCGGAATCGAACCAAACGTCGATCAGGTCGGGGACGCGCTTCATCCTGCCGCCGCATTTTACGCATGTCCATGTGATATTGTCCACATACGGGCGATGCAGGTCCAACTCTTTCAGGTCCCTCCCGGCTTTCTCGGAGAGTTCCTTCACCGAGCCAACACATTCACGGTTTTTACAGTCCGGGCATTCCCACACCGGTAGCGGCGTGCCCCAATAGCGCTCACGCGAAAGCGACCAGTCAATGTTATTGGAAAGCCAGTTCCCAAAGCGGCCTGTCTTGATATGTTCTGGTATCCAATTTATCTTGTTGTTTAGTTCCACCAGGCGGTCCTTAAACTTGCTGGTACGGATATACCAGGCATCGCGCGCATAATAGATCAGGGGGGTATCACAACGCCAGCAGAAGGGATAGGTATGTGTAATCCTTTCTGATCTGAATATCAGGCCACGGGTCCTTAAGTTTTCAATAATGGCCGGGTCGGCTTCCTTGACGAAAACTCCTCTCCAGGGTGTGACCTGCGGCAGAAACGCTCCATCCGGGCCTACTGTCATCAACACAGGCAGGTCATATTTCTTGGAAACTTCCAGATCGTCTGCACCGAAAGCCGGCGCAATATGCACAAGACCGGTGCCATCTTCGGTGGTGACAAAATCTCCCAGGATTACGTAATGAGCCGGCTTCTCCAACGGCATGAAAGTGAACAGCGGACGGTATTTTGTTCCCTTCAACTTCTTCCCTTTAAAACGCTCGACAACTTTGACCTCTTCGCCGTGGAAGACTTTTTCCAGCAGGGCTTCAGCCAGGATCAACCGCTCGCTGGTTTTGGCCGCACCTTCCGGGCCATCCCGAAGGGTGTGTTCCACCGTCACATATTCAATATCGGGGCCGGCAGCCACAGCCACGTTGGCTGGCAATGTCCAGGGAGTGGTCGTCCAGACCAACAAGGAGGTACCGGGCTTGTCCATCAAAGGAAGCCGCACAAAAACGGACGGGTCGTTGGCGTCGGCGTATCCCATGGCAACTTCGTGGTCTGAAAGTGGGGTGCCGCAGCGTGGGCAATAAGGAACGATCTTGTAGCCTGTGAAAAGAAGATCGCGTTCCCAGAATGATTTAAGGATCCACCAGACCGACTCGATATATTCATTGGTATAGGTCACATAGGCGTCGCCCAGGTCCACCCAGAAAGCAATTCGATCGGTCAGCTTCTCCCAATCCTGGATGTATTCAAAGACTGATCTGCGACACAGCTCATTGAATTTCTCGATGCCGTACTCTTCGATTTCTTGTTTGTGTTTTATGCCAAGTTTTTTCTCGACGGCGATTTCCACCGGCAAGCCATGCGTATCCCAACCACCGCGTCGCGAGACATGAAAACCGTTCATGATTTTGTAGCGTGGAAACATATCCTTGAAGGCACGCGCTTCCACGTGATGGACGCCCGGTTTACCATTGGCCGTGGGCGGTCCTTCGAAGAAAACGTATTCCGGGCTGCCTTGGCGCTCAGAGATGGTCTTTTCAAAGATCTTCCGGGTTTTCCAGAACTTCAAAACGCCCTCTTCCAGGGCTGTAATATCGAGTTTAGGGGAAACAGGTTTAAACATATGAGACTCCTTCAAAGAAGAGAGTGGCAATAGAAAGAACAGAAAGAATTGAAGTGACTCGTAACTATCCTATTCTCTCAACTCTCTCGCCGTAAAAAACAAAAACTCTCGCCTCGATCCAGAGACGAGAGCAAGATTGCTCGCGCGGTACCACTCTGCTTCCTGTAATGCAGGCGCTTGTGGGTACGGCCCTGCGGCATATACCCTGCCATTCTAACGGTCGGCTTCCGGCTTTCTTACTTTTATCGAATCTCTACTCTCTTATCGCAATTCTCAAATTTCAGATCACGGCTCCGGGAGGATTTTCGATCTTGACGGTTGACCCGGCTCACACTTTACCCGGGTTCGCTGACAACAATGCAAGACTTACTCGTTCCCATCATCGCTTTTTGATTTTATTAAGGTAAATTATGCCACATAAACTCCGGCTGGACAAGGCTGATATTTGGTATACTGGGCAAACTCTCCTGAAAGGAAATCCCCCTGGTAGACCTGCTCATGGATCCAATAAAAATTACCGCTGATTCTTTCCGCAATTTGCAGGATGGCCTCAAGCTTTCTGGTCCTGGCATATTGGTGGAACTACCCGTTGTTCCGAGTCTTTTCTACCGGCACGGTTGGCAATCCTGGAGCCTGGCAGCCTGGATGGACCCACTTTTACCGACCGTTCCGATCAGTTCCCCCCTAATGAGCGCCAAAGATGAGGATCCTGTTTATGGGCATTCACCTCTCCGCACAAGCGCCTGGATTGGGGCAGTGGAACTCGCAGATGGTTCCATCATCCTGCTCGGAGCGCTGGACCTGGGTGGACGGGTTGAGCTGGAAGGGACCTCCCTGCGAGGCTTTTATGAGGATGGCAGCGGTGATTGGTTTATTGTCCAGGGATCGCAGGAACAAGTCTTTGCGGCTTATTCAGCTCAATTGGAAACACGTTTCTGTTCATCAAATCCATATCCACCTAATTATTCCAGGAATACAGGCATCGCATGGAAAAGACGCCATTCCAGGATCCCGCGCGTGTGGTGCTCGTGGTACAGCCTTTACAGCTGGGTTACCGAAACCTCTTTCCTGGATGCACTGGACGGTTTAGCCGACCTGCCCTTCGATGTGGTTCAAGTAGATGAAGGGTGGGAGCTCAACATAGGAGACTGGGAGGCGAATAAGAAGTTCCCTTCTGGCATGGCCGCACTCGCCGATAAGATCCGGGCCTCTGGTCGTATTCCCGGGTTGTGGCTGGCACCTTTCATGGTCACAATGAATTCAACTCTTGCCCACCAGCACCCGGATTGGTTGCTGCGCGACGACCGAGGCCAGCTGGTCAGAGCCGGATTGAATTGGAAGGGAATTACGTATGCGCTTGATACCGGTCATCCTGAAGTGCTGGAATGGTTGGATGCACTTATCCGCAAGGTCTGCAATTGGGGTTATGCATACCTCAAACTCGATTTCCTTTATGCCGGCGCCCTACCCGGCAAGCGGAAGAACGGTCTGCCGCGCGAAGTCGCTTATCGGCAGGCCATGCAACTCATCCGCGCAGCGGCAGGGGATGCATATCTCCTTGCCTGCGGCGCGCTGATCATTCCATCTCTTGGACTGTGTGATGGGTTGCGCGTGGGACCGGATGTAACTCCGTATTGGATCAATACCCCGATGAGCATCTGGCTCAATAACCCCGATCACCCCGGTACGCGCAACGCCCTGCGGACCAGCCTTAATCGCCTCTGGCTCCAACCGCTTGTACACACCGATCCGGATGTGGTTTATTTTCGGTCACGTCATAACGCGCTTTCGCAAGAGCAAAAAGACTGGCTGCGTGACCTTGGCTTTTTATCGCACTTCAAGGCCACATCGGATCCACCTTCCTGGCTTAAACCCGCCGAACGACAGGAACTGAAAGATTTTCTCACCGGCAGCCCCCAAATGGAACGCCTCGATCGATACCGTTTCCAAATTGATCACCGCCAGGTGGATTTTTCTTCAGTGGTATCCTTACCTGGTCCGAAAAAAGCCCCGGCCAATCTCGCCTTGGTACTGGGGCTGTATGATATGGTCGTACACGAGGTCATCCCGGCCGTGTTTGAATCCCTCAAACCGCATCGTGGAAAATGAGCTCACGCGTGTTGGGTATTAATCAGGGAAGACAAGGCATCATCGGTCGTACCATGAGCAGGTATTCGTCCAGAAAATAACCACTCGCGTGGAGGTAAATGGCCAGATCCAGACCGATATAGCGATAATGCCAGGGCTCATACGCCAGGCCGGTTAGAGCTTCTGCTCCGGGTGGAGAGCTCAGGCTGAAACCATACTCAAAGGAATGCTCTGCCAACCATCGGCCTTCACCGGTCTGTGCGAATAACGGGGAAAACTTATCACTGGTACTGCTTGTCAGGGCCGGCATCTCGGGTGATCCAAAATCCACTGCCGTGCCAAGTTGGTGTTCACTATGGCCCGGGAGGGCGCTGATTTGATCCGCATTGGCCGGGTCTTCCACAACCCATCTCTGGTGGGCGACAGCCTGCTCGAAATAACTTCGATAAGAGGAAAGAATCGTCGGAGCCTGGCCTTCAGCCAGCATCGTCTTCACCATCCTGCCCAAGGCCTGGGCAGCTTCCTGGCGCAAGAGCATTTCCGGCAGGGTGACACGCCCGGGAAGGTAATCTCCCAGCTTGACGAGATCAGGCGGTACATAGTTGGGGTCGAGCCCATAATTGGCTGTCACTTCAGCCCAAAGATCATTTGCGGCAGGACGGCGTTGATCACAAGCGACCGGTGTTGCTTCCGGATTCAATGTTGGCAGCAGGAAAAGGGTCGGGGGTGGAGTTGGAGATGGAGTTGGAATTACTGTAAAGGATGGCGTTGAAGTTGCTGTGCTTGCCGCGGTCGGCGATAAATTTGCGTTGGGGGGAGCAGTTACTGAAGGTAAAGAGATCCTGGCAGCTTCGGGATGACAGGCTGCCAGGAAAATGAACGTCAGAACGAAAATCAATTTAAAAAACCAGGCGGATGCCTGTCTTAATCGGTTCCCAATCGTCATTTACCTCCAGTTCCGCCGTCAGCTTTCCATCTTCCTTATCTTGGCTACGCGCCGGGCATGCCTTTCTTGTCCGGGATCATTGCCAATGAAACGTGCAGAAAGAAAGGTGGCAACAATTTCCACTGCCAATCCCGCCCCAATTACGCGCGGACCCAGGCACAGGACGTTCATGTCATCATGCTCAACCCCCTGGTGCCCGGAATACGTATCATGGCATAGTCCTGCGTAGATATCTTTCATCTTGTTTGCTGCGATGCACACCCCCACTCCGGAACCACACAATAAGATTCCGCGTTCGGCTTCCCCGTTCTGGATGGCGGTCCCAACCTTCCAGGCGTAATCAGGATAATCATCCAACGGATCAAGAGTTTCAGCTCCCAGGTCGAGAGGCTCGTGTCCACTTCTTCGGATGGTATCTAGCATTATTTTTTTGAGAGGGAAACCGGCGTGGTCGCAGGCAAAGGCGATTTTCATCAAGATGTCTCCTTAAAAGGAATTTCCGCCTGATTCTACCATGTGAAAAATGGTAAACAGTTCTCATGGTATCCCCATGGCGTTACCTCCCAAACCGAAAAAATGTCGGAAAGGCTAAGATTTTTGGATTCCGGGCTGAATGGATTAGGCTGGATCTACAACCCGGCCAATAAACAGGATGCTCCCGGTGCTATTCTCACGAATAAAAAACACAAACGGATGATCAGCACGAAAAATAATCGGCGAAATGGCAAGTGCCTTCGTCTGCATGACCACTGCGGTCGCGGCCGCCGCTTCGGTGCCTTGCTCGTTCACCGCCACGAATGCCTTGTGCAGAACTGCGCCCAGATACAGCTCCCGGGTGCCGTCCATCCCCGAAAAGTCTGCTTTCGTGGAAAATGCATTTTCCATTCCCATGGATTTCAGTGTGTCATCCAGCCTGAAGGGGAAGCTCAACTCGAATCTTGGCAGGAAAACCTCCACCTCCGTTTCTTGCAGGTTCTTTCTCCAATTATCCAGATTCTTTACATCCAGTGATTCTTCGACTTGTGCCAGCCCGTTGACGTCCCTGGGCAGAAGCACGACCATTGAAAGATCTCCCCCGGCATAAGACAGCTCCAGGACTTGCAGGCCGTCATCTTCTGCATACTTGAAGGTGTGCTTAAGGGTCATCATCGGCACCTGGACCTTGCCGCCAGCCAAAGTAAGGAACGCTGCCGGGGCAGTCAGGCCTGGGTCAAACCGGTCGGCCCAATCTCCCTTGAAATAGATCGCGTTGACCAGTACCAGGCGCGTCGAATCATCCAGGACCCCTGCGGCGATCAAATCCTTGATCTTGTTCTCAGTTCTTTCTTCAACCCAGGTATTGATCGTCAGGCGTGCTGCTTCACCGTCTCCAAAGTCAAGTTGCGTGATCCGCACCCCGTAGAATTTCTTCGTCAGGGTAAGGAATGCTTTAAGGAATTTATACCCAATCCGGGGCCATAGGGTATTTGCCACCCTCAATTGAACATGCCCTTTCTTCCCTGCCTCCTCTAATATTGCTTCAAGATGTGCAAAGGCTGGATGAAGGTTTTTCTGGTCCGGAAGAAAGTGGAGGGTTTGCGCCATTTGGGTCTGGGTATCTGTGCGCGCGCCGGCATAGGTCATGGCCAGGCCAGTTGAAATACTGTAGGGAGAGAAAAAAAGGTTGCCATCCAATTTATGCAGGTTCTGGTAAAGTGCCAGCGCAAACCCGGTATTTCCCAGGATAGTTGTCTGCAGATTGGATTGTTCTTCCGCAATTTCCTTTTTCGTCTTAAACCATTTCATGGGTTGCTCCTTGATGCTGCCAGTTGGATTATCTGCCGCCATTTTTAATCGTTCCCATTCCTGGAATTGCGGTAGACTATCGAACAACTACCGGGGCGAAGGCTTCCTGGGAGTTGCCGTCCAGATCAGTTACGACATATCCGACGACGTAATTCCCTTGGGCGGCATAAGTCTCCTTCCAGGTGAAGGGTTGTCCACTAAAGGTAAGAACAGTTTGGCTGTTCTGAAATTCTGTACTCTGAACTTTGCCCTGGGAATCAAGCTGCAGCCATTTTTCCTGGATCGTGAACGTATCACCGGCCTGTGCAACGATCTCGTGAGGAGCACCCACATCCCCTTGCCCTGTGATGCCAAAGATACTGACCAGCTTCCCATCCCGAAAGTTCAGGCGTGCATTCAGGCTGTTGCCGCCGGAGGCAAATGAATACAGGCCATCCACACTGTAGATTGCATCCGCTGCCGTAGCCCCGTATTGTTGGGGCGTAAAAAGAGCCACGGCAGAAACCTGGCCATCAGAGATGGTGAATACATACGGATCCCAATCGAATTTAAGGGTAAAAGAGCTTTGACTGCTCCATTTAGGGTAATACACTCCATCCACCTGCTGGGTATTCGGGCTTTCCAGAAAATCCGTGTCCGCCACAAATATGGAATTGGAAGCCTGGTCTATGTATCCGACAAACAAGTAAATATAACCAATATTAGTCCCGCTGATATCCGCCCGGATGGTCACCGGTTGGCCGGGCGCGGCGCTGTCAGATGACAAACGCAAGGCAGAAACACTGATCTGCCCAATACCTGGTGCACGTGAAGGCAGCGTGGAGGATGGGATGACAGCTTCACGTGAGGCCGAATCAAAAGAGCGGCCGTTGTAATGAAATGCCAGGAAATCATCCCACAGGGAATTCTGGGTAAACTGGTTGGCGATCACCGTATAGGATTGCGGGCCACTGTAAGGGCTGCGATATAAGCTGGAGTTGGGGAAGTAAATCGCCACCCCAGTCGCACCATTTCTACTGATACCGTGTTTTTCGGCGATTACAGCCTGTCGGATGCCTGCCAGGACCTGATCGGATAGTTGCTGGACATTGGTATCACTGCTTTGCTGCTTCAGGATCTGCACAAAGCTGCCCAGGTCGATATAGGCAGGCGGAACAGATTTGCCAAAAACACTGGTGAAGGAGAGCGCATAGTCGCGCGCGCTGGCAATTTCGGACTGGTCCGCATTTTGCATGGCGTAGGAAAGGTTATTGACGCTGCTCATCAATGCCGGGATTTTTGAAAGGTCGACAGCTGCCAGGGTCGCATCTTTACCGAGCATCTGGGCAAGCTGGTTTGCACTTGCGTTTCCCTACCTCCCAACTCATAAAGGAAATCTGCAGCGTGCCTGGTTGTCCACGATGCGTTGATCGTCCACTATGTAGCTCTGCACAACCAGCTTTGACAGATCCGCCGCGCTCATACCCGGATTCTGGGTGAGAGCCTGAAGGAAAGCGGTATAAGCCCAGCCAAGCGCAGGCTCGGTCTCTTCCGACGTGATGGCATAACGGGCATGTGGCTCCAATGCACTCAATACCTCGAGCTGGCTCATCAGGCAGGCATCCATTCCAAGGATGTCAAATTTATCTATACCCGCCTGCTGGCGAATTTGTCCAAGGGCATCACCCACCTGGTCCAGGTACATGGCATTGCCAACTACTTGCGCAATTGGCGCCCTTTCAGACGTGCCACTGCCTGTGGGGTCGGTCCAACCGCCCGGCCAGCCCATCCCATGGTCCGAAAGTACCAGCACATAGTGATCCGCCGGATAGTTCTTGATCGCCCAGGTGGCAAAATCCACCAGGGTAGCCGGGTCTGACATATTCGCTTCACCCTCAGCCAGGACCTTGGAATGGATGGCAGTAAGGTCATTGTCCTGGGTAACATAATAACGGCGGGTTGTTGTCCAATTCCCATCACCGGTAAAAGCACCGGCAAAACGATCCAATTGGGCGACAATATTCACCTGGTCGGTTGATCCAACACGTTCAGCCTCGTTGAAATCGGTGAATATATCCTTCTCCAGAACCTGGTCATCAGCATCCTGGTACAGCATGACCGTCCAGCTACCGGCTTTGGCGCCGACCTGAGGAGTAAATCCCGCCACTGCCGTCGGTTGAACAACCAGTGGCTGATTATCAAGGCCGGAGGAAACCGGGACTTCCGTCGAAGGGCTGGTGTTTGTGCCACCTCCGGCAAACTGGTTATACAGGAAATAAGCACCGATCAAAACAATGGCGATGACAACGATACAGGAAGGGAGCTTGATGCCTCCACCTCTGCTTCCTCCCAGGGATGGCAATAAGCCCCCCCCACCTGAGGAGGGTCCTACACCCCCACCACCTGCTCCGCCACCTTCTTGACGCACGGGCGCATCAGCCCGGCCCTCTGGTCCTGAGCCTTTGCGCCGACGCTGAGCGTCGATTTCTTCCGAAAAACTCAGTGACCTGGTAACAAGCTTGAAAAAAGGATTTGTCAGGAACATGCTGGAATTGGGTTGGAATAAGTTGTGCATTCTGCCTCGCTTATTTAACTAAAAAACGAACACTCATTCTTATGATTTTATTTTTCTAATTTTATTGTATTACAAATTGATATGAAAGTGTATTAGAAATAATTTTCAGAAAGTGACCGCTGTGCTGTTGGATATCTGAATGACTTCCTCGGCTGTGACCTCCCGCTCCAATCGGTCAGAAAGGTAAATGGCTTCCGAGATCAACATGGTATTCAAGGCCAACTCGGCTGTGGGGAGAAGTTCAACGTGCCCCTGAAGAGCTCTCACCCAGTGCTGTTGTGGGCTGTCCCCAGAATCGGTTTCTTTACGCAAGTCATGCGTCCGCCGTGCAAAACACTGCAGGTCGACCGTTGTATCCAGATCCAAATCGCCCTGGCTCTGAAAGAGGCCAAATGGCTCCAACCGGATCCCACCTTTGTCCCCCACCAGGCTGCTGCCTTCCATCCCACCCAGGTGGATTGCCCAGGATTCAAAGATATCCAGCGTGATCCCGCCTGCCAGCCTCACGAATCCCAGCCCCAGCTCCTCCACATCGTATCCGCTGGCGGAGCGGCGTCCTTCATCCATCTCCGTCTCCTGGTACAATTTCCCTGAAACTCGCAGCACCTGGGGGTTATCCAGCAGATACAACATGCTGGCGATGTGGTAAATACCCATGTCATACAAAGCTCCGCCGCCGGAATTGTGCTTCTGGACGAACGGCGGGCTGCCGTACCCATCCACAAAGGGGCGACCGCGCCGTCGGAAGCCCACCGAACGGGCATGATATGGTTTGCCGAGCCAGCCCTGCTCAATCAGCTTTCTGGCAGCCCGGATCTCCCACGCAAATAGTGTACTGAGCTGGATGGACAGTTTCAACCCAAGCTTCCTGGCGGTCTGGTACATCATTTCGGCATCCCGGTAGGAGCCTGCCATGGGCTTCTCGCAATAGACATGTTTCCCGGCTTCCAGCGCGGCCACGCTGACCGGCATGTGCAGGTTGTTATGCAGGCAAACATCCACCGCCTGGACGTCGTCACGCCTGAGCAATTCGCGAAAATCCGTGTACACACCCGGGATATTATAGCGACCTGCCACCTCCCGGCCGTGTTCATGATTTGTATCGGCAATGGCCACAACATCGGCTTCCGGGATTGCCTGGTAATTATCCAGGTGGATCTGTCCGATCTGGCCCACCCCAATAATACCTATATGTAATTTTTCCATCATGTTTGCTCCTTGCCCGAAAGTGTAAACAATAACAGTTATATATTGTAACAGGCCAGTCGGACATGTCGGCCTGGAGAAAAGTCCTTAACCCTATTCTGAGTTATATATCGGCACCGCACCAATTGATTTCCAATGTGGCCCGAAGATTTTATAGTAAAATGAAAACGGTTCTTAGGTCTCTTCTCAATTAACATTCAGTTTTTTTGTTACTATTCTTTACCAACCGAAACCTCTATCTATTTCCCGGTCGGGCAGCTAAACGGCAAATCCTGCGTTTATTTTTCCTTATAATAAATTGGAGATCCAAATGAAAAACAAATTTCTCATGATCATACCGACCTTCATATTAATTATTACAATTTCAGCATGTGGAACTAATGTGGTCACGGTAAATCCGCCATCAGCCAATCAGCCAACAACACCACCGGTTTCAGGATCATCACAACAACCAGCATATGCAGAACCGTCTACAGATCTGACACAGACAAATGCTGCGACAGTGGTGGCTTCAACAAAAGCTAATCCTGCACCGGTCGGTTCAGCAGTTCTTGTTGATAATATGAAAATAGTCGTCATTGGAAAAGTTCGTCCAGCAGACACCCTTGTGGCAAAAGGAAATATGTTTACCGACACACCGGTAGCAGGTCAGGAATACATGTTTGTTACGATAAGCGCATCCTGTGAACAGACAACTGATAAGCAGTGCAATTTCGATACCTATAATTTCAAGGTGCTTGGTTCTGACGGGGTTGTAAGAGATTTTAAACAGGTGACTGGCATCGATGGCCTTCTAAAATACACAACTTTTAATGGCGGGTTATCACTCACGGGAATACTTTCTTTCCTGGTAAATCAAAATGATACAAAGATCTCGCTGGTGTATCAATCATCATCAGGAGATGGCTCCTATCTTGCCATTCCGTAGATGATTGTTTGGAGTAGAAATTAATAAAGTCACTTGAGGGACAGTGTTATGCGTGACAATACCTTGGAATTCAGATAGAGATATCATTGGTATTTCTCCTGGGGTGATGAGCTATTGCAGTCACCCATTGGCTGTAAAAGTGGACTGATTCAATCAGGGGAAAATTGAAATTCTGGTTTTTTTCCTTCCAGCACTTGACAGATGATAAAATAAGTGGAATAATAATTGTTATCGATAACGGTAACGATAACAATCTATCTCAAAACATTCCCCTTCAAAATGGACCGCCAGTATTTGTTTCTGAGAATTTTAAGAACTCAAGGAAATCACCAGCGCCATCGGATTGAAACGGGAAGGAAAATCCCCCAGACCAAAAATTTTAGTAATGACAGGATTACCTCGCGATTGATCACTTGGCAAAGTCTTCAAACACGTTGAAAAGGAGGTGATGGATAGTCAATTTTTATTTGGAGAAATGCTCGATTATGATATTTGGCCCCCAGAGCATTCCTCGGCAACACGAATAATCTCGCAAATTGTGACGAGTTTATTCGCTCAAACATGTTTTTCATAAACCATAAAATGTAACTAGGAGAAGAAAATGAATAAAACAAATATGTTTAAGGTTTTTGGTCTCGTGCTCGTGCTCATTATGGTGTTGAGCGCCTGTGGGACCAAAACCCCGAAATCCACAGAGGCAGCAGTCGGGCCTGAGACAAAACCAGTTGGCCAGGCAGCTTGTGCTCCCAATTGTACTTATAAAGACATGACACTTTGCTATCCGCAGCTCGGTGCCGAGAGTGACTGGCGCACGGCCAACACCGCTTCCTTCAAGGAGACTGCTGCGAAACTGGGTGTCAAATTGATCTTCTCGGATGCCCAGCAGAAGCAGGAAAACCAGATTTCCGCCCTACGCTCCTGCATTCAACAGAGTGTGGATGTCATTGCTTTGCCCCCAGTGGTCGAAACCGGTTGGGATGCTGTCCTTCAGGAAGCCAGGACTGCCGATATCCCGGTCATCGTGGTTGACCGTTCCGTAACCGCTGATCCATCCATGTACGCAGCCCACATTGGCTCTGACATGGTCATTGAAGGCAAGCGCGCCGCTGCAGAATTCAATAAATTGCTCCCGAACGGCGGTGCTGTCCTTGAACTCTCCGGCACCACAGGCTCTGGCGCCGCAGTCGGTCGCGCCAAGGGCTTCCGCGAAGCCTTGAATGCCAACATCAAGATCCTCGATTCCCAGACGGGTAACTTCACCCGTGCTGAAGGCAAGCCTGTCATGGAAGCCTTCTTGAAGAAATACGCTGGTCAATTCCAGGGTGTCTTCTTCCACAATGATGATATGGCAATTGGTGCCATTGAAGCCGTTAAAGCTGCTGGCATCAAACCCGGCGACATCAAGATGGTTTCTGTTGATGGCACGCGTGGTGGTTTCCAGCTCATGATCGATGGCTGGCTGCAGGCGGACGTTGAGTGCAATCCTCTTCTCGGCCCGCAGGTCATGGACCTGGCGCTCAAGCTCATGAATGGCCAACCCATTGCACATGAGGCTCTCACTGACGAGCAGGTCTATTACCCCGACAAAGCTGCAGAATTGCTTCCAAGCCGAAAATATTAAATCATCAAACCTGTGCCGTGCATGAATTCCTGGTAATTTCATGAAAATTCACAGGTGAGAAATAAGATGGAAAAAGAGAAGCGGCGTTTACAGCGCCGCTTCTCAACCGCTTTTATTAGTCCCTGCGAACAGGCAGATCCAATGACAAACACAAACGACGTTCTCCTTTCCATGAATGGAATTTCCAAAACATTTCCGGGTGTGATTGCCCTGGAAAATGTTGACTTTTCCCTGGAACGCGGCGAGATCCATGCCCTGGTTGGTGAAAATGGCGCGGGCAAATCCACCCTTATTAAGATTCTGACAGGTGTGGAGCACCCTGATTCCGGCACCATCGAGTTGGATGGCAGGGTTATTCAAGTCCGGTCGCCTCAATACTCCCAGGAAATAGGCATCAGCACGGTATATCAGGAAATCAACCTGTGTACCAATATATCCGTCGCTGAAAATATCACACTTGGATTTGAACCTCATCGATTTGGGACCATCGACAAGAAAAAGATGAATGCCATCGCCAGGCAGGCGATGAAAAAACTGGATATAGATATTGATGTAACTCAACCCTTGGGAAATTATTCGGTCGCCATACAACAAATGGCCGCGATTGCACGTTCCCTGGAAATTTCTTCCGCCAAAATTCTCATTCTGGATGAACCCACCTCCAGTTTGGACGTACATGAAGCCAATCGGCTCTTTGAAGTGATGCTGAAATTGAAAAGCGAAGGCATTGGTATCATTTTCATTACCCATTTCATCGATCAAGTTTATCAGGTTTCCGATCGGATCACCGTATTGCGAAACGGCAAGCTGGTCGGCACCTATGATACTGCTTCACTTCCGCGCGTCGAGCTGATCGCTAAGATGTTGGGGCGCACCATTACTGACCTTGACCAGGTGTCAAAAGCCAAAATTACAGGCGAAAACGTGGAAGACCGGGTAAGTATGCTGGAGGCAAAGGGACTCGGTCGCTCTAGTTCCCTTGAACCCTTTGATCTGGAACTCCATGCAAATGAAGTAGTCGGGATTGCAGGTCTTTTAGGTTCCGGGCGCACAGAAATGGCCAATCTGCTCTTTGGTATCGACACGCCCGATACGGGTTCCCTGACCCTTAAGGGAAAGAAAATCGAGCGTTCTTCACCCCTTAATTCGCTTGAAAATGGGATTGCCTTGTGCCCCGAAGACCGCAAAGAAGAAGGAGTTGTGGGGGATCTGACCATTCGTGAAAATATCATCCTGGCTTTGCAAGCCAGGTATGGTTGGTTTAAATACATATCCACTCAGAAACAAAATGAAATTTCAGAAAAGTATATCCAATTATTGGGAATCACGACCCCTTCCCCAGAGCAGTTGGTAAAAAATCTAAGTGGAGGCAACCAGCAAAAGGTGATCCTGGCGCGCTGGTTGGCGACCAATCCACAGGTTTTAATACTGGATGAACCGACGCGCGGCATTGACGTGGGCGCCAAAGCGGAAATTCAAAAACTTGTTCTGCAGTTGGCCGAAGAAGGCAAATCCATCACGTTTATTTCATCCGAGTTGGAAGAAGTGCTGCGTATCAGTCATCGAATCGTTGTATTGCGGGACCGCAAGAAAGTTGCGGAGTATCCCGGCAATGTGAATGATAAAACGATTATCCAAACAATGGCAGGTACTTCATGAAAAATAAAATTCCCTTGCTCAAACGGATTCGAGAGGGTCGTTTATTCTGGCCACTGGTTGCAATGGCATTGATTCTCCTTGCGGATGCCATTTTCGCCCCCGGGTTCTTCAAAATCGGGGTCCTGGATGGTCATCTCTATGGCAATCTGATCGATGTTTTTAACAATTCAGCACCCCTGATGCTGGTGGCGATCGGGATGACCCTGGTGATCGCAACTGGCGGTGTCGACCTCTCGGTGGGTGCCGTGATCGCCATCTCAGCCGCCATGGGTGCAGTGTTGATCAACCCTGCCCTGGGTAATCAACTGATATCCAACGCCATTTTGACGAAAGATGTCACCAACACCCCCTTGTGGCTGATCGTAGTGGCCGATCTGGCAGCCGGCACATTGTGTGGTTTGTGGAATGGGTTTCTGGTTTCAAGAGGCAAAATCCAGCCGATGGTGGCAACCCTTATTCTAATGGTTGCCGGGCGTGGGATTGCCCAATTGATCACCAATGGCCAGATCATGACCATTTATTACACGCCGTATTTCTGGTTTGGAAATGGATTTATCCTCGGGCTTCCCGTTGCCATTTATATTGTGGCAGTTGTGCTCATCGCAGCCTCAATCCTGGTCAGAAAAACATCCATTGGCCTTTTCATCGAATCTGTTGGAATAAATGCCAAATCAACTTATTACAGCGGCATCAGCGAGAAGAATGTCAAATTGTTCGTCTACACCTTCTGCGGCTTCTGTGCCGCCATCGCAGGTCTGATCCTCAGTTCATACGTCCATAGTGCAGATGGCAATAATAACGGGCTTAACTATGAACTGGACGCAATCCTGGCGGTCGTCATCGGGGGAACATTGATGCGTGGAGGACGTTTTTCCTTGGTGGCGAGCGTGATTGGTGCGTTGATCATCTGGACGTTTACGATCACCATGTACACCTTTGGAGTACCTGCGAACGCCTTATTGGCAGGCAGAGCTGTACTCGTCCTGGTGGTGATCCTGCTTTATTCAGATTACGCCCGCCGTCTAATGAATAAAATTTCGGAGCGGAGGAAGGGGACCCAACATGGCACAACGAATTAAACCCTTCTGGGCACGAATTAGGCCCTTTTTGACCAGCAGCGGCCCCATGTTGACCGCGATCGTGATATTCATCCTGATCTATGTCATAGGCGGCGTGTTATATCCAAACATGCAAAAACCGCAGGTATTTTTTAACCTGTTCATCAACGCGGCCAGCCTGTTGATCGTTTCCATCGGAATGACGTTCGCGATCATTACAAAAGGGATCGATCTGTCGGTGGCAGGCATGATTGCCCTGACCTCCGCTGCAACAGCCTCCTTGCTGGAACATGGCGCCAGTCCCTTCGTCGTCATGCCCTTGATGTTAGTCATGGGCATTGTTTTTGGTTTCACATTGGGATGCATCATCCACTTCCTGAAGGTGGAACCTTTTATTGTGACCCTCATGGGCCTCTTTTTTGCGCGCGGTATGGCATATGTCATCACACTTGAGGCATTACCCATTCAAAATGCTACCTACCGGTGGTTGGCATTGACCCAAGTCCATATCCCCTTCTTTAGCAAGGCATATGTTTATATTCCTTCCCTGATTGGCCCGATATTACTACTGGTGGTGATTTATCTATCCTTCTTTACACGCTTTGGTCGAACCGTCTACGCGATCGGTAATAACGAGCAGTCTGCCAGGTTGATGGGTTTGCCGGTCGGTCGAACAAAAATCACCGTGTATGCCTTCAGCGGCTTTTGTTCGGCCCTGGCAGGAGTTGTATGGAGCATTTCATTGCTTTCAGGGTATGGTGGCTATGCGCCAGGGATGGAACTGGATGCCATCGCTTCAGTAGTGATCGGTGGAACGCTCCTGACCGGCGGTGTAGGGAATGTAATCGGGACTCTTTTTGGAGTAATGATCAATCAGACCATTGTTTCAATCCTTCAATTCAATGGGACTTTGAGCTCGTGGTGGACCCGTATAGGTGTAGGTGTGCTCACACTGATCTTTATTGGAGTTCAAAGCTTGTTCTATATGCGAAATAAGCATTCTTAAGTAGGTCTGTTCTTAGCCTGCAGAAGAACTGCGGCTAAAGAGCCAGGAACACAAACCAAAAGCCATTGCCAATCCAACAATAATGCCTGATTGGTTGGATTTGGAGCTGACAGCCGTCGAGACTGGGTAGACATTTTCCTTAAAAGGTGCAGAAAAAAACATGGCGGTTGTCACATATCGACCTGTTAATCTACGGGTATCAGGCATGCAATCCAGGTGATCAGGTTCAAGAAATGGAAGAGGCATGAATTCAGATAGACGCGCTACCATAAAAGATGTTGCCAGAATCGCAGGCGTCTCCACCCAAACGGTTTCCAGGGTTATCAATGACCGCCCGGATGTGGCCCCGAAGACACGTGCGCACATTCAACAGATCGTCGTGGATCTTGACTATCAGCCCAGCGCCGTAGCTCGCAGCCTGATCTCCCAGCGCAGTTTTACACTGGGGGTTGTCACCGCCGGATTGAAATATCTTGGTCCTTCCCGCACCTTGAATGGCATTACGAGCATGGCCGGGAATTTGAAATATGACCTCCTGCTCGAGGAACTTCCCCGTTTTGACACTGAAGACATCAAGCCACTTATCCAAGATTTGCTTTCCCACCACGTGGATGGAATTGTGTGGGCAGTGCCCGAGGTGGGTGATAATCGCCGCTGGGTGGATGAGATCTTGATGGATGTTCCCGTGCCGGTCGTTTTTCTGACCATGCAAGCTCGTGCAGGAGTAAACACCGTATCGGTGGATAACTATGCCGGGGGCGTTCTGGCTACACGCCACTTGTTGGAGCAACGCCGCCTTCACATCGGTCACATCTCCGGGCCTTTGGATTGGTGGGAAGCCCGCCAACGCAAACAGGCATGGCAGGAGACACTTGGAAATGCCGGTATCATGGCGTCCGAGAACCACTGGGCAGAAGGGAACTGGTCATCAGCCAGCGGAGAAATGGCATTTGAGCAGTTGTTGCAATCTTATCCCGAAATGGATGCATTATTCGTAGCCAATGACCAGATGGCTCTCTCTGTTCTCCACACCGCTATCAGCCGGGGATTGCATGTCCCCGGGGATCTTGCAGTAGTCGGATTCGATAATTTCCTTGAATCGGCCTATTTCTGGCCTGCATTGACAACCATCAACCATAATCATCATGAATTGGGTTGCCGGGCAGTAGAGCAGGTGGTCAAGCAGATTGAAGCTGCCCACTTGAACAAGGAAATAGAATCGCAGACGGTTTTACTTTCTACAGAACTGGTTGTTCGGGATAGTTCGTAATTAGAAATGCGTGATAATTGGGCATTTCCCCTTAAAGCCAGTGATCATGTTTATTAATAAAGATTTTTTATGGCAAAACTCGAATAATTTTCGGAGGTTATCATGATCAACTTCAATGGGCTCGAAGTCTGGTTCGTGACTGGAAGCCAGCATCTTTATGGAGAAGAAACGCTTAAGATAGTGGCGCAGCATTCCCAGGAAATGACCCAGAGCCTGACCCAATCTGGCAAGCTGCCGGTGAAGGTCATCTTTAAACCGGTGGTGACAACATCCGAAGAGATCACCGCACTTTGCCGTGAAGCCAATAATACGCAAAATTGCCTCGGTTTGATCACCTGGATGCATACATTTTCGCCTGCAAAAATGTGGATTGCCGGTTTGAGTATCCTGAACAAGCCCTTCGTACACCTGCATACGCAATATAACCGCGACCTGCCGTGGTCTGAGATCGATATGGATTTCATGAATCTCAACCAATCTGCCCACGGTGACCGGGAATTCGGTTTCATCGCCAGCCGGATGCGTCTGAACCGGAAGATCATCGTTGGTTTCTGGCAGGATGAGCAGGTTCTCTCTGAACTCGCCATCTGGTTACGAGCCGCGGCTGCCTGGCAGGATGCACAGGGGGCACGCCTGGCCCGCTTCGGTGATAATATGCGCGAAGTTGCCGTCACCGAGGGCGATAAAGTGGAAGCCCAGATCAGGCTGGGATATTCAGTTAATGGTTACGGTATCAGCGACCTGGTTAAAGTGGTCAACGCAATCGCTGAGACCGAGGTTGACCGGTTGGTTACCGAATATGATGATACCTACGTGGTCGCTGAGGAATTGCGTCCCAAAGGCAGCCAGCGCCAATCGCTGCGTGATGCCGCCCGTATTGAACTGGGGATGCGTCATTTCCTTGAACAAGGTGGGTTCAAAGCCTTTACCACCACCTTCGAAGACCTGAATGGATTGGCGCAACTGCCCGGCCTGGCGGTCCAACGCCTGATGGCTGATGGGTATGGTTTTGGAGGCGAAGGAGACTGGAAGACCTCCGCACTGGTGAGAACGATGAAGGTTATGGGTGCTGGTTTAAAGGGTGGCACCTCCTTCATGGAAGATTACACCTATGATTTGAACCAGGAAAACCCGAAAGTTCTTGGAGCGCACATGCTCGAGGTTTGCGCCTCCATCGCCGGAGAAAAGCCACGTCTGGAAATTCATCCACTTTCGATCGGGGGCAAGGACGATCCTGCCCGCCTGGTCTTTACTGTTCCCAGCGGACCGGCGGTCTGCGCCTCAATTATCGACATGGGGGGTCGTTTCCGTATGGTGGTAAATGAAGTGGATGTCATCCAGCCGGAGAAGCCCCTCTCGAAGTTGCCTGTCGCCAGCGCTGTTTGGGTGCCGCGTCCTGATTTGAAAGTCGCCGCGGCTGCCTGGATTATGGCAGGCGGCGCTCACCATAACGGCTTCAGCCAATCCGTAACCCGTGCCCACCTGGAAGATTATGCGGAGATGGCCGGATTGGAATTTCTTGTGATCGATGGTCAGACCAATCTTTCTGATTTCAAAAAGGAACTTCGCTGGAATGACCTGTATTACCATCTTTCCAAAGGATTGTAGCTAAAATGAAAGTTCTCCGTTTGAATTCCCTAAATGACTTGCGGCTTTCTGATGAACCGGTGCCTGTGCCCGGCCCGGGAGAAGCGCTGGTACGCGTCAAGACGGTTGGCATTTGTGGCTCAGATATTCATTGGGTTGGTGAAGGGGGTATCGGGGATGCCTCGGTTACCCAGCCGCTCGTGCTGGGGCATGAATTTGCCGGGGTGATCGCCTCCGGTGCACGCAAGGGCCAACGGGTGGCTCTCGATCCGGCGATAACCTGCCATTCCTGTTCGTTTTGTCTGGAAGGGAAACCCAACCTGTGCGAGAATATTCGCTTTGCCGGACATGCACCACAGGATGGTGGTTTGCGTGAGACCATTGCCTGGCCGGAAGAATGCCTGGTTCCTTTGCCCGATCGCCTCAGTGATTCGGATGGCGCGATGCTCGAACCTTTGGGGGTGGCCATCCATGCGGTCGACCTGGCGGAAATTAAACCGGGCATGACGGTTGGCGTCTTCGGCTGCGGCCCGATCGGGCTGCTGATCATTCAAGTGGCGCGGCTGGCCGGCGCATCACAAGTATATGCCAGCGAGCCATTGAGCCACCGTCGTGAGGCTGCTTACCGGTCGGGGGCCGTGGAATGGAGGCCTGGGCGCGAGGTGGAGCTGTCATTTGAGGCGGCCGGTGAGGATGCGGCTGTGGCAGATGCTCTCATGTCCACACGTCCCGGCGGGAGAGTCATTCTGATCGGGATCCCTTCCAACGACCGCATAACTTTCCCGGCCACAGTCGCCCGGCACAAGGAATTGACCATTCAACTGGTGCATCGGATGAAATTTACCTACCCGCGCGCAGTTCAAATGGTTGAAAGTGGGAAAGTCGATGTAAGCTCACTGGTGTCACACCACTTTTCCCTCGAACAGGCACAAGAAGCATTCAGGATGGCCGGGCGGCGCGCCGGTTTAAAAGTGATCGTGGACTGCTGATTCAATCACAGGATGTGAAAATGGATCAAAATAATATCGGGAAAGCAATTGAAAGCGCTAAGACCACGCTTGGCATCGAGTTCGGCTCGACGCGCATCAAGGCGGTCCTGATCGGCGAGGACTATGCTCCAATCGCCTCGGGAAGCTATGAGTGGGATAACCAATACGAAAACGGTATCTGGACCTATCATTTACAGGATATTTGGAAGGGCTTGCAGGAATGCTACCGGAAGCTTGCCAGGGAATATCAAGAGAAGTACAAAACTCCTCTCAAAACCATCGGTGCCATCGGTTTCAGCGCCATGATGCATGGCTATCTGGTGTTGGATAAGGATGGAAATCTGCTCGTTCCGTTCCGCACTTGGCGTAACACGATCACCGGACAGGCGGCGGAAAAACTCACTGATTTGTTCCAATTCAGTATCCCCCAGCGCTGGAGCATTGCCCATCTCTATCAAGCGATATTAAATAAAGAACCCCATGTCAGGGATATTCAATTCCAGACCACGCTGGCAGGCTATATTCATTGGAAGCTGACCGGAAGAAAAGTACTTGGTGTTGGCGAAGCCTCGGGCATGTTTCCAATCGATAGCAAAACCAATGACTATGATGAACACATGCTCTTGCTGTTCAACGAACAGCTCAAAGCGCAGGGCTTTACCTGGAAGCTCCAGGATATCCTGCCGGATGTTCTTACAGCAGGAGTTTCCGCGGGCGTTCTCACGGAAGAAGGTGCCAGGCTGCTCGATCCTACGGGACAACTACAGGCAGGTATCCCGCTTTGTCCGCCCGAGGGCGATGCAGGCACCGGCATGGTAGCTACCAACAGTGTCGCAGAGCGAACAGGCAATGTTTCGGCAGGGACTTCCGTCTTTGCCATGATCGTTCTGGAAAAGGCTTTGTCGAAGGTGTACACCGAGATCGACATGGTAACCACGCCCACCGGCAAGCCGGTGGCCATGGTTCATTGCAATAACTGCACGTCTGATCTCAATGAATGGGTCGAATTATTCCAGGAGTTTACCAATATACTCGGCGTGGAGATCAGTCAATCCAGGTTGTTTGAACTTCTGTATCAAAAGGCACTAACAGGCGACGCGGATTGCGGCGGGTTGCTTTCCTATAACTATTTTTCTGGCGAGCACATTACTCATTTTGAGGAAGGGCGTCCACTTTTTGTTCGTACACCCAAAAGCCGTTTCACTTTGGCGAATTTCATGCGTGTGGGCTTGTTTTCGGCCCTCGGTACCCTGAAGATCGGAATGGATATCCTCTTTGAAAAAGAACACGTGAAGATCGATCAGATCCTTGGCCATGGTGGTTTCTTCAAAACAAAGGATGTCGGTCAAAAGATCATGGCAGCCGCGATGAATGTCCCCATTTCCGTGATGGAAACCGCGGGCGAGGGGGGAGCATGGGGGATCGCATTGTTGGCCTCTTTTATGCTGCGTAAGGGGCAAAATGAACCCCTGGAAGCCTATCTCGCCAATCGGGTCTTCGCACAGAAAACAGGCTCAACGATTGAACCGGATCAAGCGGATATTGCTGGCTTTACGGTATTTATGGAACGCTACAAGAGAGGGCTTGGGATTGAAAGAGCTGCCGTGGATGGGCTGAGGGACTGAAATGAAGGCTCTTAAGACGATCAAGGTTGAGGTGCATCATGCGGCTGGCTGAATTGCGCTCGGTTGTCTGCAGTCTGAATAGCGAACTCCCCCGTCACAACCTGGTCGCGTGGACCTCCGGGAATGTCTCGGCGCGCGATGCGCTATCTGGGATGATCGTTATCAAGCCCAGTGGTATTCGCTACGAAAATTTGACGCCCGAATCGATGGTGGTGGTGGACCTGGATGGAAAGGTGGTCGAAGGGAATTACAAGCCCTCTTCTGACACTTTTGCTCACGTTTACATTTACCGCCACCGTCCGGACGTGAATGGCGTGGTTCATACGCACTCCACATTTGCCACTGCCTGGGCAGCGGTCGGTAAGCCCATCCCGCCCGTTCTAACAGCCATCTGCGACGAGTTTGGCGGGCCAATTCCGGTCGGCGCTTATGCTAAAATTGGAGGCGACGAAATCGGCCAGGAAGTTATTCGTTCGATTGGCTCCAGCGTGGCCATCCTGATGAAGAACCACGGCGTTTTCACCATCGGCAAAACTCCCGAGGCGGCTGTCAAGGCTGCTGTGATGGTTGAGGACGTGGCTCGCACAGTATTCTATGCCATTCAACTGGGCCAACCCGACGAAATCCCGGCCGAGGAAGTCGCCCGTGCGCATCGTCGCTATCTCGAAGAGTACGGGCAACCTTAATGAGGATGGTGATAATTCCATGAGCGATCTTCAAGAACGTGCCATCAATACCCTGCGCTTCCTTTCCGCAGACATGGTCCAACAGGCCAATTCCGGACATCCCGGCCTGCCAATGGGCTGCGCCGCGCTGGCTTACACAATTTGGACCCGCCACCTGCGCCACAGTCCGCATAACCCCTCCTGGCCCGGGCGTGACCGCTTTATCCTTTCCGGCGGTCACGGGTGCGCACTGCTTTACTCTCTGCTGCATCTGACCGGTTACGATCTGACGCTTGATGATCTGAAGCATTTCCGGCAGTTGGGCAGCAAGACTCCCGGCCATCCCGAATATGGACTGACGCCCGGTGTGGAAGTCACCACCGGTCCACTGGGGCAGGGTTTTTCCAACGGGGTCGGGATGGCGATTTCCGAAGCCCACCTGGCAGCAGAGTTCAACACTCCCGGGCATCAACTGGTGGATCATTTCGTATATGCCATCGTCACGGATGGCGACCTGATGGAAGGCATCTCTTCCGAGGCTGCTTCTCTTGCCGGCCATTTGAAATTGGGCAAACTGATCTATCTCTACGACGACAACCGCATCTCCATCGATGGTTCAACCAATCTCGCCTTCACCGAGGATCGCGCCGCCCGTTTTAGAGCCTATGACTGGCATGTCCAAAACGTCGCAGATGGAAATGATGTTGAGGCTGTCGACATGGCCATCCAGGCCGCTAAAAAGGATCCGCGTCCTTCGTTGATCGTTTGCCGGACGCATATTGGCTTCGGCTTGCCGACCCGACAGGACACCAGCAAGGCACATGGCGAACCACCCGGTAATGAAGAGCTGGATGGAGCAAAGGACAAACTCGGCTGGCCGAAGGAACCGCGCTTCTTCATCCCTGAAGATGTACTGGCCTATTTCCGCACGGCGATCGTAAAAGGCAAGGAACTGGAAACAGAGTGGTCTGCGAAACTGGAAGCCTATCTGGCTGCATCCCCTCAGCTTCACGCCGAACTGGTGCGGCGGTTGGCAGGGAAACTTCCGGAGGGTTACGAATTTGCCCTGCCTGTCTTCCCGGCTGACGGGAAAGGCATGGCAACACGCATCGCTTCCAGTAAAGTGATCAACGCTCTGGCAGCCGTGGTTCCCGAACTTATCGGCGGCTCAGCCGACCTGGCACCTTCGACCAAGACCTGGATGGACGGCTTCCCGGCTTTTGAACCGGAAACGCCCATTGGGCGTAATTTCCATTTCGGGGTGCGTGAACATGCCATGGGTGCCATTGTCAACGGCATGGCAGTCCACGGTGGCGTTGTCCCTTTTGGAGCCACCTTCCTTTCGTTCGCGGATTACATGCGTGAGCCCATCCGTCTCGCCGCCTTCTCGCACTATCCAAGTATCTGGGTATTCACCCACGACAGTATCGGCGTGGGAGAGGATGGACCAACCCACCAACCCGTGGAACAATTGATGTCTCTGCGGGTCATTCCAGACATGGTGGTCATCCGTCCGGCGGATGCCAACGAGACTGTTGCAGCCTGGAAAGTGGCTTTGGAACGGCGTCACGGCCCGACAGCCCTGGCACTGACCCGCCAGAACGTCCCAACCCTTGACCGGAGCCAGTTCAGCCCGGCCGTTGGCCTGGAGCGCGGCGCATATGTTCTGGCCGATCTGGGCTTGGACGGCGATCCCGATTTGATCCTGATGGCCTCCGGCTCTGAAGTGGGTTTGATCGTGGAGGCAGGTCGACTGCTGGCTGCTCAATCCCTGAAGGTGCGCCTGATCTCATTCCCCTCCTGGGAATTGTTTGCTGCTCAAAGCCAGGAGTATCGTGAAACTGTGCTGCCGCAATCAAGCAAGGCCCGGCTGGCAGTGGAAGCGGGTGTTTCGATTGGGTGGGAACGCTGGGTTGGGGATAGGGGAGGCGTGCTTGCCGTCGACCGCTTCGGTGCCTCGGCTCCGTTCGAGGCTGTTTACCGGGAACTTGGCATGACAGTTGAAAACATTATCGACCGGGCATTAAGCCTGTTGCGCTAGGAATTCTTTTCTCCTTGGTAGACAAGAGCCGGGTTCCAAATCCCGGCTCTTGTTATTAGCATAGTTCCTCGTCGGAAAGACTCGTCCCACCATCCCTCAAGACCGGAAGGAATTACTTGGTCGACGCTGGCATTACAGCCGGAGCGATATTCTCCAATGCTTTGATCTCACGGTAGGTCAGGGTCCAGACGCTTGATTCGAAGATTGAATACCAGCCGCCGATTAGGGCCAGAGGGGCAAACACTACCAGGATAAAGAACGGTAGAGCTGCCAGGATACCCAGGATCCAGGCCAGGGGACCGCTTGCGAAGATGCTTGTCACCCCGAAGACAACCAGGCCGGGAATGGCGCCAACTATGACGGCCGGCAGGACCAGGACAACATAGGCCGGGATGAGCAGGAAGAAGACAATCAGCAGCGCTATCCCACAGGCGATGCCTATACCAAGCATGACCAGCCACATCAAAGAGGCACTCTTCCAGTTGCGCTTGAACATGGCCCAGCCGTTCCGGAAGGAATCTCCAATGCTGGTATTTTCCAGGGCAGCCGACCGAACAAAAAATTGGCGCAGCAGGTTAAGCACGACCATCAGGACGATGAAGGCAAAGATGAACAGGAAGGCACACCCGATGCCAACGATTACGCCGGTCGCGATGCTTGCCTGGGTTCCGCTCCTTACACTAAAATAATACAGCAGACCCAAGCTGCCAAGGATCGCCAGGAGCAGGATTACCGGTAGGCTGACCACCAGGTCAATCACCCAAATGCGGAAAGCACGCCGGTTCCAGCCCATCTTCCAGCCATTTTTGAAACCCACCTTTGTACCTGTCTTCTCGTATTCATCAACCATGCGGATGACGGCAGTTTCACTTGGGTATCGGACCAAGGCGAAAATGACCCCGATGATCAGAATGAACAACAGCAGGCCAACTCCCAACCAGACAAAGGTGGCGATATGTTGTTCAGGATGGGTAAACAGCGGAAAGAAGTTTTGTTGAAACCACTGGTTGAATTGCTGGACAGTCGGGTTCGTGCTTTGTTGGGGAAAATCATTTCTATTGAACTGGTAGCCACTGCCCCCACTGCCGCCATTACCGCCTCCCCGCCCTCCGCCGGTGATTGCCAACAGAAAGCCAAAGATCCAGAGGACTTTATAGTTCCAGAGAATATGCCAGGCACGCTTGAGGATTTTACCGATGTTGATCATTTTATTTTCTCCTTTTCTTGAAAGTAGTTGCGACTTTAGTCGCTCCTTTTGTATCGTTGAACCTTTACAAAAGATTGTCTATCTGCATGTGCTGTGGGCGGTGGTTTAGCCACAGGACCAGCAGCCAGATCCAGTAAACGAGAACAATCAACGCCTGCCAGAGGAAACCCTTCAACAAGTTTGCGACGAAAACGTTCACCTCGTTGAGTAGGGAAAGTGTGGATTGCACTCCACCCGCCTGGCTGCCAAACAGGCTGGTCACTGCCGTGAACCAGGCTGTCTGATGTCCTCCTCCCAACCAGTTGGCCGCCTGTCCAAGAATGCCGGTTAAATTCGCTGCCGTGAAAACGTCCGTGAGTGCAAATACTGTCTGCACAAAGAACCAGGCACCCAGCAACCCTGCCGGCACAAGCCACCATGCCAGGAAGACCGGTTTTTGGGGCAGGTCGCGCAAATTCCTACGTGGCAGTCTCAAGGTCAGGTTTGTTATAAAACGTTCGGCAGGCATAAATTCCGGGGAAGGGTCAGCCTGGAGAAGATCAGAAACCAGGCGAAGTTCCATAAGTTCATTCCGGCAGGATTCGCACGTGGTCAGGTGACGTTGTATCTCTTGCAGGCGAGCGCCGTGCAGTTCACCGTCGAGGTAACTATTCAGTAATGTGCGCATGTCCTCATGCATATTCTTTCTCCATCTGGAGCAATTCCGCTTTCAACAGTTCCCGCAGTCGGTTACGGGCATAATTTAACCGGGACATGACCGTACCAACTGGCACATCCAATACATTGGCGATTTCCTGGTAGGAAAGTTCACCATACTCACGCAAGATCAGGACGGACCGGGCAGCTTCCGGAAGGGATTGAATGGCCTGCTGTACCTGGGTCATCCCTTCTTTCTCGATCATTGCCGCTTCCGGGCTTGCCTTATGGTCTGGTAACATTTGCGTTGCCTCATCTTCGAGGGTATCTTCCGGCCTGCGTCGCAGCACATCCAATGCCGCGTTGACAGCGATGCGATAAAACCAATTACGAATGGAAGACTGTGGATGGAACGATGACAGGTTGATCCAGGCTCGCAGGAAAGCCTCCTGGGCCATGTCTTCCGCCAGTCTGGCATCACCACAAAGTCGAAATACGACCCGCACGACACCTGGATAATGATGGCGGACCAGGTCTCCGAAGGCATTACGGTCGCCAAGTCTGGCTTGTTCGATCAAGCTTGTTTCAGCATCCGCAATTTTGGAAAGTACCACCAGACATCCTTTTATCTATTTGATCTGCTCTCAAAACCTTAACGAGATTCAAGCATATTTTATTCGGAATTATCCCGGCTTCAAATCGGAAATTTGATTTAAAGAACAATTTTTAGGGTGGAAACTATTTCATTTCAAGATAATTTGCATGACCGGTCATTTTTAATACCTGCTTTTTGGTATTTTTTACCCGGTGATGGCTATTTTTCCCCAGCCCATCCGGGTAATCGGGCCAGCTTTTATCTCCTGTCATTACCCATTTCTATGTGTTACGAAGACTCCAAAATGGTCATAACAATCACATGCCAATAACCACATTTTAGGATACCAAAGTGATCAGGGAGCATCTACAATGGTATTGTGAAACGGCAGAAGACCGTTTTCTATTCCTGTAAGGCATCGAGATAAAGTATGTACCTTGGCCAATATCATTTATTCGTAGATAGTGAGCGGCACCTGATTATCCCTGAGCCAATCCGCGCAATGTTTGTGGACGGTGCTTACGTTACACGTGGGTTTGAAGATGACTTGATAATGATGAGCGATAAAGTATTTCAAGAGGTATATCAGCGGGTTGTGGCATTGAACATGGCTGATCCCCTTGCACGTCTTTTGCTGCGGTTGATCCTTGGCAATGCTTCCAGAATTGATTTAAGCAGTTCCGGACATATTCTTATTCCGGAGAATTTAATGTCGTTTGCTGGACTGGAGAAAGAAATTGTCCTGGTTGGACAGGGTGACTATATCGAATTATGGTCACCGCCAAATTGGGAAAAACAATCTGCCATTTTACTTGATACTGCGGCCAATTCTGAGAGATTTTCACATCTCAATCTGGCGTTGTAGGATGAAAATTGCAGGCCAACCTTAATTGCCTTTGAACAAAAAGAGGACCCAATGAATGGATTTGAATATATTTTGGCCAACGATTTTGATCGTGCCTGGTTAAATTTTGAGCTTGACCTGCCTCTTCAACCTGGTCCGAATGGCGAGCCCAACCCTTTCTATATCAACCGGCCTGTAAACCCGATCGCAGAATTGATCGATGCCCTTCTGGCACCCTTCTATCGTCCGCCGAAGTTCTTCTTCTCAGGACATCGCGGCTGTGGAAAATCGACCGAACTGTTACATCTGGTGGCCAATCCTGGGATCCTGAAGAAATATTGGCCGGTGAATTTCAGCATTCGTGAAGAAGCGGACATCATTGATTTGGATTTTCGTGACATCCTGTTGGCCATAGGGGGTCGCATGTTCCGGGATTACCGTAAGTCCGGTGGAAAATTGCCGGATCAATTGCTGAAGGAGCTTAACAGTTGGCGCGGCAAAGTGGAGGAGGAAGTAAAAACGATTCATGCCGGGCGGGCAGCTTTCGAAATTGGAGCAGGCCTGGATGCCTTTTTCTCAAACGCCGGACTGAAAATGAAACTGGAACCCTCCACCCGGGCGGAATTAAGGCAGGTGTTTGAAAGGGACATTACCGGGCTCATTTCTGTCATAAACAATATAGCCACCGCCATTTACAGCAAGGAACATCGCATCCCTCTTATCCTCATTGACGATTTGGACAAACCCAATCTGGAAGAAGCTCGTGCCATTTTCCATGACCGGCGCAATATCATGATGCAGCCAAATTGCGCCATTATTTATACGGTTTCCAGCGCGTTATTCTACACGAAAGAATTTGAAGCCATCCGGAATCAGGCCATCTTCCTGCCAAATATAAAATTGCACCCACATGCCGAGCCGGAGGTCAAAGATGGCGAGGGTTATTCCTCTTTGCGTCGTTTTGTGCATGTCAGGATTAATCCCACTCTGGTGGATAGTCTGGCCCTCGAAGAAGCCATCTCGAATTGTGGTGGCGTTTTCAGGGAAATGGCCCGGATCATGCGCACTGCCATTGGGCGGGCCAGGCGGCGTAGAGCGGCCAAAGTTGAGACGATTGACATCGAATGGGCAACAACCGAGATCCGTAATGAGTATCGGCGCATTTTGGATAAGGAGGATCTCGATTTATTAAAAAAGGTTCATCAACAGAACCGGCTCGAATCCGACGACCGTTTACGTCCCCTTTTACAGTTGTTGGCAGTTTTGGAATATCGCAATGGCGAGAATTGGTGCGATATCCATCCTGTCTTAAGGAGATTAATAGAATGACCAATCCCTATTTGTCGGTATGTGTCGAGAACAACCATCTTGAACCCTTTGAAGACCGGATCGACATTCTTTTTCGTGAAATTGAACTCGCCACCAAGTGGCAGCGCCCTTCCGTTTTATGGGCGATCTACAATTCTGAATATGTCCGCTCCGATGCCGACATCGCCCTGGAGAATCGCCTGCACAACCTGGGACAAAGAACCCACCACATAAGAATAGAAAACCAGGAAGGGGCAGACATCTCTGTACAGATTTCCAAATTGGTAAATCTGGAAAATGTGGTCATTTTTGTGGAGGGTTTACGCTGGGGGGCAGGCCATTCTGATGCCAACGTTTATCATGCCTTAAATAATCGCCTGGAATTTTTCGTGGATCATCACGTCCGGGTTGTTTTTTGGCTGACTGAAAAAGAAGCCATAGATCTGGCACACTTTTCCCCTGACTACTGGTCAGCGCGTCATCGCGTCATCGAGTTCGTCGACTCCCCCAAGCCTGATCAAATCTCGCCGCATATTTTGGAATCGGTATGGCAGGGGACAGGAGAATTCACCGATCCCAAGGAGGATCTGGATGCCAAAATCGCCCTCCGAACTGCATTATTGACTGACCTCCCAACAGGAAACGAAGCGACTTCCGTTCGCGCAAACCTTTTGTTGACCCTGGGGATGCTGCATTGGCGCAGGGGCGATTACGAAAGATCCACCTTGTTCTTAAATACGGCTCTTGATGATGCAGCCATTCTTGAGGATGACTACTTCGAAGCGCTTTGCTTCAATGCCCTCGCTCTTGTTCAAACAAATCAGGGCAGGGTCGAAGAAGCCATTCAAGCTTATCAAAACGCAATCAGTCTTGCGCCGGATCAAATCTCTCCCTGGAATAACCTCGGGCACCTTTACCGGAAACTTGGACGACATGCTGATGCCCTTTCCGCTTTCCAAAAGGCAATTGAGCATAATGGATCAGATGCAGTTGGATGGAATGGCCTGGGGGACTCGTATCATGAAACCGGACAAATTGACGAAGCCATCCATGCATATCTGAAAGCCATCGAATTCTCGTCCGATTATGCCCATCCCTGGTGCGGCATTGGAGATGTCCACTTGGCGGAAGGACGATTGGATGAAGCTCTGAGCGCGCATCGGAAAGCCATCGAGATCGACCACCGGATCATTAAATCCTGGCTCGGCATGGGGGAGATTTATAGGAAGCAGGGCGACAATAAGGACGCCAGCATGGCTTACCGGACGGCAGTGGAGCTTGATCCTGGAAATGCGCTGGGCTGGGAAGCATTGGGAAACCTTTGCTTCGAAACCGGAGAATACGATGAAGCCCTGCGCTCTTATCAAAAGAGTATCGAATTGGATCAAAGCTGTTGCCAGACCTATGGCAATCTGGCCTCGATTTACATTCTCAAGGGATTTCATAAAGAAGCAATTCCTTTACTCGTGAAAGCGCTTGAACTTTCGCAGGATGATGAGACTGGCACTCGCCTTTGGAATCTTTTGGGAGATGCCTATCGTCAAGTCGACGAATACGATAATGCCATGGACGCCTACCGCCATGCCGACGCTCACAAGTCGGATGCGGCCTCATTACATGGTGAATTGACAATACCCGGGTTGGCTCCACAACCAGCTCCTGCAGAAGAATTTTCTGGTCAACCAGGCTCTCGTCTCGAGCTTGATCTACTTAAGGAAGAGACGCTGGAACCCGAAGCATCGCGTCCTGCCATGGAAGAGCCTCTGGAACTTGAAGCATCCAACCCCAACACGGAAGAGACTCTGGAACCCGAGGCATCCAATCCCAATAAGGAAGAGACTCTTGAACCCGAAGCATCGCCTCCTGCCTTGGAAGAGCCTCTGGAACCTGAAGCATTCAATCCCTCCAGGGAAGAGAAATTACAACCCGAAGCATCGAGTCCCACCCTGGCCGAATCCTCGGAAAATTCACCTCTCCTGGAGGAGAATGATCCACCCTCAACCAAGCCGGAAGCTGAATTTTTAGCCTGGCTGGATGATTTGGGCTCCCCGCAACCAATCCCCTCACAATCTGAAGGGATTGACTCCGCCCCGACAGGTTCAATCGAGGGCGATGCCATGGAGGCAGCCACCGACTCCAAGCCCGAGGCAGAATGCCAGCCTGCTGAGTTGGAGGCCTGTATTCCCTGCGAACCATCACCTGAAGGTTCTGAGATCCAGACCCCTTCGGATATGCCTGTCGAAGAACAGCCGTCAATATCAAGCACAGATCAACCTGTGGATTCCTCCCAAAACATTCTGGAAGGAACGGATTCCACTCCAGCACCGATTGATCAAGATAATACAACCGAAGAAGCACCCGTTACGGCTGAGAGTCCATCACAAGAATTCGAGCATGAAAACGAGGATACCCATCAAATCCAGGTGACGATTAATGAAAAAAATGCACAGATCTGGAATGAGTTGGGAAATATATATTACAACACTGGGGCTTTCGATGAAGCGTTGCATGCCTTCGAAATGGCAACTGAACTGGATCCATGTTACGGATGGTCATATTACAACCTGGCCTCAATTTATATCCATTTCAAGCGCTATTCAGAAGCGATCCCGCTTTACGAAAAGGGCCTTCAATTATTGAATGATCAGAAGGATCAGGCACTGCTCTGGAATCGGATGGGGGATGCCTTCCGGCGGTTGAACAAGCATGATCAAGCTGTCACGGCTTATCGAAACGCCATTGAGCTCGATCCAGAAAATGTATCCTTACTGACCAGGGCACGTTTCAGCTTGCTTGGAAACCTTCGAGTGTGATTGAACCGCTGATCCCAAAGGCAGGCAGCCATGAGTGAATTTGAATTATGGAATGAACTGGGTAATATTTATTATAAATCAGGCGCTTACATCCAGGCCATTCGTACCTGTCAGAGGATGATTGAGCTGGACCCTGGTTGCGGTCTGCCTTACAGCAATCTGGCATCCATTTATTTCTGTCAGGGACGTTATTCCGAAGCAATTCCGATGTTTATGAAAGGGATTGAACTCCTCGACGGACCCGCTGATAAAGCCCTGCTCTGGAAGCAGGTGGGAGATGCCTACCGGAATCTGGAAGATTTCCGGAATGCTTCCGTTTCTTATCAGAGAGCCGCCGAACTCGACCCGGAAAACCCAACCTTCCAGGAAAACCTGGCGGAGATTGAACTGGCTTCCCGCATCTTCGACTCAGATTCCGCGGACGACACGAATCAGAATAATCTCGAAACACCCCAACCTTTTATTGCGGAGGAGAGTTCCCCGGAAACTGAAGATTCCACGAATTCCAGGCCAGAGAATGTCTGCTGGGTATTTAAAGACAATGGGGTACATGGACACGCGTATAAGGAATATGCAGATAGCTCCAAACAGAGTCCTTTGGTTTTGGGCAACCGGATCCTTTCAGATGGAACCGACAAAGGAGATATCCAGAAAAACCCTGATCCTTTGAATGAGGCCATACCGGCTGATCAAGCCATTGGTGAAACTTCAACCGATGCCTCCTCCCCTGAGATAGAAGAAAAACACACCCGGGATATCCTTGACGAAACCCTTCCAAACGATCGACTGGAGGCTGACGAATTGGGTGATCCGGGAGCACATGGTTTGCTGCGCCTTGGCATAATGCACTTGCGCAAAGGAGAATATGAACGAGCAGAACGGTTCTTGAAAATTGCCCTTGACGCTGCTGGTCGGTCCCAAGATCTCTTTCTGGAAGCTCTTTGCCACTACACCCTCGCCAAGGTTGAAACAGACCTTGGGAAAATGGAAGATGCCATCCAGTCATATCAAAGTGCTGCGAACCTGTCACCGGAACGGATTTTCCCCTGGAATAACCTGGGAAATTTGAACTGCATGATTGATCATTACGAAGATGCGCTGATTGCTTTCCAGGAAGCGATTGAACACGATCCAAAGGATCCGGTCAGCTGGAATGGACTGGGAGATGTGTATCACAAGCTCGGCCGCCCGGAGGACGCCATCGCCGCCTATCAACTTGGAAATGTCTTTGAAAAACGCGACATGGATGACGACGTACTCAAGGAATTTGAGAAGACGATTGACCCTGACCAGGAAAACCCGCGTCTATGGAACGAGGCCGGTAACATTTATTACGATACCGGTGCCTACAAGGAAGCGGTTAAATCCTATCGCAAAGCCATTGAACTTGACCCGGCCAATGTGACCTACCAAACCAATCTGGCAAAGTCTGAGCAGGCTCTGGAAAAGGCCGCTGTCGGGGATGAAGAATCTGCCCTGCCTGCCTTTACCGAAAGCAAAACCGCAGCCCCCTCTCGACTCGAGTCTCTCCCACCTGAAACTGCCTCGCAGCCAATTGAAGAGAAGATCTCGTCCCAGAGTGATTCGGCTCCCATCGAACCTGTGCAGGCAGCTGAGGATGTCGGGGAGCAGTTATCCAACCCAGGGAACAACCCTGCCGGTCTGGAACCAGAGGCTGCTTACTGGATGTTCAAGACCAATAACCTGTCTGGCAGTACTAAACCATCGACAAAATACATTCCCCCTGACCATAATGAGACAATAGTGAGTACGATTGAACCATTGCCTGTGTATGCATTAAAAATGCATCACCAGCAGGGCTTCCCAGGCGATCAAACCCTTCAAGAATCGAGTGATGATCGTGCGAGTATATTGGTTCAGCTTACACCGCATGTAAGGAAACCCGCCAGCCCACAGGTTGAGGTCAACCTGGATTCAGATGAAGAGCAAAACGTGGAGAGTGCCTCCAAAGAAGTTGATTCGGATTTACCCAAGGCATCTCCCGTGGCAACTCGGAAAGCGGCAGAAGCCACTACCCCTGCCACCCATGAAACAGGCATCCAGTTTGCGAGCCAACCTTTCCCGGATCTCCACGACCACGAGTCCGATATCGCGGCTTACCGCCGGGTGACTGAAATTAACGCAAATAATGATCGCGCCTGGGACGCTCTGGGTAGCGCCTACGACTCGGCTGGCTTACATAACGAGGCGATCGCTGCTTTCGAACAGGCAATTGTCCTCTACCCACAGAGAGAGACGTATCATTACCACCTTGGGATCGCCCTCGGCTACCTTAAGAAATACGAAAAAGCCATCCAGGCCCTTCAAAGAGTGATTGAACTGAACCCCAATTACATTCTCGCCCATTGTGCGCTGGCCGGATATTATCGCAGGCTTGGAAGGGAAGACGAAGCCCAGGAACACGTAAAGATTGCCCTGCCAGGTATGGCTGGCGAAAATGAATATAACCGGGCTTGCTTCAATTCAATCAGCGGGGATGCAGATCGGGCAATTGCGCTCCTCGAAATTGCCCTGAAGAAACGCCAAATCCCACTTGCCATGGTACGGAATGACCCTGATCTTGATTTCATCCGGAAAGATCCCCGCTTCGAAGCGCTGCTTAAGGATTAGGATTTCACCGACTATCTGGCAGTATCAACGGCGCATCTGCAAACGGGTGGGGGATCACCTTCACAGGTAGATGATAAGCTGTCGAGATGATTTCCGGGGTCAATACCTGCCCGGGTGTCCCAACGGCTTTTATTTCTCCGTTAACCAGCAGCGCCACCCGGTCCGCATAACGGGCAGCCAGGTTTAGGTCGTGCAAGGCAACCAACACTGCCAGGTTGTCAGACTTCGCCAGGATACGGATGGTTTCCATCAGGTTCACCTGGTGTTGTAGATCAAGGTGAACCGTGGGTTCGTCCAGGAAAAGAATGGGGGTGGATTGGGCCAATGCTCGTGCCAAAAGGACACGCTGTTGTTCCCCGCCGGAAAGATCGCCCACACGCCGTTCAGCCAGATCAAGCGCGTCCACTTTTTGGAGAGCCAGGCGTGCCTTTTCTTCATCTCCTGGGGAGACTTGCCCGAGAAAATTGAGATACGGGGTGCGTCCGAGCAGCACCGTCTCCCAGGCAGTGAATGCCGGGGGAAGCGCTACCGCCTGTGGGACAACTGCCAGGTAGCGGGCACGCCGCATCGCAGCCAAGGCTAGCAGATCAATCCCATCGACGCTCACCTTCCCACCTTGTACCGGGATTACCCCGCTCACAGCGCGCACCAGTGTGGATTTACCCGCACCATTGGGGCCGATCAAGGCCAGCACGTCGCCAGGATGCACATCCAGTGTTACGTCAAATAATACGTGGCGCGCACCATAAGACACCGACAAACCTTCAATCTTCAACATATAAATGCCCTATCAGTTGGCAGGATCACCAATAGCCCTGGTTTTTTGCCCGCCGAAGTATCCACAGAAAGAACGGTGCACCGAATAGAGCCGTGACAATTCCCACCGGCAGCTCTTGTGGGGAAATGATCACTCGTGCCAATACATCCGATAGCAGGAGCGCGGCCGCTCCGCCGATCAAGCTGAGTGGTAAAAGACGGCGATAGTCTGGACCGAACCATAAGCGCATCACATGCGGAACGATCAGCCCGATGAAACCGATGATTCCCGAAAAGGAAACCGCCGCGGCGGTGGCCAGTGAAGCTGCCAGCAGGATTAATGTCCGGCTCCGGGAGATGGGAAGACCAAGCTGCTGGGCTTGCTCATCGCCGAATTGCAGCAGGTTCAGGGCATGTCCGCTCAAGAGGAGGATGCCCAAGCCGACCGCAAGATATGGAAGGATAGTCAGCACCGGTCCCCACCCGGCCTGGGATGAACCTCCCAACAGCCAGGAGATCGCCCGGCGGAGTTCGCCCGTCGAACGCAGCATCAGGAAGGATGTCACGCCAGTTGCGAAGGAACTGAAAGCCACGCCCGCCAGGATCAGATTGGTGGTCGGGACGGTTTTTCCGATCCGCGCCAGGGCATAGACCAGGAAGACGGTTGCCAGGGCGCCCGCAAAGGCAGCCAAGGGAACAGCCATCAACCCCCAGAACGTGTAAGGCCAATGGATGTTCATCGCCAGTACAGCGCCCAGCCCTGCACCGGAGGCCACACCGATCAAATAGGGATCTGCCAGTGGGTTGCGGAACAAACCCTGATAGGCCGCACCGGATGTTCCCAGTGCTGCGCCGGTCAATAGTACCAGCGCTGTGCGCGGCAGGCGTAAAGTCATGATGATTGTGGCAGCCTGGGTCACCACCTGTGGCGGTTGACCAGTCATTACCCGCCAAACATCCGCCGGGGGGATAAAGACCGCACCAATGACAATGGAAAGGATGACTGTCAGGAGCAGGAAAAACAGGCTGAACAGGAAAGGACGGATTTTCATAACAGGTGAAAGATGGAAAAGAGAAGTGCGATCAGGAAAACTTATGGATGACTGTGCTTCAATCTCTACTCTTCTTTCTCTACTTAAAAATATCCGGATGCAGTAGCTTCGCCAGCGCTTCCAGCCCATCTACAAGACGTGGGCCGGGGAGACTCACCAGGTGATAATCGATTGGATAGATATGTCCCTGCTTTACAGCAGAAAGCCCCTCCCAACCGGGGCGCGCCGTGACTTTCTCAGGTGTCTCGCCATATGCGGCATCTCCCAATAGAATGATTTGCGGGTCGGCGACCAACAATTGCTCAAGGCTGATTTGTGGCCATTCACTCTGCATTTGAGCTCCAATGTTGATTCCACCTGCACGGCTGATAAGGGCATCAACAAAGTTCGTGGGACCGGATTTCCCAGCGGTATACGGTTTGGTTGGGTCGGTGGCATCCAGCTCGTAATAGACAGTCGGACGTTCACTTAAGGATGCAATTTTGTCATCAATTTTGGAGACACGCACCTTGAGCGCATTGACCAATTTGATGGCTTCGGATGCATGCCCGGTCAGGCTGGCGACTGTCTCCAGGTTGGTATACATTCCTTCCAGGGTTTCAGGGTTGGACAGGAAATACACCTTCAGGCCAAGCTGCTCAAGCGAGGCGACCAGCTCGGGTGAATTGATTCCACCGGCAAGCACCAGGTCGGGGTGAAGCGCCACGATAGCTTCAGAATTATATTTTCCCATCGATCCGCCGATATCCTGCACAGACTTGGCAGCCTCCGGATAATCGGAAAAGCTATCCCGGCCAACCACCTGGCTGCCTGCGCCAACGGCATACAGGATCTCGGTATCTGCAGCGGCCAGGGAGACAACCGACCGCGCCGGGGCAGGTAAAGTCACCAGGCGCCCCAAACCATCCGTCAGTTGGATGGATGCGGTTGATATGGAAGCTTCCGTCGAAACGGCAACCGTGTTCGAGGTTCGAGCATTTGCGCAACCGGCCAGGGCAAGGGCCAGAGGTAACAACGCCAACATTATTTTATGGTACATAACCAGTCTCCTGAATGCAATTATTGATCAATCAAAATCCCCTGTCGAATGGACAGGGGAAGCAGGATTGGCAATGACAAGCCGTTCCCACCTCCTTTCCACGAGAGTATGATGGAACTGGTCGGGGCGGGCGGCCTGACTTATCAGCGTTCAGCTGATTCACAGTTGCGGGACAGTACCGGACTATACCGGTTTCGCCGTTGGGCCTTCCCATCCGGGGGCAAGGCACCCAGACCATTATTTAATTGTTACGGTATTGTATGCTTGTTCACTTAAAACGTCAATTGCTTCTGCTTGTAGATAATGGATTTTTATCAATCGGATTGAGATGTCGTTCCTTCATCTCTTTCATCAATTAATTTATAAAGGATGCAGTATTTGCCTGTGATATAATTTGCAAGGGTAATTTGATATATATTCTTCCATTAATCTGAAACGTATGGCTGTCCCCCCTTCCTCAAGCCAACTCAAGTCTCAATCCTCCTTCTCCTCCCGCCTGAATGATCTCACCGGCGCCAGGCGCGAAGGAGTTGGATTAAGCCGGAATAGATTTTTACGCTATACCCTTCTGTTGGGCCTCATTGCTGGTTTGGCTTTTTCACTCTCCCTATGGGGCTATGAGAGCATCCTGCTTTTTCAGGCACATGTTGCCTATCCATGGATCCCCCTGGTGGCCGGAACACTAATTTGTGTCCTAATTTGCACCTTGGCGACAGTGCTGACCTGGTTGGTGAACAAGGCTCTCCTGGGCATTGTTTTTTGGGTACTGGCGTCCCGCCTGATTGCCGGACTGGCGATAACCCTGCCCCTTAAAATAACCCCCGCCTTGATGATGTTTTTTGAACCGGGACTTCGTGCCAGGCTGCCCGTGTATCCCATGAATGAGACATTTCAAACCTGGGCCGGGTTCGGTACGGTCTGGCTGGCCATCTTCCTGGGAATCCTGGGTTTGCTCCAGCTGACGCTGGTGGAATCTGCCGTTCCCGCCACCACTTCTGCCGGCCGTCTTTCCCCTTATTTGGTTTTCGCACTGGTCATGGTTCTGGCAAGCGTGTTATCCAGCAACATGATCAATGAGCAGTTGCGTGCTCCATTGATTGCAACAGATAGGTTGATCGAATTTGCCGTTGACCACCAAAATACCAGTGTGGATCCAGCGACAGCTCGCCAGATGCACCTCAGCGCGGTAAATACCATTTCTGACTTGATCAAACGTCCTCGCCGGCTTTTCTTGGGGCAATATGATAACTATTACGGCCAGGTGAATGTCCTGATCGACTTTCAAGGAGAGTGGGTGGACTGTACCACAGTCTCCGGGCAGCCGGTCTTCTGCAATTCCATTTCAAACCCTTAACGGTAAAATATGCCAATTTCCCCCACTCGTGACCGTGTCAACCCTGAAAGTATTCCCCCTGAATTGCTCCGCCGCCCGGAGTGGATAAAAGTGCGCGCTCCTTCGGGCGAGACGGTTGAACGTCTGCAATCGCTGATGCGCTCCAAGACGCTGCATACCGTGTGTGAGGAAGCCATGTGCCCGAACATGGGCGAGTGTTGGTCTTCCGGTACGGCCACCTTCCTGATGTTGGGTGCCATCTGCACACGCACGTGCGGCTTCTGCGATATTAAACACGGTCGCCCCGAGCCTTTGGACTGGCTCGAACCGGAACGCGTGGCTCAGGCTGTCAAATCCATGCACCTGAAACATGCCGTCATCACCTCCGTAAACCGTGACGACCGCAAGGATGGCGGCGCGCCACTCTTTGCCATGGTTATCCGGCGCATCCGCCAACTCCTCCCGGGCTGTTCGGTCGAGGTGCTCATACCGGATTTTAAAGGCTCACTGGAAGCCCTGAAAATCGTCATGGATGCCCGCCCGGAAATCCTGAATCACAATGTCGAGACTGTGCCGAGGCTTTTCAAGCAGGTCCAGCCTCAGGATCGTTACGAGTGGAGTGCGTCCATCCTCTCCAACGCCAGGAGACTTGACCCTGAGGTATTGACGAAATCAGGCATAATGGTTGGATTGGGGGAAGAGTTGCAGGAGGTTAAAGCCGTCATGCGTGATCAGCGCAGTTGGGGTGTGGATATCCTGACACTCGGACAGTACCTTCAGCCGTCCAGGAAACACCTGCCGATATCACGTTATTACTCGCTGGAAGAATTCCAGGAACTGCGCGAGTATGGGCGTGAAATTGGTTTCAAGTGGGTCGAAGCCTTTCCTTTGGTAAGGTCGTCATACCATGCTGCCGAGCAGGTTGAGGCATTAAGTCTCATGCATCAAAAGATGTACGGCCAACCTTTGGGTCACCGGATCATGGAAGACCAGCAATCTACCACTCATTTGATACAAGGAGATGTCGTATGAACCTGGTAACAGTCTCACAGGTTAAGGGGCGGTGTCCGATAACGGTTCTCCTGCTCCAGGATCGGCTTAACCTGGGAAACATTTCGGAATTGGAACAGGCCGCCAGGGATGCGATCGCTGCCGGCGCATGTGACATGTTGATTGATCTATCCAAGGCACCTTCCCTTACCAGTGCCGGGATCCGGGCTATTCTGGTCATCCATAAAATGATGACATCTGCTGGAAAAGATCCAGCCGGCCATCTGAAATTGGTAAGCCCGACACCTTATGTGCGTGAGGTGCTCCGGATTGCTGGTCTATTGGATAAATTCGAAGTTTTTTCCACCCTGGATGAGGCGATAGCCTCTTTTTAATCAGTTGAGCTGTGTAGGAATAACGGATTGGGACCTCAAGCCATCCAGGAACCTCGATCCATCAACCTTACGATCGAAGGAGTCATTTCATGAATCTTGTAATAGTCTCACAAGCACAGGGACGTGTTCCGGTAACGGTTCTTCAGCTGCAAGACTTGGTCACCCAGGGGAACATGGCAGAAGTAGAACAGGCAGCCAGGCAAGCCTTCGCTGCCGGCGCGCGCGACATGGTGATGGACTTGTCCAAATCGCCCGCCATCTCCAGCGCCGGCATTCGGTTGATGATGGTCATTCATAATATGCTGGGCGACAATGGAAGGGACAAGACCATGCATCTGAAATTGGTCAGTCCGACTCCTCATGTGAAGGAAGTCCTGGAATTAACCGGTTTATTGGAATATATTCAGGTTTTTCCCAGCCTCGAACTCGCGGTGGCTTCGTTCTAAAGGCTATACGGGCTTAATTTCCATCGATAGACCATAAGAGCTAATAACAAAACTGCTCCAGGCGCCGTCCTCGGCGCCGGGGACGGCGACTAGAGCGTGGGTTTTGCCTGCATTATGCCGCAGGCACACGTGTTAGGCGCTCTAAGTTTGTATTCAATCGCTCGCTTTATGCTACTGAATTCAAAGCCTCAATAAACACCTCGACCATCTTCTCCAGGTTTACTTCCTCCGCCACAATGCGGTAGCTTTCGATTCCCATGATTCGCAAACGTGTAATATCGGCGAGAGCCACCCGCAGGGTTTCTGTCAATGCAGAAAGGTTATCCTGTGGAATTTGCCAACCATTTCCAGGACGGACCAGTGCGTCGTTCGTGCCATCACCCTGCCCCATGATGATTGGCAGGCCATGCGACATGGCTTCCTGAACCGCCAGGCCGCCAGTTCCGGGCAGGACGAACAAATCCGCATCTGAAAAATCTGCTGCCAGTTCAACCCCATGTTTGGCACCGGGGAATTCAGCCGAGGGGTAAGTGGTTTTTGCCAGCTTTTCCAAGGCACTTCGCTCAGGTCCATCACCCACAATGTTCAGCCGCGGCTGGAGAGGCCCAGGCAGTGCAGCGCAGGCCTGCAGGAGCAGGTCCAAGCGCTTGCGGGCTTGCAGGCGGCCGACAAAGAGTACGTTGGGCCTTCCGACAAACCCGGATGGACGGGCTGGCATCGGTTGGGATGGGCGCGCCGCCGCGGCATTGGGCGCTACGAAGATTCTATCGGCGGAAAAACCCAGGGCGGCATACTCTTCCGCCCCGCGTCGGCTGTAGGTCAGCAGGGCATCGAATCGATTCAGAAAGGAAAATCTTCGGGTTTTTCGCAGACCAGATAAGGGTCCGGAGATGGGTGGTGCACCCAGCCCCCAGCCGAGCACCGGGCGATGGCGCCGCTTCATCCAACGTACAGCGGCAGCCGTTGCGAGGTAGCGCGGGTTGGCTTCCACGATCAGCGCATCCGGACTGCTCATTTCCAACCAGGCGGTCAGGCCGCGCTGGTAACAAATATAGAAAGCCCCTTTGAGCAGGTGGATATTTTCGATTGGAGTGAAATTCGCAAAAGGGATTTGATCGGTAGTGGTAATGGACTCTTCCGGGCGAGGCAGGCCTGCACAGACGCTCAAGCCACCCTCACAGGCTTTGGCCAGGGCTTCAAAAAAGGGCGCGCGGTAAGCCGTCAGCACGCGCTGCTGCAGGGCCAGCTTGCCTGGAAAGCGATTTTCTGCCATCATCTGCACCTTACCGGGTCTTTCCTTCGGCGGGAGGGGTTGGCTTCGCTACAATATACGCCTTCCAATCCATCTTCTCCAGCGATGGGACCTCCGGATAACCTTGCCGCATCCAGAAGATTTGATAACCGGCGCTTCTCAAATGATCCCAGGCCGCCCGGCTGGATTCAGGCCCGTGTAGTTCCATCAGGATCAATGGACGGGCTTCCGCCAGCACACGCCGCATGCCTGGCAGGGCCATTACCTCACCGCCTTCGATATCCATTTTGACAACCTGGGGAGGTGTGTTGCCTTGCCCGTATACGAACTCATCCAGTGAGATGCCGGGAACGCTGATTTCAGATTGGTACTGGTCATGTCTCCCGGCGGAACCGGCGGCCTTGCCCATGCCCCCAGAGCTGTGCACCAGGAAGCGTACCGGGCCGGTGTTTTGTGTCACAGCCCCGGCGAAGAGGCTCAGGCGGTCTTTCATTCCATTGAGAGCCATATTTGTGCGCCAGCGTTCGACATTCTCTGGCAGGGCTTCAAAGGCGTAGATTTTGCCCTTTTCTCCGGCGGCTTTCGCCAGAAGAAGAGAAACATAGCCTATATTGGCGCCCACGTCATAGATGACCGCACCGGGTTCGACCAGCTCGTGCGCGGCAGTTTGCAGTTCCGGTTCATACGTGCCCAGCCAGTAATCCTTTTCGAGTTGCATGTCCAGCAGCATGCTGTAACCGGCCAGGTCACCCGCGGCGATTTTCACCTGTGTGAGTCCCGTTGGCGCCGCCCGGTTGAGTACACGCCGGATGAAAGCAGCCAGCGGTTTGGCATTATAAATTGCCTGCTTGGTGGAGTTCGGCAGGATTTTAGCCGCCAGGGCTGCAAAGGACAGGAGAAATTTTCGCATTATAGGATGTAACCACAAAGTCACAAAGACACAAATTTCATAAAATAAGTCTCTTTATGCCCTGTTGGATGGCAGGAACAGAGAAATTTATCCAAGCAGCACATCCAGGTAGCCATCCACCATCTTATCCAGACCAAAGGCTTCTTCTGCACGCTGGCGCGCTGCCTGGCAGAATCGTCTCAGATCTCGGGAAATCTCTACCGCAGCCCGTGCCAACGCGGGGATATCCGGCTTCTCCAACTCTCCATGGATTTCCGCCGTACGGGACCACCCGTCCCGAGTCGCCGGTGACCAATTCGGGCAGCGCGCCGGTTGCGAACGACACCACTGGCAAGCCGCAGGCCAGTGCTTCAAGGACCGAGTTCGGGCAGGCCGCGTTCAGGTCAGCCGAGTAAAGCATGTGGGCTGAACGATCCACCCGCGGGATTTGGTCATTTGGCAGTATTCCCGTCCATCGGATTGGGATGCGGCTCCTGCTTTGCATGATTTTTTGCATATCCGTTGAGATGCGGCCGACCACCTCCAGCTCGACCGGGAAGTTTTCGGACAACCGTTCGGCCAGTCCCAGCGCCGTTTCCAATCCCACTTCGTACCCCCCTTGCAGGCTGCCTTCCACCATCAGAAGGCGAGTAATCTCCGTGGGACGATCGTGTGGGCCGTACGGTGTGAAAACTGACAGATCCACTCCGTTGTGCACAACAAAAGTCGGGATGTGTTCCGGGCCAAAATGTTCCCTCCACCAGCCGCGTGCAAACTCAGACTGATAGATAATTCGGCTGGAAAAGCGTCTCCGCAGCAGTGCCAGCATTCGGTTGCCGTATTCCGCTCGCAGGAAGTGCCGCGCACCGGTGTGTAGACGGCGGTGCAGCCAGTTGATGCCGTCCAGGCGCTGAACAAGCCGGGCCCCGTCTCGTCGGGCGCGCCATAGACCGGTCAGATCCCGGATTCCTCCGGTTATTAACACAGCATCGTAAGGCTTTTCACCGAGGTTGTAACAACTCTGGATTCCACGGGCGGCCAAACCAGCTGAAAATTTTGCCTGAAAGGATGTCACCCCACCGGTGTTGGTTGCCTTGGGGATGATACAAATACGAGTCACCAGATGATTATACCGTAGCTCAATTGACGTCCCGAAGATTTGGGAACTTCGGGACGTTTGATAAGGGAACTTGCCGACTGCAGAAATCGCGTGATGAGGAAAGAAAGAACGCTTCGCCAGAATAAATTCGGGCCGGGAAATCCGGCCCGAATTATTTTTTTATGGACGCGACCCAAGCGTCAGGGGGATATCCAATTTCTGGTCGCCCCGGAGCACGGTCAAGGAGATGGTATCGCCGGGCGATTTATGGACCACGATATAGTGCATCAAATCGCTTAGACCTTGGACAGTCTGGCCATCCACGGCAATAACCAGGTCGCCCCCGGCATCCAATCCCTGGATGGAGGTTGGCGTTGTCCCGGCGTGCATGCCGGCTTTGTCTGCCGGCGATCCCGCGGTCACACCGACCACATATGCGCCGTAGGTGCTTTTCAGGCCGAGCACATTAACCAGTTCGAGCGTCAGGCCGCCGTTGGGAGTAACGGTTGAAGGTAAAAAGGAAAGGCCCATGTAAGGATAATCGAACTTTCCAGTCTTGATGAGTTCCGGGATGACGCGTTTGACGACATTAATGGAAATGGCATAACCGAGGCCGGAAGGCGCGCCGCTGTTGGGATCGGTCTGGATGGAACGATTGACTCCGATAACCTGCCCGTTCAAATCCAGGAGCGGTCCGCCGGAATTTCCGGGATTGAGCTTGGCATCCGTCTCTACGAAATCACCGGCGATATATGTTCCGCCACCGGCAACTTGAGTATTCGAGTCCCCGCTGCGCCCCAATCCGGCGATGATCCCGCTGGTCATTGTCGTCCCATCCAGGGCCAGGGGGTCGCCGATGGCGGCCACGATCTGGCCAACCTTGAGGCTGTCCGAGTCTCCCAGTGAGAGCGGATGCAATTGGTCGGCCGATACCGACACCTTTATGACGGCCAGGTCAGAATTCTGGTCCACACCAACAACATTACCATAGACCTTGTTACCGTTCGGGAAATCCACCTCGACCTTTTTCTCCGTTCCCACCACATGGGCATTCGTGACAATATACCCTTCAGTACTGTAGACCCATCCGGAACCGAGGCCGTTGCTGACCTGTACGGTCACCACTCCCGGGCTGACCGCCTGGTAGACTGATGCAAGATTGCCCTGTTGGTTGGTCAGGTCCACCGTCTGAGCAGTAGGGAGCGGCGCAGACATGGTCGGTGTTGGTACAGACGTGATGGTTGGGACCAGGCCGCTAAACTGGCAGGCCAGCATGGTGGCTGTTAAAACAACTGCAATTAAGGATAAAGTTACTTTTTTATTCATCTTTTATCTCCTTTTTAACCTTCCTGGATGACCTCCGAAATTTCTATATTCCGAATCACCCAGCCTATGATGGCCAATGACTAGGGATGCGAAGCTTGGTCCAGCAGGCTCTTCTGCTTGGCATTCAAACCCTTGGGGATTTGTACTTTTACGAGTACATACAGGTCGCCTTTCATGCCTGGTTCCCTTAGGATCGGCATGCCGCGCCCGGCCAACCGGAATACCTGTTCCGGTTGGGTGCCGGGTGGAATGGTCAGGAGCAATTTGCCTGTAAGGGTTTTTACTTCCACCTCCCCACCCAGGATGGCTTTAAAAACATCGATCGTGATTTTCGTATGCAGGTCGTTCCCGTTCCTTTCAAAAGCCGGATCCTCAACCACAGTCAAGGCCAGGTAAAGGTCTGAAGGTCTGCCATCCGCGCCGGCTGGTCCAGCACCCGGAACCCGGATCTTGGTACCCTGGCGTGCTCCTGCCGGGATGTTCACCTCGACACGCCGGTTGCCAGCCTGCAGGACGCGCGTGGTTCCGCTGTAGGCTTCCTTCAGGCTGATGCTGACCGGCTGCTGCAGGGCGGGTGATTCACGCCGGCTCCGTCCTCGCACTGCCTGCCCTGCACCCATCCCACCGAAAATGGAGCGAAAGAAATCCGAAAAGGCTCCCTCTCCAAAGAGGTCATCCATATTGACTTCCTGGCCTCCTGGCTGGGCGGCCCACTGACCCCAGTTAAAGTTACCGGGAATGCCATTTTCCTTCCACTGTGAATAAGACGCTCCCAACTGGTCATAGCGGGCACGTTTCTGCGGGTCGGACAATACCTGGTAGGCTTCGTTTATCTCCTTAAAACGTTCTTCAGCTTGCTTATCACCCGGATTGCGGTCGGGGTGATATTGCTTCGCCATTTTTCGGTAAGCATTCTTGATCTCTTTATCGCTGGCACTACGTGCCACGCCGAGTGTCTGATAATAATCTTTGTATTCCATGATCCAATCTACCTGTATACCATTCTAGACCCCGCTCGAAGGCAGGTCAAGCATTGGGCAGTCGATTTAACAGAATTCTAACATGCTGCCCGGGAATCATGCTGGATTCATGGAAACGGGGCTTTTTTCCACTTCCTGGGAATTCCGTATGGCTATCGCATGAGTAACATTGTAACCAGACAATATGAATTTATCATGACGAAATCTTCACAAGTTCCCGTAAACGTAGAATCGAGTGAGAGTCTGCATTTACCTTAAGGCGGGTTTGTTCACGGTTTTCACAAAGTAGCTTGATAAAAATAAAATGATATGTCATTGCGAGGAGGGTCGAGTAGGCGTGCTCTTCGCCGTACCGAGACCCGACGAAGCAATCCCCCGTTGGCAAGGAGATGCTTCGCAAAGTCCGCTCACAATGACCTTTATCGATTTTATGAAAGGCGAGAGTTTGTTTCCTCACCGTTTGCAAATGTCGCTGTCTGGAATATACTTACCATTGAGAGGTGCGTGGAAGTCTTGGCGGCTCAAATCTCGTTACTTAGCCACCTTATCACCTGGTAACCTGATCCCTTGTTGCCTCGTTACCTGATCCCTGATTACCTTCCTTGGAGCTGTCATGAAATCCATCTGCGTCTATTGTGGCTCTGCCAACCGGGCTTCCCGAAAATATTTCCTGGCTGCCCGCCGGATGGGCGAGTCGCTCGCCCGGAAAGGCTTGACTCTTGTCTATGGTGGCGGGCGGACCGGTTTGATGGGCGCTCTGGCTGACAGTGTGCTTGAACAGGGCGGCCAGGTGATTGGCGTCATCACCGAAAGTATGAACACGCCTGAACTGGCTCATACCCATCTCACCCGCCTGGAAGTGACAGCCACCATTCACCTGCGCAAGGCCCGTATGTACGCGCTCGCCGATGGCTACATTGCCCTTCCCGGTGGCTACGGCACTCTGGATGAACTCTTCGAGACGCTCACCTGGGCCCAGATTGGCGAACACCAGAAACCCGTTGGCCTCCTGAATGTGGATGGCTACTATGATCCATTGCTGGAAATGCTCGATCGTGCCGTCCTCGAAAAATTCCTCTTCCCGGAACACCGAAAATCCCTGTTGTGCGAAACGGATCCAGAGAAACTGCTGGAGCTGATGGCAGCCCACCGCTACCCGCTCGAAGCGGTCCAGCGCTGGATGCGCCAGGATTAGCGCCGTCAGAAATAAAAACGCCCTTGACTGGCGTTTGGGGGCAGGCCAGACCTTTTGCCGATGATTGCCGAATGTCGCGAAACCGGAAAGGGAGAGGAAGCGGTATTTTCAGCCCTGGAATGGCACTAAAAGATTAGGTAACTATATACTTGAAACACAATTGGAAAAATTTCAAAAGAGGGGAAGGAGGCATTTGCGATTTGTGATTGTTGATTTTTGATTGACGATTGGAAAGAATAAACACCGAAGGACATGAAGGAAAGGATACGGCACGGCCAAGGCTTAAAAAGAAACACAGCAAAGTGTGAGCCTTTGCCGTGCCTGTATTAATGTATCTACTCACACCCTACGCGAAATTCGCGAGGTTTGATAAGATAGGGGCACTATGACCCGAGACGATATAGCCCGGATGAGCCGGGAAGAGCTGATCGATCTGGCGCTTGAACAAAACGCAAAGATTGAGGCATTGAAGCTGAAACTGGAGAAAGGCAAGAAACCGCCGACGAACTCGAGCAACTCTTCGCAACCGCCATCTCGGGATCAGAAAGCCAACCGGCCCAAAGACAAGCGCAAGCGGCGGCATGGTCCGCCGATGGGGCATGTGAAATACGAACGGAAAATGGTAGCAGAGCCGGATCATATTGTGGAAGTGAAACCGAAGATCTGTGAATACTGCCGGACCGATCTGGCGGGGGTGGAGAGCCGCTTGAAGGATGTAAACCAGATCACCAAGCTTCCGGAAGCGAAAGCCGAAGTGATCGAAGTGCGCCAGTTTGAGGTGGCATGCCCCTGCTGCGGTCAGAAACAGACTAGCGCACCACCCGCAGGGCTGGAAATGGAACGGACCTTTGGTTCCCGGCTGGAAGCGACGGTGGTGTACTATCGGCAGGAGCAGCACATGAGCTATGAACGCACGAAGAATGCGCTTTCTGACCTGCACGCGGTGAAGATCAGCGAAGGTGGGATCGACAAGATCACCCAGCGGGCTGGCAAGGAAGCCCTCCAGCAGACCCAGCCTATTCAAGAAGCGATCCGGAGCAGTACCGTGGTCCATTCTGACGAGACCGGCAGCCGGGTGGACTCCCAGAACTGGTATCAATGGGTCTTCAGTTCGGCTCAAGCGGTCTTGCACGTGGCTCGCTTCGACCGCAGTGTGGATGTGATCAAGGAAGTCATGGGGGACCATGAAGCCGAAGTATGGGTCTCGGACGTCTACTCGGCCCAGATAAAAGCCCCTGCCCGGGAGCGGCAGCTGTGCATGGCCCATCAATTGCGCAACCTGCAGGCGGTGGTCGACTTGTATCCGGCGGCTTTCTGGCCCAAGGCCATGCAGATCTTGTTCCGCTCGGCGGTGCATCTGCACAATGAAATGGATCAACTGCCTCCAGGAGAGTTCGAACGCCGGGTGGAGCGGCTGGAGAAAATCTGTGACCGGTTGCTCGAACGCTCGCTTGAACACCCGAATGAAAAACGACTTAGAAAACGGTATCGCAAACACCGGCAGTGCCTGTTTGTCTTCCTGCATCGAAAGGATGTGTCTCCGACCAACAATGTCAGTGAGCGCTATTTGCGCCCGACCGTGATCCACCGCAAGGTCATCGGATGTTTTCGCTCAGGCTGGGGAGCCGAAGCCTATGCGGCTATCGCATCGGTCATTCATACGGCTGGATTGGCAGGTCGCTCACCCTTTGTATCCATCCAGGGATTGTTCGGCCAGCCTTCTCTGCCGTTACCTGCCAAGTGTGAGTAGATACGTATTAATATTAGAACGATTGTGCTAGAAAGTCAAGAGAGAAAACGGATTGGAGATTGAGGATTTATGATTGAGGATTTAAGAATGGGTATATAATTTTGGAAGGTCAATTGCTGAATATCTTGAGAGGAAGCAAGGAATGTGCAAAAGTGGGAATATTTATCCATTTATCGATCTAGAGGTTAAAATATTAAATTGAAGAAGGAAGAATGGAATAGGGAGGGAAACTGGGTGAATAAATTTTACACTTCAGGGGGAGAAATGAGGATTGAATACCAATCGTGGCATGACTTGTTGACAGAGATGGGCATGGATGGCTGGGAATTGATGGCGATTTCCGCGCGATCAAGTTTTCTAAGTGGAACGGATAACCAACAAGGCGGAGCAGGAGACTACGCTGGTTACCCGAGTGACGAAATGTGGGTATTCAAACTGCCGAAGGAATAATAAAAGGCTGCTTCTAGAATCCTATCTCTTGAGATGGAAAAGATATGGCAACCATTCTATCATTTAACAACAGGTTGCCTCTTAAAAACAAACTTTATACCACCTTCACCGGCTAATTCACCCCCAATATTAACTAACCCTAATTTGCCAGTCACTGTCACTGCTGCACTAATCTCCACTTCTTCAAGCTCAAAACCCGATATAGCCACATCGACATCTTTTAACAATTTCGAAATTTCTTGTTGAAAATCTTTTATATTTTTCTTGATTGCATCTGCTGGGATGCGTATTGACTCTGGAAATTTCTGTCCTTTTGTCTTCTCTCTCCATTCATCTGCAGAAAGAGATTTATCGATATCGGATACGGGATTAATAATTAATATTCCTTCCTCTTTTTCCATGAGATACTCCTTTGATAATGAGGGTAATGATTTTTTAGACTATTATGGCGAAATTCCAATCTGTAAATACGGTTGTCCATATAACGAGTAGAAAAGAGAAACAATATCCTCTGGTCTGTCTCCTTCCTTAACGATTTCATTTCTAGCCTTATACAAACTAATACCTAGGCTGTCCCCGAGCATTAGATTTGTGTAAAAGTTTTGTGCGAAATTATTTGCAACGTGAGAGTGGATATTAGACTCTATGGCAATTACAGAACTCGTATTTTCAATATAAAATTGATCAACAATATTGAAAGTGTGTTTTGGATTCCGAGCACCGGTGGAACAAGCATTTAGAAAAATAAGAGAACTCTTAAAATTGACTTTGGGATCCGACTGAAAATACTTCATGTAATATTTATTCCCATTTCCAATATATAAGCATGAGTTCAATGGATGATCTGGATCCACCTCCGCTTCACAAGCAAAGTGAAAAATATCAATATCCTCTCGGTTGAGGAAAACATTCATCGCTCTAATAAAATCCCATTCATCACCTTTCTGATCATAAATAAACTTTTCCACAATAATCTTTCCGTTTTTTGTTGCAGATATTAGCCAATCTTGTTCATCCCTTGCATATTTAAGCTTGTTGTCAATTATTACCCCAATTTTGAAAGGCGCTGGTAGAGTTGTCTGCAATGGATGACAATCAACAATGTGATCGGAATATTTACTTCGTGCAACAATCCTATTAAAACCCCAAAATGGTTTAACCATGGAGGGCAAGATCATTTCGGAGTAATCCTTGGGATGATCATCAAACAACCATTCCCATGGAATCACGAAGAAATCACTTATAATTTCGATGATAGGGACACGAGATTCGGGGAAAGAATGATTTATATAATCAATGACTTCATGTCTGAAGATTTGATTGAGTGCGTAGTACCCGTTTGACGCCAAACCTTTTTCTGGATCAGTAAGGATTTTTGGCAAATCCTTTCTACTGGCTCCTTTTTTCAAGGATGAGATTAATTCAATAGCTGAATCATTTAAATTGTCATTTATTTGGGAAAAATTCTCAATGCTTGGTAAGGGGGCATCTAAAAGTCCATTACGGGTGTTATAGAAAAAAGCCATCAATTTATTAGCATTCAACCAATTTGGACCTAATATTTGAATGGATAAATCATAACCATTCTTTTTAAAATGGTCTTGCCTCTTTAAGATTACCTCTTTTATAGACATTTCAAAAACCCTCACGAAAGAAAAGCAGATTTATCAAGAAATTATTCCACTATCATTGAAAATGTTGTTGTTTGCAAGAGGTGATTATTTTCAAATATCATCAAATAAAATCTTCGTTGAATGAAGTCAGAATTATATTCAAAAACCGTATCAGCCACCACAGTTGATTCTAATATATTGGTGTCATCTATATGGAAAATTGATGGAGTGATAATTGTTTGAGGGCTATATAAAACGAATTCGATATTATGACCTTCGTCAACTGGGTTATCTCCTAATTGGAGAAAGGGTTTAATATTAATAATGAATTGATATCGTTTTTTGCATTTCATAAATATTGGCTCTTCTTGAGCTTCTAGCCCCAAGAACTTAGCGGTAATTCTTAACCATGGAATCGTACTAGAATTGATCAGTGGTAATGTTACTAGGTTACCAAGTTCGAGAGATTTTTCTAATAAGCGTTGACCAGCTTTCTTTAGAGAGAGAATGAAGTTTTGTCGAGAGAAATACCTGCCTTTTTCAAAAATATGGTCCTCTGGAATGCCTGCATGAAGTAGTCGAGACTTTACATTATCATGGAGAAAACCACTGAGTACAAACACCTCAAATCCTCTGCTGAGCAATGAAGGTACAAGGTCTCCAAGCTTTATTGCGGTTTGAAACTCAGTAAATGGTTCGCCAATCCTCAGGTCACAGATAACTATTCCCGGATCTTCTGCATTTAATATATTTCTTAGATCAGTATCTTCGGATTTAATGTAGACATAATCCAATTCACCAAGATTGCGTTTGATAAGGTCTCGGACTATGTCAGACCAATCTACTTCATCTTCAAAATGGTAAACATGGTAGGAGAATTTTGGAGGCACTCTCATGGTTACTAACATCTAGTTATTCTCCCGCCTTGCCAAATCCCTCAATTGTAAATTCTCTGCTGTCTCTAGGGACGAGGACTTTCATACTCGTTCCTTTTCCTATTATTGTATCAAAATAAATATCCCCACCAGTAATTCTCAATACCAAACTTGACCAAGGTAACCCCATGCCGAATCCTCTTTTATTACTTTTCACTCTTCCTGGAGTAAAAATTATTGGTTGGATATCTTCTGGTATTCCTTTACCTGTATCAGAGATTGTAATCTCAACATAATTCATACCTTTTTTTGTTATTTCTTGGGTACTTAGAGTCAGGATTCTCCTCCCCATCCATGGCATTAATTGCATTAAAGACAATAACACGTACAATTTGACTGAATTGCCTCTTATATCCAATTATTTCTGGAGAGATATTACCAAATTTTTCAATTACTGAAATCAAACTACTTCTCTTTGCTGAATAAACAACAGATCTCACCTGCTCATTAACATCGAATTTTTCAGGAGCCGGTGGATTAATTAACTCACTCAGGTCATCGAGAAATTCTAGGAAACTCTCTATTTTTGTATGAATTCTTTTTGCATAATCCTTCATTTCCCGTACATCATCGATTTCCTCAATATTTATTGCATATTGGAGAGCTGCTCCTAAACGATTGTTTGCAAGGTGTAGATCCTCTCCATAAACGAAACCAAAGGTTGCTAAACTAGATGCGTCTTGGAGATATTGCTGAACTTTCTCTAATTCTTGGATTTTGCTAGTTTGCTCGAGTGCAATTGCTATCTGAGCCGCTAATTTTAATAAGAGATTTAGATGATCTTTCGTAAAATGGTTCTTTTCATTGCTTTCAACATCGACTACCCCAATAAGAGATATTGCTTCACCAGGAACTCTTCTATATCTTAAAAGAGGAATAGTAATTTCCGATTGGGTCGTCGGAATCAAACCTAAATACTTCGGGAATTTGGTTACATCAGGAACTATTAGCGATTGCATTGTAGATGCTACAGTTCCGGTAACCCCTGCGTTTATCCGTATAGCATAACCCATAATCTTGTCGATATCTATGTTAATTGCCGATTCTCTAAACCATACACTTTCTATATAAATATTTCCTTTATCTGGGGGCCGGAATAAATGGATAGTGCAAATATCACCTCCAGTTAAGTCACAAGATGCTCGTGTAGCATTATCAAGTATCTCTTGTATTTTTTCTCCAGATAGTATGTCATTACTCAAGTTACCAAGTTTTTCTAATCCTTTCACAGTATCATTCAACTTATATAATAAAGTGGTATTCTCTATCGCAACAGCGGCATGAGAAGCAATAATTGCAAAAAGCTCCTTTTGTTGCTCAGTATAAACATTCTCATTTTCGTAATTTTGAGCCGCTATTACTCCAATCACCTTATTTCTCGAAATCATTGGCGCTCCCAACCAAGATTTAGCTGGTCTGCCAATGAGATTAATATTATTTGATAAAAACCATTCTCTGATATTCTTGGATAAAAGGAGCGGCTTACCAGTTTTTAATAAATATTCCGTTAGGCCATTACCAGATCTTCGAGATTTCCATTCCTTTTCGCCTAATTCCTGAATTTGTCCTTGCTCAACTACAAACTTGAAATGAATTGTTCTATCCTCTTCATCAAAAAAGGAGATATAAAAATTTGATACATCCATTAACTTTGCCGTTTGTTTATGAATTATTGAAAAAATATCTTCCAGATTTAAGTTTACTGATTCACTAATCGTTCTTCCAATATGATTAAGAACAGACAGCTGATTAGAATATTCTTTTACGTTTTGGTGAGTATTTAGGTTATGAATTATGAGTGCAGATTGATTTGCTATTAATGATATTTTCTCCTTATAATCTGAAGAAAAATTTTTTGTAGTCCGAAAATTAACAAAAAGTACACCTACTGGTTTCCCTTTATTAACAATTAGTGGCACGCCAATCGAAGATTTAATATTCTCTCTCTGAATAAAGCTATTACTTTCAGCTCTTTTCTTTTCGTAATAGCCTCTACTAATCCAATCATCCTTTGCATATTGTGCATATATTGTTTCTTTTCTTTCTAACAATTTAAACACTATTGCTGACTTATGTAATTTCCCCTTAATTTGCAACTGTTCTGGAAACTTTAAGACGCCTTTGATAATGGGCGGTAGTACTACATCATCAGTTTGAGAATCATATTGATATAGGATAATGATGTCTGCGTTTAGTATTTTTAATGCTTCTGCGGCAAGGTCGCCGAGATCGCGGTCTAAATCATATGTAGTCAATAAAGATTGACTTATTGAAGATATACTTGATAGGGTTTGGGCTTTATCAAGCAGATTGTAATTATCAATAGCTAATGCTGAATAATTTCCAATTGTTGATAAGAAATATACATCATCATCATCATAAAGTTTGGTGTTGTTCAAGTTATAAACCACTAAAACCCCAATTATCTAATTCCTCGCGGTCAAAGGAACACAAATTATTCCCTGCGTGAACTGTCCGTTTCCTGCTGCAACATTAATTGTGTTTATTGATTTCCCATGCCTTACTACGTCGCCTAGGATGCCATCGTCAATTTTAACTCGACCAATTTTACCTTTCTTATCAGAGGAACTCTTGCAGGCTACTTCTAAAACTTCACCATTTTCTACAAGATATAAGCACCCTTCCTCGGATCGGGTAATAGAAATACCCGCATCAATAATCATAGGTATCACTGCACCTAAATCTAATGATGAGACAACCACGCTTATCTCATGGAGAATTTTCAACATCTCCGTCTTTTTTTTCATGTTTTGGACCTGTTTAATGATGTTCATTTTTGGTAATTTCCCAAAAAAATTGAACTATCTTGCTTATACCCGTTTCAAAGCAATTATATATCCTCTTATGAAATATAGGCAACCATATTGCAATAATACTCCACAATAATATATAGAGATTGAAACAGTAGTAGAGTAGAATTCCAATTCCTAGGGCATGGTCAACCCGGTAAAATATGGGGGGAGAATGGCGTATGTCTAAAGAGAGTAAGACGCTACAAAAAAATTGGTCAAACTTACGATTGGCGAAAATTTTTTGGTTTCCAATTTTGTATCAATCGCTACGCGATGCGTTGGCATCATGGTTATGGATATTTATTTTGCCATTGGTTGCTGATGTTATTGCAGCAATACTGTTTCTTATTAAAAATGGTTGGATGAAATTAATGTTACAAATGGGCGAATTCTTCAGTTATTATTGTTTCGGAGTTATTGCGGTTCTGTTTCTAATTTTTATTTATCGTGCTATAACATCCTCCGCAACTAAATATTTTGAACAAGAGCAAAAGGCAGAATTATATACAAGATTGTGCAAGGTTTTTTCTGTAAATTTAAAGATCAAGTGCATCCTTTGAAAGAAAAAGAAGGTGCTATTCTGAACCTTGAAAAGTCAAATATGTTCTGCCGGTCAACCACTCATCGCTAATCTCGTTGAGCACAGCCGAGACCAATCGCAAGCAGGAAGCTGGATTGGGGAAGATGCTCACCACACGAGCCCGACGACGAACCTCCCGATGTAAACGTTCAACGCCATTGGTAGTGCGGATCAGGCGCCGGTGAGCAGCCGGGAAGGAAAAGACAGCTAGACCTTCCGGGATATTGGCGGCCATCCATTCTGCCAGGCGTGAAGCGGTCTTCTGGTGCTTCTGCACTGTCTTGGCCAGATACGCCTCAGCAGTCGAGCGATCTGGTGCGTTGAAGATTGTGCGGATATCTTCGGCGACTTCGGCTTGCAAGTACTTGTGAGGCACATAGGCTTGGGCATTCTGCTGCAGGTGGAATTGGCAGCGTTGCCAGGGAACCCCACCAAACACAGCCAGACGTGCGGCCTTCAGTCCTTCATGAGCGTCACTAATGATGAGCTGCACGCCACCATCGCTGCACCTCTTCTGCGCCTGGCATGATTTCCTGGATGTTCAGTTGCGCCTTCTCTTTTTCAGACATTGTGTTTTCTCCCAAACGGTCGCTTGATTATAGTCTCCCGTTTACACACAATATCGTCACCCCAGACCACGGGCTTTCAAGCTCTCCAAAAAGGTTCGCCAATGCACTTCATGCTCGCTCAGGGACACCGAAACGCCCAGAATCTCCGCGTTTTCCGTCCCGATTGATGCCTACAGCGCTCAAAATGGCCAGATTACGCACCTGTCCATCCTCTCGCACTTGCTCGTAGTATGCATCGATGAGAAGGTAGATATACTCCCCGAGCGGACGGTTGCGCCACTTCTCCAGATCTGTGTCCAAGAGTGCCGCAGCATGGCTGACCTGGGTCGAAGACATGGTCACCCCGCACAACTTCTCGGTGACTGCCTTCACTTTCCGAGTGGAGACACCCTGTACGTACATCTCCGCCAGAGCCAACAGCAGAGCTCGTTCGCTCCGTAAACCCTTCTCAAGAGCTTCCGGGTAGAACCCGCCTTCACGCACTTGCGGGATCGCAAAGGTGATACTCCCAACCCGTGTGTGGACCGTCTTCGGCTTGTAGCCGTTGGCATGCCCCTCCCGTTCTTCGGTATGCTGGTAAGGTTCTGCTTTCAGGTACTGCTGCCGTTCCGCCTGCATCGCTGCATTGATGATCACCTGGATCAGCTCTGGCAGTATGTCAAATCCTTGCTTGTTGACCCGTTCCAGAAGTTCAACGGGTAGAGTAAAATCTTCTCGGTAGGTCATGGTGTGTCTCCTTTTGGTCTGGTAACCGTGAGGATAACACTTGACCTACTATTTCGTAGAAATTACAGAAAGAAGTTTACACTACTATATACAACATGTGGAATTGATGTAGCCATATTTGCACCAGATGAAACGGACATAAGACCACCGGGTATATTTGTCACAAATAAAAAAGGAGTCCCGATTAAATGTTTATGTACATTAATTAGTCTTTGGGCAAATAAAGCAGAAATAGATAGTGCTTTTAAAAATCTTCCTCTTGGATGGTTTGAAGGAAGTGGCAAATATAATTTTGAATACACAACTATCGAGAAAAGATCATCAAAGATACTTGTGTTGCAACGCATAAAATCTATGCCAACGCCACATGTAGTAGTTGAGGTTAATAATCCTGAAATAAAAGTTTTCTCAAAAGATTTGGTATTTATTGAACATGGAATTACTCAAACCTATCTCGTAAAAGATAGGCAATATAAAGCAGATATTCAATTTAGTTTTGATGTAAATGGGGTATCTTTTGTTGCTCCGGTTTTGAAATTTTTATTTGAATCTGATGGAAAAAACTTAATTATTAAAAAACTTTATGATTGGAATGATCCGAGAAAAATTAAATGAATTCTATCCTCTGCCTTTTGCAAGAAGTAATTTATACATCTCAACTTTAGCATAAACATTGGGACTCCAAGTTACCCAATCTTTGACTCTTACGGCTTCGGCGATATTTTTGAGAATCTGCATGTCGTCTGGCAGGCAATCCGAAGCCGCCAACAAATATGCCATCCCTTTAGTGTAATGCACAATGCTTATAGCTTTTGCATCGTCTGTTGCACGAGCAACATCAAGAAAATGTTTGGGTTGGATGCTTTCATATAGTTTTGTTCCATTGTTAAATTCAACAATGCCTAGTTCGTTGAGCATATTACCTTGTTTGCAAGTTAGTTCTTTACGCACCTCACCAATTCGGCTGTTATCGGGTGCTATCTGCTCCGCCTTTTTTAGGTATTCCATAGCTTCACCATATCGGAGTTTTTCAACAGTCGAAAGACGAAATACTGAAATAGCTTTATCTATCCACGTTTCAATGTTCTTTGGGTCAATTTCCAAAATTGAATTACAGTATTGTAAAGCTTCCGCCACATTGTTGGCGTCAATAGCAACTTTTTTTAATTCGATTAACCGTTCAAGGCTTTTTCTTTCATACTCGTTATCGGTTTGTTGTAATAGGATTTTCGTTCCGCAATACATACAATGCGCAACGCCAAGATTATCCGGTAGTTCGAGTTTCCCGCCGCAGGACGGACAATTGAGTGTAATCATATTCATTGGTTATTTTCCTTTTCTAACTTCATTACTTGCAAATCCCATTCTTGGATTGGTCAAAGTAATATGGAGACTATTTATTTGAATAAGACTGCTCGATGCCCGATAGCGCCTATACGTCTACATTAATCTTTATACGTAGCACCACAATTACAGTGGAGAGTTTACCCCTTTTGGATAGTGAACTTCCGTCCACATTTCCAACAGGTGACATGAAGAACTACGACAAGGATTCTATTAGTCCCCATAGCCATCACCTCCTTTCTTTTGAATCTTTGCAAACAATTGCTCTGTTTGCAAGAAGGAAGCATGGGTTATCGGGCAGTCTCAAGGATCATTATATTATGAATACACGGATGGAATTATTAGTTTATTTTGGTTGGTCTTCGTATATAAATCCTTGGTCATCATAAAACGCTAAATTTCCGTTATTTTTGATAACCATATAGTCACCATACATATTGCCGGGATTTTCATAAAGTCTTTCTTCGCCATTTACAACTTCTACACCAAGTGTTTTGGTTTCTCCAGAACCATCTCCGAACAACGTTGCCATTTGGTATGAACCATTTATCTTTCTTATAATAATTGTGTGGGCCAAGCCCCAGGTATCATACCAAGTTCCAATTATATTTTCGTCAAGTGTTGGTTCCATTGTGTCTGAAGTGGTTGCGATTAGTTCATGAGTTGGTGTACTAATGTCTATTTCAAGCGGGATTGGTGTAGAGGTAGGACTACATGCCGAAAGAATAGTTGCCAATATAAAGAGCGTGATAAAAATCGGTTTCATATAAAATCTCCTAGTTGTTTTGCCAATATTATTTAGGAAAAAATTAATCAAGAAAGGAGGTAATAAACACAAATGATTTCTGAGTTAGAAATTCAAGCAGAACTTATAAAAGTTCAGAGTGCCATACATCACGAAGGGAGCGAATTAAGTGAAAATATAATGAGCGAACTTATGGCAATTCAGCAAGCCCTTGTGGTGGACCCATAAAGCTGGACACATTATTGGTGGTTCTTAGGGAACCACCTCGATGGGCTGAGTTTGAGAGCGCCACCAAGCGCTCTCAAACTCAGCCGGGGTCAGGTATCCCAAGGATGAGTGGATACGTTTAGTCATATACACATCCTGGATAAAGTTGCTGATTTGGTGATGCGCATCATTGAAATCATAGTATTCGGATAAATCAACCTCCTCTTCTTTGATGGTACGCATAAAGCGTTCTGCATACCCGTTTTCTTCTGCCTTTCCAACGGCGGCCATGCTGATCTGGACCTGATGGGACTTGAGCAGATTGACATAGGCATCACTGGCATATTGTAAGCCCTGGTCACTATGGTGGATCTGGGGGGTATGGGCTTGCAAGGCGGATTGTAAGGCCAGCAAGGTTAATGGCTGATCCAATGTGCGGCTCAAACACCAGCCGCGTACAGAGCGGGTGAACACGTCCAAGATGATCGCCAAATAGATGAAACCGTTGCGTAGGCGAATGTAGGTGATATCACTGACCCAGACCTGATCGGGACGGACGATTTCCAGATTCTTAACCAGGTTTTCTTAGCGGGGATAGGGATGCTGGCTATCCGTGGTGCGGATTTTCCGGCGTTTGACGGGTCTGAGCAGACCTTTTTGGCGTGCCAGACGCTGAATATGCTTGCGATTGACCAAATAGCCATAAGGTCTGCGACGCAATTGGTGCATCAGCCGCCGCGTCCCATAGGTCGGATATTCCCCAGCCACCACTTTGAGATCCACCTCCAAGTCAGCATTAGTGCTCGGATGGCTGTGGTAATAATAACTGCTGGGAGAGAGCTCCACCAACTCACATACTTGCCGAACCGGATAATTGTGGCACCGCACCAGTTCCTGTGCCATTATCCGCCGTCCTTGAACAGATAGTCCGAATCCCCGAAGACTTTTTTTGCCATTTCCACTTGTACCGCCATGCGCCCAAGCATGCGCTCCAGTTCAGCAATCCGCTCCGTTTGCGCATCCCGCCCATCCGGCCGTTCAAATAGCTGCGGGGCACGCTCCATGAATTCTTGCCGCCAGCGTGCTATTACCGTGTCTTTGATGCCGTATTCTCGGCTCGCTTCACCGAGAGTCTTCTTGCCACTGATCAGTTCCAGGACTACCCGAACTTTGAATTCCGGCGTATACGTTCGATGTACTTTGCCCATCTGAACTCCTTCCTGCTATCCTACTTCTCTCTTTCCTAGGTGTCCAGTTTTTGGGGTCCATTACACCTATCTCTGGGTTCTTGATAAAAGATGCTGCGCATCTCCATACGATATGGTGCTTAAACACCTTGTATATAAACAACTCAACGACTTATCTTATTCCCAAAGAGAACAATCCCTTAAGTAGAGTAAGTTATTTTTTGTTTCGTCATCGGGGGCGGTTCTTAAATATCTGCCCCCATTTCTCTTGACAACCATTACTTCAACCTCTTTTCCGTCTACATTTACGAAAAATGAATATTGTTTATTGTCAATCGCTTCGATTGCTTTTGAAACAGACAATCTCCAACTTACTGAATTTTCGGTTCCTCCAATATTTTGAATACGCTCATATGGATTGCTGTGATCTATTTTGTTGCTACAAGTAATTTGCCTTCTGGGGATTGTATTCATTTTATTCTTTCCGCTGTATTACTTACATTATATGCCGCAAAATTGAAAATACAATATGCAAGTAATTTAGTGTCTGTAACATACACGGTGGGCGAATTTAAGAAATTGGTAGGGCAAGCAGTTATTCATCCCTATGCTCAAGCTCAGTCGGAATTCGTTCCTGCCAACATCAATCCCGTTTGCATACCAGGCCAGGTTTTATACCCCCTCACCGTACGCGCCCGCATTTTCATGCGCCCGATAACTTGCTCGGTGCCATTATTGGTCCAGGGGATGGCTGGGTCATGGTAGAAAGTACAGAAACTTGCCCAAGTCTCGCTCAGTCGGATAAGCAGATCTCGTAATTGTTCGACCGGTGCGAGTGAGTGTCTCCCTTTCCCCCTCCGAACTGCCACTCGTTTCCACAAGGCGTACAGGCGCTTACCCCCTTCCTGGGGCAGCTCGTTGATCAAGGTCTTGATCTCATCCAGCACCCATAGCCATTCTTGGGGGAGTGTGTTGCTCAGTTCCTTGAGTGCTCTCCCGACCCAGCGGCGTACGTGGAACTGGCAGATCTGGTGCTCCAGGGTCAAGTTCTCTGCCACCTTTTTGTATGTCATCAGATCATCCGTCACGATCACACTCACCCCCAGTCTTTGCACCAAGGGTTCCAACCAGCGCTGCACCGCTTGCGGATCCCGTTCATCCACATACCCAACTGCCACTGGCTGTCCATCTCCAAGGTCCACTGCCACCACCACTGGGCGCTTCTCTCCCCACCCCAATACATAGGCCCCATCCACCCCCAGCACCCTTACCGGCTTCCATGTGTTCCGCTGCCTGAATTTCTTCTCCTGCCCCTGTGCATCCCGCCACACACTCATCGGGCACACCAGCCCTCCCAGGCTGCTCAAGAGCGTGCTCGCCCGACGATAACTCAACCCGAAAATCCAACTGATTATGGCCAATGATCGCAACCGCTCCGTCTGGTCTGCACTCGTCGTCCCAGCCGGATAATACCGAAAGGTCTTCCTGCATCGGCAGCAACGGTACCGATACACCCAAACACTCCTTTTGTGTATGTCCTTCACCAACTTCTTGACCCTCCCCCAACGCTGGAAGGTCTCCCCATTGCAATTAGGACATAATCTCGGCCGTTCTTCAGTTCCACCCTTGACTTCCGGCAGTTTCAGGACAAGAATCGACATGACGAGCTCCTTGGGATGTGTCTTCAACCAACACTATCTTACAAGAAGCTCGTCACTTTTTCAACCAAAACCAACCACCTATGTTACAGACACGTAATTTAGAGTCTGTAACATACACGGTTGGTGACTTATACTGTCCCATTTTTGGGCTAAAAATTGCGTCAAATTGGGATTTGAATTCTCAAGGCAATCAAAATCAGGTCTTATTACACCAATTATTGACATATCGTCCCACAATTTTAAAAACCCACCGCTTATGTTAAAGACATGTAATTTATCATTAAGTTTCTTATTCGAAAGAAACTAAAAAAGGATTTACATAAGCAGTTTTCAATGTCAAAAAAAGGCATGTCGGATCAGTCGCGAAAACTCATACATGTCGTGGATTATCAATCCTTAGTTGGCTAACACCGGCTTAAGTCGGCCATCGACTTCGCCGCTCGAAAGCAGGCGTATTTTGACGGAAGTGATTTAATATAGTTGGCATTACATTTTATGTATTGGACAAAAAGCCGTGTACTCCTCGATCCCTTTAAGCATCTCCCTCTATCAGAGAGTCGTCATTTTCCCCCTTGACAAATCAGAACTTTTGTTCTAATATTATGGCTGGGCACGGGAAGGCTTCAGATCTTAAACGATTCTTCTCTTAAGGAAAGGATTCCTCCCATGTCCACCTCCCCCACTCAGCCTCCAACCAAACGCAAGCGCGGCGGCCAGCCTGGCAACGCCAACGCCCTCCGTCATGGCTTCTACTCCAAATCCTTTACCGACGCCGAAATGGGCCGTCTGGATAAGGATATCGAAGGCGAATTCATTGACGAGATTGCCCTCGCTCGCACCAATGCCGCTCGTCTGGCCGATCTATTGAAGGATTACAAGAATATGTCTTTGGATGACGTCGTTTCTGCCTCCAATGCCCTCAACCATTATCTCGACCGCATCCAGAGCCTCAGCCGCGCCCAGCGTTTCATGTACCGCAATCAAACCACTATGGAACAAATCCTCGCTGAGCTTGCCGACATTCCTCCTGAAGAAGATTGACCATCCAACTATTCGTTCCTTTTTCGATACGCGGAACGAATAGTCCGTACCTTAACAACTCCGAATATGTCTTTCCTTCGTGCCCCTTAGTGACTCCTTCGCATCCTTCGTGTTAAATTCCTCTGGAATTTCCTGTTACCCCAGCTCGGCCCGCTTAGTCCGCAAGCTTCAACCCATAACAGCGATTTTCAACCGGATGTCCAAACCAGCGTTGACCAATACCGGTCTGGACGGGCCTCCAGCAGGCGGAAACCCATTTTCTCATACAGGTGGATGGCAATTTCGTTCAAGCTGCTGGTATCCAGAAAAACGCCTTTCACACCCAGGGTGCGTAATTGCTGCAGGTAGGCCTCCATCAAGCGCAGGCCAAGTCTGTAACCGCGCCAGGCTGAATCCACGTTAATGTGCAAGTGAGCCGGGTAGATCTTCAGGTCGGCATGCGTCAGCTCGCCCCGCAGCACCCCGCCCAGCATGCCGGTGATATATCTGAAGATACGTTTCCCAATAACGATACTTGCCGCGCAGGATTTTTCCGATAAAACTTGGCAGCAGAATGCGAACATAGTTCCGTCTGCGCAGACGTGAATCAACACAACCGGTCAGAAAGCCGACTACTATCCCGTCCGCGCACGCCACCCAGGTGTGTTCGGGTTCAAGATCCGTGTAATAAGCATAAAATGCATCCAGGAAAATATTCCGATCTTCCATGTAAGCTTCGATCGGAGCTCCAAAAAAAGCCGTGTCAGCTCCGATGCGCAAGACCTCCTCCCGGTCTTTCTGCAGGTATGGACGAACCACGAGATCAGGCATGCAAACCGATCAAGGAATGGGAGGCAGGCTGACCAATTGCCAGCCGGTCTGGTCCATCAGGCGTCCAGCCGCCTTCCACATCAGTCCCAATATAGACGGCCCAGGGGTTCCCTAATTCAGCCAGGCTGACCTGGGCACAACTATACACACCGGAGCGGGTGGCTTTTTTCCAGCCGGATTGTTCTGCGCCTGTCCGTGCCGCGTATGAGAGAATGGCATTTGCATCCAGCGCCTTCAAGCGCAAGCGATAGGTTAATCCGGTCGCATCTTCCTCGCGTGCCTGGGTGCACATCCACAGGGTGTTGGCATCATTCCTGGCGAGGTAAACCGCCACCAGGTCCCCCCCGGGGACAGCTTTTCGCGTGAAGAAATCGCCCACCGGATCACGCTCCACCGGCTGGATGGGTTTCCCGTTTGCGTCGTTCCAGGTGGAGGGATCAAGCGGGTTCCCCTTGGATACGGACGCAAGGACCGGGTTGTCGACTGGTTCAAAGAGTTCATTGGTCCGTACAAAACTGTCCATTAAACCGTGCAGCAGGGGCAGCTGGCTGCGATAGGCCTGCACAGCCTGCAGCTTGGTCTGGACATCGCCTGGGGTCAAGTCCCAACGGACCCAGTTGGTATACAATTCATACAAAGCCGGGGGCGGCACAAGACTTTGCTGTGTCTTGAGACCCCGGATCGTCGGAAAATCGGGTCGGTGAACCAGGTAGGTCAGTTGGGTGGGCTGAAAGGTCGCATCGGCATGGGTTACTTCGTTAATTGCCAGCCGGGTAAAAACATTCAGGCCCCAATGGTCGGGATGCACATCATCCGGATGAGGATAGACGATCAGGTCCGGTCGGTAACTCTTCAATATGGATTCGATATCTGCCAGGTAATCCTCGCCTGCATAGACCGACTTTGGGTCATACGTGAGGGCATATGGGCTTTTGATATCATGGCTGTACGGCGAACGGTAGGGATCCTGCACTGACCAGTGATCATTCCATTCAGAAGGCGTACCACGGTCGGGATAACTCAGGAAAGCCACTTGGTCCGCTTTCACACCCAGGATTTTCAATGCCGCAAGGGACTCTTTCTGGCGAACTTCTCCCATGCGCACATAATCACTCGCGTTGGGATATATCTTGTGGAAGTCCTGTGCAGTCGCAAAGAAATAGCCATCCCCATTCGTGGCAATGACCACCTTGACCTGAATACCGCTTCGCTCCGCCGCCAGGATCAGGCCCGCCGAACCGAGTGTCTCGTCATCGCAGTGCGGAGCCAGGACCAACAGCCGGTGATAACCAGCCAGGGAGAAAAGCTTCAAGCCCGCAGCCGATGCACTTGATGCTGGTCGGGCCCACAACTGGATGGAAAAAACCACCGCAGAGAGAAATATGAGGATGATCGCCGCTTTCCCCCAGCGCCTCCGGATTTTTTTGAGAACGTCCAACATACCTTTACACCAGTTGATCTAGAGTGCGACGATCAAATTTTTGCGGTCCATCCATAAGGCTACCGCTGAAATGGCAGCCAACAGAAAGGCCATTTCCAGGAGCACCAGCCAGAGTGGCGCCGTGGCATAGATATTGGGAATGCCTGGCAGGAAGAAGATACCGATCAGGATATAGTGCAGAAAGTATAAGATCAATGGGTTTTTACCCCAAGCCAGCAAGAGACGGCTGTTCCAGTTCCGGATATCTGAAATCCAATGAAATAACAGGAAAAGCAGCGCGCTGATCCCCAGGGTGATGAGCACATATGAAGATGAAACACGGTGCTTGCTGACCGGTGCATAGAAAGCCAGGGCGATCCCCGCCGCCAGGACCGCTAGGGATGCCCATGGGTAAGCCTTTTTTTGCCAGCCTTCACCATGGAACAGGTCAGCCAGGGCAGTACCCAGGATCATCATGGCAGCCCAATCGACCGAACCAAAAAGTCCTCCATGCGGTGAACGCAGGGTCAGATCCAGCAGGAAGTGATCCAGGATGAGCTGGTAACCAACCAGCATCGCCATACCGATCACCCAGCGGTAGATCGAGGGTAGACGGATGACGATCAGGGTCACCAATCCGGCCATACCGATCGCCTGCAGGACGCCCCAATCGATCCCACTGGAATTCTGACCGAGGGCCGTCTCCCCCGCCGAGATGATTGCACCCAGGCCGATGATCGCCAGGTAGCGGGTCAGAAAATTAGTGTATGTATGAAATGCCCCGTCCCTTTCAATTCGATGACGGAAGGATAATCCAAAGGTCAGGCTGATGGCAAAGATGAAGAATGGGGCGATCAGGTCGATCACCGTCAAGCCAATATCCGGGGCATGCTTCAGCCACGCCGGAATGATTTGAATACCGACCATAAAATTAGCCGGTACCATGGTCAGGATGGCAAAACCGCGGAACTGGTCTATCGAGGAAATTCGCTTTGCTGGCATGGGAACCTCTTGGTCAGATTATATTCGGATTTTCTGACAAATGGATGAATGATCTCTTTCAACCTTAGCCCCTGATAAGAAAAAGGTTCACCTCTTTGACACCGAACGTGTCTTGGAATATACTATCCTTATATTGTCCCATTTAGCATATTAAGGAGGCCATAATGGCTGATTTTAAATTAACCTACGCGACCATGTTCAATCCACCCGAAGAACTGCATACCCGCTTTGATGCCGCGTTGGCCAGGGTCAAAGCCGGCCTGGGCAAAGAATATGCCATGATCATTGACAATAAAGACGTGTACGCCGGTGAAAAATTTGAGGCCCGTTCGCCTGTCAACACCGACTGGGTTCTGGCTGTGATGCAAAAAGGCAGTGAACAGCACGCCCAGCAGGCTTTGGCTGCCGCCCGTAAAGCCTTCCCTGGCTGGAGCCATACGCCCTGGCAGGAGCGCGTCAGGCTGCTTCGCAAGGCGGCTGACTTGATCGACCAGCGCATGTTCGAGATGGGTCCGGTCATGGCCATGGAAGTTGGCAAGAATCGCATGGAAAGTCTGGGGGATATCGCCGAGACCGCCGACCTGGTGCGTTACGCCTGCGGCCAGATGGAGGTTAACCAGGGTTATGTGGTTGAAATGGGCAAGGACCCGCTGGTCGGTTACGATGCCACCAACATCTCCAACCTGCGCCCGTATGGCGTCTGGCTGGTGATCAGCCCCTTCAACTTCCCCTTCGCACTGACGGGTGGACCGGCAAGCGCGGCCATGGTGAGTGGTAATACGGTGGTGATCAAGCCCGCCAGCAATTCAGCCTGGATCGTACGCCTGTTGGTCGAATGTTTCCGGGATGCTGGACTTCCGGACGGGGTATGCAACTTCGTCACCGGGCCGGGGAGCACGCTCGGTCAGGCTCTCGTCACCTGCGCTGTGGATGGGGTGACCTTCACCGGCTCGTTTGACGTGGGAGTAAAGATCTATCGTGATTTCTCAAATTGTAACTGGGCCCGCCCGATCCTTTTGGAATTGGGCGGCAAGAATGCGGTAATCGTCTCTCGACACGCCGACCTCGAACGCGCCGCGTTGGGGATTGTGCGCTCGGCCTTTGGTCTGCAGGGTCAAAAATGCTCGGCCACCTCGCGTGTCTTTGTCGAGGATGCTGTTTATGATGAATTGGTTGCCCGTTTTACCACCCTGACTGAAAATTTGACCATTGGGGACCCGACCGAGCGTCAGGTCTACCTTGGGCCAGTCATCAACAAGAGTGCCTATCATGACTACACGAATTTTATTAAAGAAATCAGTGACGCCGGAGGCCATTTGCTTACCGGAGGCAAGGTACTGACAGATGGTGACTATGGTAAGGGATACTTTTGCGCTCCGACTCTGGTCAGTGAACTGCCGCTCAACCACCGTTTATGGAAGCATGAGATGTTCCTCCCTATCACGACCATCGCCCGGAGCCGGGACCTTGAAGAAGCCATGCAAAACGCCAACAGCGTCAATTACGGCCTGACCGCCGGTTTCTATGGCGATGAAGCAGAGACTCGCTGGTTCTTTGACCGTATTGAAGCGGGGGTTGCCTATGCCAACCGCCCCCAGGGTGCCACAACCGGTGCCTGGCCCGGCTTCCAGCCTTTCGGCGGCTGGAAAGCCTCCGGGTCGAGCGGGAAAAATTCCGGCGGCCGTTATTACCTGCCGCTGTACCTGCACGAACAGATCCAGACGATCATCCGGTGAGACAGGAAATTACCGGGCTTCAAGGCGCCTTGCCGTTAAAAAAAGTCTCGGGCAGCTGTGCCGCCCGAGACTTTTTATTTATTCTTTTTTTATCCACCGCCGATCACAGCCAGGGCTCGGATAAAATCGCCTTCCTGGATGATGTAATCCTTCGCTTCCATCTCTTCGTTGATGATCACCATCGCCACCAGTTCAGGCTTGATGCTCAAGGAGACGAGTGTATCACGCACGCTCCTCCCAGGCTCAACGGAAAACTCCTCTCGCAGTCCGAGCATATTCCTGAGCGAATCGCCAAAGCGTAGAGTTGCCGACATTTCAAGCCACCATCGCATTCAAACCGAGGCTCTCGATCTTCTCTTTGGTCGGCAGCCCATCCGAGGTCCAACCGCGGTCCAGGTAGTACATATCCAGCAGTTTATTGACATTTTCAAGGCTGGTGATCTGGCCCTTCGTGGCGCCGCTCTTGGGCGGCTCCTCGTAGAACCTTTGGGGCGGCATATCCCAGGCACGGCCAAAATCTTCATTCTCGCGCGCCCAGTACAGCCGTGTCAGGTTCCAGATGCGTTCACCAACTTTTTCCAGGTCTTCCCAGGAACGATGGATGCCGGTTATGGCTTCCAGGGCTGGCACATATAGTTCACGGTCAATACTGAGTTCCACCCATTGCAGGCGGCAGCCGCCAATGACATCGAACATGGGGCGGAAATTCTGCAGCCAGATCACACGCTTCACCTTCTCGAGGGTGACCAGATCCCGGCCAACCTGCAGGTCATAGGTGATCGCCCACGAGCGGTTATGGTGTGCCCCAACGTCGCATGTCATGTAGGCCAGCAGCATGGCCGTGGCGTTGTGGGTGGCATAGCCAGACTGTTCCATGCCCTTCACCTGGATGGCAAACTTCTCACTGCCCTTGCCCACCTTTTTGGAAGCCCGCTTGACGCCTTCCGAGAGTAAGGCACCCAGGCCTTCGCGCCGGGCGATCTTTCCGATCAAAGTGAAAACAGCCTCCACATTTCCAAACTTGAGATCCAACCCATCTGTCTCTTCTTTGGTGAAAATACCTTTTTGATAGCATTCCATGGCCCAGCCAATTGCATTCCCGGTACTGATGGTATCAATACCCAGGTCATCACATAGCAGGTTGGCCTGCGCCACGGCTTCAATATCGTCAATCCCCAGGTTGGCACCCATCAGCCCGATGGTTTCATATTCCGGGCCTTCGACATAAGTGTTGTATTTTTTACTGCGGCTGTACTTCCCGCACGGACAGGGGCAGCCGAAACAACCTTTATCGGTTATGACTATTTTCTCACGCAGGGCCTTCCCATTGATATTGTTGGCGCCCTCAAACGACCCGGCGCTGAAATTGCGCGTCGGCAGTGCCCCAACTTCGTCGCACCAGGCCGTGACTCCTGCTGTGCCATAACGCGTCCATTCTTTGACCCCCTCAGCCTCTTTGCAGGCCTTGTAAAGCGCCTTGCCGGCCTTCCGATAGCCTTCCAGGTCTGCCACTGGTATGGTCTTCGTCCCGTGGACGATGATCGCCTTGACCTTCTTGGATCCCATGACCGCACCGACGCCGCCGCGCCCTGCCTGGCGACCGTAATCATGGTTGACGCAGGCGTACGGAACGAGATTCTCCCCACCCGGGCCAATGACCGCGATCTGGTACTCTTCGCCCAATTTCTCCTTGAATTGTTTTTCGACTGCGAACGTATTCTTGCCCCACAGGTCGGAGGCGTCCCGCAGCTCTACCTTGTCGTTGTCAATAAGGATATAGACCGGTTTGGGGCTGATGCCTTCCAGGATGATGCTGTCCAGCCCGGCATACCTCATCTCCGCCGTGAAGTGTCCACCCAGCGATGAACTGGCGTAGCCACCTGTCAGCGGGGCTTTGGTTGTCCAATCACACTTACCGCCCCCCGGGATCATCATTCCCGCGATCGGTCCGCTGGAGATGATGACCTTGTTATCCGGTCCCAGCGGGTCGATTCCTTTGGGCACTTCCTTGAGCAGGAAGTAAATCCCAAAACCACGCCCGCCAATAAAATCTCGCGCCAAGGCCGCTGGAGTGGTCTCCTTTGCGGTTGCGCCGGTTGTCAGGTTGATACGTAAAATATGTCCGCCATATCCGTTCATAGTCATCTCCTTATGCAGCCATGTCCGCAACAGGTTCGATTTCAGCGATCCACAAAGCGCTGGTACCGCATACCTCAACACAATCGCCGCATAAATTGCATTTCCAGGCTGTGTCCGCCAATTCGGCCCGTACAAACATCACACCTTCCGGGCATTCGGGAACGCACGCCTCGCACAAGTTGCATTCTGCATAGTCAACATAATATGCGCCTTGTGCATCCTGTTTGATTGCCTCGGTCGGGCACACTGCTGCACAATCCCCGCATTGGGTGCAAACCTTTACAGTATATACGCCAGGTATCGGAAAATGAGGCTCGATCACCAGCGCGGATTTCTTGGGATTGTTCTCTTGAAACAGGTTGAGAGAACAAGCCACCCTGCAGGCGTTGCATCCGGAGCACTTATTGCTATCCACATAGAGACGCATAGATTATTCCTTTCTTGATCCATTAAGATCCATGTTACTCATTATAGTGTAATTTAGCCTTTTTCTGAAAGATAGGGACATCCATCCTAAAATACCCTGCAAGCTTTCCTAATTGCAGCCTATTTCACACCTGAATGCTCTATAATAGGGCCTGATGGGAGACAACCTGGTTACTCGCATCGGGACATTCTTCATTCTGGTCGGTCTTGGCTTGCTGTTAATTTTTATTGGATCGATCATCAGCCAGGATGTCCATGGGATATATCTGCTCCTGTCATTTACCGCTTTGGTTGTTGGGTTTCTTTGCCGTAGAAATAGACCCGGTCCTCAGAGCGGCCGTTTTGGGACAATTCGCCGTGTGGGTGAACGCAACCGTCAGCGCCGGGAAGATGGTATAAAGAAAAGACGCAATCGAGGTAATCCGATGGGCAGGCGCCGCCCGGGACCGGCGGCCGGAAGTGAAACTGAAGAAGACAACGGGAGTGGAAGTTACTAAAATGAGTAAATTGATCCCCCTTGCAGAAGCCATCTCTCAATCCGTCCACGATGGAGACATTGTTTATGCTGCCGGTTTCACCCACCTGATCCCTTTTGCAGCCGGGCATGAGATCATCCGGCAGAACAAACGTGACTTGGTGCTTGCACGCGCCACTCCCGACCTTATCTATGACCAGATGGTGGCAGCTGGTTGTGCCCGGAAAGTGATTTTTTCTTACATGGGCAACCCTGGCGTTGGTTCCTTGCGGATCATCCGGGCTGCCATCGAAAAGAACGAATTGGAATGGGAGGAATATTCCCATTTTGGGATGATCTCACGTCTGCAGGCCGGTGCGGCTGGTCTTCCATTCATGCCGATGAATCAGACCGCTGCCACTGACCTGGAACGGTCCAACCCGCTCATCCGCCGCGTGGTTGATCCATATTCCGGACGGGAAGTCATCACTGTTCCTGCCTTGAACCCGGATGTCGCCATTGTTCACGTGCAGCGTGCCGACGTGAATGGCAACGCTCATCTCTGGGGGATCATTGGCGAACAAAAGGAGTCCGCATTTGCAGCCAAACGCCTCATCCTGACGGCCGAAGAGATTGTGGATGAAGCCGTCATCCGGTCTGACCCAAATCGCACGCTTATACCCGGCTTTATAGTCAGTTCAGTCAGCCACGTTCCTTATGCCTCCCACCCTTCTTACGCCCAGGGGTACTATGACCGGGATAACGATTTCTACTTGAAGTGGGACAAGATCAGTGAATCGACCAATTCGGTGAGATCCTACCTGGACGAGTGGGTTCATGGGGTCAAGGATCGGGACGAATACTGGCAAAAGCTTGGCCCTGAAACTCACAAACGCCTCAACATCAAACCCAGGTTAAGCCAGCCGGTCAATTATGGTGAATATTAACGCAGCGAATGTTTTCACCCAATATGGATACACGCATGTCGTGATCAACAAGGATCAATCAATTGGATTACTCACCCTCTGAATTAATGATCGTTAATGCTGCCCGCCTTTTGAAGAATGGCGATGTGGTCTTCGTGGGAGTCGGACAGCCCAACCTGGCCTGCAACCTCGCCAAGCGGACGCATGCCCCGGACTTGGTGCTGATCTACGAAGCCGGTGTCATCGGGGCGGAACCTGCCCGATTACCGCTCTCCATTGGGGACCCGACCCTGGTGAGCGGAGCGTTATCCGTGGTTGGCATGTACGATATTTTCGCAAACTACCTCCAGCGCGGTAACGTTGGGGTTGGCTTTCTGGGCGGCGCACAAATTGACAAATACGCCAATATCAACGCCACTTTCATTGGTCAGGACTATACGCATCCCAAAGTTCGACTGCCTGGCTCCGGCGGAGCCCAGGAGATCGCCGCCTGGGCCAACCGCTGTTACATCATGACTCCCCATCAGAAACGGCGTTTTCCTGAAAAGGTGGACTTCCTTACCTCCGCTGGCTTCCTGGACGGATCGGGCGGGCGGCAAAAAGCCGGCCTGCGCGGCCAGGGCCCGGTTGGCGTGGTCACCAACATCGGCTACCTGCAGCCTGACCTTTCCGGCGAACTGGTTCTGACTGCCCTGCATCCCGGGAGAACGGCTCAGGAAGCCATCGAGAACACCGGCTGGGCGCTAAAGGTCGCCGCGGATTTACGCATCACTGACCCCGTGACCGATAAAGAGTTGCTGATCTTACGGGAAGAGTTGGATCCGACCGGAATTTATCTAAAAAGTGGTTAAACCTGAAGGCATTTTCTTCGTATATGAGGTATACCATCTTATGGAGAATATGCCATGACAGAAACAACCCAACATGCTCCCTTGCGCCGTTCACGGCGTGACCATGTCATTGCCGGCGTGTGTGGCGGCCTGGCTGAGTTCTTTGGAATCAGTGTCGTCTGGTTTCGGCTGGGCTTCCTGATCGCCTTGATTCCGGGCGGTGTGCCCGGGGTGGGGCTCTACCTGCTGCTTTGGCTGATCCTACCCAAGTCCGCTGAATAACTGGATTTCATAATCAGAATGGAACACTCTTCCATGGATGCGTTCCATTGTTTTTTCTTGGGATCGTAGAAATGCTGCCGATTTTGCTCAAATTCACATGTGAATTGCGGCCTGCGGCCTCATTTTTCACGCTATAATCCAGCCATTATGAACCATCCTTTTTCCGCAATAAAAGTCGTCTTCTTCGACCTTGGTTCCACCCTGATCTACTCGAAGGATCCCTGGCCGCCAATTTATGAAAAATCCGACCGGGCATTGGTGGAGGTTTTACACAAAGCCGGCATCCCGCTTGAGATGAACCCCTTTTGTTGCGAATTTGGAACCTTTTTGGATTCCTACTATGCCGAAAGAGGCACAAGCACGATCGAGAAGACCACATTTTCTCTCCTGACAGAAATATTGGAACAAAAAGGTTTTAAGCAAATTCCCCCATCGAATTTACGCTCAGCCCTGGATGCCATGTACTCCATAACCCAGCAGAATTGGTACCTGGAAAACGATGCCATCCCGACCCTTAATACACTCCGGGAGGCAGGCTACCGTCTGGGTCTGATATCCAACACATCTGACGATAACAATGTCCAGCAGTTGGTCGACCGCTGCGAACTGCGCCCGTATTTTGATATCATCCTTACCTCCGCCGGATGTGGGATCCGCAAACCGGATGAGCGCATTTTTCAACTTGCCCTGGACTTCTTTGGGCTTCCTCCTGAACAGACTGCCATGGTTGGCGATACGCTCGAAGCGGATATCCTTGGGGCAAACCGGCTGGGTACGTATAGCATATGGATAACCCGCCGGGCTCAGGTTCCGGAAGAAGGTGAGTTGAAGATACAGCCTCAGGCCATCATCACTGCGCTTGACCAGGTTCCAGGTCTGCTGGCTGAGCTCAAAGAAGACCAGTAATAAAAAGATCCCAGGTACGCTCAGGATCGCCATATCGCAGGGGGAAATTGGGAGTGTCGGGCGTCAGTAGAATTCGCTGACTACAGTTTATCCAAAAACCTATACTTTTTATCCATCATATTAATGAACCTTGTCTACGGAGCCTCTTTTCTATATACTGGAAGAAACGTTTTCTTGATAAGCGTGGAGGCCCCATGTACCTTCAGGAGATTCTCGAAGTTGCCATTGGCTTGATCTTTATCTGGCTGGCGGTAAGCTTCACAACAATGTCTTTGCAGGAATGGTTGAGTAACATCGTCAATTTACGGGCGAAGGACCTGGAAAAGGCCATCTCCCAGATGTTGAACAGCCCGGACCTGGCGCAACGCTTCTACTCTTACCCATTGATCGCCAGCCTGTATAGTCAGCCCAGCAAGCCCGGTAAAAAGCCGCGCCTGCCCTCCTATATCCCTCCCAACAAATTCAGTGCGGCACTATTTGAACTCATAATACAGGCTGGAACAGACAATTCTCCTGTCAGATTGATGACAATCGAGATTGAGAAACAGCTGGCTTCCATCCAGACCCCTGAACAACAGAAACTCGCCAGGCAGGATTGGGATGCCATTTTGCAGACCGCCAGGAATCTGGCCGCCTCAGGCCTCGGGGTTGCTGCACTGGACAGCCTGAAGTTTCAAGCTCAAGTTTGCGGGGAGAAATATCCCGAGCTCAAACCCACCCTCGACCTGCTTATTCCTCAAGTGGAATCCTACTATGGGCGCTTTGTCGAGGAGCGACGTGTGGCCACAGATACCGGCTTTGATAGTGGGCTGGTCATGCGTCAATTTCGTTTGGGTCTGCTGGCTCTCCAAAAAACGAATCCGCGCTTGAGCGAGTCGATCATCGCCATTATCAGGCAGGCTGAAGTCTCCGTTCTGAATGGATCGCAGGCAGTTGCCACTGCTCGTATCAACCTGGAGTCCTGGTTTAACGATGCGATGGACCGGCTTTCCGGGGCTTATAAACGTCGGTCTCAATACATTTCATTCATCATTGGCCTGATACTGGCCTTGATTTTGAATGTGGATACCCTTAATGTGGCAACCAGTCTTTGGCGGGAACCAATTTTACGCCAGGCCATCTTGGTCCAGGCACAAAATTATACGGCGGCTGAGACTGCGCCGGAAATTACAGCAGCCGGCCCCTTGGTGAATATCCCGGTGCTGGAGGCCCAATTGCAGGGATTAAGAATTCCCCTTGGCTGGTCAATTTTCCCGTTTAGCACTGCAAGAAATCAATGCTCTTTCCTGCCGATCAAGGCTGGCCAGGTTTGGGGGATTCCCACCTGGAATAATCAGGGTCTGCCATTCTGCAATAGAATAATTAATTTACCAACAGACCTGAATGGCTGGTTGGCAAAAATTTTGGGCATGCTGATAACCGGCCTGGCCGCTGCCCAGGGGGCACCCTTCTGGTTCGACATCTTGAAGAAATTCATTAATATACGCGGCACAGGTTCTAATCCCGCCGAGCAGGTACCCGTCGGATAGGCTCCACCGGCCAAAATGACAGGGCAGCCATATGGCAGCCCTGGTTTGTTATTGGCCTGATTCTCAATTGAAAAGGCCTCATATTTTCGCGCCCAACTGTTTTATTCTTTTCCCTCCTGCCTCCCGGCTTGAAAGGTTTTTTATTTCAGCAAACATCAATTATAATTCGGCATCTTATTGAAAGGAAACCGGTTTTTGGGAACTCCCGCCATGGGGAAAAAAGATCTTTCCTGCTTTGGACCATAAAAGGCGTGATTCCCTGATCACCCAGGCAAACAAACATGCCCAGCAAAGTATACTTCGGAACAGCACGCCAATCTCTTCTGGAGGCCAGGGAAACCCTTCCAGCAAAACTCGACTTGATTCTTGAGCACCTGCACTTGCGCGACCGGGTGAAGGACGAACGTGTAGTCATAAAAATGCACACGGCCAATAACATCGGCTATTCGACCATCCATCCGGTCTTTGTGCGGAAGGTTGTCCAGGCCATCCTGGACGGCGGTGGCAAGCCTTTTGTTGCCGATGTCTCGTGGGATACGGACGGTGCAGAAAAGCGTGGCTATTCGGCGGAATCCCTGGGTTGCCCGGTTTATCCCGCCGCCGGCCCGGACGAGAAGTATTATTACGAGCACGAACGGCCGTATAAAAACATTAAGACCTGGAAAATAGCCGGGTTCATTCAGGATGCTACGTTTATGGTCAACTTCGCTCATGTCAAGGGACATCCGACCAACGGCTTCGGAGCTGCCATAAAGAACCTTGCCCTTGGTTGCATGGCCGGAGAGACGCGCGGCCGGATGCATGATGCCATGCACTTTGACCAGTACTGGTTCCCAGAAAATTGCCCTGACCCGGCGACAGCCATCCCACAGATTGCCGCTTCATGTCCCTTCGAGGCCATCGTCGAAGACAAGAAGGTCCCCGGAACGATGCACTTGCATATCGAGCAGTGTAATCAGTGTGGGCGTTGTTTGAAGGTGGCCCCTCCAGGAAGCCTGAAGATCGACCAAGCCAATTTCCGCACCTTTATGGAAGCCTGCGCCATTTCAGTCAGCGAAATCATGTCCACCTTCCAGCCGGGCAAAGCCATTCACCTTAACCTTGCCGCTCAAATCACGCCCCTGTGTGATTGTTTTGGTTTTACCAGCATGCCCATCCTGCCGGATGCGGGCATATTTGGTTCCGATGACATTGTTGCCTTGGAACAAGCCACGCTGGATGTCATAGCCCGGACCAGGTTAATCGAAGAGAATATCCCGCTTGCAATGGAAGTCCATTACCGTGAAGGGCATCCCTTCCGGCAGTTGTTCGGTCCACTCAAGGACCCGTACGGGACCACCGAGTATGCCGAGAATTACGGACTTGGTAATCGGGAATATGAGCTCGTGGATGTCTTGCCCCTTAAGAGATTTGAACGTACAGCTTTACCTTACACGCCTGCAAACTAGGAAGACTCCAGCTGTACTCACAAAGATCATGAAATCAATTTCCCTGGTAACTTTCGCCAGGGAAATTTATTTTAATGTATTCAGCCTTCTTGTTTCAGAGAACGTCTCTGGTGCACTGCTAACTGCCTGGTTGGTTTCTTCCCGGGCGCCATTTTTGGTTGGGGAGTGCTCGGTAGGATCCCCAACTGCTGGGCTTTGGCAATGGCCGCGGCACGTGTGCGAACTCCCAATCGAAGATAGGCGCCAGATAGCAAATTCCTCATGGTGGAACCAGAGATGCCCAACCTCTTGGCCAGTGATATGGTGTCACCATCCGGGCGGGAGGCACTCAATGACAATGCCTCCAATTGACGCTCGGTAAGCAGCGAATCAACCGGGTTTTCACCTGCATCCCAGTAAGCCCCCTGGCTGAAATAAATTCCACCATTGGCAATCTTTTCCACAATTTTATCCACTTCCTGGATGGAGTTCTGATCATCTTTGAATATGTACCCGCTGATGCCGGTATTCACCAGGGCGTCGATCAGGGAGTGTTGTGTAAACATGGAAATGATCAGGATGGACAATCTCGGATGATTCTTCAGAAGACCCGGGATAATGTGTAAAACCGGATATGGGTTATGATCTTTGGTAGAGTTGGGGACACTGACATCCAGGAGTAACACATCTATTTCGTTCTCAGAAACCATCGGCTCGAGGTCCTCCCCGTAATTGGCCGTGCTGACGATCTCGATTTTGGGATTCATGTTAAGTCGATAGCTCAATCCATCGATGATGCTCTGATGGTCATCCAAAATGGCAACTCGGATTTGGGATAACATGGCATGACCTTTCTGGTAATCTTTTTATAACTGGATTTTGGGGCTGACTGCACAAAGGAGGAAATAGGGCGTGCGGGCGGTCACGCAACCTCGCCGAGTATCCCGCCATGAACCCCACAGGAGCGTACGGATACTCATAAGGTGCAGAACCGCCCGCACCCCCCCTTCCACCCCCTGCATAATAGTAATCTTCACCGTATTATAATCATCAAATAACCTGATTCTGTTTCTCACCATACAAATGCCTATGTCTTGCCAGGTTTGACCCAGGGTACCAGTCCAACCAACTGTACACCCTGCTTTGGTTGCGAGTGGATTTCCAGCTTGCCACCCAGCAGGGATAAACGTTCCTTTATCCCAAGTAATCCTATGCCATCTGGGTGGGCGGCCTCATTAATCCCGCTTCCATTATCTGACACCGACAGGCTGATTTCTCCTTTCTTATATTGCAGCCTGACCTTCACTTTGGTGGCTTGTGAATGTTTCATGATATTGGTCAATCCTTCCTGGACAAAACGGAATAAGCTGATGCCGATATCATATGGTAATCCAGGGATATCCACGCCTTGGTAAGAAATTGGGATCTGGGCGCGTTTTGATATTTCCTGGCAATAATCCTGCAGGCTCAGGTGGATTCCGCCAATCTCCATCACAGGCGGTCGCAGGCTGTGAGCCAGGTTTCGAATATTGGTCATGGTTTGGTCGATCAGCGTCATCGAATCTGACAAACGCTTCCGGGAAACCGTCTCCTTTTCGGAGAGATCGTTCTGGATCGTCGCAAGACTGAATTTTAAGGTGATCAGCGCCTGGCCGGCCTCATCGTGCAGCTCACGCGAGATGGATCGACGTTCCGTTTCTTGCGCATGGATAGTTTGGGCAGTGAGAAGGCGTAATTGTTCCTGGCTGGCGAATAACTCCTTGGTCCTCTCGGCTACCCTTTCCTCCAATTTCACCTGGGCTTGCAGTAAAGCTTCTTCAGCCCGTCTACGGTTTGTAATATCACGCGAAACGCCTAACACGGAAACAACTTCGCCCGATGCGTCCCTAAGGGGAACGAGCCAGGTGTGTAGCCAGACTGTGCCTGTTGGAAGTTCATTGGCATTTTCGGAAGAAATTGCCTCTCCGGTCGCTATGACTTTCTGGATGGTTCTTCTCTGGTGTTGACTTGTATCGGGGGGAAAGAAACGCTCCCTTGGCTGTCCAACCAATTCATGCGGTTCCTTACCCAGGGTTTTTGCCCCAAACGAATTAACATAATTTATCTTATCATCCCGGTTGATGATGAATATCACATCATGCGAGGTTTCCGCCAGGCTCCGGTATTGCTCTTCACTCGTCCGCAGTGCCTCTGTCAACCGTCGTTGCTCAGTGATATCACGCGCATACACAGCCACGCTCATCACTTTTCCGGATCCATCCAGGATGGGATACAGACTATTTTCGAACCACGTGTCATCTCGATTGTCTATAAAAGTGATCGATTTACCTGAACTGAGGACTTTGTCAAATGGCACCTTCCTTCTTCTGAGTACATCCTCTGGTAGAAGGTCATACATGGAGGTTCCTGGCACGGTTCCTGCTTGCAGCCCCATTCTTTTGGCAAACTTCTCATTCGAAGCGATTAGCTTGCCAAGTGGGTCCACCAGGCATACCAGCGCCTCGGAAGCATTTAGGATTGTCTGTAATATTTTCGCATTCTCCTGGATTTCAGCCTCTGCCCGCCTGATTTCTGTTACATCGATTCCGGTTGTTATCGAAGCTGGTTTTCCCTGTAGGAGAATGGGCGATGTCTTAACCTCCGCCCACAGGGTCTCACCGTCCTTTCGGATAACCCGCAGGACATTCCGTTCTTGTATCGGAGCTCCTTTAAGTGTTGTACGCATTCTCTCCAGGAATTTGCGACGGTCGTCCGGGTGGATGCGCTTTAAGATTTCAACCCAACGCAGAGACTTTAATTCGTTTTCTGTAAATCCGAGCGCGTCAAGTAGGGTTTGGTTGACATAAACGATCCGCATATCCTGGAAAACGACCACTCCTTGCAGGGAACTATCCAACAATTCACGGTAGCGTTGCTCACTTTCCTGCAGAGCCTTTTCACTCCGCTTTCGCTCACTGATATCCCTGACGATAGCCCACATCCCTGAGGGAATGCCCACCCCATCCCGCATGAGAACAGTTCGCAATTCCACTGGTAGGACCGTGCCATCTTTCCGGATGTATTCCTTCTCATAAATATCCGAGTAACCTCTTGGGATTACCTGCTGGGCGATAATTTCAGCTTCAATTTCATGCCACTTCTTGGGGGTCAAATCCTGGTAGGTCAGTTTTTGCAGCTCCTCTGTTGCGTAGCCCAACATATGTAGATAAGCCCAGTTGAACTGTTTTATCCGGCCATCCATATCAACACTTGTGTACGCGTCCATCATGCTCTCGTACAAGGTCCGGTATCTGTCTTGAAAGAATCGCAGCGATTCCTCATTCTTTTTGCGTTCGGTAATATCTGACCATGAACCAACATAATCCATTGGATTACCTTGCGGGTCATAAAGTAATACCCGCTCACTATGAAGCCAACAATAGGTTCCGTCCTTTTTCAAAAGACGATAATCATACTTCGTCCTTTCTTGTTTCGTATCAAGATCCATCTGAGAGATAACGTTCCTGGCATCCTCCGGATGGACAAGACTGCGCCAGAAATTTGGATCGTCGGTAAAACAATGGGCTTCATAACCCAGGAATGTAGCCACATTTTCGCTCATATAAGTAAAGGCATGGTCCGAAGCGCGGTAGCTGAAAATCACAGCCGGTCCGTGTTTGACCAATTCATCCAGCCGGCCGGAAGTTTGTTTCAGTTGGACAGACGTTTCAACCACCCTTTGTGCCAAGGCTTCTTTGGCTTCACGCAGGATCTTCTGCGCCTCTTTCCGTTCAGTGATATCCCTCCCCACGGCGATGACCGCCTCCGGAGTTCCAGCCTTATCCTTTATTGACGTGGCACTAAATTCAGCATTAAAGAAGGTGCCGTCCTTCCTGAGTCCAATAAATTCAAAATCCTTTATCTCCCCACTTCTCAATACTCTTTGGAAGGCTTCAGCTACGCGAGGTTGATCCTCTGGGGCTATAAATATCAATAGATCCTTTCCAGCCACCTCATCCGGGTTGTCATATCCGAAAAGCGCCAATCCAACCTGGTTGGTCATGACAATGGTCCCATTCAAGTCGAACAGGGTAACCAGGCTTGGGGAGGTCTCCACCAGCGTGCGATAACGCGCTTCGCTCATCCTCAGGGATTTATTCGTTTGTTCGAGCTCTTCTGACAGAAAAGTCGCTTTTGCCAGGTTGTCATCCAGGCCGTACATGACTTTTGTCAATGAATAGTTTACAAGACTCCCCATGAGCAGAAAGACAACCCCTCCGATGATCCAGAGCAGCGGATCAGATTGGGGTAATCCCATCGATAGATGAATATATTGTCTTACATTCACAAATCCTGAAATGGATATGGCGATGGAACCGAGCACGAGTGCCACCACCCCTCCTGGCAGGTCCATCAGCAGGATTGCCATGGCAATGAAAGTGATAAAGAATAAGCCGGCATCCACATTGAAACCACTCATAAAAAGGTTGATGATGCCTAAGACAAAAAAGAGACCCAACCAACCGATCGCTCGTGCACGATAAGGCAAATGGGGTAAAAAAGTGATCAGGATGATCCACGCGTAAAGGATGCTGTAGACCAGGATTGTGGCATGTAAATCCTTATGGATAACAGGGATCAACGCGATTGCATACAGCACGGTCCCGATCCAAAACGAACCCGTCAGCATGGGTTTCAGGATACGCCTGCGCATTTGTGTCAGGATATCGTTCTTTTTTGGTTTGCGAAAAAGGAGTGCAAAATATTTGTTCATTGGTCACATCCAAAAATAATCCATCTGCAACATGACTTGTTGTCTGTTGTCCGTTCAATATTGATCCCCATGCCCGGTGGTGTCACACTCTCCCGGTCATTAATTCCAATGATCCCACTTGCTGCCAGGACTTTGATGAATATCTGATCCATTCAGATGCCTTTTGAATTTGACATGTCAATCGCCGTACCTGGATCCAACCTTCTTTTATAACACCACAAGTTTCCCTGTAAGAATTATATCGTGTTCTTCCCTTTTTCTCATCCCAGCCAATTCTCCTTTCAATGTTGGCAATCCCCGCTTTCCTCGCACTCTTGTGGGGGCCTTTCGGTTACAATCCCTGCATGTCCATATCCATTGATCGGTTGGTCCGGTCCCGCCGAAGGACAATTGCTCTCGTCATTGAACAGAATGGCAATCTGACTGTGCGCGCCCCGCTGAAAATGGCTGCGGTCCACATCCGCCTCTTCGTCGAAACGCACGCTGATTGGATCAAAAAAAATCAGGCCAAAATCCAGAGCTCCCAGCCCGTATCCCCGAAACGTTATGTGGAAGGCGGGAAATTCCTTTATCTGGGTGAGTCTTTCCCGCTCATCATCGTTCCGCGCCAGCGTCCTGCCCTGGTCTTTACTGGTACAACTTTCCGGCTGGCCAAAAATGCTCTACCGGGAGCTCCGGAAGCTTTTGTACGCTGGTACAAGCAGCAGGCGCGATTGCTGCTTTCCGAACGTGTGCTCGCCCTGGCCACGGAGTACGGTTTCAAATACCGGAAGATCCGCATTTCCTCCGCCCGCACACGTTGGGGCTCATGCAGTTCACTCGGTACGCTTAGTTTCACTTACAGGTTGGTCATGGCACCACTGCAGGTTGTGGATTATGTTGTTTTGCATGAATTGGTCCACACGCAGGTTGGGAACCATTCCAGGACCTTCTGGGACAGGTTGGGAAAACTAATGCCGGATTACAAGCAACGCCTGGCATGGTTGAAAAAGAATGGGAAATTCATGGCCTGAATTTGTAGAGCCTTCCATGGAGATCAATTACGTGCTGGAGGATAACTGGCCGATGGTCAATGCCATCAAGAAGCTGGGCGCCACGCCTCTGCGCCGCTACCGGGTATACGAGATGAAGATATAACCGACCCCCGTGTCTCCTCCCATGCGAAATTCAGAATGGGGACGCGACTTGGGTTTGTTATTTCAAAAAAGCCGTTGTATTGCCAAAAATAACCCTATTTTCCTCCTTTTTCAGCCCGATTCCCGCGGAACAATTCAACCTGCCCACCCACAGATATGGAGGAAAAACATCAAAAAGGCCTTTTCTTGCCACCCCTGTGCACGTTTTCTTGCCCTTTCAGGATTGTTTTTTGTTGTTTCGAAATACCGGTCGCGTCCATACGTAAAATGAACTTGTTTAACCATTTTTTCGCTCTATCTCAACGCATTCCTGCTCTTCCTGGTCGAACCAATGCTTGGATATGTCAGCAGAATTGCTGGTGAGACACGCCTCCGGGCCAAGGTGAACGTTTGGGATTGGTATTAGGCACATCACTGTCCAGGGTATTGTTTAAGGGAGGAACATTTCTTTAAATGTCATTGCGAGAGCCGGTGTCCTTCCGGCTCGACCTGTACCACGCAGCCTGTACCACAACGTGGCATGGCAAGCAATCTCCTCACCAATCATAAGATTGCTTCCCCAAAGAACGGCTCGTAATGACATCTGAGGTTGTCTGTGCAAATACCGTAATCACTGTCAACCCTGCCTTGACACTTTATCAATAATCCCTGTAATATATCCGCGTATAGACTGCGTCATTTGAGCACTTATTCCAGATAACAGGAGGAGCCAGCATGCCAGACCGTAAACCTGTGATATATCCCTACATCCCCAATTCCGCCCCGGCTGTGAAAGCACAGATGCTGCAGGCCATCGGGGTGAAAAGCATCGCTGAGCTTTACGCCGATATCCCCGACCATCTGCGTTTCAAAGGCAGGCTCAACCTGCCCGAGCCTTTGCTCTCAGAGGTAGAGTTGATCCGCCACGTCGACAGCTTGTTGAACAGCAACAAGTCCACCCGTGAGACCCTCAGTTTCCTGGGTGCAGGCTGCTATCAGCATCAGGTACCGGCGGTGTGTGATGAGATCAACTCGCGCGGCGAGTTCCTGACCGCTTATGCCGGCGACCCATATGAGGACCACGGCCGCTTCCAGGCTCTCTTCGAGTATGAAAGCCTGATGGCTGAACTGCTCAACATGGAGGTTGTCAATGTGCCCAACTACGACGGCTTCCAGGCCACAGCTACTGCCTTGCGCATGGCCTCCCGCCTCACCGGCCGGACGACCGTCCTGCTCCCGGAGAATATGAGTGCGGATAAATTTTCTAAGGTGGCAGAATACCTTAAACCCGATATCGCCATTAAGCGGATCTCCTTCGATCCCCGGACCGGTTTGCTCGACCTGGTCGGACTCAAGGAAAGCCTCACGCAGCAGGTCGCCGCGCTCTACTTCGAGAATCCCACTTACCTGGGTCTGCTCGAAACCCAGGTGGAACAGCTCAGCTCGGCTGCCCACGCCGTGGGAGCCCTTTGCATTGTCAGCGTGGAGCCGCTTTCTTTGGGTGTGATCCGGCCTCCAGTTGATTATGGCGCTGACATCGCCTGCGGAGATATCCAAACCCTTGGCATCCACATGAATTATGGCGGCGGGAATGCTGGCTTTATCGCCTCGAAGGACGACCCTAAAATCGTTATGGAATATCCATCCCGCCTGTTCGGCCTCGCGCCAACTGTGGTGGAAGGCGAATATGGTTTTGGGGATGTCGCCTACGAGCGGACCTCCTTCGCCTTGCGGGAAGAAGGTAAGGAATGGGTCGGCACTGCCGCCGCCCTGTGGGGCATTACCGCCGGCGTATACCTGGCACTGATGGGGCCGCAGGGGATGGTTGAAATTGGCCAGGGCCTGATGCAGAGATGTCGCTATGCCATGCAAAAAATTTCTGCCATCCCCGGTCTGATGGTACTCTTCGCGGACAGGCCGCATTTCACCGAGTTCGTCGTCAACTTCGACGGGACGCCAAAGACCGCCGCTGAGGTTAATCAGGCACTCCTGGAGAAGGATATTTTCGGCGGCAAGGACTTGTCAACCGAATTCCCAGGTCTGGGTCAGAGCATCCTGTTCTGCGTCAGTGAAGTCCACTCACGGGCTGGATCTCGACCGCCTTGCGGCTGTCTTGCAGGAGGTGGTGCAATGAAACAAGTCGCTCCCAAACCTTCCCCCCGTCGCTTCCACCAGGCCAGTTGGGATGAACCGGTCATCTTTGAGCTCAGTCAGCCCGGACAGCGCGGCGTGCTTCTGCCTCCGGTCGAGCCTGGGATTGAGCAGGAAATTGGCAACCCGGCCCTGGCTTTACCCGAGGCGTTGCGCCGTACGGTCCCACCTGCCTTGCCGGAGATGTCCCAGATCCATGTACTGCGCCATTATGCCCGCCTGTCCCAGGAAAACCTGGGCGTCGATTTGAATATAGATATCGGCCAGGGCACCTGCACCATGAAGTACAGCCCCAAGGTCAATGACCAGCTCGCCCGCACCCCCCGGCTGACTGAACTGCACCCGCTGCAGGACCAGTCCACCGTGCAGGGCATCCTGGAAATTATGTACCGCTTGGAAGGTATGCTCAAAGAGATCTCCGGCATGGATCGGGTGACCCTCCAGCCAGGCGCCGGCTCAGCCGCAATTTATGCCAATATCTGCATGATCCGGGCCTATCACTCTGCCCGTGGAGAGGCCGCGCAGCGCGATGAGGTCATCACGACCATCTTCTCGCACCCGTCCAACGCTGCTGCTGCGAAAGTGGCCGGCTATAAGGTGATCACCCTCTACCCGGACGAGGCTGGCTATCCCGATCTGGAGGCGCTCAAGGCCGCTGTTTCAGAACGCACTGCCGCCTTGCTGATCACCAACCCCGAGGATACCGGCATCTTCAATCCCCGCATCGAAGATTTTGTTAAGGCGGTTCATGCCGTCGGGGGGTTGTGCTCCTATGACCAGGCCAATGCCAATGGCATCCTGGGCATCACCCGGGCTCGCGAGGCCGGTTTTGATCTCTGTCATTTCAACCTGCACAAGACTTTCTCCACCCCGCATGGCTGCGGTGGTCCCGGAGCAGGCGCCTGCGGAGTGACGGACAAGCTGGTGCCCTTCCTGCCTGTCCCAACCGTGGAGTACGATGGTCGGAAGTATTTCCTGGATTTCAACCGTCCCATGAGTATCGGCAAGGTGCGTCCTTTCTATGGTGTCACTCCGAATCTCCTTAAAGCCTATGCATGGATCATGAGTCTTGGTGCCGATGGTCTGCGCGAGGCCGCTGAGGTTGCCGTTCTAAACAATAACTACTTGTTGCAGAAAGTGCTCGAAATCCGCGGCGTCAGCGCCCCTTACGCCCGGGGCAGACACCGCATTGAGCAGGTCCGCTATAGCTGGGAGCAGCTCACCCAGGATACCGGTGTCCATTCGGAAGAGATCGCCATGCGCGTGCCCGACTTCGGCATGCACTACTGGACCAGCCACCACCCCTTCGTGGTTCCCGAGCCGATGACGCTTGAGCCCACCGAGTCTTACTCAAAGACCGATTTGGATGAATACGTTGCCATGCTTGGGCGGATCTCTTTGGAGGCTTACACAGACCCGGAAATTGTCAAGACAGCTCCTCACAACAGCACCGTCCACCAGACGGTAACGGATTCATTCGACAATCCGGATGAATGGGCCATCACCTGGCGGGCATATTTGCGCAAGACGGGTCAGAAACAGAAATAGATGAAACCAAAAAGGTTGGGATTTATCATCAACCCAATCGCCGGGATCGGCGGGCGGGTGGGCTTGAAAGGCAGCGACGGCCGGGAGGTACAGCAGCGCGCGCTGGAATTGGGAGCTGTGCCGCAGGCCGGGGAACGTGCCGCAGAAGCACTGATGCCCCTCGGCTCAATGGCAGCCGAACTCGAACTGCTTGCTGCCCCGGGGCAAATGGGAGAACAGGTGGCCCGCCGCTGTGGATTTGATCCCCATGTCATTCCGATTGCCGGCTTGCCAACCCGGGATACAACTACCGAAGACACCCGCTTTGCCGCACGCCTCATGGCGGAAGCCGGCGCCGATCTTATCCTATTCGCCGGTGGTGATGGTACCGCCCGCGATATTTACACGGCGGTCGCGGATAAAATCCCGGTGCTTGGCATCCCGGCTGGGGTCAAGATCCATTCAGCCGCCTTTGGCGTCACCCCGCGCTGCACCGGGGAACTGGCAGCCGTTTTCCTGCAGGGAAAACGCCTTCACCTCCAGGAGGCTGAAGTGCTCGACCTGGATGAAGACCTGTACCGGCAGGGACAGATCTTTACCCGCTTGTTTGGATATCTGAAAATTCCCTACCGGCGTGCAGTTATCCAGAACCAGAAAGTTCCCACGCCTGCCAGCGAGGCCGTACAGGCCCAGGCCATTGCCGCGGATGTGATCGAACGCATGCAACCGGATTTGGCCTATCTGCTTGGGCCGGGCACCACCACCCGTGCAGTCGCCGAAAGTTTGGGCATCCCAATGCGGTACTGGCGCAGGCAAGACCCTGATCGGCGTGGATATCCTCACCCGGGACGAATTGGTCGCGGCCGACGTCAACGAGCAGCAGATCCTGGAAATATTGGAAAGGCGCCCAATCGGATTGATCCTCTCCCCCATCGGCGGGCAGGGCTTTCTGCTTGGACGTGGCAACCAGCAGATCAGCCCGGAAGTGATCCGCCGGCTGGATCGCCTCAACCTCCTGGTCATCTGCCTGCCTTCCAAGATCGCCGCCTTGCGGACCCGTCCCTTGCTGGTGGATTCTGGCGATGTTGCCGTCGACCAAATGCTTTCGGGTTACATCCAGGTGGTCACCGGCTATCACGAAAGCATAATCTACAAGATCATTTCCCCATGACAACTTACCCTTGCGAAGGTTACAAACCTTCGCAAGGGTTCACAAGAAGGAGAAGAAATGGATACCTTGAATGGAAAAGTAGCCCTTGTCACCGGAGGCGCTTCGGGCATCGGGCGGGCCACCGCCAGCCTGTTCGCCCAGGAAGGCGCCAGCGTGGTGATCGTGGATATTGATGCACAGGCCGGAGAATCCGCCGCAAAGGAAGTTCAGGCGGCAGGTGGGCATGCCATTTTCGTTGATTGCGACGTGACCAGGGCCGAAGACTGTCAGCACGCCGTGGAGGCTGCCGTGACAGCCTTCGGTGGGCTGGATATCCTCTTCAATAACGCCGGGATCGTCCGGCGCGCAGATGTGCTCACCACCACGGAAGCCGAGTGGGACCGCGTCATGGACGTCAATGTCAGGTCGATCTTCCTGATGAGCAAGTACGCCATCCCGTATATGCTGAAACGCGGTGGAGGGTCGATCATCAACACCAGCTCCGGCTGGGGCTTGAAAGGCGGCGGGAATGCTGTTTCCTATTGCGCCTCCAAGGGCGCTGTCACCAACATGACGCGTGCCATGGCCATCGATCACGGCAAGGACAATATCCGCGTCAATGCCGTCTGCCCAGGCGACACCGATACCCCCATGCTGCACAACGAGGCCAGCCAGCTCGGCCAGGATTATGATCAATTCCTGGTCGAATCTGCCCAACGCCCCCTTCGCCGCTATGCCCAACCAATCGAAATCGCCCGGGCAGTGCTTTATCTGGCCAGTGACGCCGCCAGCTACGTCACCGGCGCCAACCTGGCGGTGGATGGAGGCGGGTCGGCCTGATCGGAGCGTATCCGAGGGCAGGGGTATAATTCCAGTGGATTAAAAAATAATATTGGCGATATTACAATAAGCCTGCGCAAAAGATAATTGATCTGCTTCCGACTTTCCCAAAAGTCCTTGGGAGCGTTGTGGAAACCTGTTTTAGTCAGATCCGCGTATGCACAGAGCTGATTCTCTCATCCGCACGAAATTGCACCTGCCCTTCACCCGGACAGAGCAGGTCTCCAGACCGCGGCTTCAGGAACAGATTACGCAAGGTCTGCGCGGTCCACTGACGCTGATAACCGCCCCGGCTGGTTTTGGTAAGACCACCCTGGTGGCATCCTTTATTGCAGGTTGTGGATTGCCTGTGGCATGGCTGTCCCTGGACAAAGATGACAATCAGGAGGGCCGCTTCTTGTACTACATGGTAGCTGCCCTGCAAGAGGTGGACCATGCGATCGGGGGTAAGGCCGTACAAATGATGGCGGTGACACAGCAACCGCCACCCGAAGAGGTCCTGACCAGTCTCATCAATGACCTGGATTCCTTCGACAGGGAGATTGCCCTGGTATTGGATGACTATCATTTTATTAGCAGCCAGACCATCCATGACCAGGTGACTTTTTTGCTCAAGCATTGCCCCAAAACCCTCCATCTGGTGATTGTTACCCGTTCGGACCCCCCACTTCCCTTGGCTCATTTTCGTGCGCGCGGTCAGACGGTTGAACTTCGGGCTGCTGAACTTCGCTTCACCGAGCCTGAGGCAGCTCAGTTCCTGAACAACGTCATGGATCTCCACCTGGGTGCCGGATCGGTCACCGCGCTCGCAGAACGCACCGAAGGATGGATTGCCGGCTTGCAGATGGCGGCGTTGTCTATGCGCGATCATGAAGATGTATCCGGGTTTATCAAGGGATTTTCGGGTACGAACCGTTTCATCCTCGACTACCTGATGGAGGAGGTCATGGCGAGCCAACCGCCGGAAATCCAGCATTTTCTCCTGTATACCTCGATTTTGGAGCGCCTGACTGCTGATCTGTGCGACGCAGTGCTCGCAAACGACGAAGGTGGCCAGAAGAAAGGCAATGATCAATCGACTGTCTCGGATTTTCTCTCCATCGGCAACTCAGCCTCCATCCTGAAATACCTTGAAAGCGCAAATCTCTTCCTTGTCCCTCTGGATGATGAGCGGATCTGGTATCGCTATCATCATTTATTTGCCGACTTGTTGCGTACGCAACTGCAGAGGTCCCTCGGCGCGCAGGGCGTTGCTCAGTTGCATATTCGTGCCGCTGAATGGCATGGACAGAATGGCTCGCTATTGGAGGCGATTAATCATGCATCCATGGCATCGGACGATGAAAGGGTGGAACGTTTCATCGAACAGAACTATATGGAACTGGTGAGTCGCGGAGAACAGTCCTGGATACGTTTTTGGACAAGTAAGTTAAGAAAAGAATTGGTGTATCGCCGGCCTTGGTTATGCATTTATGAAGCGATGAGTCATTCCTGGTTCGGGGAATTGGACGAAGCCGATCGATTGTTGGAAGAGGCGGAAAAAGGCATTCGATCCGAGGTTTCGGTTCCTGACACTCATCCAGCGCAGGGATTCCTTGACTACGTGAAAAGCCGGGTTACCGCTATGCGCGGGGACATTCATCATGCCATTGAACTTTGTTTAAAGGCGCGCGCATCCACTCCTGACAGCAACCTGGCTCTGCAATTGGATACTCGTATCACCCTCGGATATGAATATTTCCTAGATGGCGATTATGCCAATGCCAGCCCGATTTTGAATGAGATGATTCGATCAGGCATGACCGCCGGTGCCGTCATAAACACCGTGGCTGCATCCTGCCTAATGGCGAGACTGTATGCTCTCCAGGGCTTGTTGAATAAATCGGAAGCCACTTACCAGGCAGCTGCACGCTATATTGATGAGGCAGGTGGTCAGCATCTCGGCGCCAGTGCCCTGGTGGAAATTGGAATTGCCGATGTGTTCTATGAACATAATGATCTCGCCTCAGCTCTGGCTCATATGAAACAAGGACTGGCTTTGATCCCCATGTGGGATAAGGCTGACGATTTGGCCCTGGCCTACATCACGCTGGCGCGCATTCATCTGGCTCGAGCCAACTGCGGTGAAGCGACAGAAATTATGGATAAGGCCAACCAGCTCATCCAGGCGAGGGGTGTTTTCTTAGAAGCTCGTTTGGCCGTCGAGATTGCCCGGGTTAAACTGTGGCTGGCTCAAGGGGATCTCCCGGCAGCCATCCGCTGGGCTGCATCGCGGGAAAAGCGCTCCGGCTCAGACGATCAATTTAGATTTGAAAATGAGTTGACTCACATTACTCAGGTACGGGTATTGATCGCTCAGAATAAGCCCGATGAAGCCATCGGTTTATTGACACGTTTGGAAGAAACCGCCCTTTCAGCCGGAAGGATCGGCAGAGTCTTGGAGATCTTGCTCCTCCATGCTTTGGCGCTGCGGCAGAGCGGTGATTCCGAACAATCCCTCATGGTGCTGACAAAATGCCTGGCATTTGCTGAGCCGGAAGGCTATGTAAGGCTCTTTCTCGACGAAGGTCAGCCCATGCGCTTGCTGCTTGCCCAGTGGCTGGCTCATAATGGCCCCGACCCATTGCGCGACTACGCCGTCCGCCTGCTCTCCGCTTTCGACGCCGAAACTCAATCTGCGATATACCAGGAAAAAGCCCCCCCGACCAGTAACCTGGTCCAGCCTTTAAGCCAGCGCGAGCTGGAAGTCCTCCATCTCATCGCCCTGGGTAAAACCAACCAGGAGATCGCCCGGCAGCTCATTGTATCCCCTGGTACCGTTAAAGCTCACACGGCCAGTATCTATCGCAAGCTCGAGGTCGCTAACCGCACCGAGGCGGTGGCACGCGCCAGGGACCTCGGTATCCTCCCCTAAAACCCCACAATTCAATTCGCAGGTAAACCCTGCAAATAAACCCCGGATATCCCCTTTGGCAGATGCGGGCATTCTGGCCGCGCGCTAGAATGTGGTCAGATACCAATCATGGAGGCTGCTATGCCGGAATTTTACGAGATCAGGGTCAAGGGCCGTCTGGATCAAAACTGGTCGGAAAGTTTCGCAGGTGTGAAGTTGACGTACCTGGAAGGAAATGAAACCCTGCTTTCGGGCCCGCTGCCCGACCAGGCCGCGCTGCATGGGCTGCTCGAACGCATTCGCGATCTCAACCTGCCATTGATCTCGGTTACCCGGGGCGGCTCATCCATTTAAGAGCGCCTAACACGTGTGGCTGCCGTCTCGCACCGGCGTGCCGCCGGTGTTCACGGCACGAACGGTGCGGCACACCTGTACCTGCGGTACTGGCGCAGGCAGTGCAGGCAAAACCCACGCTCTAGGCGGCGCCACCGCCGCCGAGGAAAGTACCACGCAGTGGCACGGCGACAGGAGCTGATTTGTTAGTGGCTCTAGGACTCATGATCTGGAGGTGCTTTTATGACGAAGAACGTGCTTACCTATACCCTTTCGGAGCCTCTCAATGGGGCAACGACTGCCAGGGTCAATATCGATGTAGGTGCCGGCAATCTGTCGATCGACAGACTGACAGGAGCTGAGCAAGTGTTGGCAAGCGGCACCTTGCAGTATTTTGAGAAGCAGGGCTTACCCAACCGGACGCTGAATTCCAGCAACGGTCAGGTCGACTTGACTCTAAGGGGGGGTGATACTGGAAAACCGTGGTTCCGCTTTCCATGGGCGGCCTGCAACGGCGCATATGAGTGGCTGATCCACTTCAATCCCATGGTTTCGTTTGACGTCATTGCCCACAGCGGCGGTGGAAACGTCAAGCTCAACCTGTCAGGCATGGCAGTCACCCGCCTCTCGACCGATACTGGTGGGGGCAATATTGACGTGATTCTGCCTGACAACGCTGCCAACCTCAGCGTTAAAGCCAAAACCGGCGCGGGTAATGTTACCGTCGAGATTGGCCGCGGCCTTACGGGAAGCAACACCATTACCGCGGACAGTGGCGCAGGCAATGTGGTCGTGTGCATCCCCGGAGGCGTGGCCGCCCTTATTCACGCAACCACTGGACTTGGCAAAGCGGCTGTAGATTCGCGCTTCAAGAAGATTGACGACAACACCTTTCAATCCTCCGACTTCGATAGTGCCGCCAATAGGTTCGAGGTCACGGTCAAAAGCGGTGTAGGTAACGTAACCGTCACCACCAGGTAGATTCTGGCGATGGGAAATGAAAGGAGAAAAATAATGAGAATACTAATTGCTGGTTCAAATGGAATGGTCGGCTCAGCCGTGACCCGCCACTTGATCGATTGTGGTCACGCAGTGGTTCGTCTGGTCAGGCACACGCCCGCCCCTGAAGAAATCTGGTGGGATCCCGACGCCGGAAAAATCGATAACGCCGGCCTGGAAGGTTTCGATGGCGTTGTCCATCTTGCCAGCCTTCCCTGGCCGATGCGCTGGACATCCAAAGCCAAGCAGGCCTTGTACGCCAATCGCATTGCCACCAACAGCCTGATGGCAAAATCACTGGCCGGGTGTACCAGGCCGCCGCGTGTGCTCATTTGTGCCTCCGGGATGGGATTTTATCCTTCCTCCGGGGACAAGCTGATTACCGAGGACTGTTCAGCAGGAGACACCTTCCTGGCGCACTTGCAGCAGGATGGCGAGGCAGCCACCCAACCTGCCAGTGCGGCAGGCATCCGGGTCGTGCTCCTGCGCATCCCACCCGTCCTGGGCGGTCCCGCCTTGACACAGGTGGGTTTTCGGGCCGGCGATGGCAGGCAGTGGTCAAGCTGGGTCGGGCGGGATGAACTGGCTTTGATCATCGAGTTTGCCCTGAGAACCGAAGGCCTGGCCGGACCGGTCAACGCCGTCAGTCCCAACCCGCTCCGCAACGCCGAGTTTGCCATGGCCTCGACCCAAGCCCTGGGGAAAAAACCGTCCGGTGCCATGCCCGCCAGCATGGTACGTCTTATCATGGGCGAGATGGGCGAGGAGTTTATCCTGGCCAGCCGGCGCATCCAACCGGTCAAACTGCTCGCGGCGGGTTACCAGTTCCGTTTCCCGCAGCTCGAACAGGCGGTCAGGCATGAGCTGGAAAGAGTATAGTCAAAAAAAAGAAAAGGAGTCTTCGCATGAACGCTCATATCCAGGAATTCATCTCCGGAAAACGGGTGGCGCTCCTGGGAGCCTCCCGGAGCAACGACAAATACAAGTTCGGAAATATGGCGGCGGCTGAGTTGAAGCGGCGCGGTTACGAGATCTATCTGGTGCACCCCCAGGCCGAAACGATCAATGGTATCGCAACATACCCGAGTCTGGGCGCGCTGAAGGGGCAGGTGGACGGCGCCCTGGTTAGTCTGCCGGCTGATAAGAGCGCAGACGTGCTGCGGGAAGCTGCCGCTGCCGGGATAACCAACGTATGGATCCAGCAAGGCGGCGAGTCGCAGGAGTTGATTGATCTGGGCATGCAACTGAAGCTAAACCTGGTGACGGGCAAGTGCATTTTAATGTATGCACAGCCGGTGCGCAGTTTCCATACCATCCACCGCTTCATCGCACGGATGAGTGGCCAACTATAAATCACTTATATCAAGGAGGCACACTCATGGATCATCAGAAAGTTATGGAGTACCTGTATTGAACCGCAGGAGTGATGCCATTTCATCGAAAGGATGACAGGGTGAACCAAAATGATTACCGATCTTGCCTTATCGATCACGAAAGCTGCCAGCAAACAGACTTATTACACGATCCGGTTTCTCGTTGACCGTGATCTTGTCGAGGATGCCTTCCGGGCGTATGCCTACTTCCGCTGGGTCGATGATGTACTCGACGCAGATTCAAGTTCAAGCTCCGAACGAAGGGCCTTCCTCGATCGGCAGAAATCCCTGCTGGAGGCTTGTTACCGGTGCGAGCCGCCGAAGGATGTGGACCTTCAGGAGAACATGCTGGTCGAACTGGTACAGCACGATCATGAAAAGAACAGCGGGCTGAAAGCCTATCTGCACAACATGATGCTGGTGATGGATTTCGATGTCAGGCGGCGCAACCGGTTGATCTCGCAAGCCGAGCTGGGCGATTATACCCGTTGGCTGGCAATTGCTGTAACCGAATGCCTGCATTATTTCATCGGGCACAACGATTTCTCCCCTCATGATGGGACGCGTTATCTGGCTGTTTCGGCTGCACACATTGTCCATATGTTGCGGGATACCGCCGATGATTTCCAGGTTGGATATTACAATATTCAGCGCGAGGTGCTTGAGGCGAATCATATCTGGTCGCAGGATGTGAAAAGCGAGGCATTTCATGCCTGGGTGAAGAGCCGGGTGGATTTGGCCCGTGAGTATTTCGAGGCTGGCAAGACCTATTTCGCCCGGGTTCAGAACCTGCGTTGCCGCCTGGCGGGCATTGCCTATATATCACGATTCGAATGGGTCCTGGATAAAATAGAAAGGGAGGGCTATATCCTGCGTCCTCATTACAATGAAAGAAAAGGGCTTGGAGCGGGATTGCGAATGGGCTGGCTGACCATCTCTTCAGCCCTTAAATTTCACGGCACCGGCGCTTTTCCACAGTCTGCAGTTCCTCATCCACTGGGTAAATCATGAAAACAAGATCGGTGCTGGTGATCGGTGCCGGGATCGGTGGGATTACAGCCGCAATCCACCTGGCCAAATGCGGGCTGCATGTCACGGTACTGGAAAAAAACTCGCATCCCGGGGGGCGCTGTGACCGTATTAGCCGGGAGGGGCATCATTTTGACACCGGGCCTACTCTTTTCGTAATGCCCCTTCTTTATGAATCCGAATTTCTTGCATTGGGGACTCCTCTGCGGGAGCGGCTGGATTTGCAGCGCGTTCGACCCAACCTATCACCTGGTCTTCGATAACGGCAGCCAGCTGGCGCTCACTTCCGATATGAGCAGCATGCAGCAGCAGCTTGAATCGATCCAGTCGGGAAGTTTTCGAGGATTTCAGCATTATCTGCAGGAGGGAGAACGACACTACCAGCTGGTTGTGGACAAACTGGTCATGCACGATTTTCGCAAGGCTTCCGATCTCTTCAACCTCCAGAATCTGCCTTTGATCTTTCGTCTTAAGCCGCTTATCAACCATTATCGCAACATGTCGGCTTACTTTAATGAACCGCGCCTGAAAAGTGCCTTCACCTTTCAGGACATTTACACGGGCTTGAGTCCCTTTGAAGCACCGGCCACTTTTTCAATGATGCCATATACGGAATTGGCGCATGGCGTGTGGTACCCCAAAGGCGGCATGTTTCGGGTGGTCGAGCTGCTGGCAGAAATGGCGCGGGAAGCTGGTGTTGAGTTCGTCTTCGACTCGCCTGTGGAACGTATCGACGTGAACGCAGCTCATGCTCGGGGCGTCCTGCTCGCGGATGGTGCCCGCCTGGATGCAGATGTGATCCTTGCAAATGCAGATCTGCCGTATGTGTATCAAAACTTGCTTCCGCATGATGGTATGACCAGGGCACTATTGCGCAAGGATTTCTCCTGTTCTGTGATCAGTTTCTTCTGGGGAGTGGATAAGACATATAAAAACCTGGCTCCTCATACGCTTTTCCTGGCAGACGACTTCCGCGAGAATTTCGAAGGCATCCAGGACTTGGGCCTGCCCGCCAATCCAAGCTTTTATGTCCATGCCCCGGCGCGGCTCGACCAGGCTATGGCTCCGGCCGGTCAGGATACCCTGATCGCAATCATCCCGGTAGGGCATATGAGCGAAAATGGCGCACAGGATTGGAGTTTGCTTCGAGATAAGGCGCGCCAGCATGTATTTCGCAGGTTGCAGGCGTTTGGAATAAGCGACCTTGAAGCACACATCAAGTTCGAAGAGACTTATACACCGCTCGCGTGGCGGAAGCGCTACAACCTGGTGAAAGGCTCCACCCATGGATTGTCCCATAAGCTGACGCAAATGGCTTATTTCAGGCCATCCAACCGGCATGCGCGCTACCAGAATTTGTACTTCGTGGGGGCCAGCACCCATCCCGGCACAGGATTGCCAACTGCCATGGTCTCCGGCCGGTTGGTATCCGAGCGTATTCGGGAGGAACTTCAATGAATTTGTGGATTCAAAATATATGAAAAAGGAGAGAGACAAATGAAGAAAATTTTAGTGACATATGCAACCAATGCAGGATCAACCGCCGAAATCGCGCAAGTCATCGCGGAAGAGTTGGGTAAGAACAGCGCCACGGTGGATGTCCGCCAGATTAACGATGTGAAGTCTGTCAATGGGTATCAGGCAGTGGTGGTCGGCGCGCCCATGATCGTAGGTTGGCATCCGTCGGCAGTTAAATTCATAAAAAAGAACAAGCGGGCATTGAGCAGTGTGTCGGTGGCTTATTTTTTCACCTCTTTGAAACTGACCCAGAGAGATCCGCAAAATTTTAAAGAGCTGTCGATCTCCGTGGATCCTCAACTGGCAAAGCCGCCCCAAAATCCCAAACGGATGAGCCTCAAAGAGAAGCATGCGAGCATCGATAATTATTTGCCACCAGCGCTCAAAGCTGCACCGGATGTCAAACCAGTCAGCGTTGGCTTTTTCGGGGGAAAATTGGATATTATGCGTTTAAAACTATGGCAGAAGTTGTTTATCTTGCTGGTGATCCAGGCAAAGCCGGGTGATTTCCGCAATTGGTCGTTCATTCGTGGATGGGCAAACGATCTCAGTGCAAGCCTTTGACCGAAATGGATTGGAAAGGATGGTAATATGATACAAGATAAGGGTTTAGCCAAGCAAATTGGTGGTAGTGAAGGGAGAACCATAAGCATGACAGACAGGGCTGTACCTGCGCGTATAGGCTGGGTGCGCAATTGGCCGCGCTGGGCGCCCTATGCGGCGGTGGCTTGGTCACTGATTTATGCCGCGCTGGGGATCTACTGGGCGGTGAATGGGCGCGGGTTTCCTTACACCCCCGACACCGTCTCCGACTTTATGGCGCCGCTGCTTGGACGGTTCGGACCGGGCGTGACCTGGACTGTCGTGATGATGGCGGGGATTCCTGCGGCGGCGGTGGGAGTGGCGATGCTCAGCCGTGTGCGAGGCTGGGCGCTCCGGCCTCTCTTAATAATCACCGGTGCACTGCTCACCGGGGTCCTCCTGCTGCTCAATACCGGCCTCGACCTGCTGGCCAAGGTTGCTTATATCCCCGCTGCCCTGGTCGGCCTCATGACCGCCGAGAAAGGCCAGGCCTACCTGAAAGCCTGGACGCAATGGGAAACAATTCATCAATTGCTGTGTCTTCTCGGCGGTTTCCTATGGCTGGCGGCCACCGTCAGCTACGCCCGCCGGAGCGGAGACGCCTGCCTGTATTGCGGCCGCCGGGATGGCACGGAAGGGTGGAGTAGCCCGGAGCATGCCGCGCGCTGGGTCCGGATCGCTGTTTACGTGGCCATGCTGGTGCCGGTTATATACGCTGCAACCCGTTTCGCCTGGGCATTGGGAATTCCACTGGGTATGAGTGAGAAGTCTCTCAGCCTCGGGCAGGCCAGCGGGACCTGGATCGGGGGGCTCTCCCTGGCGACCTTCGGCCTGGTGGGAGCTGTCCTGATGCTCGGGCTGGTGCAGCGCTGGGGCGAAGTGTTCCCACGCTGGATGTTCGGGCTGGCCGGGCGTCGCGTTCCCATCGCCCTTGCGGTGGTACCGGCTTCGATCGTGTCGGTGCTGCTGTTGGTGGGCGGCATCGCAACCTGGTTTAGTTGGGCCAAAATGGCCGAAAATGCGGTGGCTAGTGAGCAGTCTATGATTATCGTTGTTGGCCCCCTTGCGCTGTTTCCTCTTTGGGCCGTGTCGCTGGCAGTGGCAACACTGGGTTACTACTATCGCCGCCGCGGTCCGTGTAGTGTATGCGGGCGTGGCGCTAAGAATACACTTCTTCTTATCCAATCAAACTAACTGGTGATCGAAATGAATGCTAGAACAGAAGGCACTATCGCAATTGTTATCGCAATGCTTGTCCTCTTCAGCGCAATGTGGGATCCGCGTATCTCTGTTGCAGTCTCCGTTGTTGCGCTGGCAACGCTCGGTATCTACCGACTTGTACAAAAGAGCAAGTAAGGACTGCGTGTCTGGCTATAAAAGGATCAACTGGGACTTACTTCCGCCCATCACCGGCTCCACTGGCCGCCTCGCTGGCGAGAAAGAGCTATGAGCGGGCGATCTCGAGTGGTTGGGCGTAGCGGCGCAGGGGGCGATTGGCGGAGGCTCGCCGTAAAATAAACTATCTCCTCCCGGTTGTCCGGGAGGAGCCTGTTCTTATTCCAGCTTGAACTTCGCCTTCACCCTGATATCCCGGCTCGAACTGCCCACCAGCACCTCGAACTCGCCCGGCTCTGCCACCCAGGCCTTTTTGACCGGGTTCCAAAATGCCAGCGCGCGTTCATCCAAGGAAAATGTAACCGTCCCAGATTCGCCTGGTTTGAGCCCTACTTTGGCAAAGCCCTTCAGCTCTTTCGGGGGCCGCGGCAGGGAAGACTTGAGATCGCTCACATATAGCTGGACTACTTCCTTCCCGGCTGCACTCCCGGTATTCTTGACCTTCAAGCTGACCTCGATCCTCTCGCCAGCCTTGACCTTCTTCGGCACCTTCAGATCGCTGTAGGCAAACGTTGTATAAGATAACCCATGACCGAACGGGAAGAGCGGGGCCACATTCTTCTTGTCATAGTAGCGGTAACCAACAAAGATCCCTTCGCCGTAGTTTACTTCCCGGCAGCCTGGATATGAAGCATTGATGTAAGCTGGACTGTCCTCCAGCCGTACCGGGAAGGTCACCGGCAGCTTGCCGGATGGATTGACCTTGCCCAGGAGCACATTTGCCACCGCATTGCCGTTTTCCATGCCAGGGTAATAGGCCAGGACGATCGCCGCCACCTGGTCGGCCCAGGGCATGCTTACTGGTGCACCTGAGTTTAAGATCACCACAGTGCGTGGATTGGCAGCTGCCACTGCCTCGATCAATTCATTTTGCTTCCCCATCAATGAGATGGATGGCCGGTCGGTGCCCTCGCTTTCGAAAGCGTCTGGGTATCCGGCGAAGACCAGGGCAACATCACAGCTTCTTGCCATCGCCACGGCCTGCGCCTGGCGCGGGTCTTTACCACTTTCGAAAGTCAGGCCGATCCCCAGGCCGTAATTGACTACTTCTTGTTCCGGGTAACGCACATAATCCATCCTGAGATCGTAGGACTTGCCAGCCTGCATTTTCTGCACGGTCACTGCACGGTCGGAGGTGTGGTGCATGCCGGAAATCGAGGAATCACTTTGCAGGATTTGTTTTCCATCCAGGAAGAGTTTGACCTTGCCGATATGGTTCAGGGAGATCTTATACGATCCATCCTGCGGAACGGTCAGGCTGCCCGTCCAGCGCATTGCCATGGGTTTGATCTGCAGCGGTGTCCAGGCGATGTGCCACCAGAAATCCGAGCCATAGCCATCCCGTTCTTCGATCGGTTCGCCGCTGAAATCGGCGGCTTCATAAAAGGCCCCATGCAAACCACCCTTCAACCAGGTGGTCGGGATGGTGAATGGTTCATCAACGTTATCGCTGCCGCCGGTGTATTCGATCCTGACCTTGCGGTTCAGTGATTTCTGCAGCGCTTCGAGCGGGCTGACCCGGTACAGCGGTGGGACCTTGGAGCTGCCGCCGCCTTCGATCACCGCTTCGGCCGCATTTGGCCCGATCACGGCGATGCTCTTGATAGCCTTCCCAAGCGGCAGGAGACCGCCCTCGTTTTTCAGCAGGGTGATGGCCTCCTCAGCCAGTTGCCGTGCAAGCTTCTGGTGCGCTGGAGTATTGACTGCGCCCTTTGACACTTTCTTATCCATACGCCCAGAGAGAATGACCAGCCTCAGCACACGCCGGACCGCCTGGTCAACGGCAGCTTCATCGATCTGCCATCTCTGGATGGCGTCGCCCAGCAGCTTGTAGTATTTGGCCGGGCCGGGCATTTCAAGATCCAGGCCTCCCTGAACCGATTCGAAAATGGTGTGGTTGGCTGCCCAGTCCGATACGACCGCACCCTGGAAACCCCACTCATCCTTCAAGATTTCATTCAGCAGGTGCTGGTTCTGGCTGGCATATACGCCATTGACACGATTGTAGGAACACATCACCGTCCAGGGCTGGGCTTCTTTGACCGCCATTTCGAATTGAGCCAGGTAGATCTCCCGCAGGGTGCGTTCATCCACAATTGTTGATGCCCGGTCACGTTCAATTTCATAGTTATTGGCTGCAAAATGCTTGAGCGAGGTGCCCACGCCGCGACTCTGCACGCCATTGATGTAAGCAACAGCCGTCCGTCCGGACAGGTAAGGGTCTTCTGAAAAAGTCTCGAAGTTCCGCCCGCCGCGCGGGTCTCGCACAATGTTCACGCATGGACCCAGCAGGATGTCGCAATTCATGCCGCGCGTTTCCTCACCCAGGGCCTGCCCCACCTGCTCGACCAAATTCGGGTTCCAGGCTGCCCCCATGGAGATGCCGGTCGGGAATGCCGTCACCGTCCCCATTTTGCGGCCGGCTTCAGGCGCCGTGGAGCGTACCCCATGCGGACCGTCAGTCATGGTTATGGAAGGAATTCCCAGCCGTTTCACCGTCACGGTATTCCAGATATCCTGCCCGGAGAGCAGCGAGACTTTCTCACTGAGGGTCAATTTTCTTAGAAGATCTTCCACGCGAAGCTCAATTTTTTCTGTAGGGCTCATATTTTCTCCTTTATTGACGCTCTGCCTCATCTCATGTAAGATAGCTTGGAGAAAGATGCTGGCGTTTGTCACCCAAATTCTAACACGACATCGCCCATCGAATACCGTGAATCCCAAATTGCCGTTCACTAAAATACACTTTCAAGCCCGGATATGGCCTGTGCTGGGCGTGCTCCTTTTGTTACTGCAGCTTATCTGGCCCAGCCGCGCCTGGAGCACTCTGCTTGTCATCCTGGCCGGAAGCTGGCTGCTGAGTTTCTTTTGGACTCTCTCCCTCTCCCGTAAAATCTTCATGGACCGCAGGATACGCTACGGGTGGACCCAGGTCGGTGACCAGTTGGAGGAGCGTTTTACGGTAACGAATGGCAGCTCCCTGCCCGGTTTATGGCTGGAGGTGGATGATCATTCCAATCTACCCGGTTACACCGCCGGCCGGGTCACCTCGATCGGCGGGAACCAGTCGATGGAATGGAAGACCGAAGGGGTTTGCACACGCCGGGGACTGTTCACCCTCGGACCGACCACGTTGCGTTCAGGCGACCCGCTGGGTCTCTGCAGTTTCGAAATGGTCCATCCCAATTCCGCCATCCTGCTGGTGGTGCCGCCGGTATTACCCCTGCCTGGAATCGAAATTGCCGCAGGTGGGCGCGCCGGGGAAGGGCGACACCCGCGCCGGGCCGCCCTGGAGACCACCGTCAGCGTCGAAACAGTCCGGGAATATGTCCAGGGCGACCCGCTTAAGGCAATCCATTGGCCCACCACCGCCAGGCGGGATGAATTGTATGTGCGCCAGTTCGAGCATACGCCATCATCCGACTGGTGGATCTTGCTCGACCTGGAGCGTCGCGTTCAGGTTGGTCACGGCTTTGAGTCAACCGTGGAGCATGGCATTATCATGGCAGCTTCGCTGGCTCACCGCGGCCTGCGGGAAGGTCATTCGGTGGGCTTGGTGATGTCCAGCCCCGGATTGACCTGGCTGCCCCCGCAGCAAACTTCAGAGCAATCGATCACTATCCTGCGGTCCCTGGCCCTGGCTCAGCCGGGAATGCAGCCTCTATCGGATTTGCTGAAGAATGCCCAAAAGTCTGTCCGGCAGGGAGCCAGCTTGATCATTATCACTCCCAATATGCAGGCTGATTGGGTTTCATCCATACTGCAATTGGTAAATAATGGCGTTACCCCCACTGTTCTTCTGCTTGACCCGCTTTCTTTTGGTGGGCATGAATCGACGGTCGGAACCCTGGCTCTGCTTAATGATTTCGGGATCGCCCATAACGTGATCCAGAGCGACATGCTCAATCGACCCGAAGCCCGTCCAGGGCAACAAGGCAAATGGGAATGGCGTGTCCTTGGGCGAGGCAAGGCTGTGGCGATACGTAAACCTGCCAATACCGGCTGGAGGATATTGGGATGATCGAGCAATTGCCACGGTTCATCCGCTGGTTCATCCGTTCCATGGGTGCTCCGACCCTGTTGCGCCTGTTATTGCTTTGCCTGACGCTTGTCAGCGTTGGATGCGGGCTGATTGCCATAGTCGATCAAATCCGCCCTGATTGGTTGATAGTGACAGTCTTCTTCGGGATTCTTGCCGGATGGCTGAACGGGCGGTCAAAAGCACGCGGCTGGTTGTCTGGATTGTTTGTGATTTGCCTCGGCCTGGTCTGGTTGACCCTGTCTGTCGGGCAGATGAGTATTCCCCTGGATGGATTGGTGGCGTCCTTTCCTCCCATTCTGAAACAGGCCATATTCCGCATCCCGCTGGATTTCGAACCCGTTCTGGGTGCTTGGTCCATGTTCACGCAAAGTCTGACTGGGCTTGCAGGCCGTCTCATGTTGTGGTTCCACAGCGCTGGTTCCAGTACATACCTCATTGACCCCGGAATAATCAGCTTCATCTGGGGCCTGGCACTTTGGTTCGTGTCAACATGGGCAGCCTGGTGGATTCGGCGGAAGGCGTCTTTGGGAATTGGGCTCATCCCGGCAATGACCCTGCTTATCTACAACATCTATTACACCAATTCCAAGCTTGGCATCCTTTGGCTCACACTGGCAGGAGGAGGCTGGATATTACTCCAGTCGTTGGAGAGTTACCTGAAAGCCCGGCGCCGCTGGCAGGAACGCGGCATGGATCAGGCTGAGATCGAACCTTTGCTGGCAGTGATTGTCATCCTCCTCGCCGTCGGATTGATGTTGACTGGCGGCTTTTTGCCAAGCCTCTCCATCCAAAAAATCTCCTCTTCCATTCAGCATTTTTTTCAGCCCCGGCAGGATACAACTCTGGCCGAATCACTGGGACTCCAGCAGACTCCCCAGCTTATTCCAAACCAGGGTGGCAGCGGAAGCGACCTGTCAGCTTTTCATACGATTGGGCCGGGTCCTCAGCTTTCACAGGAAGTGTTAATGGTTGTGAGCGTTGAGGGGTACGTTCCACCGCCATCCGGCCCGACGATGTACACGGACTATATCCGATCGGAAGTACGCTACTACTGGCGTTCACAGACTTATGATGTTTACACCGGCCATATTTGGATCGCCAATCCGGCCTGGGTAAAGGTCATGCCAGCCAATAGTCCCTACCATCCAGACCTTGCAGACCTGCCGGGAAACTATCGGCTGGTCCGCCAAACCGTTGAACGACTTCAGCCAATGAATGGGGCTTTATTCGTGACCGGTGACTTGTTAAGTACCGACGCGCCTTCCACTGCCGCCTGGCGCGCTTCCGGAGACCTGGTCAATGCCTGGACTGACGCTGATACTTTCGTGGCGGATTCACGCGTTCAATCCGTGACCGTGGATCAGATGCGCCTGTCCGGGAATGACCACCCCGATTCGATCCGGAATTATTTGAACCTGCCTGAAGAATTACCGGGAAGGGTGCGCAACCTGGCAGTCCAACTGGCACGCGACCAACCCACCCCTTACGATAAGGTGATGGCGATCCAGAATTACCTGCGGCAGTTCCCTTACTCTCTCAAGGTGCCCGGGGCGCCGGCAGGCCGTGATGTAGCCGATTATTTCCTGTTTGACTTGCAAAAGGGCTATTGTGATTACTTTGCCACCACGATGGCCGTAATGGTTCGCTCCGTAGGCATCCCGGCGCGCTTGGTGACTGGATATTCCAGCGGAACATATGATGACAAAACTCACCGCTTCGTGGTCGTGCAGGCAAATGCTCATTCCTGGGTGGATGTCTACTTTCCCGGGATCGGCTGGGTGGAGTTCGAACCGACCTCCACCGAACCGGCTTTTTTTCGGCCGGGCGGACCGGTTGACCAGGCCAGGCCGAAATTGGGCATCCCGGCACCTCTTACACCGATAGGATCGTGGGTTGCCCGATTTAATTGGACGCTATTCCGGCAACCTGCCCGTACCCTGGAATTCGTTTTGGCTGGTCTTGCCATTCTCCTGTTGCTTTGGGTTCTCCTGCCATTTGAAAGTTGGCTCCTTTACCTGCGCCCCGCCGATAAAGCCATCACGACCATCCATCAAAGACTCTACCGCCTGGGAAATTCCTGGGGCGTGGCACCCGATGCAGCCCGCACGCCTCACGAATTCGCCCATGCCCTCTATGCCACGCTTGATCGCTCAGTACGGAATCATCCATTGGCTCAGGCAACTGTTTCGCTCAAAGCAGATGTTGGTTGGCTGACAAACCTGTATACGCGTTTGCTCTTCAGTCCGCACCCGCCCACCAGGCAGGAGCACTACCAGGCGGTACGTAACTGGGCACGCATCCGCACAGGTCTCCGCAACATCCGCCATTCGTAGAATTATGCTATAATTTCAACACCGTAAAGATTCAGGAGCATAAGGAATGACGCGCACCCTGTAAAAAACCAACGCTTTTCCGGGCAACTCTACCCGCTGGTTTTTGATTCCGGCCGGGGGCGTATGCCCCCGGTTTTCATTCCACTACAGGAACGTCTATGCTCTCTGCACATCAAATCAACAAGGCTTACGGACCTCACACTGTCCTTCAAGATATCACTTTCAACATATCTGCCGGCGAACGCCTCGGCCTGATCGGTCCGAATGGCTGCGGCAAGACCACCCTGATGCGCATATTGGCCGGTCAGGAGCAGCCCGATTCGGGCCGAGTGACGCTCACCCCTTCCGGTCTGCGGATTGGTTACCTGCCCCAGGGCTTCAGCCTGGATCCCATGCTCACCCTCGCCGAGGCTTGCAATCCAGACCCCGGGCGGGATCCCGAGTCGGCCCTGTTGGAACTGGCCTCCGCCCTGGCTGTAAACTCCGATAATGCCGGGCTGCAGCAGGCTTATGACCAGGCATTGCAGGCACTTGAGCGCACCAGTGTTCAACCGGTCAGCGTGCTGGCGCCCCTCGGCCTGGCGGATATTCCCTCCAATAAGCCCATCGGGGAACTCTCCGGCGGTCAGAAGACCCGGCTCTTGTTGGCGCGCTTGCTGCTCTTCGACCCCGATCTGCTCTTGCTGGATGAGCCCACCAATCATCTGGACATTGGCATGCTTGAATGGCTGGAAGACTGGCTGGCACGATTTTCTGGAGCTGTCTTGATTGTCTCGCATGACCGGGCCTTTCTCGACAACACTGTCAACCGTATCCTCGACCTCGATCCGGAAACGCAATGCCTGACTGGGTATGTTGGCAACTACAGCGAATATCTTCAACAGTTCCTGGCTGCACGTGAAAAGCAATGGGATGCTTACCGCGATCAAATGGTAGAGATTCGCCGGATCAAGCAGGATATCGCCCGCACCAAACAACAGGCTCTGCAGGTCGAACAGTCCACCACCCCCCGCCAGCCTCACGTGAGGCGCCTTGCCAAAAAGGTTGCTGTCAAAGCCCTGGCTCGTGAAAGGAAGTTGGAGCGCTTCCTCGAGTCGGATGAGATTGTCGAAAAGCCAAAACCTTCCTGGCAGTTGAAACTCGAGTTTGCTGCTCCAGAACATCAAAGCAAGGATATCCTCGTCACGGATTATCTTTCCATTGGCTATCCCGGTCATGCGCCTCTGCTGGAAAATATCCGGCTGCATATACGCGCCGGTCAGCGTATCGCTCTCACCGGCCCGAATGGCGGTGGGAAAACGACCTTGCTGCGTACCATTGCCGGGAAACTGCAACCGTTCTCCGGGTCGGTGCGTCTTGGCCCCTCTGCCCGGCTCGGCTACATGACCCAGGAACAGGAGCATCTTGACCTGGCGAAATCTCCCTTGGAGATCATCCAATCTGTTGGCACCTTCACCCAGACTGAGGCTCGCCATTTCCTGCACTTCTTCCTGTTCAGCGGCGACAACCCTCTGCGTCCCTGCAGCGAGATGAGCTACGGCGAGCGGTCACGCCTGGAACTGGCCTTGCTGGTGGCACAGGGCTGTACCTTCCTGTTACTGGACGAACCCATTAACCACCTTGATATCCCCTCGCGGGCACGCTTCGAGCAGGCTTTGGCAAAATATACCGGTACCGTTCTGGCCGTCATCCATGACCGCTATTTTATCGAGCAGTTTGCCGCCGAGCTATGGGTTCTGGAAGACGGTCGTATCAGGGGCATGTAAATGGCGATCACTCCCTGCTCTTACCTGGAAGTCAATGCCATCCTGGAAATATTGTTGGGGGAAATCAAGGAAATCCTCAAAGACCTATTTATGGGTCTATATCTGCATGGTTCGCTGGCCTGCGGTGATTTCAACCCGCAGACCAGTGATATCGATTTCCTGGTGGTCACGGACGGTCCAGTCCCGATGAGGGACTTCTGTGCCTTGAAGGAGATGCACGCCGGACTCTTTACCTGCGGATTGGCCTGGTCGCAAAAACTCGAAGGCGCCTATATCCCCAAAAAGGACCTCCGCCGCCATGACCCGGCACATGCTCCCGTCCCCTGGTTGGGTGTCGACGGACATTTTGCCCTGGAAAGACTCGGCAGCGATTGGATACTGCAACGCTGGATCCTGCGCGAAAAAGGCGTTGTGGTTAATGGGCCGGCTCTGCATGGCATGATCGACCCGGTCAGCCCGGACGATCTGCGCGCGGCCGTGCGTTACAGTTTGCAGGAATGGTGGTCGCCTCCCTTCCCTTCGCCGGATAGATTCTTGAGCGGTGAATACCAGGCCTATGCGATCCTGACCATGTGCCGCTCATTATATGTACTGGAAAATGGCCAGGTGGCTTCAAAGCCGCAGGCCGCCAGGTGGGCAATGGAAACCCAGGGGGACCAGTGGAGGCCATTGATCGCCTCAGCCGAAGCCTGGAGACCGGGCGTTGTATTTGACCGGCTCGAGGATGTGACCCGGTTTATCCAGTACACATTGAGACATTGGGGATTGACCACGTAAGAACAGGTCTAAGAATGTTATTAATATAATACAACATATTATACTAAAACCCTTGACATACTGTATGATATACAGTATACTGTCGTCAATGGTGATAATATGACAAACGAATCCTTTGAAAACGTACTTCTTGAACTGCGCCGCGGGGTGATCGTGCTGGCCGTTCTGAGCCATCTCGACCAGGAGCAATATGGTTACTCGCTCATCAAAAGCCTGGCAGACAACGGACTCGAGATCGACCAGGGCACGCTCTACCCCCTGTTGCGCCGGCTGGAAGGCCAGGGACTGCTGAAGTCCAACTGGCGGGTCGAAACCGATCGCCCGCGCCGCTATTATGTGCTCAGCGATGAAGGCAGGCAGCTTCTGCCCAGGCTGAAAGACGAATGGACCGGCATCGTGTCCATGATGAAGAAGATGCTGTAATGAAGGAGAATGAATATGACTACCAACCTGATTGACACCTACGTTTCAGAAGTCGGACGTCGCCTGCCCGGAAAAAACCGTGCTGACATACAAGCTGAAATCCGCTCCATCTTGCAGGATATGCTTGAAGAGCGCAGCCAGAAGACCGGCAAACCGGTGGACGAAGAGATGACCCTGGAGGTTCTGAAAGAGTATGGCGCACCTGAAAAAATCGCCGCTACTTATCAAGGCGAACGTTACCTGATTGGTCCACGCCTGTACCCCATTTTCATGCTGGTGCTGCGGATCGTATTGATCGTGACCGGTGTACTCGCAGCCATCGGACTGGGAATAGCCCTTTCTCATACTGTTTTTCCCACGTGGGCCGCAGTTGAGACCATTATCAAGGCAATCGGCAACTATGCCACATCCATCATGATCGCCCTGGGAAACATCGTATTCATTTTCGCCATCCTGGAATGGGCGCTCTTCCGTGCGGGTGCAAAAGTGGAGATTAAAGGAGTACCCTTGGATAAAGAATGGGACCCGCGCACTCTTGCCAGGATATCCACCCCCAACCAGGTCAAGATGGGTGAGACCATTGTGGAAATCATTGGCTGTTTCGCCGCCATCGTGATCTTCAATTTCTACCCGCAGATCATCGGTTTCACGCCAAGCATGAACAGCCTGGTGGGATCCGGGAATTTGGCAGCTGGACTTGGCAACCTGACCTTCGTGCCGCTCCTTTCCCAGGCCTTCTTTACCTTTGTGCCATATCTGACCGCGGTCTGGGTGTTGACCATCCTCCTGAATATCGTCCTGCTGCGCATGGGCTATTGGAACGTAGTAACACGCCTGTTCCTGATATGCCTGAATATTGTCAACATCGTCATTGCCGCGGCCTTGTTGGCTGCCCCCTCCCTGCTGGCTGTTACAGCTGCATCACTCACCACAGCACTTGGTGATGCAGATGCCGCAGGAATCCTGATGACCTTGTTGAACCAGGTTGTGCGGGTGGTCTTGTGGATTACGATCATTGGAAATGCTTTCGAAATCATGAGGGCAATTTACCGGCTTGCAGCCAAGGATATCATCCCCCTGACTGCTGGAAAGAGCTAGACAGCCTCTTCCATTGGTAAAAGGAAAACCTTTCAAAAAGCCCATAGAATTCAGAGACCGCCAAAAAAGGTGGTCTCTGAAATTATTTTATGCAACTGTGTAGAAAGTGCCATTCAATTGGTGCCAAAAAATAATTCCCACCAGATGCGCCAGTTCGGCAGGCTTTCTGTTTGTGTTACCACCTGTGGTTCAGGAGTTGCCGTGACACTCCCTGACGGTACCAGGACCACCGGATGCTCCCCCACCCGCACCCATTTATTCTCATAAGCCCACTGCTCCACCGCATTGTCTGAGGTGGCATAAGCCACCTGGGTGACCAGCGCGTTTTGGGTCTGCATGATGCTCGTCCCCTCGGCACGGACTGATTCCAGTTTTGTGGTCAGGCGGCCAAGTTCTTCCATCCGGCGATTGAAATCAATCAATAGAACCACCGCAATGAACAGGCCCAGGATGATCAGGATGTTCCGCCACTTGAATTTCATGGTGTAATATTACTATTATCCAGGCGGTTTGACAAGCACGATTAAGGCACGATATAGCCCTCAAATGGGCAAAACAAAAGACCCATGTTACCGTGGGTCTTTGTTGGTGCCGAAGGAGGGACTTGAACCCTCACGACCTTGCGATCACTAAGCCCTGAACCTAGCGCGTCTGCCAGTTCCGCCACTTCGGCATGCGGGCTGTATTTTATCCGAAAGTGGAATTTTGTCAACCTGCAGCACATCGCCCGCCAAATGTAAATTGCCAGGCTCCTGCCAACACCAGAGAGGCAGGTCCAGATTACGTGCTGATATATTCCCTTAAGCTGTGCTCCACCGCATAAGCGGCTGCCTCGGCCCGGTTGCTGACACCCAGTTTGGACAGGATGCTGGATACATAATTGCGGACTGTCCCTTCGCCCAGGAAAAGTGCTTTTGCGATCTCCCGGTTTGTCTTGCCCTCCGAGACAAGCAGTAGGACATGCTTCTCTTGCTGGCTGAGATGGGCAAAAGCCGAGGCTTCTTCCTCCTTGACAGCCCGGCGTACTTCCTGGAAGACACGCTGGGTCACTGCAGGGTCAAGCAGAGCCTCTCCGCGTGCAACCGCTTCAAGTGCCCGTACCAGCTCTTCACCGCCTATTTGCTTCAGCACGTAGCCCGATGCCCCGGCGCGGATTGCAGAGAAGAGCATCTCATCTTCAGCATAGGAAGTCAGCATGAGCACACGTGTTTCCGGAAAACGGGTTGTGATTTCTTCACAGGCTTCGATTCCGGATGTGCCCGGCAGGCGGATATCCATCACCACCACATCCGGGTGATTGTTAGCCACCTGCTCAAGGGCTTCACGCGCCGTGGAGGCCTCCCCGATGATTTCAAATTGCGGATGCCGTTCCAACAAGGCTCTCAGGCCAAGCCTGACAACTTCGTGGTCATCCACCAGCAGAATTCGCTGTTTTACCATGGCTTCTTTCTTCCTCCAGGAAGAGTATATTCGAGTGCAGGCCGTCTGGCAAGGATAAGAACTGCCGGATCGCGCCGGTTTTCGGGTGCCTGAATCGGTTGAAACACTTAATTCAGGAACCAGGTGATGATCAAATAACCCAGGGCGGCCCCCCATAGCCACGAATCGATCCGGTCCAGAACGCCCCCGTGACCTGGAAAAATGTTGCTCGAATCTTTTACACCGGCCTGCCGTTTGAACATTGACTCGCCCAAATCACCCAAAGTGGTCAGAATGGAAAGCGCCAACCCGAGCACGCCTCCCTGCCACCATGTCACTGGCAGACCTCCCACCCGGTGCCATAAAAGTGCCAGGCCGATCGAACAGAACGTGCCGAAAACGACGCCGGCCCAATAACCCTCCCAGGTTTTTTTCGGGCTGAGGCGCGGGCTGAGAGGATGTTTCCCAAAACGGATACCCACGAAATAAGCTGCCATATCAGCCAGCCAGATGGTCGGAAGGACGATCAGCAACCACCACAACCCGTCCGGCATGGCGCGCAAGCTGATCAGGTAGGACCCGATCCAACCCAGGTAGACAATCCCTGCCGTTGTAACTGCAAAGTCAGTCGCTGCGCGGCTGCATCCTTTTTCATAATCGATCAAGTGCCATATCATGGCGGCCAGAATGGACAATGTCAATGCCGCCTCTGCCAGGTTCGGGAAGTAAGTCCTGGCTGTGGCAATCAAAATAACGTAACCGATCAGCAGTACTTCGGAAACCCTGCAACCCATCTTTCCAAAAATGCTTCCATACTCCCATGCCGCCGCCCCCAGAAAGAGCAGGATCAAGAGAAAGTAATAAACCCCTCCCAGGATGATCGCCGGGATGCCGACAGCCGCCAGGACAAGGGATGTGATCGTCCGTTTAATCAGCATGAGGATTGCTTCCCCCATCTGCTGGAGACAGGCCTCCATATCGACGATCGCGCTGGCCGAATGTTTCCAATGCTTTTCGGAACTCGTCCTTATTGAAATCTGGCCAATAGACGGAGGTGACATACCATTCTGAATAAGCCCCCTGCCAGATTAAGAAGTTTGAAACCCGCAATTCCCCGGAGGTCCGTATGATCAAATCCGGGTCCGGAACACCGGCAGTATAGAGGTATTGACTGACCAGATCAGAGGTCACTTCTTCAGCTTTGACCCCGTCTTTTATCATCTTTTGAATGGCATTCACGATTTCGTCACGTCCCCCATAATTGAAGGCCACGTTCAAGATCAGGCGGTCGTTATTCTTGGTCAGTTCGATGGCATCCATGACCTTTTCCTGGAGTTTGGGATCCAGGCGTTCCAATCGCCCGATATGCCGTAATTTTACGCCCTCTTTATTGAGCTCCGCCAGCTCGCGATCGATCACATCTTCAAGGATATTCATCAAGCCTTCGACTTCTTCCCGCGGGCGTCCCCAATTCTCCGTGGAAAAAGCGTAGATGGTCAGGTACTTGATGCCAAATTCCACACAAGCGGTAATAATCCGGCGGAGGTTCTCAGTACCTGCACGGTGACCTAACAGGCGAGGCAAACCGTGTGCAAGCGCCCACCGCCCGTTCCCGTCCATTATGATGGCGACATGAGTGGGAATTTGCGACCGGGACGTTGTGGACTTTTTTGGCATAATTTGGTAGTGACGCCTGATCCGTCACTACACCTCCATGATCTCCTGCTCTTTATGCTGGCCGTGTTTATTGATCTCTTCAATATAGTGATCCGTTACTTTCTGGAGCTCACCTTCGCCGCGCTCCAGGTCATCTTTGGAAACAAGTTTTTCCTTTTCGAACTCGCGCATATCGTTATGCAGGTCGCGCCGGATATTGCGGACAGCAATCCGGCATTCCTCCAACCGGCCGTGGACAACTTTTACCAGCTCCCGGCGACGATCCTCGGTAAGGGTGGGCAGGGTAAGGCGGACCTGTTTTCCATCATTGGAGGGGGTCAGGCCCAGTTCCGAAATAAGGATCGCCCGCTCGATGTTCTTGAGTGAAGTTGGATCAAAAGGCTTGATGAGCAGGCTGCGCGAGTCAGGCACGGAAATGGATGCCAGTTGCATCAGGGGGGTGGGTGCTCCATAATATTCTACCGGCAATTTCTCCACCAACGCCGGGGTGGCCCGGCCTGTTCGGATTCCCGCCAGGTCATCATTCAGACTTTGGATTGCGGCGTGCATGCGTGTTTCGGCTTCCTTAAGTAGATCTTTGATCACGTCGGCCTCCTGTTATGTGTTTTAACTGACTGCCTTAAGGATACCCTAAAATCAGAAAAAATGCTACTACAGAGTACTGCGTAATTATTTGAACCAAAATTCTCGCTTCATCCTTGCTTTTTGGTGGTTTCAGTTTAGATAATTATGCAAGGAGTAATAAAACGTAAGGCCGCCATAAGTGTATCCTGGCGGCCTGTCAAAAGGTCTCAAAAACGATCAGCGGTCTGACAGATTCAAGCCGAGACCAGCGTGCCGACTGTCTCACCCCTCAGGGCGCGTTCGAGCGCCGACGGATCCCACAGGTTGACCACCAGGATGGGAAGGTTATTGTCCATGCATAGCGTGATGGCTGTGTTGTCCATCACTTCCAGGCGGCGGTTGATTATATCAATGTAAGTGAGTGTATCGATTTTTTTTGCCTTGGGATCCTTTTTCGGGTCGGCATCATAAACTCCATCCACCTTGGTGGCCTTGATAAGCACATCCGCATCAACTTCCACCGCCCGCAGGGCCGCTGCGGTATCAGTAGAGAAGAATGGGTTGCCTGTCCCAGCCCCGAAGATGACCACGCGGCCTTTCTCCAGGTGCCGGATGGCACGCCGGCGGATATATGGTTCGGCCACGGCGCGCATTTCAATGGCCGATTGGACGCGAGTTAGGACACCTCCCCGTTCCAGGGAGTCCATGAGAGCCATGGCATTCATGACGGTCGCCAGCATTCCCATGTAGTCCGCCGTGGCGCGCTCCATTCCATGGTCGAGGCCCTGCTTGCCGCGCCACAGGTTGCCTGCCCCGATCACGATCGCCACTTCTATCCCCATTTCGCGGACTTCCTTGACCCGTGCCGCAACTGCATCGGCTTGTTGGGGGTCGATCCCAAAGCCGCTGGGACCAGCCAGGCTTTCGCCACCTAATTTGAGGAGCACACGCTTGAATTTAAAATTCTCCATGTCTTTTCCTCTCAAACTCTAAATTATTCTGGTATAAAAAAGCCAACCGGATGGTTGGCTTTCTTCATAACTATTCACTTAATTCGCCCAATTCCCAGCGGACAAAACGCCGGATCACGATATTCTCCCCGATGGAAGCCACTTGTTCAAGCAGAAGGTTCCCGACGGTGACTTTGTCGTCCCGGATATATGGCTGGCGCATCAAAACTACCTCATCCTTGAATTTCTCCAGGCGCCCCTGGATGATCTTCTCAAGAATGGCTTCCGGTTTGCCTTCTTCTTTCGCTCGCCCTTTGGCAATCTCGGTCTCTTTTTCAAGTACATCTGCGGGGATATCCTCATCTTTTATGTACTGCGGGCCAGCCGCCGCCACTTGTAAAGCGATTTCATGGGCAAATTTCACAAATTGCTCGGAGCGGGCCACAAAATCGGTTTCGCAGTTGACTTCGACCATCACACCCACGCGGCCATTGCCGTGTGAATACAACTCCACCATGCCGTTGGAAGTCTGGCGGTCGGCCCGCTTGGCAGCGGTAGCCAGGGCTTTTTCACGCAGGAACTCCACCGCCTTCTGAAAGTCGCCGTTGGCTTCTTCCAGCGCTTTTCGGCAGTCCATTACGCCAGCCTTGGTGATTTCGCGTAACTCTTTGATCATTTGTGTCGTAATTTCCATTCCGATACCTCAGCCTACTTTTCTTGTTTTTCGTCTTCATCAACGCCAAGAATTTCAATTTCTTCATCCGGCTCCTCCACCTTGGGAGCTGGAGCAAGTTTGGCCAGCGTGGATTCTCCGAGTAATTTGGCATCCTCAAGCTCATCTTCCATCCCGGTGCCGGCGGCAGGGATGGCAAACTCAGCCCCGGTCTCGCCGGATCGTTCCTTGGCCGATTCTGCCTCAAGTTCCTCATCCTTACGCATCGCTTTGCCTTCTTCAACCGCATCCGCCATTTTGGACACCATCAATTTGATGGCACGAATGGCATCATCGTTGGACGGAATGACATAATCTACGTAGGAAGGGTCGCAATTCGTGTCCACCAGGGCGATCACCGGGATTTTCAACAGGTTGGCTTCGTGGACAGCCGCGTACTCGCGGTCTACGTCGATCACAAAGACCAGGTCAGGCAGGCGGGTCATATTGCGGACGCCCGAGAGACGCAGGTTCAGCCGGTTGATCTCGCGTTGGATCAGCAGGGCTTCTTTCTTGGTCAGCTTTTCGATCTCGCCTGTGGAGAATAATTTCTCCATGCGCTCCAGTTCCTGGATGCGCTGGTGCATTGTCGACCAGTTTGTCAATATGCCGCCCAGCCAGCGCTCGGTGACATAAGGCATCCCACAACGGATGGCTTCATCACGCACTGTCTCCTGCGCCTGGCGCTTGGTGCCAACGAACATCACCACTCCACCGGTGGAAACAGAATCGCGGATCACGTTGAACGCGTTGTTGATCGCCTTCACCGTCTGCTGCAGATCGATGATGTGGATGCCGTTGCGCTCGGTGAAGATATACGGCTTCATCCCCGGGTTCCATTTATTGGTCCGGTGGCCGAAATGGACGCCGCTCTCGAGCAGCGCCTTCATGGATACAACTGCCATTTTTTCTCCTTCTTGCCCATCCTCAAACGCCGCATACTTCGGTCGTGGGACGGGGTGGGTTTAGCGGGGTAAGCCCCCATTGATGGGGGGTGCATTTCCCGCTCAGGGACGCTTGATGCCCGTCCCGGGCAAGGTGTGCTTCCTGAGAAGCGCCGGGATTATACCATAATCACGTGCCAATGCGAGCGTATTTTGCAGATTAACCTCCCATTATAAATGTCATTGCGAGCGCAATTTGCAGAGCATCTCCCCATTTCAAAATGTCATTGCGAGCGCAATTTGCGAAGCAATCTCCACGTCTCATATGTCGTTGCGAGCGTATTTTGAGACCTGCCTGCACCATCTGTACCACGCAGTGGCAAGCAATCTCCTTTTCCAAGTAAATCCAATCAGTTTTTCCAATCTTCCCACACTGCCTCTTCTGGACGTTTTTCTCCTTGGCGTCTATACTATCTGAATGGACGTTATTCCTCTCCCCTCCCGGATGGAAGAACGCACCGGCGAATTCCGGCTGACGGTAGAAACCGTCATCCTGACCGACGTTCCCAACCACTGGAACGCAGTCTACCTCCAGGCACTCTTGGCTGCCCCGACAGGCTTCCCGTTGCAGTTACGCACCTCGAGCCAGGTGGAGAAGAATTCCATCTGCCTCCGTCTTGATCCTGGACTTGCTTCGCTCGGTCGTGAAGGCTACTCGCTGGCAGTCTCTCCTGAAGCGGTGACAGTGTCCGCGCCTGAGACGACCGGCGTTTTTTACGGACTCCAATCCCTGCGCCAGTTGCTTCCTGTTGAGATCGAGAATCGTCACCCTGTCTCCGGTGTGGATTGGCGTGTCGACTGTCTGGTCATCACTGACCAGCCGCGTTTCCCCTGGCGCGGCTTCATGCTCGATGAAGGACGTCACTTCCAGGGCCGGGATACCGTTCTTCAGACGCTTGACCTGATGGCCCTGCAGAAAATGAACGTTTTCCATTGGCACCTCACCGACGACCAGGGTTGGCGCATCGAGATCAGGAAATACCCCCGCCTGGTGGAGGTCGGCAGCCGGCGCCTCGGGACAAGACACGGTTATACCGGGGGAAAACATGACGGCGTCCCACATGGCGGATTTTACACGCAAGCCGGGATCCGGGAGATCGTCGCTTATGCCGCTGACCGGCATATCACCGTTGTACCGGAAGTGGAAATGCCGGGCCATTCAATGGCCGCCCTGGCAGCCTACCCCGATCTTTCCTGCACAGGCGGGCCCTTTGAAGTGGCCACGCATTTCGGCATTTTTCCGGATATATATTGTGCCGGGAAAGAGGCCACTTTCACCTTCCTTCAGGATGTACTCGATGAGGTCATGCAGCTCTTTCCTTCCCGGTATATCCATATTGGCGGAGATGAGGCCCCCAAACAACGCTGGAATAAATGTCCCGACTGCCAGCGCCGCATCCGGGAGGCAGGCCTGAAAAACGCCCATGCCTTGCAGGTCTACTTCACCAATCGCATTGCCGCCTACCTGGATTCACACGGCCGTCATGCCATCGGCTGGAACGAGATCCTGCAGGATGGGCTGGTTGAGAGCGCTGTGGTGCAGTTCTGGGCGAGGGGTCGCAAGCGGCTTCTCGAAGCCATTCGGACCGATCATCGCAAGACCATCATGTCATCTTTTTTTAGTACCTACCTCGACTATCCTTACCGCCTGATTCCCTTGCGCCGGACCTACCGCTACGAGCCTATCCCGCCTGGCTTCGACGTGGAAGCGGCGCTCTCCATCCTGGGGGTGGAGGCGCCTCTTTGGACCGAGCGGGTTCCAAGACCAGGCTCGCCTCGACTACCAGGCTTACCCGCGTCTCACCGCCCTGGCGGAGACAGGCTGGACGCCCAGGGAAAGAAAAAACCTGCCGGATTTCCGCCGCAGGCTGGAAAGATTCCGGGCAAGGCTGGAACTGCTCGGTGTCCATTCCGCCTCACTGCAGGATGCCGATCCATATGATAAAGGAGATCAACCATGAACTTCTTCAAAAAGCTTTTCAGTCCGCCTCCTTCCACCCCGGGCAAGTTTTACAATTTCGCCGTCAAATGCAAACGCTGCGGGGAGATCATCCATGGACAGGTTAATATCTATAACGATCCCAGCCTGGAATTTGACGAAAAGGGCAGTCCCTATTACATCTGCCGCAAGGTTCTGGTGGGAAATCAGTTATGTTTCCAGCAGATTGAAGTCATCTTTAAATTCAACGAAGCCCGCCGCCTGCTCGACCGACAGATCACCGGAGGTGAATTTGTGGAGGAGTAAAAATCTTCCAGATAAACGATTAAGGCTGCGGGATGTGTAGGGCATTCCCGCAGCCCATTTATTCCAAAAGTGAAAGGGCTGCCCCAAAAGAACGGGGCAGCCCTTTGCAATCGGGATTACTTGATCAATATCCTTACTTTTTCCCTATCGTGTGCGCAATGGCGATATTCCCGCCGCCAAGAATAACAGCGTGGGTATTCGCGGGATCAGCCATGACGAGGCTGTCAACGCTGCGGATCCAGAAAGTATCGGATCCGGTGCCCGGGTTGTTGCAGTCACTTGCATAGACGGTGAAGGATTTGCCTCCGTTGGTCACATAAGCTCCTGCACTAGCATCCCATGCCGTGTAGGTGGCCTTGCCGCTGAAGGTGGCGATGCCGCAGCCACCGGCGTTCTGGAGGGCCAGGGCCGTGAGTGCGTTGCTCTTAAGCTTGACGATCGTACCGTCGGCCAGGTGACGCAGGACCACCAGGTTACCCTTGGGACTGCTGCCACCCTTGTTGTACTTCATCACGAAGCCGAAGGTCGTCTTATCGGTCGTGTTAGGCCAATAGAACCAGCCGCCGCCAGTGGCGAAGCCCAGGCTCGGATCGTACACCGTGAAGGCATCGTAGCCTTCGCCGGTATAGAAGTTGCCCGTGACGGTGGCAGTCACATCGTAGGTGCCAACTGGGATTGTGAAACCCGTATTCTTACACGTGAATGTTTTCGTCTGCCCTGAAACAACTCCTGGATCGCAAACGAGTGTGAGCGTGGTTCCACCTGCCAGCGGCGTCAGGGTTACGGTCAAGCCGGCGTTATTGATGTCCCCGCTCGCTGAAGTAACTTTCACCTTAAGCGACAACTCTCCGGCGTTCAACGATCCTCCAGAGGTTGAAACCTGCATCGCTGCCGGGTTGCTAATGTCGAAGGTGACTGTTGCCAGGGCCTTGTCGATGGTAAACGACTGCTGTGCGCCCGTCGCGGCTAGGTAATAATCGCCCTCCGTGATCGAGGCTTGCAGGGTGCAGGTACCTACGCTGATAAAGCTTACAGCGCCACTTGCAACCGTGCAGGTGCCCGTAGTGAGCGAGGCCACCGAGACAGTACCGTCACCAACCTTGGTGAAGGTGGGGGTGAAGCTTCCACCATAAGCCGCGCTCGTTGGGATATTGTTGATGTTTATCGAGCTCAGCCCCTTGAGCAGGAAGGAGGCAATGTTCGGGTCATGGTCACTGGTGCCGCGTGCTACATCGCCCGGAGCAGGGTAATCCGCCGGAAAATCGCTGTTGATGTGGGCGATGCGGAACTGTGTGAGGCCATCTAGCATCTTCTGGTTAATGAACATCTGGTCGAGTGTCTGTGCCTGGCCGAGGTAAACATAGCTGTAAGCGGTTTCAGGTGCCTGGCCTAACAAGACTTCCCACAGGTTCTTCAATCCAAGAGATGGATTGTAGAGCGAGCCAAGCTGGTCGCTGGCGCCATATGCAATATCATCCGGCCTCGGGTATACGTTCAGATCGCCGCCAACAACGACACGTGCATTCGAGTTGGCTGCCTGGATATAGGCCACAAGGGCGGCATTATATTTGGCCTGCTCGGTGCGGTGCGCCACACAGGTATCCGGTCCACTCTTGAAATGGTTGTTGATCACATAGACATCCTGGTAGCTGTCCACGCCGATGCTTGTACGATAGATTCTGAACAAGCCAACATCCGGAGCACGTGGGAAGACCCAATTTGTCTCGCAGGCTCCTGTACCCGTATAGACAGCGTTCAAAGTCTTTGGGTTGGAGATATCGCTGTCGTATGGAACGGATGTGTAACCGTCAATGGTAGGAGTAGCGCCCAGAACTGGATCGCCAGCCGCCGGCCGGAGCTCGACGCGGTCGGTGCGGTACAGGAAGGCCGGGGCGATACCGCGCAGGTCGGAACTGTCGCGATCAAAGGCCGCATCGTAGGCTGGTCCGCCGAGACTGGCAATCTTGGCAGCCAGTTCTTGTAGCACGTCTGGTTTGCCATCCGCTCCATCTGTGTAAGGCGTTGGGCAATTGAAGACGCCATCAGCATAGGTGCAGATATCCTGGTTTTCCACTTCCTGCACCATCAGGATATCCGGGTTGTGCAGGTCTTGGATGATCTGCAGGGCAATGTCGTTCAGGCGTGCCTGGTAGACGGCATCGCTTGCCGGGACGTAATCGTAAGGCGGTGTCACCTCCGAAAGGAAGGGAGCCACCATTGGGCAACCCGTATCGCCCGTAAAATCGCAGCCGGAGGCGGGGTTGTTGCGGGCATCGTACAGGTTCTCCAGGTTGTAGTCCACGATGGTGTAGTGGAAATTGCGGTCAAAGACCTGGGCAGGATGGTTGGCTGCCGGGTCCAGACCCAGGTTAAAAGTGGGGTGTTCACTGACCTCGATGCGGTACTTGCTGAAGGTGTAATTGAGACCTCCAGCAGGCGCATTGGTCAAAGTCGAGAACGTCCGCGCCGGGTCGATCAGGGCCTGGGCATCGCCTGCCCCGTTGTTTGCAATTGCCTTGATCCCCAGGCTGCCCATTAGGATGCGGTAGCCGTTGCCGTCCCAGGTGGTAGCATTGTAATTATCATCCAGCGGATGGGCATCCCGGAAGGCACGGTTGGTGTAATCTACTGTCCGCTTCCCGACCGTGCTGTCGGGCGCAGCCACCCAGATCTCGGCGTCCGCCGGGCTGAAGACGTTCCGGCCGCCCAGCACGATACTGTTCACTGGAACCTGCACGCGCATGCCCTGCAACTGTTCCCAGTAGCAGTTGGCATCCGTCAGGCTGTCCGGTGGCTTTGCCACAACCGGCGGGACTTCGGTATCAATGACCGCGCCGCTGCGCAACACTTTAACCAGGTTGAGCGGACTGACCAGTTCGGTCATGTTGAAAAATTCCTGGACATTTCCTGAGAGGATGATCTCATCACCAACCTGGGGCGTGTAAGGTCCGCTCGGCCCACTGATGGTGCTGGAAGTGCTCATGAAGACAAACAAACCGTCGGAGCTGGTCGGATCGGTATCTGCCGTGGCGGAGGTATTTTGGATAAAGAACCCTTTGTAGGTATTGGTGGAATTGCTGATCGCCTGCAGGGTATTTTCGTAAACCACTCCCTGGACCGTCACGGTCTGGCCGGCATACGGCGACGCATGGCTGGCGCAGATGCTTGAGCTGGGCACCAGCCCATTAACTGTGCCAATGGGGAGAATGACCCCCACTGAAAACCCGATCGTGACGCTTGCCGGGCGTGACTGTGCATCCGTAATCGCACAGGTCAGGCTCTTTGCTCCGCTGGCGGTATTGCTTGCAACCGTTGCCAGGTACGAGAAGGTATTGTTGTTGGGAGTCACATCGCCGTTTGTGCCGTCATCAAATAAAGCCTGGGTGGCTGAGCCGCCGATGGCTGTCAGGTCACAGGAAACTGCCAGGCCGGTGCTGGGCGGCAGGTAACCAGGGATGACGACAACAGTCAGCAGGACTGAGGTGCCCGGGAATGGCGCTCCCGGGCTGGCGACGCCATAACCAAATGGATTGCCGCTGCTGTTGTGTGGAATTGGTGTACCGATATTGAAGTCAGCAAGGTTGTTATTCGTATCTGTAGCGCCCGCCCCTTTGCGGATGGCAGCAGTCGTATTTGTCAAAGCTGCGGTTGGGCTGGTCTCTGAACAAGGAGCAGTGCCAAAACCAACCAAATCCATGATATTCGAACCGCTTGGGCAACCCGCAGGGAGAATTGTCGAGTTATTTACCAATACCACCTTTGCGTTTGTGGCGCTCATCGCTATCGAACCGGATGCATCCGGCGTTGGCAGATTGACAGTCCCCCCTGTACCGGCCGCTTCCTGGATCAGGTAATAATGGCCTGGTTGGATTGCACCTGAAAGGGTGGTGGTGCCGGTCCAGTTTGTATTATTCGATGGTCCATATTGCACCGACCAGCCGGCCAGGTTGATGGTATTCGCGCTCCGGTTGAAAAGCTCAATGAAATCATTCTTATAGGTAGCCCCGGAGTTGCCGCCGCCACCGTAAACCTGGCTGATGACTACATCATCGGGGACCGGGACGTAGTCCAGCACGTTGAGCGCTATCGAAGCGCTACCGCTCCGGGCTTGACCGTCCCTGATCGTGCACGGCAGCGTTTTGCTCCCGATCGATGTTGCGGCGTCAACGGTGGCAGTATACGTAAAATTATTACTCCCGGCATCCGTAAAAGTCGTCGGATTTAAACCATCGATGGCTGTAAGGTCGCAGGCTACAGTAAGGTCTGTGCTGGCCGGTAACGTTCCCGGCGTTACTGCAACGTTCAGCAGCGTCGACCCGCCAGCCGCAACGGCGTTTGGAGTGGCGAGGCCAGTTCCACTCGGGTTCGTCGGAGTAACAGTGCTGAAGCTTGCCGTGAAGTCGTTTGCCATGTTATCCGGTGGATCAATTAGATCTTGGTCAGTGACATTTGCGGCAAAGACCGACAAAGTGCAGCTTTCAGACGGAACAAAATCGCTGTCCGGGTTTAGGGTAAAGGAAGTCGGGCCGCCCGACACAGCCGCGGTATGGGAACCACTGGTACTGCACGACAGCAAGAACCACGCACCAGTTACGTTTACTGGTTCGCTAAAGGTAATCGTAATATTGCTGTCCAGTGGCACATTAGATGCACCATCTGCTGGAACAACGCTGACAACAGAGGGAGCTGCATCGGCTGTGCATAAATGCAGGGGCGAAGCCGAATTGCGCGGGATGGGCGATGCAACAACATCGAAATCAGCATTGTTATTGTCAGTGTCTTGGCAGCCTGCTGACTTTCGTACACCACCCTGTTGGTTCGTAAGTGCAGTACTGTTGTTAACCGTCGTTCCACCTTCACCGTTATTCGATGCGCCAAAAGAAACCAAATCAATGATGCGCGAAATCAGGCAAAGTACAAGGAGTAGCGGTGGCACCGCAACCTAATGCTGTAGAGAGATTAGCAAGAGCCACTTTTCCGCTGCTTGCTGACAGGTTTAGGTTGGTGGTAGCGATATCAGGAGTTATTGGAAAAGCTGCTCCTGTCGTTCCTACAGTACCTAACTGGACAAATAAATATTTACCAGGCTGTATGACGGTTCCAACAGGAAAAGCAAAAATATTACTAGATGAGCTTCCAAAATTTCCCGATGAAGAACCATATTGGACGGACCAACCGCCAATGTCAACAGAAGATTCGCCCAGGTTGAATAGTTCCACATAGTCATTCTTATAAGATGGTGATCCGGTGGTTGCTCCACCGCCACCATACACTTGGCTGATGACAATATTAGGCGAGAGAGCGCCTGCTGGCTGAACCTGTGCCGGCAGGAAACTGACCATCATTGCAAGAGTCAACGCTAACGCAAAGAGCTTGGGCATCGTTCTTTTCATGACATTCTCCTTTATTTAATTTTATTGTTGGATTGGAATGTGATGTTTGGGCAAATAGGTCTAAACTAAGATGAGCCGGTAAGTACCTCCTCGCTTCTGACGTGGTTCTGCGAATAGGTCAAAAACCTCGCTTAAATTCCAGATCACATTGTATACCTATATTTTATTTCATTACAAGGTGACTTCTGTAACATGATTTTTCTTTATTAACATCGAAACGTACTATTCTTTGAAACACCACAAATCCCGCGGAGATATTCTCCCGGCGGCGGTTGCGATCCCGCCGCCGGGCACCAGTTTCTTCAAATGTGAAGCAGGATTATTATATTATTGGGTATGCTATGGAGCCATCATGGAATAGTGGGCAGGCAATACAGGGTCAGGGTGTTGGGGAGATCGATTTTCTTGCAGATGCCATTGTACGTTGCCACGCCCGTGCTGAACGTGCAGGCCGCGCCCACGCTGCTGGCTGAGCAGGCGCTGAGGGCTTCCGGTGAAGGTAACCCACCCCCTCCCCCAGCGCTTGGGGGAGCCGTGGGCGGGAGTTGCGTTTCCGCTATCTGGACAATGACCGCTGGCCGCGTGCTCTCGCGGTTTCCTCCCGGGGTCAAGGTCACCTCCCCGCCGCGCACGCACCGGGCATAATTCAGGATGCGGACGGCATCTCCCTGTGGATTTCCTTTGGGGAAGTCCGCCGGGTTGCCGGCTTTGGGGTCGCTGCGCTGCGCGCCGGCTCCATGGACATCCACCCATTTGTTGTTCATGATTCCCATGGCCTGGCCAAAGGCGATATACACAGCGCTCGCTCCTTTTCCGCTCCAATCGCCCAGGGTGGTGCTGGTCCAGTAGAACGGATAGTCGTCCTGGCCGGCTTCATTCTTGATCTGCGTGGCATTGAATAATGGGTCGATGGCTGCAGAGTTGGAGGTGGACGGCGAACGGGTGTAATCCACCAGGCTCTGCAGCGATTTGGCATCCGGCAGACGCCAATCGTCGGCTCCGGCCAGGCTCAGGCCTTCACAGTATGCCAGTGCGCCCTGCCAGTCCAGGACGACCTGCCCTGAGCCTGTCGAAGGGTTGGCATTGTCATCTTTCTGCCACACCAGGCCGGTCGCCAGGTCTGAAATCGTACCATCTCCGTTATCTACAAAGTGGTTGGCGCCGTAAGTACTGTTGCCGCGCACGCATAGAACAAAGAACTTCATTTCCGAACTGATTGCGGGGTTCAGGTCGAAAACTTTAATGCTTCCGTCGGCAAAGTTCACGCCGAAAACCTTCCCGCCGCCTGAGCTGTTTTTATCTGCGTAAGGAGTGCTGGAGGCAAATTGTGCGTTGATCGCCCGCTCCCCCGCGGCCGTATCCCCGTAAGCAAAATCAAAATAATTATTGTTCAAAAATGGGATCAGGCTCACCTTGCCGCTTGCACCGCTGGGACTGGTCCCGCGGAAGTCCATCAGCGAGTTGAGCGTCTTGATATCCGGCAATCGCCAATCACTCGAACCGGAAGGAGCCAGGCTTTTGCAATGCGAGTCGGCCGCCGGGTAGGTCAGCTTGTCGGCGGCATCGATTTTGCCATTTCCATCAATGTCCGGGCTGCGCGTCCAGGTCAGGCCTGTATTTTGGTCTGTGACAGTCCCATCGTCATTGATGGTGTAACCCGGTTCAAGTCCCGTGTACTGGGCATCCTGGCCAAAGAAATCTCCCTCCGTGGGGCAGGGGATTTCCGCATTGGCATCGTAACACTTGCCCTGCCCGGTATCAACGATGGGGTAGGTCAGGGGAGCAGCCGTGGCCGTGAGGTGCTTCGACAGTCGCCGTGGGTGCAGGTTTTTCCGTTGCGGTGGCTGTCACCACCAGGGGGGTGGGGGCTGGCGCGCAACCCATCAAAATAAGGAAGACGATCAGGAATATTGAGAATATTCTTGCGTACATTTTTCCTCCTTTCGCACCTTGAGAATGAATGCCTACGATATTCAGTAAGAAAGATCCAACCAGATTTTTTTGGTTTGCATTATTTCTTCTACTTATTATATATTATTCTCGTAACCTCAAATCCATCTAATTAACACCTTGACAAATTAGAAATTATGTTCTATGTTTATTGCATGCATCGCCCCTTCCACCAGCCGTCTTCATGTCAGAATCGTTCCACGTTTCGCCTTATACCTTGCGTATTTCCCATCCATTTTCCTCCTCATGATCCATTATCTGCCGCCTGCCATCCACCACACCCCTTTCCCCTGTCTCTATTCGTCCTTCCAAAACGAATACTCCTTTTTCCCCCCAGATATATCTTTCATCGGGGAAAACGGCCCTGGCACCCCCACCTATGGGGGCAGAAATATTCGTTCCTCCGTCGTTCCTCGGAACGAATACCACCTGCTCCGTCGTCCATCCACCTCAACTCCCATGGTCCATCGTCCATCCTCCATCGTCTCCATTTTCCTGATCACCTGTTCCCTATTCCCTGTTCTCTACTCTCTGTTCTCTTCCACCTGTTTCCAAGTCGCCTGATCACCTGGTTACCTGATCGCCTGATCACCTGGTTACCTGATCGCCTGATTACCTGTTTACCTGATCCACTACTTTCTGCTCTCTCCTCTCTTATCTCTTCTTTCAAAAATATCAATGTTAATATTAATAATTTCAATATAATATCTTGACTTTCTACTTTTTTAGTGCTAATATATAAAAAAGATTGAAATTGAAATATAAAGGAACATAGCGGTATGAAAACAGCCCTCAGTAAATGCCCTGTCTGCGACGGAGAACTCACCGTCACCCGCCTGCGCTGCGAAACCTGCGACACGGTCATCGAAGGTCGCTTTGCCAACGTAGCCTTTGCCGGGCTCACCTCGGAACAACTGGATTTCATCGAAACCTTCGTGCGTTGCGAGGGCAAGCTCACCCGCATGCAGGATGAGATGGCTCTCTCTTATCCCACTGTCCGCAACCGTCTGCTGGAGGTCATCCGCGCCCTTGGATACGAACCAGAGAAGGATCTGACACCCGAGGTCCCCGACGGAAAACGCCCGAATGTATATGAAGAATTTGGTTCCGGCAAGATATCCGCTGAAGAAGCCGTGCGCCTGCTGCACGCAGAGGAGTGACCTATGCAACAACAAACCGTTCCAACGGGTCCCAACCCACACATATTTGTTCATGCGGTGCGCGGTGACTTGCGCGTGGCTGGTTGGGATCGTAATGAGCTGATGGTTAAAACCGATGGCAGTCACCTGGACCTGCTCTCCAACACCGCTCCCATCAGCATCTCCTGCGACGAGGATGTCATCCTTTACCTGCCGCGCAGCACCAACCTTCAGGTGGAGAGCATCGCCGGGGATGCCAGTTTGCAAGCCCTCAGCGGCCCGGTCACCCTGGGACCCGTCGCCGGCGACCTGACCATGAAGGACCTTGGCCCCGTCACGCTGGGCACCGTTTCCGGAGATGCCTCCCTGCGGAATATCGGCGCTTTGAACGCTGAAAATATCAGCGGCGATTTCGCCCTGCGCGGCGGGCATGGCATTTGTGCAGTTGATCTGATCGGCGGGGATGCCTCTATACGCGATATCGACGGCATGGTCGCCATCGAATCGGTCGGTTCAGACCTGTACGTTCGCAATGTCCACGGCGCGGTCAATGTCAATGCTGGTGCAGACGTTGCCCTTTTCCTGGCGCCCCTTCCCGGCCAGACCTATGACATAACCGCCGGGGATGACCTGATCTTGCGCCTGAGCCCGGATTCCAACGTAAAGCTCCACTTGACCGGCGGCTCTCCTGATTCAATTCGTGTGGATTTCCCAGGCGTGGAACTGCCCGAAGATTGCAGCGGATGTGAGGTTGTCATTGGCACACCTGCAGAAAATATACCCACAATGCTCCTGACCGCCGGGGACGATCTGCTGGTCACCAGCCAGGCCGATTCCTGGGATTCCGCCGCCGATTTCGGCGTGGGCATGCGCGATGGCAGCGTGTGGAACATTCCGCCTTTCGAGCTGCCGGATGATTTTTCCGAGCGCATCAACCGCCGCGTGCAGGCCGCCATGGAACGTGCCCAGTCCCACCTGGAAGCCGCCACCCGGCACGCCGAAACCACCGGCCACCGCGCTTCCATCAAGATCGAAGCTGCCATGCGCCGGGCGGAAGCCAAGGCGCGCGCTGCCGAAGTACGTGCACGTCGCGGCCAGGCTAACCTTCGCGTGGAAGCCGGCCGCTGGAACTGGGATATCAGCCCACATGGACCGGTCCAGGCAGCCGCCTCGGTCTCAGATGATGAACGCCTGGTCATTTTGAAAATGCTCCAGGAAAAGAAGATCTCTGTCGAAGAAGCCGAGAAACTCCTGGCTGCCCTTGAAGGTAAATAGACATGTAGTAACGACTTTAGTCGTTACTAGTTGCCCTTGAGAGACTGTTTTAAAACTTTTTTTAACCACAGATAAACGCGGATGAACATTGATTCTCGGATAAAACTCAAAAAATAAGTTCTTAAATCCCTTTTATCTGTGTTCATCTGCCTGCGCCAGTACCGCAGGTACAAGTGTGGTGAATTTCAACTTATTAAACAGTCTCTGAAGGTTAATCGAAGTGTAGTAACGACTTTAGTCGTTCCCTTGATGATAAATGGATGTGTAGTAACGACTTTAGTCGTTCCTCAGGAACCATACAAAAAAGAGGTGCATAAAAATGACTGACCTGGAACGCAATCAAGTCCTGAAAATGATCGCCGATGGCAGGATCACCCCGGAGGAAGGTCTCCAGCTGATGCAGGCTCTCGATCAGCAGGAACCCACTGAGGAACTTCCCCCTCCATCTCCTGCCCCCTCTGTAGCTGAAAATACAGCTCCTCAGCCGGAAACACTCGCCAGCCAGCCCGGTCTTGGAGCCGATCCGCGCATTGAGCACATCAAATCGACCGTCCGCCGTCTTTGGCAGATCCCACTCTGGATTGGTATCACCATTATTGTACTGAGCGCCCTGGGGATGTATGCTGTGATGCACGCTGCGGGCATGAACTTCTGGTTCTACTTCCTTCTGCTTCCCTTGCTGCTGGGCGTGTTGGTGGCGGTCATGGCCGTCGGTAGCCGCCAGGCCCGCTGGCTTTTCGTGGATGTTATGCAAAGGCCCGGTCAGCGCCCACAGCGTATCTTCCTGGGTTTTCCCCTGCCTCTGAAATTCACCGCCTGGTTCCTGCGCACCTTCGGTCCCATGATCCCCAATCTGCGGAAAACCAATATTGACGAGGTGACCCAGCTCATCGAGACCGGTTTCAGCGGTGATGAGCCCCTGGTTGTCAATGTCGATGAGGGTGACGATGGCGAGCGCGTCAGGGTTTATATTGGGTAGAAAAAGTATCGTCCCGCAGGTTCTGATAGGCAGGTTTGTCTCCAGGAATAAACCTGCGGGACGGTTCTCTGAAGATTAATCTCATCTAGGAGGCTCTCATGGCCAGCGTTGAAGAACGAATGAAGATATTGAAAATGATCGAAGAAGGTAAAGTAAGCGCCGAGGAGGGGGCAAAACTGCTTTCGGCCCTGGCCAACGCCAACCGTCCGCTGGGCGGTTTATCAGCCAGTGGCGCCAGGTGGTTGCGCGTGCGCGTTACCGACATGGCTTCCGGTCGCTCGAAAGCCACCGTCCAGATCCCCATCAGCCTGATGGAAGCGGGGATGAAGATTGGCGCACATTTCGCCCCCGAGATTGATGGCGTGAACATGGACCAGTTGATGGAAGCCATGCGCCTTGGCACGACCGGCAAGATCATCGACGTGGTTGACGACGAAGATGGCGAGCACGTCGAGATCTTCGTCGAATAACTTAAGAATCCTCGAAAAACTGCCTGCGCTTCCTTCCTCGGCGGCAGAGACGCTGGCGGATATTGCACCGGGAGCAATAATCTCAGGTGAAAGTGCTGTACACGGATAATTTGATGATATACACATTGTTCAGGGACAATATCCCTTTTATCTGCGTTTATCTGTGGTTGTCTTTGTCTCCACCGCCTGGAGCGGAAGTTTTATCAAACCTTCCAGGGTATATATTTCCAATTCAATCACGAGGCTGCCTTGCTTAAGGTTCTCAGGCAGAGGAATTTCTTCCTGCTCTGGTTGGGGCAGTTGATCTCGATTATCGGTGATTGGGTCCTGGTCATCGCCCTGCCGTTCTATACCTACAACCTGACCGGATCAGCCCTTGCCAGCGGCGGTATGTTCATCGTCTCCACCCTGCCGCGCCTGCTGCTGGGCTCCGTGGCTGGCGTCTTCGTGGACCGCTGGGACCGCAAGCGTACCATGATCGTGGCTGATCTCCTGCGCGTGGTCCTGACCCTGATGCTGTTCCTCGTTCAATCACGCGACTGGCTCTGGCTGATCTACGTTTCTGCATTCCTTGAATCGGTTGTCTCGCAGTTCTTCAATCCTGCCAAAAGTGCTGTCATCCCCCTGCTGGTGCACGAAAAAGATCTCCTGCCCGCCAACTCGCTCAACGGCTTGAGCGATGCACTGACGCGGCTGCTGGGATCCGCCCTGGGGGGAATGCTGTTGAGCTGGTTGGGATTTTCCTTCGTGGTCTTTTTCGACGCCGGCACATTTCTCATTTCGGCCCTGATGATCATGCTCATCATCATGCCCGGGCATCCTGTCGCGCAGGGTTCTACTGGTCTTGCCGCCGCTTCGACGAAGATGACGGAAGTCTGGCGGGACTGGATCGCCGGGCTCAGGCTGGTGAAGCAGGAACGCCTGCTGCTGACGCTCTTCCTGGTCATGGGCGTGGCGCTCCTGGGCGACAGCATGGTCACTGTCTTGATCGTACCCCTGGTGAAAAACCTGATGGGCGGAGGTGCGCAGTTGCTCGGCTGGTTGATGATGGCGGAGGGCATCGGCGGCTTGCTGGGTGGGCTGCTGGTCGGGCAGTATGGAAAACGAATTCCTCCGCGCCTGCTTTCCACCGTTGCCCTGGTTTCAGCCGGGCTTGTTATATTTGCCCTCTTCACATTTCCTCACTCCATCCTGGTCTATCCGCTCCTGGGATTCGTCGGGTTGATGGGTACGGCGTGGTTTACCTGCGCCGAGACGCTGTTGCAAATGGGCACCAGCGATCAATTCAGGGGGCGCATCTTCGGTACACTGGGGACTGCGATGGCGCTGGCAAGCCTGGTTGGCATGCTCTTCGCCGGCACGATGGCCGATCGGGTGGGGTTGGTGCCGGTCTTGAGCATTTCTGCCAGCCTGTATCTCCTTTCCGGTCTCCTGGCCTGGATGTTGCTGCCTGGCACCCGGGAGCTCAATCGACCCGCTCTGGAAAAGGATCATTCCCCCTCAAAAATGCCAGTAAACTGATAAGTTAATGACTGACCAGTTGACCTGGCCACCCATCCACAGCAAACAAGAAGCATGTTGGATATTCCTGGAGGCAAATTTAAAATGAATCCGGTGATGGAAACCATCTTGAAGCGCAGATCCATCCGTGCCTACGAACAGAAGCCTGTTGAACCGGAAGTGCGCGCCGAACTGCTGCGCGCCACGTTGCGGGCGCCCACCGCCGGGAACCTGATGCTGTATTCCATCGTTGAGGTGACAGACCAGCATCTCAAGGATGAATTGGTAAAAAGCTGCGATAACCAACCCTTCATCGCACGTGCCCCGCTGGTCTGGCTTTTCCTGGCTGATTACCAGCGCTGGTTCGATTACTTCATTGCATCGGGTGTGGAAGATCAATGCAGGCAGCAAAAAGCCTCAATGCGAGAACCGCAGGAAGGCGACCTCTTCCTGGCCTGCTGCGATGCCCTGATCGCCGCCCAGACTGCCGTCATCGCGGCCGAGTCACTCGGCCTGGGTTCCTGCTATATTGGCGATATCATGGAGAATTACGAGGTTCAGCGTGACTTGTTCAACCTGCCAAAATACGTCTTCCCGATCTGCCTGCTGTGCTTCGGTTATCCCACCCTCCAGCAACTGGAACACACGCAGTCAACGCGCTTCCAGGAAAAATACCTCCTGTTCGAGAACCAATACAGGAGACTCACCGGGGAGGAGTTTGATGACATGTTTCGAATGACCCATGAGCAGGTTTTCCGTGGTAGGGAGGAGTTGGCCGGTGCACGCAATTTTGGTCAGCTCGTCTATACGCGTAAATTCAATGCCGATTTCTCAAAAGAAATGACCCGTTCGGTTCGTGCGATGATCCGGGTTTGGACAAAATAGGCTGTGGAATTAGGGCTGTCCACACCTTCTGATCGACTGCTCATCAGACCGGGGAACAATTGGCTTTACGAATAAAGAAGAATTTATCCAACAGTACACAACCCGCGATATAATCCAGCGCGGAGTATTTTATGCCGACCATTTATCCCTTCACTGCCATCGTCGGACAGGAACGCATGCGGCGCGCCCTGATCCTCAATGCCGTTGACCCTCGCATCGGGGGCGTTTTGATCCGCGGCGAGCGTGGTACTGCCAAGTCCACCGCCGCGCGTGCCCTGGCGGCGCTTCTGCCCAAGGTCCGTGCCGTGGTCGGCTGCCGTTTTGGCTGTGACCCTGATCAACCCGCTTCCTGGTGCACGGAATGTCGCGAACGGGCTGCCTCCGGCGAGCCCTTGCCCGTTGAAGAAAAGCCCATCCCATTCATTAACCTGCCTGTCTCAGCCACCGAAGACCGGGTGGTCGGAACCCTGGACATCGAAAGGGCCATCCAGAAGGGTGAGCGCCATTTCGAAGCCGGTGTTCTGGCGGCCGCCAACCGTGGCCTGCTCTATATTGACGAGGTCAATCTGCTCGACGACCATGTGGTGGATGTCCTGCTCGATTCGGCTGCCATGGGCATGAACATTGTCGAGCGCGAAGGCATCTCCTTCACCCATCCTGCCCGCTTCATCCTGGTCGGTACCATGAACCCGGAGGAAGGTGACCTGCGCCCGCAGCTGCTTGATCGTTTTGCCCTCTCCGTGCAGATCACCGGCATTCGCGATGCCCGTGACCGGGTGACCATCATTGAAAATAACCTGGCTTTTGAAGCCGATCCGGTGGCCTTTCGCAAGCTCTGGCAGCCGCATGAGGACAAGCTCTCGCGCCTGATTGCCAACGCCCGCCTTAATGTCGATACTGTGACTTACACCCGGCGCGACTTGCTCTCCATCGCCGCTCTGACCGCCTCCCTGAACGTGGACGGGCATCGCGCCGACCTGGTGATCCTCAAGGCAGCCCGTGCCCATGCTGCCTATGAAGGTCGCTGCGCCATCACCGACCGGGATATCGCCCTGGCAGCCGAGCTGGCCCTGCCCCACCGCATCAAGCATGGCCCCTTCCACCAGGCCGAGATCTCCCCCGAGCAGTTGCAGGAACGAATTGAGCAGTTACAGGGTTCTTCCTCGGAAGGCGAACCCTCTGAACCATCCGAGCAGGAACCCGAGGCCAATTCGGTAAAAAAAAAGTCGTAACGGAAACGGGTGAGCAGGAAAATCCCGATACGACCCCGGATGCCGAACCATCCCCTCAACAAACTATTTTCAACGGGCAGGATGCCCACTGGTGGGATGGAGGCAAAAAGGTCAAGGTTGGGGAGACTTTTGAGCCGCGTAAACTCGATACCCCCCTGGACAAACTAACCCGGCACCACGCCGGACGCCGGTCCCGCACCCATACCGAGCGCAAGCGCGGTCGATATATCCAATCCCGTCCGGCCAACGGCCGGACCGACGACGTAGCCTTTGACGCCACCATCCGCGCAGCCGCGCCCTTCCAAAGTCGGCGTGCCGAACAACGCAAGCAGGTCGCCTTCGCCATTAAAAAAGCGACCTCCAGCGGAAAGTACGCGTAAAAAAGGCCGCCAACCTGATCCTGTTCCTGGTGGACGCTTCCTGGTCCATGGCCGTGGCGGAACGTATGGCTGCAACCAAGGGTGCCATCCTTTCCCTGCTGACTGACGCCTACCAGCGACGTGACCGGGTTGGCCTGATCGTCTTCCAGAAGGATCGCGCCACGCTCATCCTGCCGCCCACCAGTTCGGTCATGCTGGCTCAACGCGCCCTGACCGACATCCCCGTGGGTGGGAAAACACCGCTTTCGGCCGGCCTGTTGATGGCCTACGAGGTGCTCACGCAGGAACAGGTCATCCATCCTGATGTGGAGCCGCTGCTTATCCTGCTGACCGACGGAGCCGGAAATGTCTCCATCGGTACCCTCCCACCGCAGGAAGAATCCTTCAGTTTTGCCGAGCAAATTGCCGATCGAAATTTCCGCACTGTGGTCATCAATATGGAACATGCCTCCTTTGACCAGGGCCTGGCACAGGCACTGGCCGACCACCTCGAAGCCCCCTGCTATACACTGAACGAGCTCAAGGCGGAAAGTTTACTGAATACCGTCCGCCAGGAAATGGCTGAACCGAAGAAGAAATAAACGAAAGGAGAATAGAGGATGAAGATTTTTATTACTGCAGATATCGAGGGAATCACGGGCGCCTCCCATTGGGACGAGACGGATAAAAAGAATGCTGATTATGGCGAGTTTCGCGAACAGATGACAGCCGAGGTGGCTGCAGCGTGCGAGGGTGCCCTGGAAGCCGGAGCGACCGAGGTTTGGGTCAAGGATGCCCATTGGACGGGCAGGAACCTCATTGCATCCAAACTCCCCCATCAAGTCAAACTTGTAAGAGAATGGAGCGGGCATCCGTACGGGATGATGCAGGAGTTGGACAAGTCATTTCACGCCGCCCTGGCGATCGGCTACCATTCCCGCGCGGCTTCGGGTACCTCCCCCCTGGCACATACCATGAATGGCAGTCTCACCTACGTGAAGATCAACGGGCAAGATGCATCGGAGTTCATGGTCTCCGCCTATACTGCCTGTCTGGCGGGTGTGCCGATGGTGTTTGTTTCCGGGGATGCAGGCATCTGCCAGGAAGCCCAAGCGCTCATACCCGCCATGCATTCCGTCGCCGTAAAGCAGGGCGTCGGCAATTCAACAATCAGCATCCATCCGCAACTGGCGGTAAGCAGATCCGCAAAGGGGTGGAGAAAGCGCTGAAGGGAAATGTTGCCAAATGTCTCCTGAAGATGCCCGACCATTTTTCTGTCGAAGTCCGATACCGGGATCATGCCAGCGCATATCACGCCAGCTTTTTCCCGGATGTTTCCCTGGTGGAGCCTCACCTGGTCAAGTTTGAGGGCGATAATTTCTTTGAAGTGTTGCGTTTCTTTTCATTTTGCCTGGATTAGTTGTTATTGTTGTTGATATACCAGGATACAGCGGCGCCTTGGCAGGCTTTTGCAGGTGACATCCGATCATAAATAAATTCAGGCCTTCGCTAGTCCAGTCGAAGGCCTGAATTATTTTTATAATAAACTATAAATTATCAGACTGGTTATTGCTTCTTGCCACAATTAGGGCAGTGCTTCCAGCCATCCTGGACGGGTTCACCACACTTCTTGCAAGCATGTGTGGCTACTACCGGGATGGGCGAGGCAACTGGTTCAGCAACCGGGGTAACCGGCTCAGCCACAGGGACACCAGAAGAAGAAACTGTCGCTACCGGAGCATAAGCCACCGCTGGTTTACGCAGGCGGTTGACCAGCCAGATGATGCCCAGCACGACCAGTGCCAGGAAAACCAGGCATAGCAAACCGCCGACTAAACCGCCCAGCAAACCTCCCCGTCCATAACCCATCATACCGTAGCCGCGCATGTGCATACCATACCCATACCAACCATCACCGCCAAACGGCCGCATCCCTGGTCCGCGTTGTCCAAAACCGAAACCGGGAACCTGCTCTCCTTGCTGGTTTAATCTGGCGACACCGACCACATTCGCAAAATGATTGCGCAGTAGAATCGCGCCCGTCACAAGGGCTGCCACAACAACCAGAACGATTACGATACCGATAACCCACTTCCAAACTTTTTTCATACCATACTCTCCTTTTATGATCTGCTCAATTTCTTATGGGCAAGACCGGTATTCTCCCGGGATTCCATAATTAATGAGGCATTATTTGATAACAGTCTATCTTATCTTGATGAATATTCCATGAAAATCGAAGGCGATTCGAGTTTCAAAATCCAAAAATGATATACTCTCTGCATGCAAACCATTGGCATCTTTGGCGGGACGTTCGACCCGCCTCACCTCGGTCACTTGATCCTGGCAGCGGAAGCACATGCCCAGCTTGGCCTCGATCGCCTGCTGTGGGTGCTGACACCCGATCCACCCCACAAGCAGGGGCAAACCATTGTCTCGCTCAGCCACCGCCTGGCAATGGTCAGGCTTGCCATCGCCGGTGACCCTCAATTTGAACTCTCGACGGTCGATATGGACCGTCCGGGTCCCCATTACGCGCTGGATACGGTAAAGATTATTGCCAAACAGAATCCCGGGGCGGACCTGATCTACCTGATGGGCGGAGATTCCCTGCATGATTTACCGCTCTGGCATCGTCCGGCGGATTTCCTGGCAGCATGTCATGCCATCGGGGTGATGCGCCGACCGGGAGATGCCATCGACATGACCGGGCTTGAAACCAAATTCCCGGGTCTTACCGACAAGGTGCGTTTTGTTGAAGCCCCACTGCTGGACATCGCCGCCCACGAGATCCGGGCGCGCATTGCCGGGGGACGACCCTTTCGCTATTTCCTTCCAGATGGGGTGTATAGATATATCCTGAAACACGGCCTGTACCAAAACACGTAGGGGCCGACCTATGTGTCGGCCTAACTTGCGTATCGGTCCGGTGACATGGAAAATGGCAATGGATTAGGAAAGGGCGAATACGAACGCATCTTCAATTACATTGCCAACAGCCCCTCCAAATGGGCAAAGGATGAGGAAGATAAACCATAATAAACAGAAACCCGGCCCTTTCGAAGAGCCGGGTATGTGTTTGATCTCAAATATCGGTTGTATAACTGAGGTTGATCCAGCGGTCCTCACCAATCTTTCCCCAGCCGCCTTTCTGCTGCGTAATTTCAAATACATCCCCGGGATTGACCGTTCCTGCCAGGCCTGCGTCAGGTCCGCCCGGCTGCTTGTAGACATCCAGTACGCTGGAAGTCACGCGCACCCGCCGGATAAGCTGCTGGCGCGGAACCAGCACGGCCCGCTCGTAGCCTTCGGCCTGGGTCCAGGCCTGGTAAAAAATCAGCCAGGGCACACCCACTGCCTGACCTGAGTCATCTTGTCGTAGCGGGTCGTGGATGAAGACCTGCTTTACATCCATGCCCACGACCACCACGTAATAAGCCCCGTTGAATGTGCCCGGCGCAAGCCCGGCCTGCTGCAGGACAGCCTGCTTGACCGGGGCAATCACTGGGCGCCCGCTGAACAGGATCAAGGACAGGTCAGCCAGTTTAAGATTACTGCGTAACTCAACTGCAATTGCATTCACTCCCAGGGCGTTCATGATTTGTGTAAAGGAGAGCGGCTGATCAGCTTTCTGGCCGGTCTGGTTGTATATATCACCGGGATGTGATGTTTTCGTTGCCATAGGCTCGTACCAGCATTACACCGGCTGCCGCGCCGGAATCATTCTTGTATGGGCCAACCTCGTTTCCCAATAGTGGGAAATAAGCGACCGGCAAAATGGATGGCTTCAACTCCGTGGGAAGATGTTCAGGAGTAGCAGGCACACCGATTACAGAATCCACCACCTGGCGGATATGGTCAAGCGCCGCGCGTTCAGGTTCAGTCATATGCCTCCTTTACATCTCAATCTTAAAAAAGCTCGCGCTACCGTCCCCGGTAGCGCGAGCTTTCTAAGTTTCTTTCTTCTTGCTCTTCCCTTCCTTTGTCTTGAACTCCAACCCGTTCCCTTCAGCATTAATATCCACACTGACCGACGAGCCGGACGGGATATCACCGCCCAGAAGTTCCACTGAAAGCGGACTTTCGACGAATTTCTGCAAGGCACGCCGCAGAGGGCGCGCACCAAAGGCCTCGTCATAGCCGGTCTTGGCCAGCCAATTACGGGCTTTTTCAGTCAAATCGACCTTCACACCAAACTCGCTCAGCCGGTCCTGGATTTCCTTCATCTGGAGGCTGACGATTTGCTCCATGTCCTCGAGGGAAAGCGGTGAGAACATGATGATTTCGTCAATGCGGTTAAGGAATTCCGGCCGGAATGTGCCCTTGAGCGCTTTCTCGATCTTGGAATGCGCTTCACGGTCTTCATCAGTCTCAGTTGGCTGGAGGAAGCCCAGCGTTCCGCCCTTTCGGACGTACTCGGTTCCCAGGTTGGAGGTCATGATGAGAACGGTGTTGCGGAAATCCACCACATTGCCCTGGCCATCGGTCATCCGGCCATCGTCCAGGATCTGCAAAAGAGCGTTCCAGACTTCAGGATGGGCTTTTTCAATTTCATCGAACAAAAGCACCCGGTATGGGCGGCGTCGGACGGCCTCGGTCAATTGGCCGCCTTCCTCATAGCCAACATATCCGGGCGGCGCGCCGAACAGACGTGAGACGGTGTGCTGCTCACGATATTCGGACATGTCGATGCGCACCATGGCTTCTTCGTCATCGAACATGAACCAGGCCAGTGCCTTGGCCAGTTCGGTCTTGCCGACGCCGGATGGGCCGATGAAAATGAACGAGCCAATCGGCCGGGCCGGATCTTTCAACCCCGAGCGGGCCCGCCGGATGGCATCCGAGACGGCATGGATGGCCTCATCCTGGCCAATAATTCGCTCGTGCAGGCGCTCTTCCATATGCAGAAGTTTTTGGGACTCGCTCTCCATCATTTGGCTGAGCGGGATGCCGGTCCACTGGTGCACCACTTCGGCAATATCATTCACATCCACCACCTCGTCAAGGTGATGCTCGGATTCCCATTTATCACGCTTGGAAGTGAAATCCTGTTCCTGGCGCAGGCGTTCGGCCTTTTTCTGGGCAGCCCGTTCGTAGTCCCGCTCGATGCCGGCCTGCTCCTCCTCGACGCGCAGCTTGTCGATCTCATTCTTTTTTTCCTTCAATTCCGGGGGCAGGGAATAAAGCGCCACGCGCAGTTTTGCAGCCAATTCATCCATCAGGTCGATGGCTTTGTCCGGCAGGTGTCGGTCGGTGACGTAGCGGTCGGAGAAACGCGCCGCGGCCACCAGGGCTTCATCCGAGAAGCGCACCTTGTGGTGGGCCTCGTAGCGATCGCGCAGCCCCTTTAACATCAGGATGGTGTCATCAACGCTCGGTTCATCCACGTAGACCGGTGCAAAGCGGCGTTCGAGAGCCGCATCCTTCTCGATGTATTTGTGGTACTCGTCCAGCGTGGTGGCGCCGATACACTGCAGCTCGCCGCGTGCCAGGGCTGGCTTGAGCATGTTGGAGGCATCCATGGCGCCCTGGGCTGCTCCCGCCCCCACCACGGTGTGCAGCTCATCGATCAACAGAATGACTTCACCAGAGGCACGTTGGACCTCTTCGATGGCCGACTTGAGGCGTTCCTCGAATTCGCCACGGAAGCGGCTGCCAGCGATCATGGCGCCGAGGTCGAGTGAGACTACCCGCTTGCCGGAAAGGATCTCGGGGACATCATTGGCAGCGATCTTCTGCGCCAACCCTTCCACAATGGCGGTCTTCCCAACCCCAGCCTCGCCTATCAACACCGGGTTGTTCTTGGTGCGCCGGGAGAGGATCTGGATGACCCGCATGATCTCGTTATCGCGCCCGATCACCGGATCCAATTTTCCTTCCCTGGCCAGTTGGGTCAGATCGCGTGAATACTTCTCTAGAGTGCGGTAGCGCGTCTCGGCCTGAGGGTCCGTGACACGTTGTCCACCGCGTAATTGCATGATCGCATCCAAAACACGTTCACGCGTCAGCCCGGCGCTTTCGAGGATACGGGCGGCAGAGGTGTTGCGCTCGCTCATAATGGCCAGAAAAATATGCTCGGTCGAGATGTACTCATCCTTCAACCGGTTGGCTTCCTCATTTGCCAGGTCGATGATGCGCTTGACGCGCGGGGTGATGAAAATCTGTCCTGCTCCGCCGCCAAAAATATTGGCTTTGGGCGTGCTTCGTAATGTCTGGTCCAGGCGCTCGGTCAGGCTCTGTGCGTTGACGTTCAACATCTCCAGGATCTGCGGGATCACCCCTCCGGGCTGTTCGATCAATGCCAGGAGGATGTGCTCGGTATCTATCTGGTTGTGGCCGTAGCGCTGGATAATCTCGGCTGCGCGTTGGGCAGCTTCTTGTGCTCTTTCGGTAAAGCGATCAAATCGCATCATAAGCAGAATCCTTTTATTTCCTGAATATGAGGATGATTATAACAAAATCAGTATTGACCAAACGCATGTATCCTGTAAGAGAAACGTTAGAGTCTCTTATCATTGTAACGAAATCCTGGAAGAACGCAAGCCAAATCCGCTATAATAGATTGGATGGCTGCCATAACCGTTCCCATTTTGGTCAAACCCCCTCAATTGCGCCCTTTAAACGTTTTCCGCGATCTGCCGGGCGTGGCTGATCTGGTCGAAAAATGTTTTGCCGATACGATCGACGCGGAGGGTCGTCGTTACCTCCAGCAGATGCGGCGCGCCGGGCAGGATAATACCTTTATGCGTTGGGCTTCCAACGCCGTTGAGGGCGCCTCCATGCCACTTTCAGGCTACGTCTGGGAGGAAAACAGTGAAATCATCGGCAACGTCAGCCTGATCCCATACCGTCACAAGAAGAAGAAAATCTATTTAATCGCCAATGTCGCCGTCCGCCCGGACTTTCGACGCAAGGGCATCGGTCGCGCCCTGACAAACATTGCCATGCAGCATGCACGCCAGCATCACGCCAATGCCACCTGGCTGCATGTACGCGCAGATAACCCTGGAGCCATTGCACTTTACACCAACCTGGGTTTCCAGGAACTTGCCCGCCGCACCATGTGGCAGGCCAAACCCGACCAAAATGCAGCGTTGAGCGAAGGACCTGCTATCGTAATTGATAAGCGCCACCCACGGGATTGGCCCTTGCAGGAATCCTGGCTGGTTCGTCTCTATCCTGATTTAATGACCTGGTACCAGGCCATGCCCTGGAGGTCGCTGCTTCCCGGTCTTGGATCACTGATCTACCGCTTCGTGATGGATCAGGATGTCCGACACTGGGTGGCGCGTACCACCGCTGGCGCACCGTCTGCCGTCCTGAGCTGGCAGGCCATGACAGGCAAGAACGACCGGTTGTGGGCCGCCGTACCGCCGGAGGGCAGCCAACAGGCCCTGACGGCGCTGCTGATTAACGCGCGTTGCAGCCTACCCTGGCGGCAGACTCTCACCCTCGACTTTCCTGCCGGAGAATACAACAAATCCATTGAAGCAGCCGGCTTTAATCCTCAGCGCACCCTGCTGTGGATGAAACTTCAAGAAGAGAATCCCGTAAATCTTTCCTAGGAGGCTTCCATGAAATTCATCATACGCTGGGCAATCAACGCGGTGGCTTTGTATGTCGCCATTGTCCTGCTTCGACCCATGTTTATTCACTACAATGGCAACTGGATTGATATCATCTGGCTGGCCTTGATTTTCGGCCTGGTGAATGCCATCCTGCGTCCACCTTTCAAGGCTTTGTCATGCCTGCTGATCATCCTGACCCTGGGCCTGTTCACCCTGGTGATTAACACGCTGCTTTTCGCATTGACCGGATGGATTGGTAACCAGTTCGGCATCGGCTTCACCCTGGCACAACCGTGGTTCTGGAGCGCTCTGCTTGGTTCCCTGGTGACCACGATCATCAGTGGAGTACTGAACGGTCTACTGCGGGATAACCAGAGGCAGGGATCAAATCGGTAGAAACAAATAACTGATTCAAAGAAGAAATAGAAATACCAAATCGTTCACGTTCGTCCCGGTCGAGCCGGGCTTGAGCAAGTCATCCAGGACTGCAAAAAAGGTGTAGGAGTCGTTCCGGTCGAGGAAATCCTGTGGACTCAGGCCCAGCCCGGCAGCGCGGCGGAAAGTATCCCCGGTGACAACCGCCCCGGCGGCATCGGTGGGACCATCCTCGCCGTCCGTTGCCAGTGTAACCAGTATTGCGCCTGGGATATCTGCCAGTTCCGTCACAGCAGCCAGGGCCAGTTCGGTATTGCGCCCACCCTTGCCATTTCCCCTGACCGTGACCGTCGTCTCACCGCCCGCAACGATACAAGCCGGAGGCGCAACCGGTTTGCCAGTCTTTTTGGCCTGGAAAAGGAAATCCAGAAGTGTATTGGCGGCCTGGCGCGATTCGCCCATCAGGTCGCTTCCTTATAAGATAGGGATGGAATCCTTCCATTTCAGCCTGCGCCAGGGCCCCCTGGGCTGCCAGCAGGTTGCTCCCCACGATGACATTCTGGACTTTATCGAAAATGGGATCGCCCGGTTTGGGTGTTTCCTGGCTGTGATCCAGGACGGACAGAATGGAAGCAGGGATTTTCCCGCGCAATCCATATTTGTCCACCAACTCCAATGCGACTTTTTTATTAGTAGGATCGGGAGCCGTTGGACCAGAGGCGATCACTTCAAGAGGATTGCCAACCACGTCGGAGAGGATCAAGCTGACGATGGTAGCTCCATTTGATACTTTCACCACTCCGCCACCTTTCAGCCGTTCCAATCGGCGGCGCAGGCTGTTGATCTCGTTTATGCTGGCTCCACTGGCCAACAATACAGATGTGAATGCCTGCATATTCTCAAGTGAAAGATCCTCCCGGGGGGTAACCACTAGCGCTGAGGCGCCCCCCGAGATCAGGCATATGAGTAGGTCGTTTGGACCAAGCGAAGAGACGAATTCGAGTGCATTTTTCCCCGCTTCAAGGCTGCGCCCATCCGGAACGGGATGACCGCCTTCCAGGATGGAAAAGGGAAAATCAGAAATGCCAGAAGCATGCTTGGTGATCACCAAACCAGCGCGAATGCGATCGCCAAGAATCCTGGACATAGTCGTGGTCATCGCGACCGAGCCTTTGCCGATCCCCAACAAGCACATACGGCGGAAATCAGCCAGATCATATTCACGCCCGGCAACATTCAAGATATCGCCTGACAGGCTGACAAAACGCTCCACCGTCCTTCCCGGCTCCACCGCGCCTATGGATGCGGCCAGGATCCGGCTGATGGATTCGCCTTTCGGAAAGATGCGCAGGCTGAATGCCTGGAAAGACTCGGCAGAAAGCATGCCCGTATGATAGCATTAAAGCATGTCCAAACCCAGAGTGTTCGTAACCCGTCTTATCCTGGATAGCGGCATGGAACTGCTTCAGGATTTCTGCGAAGCTGACATCTGGCCGCATGAACTCCCGCCCTCCCGACAGGAGATGTTGAAGGGGGTGCGTGGTGTGGAGGGCCTGCTGTGCCTGCTCACCGACCAGATCGATGCAGAGATCATGGATGCGGCCGGACCGGCGCTGAGAATCATCAGCAATCACGCCGTAGGGGTGGACAATGTAGACCTCGCCGCAGCCACTGCCCGGGGAATTCCAGTGGGCAACACGCCCGGGATCCTGACCGATGCCACTGCCGACATGGCCTTTGCGCTCCTTCTTGCCGCTGCACGCCGCGTGGTGGAAAGCGATCGGCTGGTGAAGGCCGGCGGCTGGAGAACCTGGGCGCCAGGCTTCATGTTGGGCGCTGACTTGGCGGGTGCGACGTTGGGGATCGTGGGTTACGGCCGGATCGGGCGCGCCGTCGCCAGGCGTGCCAGCGGATTCAGCATGCGCATTCTTTTCGCTGATCCTTCACCATCCCTGGAAGAACCCGGCGTGATCGCTACACAGGTGGATCTGGAAACACTCCTGCAGGAGTCAGATTTCGTCAGCCTGCACACCCCGCTGACTGATGACACCCGCAACTTGATCTGCGCTGACACCCTCAAACTGATGAAGCCGACTGCAGTGCTGGTCAATACCTCGCGCGGACCTGTGGTGGATCAGGAATCTTTATATACTGCCCTTCTTAAAAAGCATATCTTTGCAGCTGCCCTGGATGTAACCATTCCTGAGCCGCTCCCGTTCGATCACCCCCTCCTGTCGCTCGAAAACTGTATCATCGTGCCGCACATCGCCAGCGCAAGCTGGCAGACGCGACAAAGCATGTCACGCATGGCAGCGGAAAATCTCATCGCCGGGCTGAAGGGGGAAAGATTGCCGAATTGCGCCAACCCGGAAGTTTATTCTCGATAAATATACTATCTTTATAAAGAAATACTGGAACTCGAAGATCTTATTCTTGATCTATATGCGCTCAATCTTGTGGACGAAATTATAATGCCACCGATTTGCCAGTCCGGGCTGACTCAAGTAAAGCCAGGATTGCGATCGTATTAAGGCGGCTGTCAGCCAGATTGACAACCTCAGGCTTGCCAAGGAGGATTGAATCCGCAAAATCCTCAACCTCTGCCTGGTAAGGATTCGGACCTTTCACTGCGATGGTCGAAGTTTTCCCGTCCCGGGTCAGGTACAGGGTTTTCTTGATCCCGCTGTTAAACGGGCTGGGTACGATTAATGTACCCTCATCGCCAACGATCTCCATGAACTCATGCAGGGGGATTTTAAAACTGCAATTCAACTGTAAATAGACCTCCCCCGGGAAGCGTAACTGGGCTGAAAATGTTTCGTCGATGCCAGTCGGTCCGGTTACCTGCCAGCCAAAGACCTCCTCAGGCTCTGCTCCGAGTACCCAACGGGTAAAACTCAACGGATAGCAACCAATATCCCAAAGGCTGCCTCCGCCCATCTCCGGCTTCCAACGGATATCATCCGGGTCGGTCATGATGTAGGTGAACGCACCGTGCACCATTTTTATTTTCCCCAGTCTGCCGGTTTCAATCAGTCTCCTTGACCTTGCGCGTCTGTGCGTGAGAGCGGTAGGCAAAGGCCTCAGCTACAATCCGTCTGTGTTTTTCGGCCGCTTCGGCGATGGCATCCACCTCGGCCAAACTAAGCCCCAGGGGCTTTTCGCACAGGACATGCTTGCCTGCTTCAACTGCCCTTATGGTCCATTCGGCATGCAGGTGATTCGGGAGCGGATTGTAGATCACATCAATTTCCGGGTCATTGAGCAAAGCTTCGTAGGACCCATGGGCGCGTGGGATCTTTTTTTCACGGGCGAAGGCATCCGCCTTTTCCTGCGAACGGCTGGCGACCGCAAGCAGTTTGTTGCGTTTCGAGAACCGTAGCGGCGGGATCAAGGCTCTGGTGATACCAGCCGTGCTTAGCAGTCCCCAGCGGAGTGTTTCCATCATGATTGGCCTCAATTTCTTTGTGAAAAAGATATGCGCCTTTTTACCACAGAGCCTGTAACGTGCAAAGAGTTATTTGTGCTTTTGTGGCGATAGTATAATGCCCTCATGTCAGAATTGGTCAAAGGAAATTTCCATATCAGGCGTATCCTGCTCCTACTCGGATGGACGCGTTCCAGCAGCGTGTTACTGGGTGGATTCTTGCTGATCTGTGGACTGATCGTCTATGTCTGGTGGCCGCTGGCACAGGAAGCCTTTACCCTGGTTAATTGGGGCGGGCCATGGTGGTTATATATGGACTGGCTGCTCCTGGGAATTTTTGCCTTTATGAGTCTGACAATCATGGCGCATGCTGACCTGCGTCGGGATGCGTTGATCGTTTTTGTGGGCATGCTGGGTGGCCTGGTGATCGAGTCTTGGGGCACGCAAACGAACCTCTGGCATTATTACACCGCCGAGCGCCCACCTCTATGGATCATCCCGGCGTGGCCGATCGCCAGCCTTTCTATTGATCGGATTACGCGGGTGATGAATTGGATGATAAAGAGATTCTATACCAAGAATACGAATAAACACCAAGAAAGACACCTTGAAGGATTATTATTCAAGGTTCTTTATTGGGGTATTTTCAGCGGTTTTTTTGCTATGATGCTGTACTTCGTGGCGCCGACGATCGGGAAATCGTATACAGTCCTTGCGGTGCTGCTGGTAGCCCTTCTAACCCTGACACCAATCGACTACCGCTGGAGTGTGCTGACATTCCTGGCCGGTGCCGGGCTGGGATATTTCCTGGAGTTATGGGGTACCTCGCGGCAGTGTTGGACATATTACACCAACCAAACCCCACCATTTTTCGCTGTGCTGGCTCACGGTATGGCCGCGGTGGCTTTCTGGCGGGCGGGACTTATCGCCAAACAAGTTTGGAAGAAATCAGCCCTGCCAGTAATCAAAAAATTGCAGGGTGTTGCGTGACTATATGAATCTGACAGAAATCGCCAACCTTCGGCTGATCAATCAACTTATTGCAAGAAAAGAATTTACGAATCCTAAAGATGTTGCCAGCTGGATGGGTGGAATGCAGGCACAGGATTATGGGATGGCAAAATGGGCAATTGGTCTGCGACTTCAAAACTTCACCGATAAACAAGTTGAAACTGCGATGGAAAATGGGGAAATCATCCGGATCCATGTTCTAAGACCAACCTGGCAATTTATATCCGCAGATGACGTATATTGGATGCTCGGGTTAACCTCCCCCCACATTAAAGCTTCCATAAAGTCCAGGCACATACAATTGGGGCTGTCAGAATCCATCCTGAGCAAAAGTAACAGGATCATCGAAAATGCCTTGAGAGGGGGAAAGCAATTGACCCGTGAGGATTTGTTATTGGAACTCGGAAGAGCGAATATTCCTCTCACTGAAAACAGGGCGTCTCATCTTTTCGTTTGGGCAGAATTGGAAGGGATTATTTGCAGCGGCGCGACGAAGGGAGGAAAACTGACCTATGCGATGCTTGACGAAAGGGTTTCGAAAGGGAAATCCTGGACTCATGCAGAAGCCCTGGCAAATCTCGCCAGGAAATATTTTTCCAGTCATGGTCCTGCCACATTGAGTGATTTTGTTTGGTGGTCGGGCTTGTCCGTACATGAAGCCAGACATGCTCTTGAATATATAGACTCGGAATTCGCATCAGAAGAGATCAATGGGCACAGGTATTGGTTTAAACAAATCCATTCCTTCCCAAGAGTCGATCCTGAAGATGTATATTTATTACCTGCTTATGATGAACTCCTGATCGGCTATGCGGACCGGAGCGCCGTGCTTCATGATAAGGATTTTAAGAAGACTGTTTCAAACAACGGCATTTTCAGACCCACCATCGTAGTCAATGGCCAGATAGTAGGGATTTGGAAGCGCACGATCAAAAGGGAGAAGGTAATTGTTGAAACGGCATACTTCAATAGACCCGGAATATCCACCAGGGATAAAATAGAAAAGGTTTTATTAAATTATGGAGATTATTTAGGCAAGGAGATAGAAGTTATTACCAATTAACGATTTAAACAGAGAACCCCCGGAATTGTTTCCGGGGGTTTGCAGTTTCATGGACTCTGCGTCTTGAAGTGGACCAGCTTCCCGTTGGCGGCATCCGTGACCCACAGTCCGCCGGAACCGTCCGAGACGATGCCGACCGGTAATTGGAAAGCTGCGCCGGTTACACAACCGTCCCACACATGAATGGGTTTTCCGCTGGAAGAGAACGCGATCACTCGGCACTGCCCCGGGTCAGTGATGGAGACGGTTCCGGCTGCATCCACTGTAATGAAAGGTTTATTCTCCAGCCCATTTCCATACCAGCCTTCCACCGGCCATTCGGTACTGGCAGTGTAGATCAGCCTGGTCGCATCCGGAACAAAGACCTGCACGCGCTGGTTCCAGGTGTCGGTTACGTAGACAATCCCCAGCGAGTCCACAGCAATATCCACCGGTTCATCCAACTGGCCGAGCTGCATGCCTGGAGCACCGAACTCGCTCAGATATTTCCCGCTGGCATCGTATATGACAATGCGCTTGTTGCCGGTATCAGCCACGAAGAGGTGCCCCAGGCTATCAACTGCCAGGCCGCGCGGACCATAGAACTGATCCGGTCCAACTGCCGGACCAGTACCCCACATTTGCAGGAATTTCCCGTCAGGAGTGAACTTTTGGATACGATAGTTCCAGGTGTCGGCTATAAACACGCTGCCATCTGGTCCAACGGCCACACCCCACGGCTCGTTAAAAGTCCCGCCTGGTGCCGCCCCTTTGGACACATCCGACGCCACTGCCCCAGACTTGCAGCACTTTTCCGTCCGGGCTGAGGTGCTGGATGCGGTTGTTGAGCGAATCGACCACATACAGGCTGCCATCCGGCGCCAGGGCAATTCCACGCGGGGCCTGGAATTGGCCTTTGGCGTTACCAACTGAACCCAGCGTACTATCCGGGATGGCTGGCTTTGTAATGTCCACATAAGGGTCGGTTGGTTGGGCAAGTGGCTGGGCTGTTGTTCCGTAAGGCCAGAGTTTCGATACGATATCCTTGCGGACGTAAAAACGCATATGCTCAGCCGTACCCCAATTTGTCAAGGTATAGGCATCGCTGCCTTTCACCTTGGCCCAGGCCGAGTAATCCCGGTTGAACCAGATCTGCCAGACGGCTTCACGGACGGCAGGATCGGTGAAGAATGGCCGGATATGCGGCCAGACATACTTCAGGTATCCAAACACGGTCATCGGCGTTACCTGGGTACTGGTGGTCCCCTGAGCAACCAGAGCTGCGGAGCGTTCCGCGGCAATCGACCCCCACTTCAGGCTCCAATAGTCCATGTTTGGCCACCACAAGCGCGCGTAGCTGGATTCAAAATAATTGTCCTTGACGATTGGTTCAATTTTGCCGTAATTATCGCTGGGTGGACAATCTCCAACCGTGATCACCAACGCATTCCGCAGATCCCGGCTGGGATTCACGTCATAATCGACTTTGGCGGAATAACGACGCATATACCACCAATAAGGGTAACGCACACAGTTATCGTACGCGGCTACCATGTCCGTCCCGCCGGTGGTGCGCAGGGATAATTCCCCGATATCATTGTACAATGCCTTGGGGTAAGGGGCTCCATGTGCGTAAACCAGATATTCAAAGGGATAGTCATAATTAATATAAGCCGCCTTGAAGGCCGTACGGGCAGTGATCACGGCCAGAAGGGCAGAAAAAGTCAGGGCAGCCCCTCGGGCATAATTACGGGCTCCCCAGGCCGCCAACCTTCCCCACGGCACTGTCTCGATCATCCAGCCAAAAGCCCAGGCTGCCGCCAGGATCATCGGTAGGGTCAGGTGGATGGTCAGCCAGGGCATTTTCTCACCGGCATAAGTAAACAAAGCCAGGCTGCTGACAGACCAATAGACCAAAAGGGCCGCCACAGGAACCGGCGGCTGGGTTTCAGCTCCATCCATCGACACTTCAGTTGCAGCCTGGGTAAACGGCCGTCCGGATTGCGACTGCCATAATTTCTTCTTTGCAGCGATCAGTGCGGCTGCCAGCGTACCCAGGGCTGGCAGGAATTCATATATGGGGATCAAAAGGAATGCATAATAATAAAGAGGCTGGCCACCACGGGCAACATCCTGCTGAACTGTCCAGTAGCTGAGCAATCCAACCAACCCACCTATGAGGCCCTGCGGCTTGGTGAAGAATGTACTATACAGCAAAACAAACGGAACAAAGAAGAGCGCCGCATGCAACAACCATTTGCGGCCAAACCACCACAGACCGATGACAATGGCAATGACTCCCAGGACTGCTGCCGCCGCCCCCACCCGCAGCATCCCCTGAGTGGTGTAATCCAACGGTGTCTTACCCAAGAGGGCAATCGGGATCGCTCCCATCAATGGCAGGACGAAGGTTCCAAGTAAAATTAACAGGTCGAGGGAACGCTCGGTGTGTAAACTGGCCCAGCCAAAGCCTTGTACCAGCTCCACTCCCGACCAAACCAGTGCTCCGACTCCCCCCGCTGCCAGCAAACCCACAATTAATTTGATCACCAGGGTATCGAGTGGTTTTTGGGTAAGAAAGATCACCGCAGCACTGCCAATCATTACAACCGCCAAAACGAGACCCAGAAGGAAAGATGTCCGACGATTGGCTTGCGGCCATTTTCGCTTTGCCATCCGGTCGATGAAGTATCCCAAAAGGAAGATGAATGCTTCCCCGGCGAACATATAGGCGGTGGCTTTGTCAGTAAAATGGAGCGCATTGATCGCAGTGAAAAGGAAAAGCGTCCAGGACTTGCCGTGCTCAAGGTATCGTAGTGTGGAATAAAGGGTCAGCAAACCCCACACGACAATATAAGCTTCGTTACGGGCATAGCGTCCATAAAAAAGCATCAGGGGCGAGATCAGGAACAACAGGCCTGCCAGGATGGCGCCTGTCCGACCCAGGTAACGCCGGAAGACCAGCATGGCCAATGCAATCGTTGCCACGCTGAAAAGAGCTGCCGGGATGCGGGTAGTGAAATCGTTGTCTCCAAAAAGCGCATAGGAGAGCGCCATCATGTGGTACTGGAGCGGCCCGTGGCTCATCGGGTCATATTGATAGCCATGCCCTGAATATAAACTGAAGGTCGGTACAACATGGTTAATTTCATCGTGGCTCATGGCACGCGCCCCCAGGTCGTAGAAGCGCGAAGCGACTGCTGCCAGAAGAAGGACGACCACCAGCAATGTTTCAAGGGTGGCCGGGAACCAACGTTTTAGTGGTATATCCAGAAGGGATTGTCTTTCGGTTGAGGATAACATTCCGGTTATTGTACCAAAAATGTAAGGACACAATAAATCATGTCCTTAGTGAAACCGTCCTTTATTTTCTCGAATAATGGAATTATGCCCAGTCTATTTGCCGCTCCACCTGGCGTACACTGCTTGCGAGAGCAGCCTGCCGGCGCTCTTCTCCTCCGTCACCAGTTCGCCGCACTCCAGACCACCACTAAACCCTTCCATCATTTCCGCCAATGCAGCATATGCATGGACAGCCGGTAACTTGACGGCATATATTGTTAGTACAACAAAAAGCGGGTTTTCTTGCAGCACCCGCCGGCAGGCTTTTAAGATGACTGGCAGATCTTTGAATATCTCCCACACTTCGCCCTTGGGCCCGCGCCCGAACTTGGGCGGGTCAAGTAGAATCCCATCGTACTTCATACCCCGGCGATCCTCGCGCTCAACGAATTTGAGCGCATCGTCCACGATCCAGCGGACAGGTCTGTCGTTCAGACCGGAAAGAATTTGGTTTTCACGCGCCCAGGTTACAGATTTCTTGGATGCATCCAAATGTGTGACCTTTGCTCCGGCTTGGGCGGCTGCCAGGGTTGCCAGCCCGGTATAGCCAAACAAGTTCAGTACATGCACCTGTCCGTTTTGTTTGCCGATTTTTTCCGTCATCCAATCCCAGTTTGCGGCGCACTCGGGAAAGACTCCCAGATGCCGCCCGTGAGTGGTCATCACAAAGAATTTCAGCCTTTTCTCTGATGCCTGCCCATTTTTCCCACCCAGCCGGTAACTCATTTGCCATTTTTTATCAACAGGTTTTCTGAAAGACCAATGCCCGCCGCCCTCTTCACCACTGGGGTTAAAAACAGCCTGGGCGGCCTGCCATTTTTCAGCATGCAAAGCCGGCCTCCATATCGCCTGAACTTCGGGGCGGACAAAGGTATATGGTCCAAAGCGTTCCAGCTTTTGACCGCCACCACTGTCAAGCAACTCATAATCATTCCAATTGGGAGAAAACAGCAGGTCAATTTTAGGGGTCATGGCGGAGTTCCAGAGAAATAAGTTTCCCCATGTTTACAATGGCTTTGAGATGATTCATGTGCAAATTGAAATTGGGTATAAATACTACTTGTATTTTAGACCGTATTTGTGCTAAAATAAGCGTGTCCGTGGGATGATGTGGGACGAAGTGGGATGCCGGTGATCACCGGCATTCAGGTTTATTAGGAAGGATAGAACTAATGTTCCTAAATCATTACCATCACTCGTTTGATGACAAAGGGCGGCTGACAATCCCAGCAAAATTCAGGGAACTGCCAGCGGAAGGCGCCTTCGTCGTCCAAGGGCTGGATGGCAACTTGATGGTACTGCCTCCTACGGTCTTCCAAGTCATCACCAACCGACTTATGGAAATGAGCATAACCGATCCTGCCGCCCGCCTGCTGCGTCATGGCATTCTCGGCAATGCTCAACAGGTAACCCCGGATGGGTCAGGTCGCATACTACTCCCGCAAAATTTGCGTGAGCTGGCTGGACTAACCGAACAGGTTGTTTTCGTCGGCCAGGGAGATCACTTTGAAATCTGGTCTGACGAACTCTGGCAGAAGCAGCAGGACAAAATCAACGATACCGAGACAAATGCAAAACTCTTTGCAGCACTAGATCTTTCGACTCGCTAAAATGTCACTACCGCACAAACCCGTACTTTACCAGCAGATTATACACGCTTTACGCCCGAAAAGCACAGGGCGCTATGTGGATGGCACCCTCGGCGCAGGTGGTCACTCCGCCGGTCTACTCGCTGAAAGCGAGCCTGGAGGATTACTGCTTGGGCTGGAGGTGGACCCTCAGGCGCTTGATCTGGCTCGTCAGACCCTCGCTCCCTTCGGGGAGCGCGCCTGCTTAATGATGGCGTCTTACACGACCTTGCCGGACCAACTGGCTTCGCTCGGCTGGGATTGTGTAGATGGTATCCTGCTCGATCTGGGCGCATCCTCAATGCAGTTCGACACACCGCAGCGAGGCTTCTCCTTCCTGGCCAATGGTCCCCTGGACATGCGTTTCGACCCCTCCAACCCGTTGACTGCTGCCGAAATAGTCAACACGTGGCCGGAAGATGAACTGGCAAGTGTGCTTTTCCGTTATGGCGAAGAACGCGCTTCCCGGCGGATCGCCCGGGCAATCCTGCAGGCCCGACCGGTGAGCGGGACCCGTCATCTGGCTGATATTATCGAAAAAGCCATCGGGCGGCACGGTTCCCACCACCCGGCCACGCGGACATTCCAAGCCCTGCGAATTGCTGTCAACGACGAGCAGGAGGCATTGAAAAAAACCCTGCCCTTGGCGGTACAAGCCCTGTGTCCAGGAGGCAGGCTGGCAGTCATCAGTTTCCACTCGCTGGAAGACCGGATGGTCAAAGAGTACTTTCGCCAGGAAAGCCGGGACTGCATTTGCCCGGACCGCCAGCCGGTCTGTGATTGTGAGCATAAAGCAAGTATTTTGGAGATTACCCGGCATCCTATTATGCCGGATGAAGAAGAAATTAACCTGAACTCCCGCGCTCGCAGCGCCAAGCTGCGGGTCGCTGAGAAGTTATCAAGCTCGTAAGCCAATGGGTGTTGGCTCACTTGGACCTGCGGCACATTGTCCTGCACCGGTTGCAGGGCATGCGCAGGCAGAACGGAGGTGCAGTATCACCTCATCAACATCATAGGGAAGCAATGGACATTTCTATGGAAAACGTCTCGCAAATCGTCCAGAAAGTTCGCCAGGCTCACTGGCGGGTGCAACGACAGTGGATTGGCCTGTTCCTGCTTGGGCTGGTGGCGGTGTCCATGGTAGCCGGAATATACCTGAACATCACCGTGCGCGCCACGCTGGCAGGGCGCGAGGTTCAATTGCTCCAGCCCACTCTCAGCAGCGACTTGCAGAAGAACTCTGACCTGGAGACGCAATTGGCCAGGTTGACTTCGGTTGAAGCAATGGAAAAACGGGCTGAGCCTCTGGGCTTTCAACCTGCCAACCCGGAGGATATCACCTACGTTGTAGTCCCTGGTTATGTGCCAGAGACAGCCGTAAATTTATCCCAACCGGCACCAACCAGCCAGGCTTCAACCGAAAAATCCGTGCTCCTGCCAGATTACACGGAATCACTTTTCGATTGGATCGCACGTGCCCTTGCTTCTTCCGCCCCTGCGGGAGGTCAACCATGAAAATGTTGCCTTACTGGCGCTACCTGACCGTTGCCGTTGTCTTGATGATCGTCGGCGCCGCAATCCCCGTGCAAATTGTCCGGATCCAGAGCAGCCCGGAAGTTGCCGGGATTATCGGCAATGGAACTTACGAATGGAAGACATTCTTCCCGGCGCGCGGCGAGATCTATGACCGGCGTGGCAACCTGTTGGCAGGGAACAAGACGGTCTACGAAATAGGTGTGGACATGACCGCAATTCCCAATAATAAAGATAAGGCCAACGAAATGAAGCAGAACATTGCTTCGGCCGCGCAGTCTTTACTGGGGATGGACCCGGCCATTGTCCTGGAAAAAATCACCGGCGCGGCTGCGACGGGTTCACCTTACGTACTCCTCCAGGACTATGTGGCCCTCGAGAAAGGTGAGGAATTCAAGAAACGGCAGGAGGATTCACAGAAAGATCGCAGCAAGTTCCCCAACCTGGATGCAGTGCAATTTACTGCGCACCTGGTACGCAGCTATCCAGAAAATGACCTGGCGTCCACTGTGTTAGGTTACGTGACGAGAGATACCCATGGCTACATGGGTGTGGAAGAAAAATTTGACAGTATCCTCCTGGGCATCCCTGAGACGGTGCTCGTCTTGAGAGATCCACACCGCGCTGGGGAATATCCCCATATCACCCCGGGGCAGACTCTCATCCTGACCATCGACCGCGAAATCCAGGCCTCTATTGAGAATATCCTGGATAATGCACTGGTAACCACAGGCTCAAAATCAGGAACCATCATCGTCATGGACCCAAAAACTGGTGAAATCCTGGGCATGACATCCACCCCGCGCATGGACCTGAATGATTATAGCCGCGTTGGAGAGATATTTCCTGCAGGAACGCCATTCAACCGGGCAATCAGCCAGGCATATGAACCCGGCTCAGTTGTCAAGATTTTCACCATGGCGGCTGCCCTCGATAACGGCACGGTCTCACCGGATACAGTTCATCTTGACACCGGGGTAATTTATGTTGGCGGTTTTCCAATCACCAACTGGGACGGCGGTGCCTGGGGTTATCAGGATATGACCGGCTGCCTGGCAAATTCGCTCAATGTCTGTTTAGCCTGGATTTCCACTCAAATGGGCAATGATCGTTTCTATTCCTACATGAAAAGTTTTGGCTTTGGCCACCCGACCGGTATTGACCTGGCTGGTGAGGTGCCCGGACGCCTGAAACTCCCCGGGGACAGCGATTGGGGCCCAGTGGATCTGGGCACAAATGCCTTCGGACAGGGTGTTGCCATTACCCCCATACAAATGGTCATGGCAGCCTCTGCACTTGCCAATAATGGGCAAATGGTCTACCCACATGTGCTTTATGGCCAGTTGCGGGATGGTCACCAGAGCAATATGAGCCCGCAGGTGGTCGGCACCCCCATCAAAGCCGAGACAGCCCACAACATCAGTGCCATGCTGGCCAACTCGCTTGAAGTTGAATCTTCCGCTGCCCTGCTCCCGGGCTATTCCATCGCCGGGAAAACCGGTACAGCCCAAATCCCCATTCTGAACGGATACGACCCCAAGGATATCAATGCATCATTTATCGGCTGGGGTCCGGTGGATGATCCCCGCTTCATGGTTTATGTATGGCTTGAAAAACCACAGAGCAACCGGGCTGCCTCAGTGGTAGCGGCACCTGTCTTCAAACAGGTGATCGAGAAATTGGTCATCTTGATGGGCATCCCGCCCGACGCGATACGGCTACAAAAACCCGGTCCATGAGGTTTTATGCTGACCCTGGCTGATGTAATTGAGGCCCTAACGAACATCCGCCCCGCACAGGCGAACATTGTGATCACCGAAGCGGCGGTCGATTCGCGCCAGGTCATCCCCGGCGGGCTGTTCGTAGCACTTGCCGGCGAACGCCTGGACGGTCATGACTTTGTCGCAGACGCTTTCCAGCGTGGGGCCTCATTTGCTTTAATCCAGCACGAGGTCAGTGGAAGTTACAAGACTCTACGCCTGATTCCAAACAAGCCCCCCAGTCTGCAGCCGGGTTCAGAATTTTTATTTTCATCCGAAGTAGATGAGCCTCTCTGCCTGCTCGTGGAAAATACGCTGTCAGGGTTACAGCAGATTGCCCGCTTTTGGAGACGTAAGTTGGATCTCAGGGTGGTCGGAATCACTGGAAGCGTGGGTAAATCGACAACAAAAGAAGTGGTCTTCGAAGTGCTCAGCCAGCGCTTTCGGACTTTGAAAAGCCCCGGCAATATGAATAACGAAATCGGTCTGCCGCTGACCATCCTTAGACTGGGTTCAGGTTATCAGAGCGCTGTCCTGGAAATGGGTTTTTATGTTCCTGGTGAGATTGCCCTGTTATGCGAGATTGCACAGCCCAATATCGGTGTCGTAACCAACATAGGTACTGTCCACGCCGAACGGGCCGGCTCACAGGAAGCCATATTCCGGGGCAAAGCTGAACTGGTGCAGGCTTTACCCATCGATGGTGTTGCCATCCTCAATCTGGATGATCCCTGGGTATCGAAAATGGCCGAACTAACAAAAGCGCGCAGCTTCTTTTATGGACTCGCTCCGGAAGCTGACCTGTGGGCAGATAATGTCGAAGGCCTGGGGCTGGAAGGTATTCGATTCCGGCTGCACTACCGCCATGAAACCCTGCACCTTCATATCCCGATGATCGGACAACACTCCGTCCATACTGCTTTACGCGCCGCTGCGGTCGGCCTGATAGAAAACTTGACCTGGCAGGAAATTATCGATGGCCTTCGCCAGGGACACACACAATTACGACTGACGGCGGTTCGGAGCGAAAGCGGAGCACTTCTATTGGATGACACTTATAACGCCTCTCCCGAATCCATGCTGGCCGCACTCAACCTGCTGGCCGAATTGGATGGTCACAAGGTGGCCGTTCTGGGTGATATGCTTGAGCTTGGGCCTTACGAAAGACAGGGACATGAAATCGTGGGAGTACGGGCGGCTGAAGTGGCGGATTCGCTGATCACCGTCGGAACACTCGGACACCTGATTGCTTCCGCAGCCCGCAAGGCAGGCATGCGGTCTGGCAGGATCATGGAATTTGAGGATACAAACGAAACCATCACTCATTTGCAAAAGTCACTGATGGAAAAAGACGTCGTGTTGGTCAAGGGTTCTCATGCCATCCACATGGACCGCATTGTCTCCGCCCTGGAGATTCCGTCATGAATGATACCGCTCTTGCTCTTAGCCTGGCTGGATTGGTATTCATGATGACCGTTATCTGGGGCGGGCCCTTGCTACGGATCCTGCGCCATTTCAAGATTGGCAAGCAGATACGCGTGGATGAACCCGGCAAGCATTTTGTCAAAATGGGCACACCCACCATGGGTGGTGTGATGATCATCATCCCCGTTGCCCTGATCACCATTTTGCTGAATGCTGCCAGCCTGGCCGGCATGCCCATCTTTGGTCAGTCGGTACTGGTACCCCTGATCGCCATGATGGGCTTTGCCGTGCTGGGCGCAATTGACGACTGGGAAGGTATTCGCGGCAGACGGAAGGGTGAAGGAATGCGCATCCGCACCAAGTTTGCCGCCCAGGTGGTACTCAGCATTGTGATTGCACTCATATTGAAGTACTTGCTAAAAGTCCCCGAATTATATCTGCCGGGAGTCGGCTTTGAGATCAAACTGGGGTGGTTGTATATCCCAATTGCCGCATTCATTATTATCGGCGCCTCCAATGCCGTCAACTTCACCGATGGGCTGGATGGGCTGGCTGGGTTGATCTCAGCCACCATTTTCGCAGCCTACGGAATGATTTGTCTTATTCAGGGGCAGGTCTTCATTGGAAGGTTTTGTTTCACGATGGTGGGAGCACTGTTCGGCTTTCTATGGTTCAATGTACATCCTGCCCAACTCTTCATGGGGGATACCGGTTCCCTATCGCTGGGTGCAACGATTGGTGTCGTCGCGCTGATTACCGGCCAATGGGCGCTGCTGCCGGTCATTGCAGTCATCCCCGTCAGTGAGGCTTTGAGTGACATTATCCAGATCGTCTATTTCAAATTAACCCACGGGCGACGCTTCTTTAAAATGGCGCCCATTCATCTGCATTTTGAGCTGCTGGGATGGTCGGAGATGCAAATTGTGCAGCGCTTCTGGCTGATTGGCCTGTTGGGAGCAATGCTCGGTATTGGATTGGTATTAGTGTAGGAACAATGGTACCAAAAACGTACTGGAATGGTAAACACGTGATTATTCTGGGAGCCGCCCGCCAGGGTCAGGCAGCGGCGCGCTGGCTGGCGCGCCACGGGGCGATTGTGACCGTGAATGACCAGCATAGCGGAGAGGATATGACCGCCGCCCGCTCCGCCCTGGCGGATCTACCCATCACCTGGGTGCTGGGCAGCCATCCAGTTGAAATTCTCGACAAAGCGGATATTCTATGCATCTCCGGAGGTGTCCCGCTGGACAACCCTCTGGTCGTTGCGGCGGTGGAGCGCGGCATCACCTTGACCAATGATACCCAGGTCTTCATGGAAGTGGCACCCTGCCAGACGGTCGGTATCACGGGTTCTGCCGGGAAGACCACCACCACCTCGCTGGTCGGGCAGATGGCAATGTACGCATATGGGAAAAAAGCCTATGTTGGTGGAAATATCGGTGATCCCCTGCTGAATTATGTGGACGTGATGGCCCCTGACAGCCTGGCAATTCTTGAAATTTCCAGCTTCCAATTGGAGCAGATGACGATCGCGCCAGATGTGGCCGCCATCCTGAACATCACTCCCAACCATCTCGACCGGCACGTCACAATGGAAGCCTACATCGCGGCCAAGCGTCGCATTCTGGACTTCCAACACAAGGACGATACAGCAGTCTTGAATCGCGATGATGCCGTTTCCTGGAACCTGCGTGAGAAGGTACACGGTCAGCTGATCTCTTTCGGTGCCGGGGAGGTTCCTGCTGGGCAGGAAGGTACTTTCCTCGCTGATGGGATCCTGTACCTGCGCCAATCTGGAGAGAATATTCCATTGATGCGACACGATCAGATCCAGTTGCGGGGCGAGCATAACAGGATGAACGTTTTGGCAGCCTTTGCCATCGGCTATGCAGCCGGTATTCCGCTGGAGGCGATGCGTTCCGCCGCCCAGGAGTTCCGCGGCGTGGCCCACCGGCTTGAGTTCGTTCGTGAGCGGAATGGCGTGCAATGGTACAACGACTCCATTGCCACTGCACCTGAACGAACGATGGCAGACATCCGCTCTTTCAAGGAACCGATTGTCCTTCTCCTGGGCGGTCGGGATAAGGATCTGCCCTGGGATGAACTGGCTGACCTGGTCCGCCAGCGTGTTGAGCACGTGATACTCTTCGGCGAGGCAGCAGAAAAAATTGCCTCTGCACTGGACCAGGCTTCGGGTCCCCTCCCGCTGAGCGTGGAATACAGCCAAGGTCTGGAGGAAGCAGTTCATGCTGCCGCCAGGGTGGCCGAACCGGGCAGTGTCGTCCTGTTTTCACCGGGCGGTACCAGCTTTGATCAATTTCATGATTTTGAAGAACGTGGAAAGGCTTTTCGAAAATGGGTATCGGAACTTTTATAAACCGCTCTGCGCAACCCGTTGCCACCCCGATGCACCGGTCCCGGGCATCCATTGGTGACCTGATTATGGTCGCAGCCGTGATCGCCCTGGGGCTGTTCGGACTGTTGATGCTGTATTCAGCCAGTGCAGATTTTTCCCTGCTGACATACAAATCGGGTACTTACATTTTCAATAAGCAATTGTTATGGATGGCCATCGGGATCATTGCGGCTTTCGTGCTCTCCAGAATTGACTACCATATCTATCGCAAGTTTGCCATCCCTTTAATGGTCATCACGATCGGTTTACTTATCGCCGTTCTCCTAAACAACGAAGTCCGGAATAACGCAGTACGGACCTTCTTCGGTGGTTCCGTACAACCTTCCGAACTGGCCAAACTGGCAACAGTAATTTACCTGTCAGTCTGGCTTTACAGCAAGCGCGAATACATGCATGTCATACAGTTGAGCCTGTTCCCTTTGGCTATCATCCTGGGTGCAATCAGCGGTTTGATCATCCTCGAGCCTGACCTGAGTGCGGCTGTGACAGTTTTCATCCTGGGCGGGTTATTGTTCTTCCTGGCCGGAGGCGAGCTGAGACAGATCGTCCTGTTCTGCGTGGTCGCTTTGGCGGTGGGCTGGCTCGTGGTCCGTTTCAGCGCCACCGGTCAAGCCCGCCTCGCCCCTTATCTGGCCGGTTTAAAGGATCCGTTGAAATCCAGTTCCCACGTTTTGTGGTCTCTTGATGCCGTTTATAAAGGCAGTTGGTTCGGGGTGGGTATCGGAAACGCTACGACGAAATTAATTGGTCTCCCCTTTGCCGCCACCGACAGCATCTTTGCTGTAATTGTTGAGGAATTGGGCCTGTTCGGAGCCATGATTTTGATCGGCTTATATGGTGTTTTGCTGTGGCGTGGTCTGGCAGTCGCAGCCAAAGCACCCGATATGCTCGGCTCCGTAATGGCCGCCGGGCTGACTTTCTGGATCGTCATTGAAGCGGCCATCAACATGGCCGTGATGGTTGGCCTGATGCCATTTGCAGGTAATACTCTGCCATTTGTCAGTGCGGGTGGTTCAAATTTGATTGCCACTCTGGCAGCAATTGGCATTCTATTAGGTATATCTCGCCAGTCCGGGAAGAAAACCCAGCTTAACCGCACGAATGCTGCGGGCACTGGTGAAAATAATGTACGGAGGTCATATAGTGCGTCTGTTGATCTGCGCCGGCGGGACCGGCGGCGGGGTCTATCCCGCGCTGGCCGTCCTGCAAGCCATCCGAGGTAGCAGCGAGGTTCTCTGGATAGGAGGAGAAGGCGGTATGGAAGCCGAACTCGTCGAGAGAAATAACATACCTTTTAAGGCCATCCCGGCTGCCGGAGTTCATGGTGTTGGTCTGCGCATCCTGCCGCACAACCTGAGCCAATTGGGTCGCGGTATAGCTGCTTCCAGGCGAATTCTCCGTGAGTTCAAACCAGACGTGCTGTTCTTCACTGGCGGATACACGGCCATCCCCATGGCACTGGCAGGTTGGAAAGTACCCAGTCTGCTCTACGTTCCGGATATCGAACCGGGTCTGGCGCTAAAAACCCTGGCCCGCTTCGCGGACAAGATTGCCGTCACTGCCGATGATTCGTTCCGTTATTTCACCTCTCCCCGCGGCACCGGGCGTATTACCCTGACCGGTTACCCAACGCGCTCCGACCTGACCAGATGGACGCCCCAGACTGGCCGCCGGAAACTGGGTTTGACCGATGAAATTCCTGTCCTTTTAGTACTCGGAGGGAGCAAAGGCGCCCGTTCGATCAACAATGCCTTGATCGCAAACCTGCCTGAATTGGTTGAATTGGTGCAGGTAGTCCATATCACGGGCAATCCGGATTGGCCGGCTGTTGAGGCAAAGGCCAGGCAGCTCCCTGAAAAACAATCTGCCCGTTACCATGCCTTCCCATACCTGCACGAAGAGATGGGCGCCGCGTTGGCGGCGGCCGATCTGGCACTCTCACGTGCTGGAGCGTCCGTGCTTGGTGAATATCCGCTCTTTGGATTGCCAGCAGTGTTGGTGCCCTACCCACATGCCTGGCGTTACCAAAAAGTCAACGCCGATTACCTTGTCCGGCACGGGGCGGCAGTCATGCTGGAAGATGACAGACTATTCGACCAGATCCTGCCAACCGTGAAGGATTTACTCAGCCAGCCTCAGAAATTGGCATCCATGCGCTCTGCCATGCAAAGACTGTCCCACCCTGAGGCTGCTGCAGAGATTGGCGGCCAAATTCTCGCGCTTGGCCGGGATAGGAGATGAGACAATGATGAGCCTGGCATTCGTCTTCTGGATGTATGTGGTCCTCTTCGCGATCATTGGCGGGATGCGCGGTTGGGCCAAGGAAATCATGGTCGCCTTCAGCGTCGTCCTGGCGCTCACTTTCTCCACATTGCTGACAAGTTACGTGCCTTTCATTCATGAGATGCAGGACACCCAGAAGATCCTTTACTTCTGGCTGGTCACCATAATCCTGATCCTGCTGGTCTTCTTTGGCTACCAGACACCGAACATATCACGTTTCGCCGCCAAGATGACCCGTGAAAAACTCCAGGATATCATCTTGGGAGCTGTCATTGGCGCTTTGAATGGATATTTAATCGCCGGAACCATCTGGTACTACATGTCCAAGGCTGGCTACCCGTTTACGAGCGTCATCCAGGCGCCAAGCGGTGAATTTGCAAATTTAGCCCAAGGCATGCTCAATTACATGGCGCCCCATCTCCTTGGCATCCCCGGAATTTACTTCGCGGTCGTGATTGCCTTTATTTTTGTGATTGTGGTGTTCGTCTAATACTATGACTCGCATCTATTTGATCGGCATCGGTGGTACCGGACTATCTGCCATTGCGCGTGTCCTGCTTGAAATGGGACATACGGTGAGCGGGTCCGATCGCGCCGAATCAATCTTCACCCACGATCTGCAGTCTGCGGGCGTGACCGTCCATATCGGCCACAGCCCAATGAACATCGCAGGCGCCGAACTGGTGGTGCGTTCTTCGGCAATCCCGGATGACCATCCTGAAGTCGTCGCGGCGCGTGCTGCCGGGATACCAGTGCTCAAACGAGCTGACTTCCTTGCCAGCCTGATGGAAGGGAAAACCTGCATTGCCATCGCCGGAACCCACGGCAAGACGACCACTTCAGCCATGATCGCCTGGATGCTTTCCGAACTGAACCAGGATCCATCTTTTATCATCGGCGGCGTTCTGGCGAACCTGGGCACGAACGCCCATTATGGAAAAGGCTCTGCCTTCGTGATTGAAGCTGACGAATACGACCGGATGTTCCTGGGCCTGCGGCCCAACATTGAAGTGGTAACCAATCTCGAGCATGACCATCCGGATTGCTACCCCACCCTGGCGGATCTCCAGGCTGCTTTCATTGAATTCGTACAAAATCTGTCCTCCGATGGGACCTTGATCGCCTGCGCCGAAGATCCTGGAGCAAATACTTTGCTTATACATGCCAGAAAGAATGGAAAGAAAGCGCTCGCTTATGCACTGGAACCTGGCGACGGCAAAACATTGCCTATCGGAACGTCTGCCAGGGCTCTATCGGTCAACGAAAAAGGCGGCTTCACCTTCAGCGCAGCCGTACTGGGCGAGACATCAATGGTCGAATTAATGGTCCCGGGAAAACATAATATCCTCAATGCACTGGCAGCCCTGACCGTGGCTCGAGAGCTCGACCTGCCTCTCAAGAACGCTGCCCAGGCGCTCGGTAAGTTTGCCGGTACCGGGCGTCGCTTCGAGATCCGGGGCCAGGCGCATGGAATAACCGTGATTGACGACTATGCGCATCATCCGACCGAAATCCAGGCCACCCTCGCAGCGGCACGCGATCGTTATCCTCACTCACGCATCTGGGTGGTCTGGCAGCCACACACCTACTCGCGCACCCAAATGCTCCTGGAGGATTTTGCCAGGTCATTTGGTAATGCAGACGAAGTAATCGTCACGGAGGTTTACCCAGCCCGTGAACCAAAGCAGGCATTTTCGTCCAGGAAAGTGGTGGAGGCCATGCCGCGCCCGGCACATTTCATAGCCGGTTTATCGGATGTACGCGAATATCTGATCGCACATCTTCATCCCGGTGATGTCTTGCTGGTTCTATCTGCAGGGGATGCAGACCTGGTCAGTACAGAGGTGCTGTCCCATTTCAAGGATAGGTATGAAACCGTCTAGCCTGGCTGAACTGCGGAAGATCTTCGGCGACCGGATGCAGGAGAATGCATCTCTGGCTGGCCATACCGCGGCACGAATCGGCGGGCCTGCAGACGTCTTGATCGTTGTCCGCAAAGCCGATGAGTTGGAGCAGGCTGCCGGGAAATTATGGAAGATGGAATTGCCCTTCATCTTGCTGGGTGGAGGTTCGAATGTACTGGTCAGCGACCGGGGAGTGCGTGGCGTAGTGGTCCTCAACCAGGCTCGATCGTTGCGTTTTATTTTGGAGTCTGAGCCGCCCAGCGTCTACGCCGAATCGGGTGTCACGCCCAATGATATTGCCCAGCGAGCCGCCCGTTTGAGCCTGACAGGATTTGAATGGGCCACCTCCCTCCCCGGATCTCTGGGAGGGGCAATTTTCGGCAATGCCGGCGCTTTTGGCGGCGACATGGCTGGGAACCTGATATCGGTGGAGGTATTTCACCGTTTACACGGACATCAGACCTGGCCCGTGGATAAAATGGAATATGGCTATCGTACCAGCTTGCTGAAACGGGAACATCCTCCGGTAGTGATCCTTTCAGCCAACCTGGCGCTTGGCCATGGAGAACATCAAGCCATTAAAGACAAAATGAAACAATTCTCCGCCCAGCGGAGAGCCAACCAACCAGCCGGCGCAAGCATGGGTTCAATGTTTAAGAATCCGCCCGGTGACAAAGCAGGGCGATTGATCGAGGCAGCCGGCCTGAAAGGAAAAAGCATTGGCAACGCCATGATCAGCCCCGTGCACGCAAATTTCTTCATTAATAATGGACAGACAAAGGCCGACGAGATGCGTGCACTGATCGAGTTGGCACAGCAAGCCGTTCAGAAAAAATTCGGTGTTTCTCTCGAATTGGAAGTGGAGCTGATTGGTGAATGGTAAGCAGGTTGAAATTGAGTGCAGAACCCGGTGAAAAGTGATCTGGAAAAAATGGACAAGAATGTAACTGCAAACCGCAAGTTGAAGATCGCCGTCCTGTTTGGTGGACGGTCCGGTGAGCATGAAGTCTCGCTGGATTCTGCACGATCTGTCCTCGGCGTTCTTGATCCTCTGAAATACGAGGTTTTCCAGGTTGGCATCACTCACGCAGGCGCCTGGCTGACCGGACCAGATGCCCGCCATGCTATGGAAGAGGGTCTTCCCGGAGGCCTCTCCCCTTGCACCATCCTGCCCGACCCTTCCAGGCCTGGACTTTATGTTTTACGTCCTATGGATAATTCAGAGAATATTGACCAGAATAAATACGAGTGTGTGAAACTCACCGACCTGGATGTGGTCTTGCCCATCCTGCACGGCACTTATGGTGAGGATGGCACCCTGCAGGGCCTGCTTGAATTGGCGGATCTCGCTTATGTGGGTGCAGGTGTGACTGGTTCTTCTGTTGGCATGGATAAGGCTGTTTTCAAGGATGTCATGCGAACCATCGGAATCCCAACGGTCGAATCCATCCTCGTCTTGCGGAGTGAGATCGAAAAGGATATTGAAGCAGTCATCTGCCAGGCCGAATTAGTCTCAGCCTATCCAATATTCATCAAACCGGCCAACCTGGGTTCCTCGGTCGGGATCACCAAATGCAACCGCCGGGCTGACCTTGGCGAGGCGCTCATCGAAGCCGCCAATTATGACCGGCGGGTAATCGTCGAACGCGGGGTGGATGCCCGTGAGATCGAAGTCTCCGTTCTCGGGAATGATGATCCACAGGCCTCCGTGCCCGGTGAAGTTCTGCCCAGCCGGGAATTTTATTCTTATGAATCCAAATACATTGACGGTACCACTGGTCTACGCATCCCGGCCGACTTGCCCGCAGCCATTACCGAAGAAATCCGCCGATTGGCTGTCAAGGCTTTCAAAGCTGTTGATTGCGCCGGGATGGCACGGGTCGATTTCTTCCTTGAGAAGAATACTGACAAGATCTATCTAAACGAACTCAATACCATCCCCGGCTTTACCAGCATAAGCATGTACCCAAAGCTCTGGGAGGCCAGCGGATTACCCTACGCCGCACTCGTTGATCGCCTGGTTGAATTGGCCCTTGAACGCCAGGCTGACCGAAATCGCACTCAACGCCTTTTCCGGAGAACCTCATGACTACCCAACAGAAACCCTCCCGCGCCAACGTTGTCCGCCGGCGCCGAACATTACAAAATCCCCAGGAACGGTCTCGCGAACGGTCCAAGACGACTTCCTATACCAGGGAAACCTCGAAAGGGCGGGGACAGGCCGGCAACAGGCAGACCTCCAGGACCTCCAGGAAAGCCTACCGTCCCGAGTCGGTTTTCCTGCCCGTTGAGCCTCGTCCGGTTGCGCCTTCCACTCTTCACCGGATGAAAGACAGTGCCCTTCGGCAGACCATTGGGGTGAGCTCCCCGGTGAGCAGCAAAGGCAGGATGACAAAGAATCCGCACCGGAAAGGCTACGATTTTGCATTCAGCCTCGGCCGCACTGCCGTACGCACACCACTGATGAGTCTCCCAAGCTTGGGCAAACGCTGGGTATCCGCCGGGTTGACCCTGATCTTGATTGTTCTGCTCTACACCATGGGAACAGCCAATACATTCAAAATGGCTGCGATAGAGCTGACCGGCAACCAACGCCTTGACCCGGCTGATGTGAGCACCAAGGTAGGCTTGAATGGTCAGCCCATCTATAAAGCGGTCCCATCCAAGATAAAGAAAGACTTGCTTACCGACTTCCCCGACCTGGAACAAGTCACTGTAAATGTAATTTTCCCAAACCACCTCCGGGTCGCCGTCGTTGAGCGGACGCCCATCCTGGAGTGGCACCAGGGCGGCGATACCAGTTGGATCGACGCAAATGGGATCGACTTTCCACGGCGCGGCGAAGTTCCGGGCCTGGTCCAGATCTCTTCCACCAGCGATCCACCCAGGCCACTCCTGAATTCACAGGAATCTTCGATTGACCAGGCCTTCATTGACCCCACCTTGGTTCAGGCCATCCTCAGGCTTTATCCCCAGGTACCCGGTGGAGCGCCGATGATATACGATTCAAAATATGGCATAGGTTGGCAGGACCCACGCGGCTGGTCGGCGTATTTTGGCCAGAATACACAGCAAATTGAGATGAAGAAGAAGGTATACCAGGCCATCCTGGATACATTCTCCCAACAGGGCATCCAGCCCACACTGGTAAGCGTTGCATACCTGGATGCACCATTCTACAAGTGACCCGCATCCTGAGATCAGGTACAGGAAAAACATATGGACGAGATTGTAGTTGGAATTGACGTAGGCACAACCAAAGTATGCACCCTGGTTGGACGGGTGGAGCCAGAGACGATCCGCATCCTGGGCTCCGGCATTGAACCCTCCGAGGGCATCAAAAAGGGCGTGATCGTTGACCTGGCAGCGGCAGGCGAGGCCATTACACGGTCAGTCCAGAAGGCCGAGCAGGTTTCTGGCGTGGAAATCACCGGGGCACTTGTCAGCCTGGCAGGCGCACATATCTCCTCCATCAACAGCCGCGGCGTGGCTGGGGTCTCGGGTGAGACAATCGATGAGGACGACGTTCTGCGAGCCCTGGATGCCGCCCGGGCGGTGGCCATCCCACACAACCGCGAGATCATCCACATCATCCAGCGCGGCTTTAACGTCGACGGGCAGGACGGTGTAACCATGCCAGTGGGGATGCACGGTTACCGCCTGGAGGTGGAGGCCCATATCATCACTGCTGCACAAGCTACCGTCGAAAACCTGCGCCAGTGCGTGGGTGCGGCCGGCGTGGAGGTGTTGCAGTTTGTCCTGAACCCGCTCGCCTCAGGAGATGTGGTCCTCTCGGATGGAGAACGCCAGATGGGCGTGGCAGTTTGCGACATTGGCGGCGGGACTACCGACCTGGCCATCTACGTAGATGGAAATGTCTGGCACACCATGGTGCTGGCGGTGGGTGGTAACCACATCACCAACGACATTGCCACCGGTTTGCGTTTGCCGCTTGCCCAGGCCGAAGAGATCAAGATCAAACATGGCTATGCCTTGAAAACCGGCGTAGGTGCCGAGGAATATCTGACCGTCCGCGCCTACGGCGAAGATGCCCCGGTCCAGATCAGCCGCCAGGACCTGGCTCATATCATCGAGGCAAGGGTTGAGGAGATCTTTACGCTCACACTGCAGGAGATTAAACGCTCCGGCTATGATGGCCTGTTGCCGGCCGGTATGGTTCTCACCGGCGGGACCAGTGCCCTGCCCGGGATACGCCAGCTCGCCAGCCAGGTGTTGGGTATCCCCGTCCGCACTGCCGGACCCGAGAAGATGGTCGGCCTGGTGGATCAGTTGAAAAGTCCCGCCTATTCCACCGGTTTCGGCTTGCTGCAGTGGGCAGCTGACCTCACCGAGGAAGAAATGGCGCTCACCCGTTCCGGCGGTCGACGACTGAGCAGGAAGGAGATTCCGGTGAACTTTGGTCCTTTAAAAAACTGGTTTAAAAGGTTTATACCGTAGACTGAGTACCTGGATCATCCTTTCAGGTAAAAAAACCAGTCAACCAAACAATCAATACTTCATGACCATTTTATTCAGATAGGAGGCTTAGCATGGATACAAAGAAGACGCAATCCGAAACATTTGCCCGCATCAAGGTTGTAGGTGTGGGTGGCGGTGGCTGCAACGCCGTCAACCGGATGATCGAGGAAGGCATCCAGGGAGTGGAATTCATCTCCATCAATACTGATGCCCAGGCCTTGATGCTCTCCGCCGCTCCCACCCGGGTCCGCATCGGCAACAAGCTGGCGCGTGGTCTGGGTGCCGGGGGTGACCCGGAGATCGGCCGTAAGTCGGCCGAGGAATCTGCCGAGGACTTGTACAATGTGCTCAAGGGCGCAGACATGGTCTTCGTCACGGCCGGACTGGGCGGCGGCACAGGTACTGGAGCAGCTCCCATTGTGGCCCAGATCGCCAAAGAGAATGGCGCGCTGACCATTGGAGTTGTCACCCGCCCATTCACCTTCGAGGGCAACAAGCGTATGCAGTCCTGTGAGACCGGAATGGCGAATCTCAAGGATCATGCCGACACCCTGATCGTCATCCCAAATGACCGCCTGCTGCAGATCATGGACAAGCGTGCCAGCCTGAACGACTCTTTCAAGCTTGCTGACGAAGTCCTGCGCCAGGGTATCCAGGGCATCTCGGAACTCATCACCGTCCCCGGCTTGATCAACCTGGACTTTGCAGATGTCCGCGCCATCATGAGTGAAGGTGGCGCCGCCTTGATGGCGGTCGGCAAAGCCTCCGGTGAGGATCGGGCCCGTCTGGCAGCCGAACAGGCCATTTCGAGCCAGCTGCTGGATATAACCATCGATGGTGCCAGAGGTGTGCTCTTTAATGTCACCGGCGGGCCGACACTGACACTCTTCGAGGTCAACCAGGCCGCTGCCCTGATCCGCGAGACTTCCCACCCGGATGTCAACATGATCTTTGGTGCTGTCATCGACCCGAATCTGACGGACGAAATTCACGTCACTGTCATCGCCACCGGCTTCGAACATTCCGGTATGCCGCGCCGCATCACTCCGCGCCCGGTGACCCGCACGATTGATGGAAAGCTGGTCAACCGCCCCCCGGAACCAGTTAGCGTGGCTGCAGGTGGCAGCCAGGCTGGCGAATTTAAGCCGCAAACATTCAATACTGAGGATCTCGATATCCCGGCCTTCCTGCGCCACCCCAGATAGGCTGAATGCTCGCTTGAGTTTGTGCCTGGGATTTTGAGGCTTGCCAGGATGGCGAAAATTCCTTTTTCGCCTGTCCGTACTTACCCTGGTTCTTTTAGGGTATAGCCTGCCCTGTGTCAGACCCACGATCTTAACTGTATTCCATCGTGGTAGATCGAGTTTCTTGGGATCCGTGCCCGTCTGCCTGTCCAGCACTTGCTCCCACCTGCCCTGTCTTATTAGGGAAGAGTGGGACCATATAGAGCGTATCGAAAGACAACCGCCTCCTTGAACGTAAAAACAGCCCGGCCTCAATTGAGACCGGGCTGGGTTTTAAACGGTTTCTATCTTTGCGTTCCTACCTGGTTCTTGCCGTCCGTTAGGGTGGATTCTGGCTTAGGTGTCAAGCCATGGTTGATTCCCACCGTCAATCCACTCGCCATGAGATTCACATCATCCAGGAAGAGATTACTGATATTGGTATCATCCGTGGAGACACGAATTTGCAGTGTAACCGTTTGACCCATATAATTGGTTATATCGACATTGTGTGGAACCCAATCCACTGTACTCGTCGTGGTGCAGAGATCATATTTATCGACTTGTGTGCCATTGATCAGCACCTGGACAAAATCATAATTCAGGCCATAATCCGACCCACAAAAATCATCTGATTCAATCAACTGCCAATAAGTAAGGAAAGGGGTGTTGGTGGCAACCAAGACCTGCTGCTGGAGGTAGGAGGTTTCATTGTTTGCTCCTCCAAGCCAGGCCAAATATACTCCGCTGTGCGGTGTAGTATTATTACACAGGGAAGCATCCGAACATAAATAGATTATTTTGAATCCATTTGCAGAATATTCGGTCCACTGTCCGTTTGAACCACTCTCGAAGTCACAATTGGCGATCCCGTTGCAAGGAATATTGAAATTTGCGACAACCTGTTGGATTGAATTCATGTTAACCTGACAGGTTCCCGTCCCTGAACAAACCCCTTCATTCCAACCGGAAAATACGGAAGGAGGTGTGGGCGTGGCAGTGAGCGTGACGATTGTGTTATATGGGAATGAATAAAAACATATTGCCCCACAGTCAATCCCTGCCGGGTGGCTGGTAATGGTACCGCTGCCAACGCCGCTCATGCCTACACGCAATTCATAGACATTTAAATTGAAGCTGGCAGTGACCGATATGGCGGCATTCATCGTCACCACGCAGAGACCAGTACCAGAACAACCGCCACCGTTCCAACCGCCAAAGTTCGAATTACTACCTGCAACAGCCGAAAGGGTGACATTGGTGTTGCTATCGAAAGCGGCTGAACAGGTCGTACCGCAGTTGATCCCGACCGGACTGCTGGTGATCGTTCCACTGCCTCCCCCACTCATGTTGACCGTCAGGATTTGTGTCAGAGATGGCGGGAAGCCCCGTAATACCAACGGCAGGTAGATTGTATTTGTAGAAGACACGGCCTTTTGGGCTTGAACGCGTCTCGAACCGCTCATCCCAAAACCTACGATAAGAATCGCCCCTGCCAGCGCAATACTGAATAGAAATTTGCCAGGCTGTCTTTTCAATTTATAGTTCACATCCTGCCTCGGCGTGAAAATTCGATGGTTCACAGGTTGGAAATTGTAGCATATCCATAGTTCGATTTCAATGGTATTGGACTGGAGTAATAGGGTGTTCTTAAAGTAGATAATTGAGTTGAAAAGAAAGACCTTCTTCGATTAAGCTTTGTGTGCTGTCACAAACTAAACCGAAGGAGGTCGCGATGGAGTCTAACATACAAGCAGGGAATATTTTTGAAGTTGGGAGTATCTATGCTCGGTTTCAAACATTGAGTGACAAACGTAAAAGGAAAGGTCTGAGATATTCGCTGGCGCTCATTCTTCTGATCATTATGCTAGCGAAAGCCTGTGGAGAAAATCATCCGAGTGGCATTGCAGATTGGGCCAAACATCGAACCGAACTATTAGTGGATCTACTTGGACTGGAACGGAAGAAGATGCCTCACCACAGCACATACCGCCGCATTCTGGCAGACGTAGTGGATGTAGAGGAACTTGAGCAAGTCAGCAGCCAATACTTGAGTGGCAGGAAATTCTTTGGCAAGCAAGTCTTAGTGGCGATCGATGGCAAAGTGCTGCGCGGGACGCTGGATGAGCGTCAAAATGGGACCTATCTATTGGCAGCCTATCTGCCCTGCCAAGGGATCGTGTTGATGGAAGTAGCCATTGAAGGAAAGGGCAGTGAGATCCCGGGGGCTTTGAAAGTGCTAAAAAGCATCGATTTACGAGAAATGGTGGTCATGGGAGACGCTTTGCACACCCAAAGACAGGCTTCCATTCAAGTTGTTGGGTCAGGAGGCGATTACATTTGGTTTGCGAAAGGCAACCAGCCCCAAATGGAAGAGAACATCCGGCTCTGGTTTGAGCCAGACGTGCAACCTATTCCTGGAATGGGGATACCGCCCAAGGATTTTGAGATCGCCCAGCAAACCAACAAAGGTCACGGGCGACTGGAAACGCGCACCATTACGGTGAGCAGCCAACTCAAGGATTTCCTGGATTGGCCATACTTGGAACAGGTCTTCAAGCTGGAACGCCGTTTTGTCGCCTTCAAAACGGGCGAAATCCAAGATCAGATCGAATATGGTTTTACCAGCCTATCAAGGGAAAAAATTGCTCCCCAGCAACTACTCCACAACACCCGCTCTTATTGGGGCATCGAGAACGGTCTACATTATCGCCGGGATGTCACCTTGAGAGAAGACTACACTCGCATGACGAAAGGAAAGGCAGGTCATGCTATGGCCTGTCTCAATAATCTACTTTTGGGTATCCTGCTCGCAAAAAAGAAGTACCGCACAATCCCAACCGCCAGAAGGTATTTCAGCGCCCATCCGCTTGAGGCTCTAGACCTTTTCCTTCGACTTTAAGAACACCCTAACTGGAGTAACAGGGTTTTCATAAACTCAAAAACCTTATTAGGAGAGCCTTGGACTGCTCTAAACCTACCATCGATTTCCGAAATTACTCGGTCCAAGTTGACAAATCTCACTTTTGGATAGTATAATCTTAATAAGGTAAACATTGTCGTATTGTAAAATAATACAAAGGTACAGAGTGAAATAGCCTACCTGAGGCCGGATGATTCGCCTCCTCTGTAAAGAGAGATAAAGGTTGCTGGACTCGATAGGAGTGCACATTCAAATTTGAAAGGAGTATTACCATGAGAATCACCAAGAATTTAGGCTTTCTTTTGCTCAGCATCTGGCTCATCCTGACCGGGTTGATCGAATTATTCAAATTCACCTTTTCTGGCCTGCCCCTGGTTATGGCGATTCTTGCCCTTGCAGCCGGTATCTTAATCCTTCTGGGCCGGTAGATCTACACCACCCATTTTTATAGCTGCTGACCTTGTATATTTGAAGGATTCAGCTCTTTGAGGCTTGCAGGTATCTATCCTAAGACCTACTGTACGTAAAGGTCTATCCTACTTATATTTAATTAAAGGTCAAATTAGAAATATTTTCCTGGATTGACGCTGGCTTGATTACTGACTGGTTGGCTGACATGGTTATGAAAGGGACGGTTTCGGGTTGATCGGAGATATCATCATCGGCGCGACCTCTCCTATGCCATGCGGGGAACACGCATAGAATCATATCCGGCTACCAGGATTTTCCCAAACATCCTGGTCCATCCAAGCCATTACCAGGATATCATCATTAGGCAGCTCAAATTCTTTTCATAACCATAAAGATCTCCGAAGTTATAGAAATTTCAGAGATCTTTTAATTTGGGGTGGGCGATGGGGGTCGAACCCAGAAACTCCCCCTTTGGGGACAGCTTCCGATACGAAAAGACTCCCATAAAAGGAGTCTCTTTGGGGTGGGCGATGGGGGTCGAACCCAGAAACTCCCCCTTTGGGGACAGCTTCCGATACGAAAAGACTCCCATAAAAGGAGTCTCTTTGGGGTGGGCGATGGGGGTCGAACCCACAGCCTTCTGATCCACAGTCAGACGCTCCGCCATTGAGCTACGCCCACCGTAGGCCTGCGGGATTACTGTCAGGCGGGCGGATTATACCATCAGGATTATCGCCTTTCAAGGATACGCTTGATTGCTTCCGGGACTTCCGCACGCGGCTTCACTTCCTGGGTTCCGCTTGACAAGTCCTTAATCGTGACCTTGCCCTGCTCGGCCTCATCCGGACCGAGTAACAGAACCACACGCATCCCCATCCGGTCCGCAAACTTAAATTGTCTGGGCAGTTTGGCCGGTTCAGGGAAACAGGTCACGTTGAGACCGGCCTGGCGCAGCTCAGCCGCCAGGCGAAGCGACTCGGGTTGCAGATCCTGCGGAGAAAACAGCTACAAGCACGCTTGCCGGACTGGCGGCAAGGGCCGGGATGAGCCCCAGTTCCTGCAGGATGATCCCAATCACCACGTCACCCATTGCAAAACCAACACCGGAAAGCGGTTCACCGCCCACATCCCTGAGCAAATTGTCATAACGCCCCCCGCCCAGGATCGAACGGCGAACATTGCCGCCCAGGTCGAACGCTTCGAAAACCGTGCCGGTGTAATACAACAAGCCGCGCATAATATTCGCGTCAAAGCGAATATATTCGGCTGCCCCCAGCGCATCAAGTGCCGCGAAAAGGCGCACAAGTTCATCAGATCGCCGCCAGGCTTCGTTATCGTCAAGCAGGTTTTTCAGGGACTCGAGCTGCACAGCAGAAAGCCCGAGTTCAAAGGCGTAAGCCTCCCAGGCTGCTGGTTCCATCTTCTCCCGCCGGTCCACCAGCCCGGAAATTTCCGGTTTCTTTTCGGCTGGGATACCCAGCGCTTCGAATTCTCCGTCCATGAATCGCCGGTTGTTGACGAATATACAGGCTTGATCCGGTTTCAAGCCGGCTGCCTTGAGGAAACCGGCTGCGATAGCCACCAACTCGGCATCTGCTTCGGGAGAGGCTACGCCCAGCATGTCAATGTTCCATTGGAAGAATTCGCGCGAGCGCCCCTTCTGCATCTTCTCATAGCGCCAGAACGGACCAAACGACCACCATCGTGCCGGAAAGATAAGTTCGCCTTGTTTCTGGGCGATCATGCGCGCCAGTGAAGGGGTCAACTCCGGCCGCAGGGTGATTTCTTCTCCGCCCCGATCGGTGAAAACATAGGACTGCTTTTTCACCAGTTCCTCGCCGGATTTGGCTGCGTACAGGTCAAGCGACTCAAGGATCGGCGCTTCCCATTCCTGGTAACCGAAGGATTCCGAAACTCGCCGGACGGTGCCATACAGCCAGTTCCGCACGGCCATCTGTTCCGGGTAGAAGTCGCGTGTCCCTTTGACTGGAAGGATGATGTTTTTCATTGAGTCTCCGGCTTGGAAGATTAATTGAAAAGTATTTTAGCATATTTCGGCACTCCCATGCAGCCGGCTGCTGCTCTTTTTATTTCCTGACCTTTTGACGGCCAAGGCCTTAACTTTGTGAAAAATGGAACATATGTTAAAATAGACCAATGACAGGAGCAAATGCCATGAACCCTACCGACGAGGTGTATGAAGAGCTCCGAAAAATCCCCTGGTTCGAGGAGCTTGATCCCGGCGACGTCCGGAAATTTGCAGAGATCTCCAGCCTGCGGTATTTCAAGTCCGGCGAAGTTTTCTTTCACGAGGGCGACAAACAGGACTATTTTTATATCGTCCTGAGCGGACGCGTGGCACTCGACATGTTCGTCCCCCATCGCGGCAAGGTGCGCTTTTTCACCTGCGAAGTATGGGACACCTTCGGCTGGTCAAGCGTTACGCCGGTGGTGCGGACTCGAACAGCTGGAGCAGTCGGTGTGATGGCAGGAACCGTCATCGCCACCGACACTGCCAAACTGCAGGAGCTCTGCGACCGTGATCATGACATCGGCTATCTCTTCATGCGCCGTATGACGAATGTGATTGCCAGCCGGTTGTTGGTCACCCGCCTGCAGATGTTGGATATGTTTGCCAAGCCGGTGGAGACTAAATCTGATGATTGAAAAGAACTTGACGATTGGATCCACTGTCGCTCTCCCTAAGGCGGAGCTGGACCTACTGCTTGCAGACCTGCGTTCGAACGGTTACCAGACCATCGGCCCGCACCTGCAGGATGAAAGTATTGTCTATACACAGATCGAAGGCCTGCAAGATCTGCCGCGTGGTTTCCTGAGCGAACAAGCCCCCGCCTCCTATCGTCTGGTCCAGACTGGCCGGGAGCGCTATTTCGACTTCATCCCCGCTTCGCAATCCTGGAAGCAGTTCCTCTTCCCCCCGCGTTATCAATTGTTTACTGCCCGGAAGGAGAGCGCTGAAGAAAACCCTGGAGGGCATATTTCAGGGGCTACAGACAGGCTGGGCAAATGGCAGATTAAAGCCAATGATGCCCCCACCCCACGCTACGCACTGGTGGGCGCACGTGCCTGCGAGCTGGCCGCCATCCAGATTCAGGACAGGGTTTTCCTGCGCCCAGATTTTTACGACCCGATCTACCGCGCCCGCCGCGAGGGACTGTTCATCCTGGCAGTAAATTGCCTGCATCCGAACGCCACGTGTTTTTGCGTTTCGATGGGCACGGGTCCGCTCCATCGGGGCGGGTTTGACTTGTGTCTGACCGAAATGGACGACCTGTTCCTTCTGGAAGCCGGTTCGGAGCTGGGTTTAAGCCTGCTGACCCGGCGTGCTTGTGAACTGCCCTCGGCCTACATTCAAACTGTCGCCAACCGGGCACTTGAACAGGCCGCCGGACAGATGGGCCGCACTCTTGATACGCGTGACCTGCCCGGCCTGCTTATTGAAAACCTGAACGCCGAGCGCTGGACTGAAGTGGCCAAGCGCTGTCTTTCCTGCGCCAACTGCACCCAGGTCTGCCCAACCTGCTTCTGCTGGGATTCGGTTGACCAGACTGACATCAGCGGCAATTATTCGCGCCGCGAGCGATTCTGGGACTCGTGCTTCAACCCGAATTTCTCCTATGTCTTTGGCGGTAACACCCGACCGAATATCCGTTCACGCTACCGACAATGGCTCACACACAAGATTGGCCAATGGAAAGCGCAGTTCGACACCCTGGGCTGCGTAGGCTGCGGGCGCTGCATCACCTGGTGCCCGGTGGGGATTGACTTGACCGAGGAAGTCGCAGCCATCCGGCAGGAGGTGAACAAATGATCACCAACCTGAGTGATGCGACTCGCCCTTACGCTGGTTCCTATGGCAAACTGCTCCTGCCAGCCTGGGCGGAGGTTGTCAGGATCACACCCGAGGCCGAGGGCGTCAATACAATTGCGCTTCGTTTTATAGATCCAGACCTCCAACAGAGCTACCGCTGGGAACCCGGACAATTCAACATGCTCTACGTGCCTGGCTTCGGGGAAGCTGCCATTTCGATGAGCTCCGACGTGGAATCTTCGGATGGTCTGGTCATCCATACCATCCGCAGCGTTGGCAGTGTAACCAAGGCGGCCGGTCGGCTCAGGCCTGGGGATGTGGTTGGGCTGCGCGGGCCGTTTGGCACAGCCTGGCCACTGAAAATAATTGAGGGTATGGATGTGGTGATCTCCTGCGGCGGCATTGGCCTGCCACCTTTGCGCGGCGCACTGTATTCCATCATGCGCCACCGTGATCGCTATGGCAAGGTCATCCTTTTATATGGAGCCCGCACGCCTGAGGACCTGATTTACCAGAGTGAATATGATACCTGGCAGAAAGCGGGCATCGAGATGCAGGCCACGGTGGATCGCGGCGAAGAGAGCTGGACCGGCCGCGTGGGTGTTGTCCCGATGATGTTTTACAATGTCAGGCTTGACCCGCGCAAGTCTGCCGTGCTGGCTTGCGGCCCTGAGATCATGATGCGCTTCGTCATTTACGAAGCCCTTGCACGCCGTATCCCCGCGGAGCACATCTTCGTCTCACTCGAACGCAATATGAAATGCGGACAGGGTGCCTGCGGTCACTGCCAGATGGGACCTTACTTCATCTGCAAGGACGGGCCGGTCTTCCCGTTCAATCTTTTGGGCCCGTACATCAATGTGGAGGAGTATTAATGACACTCACATCCAAACCGCAGCAAAAGCCAAAAGTGGCGGTTTACAAATTTTCCTCCTGCGATGGCTGCCAGCTCTCCATCCTCAACCTGGAAGACGAGCTGCTCGACCTGGCCGCGGCTGTGGATATCTCCTATTTCCTGGAAGCCACCCGTACGGTAAAACCCGGCCCGTATGATATAGGCATTGTTGAAGGATCGATCACCACGCCGCACGAAGCCGAACGTATAAAGGAGGTGCGTTCCGAGTGCAAATACCTGATTGCCCTGGGCACCTGTGCCACGGCCGGCGGTATCCAGGCCTTGCGTAACTTTGCCAATGCGGACGAGTATGCCAGGACAGTCTATCCACATCCTGAATACCTGAGCTATCTGGATAAATCCACATCCATCGCCGATAATGTGCCGGTCGACCTGGTCATTTGGGGCTGTCCGATCAATAAATACACGCTGGTGGAAATTCTGGCGGCGCTGTTGCAGAACCGCAGGCCAATCTTCCCACCCAGCCCGGTCTGCCTGGAATGCAAGCGCAACGGCATTGTTTGCGTGGTGGTGGCCCGGGGCATCCCCTGCCTGGGGCCGGTGGTGCACGGCGGCTGCGGTGCGTTATGCCCTGCCAACGGGCGCGGCTGCTATGGTTGCTTCGGCCCGTCAAGCGTTGCCAATTTCAGCGCCCTGGTGGAAGGCATGGTTCCACTTGACCGTTACCCTAACGAGACCGCCGACCTGCTGCGCAGTTTCAGCAGCCATGCTCCGGCCTTTAAGAGCGCGGCCGAGCAAGCCTTCAAGCTTTCTAAAAATAAGGAGCCACGATGAACACCATAGATGTTCCCGCTCTGGCGCGTGTCGAAGGCGAAGGCGGCCTGTATATTGGCCTGCAGGATGGCAACGTCGTCGAGGTCCGCCTGGATATCTACGAGCCGCCGCGTTTCTTTGAAGGCTTCCTGGTTGGGCGTTTCCTGCAGGAAGTCCCCGACATCACCGCCCGTATCTGCGGGATTTGCCCGGTGGCCTACCAGATGAGCTCCGTCACCGCCCTGGAAAAGGCCCTGGACATGCAGGTCAGCCCATCCGTTTACGCCCTGCGCCGCCTGATGTACTGCGGCGAGTTCATCGAAAGCCATGCCCTGCACATCTACATGCTCCAGGCCCCCGATCTGCTGGGCGTGCCGTCCGCGCTTGACCTGGCCGCCATTGCCCCCGAGGTGGTCAAAAACGCCCTGCGCATGAAAAAGGTCGGCAATGACATCTTGAAAAGCATTGGCGGACGCTCGGTCCATCCGGTCAACGCCTGCGTGGGTGGATTTTATCGCTGGCCTGATATTGCTCCTCTCAAAGCACTGCTTCACGAGTTGGAATGGGCGCTCGAAGCCGCCCAGGCCGCAGTCAAGTGGGCCGTCACGCTGCCCTTCCCAAACCTGGAACAAGACTACGAGTTCGTTGCCCTGCATCACCCGCAGGAATACGCTGTCATCAACGGTGAGGTATGGTCATCCAAAGGCAGTCACTATTCGGTATCCGAATACGAGAGCCATTACCTTGAAGAACAGGTAAAACATTCCAATGCCCTGCACAGTCGTACAGAAGACGGTGGCCATTACCTGGTCGGTCCGCTGGCACGCTTGAACTTAAACTACGCCCAACTCATGCCGTTGGCCCAAAAAGCCTTGGAGGATAATCAAATCAAACTGCCCATCACCAATCCCTACCAAAGCCTGATCGCTCGCGCAGTGGAATTGGTGCATTTCTTTGAGGAGTCCATCCAGCTAATCCAGGTATGTGACGAAAGCGGTCCAGCTCACAAAGAGCTCAAGCTGAAATCCGGTGAAGGTGCAGGGGCCTCCGAAGCCCCGCGCGGACTGCTTTACCACCGCTACAAGATTGACGAACAGGGCAGGGTACTGTCCGCCAAGATCGTCCCGCCCACCGCCCAGAACCTTCCCCGCATCGAGCAGGATCTCTTCGCCCTGGCTCCGCAAATCATATCCATGCCACAGGAGCAGGCGGTACTTACCGCCGAGCACCTGGTGCGCTCTTACGATCCCTGCATTTCCTGTGCCACGCACTTCCTGAAATTGAAAGTGGATTTTAGAAATTAGCTCCGGAAATTTCATTTAATTGAAGGGGATAAGATCCAAGCAGGGGATTTTTTCAGATTACAATTGAACTCGATCTTCAGTGACCGGAGAAGCCATGCTTGCCACCCTGCTCATATGGACTTATATATTGGTTTTCTCATACATCTTTGGGTGGTCTATTCTGGATTTAATAATCAAACTCTTTCAAAAGGAATCTCAAGTCGCTTCCTTCTCGAAACCACTCATAATCCTGGTGGGTTTGGTGGGGATCAACACCCTTGCAGTTTTTTTATCACTGTTTCTTAACCTCGGCTGGCTGGCACAGACGATTTTCCTGATCCTGGGAATAAGCCTGGGGTGTCGAATGGCTAAAAAACATGCCTTCCTGCCCACCATGAATCTAGCTTCCGTTTCAAAATTTCTGCTGGTACTTTTCGCTTTAGTTTTCCTGACCGTGCTGGAAAACAGCACCCATGTTCCATCCAATCCAGATACAGGCATTTATCATGCGCAAGCTATTCGCTGGATCGAGACATTCCCGGCTGTTCCCGGGTTGGGAAATTTATACTCGCGCCTCGCCTACAACTCCAACTGGTTGGTAATCAATGCATTCTTCAGTTTTTCTTTTTTGGGACTCCGCTCATTTCACGTTTTGCCAGGTGCTTTTCTATTGGTTTCCCTGGCCTATTTCATGGGAGGACCTCATCAACTGTTGCGGGGCAAGATCACCTTCGCCAATGTGATAAAAACATTACTAATTCCGCTGGTTTTTTATATTTTGAGATCTCAAATCTCCTCGCCGGGAACGGATTTCCCAGCGAGCATCGGCATCTGGATCACTTTTTCAGTGTGGCTCGACTCAATTGAAAAAGCATCCGAACAACCCGGTAGGATCCAACTTGAAGAAATCCTGGTCTTTCTCTTGCCGGTTTATTTACTCACAATCAAACTATCCACGGCACCATTAATCCTATTGAGCAGCTTTATCCTGATAAGGCATCTCCTTCGAAAGAAATATAAAGCCTCATTTGGATTGATTCTGCTGGGCATGATCATTTTGATCCCGTGGTTTGCTCGAAACCTGATCCTTTCAGGCTACTGGATCTATCCTCTGCCTGTGCTCTCCGGTTTGAGTCCCAACTGGGATTGGAAAATCCCATTAAATAGTGTGATCAATGAAGAAAGAGTAATTATGGCCTGGGCCCGCATCCCCCGGACAGATGCCAGTCAGGTTCTGGCATTGCCGTTACGAGGCTGGATAAAAGAGTGGTTCTTGAATCTCACCCGCAACCAACAATTCCTGGTGGCGAGCGCGATAACCTCGCCAATCCTTCTTGGGATCTTGAGTTTTGTGATACCCCGCAAAATGCACCGTTCTGTATATTTCATTTTTGCTTACCTTGTATCCTATTGCGGCCTCGTATTTTGGTTGTTCGGAGCGCCGGATATTCGATTCGGATACGGCTTCGTTATCATTGTCGTTCTCCTGGCAGGCGTCCCGTTGCTGACCTGGTTGTTGGATCGGTTTCCTCTTAGAAAAATTCCTGTATATTCGCTGATATCCTTCATCATTTTCTATCTGGTTTTTGTTTTTTATGCTTCCATCGACTTTAAATCCTTGCAGGCGCGTGCCATCCTTCCGGCGGATTATGCCGCCCTGCCTACGAATTCATGTTCCATCCATGGATATACCCTCGCCTGCGCACAATACTATGACGAATGCTTTTATGACCCATTTCCCTGCATTCCTCCTGGCAGTGCAAACCGGGAGGTTGAAATGCGTGGGAACACATTGAGAAGCGGTTTCCGGGTTATAAAATCCTAGGGAATCGAATGCCATCCCCCTTGACTGCCGAAAGAACTCAATAATTTACTTTGTTGCCCCCGTAAACCTCCCAAACCAATACCACAATACATCTTCGGCCGGCTTGCCATGTACCGAGGCCGATCCATCCTGTAAAGCCGACGGCGGGTAATATCCCCGGCTCACAACCCCCCCCAACCAAGCGCGTTCATTGACGGCGAGCATTAACGCCTGGTAAATATCGCTTTGTGTCTGCAGGTTCACTTGAGCCTGGGCTGTACCCGGCTGGAAGATGACCTGAGTCAAGGAGGCCGACTCAGCAGCATTGATTACAGACGGATAGGCTACCGCCAGGATGACTGGCTTCCCCAGCGCGGCTTGAAAAGGCTGGATTTCACTATCCAGCAATTGCCCGGCAGAAGACTTCATATCATCTACACTGCTGCCCTTCAGAGGTGCACTCCAAAGCAGATAGACTCCATCCAGGTCATGGACAAAGGCCGGCAGCGTTTGCAGGTCACCCGGATAGGTCAACGCCCATAATACCTGCCCTGTGAAACGTTTGCGTACATCCGCCAGGATCGCACTCCAGCGTTTATCTGCATCTGCCGGAACACCGGAACTTCCACTATTTACCTGACCGCCAGGCAAGGCCGGAGCCACCCAATCTCCGCCCAGGATGAGCGCCTTTGCGCCGGATTTCGTTGCCAGATCAGCATGAGTTGTTGCATAGGCTGCATACAGATTGAACCAAGCCTCCCACCAGGTTGGGTCACGCGGCGCGGTTTTCCACCACGCCTCTGTATCGTCAGGCAAATTCACTGCCGGGAACAGCGCAGTACTCATATTGGAAGCACTCGCATCATTCACGGTCTTCAATGTATCGGGCCATGAAACATCCGCACCTGGGATGGACGAAAAAACGAATGGGCTGGTCCGGCTGACACTCCAGGTTGGCCTGAGCACCAGCCAGTTGGAGTACCGGCTCTTAACATCCTGAACGGCCAATGGCATCCAGGCCTGCCAGGTTGGATCATGCACCGGCAGAAACTCCATCCCAGCCCAAAAGCCGGACTGGCGCTGGGTTACCGGCAGGCCCACCACCGCCGCTGGTGCTTCAGGCTGGACCCAGGCCCAACTGTTGACGGTGTCCTGCAAGTCCTCCGGAGTCAGGCTGGTGGAAACCGGACGACCAAGCATGCCGGGGCCGGTCTTCGCATCATCAGCCACCCCGCACTGGTCGTTGCGGCAATAACGGTATTCAAAATCACCCAACATATTGAGTGGACTATTGAGCTGGTAGACCCACTGGTTGTTGCCACGCGGCCACATTGGCATGGGTTCGGTCCAGCCATACGGGTTGAATTGAATGGAAATGATGTCGCTGGCAGGAGTATTTGCCGGAACAGTAACCTCAAACAGGATCGGCTGAGCAGTTCCAGCCTGCCAGGTAGAGACGGTATCCTGAATCTGGAGAGGACTTTGCGTAGCCGGCACAACGAACTGGCGGACGACAAAGGCGCCGTCAGCTCCATGCTCGGCATTCCAAAAACCATCCCCAAGGGTGTATTTGTAGCGGATATCGGCTCCAGATGGCAGAGGGATTGTCATGGTATAACGGCCATCCGGCATCGGGGAAAGCAGCGGCATGCGCGCAGCCACCATACTTAGGCCGCCTTGCAAGTCGCCAAATGTATTACCCAACTGGCTGAGGTTACCTGCCAGGCGGATGGGCAGATTCTGAAAGCTGCTGGTCGGGAACGATACGAGAAAAGTTACGTTTACCATGCTTGCCGGGGCAAGTGAGAAAGTCACCGGGGTGGATTTTTCTGCCTCAACACGCGCCCCCTGCTGAAAAGTCTGGTACGCTCCTTCCATGGAATAGGCCACCAGGTTATGCGTCCCGACGGGCAGTCCTTCAAGGTTGAACCTGCCGCTTGAGTCGGTCAGGGCCTGCTCTCCGCCCGCAACGATCAGAATGCCCGGAATAGGGTTGCTATTACTGGAATCAATAATCTGGCCGGTGATCCGTCCATTTGGACTGTTAAAGAGGCTGTCCGCCCACACCGAAACCACGTCATCCACCTCACCCGAGTTGGTGGCATAATAAAGGCGATAACGAACTGTCTTGTCGGCCGGGTTATTTTCCAGGATGGGCAATTTCCCCTGGCGCATATAACGGTATTTAACAATACTATTAATCGTGAATGGGATGGTGACGCTGTAGTGTACTGCATCCATGCCCTGCATGGCGTAATTGACCGGGTTCAAGCCGAGACCAGTGACTTCATCCACAACAGACAGATATAGCACCTCACCCGAGAGGAGTGGTGTCGGTAATGCCACCCTGAAGGTGATGGCCGCAGATGGCTGGAGAGTGGTGGAGGGTCCAGCCGGGGTTACAGTAGTGGCAGGCGGCTGAGTCAACCCGGGGATATTCAACAAGGAGAGGTTGCAGGCGTTCAGTAACAGCGCAAACAAGCTGGCCAGAACAAGTACTCTGCGGAGTGAAGGTTTCAGAAGGTGTTTAACCATACCCCTCCAATGAACTTGGGAGATTTGTCAGCTAATCCGGCTGCTGTTTATGCAGGAATTGCACCACATCGTTCTCATGGTCAGCCAGGCTCCCCAAAACACCGTTGACAAAACGGGGTGCGCTGTCAGAGCCAAAGAGTTTGGCCAGTTCCACCGCCTCATTGATCGCCACTTTGACCGGCGTGCCTTGCTGCCCGGCAAATTCCCAGGCTGCGATACGCAGGATATTGCGATCCACCGCGGCAATTTGTTCAAGCGGCCATTCGGGTGCATAACGGGCAAGAATGGTATCCAGCAGGTCCCGCAGCGGCAGCACGCCAAAGAGAATTTGACGGATGAACTCCGCCATCTCTTCCGTCTGCGGCTGCTCCCTCAGGCGTTCCTGCAGAACCTGTGCCGGCGGGTGGCCCACCATATCAATTTCATAAAGGGCTTGCAGGGCAATTCCACGCGCCCTGGTACGAGCTTTCATAACAATCTAAGCCTCGCCTTTATAAAAAATATCCTCAATATGGATATTTACGTGCCCGACCTCCAACCCGGTCATTTCGACTATCGCTCGGGCAACTGCTTGCTGGACCGTACGGCTGACTTCACGGATATTTACATTGCTGTCTAATACGAGGAAAAGGTCAACAAAAACAATATTATCCTCAATTGCCATCCGGACACCATCAAGACCTCGTCTGAAAAGACTGTTTACACCTCCCTTGACAGGAGCCATGTCCTTGACGCCCTCAACCTCCAGGGCTGCCATACGGGCGATGGTCAGGAGAACATCGGGGGTTAAAGTAGTCTTTCCGGTAGAATGATATTCAGCCATAGAGCCTCCAATATAGAAGAGTGAATTATATCACCGGTAATAACCCTTCATTTTGGCTTCGGTCGCAGACCAATTCCAAGTGCCAGTCCGCCGAGGATGTCCAATACAATCGGAAACAGGAACGCCTCCTCCCAAAAAGGTAACGGGAATAAACGGATGAGGGTGTCGGAATATAAAAACAACCAGGAACCGCCGGAAAAGAACATCTCATGGACAAGTGTAAAAAATTGCCAAAAATTTACTGCTGCGAAGATACCGATGGCAGCTATCAAACCAACCATCAACCAGCCGCCTCGCCAGATGCCACGCAAATATTCCTGCCACCATCCTCCGAAACGCGCCCACAACCCGATTCCGAGCATAAAAAACCAGACCACATAGGCAATCCGCAAGCCTGGGTGAATTACCCCTTTGACATCCTGCATGTGGCTCAGTTCGCGGTCGTTGAACAATGCCGTTCCATCTGTAAAGGTCAGGTTCCCTAGAAATGAGATGTCAGCGTTATTGAGAAGGTAGTCCCAGGAAATCTTCGACCAGTGCAGGCGATCCTGCAAGGTAAAACCGTAAGTGTCTGCCGGGAAGCCAGGAGTACGGTAATCAATTTCAAGAAAAGCATGGGTGAGCACCAGGCGTGCACCCAAAAAAGTGATCGCCAACGGGAGCAGTATCGTTATGAGCCAGGCAAGGATCCGGTGGATTATTTTCATATTCTTTCCTTTTTTATTGCAGGGTATTCATGTCTCCATGCAGGATAAAATGGATGATCAGGTTATTGGTCATCCACTCGATCGGGGAGAGGTCGTCAGTGAAAACAATGCTGTGCCGGGGTGCCGGCTGGAGGTTCGTCCATGTGAGCACCATGGAATTGGTCAACAAGGACTCGCTGCCCGGGTTTGCCATTAGGGCAACCAGGTTGGTCCGGAAATCTATCAATGAGGTCGGCTGTAGGGTGGCGTAGAGGATTGAGTTGAATGTGTTTGGTATGTCCATAACATAGATCGAGGGAAAAATCGTCCCGATGGTGGTCGCCAATCCATCGATCAGCCTGCGGTCGCCCGGCGCACGGCCCACATTTATGGCCAGTGCACCATCCGGGTATAAATGATCGGCGGCGATCCGGAAAAACTCCCGTGTGGTCATTTGTGGGGGAATATAGGGCGGGCGGTAAGCGTCTACGCAGATGAGATCGTATTGTTGTGAACTCTTCTCCAATCCCCAACGCCCGTCACCGATGATAATGTTCAGGTTGGATAGGTTCATATCAAAGTAGGCCTGCCCAACCTGTACGATCTTCGGGTCAATCTCAAAGCCATCAATGGCGACGTTCGGGAATACCGCCGCGGCTTGACGGGCGGTCGTCCCTGCAGCCAGCCCGACGATGGCGATGCGGGTGATTTCTTCAGGTCGGCGGTTCGCATAAAAAAACGGAGCGACCAGGAACTGCTGCCAGGGTCCACCATATGCGAGGGTGCGCGGGTTATATTCGGAGTGGAAGCCCTGTCCCTCATTCAAACGCAGGTAGCGGGTGCCGTTAATTTCCAACACTTGAATATAGTTGTACGCCGATTCGGTTTCGAAAATCTGACCAGGGGATTTCTTGATACCCCCGCGCCCACCTAAAAGGGCCAGCACAATCAACACAACCAGCATGAATAGGCCAGGCAGTACAGCCCGTCTCCCGGCACTCAACCCCAGGCCGACCAGTGCCACGAGCAGCAAGACCAGGCTGAAAACGAGAAAAGTGCGCGTCGTACCGATGGTGGGAATTAGCAGCAATGTTGGCAGGAATGTCCCAATGAAGGAACCTACGGTGGAGATTCCATAGATCGTTCCAGCAGTATTCCCGGCATGGTCGGAATCTCTGATCGAGAGACGGATGGCGAACGGCGTAACCATCCCCATTAACGTCACAGGGATGCTGAACAGGATCAATACACCCAGGAAGGCTCCTGCGATGATACTAATCTGTAAATTATCAACTGCGTTTGCCGCGAATCGCAGCACAGGACTAGCAATATATGGTACGATGCCCAGTAAAAAGGCCGCCCAGGCCAGGATAACATACATCGTTTTAAGATGGGGCGAGCGATCCGCCCAGCGCCCACCCAGGAAATAACCCAAGGTCAAGTAAATTAAGACCAGGCCAATAATTGCCGCCCAGACAGGATTCGAGCTTCCGAAAACGTTACCGAGCATGCGGGAAGCCCCGAATTCTGCCGCCAGGCTGGTCATTCCGGAGATGAAGACCGTGAAGTAAAGGTACCTGCGCATGGGTGCATTATAACCGTGAAGAAGATCCCAGTTGCTTGTCAAATCCCGGCAGGGCGTGTATAATCCCCCCGCTTCCGGCACAAGCCGGGAGTCCGGCAATTCGCTGATAAATTCGGCACGTGTCGGAGAATTCATTCGCAGAGCGAAGGTAATCCCGGAAAATGGAGGCGGCAATGGCTGTTTCCTGGAAGGTCCCGGGGTGAGAGGCGCTCGAGGAAGGTAAAGATGGATAATGTAATTTTGAAAGCCACTGCGCGTACAAAGACCGGTCGACATGTACGTGCTCTACGCCGCAGCGGACAATTGCCGGGAATCCTTTACGGACATAATGTGGAACCGGTCACAATTTCCCTGGATGCCCGGGATGCGGCAAAAGTGCTCAGTCGACTTAGCTCCTCCAGTCTGGTCACAATAGACGTGGATGGCAAGCAGTACCCATCGCTGGTGCGCGAAAAGCAATTGAACTATATCAAACGCAGCCTGATCCACGTGGATTTCCAGGTTGTTTCGTTAACCGAAAAGATCCACGCCAACGTAGGCATCGTGCTGACAGGCAACTCGCTCGCCGTCAAGGATTTCAATGCCATGTTGATTAATGGCTTGACCGAGCTTGAGGTGGAAGCTTACCCTCAGGATCTGCCGGAGAGTGTGTCGGTGGATATTGGTGCCCTCGCCAAGATCGGCGATGCCATCCATGTCAAGGACATCTTCCTGTCTGACAAGGTCACCATCATAAGTTCAGCCGATGAAATGGTTGTGCTGGCAACAGCTCCTGCCAAGGAAGAGGTCGAAGAGGTTGTCACACCAGAGGCTGCAGTGGTTGAAGAAGGTACGGAGCCCGAGGTAATCGAAAAAGGCAAGAAGGAAGAAGAGGAAGAAAAAGAAGAAAAAGGCAAGTAAATTCTTGCTTGACGTTAAAAAAATATCAGGGCGACCTATTGGGTCGCCCTGGTGCATTTCAGCAAGCCGCTTTCCCTGGATTCCAGGTGTCGTTACACCAAATGTTTATGATATCCATTTCTAATTCGCTTATCATTAGTGCCGCTTATTATTTTTTCCGGGTTTGATAATGTCATTTCATGGAGAATTGCCTTGAACCTTTTTCATGGTGGATTCATTAAAAATTGGCCGACAATGGGATTGCTTCTTCTGGCAATGATTTCCTACAGCCTGATGCCCAAACCGGTTTCATCTGCGGCAAGGGTTCCGAACAAACCAGGCCAAAATAACCTCGCTTATTCCAGGCAATTTCAAGGGGGGCAGCCGATCCTCATGACCGACCGGATCATCATAAAATACAATAAAACGAGCAGCGCTTTTATATTTCCAGGCGCGACCAAACAGATGAGCCGCTTAAATACTGCGGCGGGCATAAGGTTGCAGTATCTCAGGCCGATGTCGGGTAACGCGAATGTTCTGAGCCTGCCCGAACGGCGGCCGCTGGCACAGGTCAAGGCCATCAGCGTTCTATTAATAAATCTGCCAGAGGTCACTTATGCTGAGCCAGACCAGATCCTCTTCCCCGCGCTGATTCCCAACGATCCACTGTTCTCAAACCAATGGGACCTGTTTGGAACCAATGGTATCAATGGACCGGCAGCATGGGATATTACCACCGGCTCGGGCGATATTGTGGTCGCAGACATCGACACAGGCATCACGAACCATGTTGATTTGGGCGGGCGGACTGTGCCAGGCTACGATTTTATAAGTGATCCGTTGGTCGCCAACGATGGCAACGGGCGTGATCCCGACCCAAATGATCCGGGGGATTGGATCACTCAGGCCGAAAGCAATTCCGGCTATTTCGCCGGCTGCCCGGCGTCCAACAGCTCATGGCATGGCACGCATACCGCCGGGACAATCGGGGCTGCCAGCAATAATGGCATAGGTATTGCAGGCATCAACTGGAACTCAAAAATCCTGCCGGTGCGTGTATTGGGCAAGTGCGGCGGTTATACTTCCGATATCGTCGATGGGATGCGGTGGGCGGCCGGCCTTTCAGTAACCGGCGTACCCACCAATGCCTATCCCGCCAAAGTGCTCAACTTGAGCCTGGGCGGATCCGGAGCCTGCAGCACCATCTGGCAGGGTGCGGTCAACGATGTCAACACGGCTGGCGCAGTTGTGGTGGTGGCCGCTGGCAATAACAATGCTGATGCCGGCAATTTTTCTCCAGCCAACTGCAATGGAGTTATCACAGTTGCAGCCACCAACATTAACGGCTCACGAGCTTTTTACAGCAATTATGGTTCAAAGGTGGAAATCAGCGCACCAGGCGGCGCGCAGTCCGCTGCGAATGACCCAAACGGGATCCTCTCAACGTTGAATACTGGTTTAACCAGTCCGGCAGCGGATAATTATGTTTATTACCAGGGCACCAGTATGGCCACGCCGCATGTGACCGGGGTGATTTCGCTCATGTTCTCGCTCAATCCGCTGCTCACCCCTTCCCAGGTGCTGCAAATCCTGCAGAGCAATACCAGGCCATTTCCTTCCGGCAGCACCTGTAACACATCGCTGTGCGGCAGTGGAATGCTGGACGCTGCTGCGGCAGTCAATGCTGTTCCGCCGGAGATCACAGGCTTTATGCCCACGAGCGGGGCAGCCGGTACCAGCATCACCATCAGTGGATACAATTTTGCACGTGCCAGCGCGGTCCGGTTCAACGGTTTCAGTGCCAGCTTTACCATTCTATCCGAGACGTCCATCAGCGCGATGGTGCCTGCCGGTGCAACCACTGGCCTAATCAGTGTTACTAACCCGGGCGGAACCGCGACGAGCTCAACCAATTTTTCAATTTCCACTGTCTCAGTATCACCAACATTTACCCCAACCAGAACCAATACACCGACTCCAACGCCTACTTATACTCCGACACCCACTGACTCGCCAATCGTGCAAAATCACCGGATTTTCTTTCCAATAATAATTCTGCGTTAACGGGGCGATCTGTCCCCCCCACTGTCTTATGTATCGCTTGCCCAAAACTGAAAACTATTTCTGCAATCCCAGCACAGCCAGGAAATTATGCGTTATCCTGGCGCTGGCTCCCCACAGGATCTCGCCATCATACGGGTGATACTTGAGGATCGGGAAAGGACGGGCAAAACCATCCACGGTGACGGGCTGCTCATCCCAATTGGCACTGTCGGCGAGCCAGGTCAGCGGAATGGTGAAAATGCGTTCCACTTCCGCCTTTTCCAACCGCACGAGGTAGGGCCAAGGTATAACCCCCACAACGGGTGTCACCCGGTAATGCGTAATTGTAATGTAATCATTCAGCCGCCCCAGAAGACGTACATCCTTCTGATTAAGCCCAATTTCCTCCTGGGTCTCGCGCAAGGCGGTCGAACTCGGGAGTAGACTCCCCCACCTCACAACCACCTCCGGGAAATGAAACCTGGCCTTTATGGTGTTCCACGGTCTCTGTCCGACGCGTGAAAACGAGCTGCCATTCATCGTTCCACCAAACCAATGGCAACAACACTGCCGCGCATTTTAACTTCAAACCATCAAACAACCCGCGATATCCATCGGTTGAACCCACCGAACCGGGTTGATAGGCTTTAATTAAATGCCTGGTTATTTCCTGCTCAGTAAGCAACATGCATCACACCTGGACCTTCAAGGGACTCTCGCAATCCGAAGATTTATGAGAACCATTCGACATTGTGATATTATACGCCAGGTCAAAAGACAGCCACGGTCCATAACAATTATCCGAGAGAGAATATAACTTGGAAACCAACTTTGTAATGCCCCGCTATGATTCTGGAGGATTTGCAGCCCTACCAAAGCGGATATTGGAACTCATATCTTCCAACCGGTACGATTCCGTAGTTCTCTTCTTCATCGACGCTTTCGGCTGGCGATTTTTTGAAAAATTCCGCTCCACCCCTTTCCTTCAACAGATCATATCGGGGGGCGCTGTCACAAGGTTGACTTCGCAATTTCCTTCCACTACCGCTGCGCATATCACCACAATCCACACCGGAATGCCGGTCGGCGAACACGGCATCTTCGAGTGGTACTACTACGAGCCAACGATAGATAATGTAATCGCTCCATTGCTGCATTCATTCGCCGGGACCCCTCAGCGGGATACGCTAAAGCCGACTGGCGTCAGAGCTTCCGATCTCTACCCGTCTGTCAATCTTTATCGTCAACTCAAAAAACAAGGCATGGCTGCCACAATCTATCAACATCGTGAATATACTCCATCCACTTATTCGGACCTGCTTTTTAGAGGTGGAAGACCTTTTGGCTACCGTACTCTGCCTGAAGCCCTGGTAAATTTGGCAGGGAAATTGTCTGAAGTGAAGCCACCATCTTATTTTTTCTTGTATTATGACAGGATCGACGCCATTGGACATTTGTATGGACCCGAATCCGACGAGATGACCGCCGAGATTCTTGTTTTCCTGATGACACTGGAGCACATTTTTATCAAAGCTATGTCCAAGAACCGCAGGAAGGTCCTGTTCCTACTTACGGCTGACCATGGACAGGTGGAGACCGATCCTCAGACAACCATTTATATTAACCGGGATCCGGCATTTGCAGGTGTGGAGAAATTCTTGAGGACCAATCGATCTGGTGAATTAATCGTGCCGGCCGGCTCAGCGCGTGACTTCTTTTTATACATCAAACCTGCCATGCTTGATGAAGCCCAGTCTTTTCTGGCCTCACGGTTGGATGGCCGGGCTGAGGTTCGGAAAGTGACGGAGATGATGGAAGGCGGGTATTTTGGCCCAATCATTTCCTCCCGGTTCCGTGAGCGCGCCGGGGATTTGGTTATCCTGCCCTATCGCGGCGAATCAGTCTGGTGGTATGAGAAAGACAGGTTTGAGCAAAAATTTTACGGACATCACGGTGGACTGACAAAAGAGGAGATGGAAATTCCGCTGATTCTATGGGAATTGTGATGTAAAATTGAGTCATACCCTTGTAACTGACGCAAACTACAAAACATGGAGGAACGATGACTTACCACACTGTGATCCTAGTCGGCAACCTTGGACGCGACCCGGAAATGCGCTATACACCGGCTGGCCAGGCAGTAACCAACTTTTCAATCGCTGTAAATGACGATTTCACCAATAACAATGGTGAACGCATAAAAAGAACCATCTGGGTGAGAGTATCCGCCTGGGGTAAACAGGCTGAGAATTGCAATCAATACCTGAAAAAGGGTTCCAAGGTCCTGGTGGAAGGCCGCCTTACTGCTGATGCTTCCACAGGAGGCCCGCGCATCTGGACCAAGCAGGACGGCACACCCGGTTCATCCTTCGAAGTCAGCGCCCAAACAGTACGCTTCCTGAGCACACGTGGTGAAACTGGCGAACCTGGCGTGGGCAGTGCACCCGCAAGTGACGAAGGCCTACCCTCAACCGGAGACGAAGGCGATATTCCGTTCTAACCCGAAAGAGAGGCCATGATGGCCCTTCCACCCCAAAAACCTGCGACGAGTATTCCAATCGAAGTCCCGCCGGACTTGCACCCTGCCTATGCCAACCTGGCACGCATCGCCCATGCGCCGGCGGAATTTGTTATCGACTTTGCACGCCTCTTGCCGGGAGATTCCAAAGCCATCGTGGCAGCACGCGTGATCATGTCGCCAATCGCATTAAAGCTGTTTGTTCAGGCAGTCAATGAAAACCTGGCGCGTTACGAGACCACTTTTGGAACAGTAAATATCCCCACTGGCGGTTCATCGCTGGCCAATTCCCTCTTCAAACCTCCCCACCCACCGGAGCCGCCCCAGGATCCACCCAAAGACTCCAATTCATGACCAATCCGGACGCGGACCTTGTTACATAAGCAGGGTCTGCGTCCCTTTCCATTTTGGTAAACCCCATGGAAAAACTCGAAAAAATCGCTGAACAAATCCGCCAGACTTTTGATACTCTGACCCTGACTCGCGACCAGGCGCTGACACATGCACGTGCCCTGACACGCGCCTGCGCCCTTTCCATCCGTGCTGTCCATCGTGATGAAAATGAGGTAATGCAGGCGCACCTCGAAGAGGCCCGCCAGCTTGCCAATGCTTTAAGGACCGACCTGGCTGATTTTCCCGCCTTGTACTTTGCAGGTTACACACAAGATTCCTTAAAAGAATTTGCTGAAGCCAGCATCACCTGCGCCCTCATCCTTCAAAAGCCTCTTCCCACTCCTGATGAGCTCAGCCTGCCACCACACACATATCTGAATGGGCTGGCCGAGTCGGTTGGCGAAATGCGCCGCCGCTGCCTGGATATGCTCCGTCAGGACAATTCCTCTGAAGCCGAGCGCTTGCTCGGTCATATGGATGATATCTACTCGGTTCTGGTGACAATGGACTATCCAGATGCCATAACGAATGGCCTGCGCCGCCAGACGGATATCGTCCGCGCCATCATTGAGCGAACACGTGGAGATGTGACCTTCAGTTTGCGAGGCGAAAAATTGGAACACTCCATTGCCCAGCTGAGCGAACGGTTTCCAGGATCCGAGACATTGCCGGGGAATATGCCGATCTCCCTTCCTCCTGAACAGGACTAGGGAGAAATGGACCGTGAATGAATATCTATTTCGCCTGTTCCATCACCGGCGGGCGGGATTTTGAACCAGCCTATCAAGCCATTATCGCGGCTTTGCTGGAGGATGGGCATACAGTTCCGACCGCACACCTGGCAGACTCGCAGGTAAAAGCGCTGGAAGCCATCGTCAGCCCCCGCGACGTCTATGAACGGGATGCGGCCTGGATCAAAGAGTGCGAAGTGATGGTGGCCGAAGTCAGTACGCCTTCGCATGGGGTCGGCTACGAGGTCGCATATGCGTTGAGCCTGGGGAAGCCGGTACTGTGTATCTACCAGGAGGGCCGGCCTATCTCCAAGATGCTCAGTGGAAATACGCATCCATGCATCCGGGTGGATAAATACCGTGATACCTGGCATGCAATCGAACTTTTACGTTCTTTTCTGTCACAAGCTAATTGTGAAGTTTGTCACGAACTCTGAATGACATTCCACCCTGTCTGAGGGATCGCAATTATATTATTATCCGGCTTGCATACTGGTAATAATAATACCTGCAAATTTGTTCATTCCTCTCTCCTCCTTTGGTGAATGCCTCCGCAGAGTTGCTCCACTCTGCGGAGGCTGCCGTTTTCATATACATGCAACATACCTACATCGCTTCTCATTGCGATTATTATATTCAGGCAGCCTCGTATTGATGAAAAACCATTATTCTTTTTCGGTCGAATCCGCATGAATGATTTCTTATGGTGGAAAGATGGCGTCATATACCAGATCTATCCACGCAGCTTTGCGGACGGCAATGGGGATGGCCTGGGCGACTTATCCGGCATTATCTCCCATCTTGACTATCTGGTCGATTTGGGGATAGATGCGATCTGGTTGAGTCCCATCCATCCGAGCCCCGATATTGATTTCGGTTATGATGTGAGTGATTATTGCAGCGTGGACCCGCGTTTCGGCAATCTGGCCGATTTCGACCGTCTGCTGGCGCAGGCACACCAGCGCGGCATCCATGTAATCCTGGACATGGTGATGAACCATACTTCCAACCAACATGAATGGTTCAAACAATCCAGCTCCAGCCGCGAGAACCCTAAACGGGATTGGTATATCTGGCGGGATCATCCCAATAACTGGCAGGCCTCTTTTGGCGGAAAAGCCTGGGAATACGACGCCCGCACGGGCCAGTTTTACCTGCACCTGTTTACCAAAGAACAACCGGATGTCAACTGGCGTAATCCAGAGGTCCGTACGGCCCAACTGGATGTGTTTCGTTTTTGGTTGGAACGCGGTGTGGATGGTTTCCGCCTGGATGTATTCAATGCATATTTTAAACATCCTGGCTTTCCCGACAACCCTCCCAAATTGGGACTGCGCGGATTTGACCGTCAGAGTCATATCCATGATATGGACCAGCCGGAAATGATGTCTCTGCTGAAAGAGCTGCGCACTCTTTTGGACTCTTATCCTGAACGTTATGCCGTCGGCGAAACCTACCTGGCTACACCACAAAAGACGCTTTCCTATTGCGGGCCGGATAAGTTGCATGCCGCCTTCAGCTTCGACTTTACCGCAGTCACATCAGAGCTCGCTGTAGCTCTGAAAATTTATCCATGGAACCCGACCTGGATTCTGCAGAAGATCCTCACCCGGGAGCGCGCTTTTTCTGCAGCGGGTGTCTGGCCCACCAACGTGATGAGCAACCACGACCTGCCGCGTACCGCCAGCCGGTATGCCCGGGGAGAAAACGACGCCCAGGCCAGGATTGCCATGGCGCTCCTGCTGACACTGCGCGGCACCCCATTTATATACTATGGCGAAGAGATCGGCATGCGCGATATTCATCTTCACAGGAACGAAATCCTGGATCCTTCTGGAAAAAATTATTGGCCCATATACAGGGGACGAGACGGCTGCCGCTCCCCCATGCAATGGAACGATCAACCGTTTGCCGGATTTTCCTCCACGAGGCCCTGGCTGCCGGTAAATCCGGATTTTTTCCATCGCAATGTTGTCACCCAGCAGATTGACCCGAATTCGCTCTTTAATTTCACCAGGAAACTACTCAGTCTGCGAAGGAATTTTCCAGCGCTTCACCGTGGCAATTTCGTTCCGCTGAAAACCCGGCGGGGAGTATTGGCCTATTTGCGTACCCATGAAGACCAGGCTGCCCTGGTGGCAATGAATTTCACAGATCGTAGCGCCGCTTGTCTGCTCCCGAAGGGAAAATGGGATATCCATCTTTCCAGCAACTTAGCTCTTATCGAAGCCAGCGCACCTCTCGCTCCATTCGAAGTACGGATTCTCATGAACACCAAATAATGGACGCTGATCGAGTCCAAGTCATGAATAAGGACACAAAAAAATATTGCGGGGTCGCTGAAGCTTTCTTCAGGATTGTATTTTTCCTACAAATCAGTATACTAGCCTTTGATGGACAGTTTCATTTTCATCCCTGGCGATGAACCTGTAAAACCTATACCATTGGCGCGCTACCTTCCTACCGTACCGGAGGGCGTCGGGGCGACTTTTCTATCAAAATATGTCAGGTTGGATCAACAAAAGCAAGCTGCCTGGATCCTGGATCCATTCGCCGCCTCTCCCCAATTGGCCACCGAAATTGCTGCCAACGGGTACCGCACAATCGTGGCAGTCAATAATCCGGTCACGCGTTTCTTGCTCGAAATGTCCGCCAAGCCTCCCTCCCAGGCTGACTTGCGCGCTGCGCTGGAAGAATTGGCTGCCGCACGCAAGGGCAGTGAACGTCTCGAAACCCATCTCCAATCCCTGTATCTCACCACCTGCTTGAAGTGCCAGCGTCAAGTCCCGGCAGATGCATTCATCTGGGATCGATCCAGTGGGACAATGACAGCCCGAATTTATCATTGTCCATGTGGAGACGCCGGTGAACATCCTGCCACCGAGGCAGATCAGATACACGCATCCGAAATGGCTTCCACCGATGGTCTGCACCGCTCCCGCGCCCTGGAGCGTGTTGTTGCTCCAGATGATCCCGACCGGGTGCATGCCGAGGAAGCCCTCCAATGCTATCTACCGCGCGCCGTATATGCACTTATTACCATCATCAATAAGCTCGATAGCCTGATCTTGAGTCCAGAACAAAGGCGCGCCCTGCTTGCGCTTATCCTGACTGCCTGTGATGAAGGCTCTGCCCTTTGGGGGCATCCGCCCGACCGCCCTCGCCCAAAACAACTCACCCTTCCAACCCATTTCCTGGAAAAAAATGTCTGGCTTGCTCTCGAACGCGGCGTGGAACTTTGGTCGGGCAACGGGAAAACCATCCACGTGACCACCTGGCCCGATATTCCGGACGAAACTGGCGGCCTTTGCCTTTTTGAAGGTCCTATGCGGGACCTGGCTCCCTACCTGAAAAACCTGTCGATAGCAGCAGTTGTGACAGTATTGCCGCGCCCCAACCAGGCCTTCTGGACCCTTTCAGCGCTCTGGACAGGTTGGTTGTGGGGAAGGAATGCCGCCGCTCCGTTCAAATCTGTGCTGCATCGTCAGCGTTATGACTGGAATTGGCATGCTGCAGCTCTTTATGCCACATTGAAGAATTGTGCCAACCAGGTGCAACTCAACTCGCCTCTATTCATGCTGATCCCAGAGCTGGAACCGCCTTTTCTCTCGGCGGCAATGCTGGCCGCGGCAGGCGCGGGATTTGACCTGAGCGGAATTGCCTTGCGCAGCCGTCATGACCCTGCCCAGTTGATCTGGCACCGCCGGGCCTTTGTCCGCGAGGAAAAAGAAACGCCCGGGATTGACTCTGAAGCAGTACATCAAGCATTACGGTTTACTCTGGAGGAACGCAGTGAGCCGGCTCAGTATATTTATCTGCATGCCGCTGGCCTGGTTTCAATGGCTGCCGACCATTCTCTTGTCTGGCGACCTGAAGCACTGGCGCAGATCAACATCCCCATCCTGGCAGCGCTGGCGGCGCCCGAATTTGTTCATCTCGCCGAAAGTCAAAATCCTGAAAGTGGTTTATGGACTTTGGCAGAATTGAACAACCAGGCTGAACCGCTGCCTGATCGGGTGGAAATTGCCGCAGTGCAATTCCTCCAAAAAAACCCGCATTGCACGATTCGGGATCTGGAAATCGCCTTGAATACTGCGCTCCCTGGTTTGTTGACCCCCTCACAGGATCTCGTCCGCGCAGTCCTGGTTTCCTATGCGCTGGAAACAGATGCTCATTGGACTCTCCGCCCGGAGGATTCCCCTGAATTCCGCCGCGCCGATCTGGACGCAGCCGTACAGAACTTGGAAATTCTCGGCTCACGACTCGGGTACACTCTCCAACGTGAAGAAAAAAGCCCGCGGCTTGTTCGATGGCTGGAACACGGCCAGACCATCTTTCAATTTACTCTCGTAGCCTCTGCGGTGGTGGGGCGTATCTTGCACCAGAATCCCACACCAGGCGTGAATAACTTTCTGATCTTCCCAGGGGGACGAGCCGGCCTCCTGGCTTACAAACTTGACCGGGACCCTGAGCTTAGGTCACTGTCCGGGCAATGGCGCATCTTGAAATTTCGCCACCTGAGGCGTCTGGCCTTGCTGCCTGCGTTGACACGGGAACAATTTGAAAAAGAATCCTCCAGCGACCCGATTGAACCACCTGAACAGATGAAATTGTTCTAACCTGAAACCGTCCTTCTTCATCAATCACGCACTGATTGGTGAAATTTGCTGCCAATTCCATTTGCTTGCTTTTCGAACTCATAAACCCTATAATTGCCCCAATATGCAAAAAATCATCCGCACTCGGATTGGAGCCGCCTCAAAATATTTAATCCTTCCGGCCGTCTTGCTGGTTTTTACCGGTTGGTTGCTGAATACACCCCCGGGGCTGTCCGGCAAGGCAGATGCCATCGGTTATGCCGTCTGTCATCGTATCCCGGAACGTTCTTTTCATATCGGGAGCTACCAATTACCCTTGTGTTCGCGTTGCTCCGGCATGTACCTGGGTGCAGTGACGGGGCTGATCTTTCAATCCGTCCTCGGTTGGAAACGCGCCAGAGCCCCTCGGGGGAGCCTTATCGCCATGCTCGGTATCCTGGTGGTTGCCTTCGGAATAGATGGAGGAAATTCGTACCTTTATTTGCTCAAACAAATCCGACCAGGCTTCCTGCCGCAGATCCCCAACCTGTATATTCCCAATAATACCTTGCGGCTGCTTACAGGCAGCGGAATGGGACTGGGAATCGCCGCTTTGCTCTTCCCCGCCTTCAACCAGAGCGTCTGGATCGATCATGATGATAAACGCGCCGCCTTGCCGGACTGGAAGGCTTTCGGTCTGTTGCTGGGTATTCAAATCGTCCTCGATTTATTGGTGCTGAGTGAGAGCCCATTCATACTCTACCCACTGGCTGTTGTGAGTGCTATGGGTGTATGGCTCCTTCTCACTATGGTCTATACCATTTTATGGGTTATGATCACAAGACAGGAAAACAAGTTCGAAAAGTTCAGGCAGTTGTGGTTGGTTCTTCTGGCTGGACTGACGATCACGATAATTCAAACCGCTTCGATTGACATGCTGCGGTTCTGGTTGACCGGGACTTGGGGCGGTTTCTCTCTCGGTCAATAGATAGCTGGAGGTTGGTATGGATGCGCTTTTCGGAATCATGACGGCTTTTGGGTTGTCCACAAGCGCTGGATTGAATGCCTACATCCCGCTTTTGGTGGTGGGCATCATCGCCCGTTTCACAAATTGGATCATGTTATCTCCTCCCTTCGACACGCTGTCTAATCCGTGGATTATAGCCCTGATCAGCGTACTGCTTGTCATCGAAATTATCGCTGACAAAATCCCGGCGGTCAATCACATTAATGACATCATCCAGACCTTTGTCCGTCCCGCTGCAGGTGCGATCATTTTCGCTGCCAGCGCACACGTAATGACAGGAATGCATCCGGTTCTTGCACTGATTTGCGGACTACTGGCGGCAGGCAGCGTGCACACGGTCAAGTCAGTTGCAATCCGCCCGGCTGTCACTGCAACGACCGCGGGTACTGCCAATGTGCCCGTCAGTATTGCCGAGGATGTGATTTCAACGACCCTTTCCATCCTTTCCATCGTAGTCCCGATCCTGGTCGGCGTCCTCCTGGTCATACTGGTGGCTTTGGTCATATGGTGGTTCTGGCGCCGTGCCCAGCGGAGGCGCCTGGCAGATTCGGAAGACTTTTAAGCGGATGAAAATAATGGCGAATCCAAACACTAACCTCGTCCAACCCACAACAGTTCCCCAGGAAAACCAACTGGTACAACAGTTGAGCCTGCCCATTTTCCAGGCACGCGGCTGGTTGAAATTCCTGGGCGTCCTTTCCATCATAGGTGGAGCAATAAGCGCGCTTTCGATCGTTGGCATAATTTATGCCTGGCTGCCCATCTGGATGGGTGTTTTGATGGTCCAGGCTGGCTCCTCAATTGAGTCTGCCGGCCAATTTGGCGATAAGTTTACCTTCCTGCAATCGATGGGCAGCCTAAAGACCTATTTTGTTCTTCAGGGCGTGCTTGCATTGATTTCAATCATCTTCGCTGTATCGATGATTTGCATCCTATTTGTTTTACCATTGATTGGGATAAGCTTAATTCCCTGGCAACAGGTAATCAACAACAACACCCTTTTCTAAATGCATGGTAGATAATACCGGCGCACTGCCACCGACATCAAAACCGCCAAAGACCAACCCATGGCTCTTCATAATCCTTGGGTTTGTTGTAATTTGTTGCTTCTGCGTCGGCGCTACCGGATTATTGTTCGCATTCGGCGAGCCAATCCTGAAAAATTTGGGTCTCATCCACGCCCTGCTCCCTGCCCTGATGATATAACCAAGATCAAGCCAATCTCCTCCAATTAAATAAAGGCTGGAACATCGCCATCTAAAAAACGTTTCTGGAGTTCTTCTAGCGCTTCCCGCGCCTGGGATCTTGTATTCGCATCCAGGTTAAGAGCAGCAAATTCGTCTTCATCCAACACGATCTGATAACCATCTGGCGCAACCCACAGGTCGAGCGCAAGGTCGATGTAAGAAATTACATTTTCGGATTCCATGATCACTGGTTTACCGATGTTGCAGTACCAGCCCTTCAGGCGGTTATCTTCCTGGTCATGGATCTCATAGATGTTGTACCAACGATCGGTAAAATACGTCTCAAGGAAGCGATCTCCTTTCTGCAGGACTATCCCTAAAAACGGCAGGTCAGGCCGCTGGAAGTACGCCTCCAGCTGGATGACATTCGTTTCCCAATGCAGCAGGATGCCTGTATATTTCCACATTTCTTCGCCGGACAGGTTGCGTTTGATAACCGTAATAGTCTGGTTTATGATAGGCATTGAACTGCCTCCGGAGAGATTTTGAGGCGGATCTTTTCCCCAATACCGGGCGCCTCGGGAAGGTAGAAAAAAAGGCCGTTCTCGAGCGTAATCTTAAACCTGTCTTGTTGGAAAACTGCATCTGAGACCACGCCATGCAGATTTCCTGCCACATCCCTCCTGACGCTTTGTGGGCGAACCAGGACGTCAACTTTCTCACCGATTTTGTGAACATGTCCGCATGCCATCTCAAACGTCCCGGCGGATGTGTCGACTTGCAATACCCCAGCGAATGACCTGATAACGCCCTCGATGACATTTCCCACATCCAGGAATCGCGCCGCCCAGGCCGAGCCAGGATTGCTCCAGACTGCCTGAGGGTTTCCGTCGCGGACAAATTCACCGTCGTGCAGCAGCAGGATGCGGTCAGCCACTGTAAACGCTTCTTCCTGATCATGTGTCACGTAGATGGCCGGGATATGCGAGGCATGTAAAATCTGCCTTAATTCTTCCATCAATTGTTCGCGCAGATTGCGGTCCATCGCGCCCAGGGGTTCATCCAACATTAGCAAGTGCGGATTGGGAGCCAGGGCGCGTGCCAGAGCCACGCGCTGTTGCTCGCCACCGGAGAGATCTGTCACGCGGCGGTTTTCAAAACCGGACAAATTAACTTTATTAAGGACTTCGGTTACGCGCAAGTCAATTTCCTTGCGGGGTAGATCCAACATCTTCAAACCGAACGCAACATTTTCGATCACGTTCAGGTGTGGGAAGAGTGCATAATCCTGGAAGACTAGCCCAAAGCCGCGCCGGTAAGCCGGGACGGTAGCCAGATCCTGCCCTTCCCAGCGGATGCTGCCTTGTTCCGGGGATTCCAAACCAGCTATGATGCGCAATAACGTGGATTTGCCGCTCCCGGAAGCTCCCAGCAGGCAGATCGTTTCATCCGCGGTGACAGTGAAGGAAATGCCGCGCAGAAGCGCAGCCCCTTCATAGGATTTATGGAGATTGATTACCTCAAGCATTGCACTCACTCCTGGTATCTCTTCATTTCATCCTTGTGAAAGTTCATCGTACCAGCCATAATTTTTGGAGAAGGCTTCTGGCTTAGCCTACAGTTGTGCCAGAAAGGGGACTTTCGCAAGATTTTTCTCTTGTCAGGTCTTAAAATTCTCCTGCGCCGGGCAAACGCAATCGCTCAATGAACAAAATGCCAACGCCACACGTTACCATTAGCATGGTCGCCATTGCCATGGCCTGACCGTAATTCAGTCCGCCTGGCTGGGAAAGGAAACGGGCTATGGCGATTGGCAGAGTCGGGTATTCCGGCCGGACAACCAAGGAGGAGGCCCCAAATTCGCCCAGTGAAATGGTGAAGGCAAATACTCCGGCGGAGAGAGTCGCACGGGCGACGATTGGCCAGTCGACGGCGAACCAGACTCGAGTCGGCGAGGCGCCTAGAACGGCTGCTGCCTGACGAAGCCGGTCCGGGATGGAGGCCAGGGCAGGCTGCAATGCCCGGATGACAAATGGCAGGGCAATAATGGTGTGGGCGATGGGTACAAGTAAAGGCGATGTCAGCAAGCGAAATTGGGAGCCAAAAAGAGGCTTATTGAAGGTGATGATGAGCCCCAGACCAAGAGTGACCGCAGAAGCGCCAAGTGGGAGCATCAGGAATGGGTCCAGCAGGCGCTCCACCCGCCTGGGATGAGCCAGGGCTGCCGCGGCAGGGAAACCGAGAGCCAGGGACAAGATCACAGTCAGCCCCGCATAACCCAGGGAATTACCAAGCGCCTCGAAAGGGGCCACGTAAAAGATCGAGCTACGTGGATTGACGAAAAGTTCCTTGTAGTAATCACCGGTCAGGCCATATTGGATTTGGCCTTTCTGGCCCTGGTCAGCTTCCAGCCGCGTAAAAGACCTCAGGGGTGGTGATAAGAGCGGCAAAGCGTAAAAAACAACCAGCCCAAGGGAAAGAAACGTGACAAATAATCGTTGCCGCAAACTGCGCGGGCGGCTGGAGATATTCACCCGCGGATTTACGCTCACAACAGTATGGGTCACAAGACGGCTATAAAGGATGGAAAATGCCAGCGTGCAAAGCAGTTGGATAAACGAAAGCAGCGACGCCAGTGGGAGATCAAAAAAGGACGTGACCTGTTGATAGATCTCCACCTCCAAACTTGAGAAGCGCGGCCCGCCCAACAGCAGGATTACGCCGAAACTGGTGAAGTCGAAGATGAAGACCAGCAGAGCCGCCGCCAGGATGGAGGGACGCAGCAAGACAAACGTGACTCTCCGGAAGACCTGCATCGGGTTTGCACCCAGTGTCTGGGCGGCCTGCTCCAGTCGGGGATCGAGCCTTGAAAGGGCGTTGCCAACGATTCGGATGACAATGGTTGTATTGTAAAAAATATGTGCCAAAAGGATGGCCCCCAAAGTTCCGGTGAAAGTTATCGGGGGTGTCAAGACTCTGAAAAGATGCATCCATGCAATATTGAACCAACCGCGTGGGCCCAGAAGAGCAGTGAATCCGGCTGCCACCACAACGGTTGGCAAAATGAACGGAATCGCCGTAAGGGTCCGAAGGAAGGTTTTACCGGGAAAATCATATCGGGCAAAGAGGTAAGCAACGGGTAGGCCAAGAGCAAGGGTGAGCAGGGTGGATAAAACGGATTGGTAAAGAGTAAAAAGCAGGGCATCCCGTGCAATCAAGAATGAGGAGGGTGATAGGCCAGAAAGGGAGGCTGGATTGAGTCCCATCCAGAGAATACGGGCAAGGGGATAAAAAAAGAAGACACCCAGGAAGATGAAAACGCCCAGCCAGGGTAAAAAGGACTTAACCCAGCCAACCCGTTCCTTGAAAATGGGCACGGAGGGTTTCACCTTCGAATTATTGGGGGCTGGCTCAACGTTTTGAACTTCTTTCATCCGCAAGACTCCATCGGTCTTAATCAACGCAGAACTGTCTGTGTCCAGGCTTGCACCCACTGGTCGCGGTTGGCAGCGATGATCGCAGGGTCGAGAATGGCAGGCTCGTCCGGAATTTGGGCATATTTCGTGAAAACGTCTGGTAGATTGGCTGCCGGATTGACCGGGAAAACATACATCTGCAGAGGCATATCCTCCTGGAATTGTTGACCCAGCATGAAGTCCACAAATTTTTCGGCCAGGGCAAGGTTTTTTGTCCCCTTCAGGATTCCGACAAATTCGATCTGCCGGAAGCAGGTGCCGGGTCCGAGGATCGAACCAATCGCCCCTCCTTCGGCGGCGGGACTGGAGGCATACGAAACCACCATTGGTTGTGCGCCATGTCCGGATGATCCGCTGAAATTGGTGTAATAGGCTGACGTCCAACCATCCACCACAACCAGGCCGTTGGCTCTCAGGCTTTTCCAGTAATCCAGATAGCCAGTGGCGCCAAAATGCTTGATCGTGGCCAGCAGGAAAGCCAGGCCCGGCGATGAGCTGGCGGGATTTTCCATCACCAGCAAGCTCTTATATTCCGGCTTTACCAAATCTTCAAGCGTAACAGGCACCGGCAGATTGTGAGCGGAAAAATATGCCTTATCGTAGTTTATGCATACATCGCCATAATCCACCGGCAGGGCATAACTCTGATGGTCAAGGTTGAACTCCGCAGGGATTTTTGCCAGGAGCAGCGAATGGTACTGCAGGTAGATCCCTGAAGTCAAAGCGCGCGAAAGAAAAGTATTGTCCACACCGTAGAAAACGTCCGCAAGGGGTGCATCTGCGGTGAGAATCGCCTTGTTGAGCGCCGCCCCGGCATCTCCGCTCTTTAGAAAGACTACTTTAACATGATTGGATTGTTCAAAAGCGGCAATAACTGGTTCGCTTGCAGCAAAGGAGTCGTGCGTCATTACTGTCAAAATGACAGGTCCTTTAGGGCCGCATGCTGATATTATGAATATGCCAAGAATCGTTAGAAAGAAAAAACGTTTCACAGGTCCTCCGGATTGATCATTTTTGACGATGGTGGATGACAAGAAGTAGACCGGATTTAAGCTTGACGGAGGCTATCTCATGGGACATTTCGTTGCTGATGCCGCGCGTCCTGTCCGTGTAAAGCGTCTCGTTGTTTAGCGGCCAGCGCAAGCCTTCTGTTAAGATACCCGTTACTTTTTTTCCCCAGGGAACCAGGGAAATAATATCTGCGGGTCTGCCGTGGATTTCGCACCGGTCGCGTGTGAAGAAGGCCTCTTCGACGCCATCATCAAGTCGAATATCACATGTCGAAAGTCGGGCATCACTCAGCAGAGCCAGGTTCCCGAGGGTCTGGTCGAGACGCCCTCCCAGCGCACCCATAATGAGAATTTCACGGTGCCCGGCTTCAATCGCCAATTCCAGCGCCAGTTCAAGGTCAGTCTTGTCTTTATCACGGGGAAATTGATGAATTTGGACGCCAACTGCATCCAGCTGCCGCCTTTCATCCGGTCTCAAAGAGTCCAGGTCTCCTACAACAATGGAAGGCATGAGACCAAGCGCCAGTGCATGATGCGTACCTCCATCTGCCGCGTAGAATACATCTCCAGCATGAATTATTTGGCGTGCAGAGATGAGCTCCGGCACAACGCCGTTGGCAAAAATGACGAGGCGTGCCATGATAAAAAAATCCTCCACCGGGGAGGATGCCAGAAACATATAACGATCCCTCCGCCGGCATGATCCGGATCAGGTTCTGCGGGTCGAGGCTCCTGGCCTCCTCTCAGCCCGGCACACGGGCTCCCCGTTTCATTTCAAAAAGAGTATACGGCGGCTAAAGGCGCCTGTCAAGACAATAATACCTTATTCGGTACCCTCACGACGGAAATCCACAAAACGATAACCAACACCGCGTTCAGTAAGGATATATTTGGGGTTGGCCGGGTCTTTTTCCAGTTTCTGGCGGAGGTAGTTGATATAAAGCCGGACGTAATGGGGTTCATCCCGGTACTCATAACCCCAGACTTTTGCAAGCAGCTGGTCGTGCGATACCACCCACCCGGCGTTCTGCACCAGGTGGTAAAGCAGGCGATATTCGGTCGGGCGGAGTTTGACGATCTTGCCTTCGAGCCAGATCTCCCGCCTGTCGAAATCGATCTTCAAGCGGTCATCAATTTCGATCAAACCGTGCATCCCCCCGCTGGGTCCCTCGGTGCGGCGCAGGACAGCTTTAACGCGGCTGACCAACTCGCGCGGACTGAACGGCTTTGTAATGTAATCATCCGCACCTTTCTCCAGTCCATGTACGCGGTCATCCTCCTCACCTTTGGCAGTCAGCATGATCACCGGGACACTGCTGATCTCGCGAATCATCTCCAGCACTTCGAATCCATCCAAGTCGGGCATCATGACGTCAAGCAGAATCAAGTCGGGAGTGGAATCGCGCAGGCGTTGAAGCGCCTGTTTGCCATTGCCTGCCTCCGCAACAACAAAGCCATCATGTTCCAGATTCAGACGGATGAAACGTATCATACGTTCTTCATCGTCAACAACCAGGATCTTCCGCCTTTTCAGGGTGTCTTCAGCCATATTCACTCTTTCACGAACTTTTAACTTGTTCTTTATTTTATCCCTTTAGTACTGGATTGCGAGGACAATTGCAGTATCTACGTGATCCCGAATTCAGGCCGCATATTTTACCAAAATGACACTGATGTTATCCGGACCGCCAGCTTCATTTGCCGCAGCCACAAGTCGTCTACACGCATCTTGCAGGTCTTTTGCGGACGAGACGAGTTGAAATACTTTATCATCCGAAAGCACGCTCCATAATCCATCGCTGCACAGAAGTAGATGGTCGGATTGCGGAAATGAAACAGTGATGATATCTGCCTCAAGAACTTCACTCTGGCCAAGCGCCCGATACAAAACATTCCGCTGTGGGTGATTGGCGGCTTCTCCGGGAGCAATCTGGCCAAGTTCTTCCATCCGTTTGACCAGCGAATGATCGCGCGTCAGGACCTCTCCCCCTCCACTGGAGTGTATGGCATAAGCCCGACTATCCCCAACATGACTTAGGGTCATTTGTTGGCCGAGGATAAGAGCAGCAGTCAGGGTGGTTCCGCTGCCAGGCGCCGCCTGTTTAACTGCCTTTTGTGCTTCTTCGATTGCAGATCGCATCAGATCCTGTAAGGAGGCATCCATACTTATGGAAGGATCAACCAAAGATGCCTGGAAACGTTTCATTATATGACCAGCCATCGTCCGTACTGCCATGGCGCTGGCAACTTCCCCATATTGATGACCGCCCATACCATCTGCAATGATAAACAACCCAAGCGAAGGACTGCTTTTTTCTCCGCCAATGGATGTTGAAAGCGCAAAAATACTATCTTCGTTATGCTCGCGCTGCCTGCCAATTGATTGCCCGCAACCATATATTAACGGCACCGGTTCCAAGGACGGAAAACTTATCAACGTTTTATCTGCCTGGCGATTTGATATGGGGGTCGTATCGGGACCAGAATCAGCCGATGGAGGCCTGGTTTTCCGAGAGCCTGAAAAGCCAAAAATGTTTTTCTTCATAAGAATCTCCTTGGAGGATGAGGCTTTTGGAAAAGCAAGGCGGGCTAGAAATCATCCTGAATAACTGTGTGATAAATATCTGCATGACTCTGAGTGGCGCATGCAGCTGAATTTTCCGTCTTTCGGTTCGCTTCCAGTGTGTAATTTAACCTTATAAGTACCAAACTTTGCTTCCCGAACGTCTCAGAACGATATGAATTATAGCCACCCCTGGCAGGAAATGCAACCTGCTTGACCTTGCGTTGAAATGTACTTTGGGGCAAAATAAAATGAGGAGCAATAAATTGAAAATACTGGCTGTCAGTGATATTGTAGATGATCGTCTATACTCGGCTCAATTTTCTGAACACTTTCGCGATGTCGAAATGATTCTCGGCTGCGGGGATTTGCCTTATGCGTACCTGGAATTCCTGGTCAGTTCTTTAAACATCCCATTGCTTTATGTACCTGGCAATCACGACCCGGCCTATTATGAGAAGAATCCAAACTCGTATGTTCAAGGCGGCGATCACATGGACGGAAAAGTAATGTCAGTCAAGGGGCTTAACATTGCCGGTATCGGCGGCAGTATACGTTATAAACCGGGAGGGCCCAACCAGTACACACAAACCCAGATGTATTCCCGCATGTCAAGATTCACCCCCAGGCTGCTGTGGTATCTTTCAAGACATGGTAATATCCTGGATATCTTTATAGCCCATTCGCCGCCACGCGGCATCAACGATGACGAGGACCATGCCCACCAGGGCTTTCTTGCATTCAATAGTTTTATCCAGACCTTCAAACCGCGCTTCTTTCTGCACGGTCACACAATGGTATACAAGAGCAACATCGTGTCACACATAACCAAGGTGGGCACAACAGCAGTTATTAACGTATATCCCTATCGGGTTATAGATATACAGACGGATATATAATCGCAGAAATCTTTATTGGAGTTGTCGGCCCACCTCCATCCTTCTGAAGGAAAATGTCTCGTTAACTATGGATACCTGGCGCTTGCTTAAAACCCCTCCAGCTCGTGGCTCTTGGAACATGGCGTTGGATGAAGCCATTCTTGAAGGAGTGGGAAGCGGCGGATCCCCTACCACGTTGAGGCTGTATGCCTGGAAACCTCCCTGTCTCTCCCTCGGTTATGCCCAGCCCTTTAGTGATGTTGACATCCCACGCTTACAAGCCCGCGGCTGGGAATTGGTCCGCCGTCCCACCGGAGGCCGGGCGGTTCTGCATGCCGATGAGCTGACGTATTCAGTGATCGCACCACTTGACGAACCACGTATGGCTGGAACTGTGCTTGAAACCTACCACCGGCTGGCACAAGCGCTGGTGGAGGCCCTGAACCAGATCGGGAGCCAGGTGGAAATAAATGAAAACTCCGCCAGTTCTCATACCACGCGCTCCAACCCCGTCTGCTTTGAAGTTCCCTCTACCTATGAAATCACGTTTGGGGGAAAGAAAATGCTTGGCTCTGCGCAGGCGCGCCGGAAGGAAGGTGTGCTTCAGCATGGTTCCTTACCTTTAACCGGAGATCTGACACGCATCCTGCAGGTCTTGGCATTTCCTGATGAGAAATCCCGCACTCGTGCAGCTGAGCGGTTGATGATGCGGGCGATGACGTTGGAATCTGCTGTAAATCGCCGGGTTTCATGGGATGAAACCGCCCGGGCTGTCGTCACAGCTTTCGGTAAGGTGCTCGCTCTGGATCTCCGGCCGGGGGACCTGACCGTCGATGAAACGAAACGCGCCGAAGAATTGGTGCGAGTCAAGTATGAACATCCATCCTGGACTGAAAAATAGCCGGGCAGGTTGATAAATGGGGTCGGAATCCCCTTGACACATCTCTTCCATACGGTAAACTTGACTTCCCGATAACCAGACTCCGGCGACTCCAATCGTCGGTCCCAGGCAACCCCAGTCATCGGAACACCGCCGAAATCAGGATATTTCGGACTTCATATTACAAGCTTATCGGTAGTTCTATATTAGGAGTATTCTTTCATGCAGAATGAGAAGTACAAAAAACTCAAGGAAATCCTCGCAGCAATGGACAGCGTGGTGGTGGCCTACTCGGGTGGTACTGACAGCACTCTCGTGCTCAAGGTGGCCCACGATGTTTTGAGGGAAAATGCAATCGCCATGACGGCTGTCTCCGCCAGCCTGCCTGCTTCTGACCGCACTGAGGCAGTGGAGATCGCCCGCCAAATCGGAGCGAAACATATTCTGATCGACACACAAGAGACCTCTGACCCGGATTATCTGGCCAATACGCCCAACCGTTGTTTCTTTTGTAAAAAGGAAACCTACGCAAGACTGGCTGATTATGCCAGGCAGCATGGCCTCGCCGCCATTGTTGATGGTACCAATGCTGACGATACTGGCGACTTCCGCCCTGGCCGCCAGGCTGCAAGCGAATATCACGTCAGAAGTCCCTTGCTTGAAGCCGGCCTGACCAAAGATGAAATCCGCCAATTATCCAGAGAATTGGGTCTGCCCAACTGGGATAAACCCGCGGCAGCCTGCCTGTCCTCACGGGTTCCCTATGGTACGAAAATCACCCTGGATATGCTTTCCCAGGTGGAACAAGCCGAAGCGGTGCTGCATGGATTGGGTTTGCGCCAATTACGAGTCCGGCATCATGGTCAGGTGGCACGGATCGAGGCCGTACCAGCCGACTTTTCACGCCTGCTCGAGCACCGCAGCGAGATTGTATCCGCGCTGAATGCGCTGGGCTATACCTATGTTTCTCTCGACCTGGCCGGTTTTCGCAGCGGTAGTATGAACGATGTGATTCGGAAACCAGTAAAGGAAGATCCAGCATGATGGATATCGAAAAACTGCGCCAGCTTCTCGACGGTGTTCAACGGGGCCAGACCACGGTGGATGAGGCAATGGAACGTTTGCGACAACTGCCGTATGAGGATCTCGGCTATGCCCGGCTTGACCTGCACCGTTCACTGCGTAATGGCCTGCCCGAAGTGGTCTTTTGCCAGGGGAAGACGGTCGAGCACGCCACTGCCATCTTGAAGCGATTATGGGAACATTCCGACCGGGTGATGGGAACACGCCTCTCCCCGGAAATGGCGCAAGCGATCCTGAAAGAACTCCCCGAAGCACATTACGATCCACTGTCCCGCTTGCTTACTTTACGGCGTGGCAAAAGCCCAACCCAGCCACAAAATGCCCCCTATGCCCTGATCGTTACTGGCGGTACCGCAGATATGCCTGTCGCTGAAGAAGCCGCCCAGACTCTGGAATTCTTTGGCTGCCGGGTGGAACGCGCCTATGATGTGGGCGTGGCGGGTATCCACCGCTTGTTCGACCAAATGGAATTGATCACCAAAGCATCAATTATTATCAGTGTGGCCGGCATGGAAGGAGCTCTGACAAGCGTGGTGGGCGGTCTGGTCAGTTGCCCGGTGATTGGCGTCCCCACCAGCGTGGGATACGGAGCCAGTTTCAATGGCCTGGCCGCTTTGTTGTCCATGCTCAACTCTTGCGCCACTGGAGTCTCCGTCGTCAACATTGACAACGGGTTCGGAGCGGGTATCGTGGCATATCGAATACTTCAGGCTGCTACAACAGCCGCTCAGCCAAAGGATAATCCATGAAGATCGCCTATTTCGATTGCATCGCAGGCGCTTCCGGGGATATGATCCTGGGTGCGTTGGTGGATTCCGGGGTGCCGCTGGAAATATTGCAGGAACGCCTGTCTGTCCTGGCTCTGGGGGATGAGTTTGAACTGCAGGCGCAAAAGGTTGATAAGAACGGATTCGGGGCCACGAAGGTGGAAGTTATTATCCGGGGGAGCGAAGCCGGTCATCAGCATGGCCGCCATCTTCCCGAGATCGAGAAGCTCATCGGCAATAGTGGCCTGGAGGAACATCTCAAGGTAAAAGCCATTGGCATGTTCCGACGGTTGGCCGAGGTGGAAGCTGGTATCCATGGAATGCCGGTGGAAGAAGTACACCTGCATGAACTGGGTGGAGTGGACACAATTGTGGATATCGTCGGCGCGCTGCTGGGGCTGGAGACATTGGGAGTGGAGCAGGCCTATGGATCCCCTTTACCACTCGGTCGAGGCTTCGTACAGGGGGCCCATGGACAGGTCCCTCTCCCGGCGCCCGCCACTGTCGCACTATTGAAAGGGATACCTGTATTTGGCAGTGACATTGACAAGGAGCTGGTAACACCCACCGGTGCGCTTATCCTTTCCACCGTCTGTAAGAGTTTCGGGCCGATCCCAGCCATGACCCTCACAACGCTGGGTTATGGTGCCGGTGGGCGCGATCTGCCCATCCCCAACTTGATCCGATTGCTGGTTGGCGAACAAATGGAAGATCGAGGGCAGGGCATTGAAACCGAAACGTTGGTAATGCTTGAGACCAACGTGGACGATAACAGCGCCGAGATCAACGGCTATGTAATGCAGAGGTTATTCGCCGCTGGTGCACTGGACGTATTCTTCACACCCATCCTGATGAAGAAAAACCGACCGGCCACCCTTCTTTCCGTTCTATGCCGCCCGGCAGATGTGGATGGCCTGGAGATGATCATGTTCCGCGAGACGAGTACGCTGGGTGTGCGGCGCCAGCTTGTGGAGCGCCGCTGCCTGCAGCGTACAAGCGAGACGGTTAATACTGCATTTGGCCCGGTGCGGGTGAAAGTTGCGCGACTGCCGGATGGGTCAACCAAGCGCGCACCGGAATTCGAGGACTGCAAGCAAGCCGCCGAGAGCCATAATGTTCCGTTACGCGTGGTATACAATGCAGCTCTTGGATCTGGAAATTAGGTTCTCATGCAGGGGGAACGGTTTCGGGCTTTCCGGCAATCCTACTTTCCAAAGTCAGCTTTGACTGCCTGAGTTCTTTGGTTGAACGGAAGCCGTTTCCCCTCCGGAATCGGCTTCCTTTTTGGCGTGGTACAATCCTGCCAGTGTTCAAACGATTCCTGAAAATGCTGCTCAAAACGATTCTCATTTTGATCATTCTTGGAGTGGTTGTCCTGCTCGTGCCACGCTTGCTGACCGGGTTGTATGCTCGCGGACATACCTTTACCACTGCCGGAGTTCCGAATCGCCCTGTCGCGATCGTCTTTGGCGCCGGGTTGTGGCGCAACGGGTCTCCCACCCCGGTGCTTGTGGATCGCGTCACCGCTGCTGCGGAGCTGTACTTTAACCATAAAGTTGAAAAACTCCTGTTGAGCGGTGATAACCGTTTTGTGGAATACAATGAACCTGAAGCTATGCGAAAGCTCGCCCTGTCTCTCGGAGTCCCCAACGATGACATTGTCCTGGATTATGCCGGACGACGGTCATATGATACCTGCTACCGCGCCAGGGCGATTTTCAAGGTCGATCAGGCCATCCTGGTGACTCAGGCCTTTCACATGCCGCGTGTTTTATATCTTTGCAACCGCCTTGGCGTAGACGCGGTCGGTGTTGCATCGGATCTGCGCATCTACCGCAAATTGTCCCTGTTTTCCTGGAATACACGCGAATTGTTTGCCACGGTTGCCGCGCTTTGGGATATTAATATCAGCCACCCCGCTCCTGTGCTGGGCGACCCACTACCAATTTTCCCGGAGAGTCCATGAATCGCGAAGAAGCCCTTGCCCTTGTCCGTGAGTACGTCAAAAATGAAAACCTTGTCAAGCACATGCTTTCAGTCGAAGCCGCCATGCGTTTCTATGCCGGCAAATTTGACGAAGATATAGAGAAATGGAGCATCACCGGCCTGCTACACGACTTCGACTGGGAAATCCACCCCACCCTTGCAGAGCATCCGGCCGCCGGCGAACCCATCCTCCGCGCCCGCGGTGTACCAGAAGAGATCATTCGCGCCGTTCTCTCCCACGCCGACCACACCGGCATCCCACGCCAGACGCGCATGGAAAAGGCTTTGTATGCCTGCGACGAGGTTACCGGCCTGGTAACAGCCGTCGCTCTGGTCCGACCGTCGCGCTCCCTGCTGGACCTCGAGGCCAGTTCCGTCAAAAAGAAATGGAAAGACAAAACCTTTGCAGCCGGGGCCAACCGCCAGGAGATCGAAAAATCCGCGGCGGAATTCGGCATCGAACTCTGGGAACATGTCGGCAATGTCATTCTCGCCATGCGCACCATCGCTCCAGAATTGGGATTGGTAGGCAACATTCATCTTTAGGGACTCGATAAATAATTCCCGCAGTGTATATCCTGTGAAGGCACTTTCGGAGGAAGAATGACCCTCCAAGGCAAAGGCTTCTTTCTTTCCCAAATTCGTCAATGCGAAAGCGGCAATCCGGCCACGATAATGGACGCAGCCCTGCAGGCTGGCCTAACCCACGTGGTTATCAAGATCGCGGATGGAGGGAACGCCTGCGGAATCAATGCCTCCGCGGTTGATTTCACGGCCCCAGTTATCCAGGTCTTACAATTGGCCGGGATAGCAGTCTGGGGCTGGCATCCTGTTTACGGTGATCATCCTTCAGCGGAGGCAGCCGTCGCCATCACCCGCTCGCAAGCCCTTGGCCTGGATGGCTACGTGGTAAATGTCCAAGATGAATATCAGAATCCCGGGATGGAAATTGCCGCCCGCCAGTTCATGACAGAAGTTCGACAATCCTTGAAAATCCCCATCGCGTTGAGTTCCTATCATTTTCCCAAGTTTCACCCGGATTTGCCCTGGTCCACCTTCCTCGAATTCAGTGACCTGCACATGCCAATGGTCAGCTGGGAAAACGCCCATAATCCCGGTGAGCAGTTGCGTGAATCCAAACGTCAATGTGACGACCTGCCTAATGCCAGGCCGTATATTCCCACCGGCGCAGTCCATGCTGCATCTGGTTGGAGCCCGGCTGCTGAAGAAATCAACGATTTATTTAACACTGCCCAATCCCTCGGACTCAAAGCTGTCAATTTCTTCGATTGGGACCTCTGCCGCCAGAAATTACCACTCTTATGGTCGACGATTGCCAATTTCAACTGGCCTATTCAAGCCCCCCTGCCTTCCCAGGGAAGGCCGTCCAATATTCTTCCAGATACCTTCGTAGCCCGCTTCCTGGCCGCTCTCAACAGCCGCCAGGCCGCACAAGTCTGCGCACAGTATGACCCGGCTGCCACCCAGGTATGGGCAGACAAAACCCGGAATGATGTATCTGACATCCAGACCGGCTTTGCCGTCTTCTTCGACAGCCTGCCCGCCGGTACCATCTTTTTCATCACCCAGGTCAAAGCTGATGACGACCTGCGATTTATTTCCTGGAAGGCCGGCCAGCTCACCGGGGAGACGGCACTCGTTCTTAAGAACGGAAAAATCGTCCTGGATTATACGTATATTACGTAACAAAATTGCGACACACCTTCGATGTGCGTGTCTCTCTTTCTGGCAAGGAAGAGAAGTCCCACGCACTTCCGAAGTGCGTGGGACAAATAATGGTTCTAATCCGTTTCCTTCCAGACCGGGTCACGCAGAAGCAGCAGGACGACTAGCGAACATAAAACCAGCGCAGGGATGCCGATCCCAAAAGACATGACAATGCTGACCGGTGTTACCACCGCGATCAAGAAAAAGGATAAGGTCTGGTTGTTGAGCGCGTGCAGGTAAGCCGCTGCCCACAGACCCTTAGATTTAAACACGGCGTAGGCCAGGAAGTACGACAGTACTACTGTGTAACCTGTCATCAGCAGCGGGCCGAGCACCGGCTGGCCGGGATAGTTATAGCCCATCCAGATGATCGGCCAGTGCCAGACGCCCCAGATGACGCCCAGAAGTCCCACCCCGCGGATGCGCCCCAAGTGGACCAGCTCGCTCTGCAGATAACCGCGCCAGCCGTATTCCTCGCCAAAGGTGATGATCAGACCCAGGATTGGGCCAAGGATAATCACGTTGAGAACGGTTGAGGCGAGCAGGGCCAGCGGTAGGATGTTGGCAGTCGTCCCGGCCGGGTACAGCTTGGTGATATCGGCCAGCGTGCCAAGTTTAAAGACATAGTTCAACAGCGTCTCAAGGCCGTAGAACAGGACCATGGCCAGCCCATACAGCAGCCAGATGCGGATTTTGCCGAAGGCCATGCCCGCCCCGGCGAAGGACTGCGGCCCACCGCGCCAGCGCAACACCAGCAGCAGCACCAGCCCGACCACACTGAAGATCAGCAGCGGACCGCTGAGCGTCGTGACCAGTGCTGGCCGGATTGATCCAACAATTGCGGCCGCCAGGTATGCAAATGTCATCAAGAAATAATAATAGATGAACCATCGCGAGGCAGTACGGTTGGTCTTATAGTAGATTGGGCTCTCCGTGAAGAAGAACATGCCTAGCAAAAGGGCCGCCAGGGCCGGCATCAGCATCTGCAACGGCAGCATCAGCGCGGCTGACGGATGGGTCAGGCCGCCGTTCAGGTACAGCACCAGGTCGATCAACCAGGCCAACCCAAACGCCAACCCAATGAAAGCCCAGACGTGGGGCCAGTTGACCTTCCGCCGCGCGATTCGCTCGGGAACGGACACCGGTTCAGGGATTACCCGGTCCGCCTGAGAAGAATATGAAAGTTTCATTTTGTTCTCCTTTTGATTATTTTACTTTTCCATCATAGCAATGATAAAGAAATAAGCCCCTCCCGATGAAAGGCCTTTTGGCTGGTCAAGCGGCTGGGTGTATGCGATTATTATTTCTTCTTCGTCACAACCTTCCTGGTCGAAACTTTTTTCTTATTACTTGCGTCTTCATTCTTCCCAACCACTACAAACCGTTCCACAGCCCAGCCCTCCGTGATCCCCAGCACGGCATCGCCGGCTTTCACCTCCACAACCGCCTCCCCGCGCACGGCGGAACGCTTACGCAGCGGCGCGGCGTCCAGACGGGTCATCTTGGGGGCAGCTTTTGCCATGTGAAGGGTGACAATATCATTTTTCTTTCCTGCTGCCAGCCCGGCCAGGATGACCCGGGCGGGCAGTTCCCAACCGATCACGCCTTTCCCATAACGCCCCTGGATCGGGAAGTCTTTCTGTTCGATCCGCTTGGCTTTCCCGTCCGATGCGACCAGGAAGATCTCACCGTCCACCGGCAAAACTTCAACACCGACGACGGTATCCCCGACACCCAGCTTAATTCCATTAACACCCGCCGCTGCCAGGCCCATCGGGCGGACCTCCTCCTCGCTGAACCGGATTGCCATGCCTTGCGCGGTGGCCAGCAGGACCTCCTTCCCTCCGTCCGTTAGAACAGCCCAGCCCAGACTGTCTCCATCGTTGACATTGGCGAGTTTGAAAGTCTGCGCTGAGGGACCGGGCAATTCGCTGACCATGCTCTTTTTCACCATCCCGCCGCGTGTTACGGTCAGGATGCAAAGCTCCTCGGGCAGGTCGGATTTACGGGCTGGCAGGGCAAAAGCCGCCACCGGCAGCTCATCTGCCTGAAGCGGCGACTGCTTGTTGAACGGATTTCCATCCGCCAGCTTTTCGGCTTCCGGCAGGGTATGCACAGCCACTGCCGCGGCCAGGCCACGTTCACTGACCAAATAGAGCGTATCCGTCGCATTGGCCTTTACCAGGATCCTGGGCGCGTCGGAACCGGAGAGGCGCGGAGGCCTGTCATCACGTGTACGGGCTATGGTCCCTTCCGCGCTCATGCCGATCCAGACCACCTGCTCCCTGACCAGTTCTGCCGATGTCAGCGGAGCTTTCCTGGCCTTGCGGCCCTTCAGGCTGACGATCTGCGTGCGCCGGCGGTCGCCGAAGGCTGCTTTGACCCTGAGAAGGTCTTCAGAAGCCACGGCGCGCATCTTCCTGGGAGATTTAAGCAGACTTTCCAGATCCTTTATGATTGCAAGAGTCTCTTTGTATTCGGTCTCGATCTTTTTACGTTCCAGCGCCGCCAGCCGGCGCAGCTGCATTTCAAGGATGGCATTGGCCTGCAGCTCACTCAGCCGGTAGCGTTTCATCAGCCTGGTACGGGCGGCGTCCACGTCCGGGGAACTGCGAATAAGGGCGATGATCTCATCGAGGTGCTTCAGCGCCACCAACAACCCTTCGAGGATATGGGCGCGGGCACGCGCCCGCTCCAGGTCATATTCGGCCCGGCGCTTAATGACCACCAAGCGGTGGTCGAGATAGACGCGCAGGGCCTGTTTCAGGTTCAGCAGACGCGGCTCGTTATCCACCAGCGCCAGCAAGTTAATACTGAAAGTGGACTGCATGGGCGTGCGCTTATACAAGGCTGCCAGCACCTTTTCCGGTTCGACGTTCTTGGTCAGTTCGATGACGATGCGTAGACCCTGGCGGTCCGATTCATCGCGCAGGTCCGTGATGCCTTCCAGGCTGCCATCCCGCACCAGTTCGGCAATGCGCTCGATCAGGCTGGACTTGTTGACCTGGTAGGGCAGTTCGGTGACGATGATACGGCTCTTGCCGCGCTCCATCTCTTCAAGGTGGGCCTTGGCCTGAATGGTGACGCGCCCCCGGCCTTTGCCGTAGGCCGCCTCGATTCCTTCCTCACCCTTTTGTTCAATAATGACGCCGCCGGTGGGGAAATCGGGACCTTCGACGAACTCCATCAAGTCATCCACATTGACATCATCCAGCTTTTCCCACTTTTCGAGCATGTAGACACAGGCATCGACAATTTCAGACAGGTTGTGCGGCGGGATGTTGGTAGCCATGCCAACCGCGATACCGGTGGCTCCATTGACGAGCAGATTGGGAATTGCCGAGGGCAGTACAACCGGTTCGGTCAGGGTGCCATCGAAGTTATCCGTGAAATCAACCGTGCTCTTACCGATGTCGGCCAGGAGGTCCAGGGCCGGGGCTGCAAGCCGGGCTTCGGTGTAACGCATGGCTGCCGGTGCGTCTCCGTCCACCGAACCAAAGTTGCCCTGCCCGTCCACCAGGAGGGTACGCATGGAGAAATCCTGGGCCATACGCGCCATGGATTCATAGACAGACTGGTCGCCATGCGGATGGTACTTGCCGAGCACCTCGCCAACAATGCGGGCAGACTTGCGATAGGGGCTGTCAGCCCGGATACCCATATCATACATGGCATACAGGATGCGGCGCTGGACAGGCTTGAGACCGTCACGCGCATCCGGCAGGGCGCGTGAGACAATGACGGACATGGCGTAATCCAGGTAGGCCGCCTGCATTTCGCGGTCGATATCGATTTTACGGACGAGACCGAGTTCCATAGTGACTCCTGGCCCTACCCGACCCTGCGGGTCACCCTCCCCATTTTCTTCAGAAAATGGGGAGGGTGGGGGTAGGACTCGCAATTTTGTTCTATATTGCTATCTTAAAGGGAAAGGGGGAAAGCGTCAAGGAGAAATAGAAAAGGGCGGCCTTTCGGCCGCCCTGACTTGACGATCATATTACATTAATCGGATGAACCTGTATCCTGGATCTCCGTCCATTGGGAGGAACCAGCCTGCTTGAGGGCCTGTTCGGTCAGGGTGAAGCGGCCGTGGACAAAGCCTGTACCGGCCGGGATCAGCTTGCCGATGATGACGTTCTCCTTCAGACCATACAGCGGGTCGGTGGTCCCACCGATGGCCGCACCGGCGAGCACCTTGATGGTGTGCTGGAACGAGGAAGCCGAAAGGAATGATTCGGTGCTTAGAGAAGCCTTGGTCACGCCAAGCAGCAACTCGTGGAACTTGGCAGGTATCTTTCCTTCAGACAACAACTGCTCGTTGACCTTCTGGATCTCCAGGCGCTCGACTGCATCCCCAGGCAGGTAGCGGGTGTCGCCCGGGCGGAAGACCTGCACCTTGCTCATCATCTTGCGGATGATGACTTCGAAATGCTTGTCATGGATATTCTGGCCCTGGGAGCGGTAGACCTTCTGGATCTCATTCAGGAGATACATCTGGCAGGCCTCGCGACCCTGGACACGCAGGACGCGGTGCGGGTTCAACGAGCCTTCCGTGAGCGGCTGGCCTTCGGTGACTTTATCACCTTCCTTGACCAGCAGGCGCAGGGTGTTGGGGATCTCGTGCTCAAACTCATCGCGCTGCTCGTGCGAGACAAATACCTTGCGCTTTTCCACGCGGACCTTGCCGGGATGTTCGGCTGCAATGGCGGCTTCATCAAGCGTGGCGATGATTTCGCCGGCCTTAATTTCGTCCTCATCCTTTACGAGGATCTTCCATTCCTTGGGAATGTCGAACTCATCGTGGATCATCTCGCTTTGTTCAACACGGACAAGGCGCATATCGGCATACTTGTCCGACTGGATGATGCGCACCGTGCCTTTTATCTCAGCAACCACGGCTTCACCCTTGGGCATTTTGCGGGATTCGAAGAGCTCTTCCACACGAGGCAGACCGGTGGTAATGTCACCACCTGCAGCCACACCGCCGGTATGGAATGTTCGCAGGGTCAACTGCGTACCGGGCTCGCCGATGGACTGGGCAGCCACAATGCCGACTGCCGAACCCATTTCGACCATGGTACCGCGTGCCATGTCAATGCCGTAGCATTTCGAGCAGATACCGTGAGTCAGCTCACAGGTCAAAGGTGAACGGACCTTGACTTCCTCCACCCCCGCCACGGCGATCTTGCGGGACAGCTCGTGGTCCAGCGGTTCGTCCCGCTCGGCCAAGACTTCACCGGTTTTCGGGTCGAGCACCTGCTCGGCCACCAGGCGCCCATACAGGCGCGACATCATGGATTGACCGGCCACGTCATCCTTGCGGCGGATCCAGATGCCCAGCTGGGTGCCGCAGTCGTGCTCGTTGATGATGATATCCTGGGCAATATCCACCAGGCGGCGGGTCAAATAACCGGCATCCGCAGTACGCAGGGCAGTATCTGCCAGGCCTTTGCGGGCGCCGTGGGTGGAGATGAAGTATTCCTGGGCGGTCAGGCCTTCACGGAAGTTCGAGCGGATCGGCATCGGGATGATGCGCCCGGATGGGTCAGCCATCAAGCCGCGCATGCCAGCCAACTGCGAGATGGGCCCGAAACCGCCCTTGGTCGCACCGGAGTTGGCCATGGTGGCCAGGTTGCCGTCCGGATCCAGATAACTCTTGACCGCCTTGGCAACATCCGTGGTGGTCTGCTGCCAGGTTTGAATAATGCGCTCGTTCTGTTCCTGTTCCGTGAGCAGGCCGCGCCGGAAATCGTGCTGGACCAGCTCGACATCCTTGAGGGCCTGGTCGATAATTTCGGCCTTTTCCGGGGGGATGGTGATATCGCTGACCGCAATGGTGGTGCCGGAGCGCATGGCATATTCGAAGCCAATGCGCTTGATGGCATCAGCCGTTTCGGTGGTGACATCCTGTCCATAGAGCTCATAGACTTCGGCGATCAGGTCCTTCACGCCGCCTTTTTCCAACTGGCGGTTGATGAACTGCACCTTTTCAGGCAGGATGCGATTGAACAAGACCCGCCCAACGGTAGTGTCAAGAACGCGGGTTTCCGCTTCAGGCAAACGGTTGTTCTTGTCGTCATACCAGGTGGTCATGCGGGCCTTGATCTTGGTATGCACATCCACCTGGTCCAACTGGTAAGCCAAATCGACTTCATCGATGTCCGAGAAGGCACGCCCATCGCCCTTGTGAACGCGGGCATGGGTCATGGTCATGTAGAAAACGCCCAATACCATATCCTTGGATGGGGCGATGATCGGCTCACCATCGGCGGGTTTCAGCAGGTTCTTGGAAGACAGCATGAGGCGGCGGGCTTCCTGAACGGCCTTGTCAGACAGGGGCACATGCACGGCCATCTGGTCGCCATCGAAGTCAGCGTTGAAGGCGGTACAGACCAGCGGGTGCAGTTGAATGGCCGACCCTTCGATCAAGACCGGCTCGAAGGCCTGGATGCCCAGGCGGTGCAGGGTGGGGGCACGGTTCAACAGGACCGGGCGGTCCTTGATGACTTCTTCTAGGGCCTCATAAACTTCAGGGCGGTTGCGTTCAATAAAACGACGGGCACCCTTGACATTGGCGGCGTAATTATGCGAGACCAACCGGGAGATCACAAACGGGCGGAACAACTCCAACGCCATGGCCTTGGGCAGGCCGCACTGGTACAACTTCAGCTGCGGGCCAACCACAATGACCGAGCGGCCGGAATAATCGACACGCTTGCCGAGCAGGTTGCGGCGGAAGCGGCCTTTCTTGCCCTTGAGCATATCGCTCAGGGAACGCAGCTCACGCCGGCCGCGGCGGGAAAGCGCCTTGCCGCGCTGGGAATTATCGATGAGGGAATCGACCGCTTCCTGAAGCATGCGCTTCTCGTTGCGGACAATCACATCCGGGGCGCCCAACTCGAGCAGCCGCTTGAGACGGTTGTTGCGGTTGATGACACGCCGGTACAGGTCATTCAGGTCAGATGTGGCGAAACGACCGCCATCCAGCTGCACCATCGGGCGCAGGTCGGGCGGGATCACCGGCAGGACGGTCAGGATCATCCACTCCGGGCGATTCTTGGAGCGGCGGAAGGCCTCGGCCACCTTGAGGCGCGAGGTGGCTTTCTTGCGCTTCTGCTTGGACTTGGTGGTGCGGACCTCTTTCCAGAGCTCCTCGGAAAGCTTGTCCAGGTCCAGGCGGCGCAGGATATCGTAGAAGGCTTCAGCGCCCATGTCGGCCCGGAAAACCTGGCCCCAGCGCTGCTTCAGCTCGCGGTAGCGGATCTCGCCCAGGAAGGTAAACGGACGCAGCTCAAGCAGCTCGTCGCGCTGGCGGGCGTTGGCGTCGTGGCTGGTGGAGGTCTGGTCTTCAAGCTGGGAACGCAAGGCATTCATCTGCTCGTCGGCTTCGGCCTTGAACCGGGCAGATTCCATCTTGACATCTTCCAGGGTGCGCAGCTTCTCGTCCTTCAGCCCATTCTCGATCCCATCCAACTGCGCCTGGACAAATTTCTGCACCTTGTTGAGGTGCGAGGCGCCAACCTTGATGCCGGCTTCGGCGATGACCGTGCCGGTGGTGCCAAAGACAACCGGGGCAGTGAGCACCTGGCCTTTATTCTCCTGAAGGAAACTCTCCAGGCGCTGGCCTTCCTGGATGATGGGTTCCAGTTTGGCAGCGGTCTGTTCGTCAAACTGGCGCTCGAGCTCGGATTTCTTTTTGGTAAGTTCAGCCAGTTTCTTATCGCGGCCGGTCTTGATCTCGGCGATCTGGGAATTGATGACATTGGCCTGCTCGCGCTCGGAGACGGAGATCTCATCCTCAAGACGTTTGAGGGCTTTCTGGCGGGCATCCTCATCCACGTAGCTGACAATATATTGGGCAAAATACAGCACCCGGTCCAGGTTGCGGCGGGAGACATCCAGCAGCATGCCCAAATAGGAGGGGATGCGGCGGGTGTACCAGATATGGGCGACGGGCGTGGCGAGAACGATGTGACCCATGCGCTCCCGGCGAACCGATGAGCGGGTCACTTCGACGCCGCACTTATCACAAATGATGCCTTTATAGCGGGGATTTTTATACTTGCCGCAGTAACACTGCCAGTCACGGGTGGGGCCAAAAATGGCCTCGCAAAACAGCCCGTCTTTTTCCGGTCGAAGTCTTCGATAGTTGATCGTCTCAGGTTTAAGCACTTCGCCATACGACCATGAAAGGATGGTTTCCGGCGAGGCCAGACTAATACGCAATGACACAAGTCCCTTGGTTTCCACTAGGCCAGCTCCTTATATAAGAACGAGGACCTGCAACTATTATCCTGGTTTAATCTTCCACCTACACCAGAGACAAGTAAAAGCAAGCGCCTCGAAGCCATTTGCTTCAAGCGCTCGCTGGGGGTCGCAGATTTGGGTTATCTCTCAACTGGGGCGAATTATACATGTTTGGTCTTATTCAGTCAAGGATATTATCAGGCAGAATGATTAATGATTGGTTAGTTTTATAGTCAAGGAGTCGAATAGTCTGATAGTCTGATAGTTGAGCAGGGATAAGGGTATTCGTTCCGCGGAACGACGGAGGAACGAATACGCTGCGCCCAACCTCACCCCCGGCCCCTCTCCAGATTGAAGAACGCAATCTGGAGAGAGGAGAGAGCCAGTCTCATACCCAAACTGGGTGCCCTGAAGAACACCCTAAAAAAACTAGGGCAGGCAGGACAGGCAGGCCCCTGACCCCTCCCTAAATCCTGCGGATTTGGAGAGGGGAGAAACAAGGTTTTTGGGAGGGGTATTGAACCGCGAAACAAAGAAGAAACAATACCCCTCCCACTTCTTAGCCGGATAGCAGGTACAAAAAACATTGTTTGCATAGATAGCGCTGTTTCGATTATCCTTTCGAAAGGTGAGAGTAGTTCACGACAGCAGGTTCCAGTGGACAGAAGTTGAAGGAGGAAGAAAGAAGAAGTGATCATAAAGGCTCGCAGGAACGATCAGCCGATGGCACGGGAAGGCTGCTTAAAGACAGCACGGGAGGGTGTGAGCCTTCCCGTGCTTGACTAATAAACATAGAACATCATTTTCTAATTTGTCAAGGGTTGGAAAGAAAAAGACTTCCGAAGTTTGTCAAACTTCGAAGTCTGGATGCGGGGGCGGATGCGGCCAGTAGAGGTGAAAATGGATTTTTTGTCATGTCATTCCCTTTGACTTTACGCCCTTTTTGCTATACACTATTACAGAGGGTCGTAACAATCCCATGCCCACGCCTGAATTTTTTGCCCGCCAACAGATCGACAGCCTGCTTTCAGCCTCCGGCTGGATGTGCAGGACCGCGGCGGGATGAACCTGTACGCGGCGCGCGGCGTGGCGGTGCGCGAGTTCCCGGTGGAGGGCGGATTCGCCGATTACATGTTGTTCGTGGATAAGAAAGCCGTGGGGGTGGTGGAGGCAAAAAAGGTCGGGACAACTCTTTCGGGGGTGGCGGAGCAGGCCGGGAGCTATGCAGCCGGGCTGCGGGGGAATGTACCCCATGTGGGCACGGATAAACTGCCATTCGTGTACGAATCGACCGGGGTGGAGACATTCTTCCGGGATGAGCGCGACCCGGAGCCAAGATCGCGCCGGGTGTTCACGTTCCACCGGCCGGAGACGCTGGCGGAATGGGCCCTACTCCTGCCTCACCCCCGGCCCCTCTCCAATTGGAAGGACGCAATTGGAGAGGGGGGCAAGATCGAGGGAGGGAGCGCGCCCGCCCCTACATTGCGGGGGCGCTTGCGTGAAATGCCAACGACGCATCCGCTCAACACGGCGGGATTGTGGGGAGCGCAGGTGGAGGCAATCACCAACCTGGAGCAGTCCTTCGCACAAGATAAGCCAAGGTCGTTGATCCAGATGGCCACCGGGTCAGGCAAGACTTACACGGCGGTCAGTTTCGTTTACCGGCTGATCAAATTCGCCAAAGCCAAACGGGTGCTGTTCCTGGTGGACCGCAACAACCTGGGACGGCAGGCCTTCAAAGAGTTCGACCAGTACCGCACGCCGGATGACGGGCGCAAGTTCACCGAGCTGTACAACGTCCAGCACCTGCAGTCCAACACGCTCGACCCGGTCAGCAAGGTGCACATTACCACCATCCAGCGGCTGTACTCGATGCTCTCGGGCGAACCGGAATACGACCCGGAAAACGAGGAGAATTCCCTGTTCGAGATGGGCGCGGCGCTGGACCGGCAGCCGCCCAAGGAAGTGCGCTACAACCCGGCCATCCCGATCGAGACCTACGACTTTATCGTGGTGGACGAGTGCCACCGCTCGATCTACAACCTGTGGCGGGGAGTGCTGGAGTATTTCGATGCCTTCCTGATCGGCCTGACGGCCACCCCTTCCAAGCAGACCTTCGGCTTTTTCAACCAGAACCTGGTGATGGAGTACTCGCGCCAGCGGGCGGTGGCAGACGGCGTCAACGTGGATGGGCAGGTCTACCGCATCAAAACGCAGATCAGCCAGAGCGGCTCCACGGTGGAGGCCGGGCTGTGGGTGGGCAAACGCGACCGGCTGACGCGCGCCCAGCGCTGGGAGCAGTTGGACGAAGACCTGTCCTACGAGCCGGAGCAGCTCGACCGGGCGGTGGTGGCAGTCGACCAGATCCGCACGATCGTGCGCACCTTCCGGGACAGGCTGCCGGTGGACATCTTCCCCGGGCGCAGCATGGTCCCGAAGACGCTGGTGTTCGCCAAGGACGACAGCCACGCCGAGGACATCGTACGCATCCTGCGGGAGGAGTTCGGCAAGGGGGACGAGTTCTGCCAGAAGATCACCTACAAGACCAATTGGAAGAAACCCGAGGACCTGATCAGCGATTTCCGCAACAGCTATTTCCCGCGCATCGCCGTGACGGTGGACATGATCGCCACCGGCACGGATATCCGCCCGCTGGAGATCCTGCTGTTCATGCGGGCGGTGCGCTCGCGCCTGCTGTACGAGCAGATGCTGGGACGCGGCACGCGCGTGGTCTCGCCGACCGAGCTGCAGAACGTCAGCAGCGACGCCCTGCTCAAGGACCACTTCGTGATCGTGGACGCGGTCGGGCTGACCGAGCAGGAGCTGATGGACCCGCAGACGCTGGAACGCAAACCCTCGGCGACGTTCAAGCAGTTGCTGGAAGCGGTGGCGCTGGGCGTTTCGGACGAGGCCACGCTGTCTTCACTGGCGGGACGCTTGATCCGGCTGGAGAAACACCTGGACCGCGGGCAATTGGCGGAGGTGCGTGAGCATACGGGGGGCATTCCCTTAACGGAGATTGCGCGCGGGCTGCTGGAGGCGGTGGATCCGGATAAGATATTGGAGGCGGTCAATACGGGGTGGGCGACCACAAGGGTCGCCCCTACGAGGAACAAATTGAGGCGGCAAGGCATGAATTGGCGGAGGAGGCATGCAAGCCGCTGGCAGCCGACCCGGATTTGCGGGTGAAGCTGGCAGACTGGCAGCGGCGTTCCGAGCAGGTCATCGATGAGGCCAGCGCCGATACGGTGTTGAGCGCCGGATTCGATGAGGCAGCGACCCAGGCAGCCCGCCGCACGGTGGAGTCGTTCAAGGCATTCATTGAACAGCACAAGGATGAGATCACGGCGCTGCAGATCATTTATTCGATCCCACGGACCTCTCCCCCGGCCCTGGAGTTTGGCCTTTTGGCAAGAGGAAAGTAATATAAAGAGGGCAAAAGTAGTGCGAAAGGCCTAACTGCGAGCGGATCCGAGCGCAGAATTCCATAAACTGGCGATCCAATCGCCTTTTTTGAGCCAATTATCCCCGCTTCCGGTCCAAACTGCCCGAAAGTCAGGAGCAGACCAGAGCGCTGCCCGGTAAGAGCGCCAGAGAGTATTGAAGGACCAGCGTCTGGAACCCCGCCACCAACGTCCCGGGGAGGATGGGCCGCCAAGCAGTCCCCAGGTCCGATAGCCTGCCAGGAACAACAAGGCATACACCCAGGCACTCCACTGCACAGAGACAGTTGCGGAAGAGGGGTTCCAGCACTGTTTTTCACCCAGGCCAAAACCAGATTTCAACTCGCGATGTTCGACTTCCAGTTCCCAGCGTTGCCAGGCCCAGCCGAGCAAGAAATTGGCTGAGAAAGGCAATTGCCACTGACCATGCTTCTGGATGGCTGAGGCCAGGTAGAAAGCCGGGTCACGTTGAACCCGTTGACCATTGATCTTTCGATCGATCCCCTTGACGACGATCAGGAATACCGGCTGATCTGGCATACCCTCTCGCAGAAAAGGGCCTTCGATGCGATAGGTCATTTCGCGTTGTCTGCCGCGCACTGGAATGTGAACCGTTTGAAAGCCCTGTTTTTGCCTGAGCCAATCGGATGGTTTGGGAGCTCGTTTCCCGTAGTCAGGTGGACGGCCCAGACCTGAATAGATCGGCATTTCATACAAAATGCAATTCCGGGCTGTCCGACCAAGCAAGACTGTGCGCCCGGGCAGTTGTTTCCAGAACTCCACCACCCGCTCCAAACCACCATCGGCCAATACCAGCACTATTTGCGTTGCACGCCCAAGCTGATCCAACTGCTGGCGTACCCAGCTGATGCCACTGATCGCCGCTTCCCAATCTTTCTGTGGCTCTACCGCCGCTGGAACCGCTTTCACTGGGTATGCTGCCAGCCATTTGAGCGGGATCGCACGACTGAAACCTCCTCCTGCGGCACCAGCCAACTCAGATCCATGAACCGTTGCGCCCGGTGAATTCCTGGCTTGAACGCCGCTGTCCCTGAGGCTTTCAACCAACTCGTCCCTGGCATTTTCAGACTGCTGCGCGGCACCTGCACTCCATCCACTCCAATCGTGTACGGCTCATCCGGCTCTACGTGCTTCACCGTCTCCCCCAGCAGACATGTACTCGCACACTCTGCGTCAAAACGCCCGTAACTCAACAACCGATACCAGGCACTCCAATCCGCATCTGTTAGCCCTAACGCCAATAACCCTTGCGTTATGGTGTGACGAGCAAAGGTGAACAATTCCCCCAGGATGAGCCCTATCGCCCGCTGATAGGTCCTCTCCTGCCGAAAGGCCTGCCGATGTGCTCCTATTACTTCATACAAATGCTGCAAAAGTCTTAAATCTATGCTATCCTTCATAGGGGGATGTCTCCTGTCAGTTCCGACGTGGTAACCTAACTGTACAGGAAAGACATCCCCTTTTCAAGCCCTCCCTCTAAAAGGCCAAACTCCAGGGAGAGGCGCCCCAACATTGACGTTCGAGGCGGTGAGAGATTTGGCCGAGCACCTGCGGCTGGACCTGCACCAGCCTGACCCGCTGTATCTGACCGAGGCGCTCTGGAATGCCTACCGGCAGTTGGAGCGCGGGCGGGTACGTGGCAGCGGGCCGCGCGTGCTGGCGGACCTGGTCTCGCTGGTGCGGCACGTGGCGCTGAACGAGGATATCGAGCCCTACCCGGCGCTGGTGCAGCGACGTTACACAGAGTGGCTGCAGGCGCAGCAGGCCGGCGGGCGGGAATTCACGCCCGAGCAGCGCTGGTGGCTGGACCAGATCGCCGCGCACATCGGCATCAACCTGGAGATGAGCGCCGAGGACTTCAGCAGCGGGGCGTTCTTCCAGCGCGGCGGGCAGGTGGCGGCGCTGCGGGCCTTCGGCAGCGGAGTTGGTACAGGTGATGAATGAGTTGAATGAGGCATTATGGTGGCTCATAGGGGCGACCCGGCGGGTCGTCCCAACTGAAAAGGAAATGAAAATATGACCACACCCAAATATGTCTGTATTGACCTGGACGGGACAATCGCACATTATGATGATTGGAAAGGGGAAGACCATTTTGGCGATCCGATTGAGGGCTTGCAGGAAGCGCTCAAACGAATAAGGTCGGAAGGGTGGAAGATCATCATTTTCACGACACGTGCAAATAAGGAAAAGGTCCTGAATTACCTCAATTCGCATTCCATTCTCCATGATTACATCAATGAAAATCCGGACCAGCCTCAAAATTCCGTGGGCGGCAAGCCTTACGCAGATGCCTATGTTGATGACCGCGGTATTCAATTCAACGGCGACTGGCAGGCAACTGCAAATGAATTGCTGCAGTTTGTTCCGTGGGAGAAGCGCAAAAAACCGGACCGGGAAGAAGAATATCGCAAAGAGGCGATCAGTTTCCTGGGACGTGATTTCGATCAAGCTTTCGACCAACTGCGCGCCTATGATGCGCAGATCTGGGAGATCTTGAAATATAGTTTTGGCCAACTGTTGGGCAGCATCGCGGCGGTATGGGCGATCTTCTCCTTCGCAACCGCAACAGAAGCGCCTTCCATCATGAGCAACCTGTGGAAGCCGGTCGGCGCCACCATCCTGGTGATCAGTTTCTTATTCGGTTTAATGGCGGTGCAACTGATCGTGAGAAACCGGGGCTATTTTGCGGAAACGGCGCGCTACATCAATGAGCAACGCAGTTTCTTCTTTTCGAGCAGGCCGATGGGGTTCAAAAACCTGACCGATTACTACACAGACTATTCTCAACCAAAACGGTTTAACGCAGGCAGCACACAGGTTTTATACGTTTACGTGATTGCGTTCATCAGCTCCATTTTATTGGGTTCGGCGGCGGTCTATATGGGTTTTATTTCGGGCTGGCGGGGAATGTTTGTGTGGTTCTAGGTGTGGCGGTCTGGCTGGCTGGCTGCATTGGCACGATCTGGTATGCACTCGATTACCTGAATAAGAAGAAGAAGGAACTCCCCAACCGCGCGCCGTATGGGATGATCGATATGGAAGAGAATCCTCGTGCTAAATGATCCCGTGGGGCACCCCCTACCGGAAGGATGGGAGTGGACGACGCTTGTACTGATGTGGTTGGCGGGGAAGGATTATTTGTTGATGGTGATTGGGTTGAAAGTAAATGATGCAAGACCCGAACGGTGATGATTACGAATAATCGCTCCTTCCAGAAGGATGGGCGTGGACGACGCTTGGCGAAACAGGTTAATTACTACGTGGCGTTTCTGATCGCAAAGACGATGTCAACGAACAGCCAAAGAACAATTGGATGTGCGATATTACGTGCCACAAATATTCAAGGCGAATTACTCGTGCTTGTTAGCGATCTGATTATGTCCCGATCAAAGTATGTGAAGACTCAACAGTATCTTCACCCGGCGAATTCAATAATGTCTGCATGTTGTGCGGCAGTAAACGTCTTGTAGGATAAAAACCGGTCAACTGGTTCAAGAGTGCAAATGACTCGTTTGGTACCTTATGTGCGGCTATCCGACTACACCTAGCAATAAATCCGACATTCCTAGGTCGATTTATAATCATCGCCTAGATACACGCGGTTAATTCGGGAAAAATCGGCAGGAAATCAACGAAACATACTCTCGATTTAAATCCAAATTCCTCTTCCTCCGCTGCCGGAGCAGGAGCGGATCGTGGCCCGGCTGGAGGAGCTGCTGAGCGACCTGGAGGCGGGTGTGAGGGCGCTGGGGAGGGTGCGGGCGGGGGTGAAGCGCTATAAGGCGTCTGTGCTCAAGGCGGCGTGTGAGGGGAAGTTATTCGATGTAGGGGAGAGGCTGGCCTTGGCAGAAGGGCAGATGGGTCGCTTACGGGTGAGGCGGTCTGCAGGAGAGGTGCAGATTACGGCTTGGAGAATTATTGCTAATGCCTTGATAAAGGTACTAGACAGAACCAAGGAGAATCTTGCTGAAGACGTGACATTCGAATGATCGATGTCAGATGGGTTATATATATGATTCTGATGTCAGATTCGTTAAGTATAGGCGATGTTAAGGATAAAGAACTAGAATCCATATTCAGTTAGGAAGGGATGATTTTGGTAATCGTGTTGCTGAAGCGCGGAAGGTGTTGGGAAACCTGCCGTCTTGTATGGAAACAAAACGAATTACTGTTTATCAATCAAAAATGATGTTGGCGAGAATGTCTGACGAATGTTATCCGCCATATATAAACTACTTTTCAATTCATGTCGGGTGAAGCGAAAGCTAGCGAAGGCTAAAACCACACAACAATCGAGTGTAAATCAGGATGATATCATAAAGCATAGTAATTCCCCTTCCCCCGCTGGAGGAACAGCGGCGCATCGTGGCGGAGGTGGAGCGGCGGCTGGAGGCGGCGCGGGCAGGTGGAGGCGGCGGTCGAGGCGGGGTTGAAGCGGGCGGCGCAGGCTGCGGCAGGCGGTGCTGAGGTCGGTGTTTGAGGGGAGGTTGTGATGGAATATAAATTTTTAGGAGGAAGCAATGTGTAATCCAAGCTGGACCGCAATACAGTGTATTCTCGCTGTATATTTTTCACAGCTGCTAATGATTGTTCTCGGAATTGCTGCAATCTTCATAGGAGTGATCTCATCTATAAAATTTAAAGGGGTTGAAACTTCTCGGATTCCAATGTCACGCCAACTACGCGTTGGACTACTCATTTTAGGTGTAATATTAATTATTATTGGAGCAGGATGGATTCTAATCAACCAAATTCAAAATCCAATTATTAATCGACAATCAACAGCCTTGCCAAGCCCAGTTGGGATTTCGCTTGGTGGTGCCACTTTTATCTCGGGGGACTGGAATCCGAAGATGCTAGACCTTCGCAATGCAGCGAGTGAAGGTATCCATGTAAGCACAGATGAATCCTTCAAATTAGCTGATCTTCAGATAATTGTTCCTGATGGAACGCCAACATCTTACCAAGCACAAGTGCAGGTAACCGCCAACGATAATGGGCGAGTCATCGGCGAGACGAAGCTAGTCAGCCTGTCTCCAGGAACAGTTTCATTGGGCGATGTTATCCCGATAAGCTTCCAGCATTCCAGTATAGCCGATGCCTGGCTTCCACAAGACGATTGGGGCGAGCTAACACTTTTACTGAATGTCCATGAAAAAGGCACTGGTCAGATTGTTCAGAGTACCAAAACGCACATCCTACTCACCGATCAGACACGTGCATGGTTCTGGCCTGCACCTTATGCCAGTCTTGTATCGATCGTTTATCAGATCAACAATGGAGAAAAAATGGTCATGGATCTACGCAATGTGCCCTATGAAGGGATTCCCGTACAGTCAGGTGACCATCTTCGAATCTCAGAGATTTGGTACTACACAAGATCTACGGACGACACTGCTTTCATCAGCGTGGCGTCCTACCTGAGTTCAGGCTCATATGATGGAACCACTCTTTTCGAGACCGATGCGAGTGTCTTCAGGGATGGCGTTCATAACTTGCTTAGTGATTCACCTTTTGATTGGGATGTTGGCCCTGAAAAGAATTTACTGATTATCACCTTGTCTAAAAATAGCGGTCAGTATAAATCGATAATACTAGATCGATATGAGATCCCGTTTTCATCTACCGCACCTGTAGGCCTGATTCCTGTTCCTACCCCGAGAGCCTGGCCAAAAGGCGATATGACCTACCTGGACTTCGAGAATGCACTCGATTTGGAAGAATGGGTGGCCGATGAACCGGTTCAATTCAGCCTATCTGACAAAGTAGCTATATCTGGAAGACAATCGCTCGCAACTACAATCCTGACAATTGAGCCGAACGTGAGACAAGAAACTGTTGTGCGCACGGTACCCTTTCAGGCTTCCATGATCATTGGACAGGTTTACTGGCCGAGTTGTCAGGGCGTTAACGTTGAATGGGCTGAATTTTGCGTTACCCTAGTGTGGCAATGTACCTCGATCCCAATTGAGGCTGATCACTGGAATACTTTTTTTATGGATCTTTCTTCTATGAGCGCTGATGGTGTGCCGTTAGATCAAATTGAGCTTCCAAGGTTTTATATCCAGGGATCGTTTGTAGGAGATAATCCAGGAATATCGTACACTTTTTATGTTGATGGAATTCAAATTTATCCGACGAAGAACCCGTAACTGTTCATTCGTGAGGCGAGAAAGTAGAAACCATTAGGGCACATGCCATGTGCCCCTACAGGAAATATTTCATGGAATACGACCCGCAAATCCATCACCGGCGATCCATTCGCCTGAAAGGATATGATTACACCCAACCCGGCGCATATTTTGTGACTCTATGCACATTCCAGCGCGAGGAGATTTTTGGTACGGTGGTCGGTGATGAAATTCAATTATCGTCTCTTGGGAAGATCGTTCAAACCGAATGGTTCCGTTCCGCCGAAATCCGCAAAGAAATCCGCCTGTTCGAGGACGAATTTATTATGATGCCAAATCACATTCATGGTATTGTCTGGATTGTTGAAAACGAAACCGTAGGGGCGGACGGCGTTCGCCCTGACATCAACCCCGGCATCTCCACTGGCAGCAACCCTGACGTCCGCCCGGTTATACCACCAGACACAATAAATGCAGGCATACGCCATGCAGAGGGTGCATACCATGCAGAGGGCACACGCCGTGTGCCCCTACGGAGGGCGCCAAGGTCCTTGTCGTCTTTTATCGCCGGATTCAAGGCGTCTGTAACCAGTCGGGCCGGGCGGGAATTGAACGACGCGAATATCTGGCAACGTAATTATTACGAACATGTAATTCGCAACGAAAACGAATTGAAGAATATCTGGGATTACATTGACACCAATCCGCTGCGCTGGCAGGAAGACCAATTGCACCCGTCCGCGCTGCCAAACCAATTCAATCAGGATAAACCATGACCAATCGATCCGCTACCATCGTCCAGTGCTTGTTGTGATATAATCGTCTTACATATTTCGTTCGATCAGGAGTTGTAATACATGTATCCAACAACGATTTCCTCCAAGTATCAGGTTGTGATCCCGCGCGAAGTCCGGGAACGGTTTGGATTGAAGCCAGGACAGAAAATTGTGTTCATTCCCTACAAAAACACCTTGCGGGTCGTGATCGTGCCGCCGATCAAGCAGGCGCGCGGCATGTTCAAAGGGCTCGATAGCAAGAATCTGCGCGAAGAAGTGGATGAGGAACGCTGATGAACATTGTCGATTCATCCGGCTGGATAGAATATTTTGATGGCAGTGGGAACGCCGACTTTTTTGCAAAGCCCATCCAGGATGTGGAAAATTTGCTTGTTCCAACGATTTGCGCCTATGAAGTGTTCAAACGTATGTCACTGAAACGCGGCGAAGAAGATGCCTTACGGGCCACCGGTTTTATGTCTTTGGGCAGAGAAGTGGATTTGAATCGCGAAATTGCCATTTCCGCTGCGCAGATTTCAATCGAATTGAAGCTGGCGATGGCAGACAGCATCATCCTGGCCACGGCGCAAGTTCACGAGGCTACCCTCTGGACGCAGGATGAGCATTTCAAAGACATCCCTGGCGTGAAATTCGTCGATAAGAAATGAACACTTCCTCCACCACCATCGTCCAGCGCCTGTGGAACTACTGCAACGTCCTGCGGGATGACGGCATGTCGTACGGCGACTACGTCGAGCAGTTGACCTACCTGCTGTTCCTCAAGATGGACCACGAGAACAGCAGCATGCTCGGCAAAGCGACCCCCTCCTGCCTCCCCCAAATCCGTAATCGAGATTTATTATGCCTACCAAGCTTCCGTTTTCGGATTTGGGGGAGGTGCCCGGCAGGGCGGTGGGGGTCTGCGCTTGAGGGGAGGTTGTGATATAATCGTCTTACATAATTCGTTCGATAAGGAGATGTAAAACATGTACACAACCACGATTTCCTCCAAATTTCAAGTTGTGATCCCGCGCGAGGTCAGGAAGCAATTTGGGTTGAAACCCGGGCAGAAAATTGCCTTCATTCCGCTTAACAAGACATTACATATTGTGATCGTTCCGCCAATTGAGCAGGCGCGCGGGATGTTCAAAGGGATTGATGCCAAGAATCTCCGTGAAGAAGTGGATGAGGAACGCTGATGAACATTGTCGATTCATCCGGCTGGATAGAATATTTTGATGGCAGTGGGAACGCCGACTTTTTTGCAAAGCCCATCCAGGATGTGGAAAATTTGCTTGTTCCAACGATTTGCGCCTATGAAGTGTTCAAACGTATGTCACTGAAACGCGGCGAAGAAGATGCCTTACGGGCCACCGGTTTTATGTCTTTGGGCAGAGAAGTGGATTTGAATCGCGAAATTGCCATTTCCGCTGCGCAGATTTCAATCGAATTGAAGCTGGCGATGGCAGACAGCATCATCCTGGCGACGGCGCAAGTTCACGAGGCTACCCTCTGGACGCAGGATGAGCATTTCAAAGACATCCCTGGCGTGAAATTCGTCGATAAGAAATGAACACTTCCTCCACCACCATCGTCCAGCGTCTGTGGAACTACTGCAACGTCCTGCGGGATGACGGCATGTCGTACGGCGACTACGTCGAGCAGCTGACCTACCTGCTGTTCCTGAAGATGGACCACGAGAACAGCAGCATGCTCGGCAAGGCCAGCGCCATCCCGGCCGAGTTCGACTGGGCCAGCCTGCTGCGGCTGGATGGGGACGAGCTGGAACGGCATTACCGGGATATCCTGGCGGGGCTGGGCACAGGGGCGGGGCTGATCCCGGTGATCTTCCGCAAGGCGCAGAACAAGATCCAGGACCCGGCCAAGCTGCGGCGTTTGATCGAGCTGATCGACGGCGAGACCTGGATCGGGCTGGATATCGACGTGAAGGGCGAGATCTACGAAGGCCTGCTGGAGAAGAACGCCCAGGACACCAAGAGCGGGGCCGGGCAGTACTTCACGCCGCGCCCGCTGATCAAGGCCATCGTGGACGTGATGCGCCCGCGTCCCGGGCAGAGCCTGTGCGACCCGGCCTGCGGCACGGGCGGCTTCCTGCTGGCAGCGCACGATTACATTTCCAATAACAACAAGCTCGACCGCGACCAGCAGCAGCACCTGCGGCACCAGGCCCTGCACGGCTGGGAGATCGTGGACAACACCGCACGGCTGTGCGTGATGAACCTGTATCTGCACGGCATCGGGGTGAATGGCGGGGAATCCCCCATCCACGTCAGCGACAGCCTGGCGGCGCACCCGGGGCAATATTTCGAGATGGTGCTGACCAATCCGCCCTTCGGCAAGAAGTCCAGCGTGACCTTCGTGACGGACGAGGGCGAGATCCGGCGCGAGGCGCAGAACATCGTGCGGGAGGATTTCTGGACCTCCACCAGCAACAAGCAGTTGAACTTCGTCCAGCACGTGCGCTCGATCCTGAATATGAACGGTACGGCGGCGGTGGTCGTGCCAGATAACGTGCTGTTCGAGGGCGGGGCCGGCGAGGTGGTACGGCGCAAACTGCTGCACGAGTGCGACGTGCATACCCTGCTGCGCCTGCCGACCGGCATCTTCTACGCCCAGGGCGTCAAGGCAAATGTGCTGTTCTTCGACCGCAAACCGGCCTCCGAGACTCCCTGGACGAAGAGCCTGTGGATCTACGACCTGCGCACCAACATGGACTTCACGCTCAAGACCCGTCCGCTGGTGCGCGAGGACCTGGACGATTTCGTGACCTGCTACCATCCTGAGAACCGGCATGAACGCACGGCGACCTGGTCGGTTGAGAATCCAGAAGGGCGCTGGCGTGTCTTTCCTTACGATGAACTGGTGGGGCGCGACAAGGTCAACCTGGATATCTTCTGGCTGCGGGATGAATCCCTGGAGGATTCGGCCAATTTGCCTGAGCCGGATATCCTGGCGGCGGAGATCGTTGAGGATCTGAAGGCCGCGCTGGAACAGTTCGAAGGTGTGGCAGGCGATCTGGGACAAGAAGAATAAATTGTAAAGGGCGGGATATGTCCCGCCCTTACACAAGAAAACCTTGCTTGCAGAGGCAGAGGCGCTACCTTCCAGCCGGTAATGTGCTATTATATAAGAAAGAACCCGTGACCAGCACCCGGAGGAAAACCATGAAAAGAGCCAGGAAAACCCCTGAAAAGACCGAATTGGATCTTGAAAAAGTAGGCCAACTGCTCGAGCAGGCCAAAGAGGTGGCCAGGGAGTATCGCAGCATGACCGGACGACCGCTGGGAATCACGGCCGAAGTGGCCGGGTACGAGGCGGCGCGGCTGCTGCAGCTCAGCCTGTGCCGAGAACACCAGGCAGATTACGATGCCACCGGTCCGGATGGCAAGAGATACCAGATCAAGGGCCGTGTCATTTCTAAACAGACCAAGCCGGCCCAGCGGTTTGGCAGTATCCGTTTGGACCATGAATGGGATGCGGTCTTGCTGGTACTGCTGGAGTCGGATTTCTCGCCGCTGGAAATCCATGAAGCGGACCGCTCCGAGGTGGAAAAGGCCTTGATGGCACCGGGGGCAGCGCGCCAGAAATGCACGCGGCGCCTTGAATATCACCAGGTTCAAGTCGATCGCAAAGAAGGTGTGGAGTAAATAGGCTGGTAGACAGGTAAACAGGTGATCAGGCAACCAGGTAACCAGGTAATCAGGTGATCAGTAGGCAGTAAGCAGTAAGCAGGTTGTCGGATAGTCGAGTAGTCTGATAGTCAAAGAACTGGATAGTTGCCTCTGGAGTGGTGGGGTGCATGGATATGACCGGTAAAGAGGAAGAGTGTCATGGACGATATCAAGTTTGAATTGATCCAAAAAATTGGGGTGCTTTCCAAGTCCGCTTCGGGCTGGACGAAGGAGCTCAACCTGATGCGCTGGAATGATCAAGAGGCAAAGTATGATCTACGGGACTGGTCGCCCGATCGCCAAAGACGGGGCAAAGGGGTGACCCTGACAAAAGAAGAATTGATGGCGTTGAAGGAGCTGCTGGAGAAAATGGAATAAATCAGGGCGGACACAAGGGAAAGGGCGGACTCAGGTCCGCCCCTACGCAAGATGGAGGTTTTTGTTAATTAAGACGCAAGGGAAAGGGCGGACACGCGCCATTGCATGGTGCAGGCAGGTCCGCCCCTACAGGTGCATCATTAAATTTGAAAACGTCCCGAAGGTTTGGAACCTTCGGGACGGTGCTCATTCGAATTTCAGCATCTGCAGGATATCGGCCAGGCAGGCGGCGAACATTTCCCGCATGATCTCATCCGAAGTGCGATAGGGTCCACCGAAAGAGCCATCCCCATAGACTGCGCGAGCCGCTTGGGCATCCAGTACCTCGGAGGGCACCACGGGCGGGATCTTCTCCCCTTGCGGAAGGTCGCTGACGAGGGTGAACGGAAACGCTTCCAGCCAGTTGGCGTGGTTGGGCTTGAGGTCATGCCGCAGGGATACTTCTTCGACGCTGCGGGAGGTCCACCAGGCATACCACTGGATCTTCAGTCCGCTGAGCTGGTTGGCGAGCTCCCCCAGGCGCATTTTGAGGCCGTTGTTGCCGCCGTGCCCATTCAGCACCAGGATGCGCCGGAAGCCCTGTCCATAGGCAGAGCGGAGCAGATCCTCGACCGCATCCATCAAGGTGGAGAGACGTAAACTGAACGTGCCCGGATAAGTAACGAAATAGGGGCTGGCGCCATAGTTCACCGGAGGCGCGACCAGCACACCGACCTGTTTGGAGGCAGCCTCGGCGAGCGCCAGCGGGATCTTCACGTCCGAAAGCAGGGACAGGAAACCGTGTTGCTCACACGCCCCGATGACCAGGATCAGCCGGTCATCCTGTTTGAGGTAATTTTCAACGTCCATCCAGTTCAAGTCTTCGATACGCATCCAGGCCTCCATCCAGCCAATTATATACCTTCCATCCGAACCGGCCTTATAATAACATCGTGCCACCCAATCCAATGCCACCCATCCCGGTGTTATTTCTTAAACGCATGTCGCTGCTGCTCGGCGAAGAGTTCACGGCGTTTGCACACGCCCTGGAGGACCAAGCGATCAGCGGGCTGCGGGTAAACACGCTGAAACTGAGTGCCGGGCAATTTCAGGACATCGCACCTTTTCCGCTCGGAAAACAGGTCCCCTGGTGTGATTCTGCTTTCATTGTTCCGGTTTCAGACGTCTCCTTTGGCAAACATGCCTACCACCTGGCCGGGCTGTATTATTTGCAGGATCCCTCGGCCATGTCCGCGGTGACACTGCTGGATCCACAGCCGGGGGAACGGGTCCTGGACCTGGCGGCTGCTCCAGGCGGGAAGACCACCCACCTGGCTGCGCGCATGCAGGGCAGCGGCCTGCTGGTGGCAAACGAGATCAAGGAGAAACGCCTGGGGCACCTGGTGGTCAACGTGGAACGCTGGGGCGCTGGGAACGTGGTCATCACCAACGAAACGCCGGAACGACTGGCGGATGCCTTTGGGGCCTGGTTCGACCGTGTCCTGGTGGACGCGCCCTGCTCGGGCGAGGGCATGTTCCGCAAGGACCGCAGCGCCCGGCTCGACTGGTCACCCGGGATGGTGGAAGGCTGCGCCTTGCGCCAATCCAATATCCTGCGCGTGGCCGCCAATCTCGTCCGCCCGGGCGGTCATCTGCTCTACTCCACCTGCACCTTCGCTCCGGAAGAGGATGAAGCGGTCATCGCCAGGTTCCTGGCAGAGTTCCCGGAATACGAAGCTGTCCCGGTCCTGCTTTTTCCCGGGTTCATGCCCGGTCGACCGGATTGGATGGATTTCAGCACGATCTCTGCAGAGCGGGGACAGTCGAACACGAATAAGACGAAGGTGAAAGAACTGGAGAATGCAGTGCGGTTGTTCCCGCACCGGGTCCAGGGGGAAGGTCATTTCGTCTGCTTGATGAGGCGGATGGAGGAAGTTGCAGGGAGACCTTCGGTCAGATCTGGGCGGGGTCAGGAGACCCTCGCCCGACAGGCAGGGAGACCTTCGGTCAGAATTGGGCGGGGTCTGGAGACCCTCGCCCAACAGGTAGTGATAGGGGGGGGTGGGCGGAGTCAGGAGATCCCTTATCAACAACGGGGGACCCTCGCCCAACATCGGGATCGGGAGGCCCTCACCCATTCACGACCGGATCGCTTCCTACAGCCTTCTGCATCACAGGAACGCTTATGGCAAGACTTTTCGGAGGAGGTCCTGGGAGTGGAATTCGAGGCAGGCAGGCTGCGAGTTCGTGGGGAAAGGCTGTACCTGGTGCCAATGGAGCTGCCGGATCTCGGGAATTTGCGCGTGCCGGTTCCCGGAGTCTGGCTGGGCACGTTCAAAAAGGAGCGCTTCGAGCCGGCCCACCCGCTGGCACTGTTCCTGAAACCTGGTCAGACCAGGAATGTGCTGGATCTATCCTCAAAAAATGTGGGCGAACGCCGTTCGCCCCTACATGCCTACCTGCGCGGAGAAAGCATTCCCTCAGAAGGAATGCCGGGCTGGATTCTGGTGACGGTGGACGGCTGGCCGTTGGGCTGGGGCAAGCGTGTGCAGGGCATCGTCAAGAACCATTACCCCAAGGGCTGGCAGGTATATTCGTGAGAGGAAAACCTTGCGAAGGTTACAAACCTTCGCAAGGTTTATTTGCATAATGTCAGGATTTTATGGTTCCCCAACCCAGGCTGATGCGGCCGCGCTCGGGCTCGATCTTTAATATCTCCACGTCGATAATATCGCCAACCTTGAGCAGGGTGCCATGCGGAATACGGGATTTGTGCAGCAGGCCATCCTGCTTGACGCCGATATCCACAAAAGCGCCAAAGTCCACCACGTTGCGGACGGTGCCCTTGAGCTGCATCCCGACCAGCAGGTCTTCCATTTTCAGCACATCCGATCGCAGGATGGGGGCCGGGGTCTCGAGGCGCGGGTCACGTCCCGGGCGGACAAGCTGCTCGAGGATATCTTTCAGCGTCGGGAGTCCACAGCCAAGTTCGGCGGCCAGCTCCCCGGGTGGGACCCTGGCTGTCAACGCATCGAGGGCAGGTTTTCGCTCCAAGATGGGAGTGGAAGGAGTTAACCCGGCATGCTCGAGCACGGCCTCGGCGATGGCATATGATTCGGGATGGATGGCTGAGGCATCCAGTGGGTTGATTCCTGCACGGATACGCATGAACCCGGCGGACTGTTCGTAAGCTTTCGGTCCCAGCCCGGAAACCCGGCGCAGCTCATCGCGGGAATTGAATACACCATTGGTATTCCTATACGCAACCAGGTTGGAAGCCAGTTTCGGGCCAATGCCGGCCACGTGGGTCAGCAGGGCGGGCGAGGCGGTGTTCACATCCACGCCGACGGCGTTGACCACGCTCTCCACCACCCCATCTAGTGAGTGCTCAAGGGCAGTTTGATCCACATCATGCTGGTACATGCCCACGCCGATGGATTTGGGGTCGATCTTGACCAGTTCCGCCAGCGGGTCCTGGGCTCGCCGGGCAATGGAAACCGCCCCGCGGATGGATACGTCCAGGTCGGGGAACTCCTGGCGGGCCAGTGCCGAGGCCGAGTAGACGGAGGCGCCGGCTTCATTGACAATCAAGTATTTAACCGATGGTGCACCACGAGTAAGCTCAGCAACCAACTGTTCGGTTTCGCGCGAAGCGGTGCCGTTGCCGATGGTAATTAACGTGACGTGGTGACGGTTTATCATCTGCTCCAGCGTGGACAATGCACCGGCCCAGTCGTTCCTGGGTTCGTGCGGGTAGATCGTGCCGGTATCAAGCAGCTTACCGGTCGGATCCACCACAGCCAGCTTGGTGCCGGTGCGAAAACCCGGGTCAAGACCCAGCACAATCTGGCCAGCCAGCGGGGGCTGGGAGAGCAGGGCGCGCAGGTTGGTGGCAAAAACATTGATGGCATGACCATCGGCTTTTTCGGAGAGTTCCCGGCGCACATCGCGCTCGATAGCCGGGAGCAGCAAGCGCTCAGCCGAATCCTGGATGGCCAGGCTTAACTGGTCGGAAAAGGGGGACAGGATGTCTTCCTGGAACTCGGCCGCAATGGCATTCCGCCAGTCGATTTCTTCCACTTCCACGCGCACCTTGAGAACACCTTCCTTTTCGCCACGGTTGAGCGCCAGGACCTGGTGCGGCTGCAGCCGGTCAACCCGATTCTCAAAGGTGTAATATGATTCGTACAAGCGTTTCTCGTCAGGGGCAGTCTCAACCTTTTCTGCGGTCACCTTTGCAGATTTAAGAGCCTTCTCCCGGGTGGAGCTGCGGACATTGGCATTGTCACTGATGACCTCGGCAACAATGTCGCGAGCACCCTGCAGGGCTTCTTCAATAGTGGTAACCTGCTCATTCAGGTAGGATTCTTTGACAATCTCTTCCATACTGCGCGGCGTCAGAGGCTGCTTGAGGATATGTTCGGCCAGGCCTTCCAATCCCTTTTCACGGGCTGCCATGGCACGCGTGCGCCGCCTGGGCTTGTAGGGTGCATACAAGTCCTCAAGGGCGGTCATTGTCCCGGCGGTTTGGATGAGGGCCTTGAGTTCTTCCGTCAGCTTGCCCTGCTCATCGATCGATTTCAGGATGGCCGCGCGGCGCTCATCCATGAGACGCAGGCGGACGATCTCATCGGCGACGATACGCACCTGTTCATCATCGAGCGTGCCGGTCATTTCCTTGCGGTAACGGGCGATGAAGGGGACGGTGTTGCCCTCGTCGAGCAGCCGGATGGCAGCCTCGACCTGGGAGGATTTGACATTCAGTTGGGAGGCGATGGTTTCAGAATAATTCATAGGAGTCAGATAGTCAGATAGTCTGATAGTCTAATAGTCTACTAGTCATGAAGGAAGAGACGAAGGGCTGGCGGGATTATTTTCGCCTGGTTCCGCTTCCACATCCGAGCCTTGTTCCGCGAGCAAGAGGCGCGCCCGGTTATCTTCACTCGGCTCGATGCGGCGGGCGAAGATGAGGTAGCCAGTATGGGCGACCATCCGGTCGGTTGGGCGAAGGCGGTTCGGTTCCGGCTTGTAATAGCGCATCAAGAGCTCGCATACCTCAATGAAGGCATAGGATTCCCGGCGCAGAGCAGTGAGCAGCATCTGCACCTGGTTGAAGGTGGGCACAAGATTACAGAAGAAACCGCCCGGCTTCAGCGCCAGGCGCGCCTGGCTGATGTAATCCCAGGGGTTGGGCAGATCCAGGAAGACCGCATCCACATTCGTTTCGGTAAAGCCATCCGCAATGTCGCCCAACTTGAAATCCACCCGGGCATCCAAACCCAATCGCTCCAGGTTCTTGCGCGCCAGAGATTGGAACTCCGGACGGCGCTCGTAGGTGACCACGCGGCCCTGCGGACCGACGGCAAAGGCCAGCGCCACAGTCATGGAACCGGAACCGGTGCCGGCCTCCAACACGGTCTGTCCAGGCCCAACCGACATGCTGGTCAGGATGAAACCGATGTCCTTGGGAAACATGATCTGCGTGCTGCGCTTCAGGTCAACCAGGAGGTCCGCCAGGGAAGGCTGCAGCATGAAAAACGGGCTGCCCTGGTGACTGAAGACCTGGCTGCCCCAGGGTATGCCAATCAGTTCATCATGGTTCAGGATGCCGCGATGGGTGTGGAACGTCCCGCCGGGGATCAGCGGGAAGATGAAATGCTTGTGGCGCAGGCCCACCAGGAGGGCCAGGTCACCGGGTTGGGAGTGAGTAGTGTTCAGGTTCCAGGGCATGGGGAAGACATCCGGCACCAGGGATATGGAAGTGACTCTATTCGAGGTTGCATAAGTGATCCTTGTGATGCAATATTATCATGAGGAGAGAATAGAGAACAGAGAGTAGTGAGTGGTTGATCGGCAATCAGGTGATCAGGGACCAGGTTATCAGGCAACCAGGTAACTAGGCAACAAAGTGACCAGGTGTAGGCAGAAAAGAAATCAAGATAGCAACAATTGGAGAGTAAAGTCTTTGACAACTAGATAATCAATTTGTGGCGACTTTGGGCAAGTAGTATACTCAATCAGCCAGAAAGGCAATACATACCTGTTGCAGCGATTTAATATATTTCCTGCCTTTGCCGATAACAAAGAAATAGAATAGCGGATTTTTCTCATGCCCAGATATTTTGCAGCCCTGACGATCGTACTCATGCTTGGAATGGTTGTGGTCCGGGTGTTGATGCTGAAAAGAAGAGGGGTGGAAGCGATGAACTTCGGCAAAATCGACAAGACGGATTTCCTGATCCCACCCTTTGCCCTGTTCTATTTCTACTGCGTGTTCGCACATGCTTTCAATCTTCCCAGTGCAAGCAGGCAGGAATTCTTCCATTCCGCTGCAATCTCCTGGATAGGTGTGTTATTCTGCCTGGCTGGGTTGGCGCTGCTGGCCTGGAGCTTGGTCTCCTTTGGGCGGAGTTTTCGGGTCGGCATCGATATGGAGCATCCTGATAGACTTATCACAACCGGCATTTTTTCTTTCAGCCGCAATCCCATATATGTGGCATTCGCGATCATCCTGCTTGGCCAATTCCTGATATTCCCGAATTGGATCATCCTCGTTTATACCGTTGCAGCCTTATGGCTGTTCCACCGCCAGGTGATCCGGGAAGAAGATTATTTGAGGCAGCATTACGGTCAGGAGTACACTGCATATTGCCATAGAGTGAGAAGATATCTCTGAACACTGACTGACCGCACTTAATATGCCCCCGAAGATGATTTCTGATCTTGAAAATTATCCCATTTTCATTCCCTGAAGACCTGGGATCAAGGCCTCAAATCATTGGCTTTTTGCAGGGAATGGCAAGAAGCGAGGGCTTCCTGTGAAAAATATCCGCAACCTGCGGCAGGAGCTGGCTAATTCCGCATAATTAAGAATGATTCTTCAAAGGAGACTAATCCATGACAGACGTGCAGCCATCATTTTCACTTTCTGGCCAAGTAGCGCTGGTCACCGCCAGCTCCAAGGGGATCGGGAGGGCCTGTGCCCTGGGACTGGCCCAGGCAGGCGCGGACATCATCCTCGGCCTCAAACATAAAGAAAACGGGCGGGCGCTGGTCAGTCAAATCCAAAAGATGGGGCGGGAAGTACTGCCTGTGCAGATGGACGTCACCAGGATGAATGAGATCTCCGAATCCGTCCAGGCCGGTCTGAAGCATTTCAAACACATCGACATCCTGGTAAACAATGCCGGAATCGGCCCCTCCAACCCGGCTGAACGGGTGACCGAACAGGATTTCGACGCCACCCTGGCGGTCAATCTCAAGGGCACTTTCTTCACTGCACAAAGCGTGGGGAAGGTCATGATCCAACAGCGGCACGGGCGGATCATTAATATCAGCTCCCAGGCCGGTTTCGTCGCCCTGCCGACTGAGTCAATTTATTGCATGACCAAGGCAGCCATCGCGCATTTGACCAAGTGTCTTGCGTTGGAATGGGCCCGCTACCATATTACGGTAAATGCTGTGGCACCGACATTCATTACAACACCTGGAACGCAGAAATGGCTGGGTGATGCTACCTTTCGCGCCTCGGTGCAGGCACGGATACCGCTTGGGCGGATCGGGAAACCGCTCGACGTGGCGGGTCCGGTGGTGTTCCTGGCATCGCCGGCGGCTGCGCTGATCACCGGCGCGACCCTGATGATCGATGGCGGCTGGACCATCCAATGAGATGCCCGGCAAGGCTGCATCCCCTCAGAACAATCCATGTAGTCTGCCAAGCCGGGCGTTTCCAGGGAAGACGCCAAACGGCAATTTCACAAGGACGACAATTCTGCACTGGGAGGGCGGGTTATTATGATGGTATCCCAAATTCAATATTGAAAATCACTAAAGAAAATTGTACAATGAAATTGCCCTTTGAGGGTTTTTATTGGTATTCTCATCCTTATTCTAAAGAGAATTTCACCCGACAGAAAGATTCAATATCAAGTGTTTTCAGTCCTCCTGTACTGAAATACTCATTACTCTGCATAGGAATCATCCCAAAACAGTACACCGCCTGATTTAATAATAATCAATTTCCTGAAAACCAAATATGTTTTTCCACTCAATGAAAGGAGTAGAAAAATGTCTCACCAGCATCACCACCTGTCAAGGCGTGACTTTTTGAAGATCGCCGGCACCGGAATGGGCGCCATGGTCCTGGCGGGCTGCAACAAGGGGATGCAGGTGACTGCCATTCCAGGCCCAACGACGACCACACGGCCGGTCCCAAATGCCCTTGCAACAATACCAGCACTGGCTCCAGGTGAGTTTGTGGACACCATCCTGGTAAACGGTAATATTGTCACCATGGATGCAAAGCGGACATCGGTGAAGGCACTGGCCATCAAAAAGGGGATCATCCATTTCGCGGGTGACGACCAGGCTGTACGCAACCTGGCCGGAGACAAGACACAAGTGATTGACCTGGGTGGTCGCACCGTCACGCCAGGACTGAATGATGCACACTGTCACTTGAGCGCCTGCGGCTTGCTGGGAACGGCCTATGTTGACCTGAGCTGGCCGACCATCAGCACTGTCGAGCAGATGCAGGACAAGTTTGCCGAGTGGATTGCCAAAACTCCGAAGGGAGAGTGGGTAGTCGGTTCGGGGTGGATGATCTTTGAAGGTCGTTACCCAAACAAGCACGACCTCGATCCGGTCTCGCCCAATCATCCAGTGTTCGCTACCAATATGGGCGGGCACATGGCGGTGGTCAACAGCCTGGCACTGGAAATGGCCGGCGTGAATGACAAAACGCCCGACCCGGGTAACGGACGGTTCCTGCGGGAAGCCAACGGAGAACCGGACGGCACGGTCTTGAACCACCCGGCCATGGACTACTTCCGCAAGCTATGGCCTACCAGCCTGACGGATGTGAAAACGATGGAGGTCAGCATCCTGGGTCCGCAAGCACGATTCGCCGCCAACGGCGTCACCTCCTTCCAGGATGTATATGCGCGTGACCTGGACCGCATGCAGGCCTATTTCAACCTTGGGAAGCGCGGCGAAATGACCATCCGCGGCCAGGTGATGAACGTGCTCGAATACATCCAGGAGTTGAATGGGCGCATCGAGGCGCTCAAGGCGATGCGATTTCGAGAACGACTACATGCATTTCGCTGGCGCCAAGTTCCAGGCGGACGGCGCACTGGAGGCTTCCTATACCCATGAGCCCCATAACGGCATCGCCTGGAACATTCCCATCTGGAAGCCCAAGGATTTGAACGAAGCCGTCAAGGCCTTCCATGATGCCGGTTACCAGGTGGCCATCCATACCGGCGGGGACGCCGCCGTGGATATGGCGCTGGATGCGATCGAGGCGGCCATGAAGGCCAACCCGCGCCCTGACCCACGCCACCGCATCGAACACTCCGTCCTCAACACCGACAAGGCCCTGCAGCGCCAGAAGGATCTCGGGGTGATCATCTCCACCCAACCCACGCTCATCCGCGCCTTTGCAGATGCCTGTTTCAGGATCTGGGGCGAGGAAAGAACCCAGAAGATGATCCCCACCCGCACCTGGCTGGACATGGGTGTGCCACTGGCACTCAGCTCGGATGCACCTTCCATGCCGTGGTGGGAACCGCAGGCCACCCTGGCAGCCAGCGTGATGCGGCTCTCCTTCTCTGGCAAGCCGGTCAGCCAGGACCAGGCGATGACCATTGATGAGGCCATGTATGCCCACACCATGGGCAGTGCGTATGCCGATTTCGCTGAGAACAAGAAGGGCTCGCTGGAGCCTGGCAAGTTCGCTGACCTGGTAGTCTGGCACGACAATCCCTTCAGCGCCACTCCAGAGGACCTCTTCAACCTGAAGGCAGATTTGACCATGGTTGGCGGGAAGACGGTTTACCAGTCGGCGTGATGCGCGGGGTGTCGCTTGACCATAAAAGGAGAACAAAAACCATCCAGTGAGCATTTCGATCCGCCCTTTACGTAATACTGATTTGGAGACTGCCGAGGCGCTTCTCAATCTTGCCTTCCAGAGTTCCGTCAAGCGGCATCACGAACTTCAGCTTTATCGCCAAATGCAACCGGATGGATGGTTTGCAGTTCGCACCAATCAGCACATGGGAAGAGGCGCTGGCGGAGTTCCCGGCTAACGCCAGAAGATATACTCACAAACAAGTCTTGCAGCCGGCTGAGTAATTCATATTATGAAAATATGAACACGCGGGCTGGGAGTACCAAAAAATATTGCGGACCGAAGCGAAAAAAGGGTGCGGCTTTTGCAGTTCCAGGGTGTAAAATGGGTGAAGTTACCTTCTGGAACAGGCCATAAAGCTTTCAATGTCACCTGAACAGTAATTTTTGTTATCATCGCTGGAGTGAAAGGAGAAACCGACATGGGCGAAAAAGGAAGTAAAGATAAAGCAAAAAAGGAACAACGCAAGAAACCCAAGCTTACCCAGAAGGAAAAGCGGAAATTAAAAAAAGAGCAGAAAAAAATAATCTAATTGAAAACCATCGGCGCTGCAACCGGGGATTCCTCTGAAAATCGCCCAAGACGCAGCGCAGTATCTGTTGCAAGATGTTCGTGCCATTATTCGGCAGAGCGATTTACCTGTCGGCGTTGTCCGGCTTTAACAGGAGTCATGCATGCCCACTGAAGAAGAATATCTCCCCAAGATCGCCATGTCCATCCAGGCACACCCGGATGACCAGGAATTCACCATCGCCGGAACGCTCGCCAAGTGGGCCAGGCAGGGCTGCCAGGTCATCTCGGTCATTGTCACCAGCGGCGACGCCGGCTCAAATGACCCGACCAAAGGGTCGGATTACAAGGCCAGACTGGCACTTCTGCGGGAAGACGAACAGATTGCCGCCAACCTTGTCCTGGGGATCCATGAAACAGCCTTCCTGCACTACCCCGACGGTGAATTGGAAGCGACCCTGCAACTGCGCAAGGACCTGACACGCCTGATCCGCCTGTACAAACCAGACCTGGTGGTCACCGGTGATCCGAGGTCCATTTTCTTCGGATCAGATTACGTCAACCATCCAGACCATCGCGCCGCGGCGGAGGCGGCCGTTTACGCCACTTTCCCGTCTGCCGAAACACGCCTGATCTTTACGGACCTGTTGGAGGAAGGCTACGAACCGCACAAGGTCAAAAAGCTCTACCTGCACGGCGATAAAAAACCGGATGTGTGGGTGGATATAAGCGGGACGCTGGATTTGAAGATCGCCGCCCTGAAGAAACACGCCAGCCAAATGGGCGACTGGGATCCCACGAAGATGATCAGGGAATGGGCTGCCGAAACTGGCAAGAAGAAAAAGCTGAAAGCGGCGGAAGCCTTCAAGGTCATGACGCTGGTGGAAGATAGGCCGGAAAGCTGAAAACGTTATACAAACAATGGCTGGTAGGAGCGCCCGACCTCAATCACCTGATTTCGTTCCTGCACGGACAGCAGTACAAAATTCTCACAAGCCTTGAGAACCAGCGGGAGCAGTTGGATATCCCCAGCAGTGCAGATGCCGGTGACAGCGTGCGAAAGCACGAAATTGACCGCCGACTGGATTTGATCCATTTGAGTAAAAGGCTCGTACCAGGTGGTATGAGTTTTTTCTTTACCCCCCCAGGGTCCACGGGTGATGGATTTGATGATCATCAGTCCGACGTCTTTTAGGCGGCACTGGCGGATCAACTTTTCGGAATCCCGATAATAGGCGGCGTTACCAGCCTGGACAAAGTTCAGTGGGAACAGGACCGAATCGAAGTCAAATCGCAGCAAGGCTTCCAGGAAGATCGCCGGGGCGTTCACTCCATGTCCGGTGATGCCGATGTGGCGGATCAACCCGGCCTGCCTGGCTTCCACCAGCGCTTCCAACGCGCCCCCTGGCCTGGTGGCTTCATCGAGCTCTTCGAGGCTGGTGACGGCATGCAGCTGGTATAGATCAAACGATTCACTTTGCAGGCGTTTGAGGGATTTTCGCAGTTCAGCCCAGGCGCCCTTGCGTGTGCGTTCCATCGTCTTACATCCCAGAAAGAAACGGCCGCGCTCCCGGCGCATCCAGGGTCCGATACGCTGCTCCGCCTGCCCGTAGGATGGAGCCACGTCGATGTGGTTCACCCCGGAGGCGATCACCAGCTCCATCACCCGGTCGGCCTCCTTCTGGCTGATCTCCCAGAAGGCCGCCCCGCCGAAGATGGCAACGGTGCTGAGGTGGCCGGTGCGGCCAAAAGGTCGAGTTTGCAGCATGATATTTTCTCCTTTCATCAACTACATCGAACCTTGCAAAGGTTCCCCTGGCCTGCCGGCCAGGGCAGGCAAACCTTAGCAGGGTTATCTACTTTCCTTAACCCATCGCAAGGTGATGGCGCTCAATGCAAAGAGCATGGCATAGGCAGCAAAAATGGCAAAATAGCCCAAGCCCAAATAATAATGGTTAATTGCGTCCGCCACCAACCCGCCAATCCCGGCACCGACGATGCCCGCGCCGGCTCCTGCCAGGTTCGAGATGCCCAGGTAACGACCGGCTTCTTCCGCCGGCACCAGGTCTGTGCCGAGGGCCCAGTTGGCGGTCATGAACAGCCCGGTGGCTATGCCAATGATGGTCCCGGCTGCATATACTATTCCAAGCTTAGGCACCCAGATGGTGATCAGCAGGAGAACATTGCCAACTGCCGCCACGATACCGCTGATCAGGACCAGGCGCCTGCGTCCAACCCAATTGGCGATCCAGCCGCTGAAGATCGCCGTAATGATGATAAAAATGCCGATGACAGACGTAAGGGTCCCGGTGAGGCTGGAGGCCTGCTCACCGGTCAGCTTGAAGGCATACATAACGAAATAGAAGACTGAGCCCTGCAGGGAGGTGACCGCCGCCAGGAACATCAGCCGGTTGGCGATCCACCAGACGAAGGCGGGCTGCTTTCGGGCGGCCTGTCCCAGGGTCCCCAGGCAGCCTGCCCATACCCCGGCCACCACCGCCACCAGCATGGCGACCGCCCCGCCCACGCCAATGCCCACGGAAAGGGCGGTGGATTTATCCGCGAAGGCCAAAGTGGCCAGACCAGCCAACCCTCCCACCAATCCGCCGCTCAAAGCCCCAGCGACGGCCCCAATAACAATGCCGCCCAGCATGCCCAGCACACGCAGCATGGGCGGCCAGAACGGGGTGGTTGGTTTCTCCTGGAGCGGCGTCTCCTTGACAAAGATCATCGTGATCAACGTCACCACCAGCAGGGACAGGCCGGTGGCGAAGATGGCCCAGTCCAGGTGTCCGGCCCCGACCAGCTTGGCGATGGTCAGCCCTACCAGGACGACCGGCAGCAATTCCATGATGGATTTGACCGCCGAGGCATGGCTGCGCTGATCTTCCGGCACCAGGTCAGGGATGAGACCCTGGAGGGGACCATGAGAGACATTGGATGAGAACTGGATCAGCAGAATGGAAATGAGCAACGCCCAGTAGGTCTGGGATAAAGCGATTGCCAACAGGAAGAGGCAGTCAAAAAGCGCCCCGACCAGGATAAACGGTCGGCGGCGTCCAAAGCGCGCCGTGGAACGATCGCTTAACATCCCGGCGGCAGGCTGCACCAGCATGGCGATCACCAATCCGGCCGAGCGCATTGCGCCGAGGGCGGTGTTCTTGATGGCTTCCGGCACGAAAATGCCCACCAGATAGGGCATGAAGATGGTCCCCAGGGCAGTATTGCGGATGTTCAATCCAAGCCAGAAGATATTGACGGTAAGGTAGTCATACCAGCGCAGGCGTTTCATGTCCTCTCCCCTACTCGCCAATGATTTTTACCAGGACGCGCTTCCGCCGGCGGCCATCGAACTCACCGTAGAAAATCTGCTCCCACGGGCCAAAATCGAGACGGCCCCCAGTGACCGCCACAACAACCTCCCGCCCCATCACCTGTCGCTTGATGTGGGCATCGGCATTGTCCTCGCCGGTGCGGTTGTGCCAGTATTTCCCAACCGGCTCGTGCGGTGCCAGCCCTTCCAGCCATTCTTCATAATCATGATGCAGGCCAGATTCGTCGTCATTGATGAAAACCGAGGCGGTGATATGCATGGCATTGACCAGGCACAAGCCCTCCTGGATGCCGCTATCAGCGAGGGCTTTCTGAACATCCGCGGTGATGTTGACAAACCCGCGGCGGGAAGGGATATTTAACCAGAGTTCCTTGCGATAGGATTTCAGGCTGATTCTTCCTTTTTTTCCACCACGATGGTCGCTTCGCCGATCAATGCCGCCACCGCCCCGACTGCCGCCAGGGTGGGCGCCAGGACCACGCCAACCACGCCGAAGGTCAAGGGAAATTCAATCATGGTCTTGCCTTCCTTGTTCTTGATGATGATACGGCGGATGTTGCCCTCATGCAGCAGCTCTTTGATCTTGGCAAGCAGCTCTTCACCATTGACGTGAAACTCTTCCGTACGGAATTCAGACATGGGATTCTCCTTATTGGGTTTGAGTTAACCTACGATCAAGCGGATATCAAGTTTCATTCAAGACTGCATAATTATCGCATATTTTCCCCACAATAGGAACGATTTTCGCACCCATGATATCATTATGTGTTATATATCATGTCTGCAATTATTTCATCTCCAGGAGATTTACATGCTGAGCATCGAAAAGGTGGATACAGACAATAAAAAGCAGGTTAAACGCTTCGTCGAGTTCTATTATGATCTTTACAAGGATTGCGCACAATGGGTGCCACCTCTATTTGTGGATGCCTATCTCCCCTTAAACCGCAAGAAGCATCCCTTCTTCGAACATTCAGACGCGGATTTCTTCCTGGCGGTACGGGATGGGAAAGTGGTCGGGCGCATCTGCGCCGGGGAGAACAAGCTCTTCAACGATTACCACAAGACCCGCAAAGCCCAATTCTATTTCTTTGATACGATTGACGACCTGGAAGTGGCTCAAGCCCTGTTCGAGGCCGCCTTCGACTGGGCCCGCCAGCGCGGGCTGGACACCATGATCGGACCGAAAGGCCTGTCCCCATTCGATGGCTACGGCATCCTGGATGAAGGGTTCGAACACCGCCAGATGATGACCATGATGAACTACAACTATGCTTATTACCCCAAGCTGGTCGAGGCGCTCGGGTTTGAAAAGGAAGTGGATTTCGTCTCCTGCTACCTGCCAGCGGAAGCCTTCAGGATCCCGGAGCGGGTGGAGCGCATCGCCCAGTGGACCATGCAGCGCGGCAACCTTTGGGTGAAGCACTTCAAAAGCAAGAAGGAATTGGTGAGTTGGGCCCAGCGTATCGGCCGGACATATAACAAGACTTTCATCAAGAACTGGGAGTACTATCCATTCACCCAGGGTGATGTCGATTATGCCGTGCAGAATGTCTTCATGGTGGCGGACCATCGCCTGATCAAACTGATCATGCACGGTGATGACATCGTTGGTTTCCTGTTCGCCTTCCCGGATGCTTCGGCAGCCTTGCAGCGCGCCAAAGGGCACCTGTTCCCCTTTGGGATCGTGGATTTGCTGCTCGAAATGAAGCGCACCAAGACCGTTTCCGGGAACGGCATGGGCATCCTGCCCGAATTCCAGGGTACCGGCGGTAATGCCCTGCTATATTACGAACTGGGCAAGACCATTCTGGACAATTATGATTTCAAGTATGTCGAGATGACCCAGGTGGCTGAAACCACCAAGCAGATGAGGGCCGACTTAAAGAACTTGAACGGCGTGGAGTACAAGAACCATCGCGTTTACCGGAAAGATATCCGATAATGGTGTATATATGCAAAATTCCCGCCGAAATCGGCGGGAATTTTGTTTTGATCTGGCTTTGGATTATAGAATGGTGACGTTGGTAGCCTGAGGGCCCTTCTGGCCCTGCTCGACTTCGAATTCAACCTTCTGACCCTCATCCAGGTTTCGGAAACCTTCACTCTGGATGGCGGAGTAGTGGACAAAGACATCCGGGCCGTTCTCACGAGCAATGAAGCCGTAGCCCTTGCTGCCGTTGAACCACTTGACCGTGCCGACGATTCGTTCAGACATTATTTGCCTCCTTATGGCAAAAGAAAAAAGATGGTGTGTCAGAGTCGTTCCATCGGACGATCAAATAAAACGACCCGAGCGTAGAAACCTCGGGTCATCGTCTTTCTCTTTCCAACGTGAACTTACTGGCATCTTACGAACAAGATGATAAGGCCATAGTCCGCATATGTCAAGGTATAAATCGTAATCTTTTTATTAGAAAATCTGCTTTATACAAGGCAAAAAATTCCTTTACTCGCAAATCAAGGTGGATCATTGGCCGTTCCAACGGGAAGGCATGTCCAAAACCGGCATATCGAGTATGATTAAGTACGACCATCCATTCCAGGCAAACTGCCGACGAGGTTATTATGCCCGAATTTGAATTCCATATTTCACGCAAAGCCCGCAGAAAATACCAGTTTGACGAGGCCCTTTTCGCCCTGAACGGGAACGTGGTGCTGGCAGATTTTGCCGCCTCACGGCATTTTGCCGAAAACATGACCAGGGTGCGCGGCCAGGTGGTACCGGCCAGCGATGTCAACGCCATGGGATTGATCGACGAGATTTACCATATCCTCATCCGCCAGTATGAACGGCAAAATCCCGGCGCAATGCGCAGGGCATTTGAACATGTGCGCAAGGACGCCGATGCCACCCTATTGAAGTTCGTGGAAGATTTTCCTCCATTGTCCGTCCAGCGCGGCGAGATCGATGCCCTGCACTACCTGGAGATGGAAACAGCCGGCCGGCCCAACCGACAGTCTGCACTGGAGGAGATGCTGCTGCTGCACCTGGCCAATGCTAATCCGGCCCTGTCTCCCTACCGCGAGCTGTTCGATGATGAAGAACTGCGCCGGACGACCGCCTACGAAGTGGTCATACGCAGTCTGCAAGTATTTTTTGCAGCGGAACCGGGTTTCACACCCGGCGGCGAAACGCTCTTCGAAGTGCTGCTTGCCCCGATCCGGCGGGCTCCTCTTTCGCTGCAGGCCCAATTGGAGTACCTGCTCGAGCGCTGGGGAGCCGTGTTGGGAGAAAGCTTTGTCCTGCGGATCCTGCGCGGGATAGACTTTGCCAGGGAAGAGGTCATCCGGCGCACGGGACCGGGTGGTTTTGGCGGCAACGCACCCGTGCTGACGTTCAGCGGGTATGACTATACCGAATACGAACGTTTCAGTCAGGATAAGGACTGGATGCCGCGCCTTGTGCTGATTGCAAAAAATTCCTACGTCTGGCTCGACCAGTTGTCCAAAAAATACAAGCGCGCCATCAACCACCTTGACCAAATCCCGGATGAAGAGCTGGAAATCCTTCAACAGCGCGGTTTCACCGGCTTGTGGTTGATCGGCCTGTGGGAACGCAGCCTGGCTTCGCAAAAAATGAAGCAGATGATGGGAAACCCGGATGCGGTCGCCTCAGCCTATTCGCTGATGGATTACCAGATTGCCGGAGACCTGGGCGGCTGGGAGGCACTGCAAAACCTGCGCTGGCGCTCCTGGCAGCACGGTGTCCGCCTTTCCGCGGACATGGTCCCCAACCATATGGGCATCGATTCACGCTGGGTGGTGGAGCACCCGGATTGGTTCCTATCCCTGCCCTACACGCCCTATCCCAACTACACCTTCAACGGCACCGACCTGTCCAATGACAATCGTGTGGGGATCTTCCTGGAGGACCACTACTACGATCACTCCGACGCAGCAGTTGTTTTCAAGCGTCTCGACCGTTGGACAGGCAGCGCCTCCTACATCTATCACGGCAATGATGGCACCTCCATGCCCTGGAACGATACCGCACAATTGGATTTCTCCAAGGCGGAAGTGCGCGAGGCTGTCATCCAGACCATCCTGCACGTGGCACGCAACTTCCCGATCATCCGGTTTGATGCAGCCATGACACTGGCCAAGAAGCATATTCAGCGCCTGTGGTTCCCCGAACCCGGGTCAGGCGGAGCAATTCCTTCACGCTCCGAGTACGGCATGACGCGCGCCCAGTTCGATGCGGCCATCCCGAACGAGTTCTGGCGTGAAGTGGTGGACCGGGTGGCGGCTGAAGTGCCGGATACGCTCCTGCTGGCGGAGGCATTCTGGCTGATGGAAGGCTACTTCGTGCGCACACTGGGGATGCACCGGGTTTATAACTCGGCCTTCATGCACATGCTGCGGGATGAGGATAATGCCAAGTACCGCCAGGTGATGAAGAACACGCTCGAATTCGACCCGCAGGTGCTCAAACGTTATGTCAACTTCATGAACAACCCGGACGAGAAGACCGCAGTGGAACAGTTCGGCAGTACCGATAAGTATTTTGGCGTCTGCAGCATGCTGTTGACCCTGCCCGGCCTGCCCATGTTTGGCCACGGGCAGATCGAAGGTTTTCACGAGAAATACGGCATGGAATATCGCTACGCCAAATGGAACGAGACCATCGATGAGGGCCTGGTGCGCGGGCATGACTGGCGCATCTTCCCGCTCATGCACCGGCGAGCCTTCTTTGCCGATGTGGACAATTTTCTGCTGTACGACTTCTATACGCCGGAAGGTTTTGTAAATGAAGATGTTTTCGCCTACTCCAACCAGTATGGAGACGAGCGCAGCCTGGTGATATATCACAATAAATATGCCGATACGCGCGGCTGGGTAAAGACCTCCGCAGCTTATATGGATAAATCCAAAGGGGAACTCGTCCAGAAGACACTGGCACAAGGGCTGAATCTGCCCAGCGGAGCATCTGACTTTGTGATTTTCCGGGATTACACAACCCACCTGGAATACATCCGCCCCTGCCGGGAGCTGGTCGAAAAAGGATTATTCGTACTTCTGGGCGCATACCAGTGCCAGGTCTTCCTTGATTGGAGATTCGTGAGCGGGGAGCAATGGAAAGCAGTCAATGAGGTATTGAACGGCTCGGGGGTGGAGACGATGCAGGCGAAGTTCGATGAGCTGTTTGCGGTGAAAGAGGTCATTGCAGAAGAAAAAACCAAGGCGAAGAAAAAACCGGTCGCCAGGAAACGCGCCGCCAGGAAACCGGCTGCAAAGAGCAGCGTGAAAAAGGTAACGGCAGGCAAGGATAAGAAACCTGCTGCCAAAAAGAAAGTGTTATGAAAAGATCATCTTTGATCGCCCTTTTTGACCGGGATCAAAGAATAGAGGTGGAGTATCCAGGGACACGCCGCGAAGTTGCGCCGTCCGTGGTACGGCATATCGACACATCCAAAAACCCCGAAGGGATGATCATCTACAGTAATTTAAACGATGCCAATGCTGATAATGTTATTGGCGAGCAAGTGAAATATTTTGAAAGCATTGGGCAGGATTTTGAATGGAAAGTTTATGATTACGACAAGCCGTCCGACCTGAAAGAAAGATTGGCAGCGCATGGATTTGTTCTCGAAGAAGCCGAAGCGGTCATGCTGCTTGACTTGAACCAGGCACCGGAGATCCTGCAGCAGCCAGTGAAACAAAATGTGCAACGGATCAAACATCCGGAAAAAATCGCGGTAATCCTGGACATTGAGCAACAAGTTTGGAACGAAGATTTTTCTGCCTTGGGCGAGTATCTGCGGGAAGCGCTGCTGAATTATCCTGACCAGATGAGCGTGTACGTGGCTTATGTGGATGAACAACCGGCAAGCACAGCCTGGGTCTATTTCCCCAGGCACAGCCAGTTTGCCAGCCTGTGGGGAGGAGCCAGCCTGAGCGGCTATCGCAAGCAGGGGCTGTATACTGCCCTCCTGGCAGCACGCGCACAGGAAGCCCGAGCCCGCCAGGTTAGATTTCTAACCGTGGATGCCAGTGACATGAGTTGTCCCATTTTGGAGAAGTTTGGTTTTACAAGGATAGCCTGGACTTATCCCTGTAAATGGAAACGCAAGCCTAAAAAATAAACAGCCTCAATGGCTCTTCCAGGAACACCCCCAGCGCCTGCATGAATTTGGCCGCCTCGACGCCGTCGCTGACGCGATGATCCACTGCAATGGTGGCTTTCATCCGCCAGCCAGGCTTGACCTGGCCGTTTTCCACCACCGGAACTTCGCGGGCTGAACCGACCGCCAGGATGGCGGCTTCAGGCGGGTTGATGATGGCAGCGAAATTCTCAACATCATACATGCCCATGTTGGAAATGGAAAAAGTCGAGCCTTCGATTTCCTCCGAACGGACCTTGCCTTCACGCACGTGGGCAGCCATGGCCTTGACTTCCGTGGAAATCTGGCGCAGCGGCTTTTGGTCAGCCTGCCGGCAGACGATGGTCAGCAGGCCCCCCTCGATGGAAACGGCGATGCCGATGTTAATGGAACCATGCCGGAGGACTGTATTGTCCTTCAAGGAGGCGTTCAAGTTGGGGAACTGGCGCAAGGTCAATGCCACGGCCTTGATGATGAAATCATTGACCGAGACTTTCTCATTTTCCGGTTGTATATTGTTCAACTGACGGCGCAGGTCGAGCAGAGAGTCCACTTTGTATTCGTGCGTCACGTAGAAATGCGGGACAGTGGTCTTGGATTCAGTCATTCGGCGGGCGATTGTCTGGCGTAATTTACTCAGAGGCAATGACTGGTCTGATAATCCCTTGGTCGAATAATCCGGGGATAAAGAGCCGGTGCTTATTGGAGCAGCAACTGGCGAGGCTTAACTCGCCAAAGCCAACTCGATGTCCCGCCGGACAATCCGGCCACCAGGACCGCTGCCGCGCACTTGACTCAAGTCAACGTTGCGGTCGCGGGCAATTTTCTTCGCCAGTGGTGAAGCCTTCACAGGTCCGCCTTCAGAAGGGGCCATGGTGCTGACTACAGGAGCCGGCGTAGGTTCCGGAATTATCGCAGGTTGACTTTCGACTGTTGAAGATTGATCGGCCGGCGCGGCCACCTCTTCCAGTTTTATATCGGTTGTCGCAACGTTCGCAATCGGCGTGCTGACCGGCGCAGCGACCTCTTCCAATTTTTCATCGGCGGTCCCAACGATCGCAATCGGCATGCTGACCGGCACCACCGCACCTTCGTCCACCAGGAGCTTGCGGATCACACCGCTGGCGGAACTCTCGACTTCCACGGTGGCCTTGTCTGTCTCGATCTCGGCCAGCACGTCCCCTTTTTTTACCGTCTCGCCAACTTTCTTGACCCAGCGGACGAGGGTACCCTCGGCCATGTCGAAGCCCAGCTTGGGCATATTGATGGTCTCAGCCATTACAGCACCTCCTTGACCGCAGCAATCACATCCGCCACCTGGGGCAGGGCAAACTGCTCGAGCGCACGGTTATACGGCAGCGGCACTTCCTTCTGGGCAACACGCCTTATCGGGGCATCCACAAAATCAAAGGCCTGCTCATAGATGCGGCTGGAAACTTCCGCGCCCACTCCGAAGGATTTCCAGCCTTCCTCCACGATCACGGCCCGGTTGGTCTTTTTGAATGACTCGATCACCGGCTCCATATCGAGCGGGCGCAACGAGCGCAGGTCGACAATCTCGACCTCAATGCCTGATTTGGCGAGTTCATCCGCAGCCTTCATGGAAATTTCAAGGCCTTTGGAATAGGTGACGATGGTGACATCCTTACCGGTTCGCTGGACCTTCGATTTACCCAGCGGAATGACATAATCGCCCTCCGGGACTTCCCCGCGCATCTGGTACAGGGTGGCATGTTCCAGGAACAGCACCGGGTCATTGGAACGGATGGCAGACTTTAGCAGGCCTTTGGCATCTTCCGGAGTTCCGGGAGAAACCACCTTCAGCCCGGGAAAATGTGCAAAGACCACATCGGGGGTCTGCGAGTGGGTGGCGCCCAACTGGCGGCCACCCCCCGTGACCGCCCGGATGACCAGCGGGAGCAAGAACTGTCCGCCGAACATGTAATGCAGCTTGGCGGCCTCGTTGACAATATGATCCATGGCCGCAAAGGCAAAGTTGATGGTCATCAATTCAGCGATGGGACGAAGGCCAGTCAGGGCTGAACCGATGGCCGCACCGATAATGGCGGATTCAGAAATTGGGGTATCACGGACGCGTTCGCCGCCGAAATGGTCGTAGAAGCCCTTGGTCACGGCATAGGAACCGCCCCACACTCCCACTTCTTCGCCAAGAATGAAGACCTTTGGATCACGCTCCATTTCCTCCCACATGGCCTGGGAGATGGCTTCGCGCATGGTAATGCGGGACATGCTACACCTCCTCCGCATAGACATTGTCAAAGAGGCTTTCCAGGGGCGGTTCAGGGCTGGCTTCTGCAAACTCGACCGCTTTCTGAACATCCGCCATGGCACGCTCGTCAATCTCATCGAGAGCTTTTATGGTGGCCTTTTTATTGGTTGTAAGGAAGGCATGGTATTTACCGATAGGATCCTGCTCTTCCCATTTTTTAACTTCTTCCTGTTTGCGGTAGCGTTCCGGGTCTCCCATGGAGTGGCCACGGAAGCGATAGGTCATGATCTCCAACATGCTCGGTCCGGCGCCACTGCGGACCGTCTCAATGGCCTTTTTAGCCGCCTGGTAGACCGCCAGCACATCCATGCCATCCACCCGGGCATGCGCCATGCCATATCCTTCGGCCTTCTGCTGGATTTCAGAAACCGCCGAGGCACGCCCGACTGTCGTACCCATGCCGTACATATTGTTCTCGCACACCCATAATACGGGCAGTGTCCAGACTTTGGACAGATTTAATGCTTCGTGGAAGAAACCGATATTGGTGGCGCCTTCGCCGAACATGCAAATGGTCACGCCATCCCGGCCGGCATATTTATCACCCAGGGCGAGACCCGCAGCCAGCGGCAAATGGGCACCGACAATGGCATGCCCACCCCAGTAGTTCTTCGTCACATCGGCCATGTGCATTGAACCGCCGCGGCCCTTTGATATGCCGGTGACCTTGCCCAGCAGTTCCGCCATTACCTGGTTGACCGGGATCCCACAGTTGATGGCCACGCCGTGGTCGCGGTAGGCAGTGATGACCCGATCCTGTGGCAGGCGGGCGGCGATCAGCCCGGTGCTGACGGCCTCCTGCCCGATATACAGGTGCATAAACCCGCCAATTTTTCCTGCCTGGTACAGCTCGGCCCCGCGCTCTTCCAATCGGCGAATGAGCACCATCTGGTAATACATGTCTAGGTATTTTTGCTTATCCATTCCAACTCCCTTACCGGATGCCATTCATTAACATTTCAGACTAATTATATCCAATGAACATCAAAATAGCGTTGGAATTCATGGATTCTCCCGTAATTTTCATCATGCGTCTATAAATGTTGGCAGGTTTGGATGAAAAAGTCCCTCCGATTTGGAGGGACTTTGACCTCGGATTTTCTATCCACATGACGGCACATTGGTGGAAAGGATGGGTGCCTCACCATTGTCATTATATGCCTGCAATTCGTACACCAGGCTTACCCCCAGCGGCGCATCGTCGTGGTATGAGGTCATGGTCGAACCAACGTCCGCAACCTGGGTACCGTTCCGGAAGATGCGATAACCGATAACATTAGGCGCCGCAGCCCAATTCAACGACACTCCCAGGGTCCTATTCGAGGTATTACAAACATATGAGCTCACTAAAGGTACGGGCATTCCAGGCAAGGGCGGAGCCTGGGCAATCGCCGCCTGCTCCACCGCTCCTTGCCGGGTTACATCGCTGTCTGCCACCCAGCAGGTGACATTACCGGGTGCCTGAACTTGCCACCAACTGCTGGCGCTGTCCCGTCCGATCACATTATAGGAGGTTCCCTTGATCAGGAAGGTGATGGCATGATAGTTCGTGGCCGGACCCTTCCGGCAGTAGGGATTAAAGTTCGGGATCACCTGGGCGGCTCCCTGGGAAACCGGGGAGATCAGAGTGGCTGAGGTCGCCGGTGTGGACTGCCCGGTTGGAACGATCGTGGGAGTGACAGCAGGTGCAACCGTACTTGTTGCTGTCGGAACCACCGTAGCCACAGCGGGTGGGGTATTCGTGGCAACGGGCGTGCTGGACTCAACTTGATTGAGAGGGACCGGGGTGGCCGCCTGTCCAACAGGTGCAGCCGTTCCCGTAGCCGCAGAACAGGATGATAGAATCATTGCGGCGACCAGGCTGATCCCGATCATTATCATCGTTCCATTCTTCCAGTTCATTTCTCACCTTGTCCTTACCAAACCTGGATATTATCCATAAAGTTAACATATAAACGGAATGACGTCAACGGATTTTACACCGCGATTAAGGGTACTATTATTATGACCGATCACCCACCTGCCGCCCGGGCACTGGACATACTCGGAGTCCCCTACCGGCTCTTCGAACATGCCCATCCGCCCAAATCTCTCGAAGAAGCTGCCGAGGAGCGCGGGCAGTCCCCGGGGCAGATCATCCGCAGCATCGTTTTCCGGCTGTCCGCCGGGCATTTCATCATGGTGCTGATGGCCGGACCTGGACAGATCGACTGGAAGCTGATCCGTGCAGCCCTGGGCGTTGCGCGCATTTCCATGGCCAGTGAGGCGGAAGTGCTGGCAGCCACCGGTTTTGTGCGCGGGGCAGTGACCCCACTCGGGCTGCCACAACCGATGCGCATCCTGGCAGACGAGTCAGTCTTCATCCATGACGAGATCTCCATCGGCTCGGGGGTGCGCGGAGTGGCAGTCATCCTGAAATCCGCCGATTTGCAAAAAGTGCTGGGTCACCTGGAAATTGGAAGATTTGGCGTATAATAGGCGCTCAAACGGCTTCACGTCCATCACCATCCTGCCGTTTCCCAATTCCCTCACCTGCCTTTCCCCTAAAGAGACATGAAACCAATCCCTTTCCTATTCTTATTGTCGTTAATATTACTATCTGCTTGTGTTCCCTCCCCAGAAGTTCAAGCCAGCTTGACGGCCACGGCACAAACAGCCACGGCGTTCACGTGGACGAATACGCCCAGCCCCACGGAAACTTTCACGCCATCCAATACACCCATGCCAACATTCACTCCCACGTTGACCATCACATCGACACCCACCATCACACTTTCGCCCACCTTTACCTTCCCAAAAGTGACCGTGAACGTGGCCAATTTAGCCTGCAAGTTCGGACCGGCCAAAGGATACCTGTGGGCACGCGACCTTCACCTGGGAGACACCGGGGTCGTCTGGGGACGCGCCCCCGTGGGAGACTGGTTGTATGTGAAGATGGACAATCTGGACATCCCATGCTGGGTCCATCCATTTTATGTTGATATCCAGGGTGACCTGAATACTGTCGCGGTCCAGCAAGTATTACTGCCGATTACAGACGCCCTCTACTCGGCGCCAAAGAACGTTGAAGCTGCAAGGAATGGAGACCAGGTCACGATTTCCTGGGACCAGGTATACATGACACAGGATGATGATTACGGCTATTTTCTGGATGTGTGGGTCTGTCAGAACGGAAATTATGTCTGGATGCCAACCGGTCTGCCGGATCAATACCATACCTCGGCAACTTTCACCGACCAGCCGGGATGCTCCCAAAAATCAGGCGGAAAACTCTACACGGTTGAGAAGCACGGCTATACCTCGCCCGTAGATATCCCCTGGCCTTCAAATTGAAAGAGCTGCGCGGCACGAGAACTGCCTCTCAGCCCAAACCGATATCCTTCCAATTGAAATCACCAAGAGGTTCCCATGACCACACTTGTGCAGGAAAAAGTCAGGCAGGCAATTTCCATCCTCAAGGAAAAGGATATTGACCTGTGGCTGACGTTCGTCAGCGAAACCAGCCTCATGGCAGATCCTGTTCTGCCGTATATTTATGGCGCCACCCTGACATGGCCCACCGCTCTCATGATCACAAGCTCGGGGGAGACCGTTGCCATCCTGGGAAACCTTGAAGCCGAAACCGCCCGCCGCACCGGGGCTTACCAGGAAGTGATCGGATATGACAAATCCATCCAGCCAGATCTCATGCGCATACTGCAGCGCCTCAACCCCAGGCAAATTGCCATCAACACCTCACTCGACGATCCCGCCGCAGACGGTCTCACTTACGGGATGTACAGGACATTGGAAAAATATCTGGGCTCAACGCCGTTTTTCGAGCGGGTGATCCCTGCAGAAGGCATCATCTCGGCCCTGCGCGGCCGTAAAACACTGACGGAATTGGGCCACATCCGGAAAGCCATCGAAACCACCGAGGCAATCTACCGCCGAACGTTCGATTATCTTCACCCCGGAATGACCGAAAAGCAGGTGGCTGAGTTCATGCACGCACAGATCGTTGAAAATGGGGTAGCCGAAGCCTGGGATCATGAGAACTGCCCGGCCGTGAATTCCGGACCAGATTCGCCAGTGGGCCACTCAGGACCGACTGATATCACCCTGGAACGCGGCCACCTGGTGCACTTCGATTTCGGCGTAAAACAGGATGGCTATTGCTCGGATATCCAGCGCATGGTCTACCTGCTTAATCCAGGAGAAACTGCTGCACCCTTTGTAGTCCAGCGCGCCTTCCAGACAGTGGTGACTGCCATCCGGGAAGCGGTCAAAGCCATGCACCCGGGGGTGATTGGCGTGGAGATCGATCAGATCGCCCGCAGCACCATCACAGGCGCAGGGTACCCGGAATTTATGTATGGCACCGGCCACAGGTTGGGGCGCTCCGCCCATGATGGAGGCGGAATGCTCGGACCGCGCTGGGAGAAATACGGCAACCTGCCTGACCAGCCGCTCGAGTCAGGCCAGGTTTACACGGTGGAACCGGGCGTGGCAGTCCCCGGCTATGGGTATGTCGGCTTGGAAGAAGATGTGCTGGTGACAGAGACAGGGGCGGAAATGCTCAGCGCCGGGCAAAAAGAGCTGGTCCTAAAATAAAAGAAATCCCCGCATCAAAAAGTGCGGGGATTTCTTTGTCGTTACCCTTCGATGGATGACGCCATATTGGTACTGAATTCCTTCTGGCAGATTTCAATATTCGCAGCATTCAGGAAATTCATGGCGTTCTGATCGACACGGTAGGTCACGCTATAGACCAGGCGGACAATGCCGGCATTGATCAGGGCCTTGGTGCAATTGATGCAGGGCAGATGGGTCACATAGCAGGTGGATCCCCGGGTGGAGACGCCGTGCAGTGCCGCCTGGATGATGGCATTCGTCTCGGCATGGATGGTGCGGATGCAGTGGCCGTCCTCCATCAGGTGGCCGACTTCATCACAATGCAGTTGGCCAGTCGGAGACCCATTGAAACCGGTCGTCAGGATGCGCTTGTCAAGAACAAGCACGCAGCCTACAAAAGCCCGATCGCAGGTGGAGCGTTCGGAGACGGCATAAGCAATTTTCATGAAATAGGAATCCCAATCAGGCCGCATATGTACTCCTGGAGTGAAGATAGCGCCGATTATACCGCTCCTGCAGCAATTATCTTTTTTGAATATTAATTCAGCCACCCATACTTTAGGAATAGGACGCGGAAGAACGCGGATCCGGCGAAACTCATTTTTTTTCGCCATCCACTTGACTTCCAAGCATAACTTCCTATAATAAAAGTGATGTTTCTTATGAAGACGCGTTAGCTTTTGGATTATTGATCCAAGGAGGTGGAAACGATGATGGGTAGGATGAAATACCTGATCTGCCTTTTAATGGCTATCCTGTTATCAGGCTGTATGGGAAGCAAACAGCCAAACATAATGATTGAATACAATCGCACCGGTGGGTTAATCGGTTTGGATGACCATCTGACCATAGACAAGGAAGGCAATGCTGTCCTGAAAAGCAAGAATTCCCAGGCAGCGTTCATATTGGACGCTGAAACCTTGAATGTTCTGGAAACCTCTTTAAACAAAGCCGCGTTCACAAAGCTCAACAAGAGCTATTTACCATTAAAGCCAGGAAATGACCTGATTCAATATTCGCTCACCTACAATGGGTATACGGTGCAAATGGTGGATACGGCTGTCCCAGAGATCATGCAACCCATTCTGGAATCCCTCAATCAGATCGTCCAAAATAGAGGCAAGTAGAAGGGATTGAAAATGAATGAGCGGAAGCGTATACTATGACTGGCTTGACCCGTTTTCACCAGGAAAGGAGCAATATGAATTCCCCAATTTCGATAAACTGTATCCTTCCACCGTATCTCTTACGCGCAATCGCCGAGAATGGCACCCCAAAGCAGCGCGCCACCGCCAGGCGAACAATCATTTCATCCGAAAAGATCCGGGAACAACTTCGTTCCAGGTATGAACTTCCAGCAATAATGGCCAAAGTTTCAGCAGCCGCCATGAAACAGCGGACAATTTATGATGCCCAATTCGGGTCCAAACTTCCCGGCGTTGAGGTTCGCAAGGAGGGCGATCCACCTGTCAGTGACCCGGCTGTCAACGAAGCCTACGATGGTTCAGGGACCACCTATGACCTTTATTACAACACATATAACCGGAACTCACTCGATAACAAAGGTCTCAAGCTCGATTCAACCGTTCATTATCAGAAGGGCTATGACAACGCTTTTTGGAACGGTCAACAGATGGTCTATGGCGATGGAGACGAGGATCTGCCGGTTTCCGACCGGTTGTTCAACCGCTTCACCATTGCCATCGATGTGATCGGGCACGAGCTGACCCACGGCGTCACCCAGTTTACCGCCAACCTGGCGTATTGGGAACAACCTGGGGCGCTCAACGAATCCCTGTCTGACGTGTTCGGTTCACTGGTCAAGCAATACAACCTCAAACAGACCGCCAGCCAGGCGGATTGGCTTATTGGCCAGGGGCTGTTCACCTCCAATGTCAACGGAGTAGCCCTGCGGTCAATGAAAGCACCCGGGACGGCTTATGACGACCCGGTCCTCGGCAAGGATCCTCAACCTGCCGATATGAGTCATTATGTCACCACCGTGGAAGATAATGGAGGCGTGCATATCAACTCAGGCATTCCAAACCACGCCTTTTATGTTGCTTCCATTGAAATAGGCGGTAATGCCTGGGAAAAGGCCGGAATGATCTGGTACAAAACGCTCACGGAAAAACTTACCAGCCTGTCCAATTTCCAGAACGCCGCCGACCTGACCCACCAGGCAGCCGGCGAACTCTACGGGACGAACAGCCTGGAGCAAAAAGCGGTTAAAACCGGCTGGGCGGAAGTTGGGATAACGATTGGCGGCCAGACACTCGGGTGGCTGCCTTTCAGGTCTGTTCAAGAAACTGGGACTCGCCAGTCCTGCTGGGAATGAGTAAAAATGACAAAGATTCTTTATGAACGTACCGGTGGATTCATGGGGCGAAAGGTCAGCCTGGACCTCAATCTGGACAAGCTGCCTGCTGACCAAGCCCAAACCTTGAAACAATTGCTTGAAGAAGCAAATTTCTTTGACATGCCCGAGAATCTAATCTCCCAATCGATGCCGGACAGGTTTACTTATACGATCACCGTCGAAGAGAAGACGGTCATACGCACTGTCCGTATGAGCGATGACACTGCACCCGAAACCGTACGTCCCTTGCTGGATGATTTATCACGGTTGGCGCGTTCCGCACGCAAAAATAAGAAATAAATAAACGTCGGATCCCAGCCAATACAAATACACCCGCTGCCAGGACTGACAGCGGGTGTATTTGTATTTCAAAGAAAATCACATCACCCAGAAATGTGGCAGTAAAAGACGCAGTACTACATCGATTATCAGGCCAAGCATAAACCACATACCAAAGGCACGGTTGTTGATAAAACCCTGTGGAGCAAAGTACAGCGGCCAGCCGCCCTGCCCATCCGGGAAATCTGCCGGGCGAGTCTCCGGTTTGGGCTTGAGGAATTGCGGGTAAAGCTTCAGGAAGGTGGGCAGCGCCAGGAATACCAAAAGCATAACGGGAGTGAAATATTTCAAGGCAATTAAGACAATTACAAGCACATATGGAAGAATCATCATCGCCAACACGGAATAACGGGCGGCTTTCTCTCCGATCAGCACAGGCAGTGTGTGGATCTTCTTGGCTTTATCTACCAGCAATTTGTCGATATGCTTGCCAAAGATGACCGTGACCACGCCCAGAACATAAGGCAGGCTGGCCCAGACCACGTTCCAATTCCATGCACCCGTCAACACATAATAGCCTCCACCGATCATCAGCGGTCCCCAAACGATCAACACGGCCAGCTCACCCAGGGCAATATACTTCAACGGCCAGGTGTAGAACAGGACAAAGAAGGCCCCCAGTCCAAGCAGGATCCAGGTGATCGAGTCATTGCCGCGCGTGAGAACCAGGTAAAGGCCGCATAACAGGGCCAGGAAGGCGGTGACTGCAAAATAAGTCAGGTGCTGGCGCCTAGTCATCAAACCATCCGCCACCGGTTGAGGTCCATACATTGTGCGGTAGTAGTTGTCTTTGTCCACGCCGCGGGTGTAATCCGTGTAGTCGTTGAAGATATTATTTGAGGCGTGTGCCAGGACCAGTCCAAGGGCCAGGATGAACCAGGAGAGGATATTTATATGGTAACCATCATGCCAGGCAAAAATTCCGGCCAGAAGTGCTGACAGGAAGGTCATCAGCAACACGGCGGCACGCGTGGAAATCAACCATTTTGAGATCACATCCAGCTTGTCCCACTCTTCCTTGGTAACATTCGGGATAACCGTAAGAGCTTTCTTCCACATGCCAAAGTTCATCGTTCTCTCCATCTTTTTTACACTTTTTAGCGGTGGCCCATGAAAATAAGCTGGAATCCTTTGACCCAGCTCAGGTCGACCGTCCATTTTACCAGAAAACCACGTGCATCGTCTCAAGTGATGTTTATCACAATAAAGCCGTGATATACAATACTGGCTTTTTTAACCTGAAAACAACATACTACCCTAACTGGAAAAAGAGCCCAATAAGAAGTATTCTCCCGGAGGTGTTCTTTGGAACTTACATTAACACCATTAAGTCCATCTGTCGGCAAGACTTTTGCGAACAGCCTGTATGAGATGATGGATGGCGAACGCGTGAAGACTTGCCTGCAATGTGGCACATGCAGTGGGATTTGCCCGTTCGGTTATATCATGAGATTTCCACCAGGGAAGATGATCGGCGCAATACGCGCCGATATTTTTGACCAGGTTTTGAAGACCGATACCGTCTGGATGTGCGTTTCCTGTAATGCCTGTTCGGCATTTTGCCCGCAGGATATCCCCATCACGGCGTCGCTCATGACACGTGCAAAGGAAGAACTACTGCTGGCGGGGAATATACCGACAGAATTGCAGGCTGCCCTGGAAAACACCCAGCGTTATGGGAACCCGTTGGGTGAATCGCCGCGCAAGCGGGCCGACTGGACACTGGGCCTGCAACCCGAGGTAAATATCCTGGCCAAGACACGGCAGCCCGTGGACGTGCTCTGGTTCGTAGGCGATTACGCCTCCTACCACCCGCGGATGCAGTCGGCTGTAAAAGCGCTGGCCAGGATTTTGAATGCTCTCGGCGTTAAATTTGGCATCCTGGGACCGGAAGAGTATAGCGATGGAGATTCCCAGCGTTTGGCAGGGGAACGCGGCCTGTTCGAAATGATGGCCCAGAAAAACGGGCAAATACTGCGGCGCTATAAATTTAACGAAATCATAACAACCGATCCACACGCCTACAACTCCATCAAGAATGAATACCCGGCATTGGGCATAAATTATCCGGTACGCCATTTCACACAATTCCTCTTCGAGAGGCTTGAGCAACTCCGTCCTCTTATGAAAAAAGAAGTAAATGCGAAGATAGCCTACCACGATCCTTGCTACCTGGGCCGTGTCAATGGCATCTTTGATGAACCGCGTGCCTTATTAAGCGCCATCCCGGGCGTGGAATTGGTCGAAATGTCCCACCAGGGTCTTAACAGCCTCTGTTGTGGTGGAGGCGGAGGTGGAATGTGGCTGGATGGTTTCCAATGGGAGAAGGCTCACACCCGCCTTTCCGAGTGGCGGGTGCGTGAGGCAGTGGCGGCAAATGCGGATATTCTTGCCGTAGCCTGCCCTTACGAACCGCCTCGTTTTGAGGATGCGGTCAAGACAATCCAGGCTGCTGCCCATCTAAAAATCAAGGAAATTGCCGAATTAGTGGCTGAATCCATGGATTTGTAGGAGGACCGCTATGAAAATTGCAGTTCCAATCAAATTTGTTCCCGACCTGGTTGAAGAATTGACCATCGACCCCAGTGGTGCTGCCCTGGATACAACCTGGCTGCGCCTCATTATTAACGAATTCGATGACCATGCTGTCGAACAGGCCATCCTTTTGAAAGAACGCGGCGGTGGTTCTGTGACTGTCTTGGGGAGTGAATCCGAGGGGATGGATGATTTTCTCTTCACAGCAGCTGCAAAGGGTGCGGATCAACTCATTAAACTCACCGGCGATTTCAGTAATGTGAACAACCATGCCCTGGCGCGCGCCTATGCGGTCGTGCTCAAAGAACTTCAACCCGACCTGGTGCTGACTGGCGTCCAGGCGCATAACGATATAGATGGCTCTGTCGGTCCGCTCCTGGCGGAATATCTGGAAGCCCCTTACATCGGCTACGTGTCGGGCATCACGGTTGCCGGAGATCATGCGGTGGTGCGCAAGGAGTATTCTGGTGGCCTGATCGCTGAGATGGAAGTAAAGCTGCCGGCGGTCGTTGGCATACAGGCCTCCGAACAGCCGCCTCGTTATGTAGCCTACAGCAAGATCCGTCAGGTGATGGGAACTGCCAAAATTGAAGAACGGGCCGTCTCCAGTCTCGATCTTAGCGGTGGAACCCAGATCGGGCGCATGTTCCAACCCGAAGTTACCGAGCGGGCGACCATGCTTGAGGGTGGAGTCGATGAGGTAGCTGACAAACTTGTCTCCATCTTCAAAGATTTGGGCACCCTGTGAGGAGGATGATATGAACCAGGATATCTTTGTTGTTATTGAGCACCTGCAGGGTCAGGTTGCGGAGGTATCATATGTCATGCTGGCAGGTGCCAGGCAGCTCTCCCAGGCAATCGGCGGTGGCGTGACGGCCGTTATTCTTGGTCATAATGCCCAGGGGTTGGCCAATAACCTTGCAGCTGACAAAGTGCTTTATATGGAGCACGCTGCACTTGCCGAGTTTACATCCGATGCTTACCAGGCTGCCCTGGCCGTTCTGATTAAAGAACAGTCGCCGCGGGTGGTGATCTTCGGTCACAGTTCCATCGGTATGGACATTGCCAGTGGGCTTTCGGCAAAATTGGGCCTGTCTGTGGTGAGTTCCTGCCGAAATTTCACTGCCGAGGGCAAATATGTCAGCCAGATCTGCGGCGGAAAAATCATGGCCGAAGGGGAATTACCTGGTCCGACCGCTTTAATCACCATGGTACCCGGGGGCTATAAGGCCGAGCAGGGTCAAGCTGCCCAGGCGCCAGCTGTAACAAATATTCCTGCCCCGGCACTTGACAGCCTGCGCGTGACACTGAAACAATACATCCAGCCCGACACCAGCGATGTGGATATCACCAAAGAGAAAATGTTGGTTTCGGTTGGTCGCGGCATCCAGAACAAGGATAATATCGAATTGGCCAACGAACTGGCGGCGGCCCTGGGCTGTGCAGTCAGTTCCTCCCGACCGGTGGTGGACCAGGGCTGGATGCCGACGACGCGTCTGGTCGGCAAATCCGGCAAGATGGTTAAGCCAAAAATCTACCTGGCGCTGGGTATCAGCGGTGCACCGGAACACGTCGAGGGCATCAGCGGAAGCGAGGTTATCATTGCGATCAATACGGATCCCAATGCGCCGATCTTCAACGTAGCCAAATACGGCGCCATCCTTGACCTTCTGGATCTGGCCCCAGCACTTACCGGGAAGGTTAATCAAGCCAGAGGAAGGTGAGACTATGGATTATGCAGTGATCAAATCCATCGTTGTGCTGCTTGCCTTGTTGGTTGCCGCAGGGATATTCCTTTGGCGGGTTTACCAGTTGTTATGGGTAAACCTGCGCCGAGGCCAGCCCAGCGGGAAATTTGGTAAATGGGGAGAGCGCATCAAAGGTGTGCTCCAGTATGTGGCCGCCCAATTCCGGCTGTTTCGTATCCTGGTGCCTGGTACTGCCCATTTCTTCATTTTTTGGGGATTCTTCGATCCTCTCTTTGACCATTTTTCAGGCCATTGTAGAAGGGTTGATCGCTTTTACAAAGTCCAAATTTATCCTCCCGATCATTGGAAATTTCGGGCCGCTGGCGCTCCTTCAAGATTTACTTGCCTTGCTGGTGATTATTGCGATAACTTATGGCTTAATCGTGCGCCTTTTTGTAAATCCCGAACGCTACAAGGGCAGCCATAAAAGCCAGGGTGTGATGGTACTTGGTTTTATTCTCACAATCATGTTAAGCCTCCTGGTCATGAATGGCGCCCGTATCAACCTGGGAGAGGATACCCTACACGCCTGGCGGCCTATCTCCAAGGTGGTTGGTGGGATATTCGGCGGTCTGCAGCAGAATGGGCAGATTATTATCATGGAAGCCGCCTACTGGATACACTTGGGCGTCGTGCTCTTGTTTTTGACCGAATTACCTGAGGGCAAGCACTTCCATATTGTCACCTCCATTCCAGCGGTTCTTTTACGAGGCCTGGAGAATCCTGGCCGGCTAAACCCTGCGCCAGTATTTAATAATAATCCAGGTGTGGCACAGGTGGAGCAATTTCGCTGGCGACAAATGCTTGATTTTTATACTTGCACCGAGTGTGGGCGCTGCCAGGAAGTGTGCCCCGCTTATGCCAGCGGAGCAACTCTCTCGCCAAAATTGCTCATGATGGATTTACGCGACAACCTCAAAGAACGCGGCCATGCACTGAGAACCGGAGCGTCCGGCAGGGTAATGGAAAAATCGTTGGTCGGCGAAGTGATCACTGACGACACGTTATGGGCTTGTACCACCTGCATGGCCTGCGACCAGGAATGTCCATTATTCATTGAACATGTTGCACCTCTTGTAGACATGCGTCGTCACCTGGTGATTGAAGGACGCATGGATAAAATGCTCCAGGATGCACTCGCCAACCTGGGACGCTACGGCAACTCTTTCGGTCAATCGGAGCGGATGCGCGCCAAATGGACGATGGGCATACAGCCGGCTGTCAAGGATGCCCGCCGTGAGCCGGTCGAATACTTATGGTTCGTTGGCGACTATGCATCATATAACGCCACCCTTGCCGATACCACACGCAAGACCGCTGAAGTATTCCAAAAGATCGGGTTGAACTTTGGCATCCTGTTTGACAGCGAACGCAATGCGGGTAACGACGTGCGCCGTGTCGGCGAAGAAGGCCTGTTTGAGATGTTGGTCGACAAAAACACCCAGGTGCTATCGAAGGTCAAGTTCCAGACAATTATCACCACGGATCCGCACTCTTACAACACATTGAAGAATGAATACCCGTCCAATGGCAACGGCCGCCCGGCAGTTATGCATTATGCTGAATTACTGGACAAAATGATCGCTTCAGGGCAAATAAAATTCAGCAAGAAACTGGGATACAAGGTCACCTATCATGATCCGTGCTACCTGGGTCGTTACAATGGAATATATGATGCACCACGCCGGGTGATCGAAGCAACCGGCTGCGAGCTGATCGAGATGCCCCGCCACGGTGATCGTTCTTTCTGCTGCGGCGCGGGAGGTGGACGCATATGGATGGAAGAGAAGGATGTCAAGGAACGGCCCAGCGAAGGAAGGATACGTGAAGCTGCTTCTCTTGATAATGTAAAAGCATTCATTGTCACCTGCCCGAAAGACTACTCGATGTACAAGGATGCTGTCAAGACAACTGGAAATGAAACGAGTTTGGCAGTCAAGGATTTGATCGAGCTGGTGTACGAGGCATTATAGAGGCAAGTTGAATTGAATGGAGACCTGATTGACAGGGAAGTTGGCGAATGATGGCCAGGCTGATGCAAGTCTTGGGGGGTCTCCTTTCGAAGATTAAACGAGGCATTGGGCAATCAATTGCCACGCGGCTATCCCTGAGCCTGCTGGCGATCATCATTCTAAGCGGCTTGCTGTTTACCGGGGTTGGTGTAACAACCATCTCGGGCTTGATTGTTAATGAAGCCGAGGACAGGGTTAAGAACGACCTGAATACGGCCCGGTTGATTTACCTTGATAAGCAGGATCGGGTTCGCCAGGCGGCCGAATTTACCGCTGTTCGAACGTTTATCGAGGACGTACTTTACCAAAAGAATACTGCCCAGGAATATGTCGACGTATTGAAATCCTTTAAGGCAAACGAAGGCTTGGACATACTGACCCTGACGGATAGCAATGGAATTGTGGTCCTTCGGGTGAACAATCCAACTCTCAATGGTGATGACCAGAGCAAGCAGGAACTCGTCCAGGCAGTACTGACCAGGCGAACGCCAGCGGAAGGTACAATCATTGTTTCTGCCGGTGACCTGAAGAAAGAATCACCGCAACTTGCCGAACAGGCCCATTTCATCTTTGTGAATACGCCCATGGCCACGCCCCGCCTGGAAACCGAAGAAACAGCCGGGATGATGTTGATGGCGGCTGTTCCGGTTTTTAGAGTCAGCGGGGATTTCATCGGGGTCGTTTACGCTGGAGTGCTTTTAGATCACAACTACGATATTGTTGATGAAGTCAAGCAAACTGTTTTTCAAGGAGCCGTTTATAAAGGCAGAGATATTGGAACAGCGACCATCTTTCAAAGTGATGTAAGAATTTCCACGAATGTTCATGATGCAGATGGTTCACGCGCCATCGGCACCCGGATGGCAGCTGATGTTTTTCAACAAGTGGTTGTGGAAGGAAAGCAATATGTAGGACGGGCGTTTGTTGTAAATGATTGGTATATAACCGCCTACGAGCCGATCAAAGATTATGCGGATAAGATTATTGGAGTACTCTACGTTGGCTTACTGGAGCAAAAATATTCGGATATCAAGAATCGTGCCATTCTGATCTTCTCGGGTATCACGCTTGCAGGTGTTGTCCTATCGATCCTGTTGGCATTGCTGCTTTCGCGAGGAATTTCCTCTTCGATCAAGAAGCTGGTTACGGCCTCCAAGCAACTGGCCAGCGGGAATCTTGAAGCCAAAGTCGGAAAGGTTTCGAAAGATGAGCTGGGCGAACTGGCAGAAACGTTTAATTTTATGGCCACCGCCTTGAAAGATCGAGACGAAAAGCTCAAAGAATTCACAAAAAAGAAGATCATGGAATCTGAAAAACTGGCGTTGGTCGGGCAATTATCGGCCAATGTGGCGCACGAGTTGAATAATCCTCTCCAGGGAATCGTCACTTATTCATACCTGCTGCTCGAAGACCAGGCCATTACCGATGATGCAAAGACGAGCCTTCAAAAGATCGTCGTACAGGCCAACCGCTGCCGGGATATCATCCGTGGGCTGCTGGATTTCTCCCGTCAAAAGAAACCTGATAAAACGCTGTGCAACGTAAATGTATTGCTTCAAGGTTGCGTCTCTCTGGTCGAAAAACAGGCCATATTTCACAATATCAAAGTACTTTGGAACCTTGAAAACAATCCGCCCATGGTCGTCTTGGATCCCTCGCAAGTTGAACGGGTATTTCTGAACCTGATTATTAATGCGGCCGAAGCGATGGATGGCAATGGAACACTGACATTAACAACAATACACAATGTGGAAGAGAAAACCATTGAAATAAAAGTGCAGGATACGGGTCCCGGGATCACGGAAGAAAATCTAATCAGAGTCTTTGATCCATTCTTTACGACCAAAGAAACCGGCCATGGAGTTGGTCTGGGCCTGGCGATCAGTTATGGTATCGTAAAGGATCATAACGGAAATATAACGGTTGAAAGTGAGCTGGGAAAAGGGACGACCTTCACGCTGAGTTTTCCCTTGACAACCAGCACCCCTGGAATGGAAGATGGAAACCAAACCTAAGATATTGATCATTGATGACGAGGAAGTAGTATTGGATTCATGCACCCAGATCCTGAAGGGCAGCAGCTATCAAATCGCGACTGCGCCTGACGGGGCGAAAGGTCTCAGCCTTTTGCCTGAGTATCTGCCGGACCTGGTATTTGTTGACCTGAAAATGCCCGGCTTGTCCGGCTTTGAGGTGTTGGACAAGGTCCACGAATTCGACCCGACCATCGTGACCGTCGTGATTACAGGCTTTGCCACCGTTAGCTCCGCCGTGGACGCAATGAAAAAAGGCGCTTACGATTTCCTCCCCAAGCCTTTTACACCCGATGAGTTCCGCTTGATTACGCGTAGAGGCATCGAAAAACGAAGATTGGTCCTGGAGGCGATCTCCCTGCGCAGGGAAAAGGAACTCCTGAGAGAGCAATTCGCTTCCATCGTGTCACACGAACTGAAAGCTCCTTTGGGCGCCGTTCAACAAAACCTGTTCGCACTCGAATACGAATTATCGAATGTGGTTAATGAGAGCCAAAAAGAGAAACTGGAACGAATAAAGGTCAGAATTGATGAGCTGTTGAAGCTCATCAACTCCTGGCTCAGGGTGATCTCTGTTGACATCAATAAATTGAAGGAGAGCTTTACCCGGATTGATGTTATCATTCCGATCCGAAATGCCCTCGAAAGCCTCGGGACCCTGGCGGAGCGCAAGAATATCGAGGTGGTGACGTCCTTTGACACACAGCTGCCCCAGATCTCTGGTGATGCTTCCAGCCTTTCGGAGGTGTTTGTAAACATAATTGGTAATGCCATCAAATATTCTCCGGATGGGACAAAAGTAAGTGTTATGACCGAAAGACAGGGAGAGGCGATCCTGGTTTCGGTCAAGGACAGCGGCGTAGGGATCTCCCCGGAAGACCTGCCGCATATTTTCGAGGGTTTCTACCGTGGGAAGTCCGGCCAGGCAGCGGCAGGTCACGGGATCGGTCTGGCCGTCAGCCGGCAGATTGTGGACGCTCACGGCGGCTCCATTGCAGTGGATAGTGAATTGGGCAAAGGCACAACCTTTGTGGTGAGCCTGCCTGTTTCGAACACTTAACCGGCCCGACAAGGGCCAAAATGAAGCAAATTTTGGAATGGAGGCTTAGTATGAACAAGAAAGTTCTCATGATCGACGATGATCCCGATTTTGTCTCGGGAATCAGGTCCATCCTTACAGCGGCAAACTATGATGTGGATGTTGCTTATACCCCGAAGGATGGCCTGCAGTCGTTGCAGACCAAGCATTATGACCTTTTACTGCTCGACATTATGATGGGCCGTGGGGCGGAGGGCATCATGATCGCCCGCAAGCTCCGCAAGGATGCCAAACTGCGCGAACTGCCGGTATTAATCATCACCGGTATGCGCGAGCAGATCGCCTTTCTCTTCCCCGGCGAACCAGTCCATCCCCGCTTTGTAGAGGTGGACGAAATGGTGGAAAAGCCGGTGGAACCGAAGATGCTCTTGGAAAAAGTCAACAGCCTGATCCAGGCTGCCGAAGCCAAAAAAGCCGGAAAATCCTAACAGGACCTTCTCTTGCTGATACGGTGATGGACTTATTTTCTCGCATCAGGCAAGTCATGTAGAAAGAACCTATGACAAATACGATTACATTTGGCCAGGAAGTTGAAAACCTTTTACAGACCGCCGAAGGGGAACCCCTGAGAACCTGTATCCAGTGCGGCACATGCTCGGGCACCTGCCCGGTGGCCGGTTACATGGATTACACCCCGCGGCAATTGATCGCCATGATCAATCAAGGCATGAAAGAGCAGGTGCTGGAGAGCAATACCTTCTGGTATTGCGCATCGTGTTATCACTGCACGGTGCGCTGCCCGCAAGATATCAATATCACCGAATTGATGTATGCCTTGAAGCGCTATTCCATCTGGAATCACCATTACAAGGAAGGTTTGATCGGTCCAACCTTCTCCGAGGCTTTTGTAAAAATGATCGTGCGCGGCGGGCGTTCCTTTGAACCAATTTTGGCACCTGCCTATATCTTCAGCTTCGGGCTGCGTGAATTTCTCCAGGAAGTCCAGGGCGCGACTGAATTGTTGTTGAAAGGCAAACTCCCCTTCATACCCGCGAAGATCAAACGCCTGGATAGTTTCAAACGTATGCTTGGCAGAATCATGCCCATGGGAGGTCTCGAATGAAAGAGTTCGCATACTTTCCCGGATGCTCTCTGGAAAAAATGGCAGTCAGCTATCACAACTCAGCCCTCGAGACCACGAAGAAGCTGGGAGTGCAATTGAAGGAACTGGAAGATTGGAACTGCTGTGGATCAACCACATATTTCTATATTGATGAACTCCTGGCCTCTACTCTTACCGCTCGCAATCTTGCGATTGCTGAGAAGACTGGCCTGGATGTGGTCGCTCCCTGCAGTGCTTGCTACAAGAATATGTATTTTACAGCGGCAAATCTAAAGAAAGATGCGGACCTGGCTGAGCATATTAACTTTGCCCTGGAAGAGGATAATTTGCATTTCAGTGGAACAATCGGGGTCAAACACCTCATAGAAGTTTTCGCACAGGATATCGGTCCGGAGATGCTCAAAAGCAAGGTGACCAGACCGCTGGAAGGCATGAAAGTTGCCACCTATTATGGTTGCCAGATCAACCGACCTCAGAAGGACAATGAGAACGTAGAAAATCCGCTGTACTTTGAAGAATTAATGTCCGCCATCGGTGCAATACCGGTCAATTACCCGCTAAAAATGCGTTGCTGTGGCGGTTCATTGATCCTATCGGGCCGTACTGCAGCCCTGAGCATGGTACGCAATCTGCTGCAAAGCGCCCTGGACTCAGGTGCAACAGTCATCGCCACCGCCTGCCCCATGTGCCAAAATAACCTGGAGTGCTACCAGCAACAAGTGAATCTTGAATTCGGTACGAAATATGAGCTGCCGATCGTCTATTTCACCCAGTTGATTGGTCTGGCCATGGACATTCCATCTAAAAAATTGGGCATCGGCAAGGAATTCATAGCGCTGGCGCCTTCGTTGCTAAGGCCTGGTCAGGAAGAACCTGAACCAGATACTGTAATTTCCAAGGAGTAAAACGTATGGAAAACAAAGAAAAAATCGGAGTATACGTTTGCCATTGTGGTACCAATATTGCAGGTGTCGTGAATGTGGGTGAGGTCAGCGCATGGGCTGCCGAGAACCTCAAAGATCAAGGCGTAATAATTGCCCGTGATTACAAGTTCATGTGCTCCAGCCTGGGCCAGGAACTCATTCAGAAAGACATCCAGGAACAAGGCCTCACGCGCGTGGTAGTGGCTGCCTGCTCCCCGCACCTGCACGAGAGAACCTTCCGCAATGCCACCAAAGCCGGCGGGTTGAATCCGTACCTGTGCGAGTTGGTCTCCATCCGCGAGCAGGACTCGTGGGTGCACACCGACAAAGTGGCTGCCACCGAAAAAGCGAAAGCGATCATTTCTGGAGGCGTCTCACGCGTTATCCATCATGTACCACTTGAGCCGCTGCACGTACCCATCCATCCGGCCACCCTGGTCGTCGGCGGCGGCATCGCCGGTATCCAGGCTGCTCTCGAAATTGCCGATGCTGGTTTCCATGTTTACCTGGTCGAACGGGAACCCACCATTGGTGGGCACATGGCCCAATTTGACAAGACCTTCCCCACCCTGGACTGCTCGGCCTGCATCCTGACCCCAAAAATGGTGGACGCCGGAAACCATCCCAACATCACCCTGTTGACCTATTCAGAGGTTGAAAAAGTGGATGGATTCGTCGGTAATTTTGACGTAACCATCCGCAAGCGCGCCCGCAGCATCAACGAAGCAGATTGCACCGGCTGCGGCATCTGCTGGGAAAAGTGCCCCAAGAAGGTGAAGGATGATGTTTTCGAAGCCGGTATGGGCAACCGCAAGGCGGTCTACGTCCCCTTCCCGCAAGCCGTTCCCAAGTACCCGGTCATTGACCGCATCAACTGCACCTATTACATCAAGGGTACCTGCAAAGCCTGTGAGAAATTCTGCCCGACCCACGCGATCGACTTTGCCCAGGAAGATGAGATGATTAATGTCCAGGTCGGCAATGTCATCCTGGCCACCGGTTACGATACCTTTGATCCTCATCGTATCGTTCAGTACGGTTATGGACGCCTGGCAAACGTTTACACCAGTCTCGAGTTTGAACGCCTGTGCAACGCCGCTGGCCCGACGGGCGGCAACATCGTCATGCGGGATGGCAAGACTGCTCCACAAGTCGTGGGCATCGTCCACTGTGTGGGCAGCCGCGATAAGAACTACAACGAATATTGCTCAGCGATCTGCTGCATGCAAAGTCTGAAATTCGCTCACCTTGTGCGCGAACGGACTGGTGCGGAAGTGTACAACTTTTACATAGATATCCGCACTGCTGCCAAAAGCTATGAGGAGTTTTATCACCGCCTGCTCGATGAAGGAACGCACTTCATCCGTGGCAAAGTGGCCGAAATCAGCGATGCCGTGCGCCTGCCCGCAGAAGAAGGCAAGCTTATTATTCAGGTTGAGGATACACTGACCGGCAACCAATTGCGCGTGCCGGTGGATATGGCCATCCTGTCGACCGGCCTGGAACCCCGCCATGACGCCAAGGAAGTTGCCAAGCTGTTCGGCATATCCTGCAGCGCAGATGGCTGGTTGATCGAGCGGCATCCCAAGCTGGACCCGGTTGCCACGGTAACCGAAGGCATCTACATAGCCGGCTGCGTCCAGGGTCCCAAGGATATCCCGGCCAGCGTCGCGCAGGGGGCAGCCGCGGCGGCTCGCATCCTTGGCAAGATCCAGCAGAAAGAGGTTGCCCTGGAACCGATACGCGCGACTGTTCACGAAGAACAGTGTTCCGGCTGTCGCATCTGCAATAACGTCTGCCCCTTCAACGCCATTCTCTTCCATGAAGACAAAATGGTCAGCGAGGTCAACCCGGCTCTCTGTCAGGGGTGTGGCACGTGCGTGGCAGCCTGCCCGGCGGGTGCCATAAGCGGCACCGGCTTCTCCAATGAACAAATCATGTCGCAGATCGAAGGGTTGCTGTTTATGAATATTCCAGAAAAAGAAGCCGTAGCGGCATAAGGAGAGACCATTATGACTGATACACCTGAAACCAAACCATTTGAGCCTGTCATCATCGGCTTCACCTGTAACTGGTGCTCCTACCGCGCCGCCGATATGGCTGGAACTGCACGAATGAAGTATGCCCCCAATGTGAGACTGATCCGCCTGATGTGCTCCGGGCGCCTTGATCCAACCTTCGTATTCAAGGCATTCGCCGGTGGTGCAGACGCGGTTCTTGTTTCGGGCTGCCATCCCGGTGACTGTCACTACATCAACCAGAACTACAAGGCCATGCGCCGCTTCCACCTGATGCAGCGGGTCCTGGCCCAATTGGGCATTGAACCTGGACGCTTGAAATTGCTCTGGGCCAGCGCCGCCGAAGGCGCCATCTTTGCCCGGGAAATATCCAAGTTCACCGAAGAGGTGCGGGCGCTTGGCCCATTGAACTGGAACAAGGTCTCACCAATAACTCCAGCCCTTGGGGAAAACATGGGACAAGCCGAAGTTCAGGTTGAGGAGGTGCCGGCATGAGCAAGCCTAAATTCGCCATGTACTGGGCTGCCTCTTGCGGCGGCTGTGAGATCGCCGTCCTGAACATCCATGAGAAGATCCTGGATGTGGATGCGGCTTTCGACGTGGTCTTCTGGCCGGTCGCCATGGATGCCAAGTATAAAGATGTGGAAGCCATGCAAGATGGCGAGATCACCCTGTGCCTTTTTAACGGCGGCATGCGTAACGACGAGAACGAGCATGTTGCCAAGCTTCTACGCAGGAAATCCAAGATCATGGTCGCCTTCGGCTCCTGTGCCTGTGAGGGCTGCGTACCCGGACTGGCAAACTTCAGTTCTATCCAGGATATGGTGGACACGGCCTTCTCGACCCTTACCACCGATAATCCAAACAATCTCCGCCCACAGGCCAGTTACGCCATGCCCGAAGGTGCCATCACCATCCCGACCCTTAACCCCTTCCTGAAGACCCTCGACCAGGTTGTGGACGTGGATTACTACATGCCCGGCTGCCCACCCGAATCGACCCAGATCGCCGCGGTCGTGGACCTGGTCATCGCCGCCTTGAACGGCAAAGCGGAGCTGCCTCCCAAGGGCGCCACCATCGGAGCCGGGGATTCAACCGTCTGCGATGAATGCCCGCGTAAGCGTAACGTCAAGGTCATCAAGCAATTTGGACGCATCCAATTTACCCACGCCGACCCGGAACTGTGCCTGCTCGAACAAGGCATCCCCTGCAATGGTCCCGCCACCCGCAGTGGTTGTGTCGCCCGCTGCCCGAGCGTTGGTGCGCAATGCATCGGCTGTTACGGTCCTGCCGAGGGAGTGGTGGATTACGGCGCCCGTCTGATTGCGGCCTTCGCCTCGGTCATCGATAGTGAAAAACCCGAAGAGATTGACCAGATCCTGGACGGTCTGGTGGATCCTGCCGGACAATTTTACCGGTTTAATCTGGCAGGCTCCCTCCTGCGTGCCAGCAAAGCCGCACAGACACCCAAAATACGGGTGCAGGAAGGATAACAAACCATGCAAAGAATTACCATTGATCCCATCACCCGGCTGGAAGGCCATGGCAAGATTGAGATCTTCCTGAATGACGATGGCGATGTCGCCAACACCTATTTCCAGATCCCGGAGCTGCGCGGTTTCGAGCGCTTCTGCGTCGGCCGCCCGGTGGAGGAAATGCCCCTGCTGACCAACCGCATCTGCGGAGTCTGCCCGGAGGCCCACCACATGGCGGCTGCCAAGGCCGTGGACGCGGTCTATCACGTGGATATCCCTTCCACGGCGAAGAAACTGCGTGAATTGCTCTACATGGCCTTTTACTGCACCGACCACACCACCCACTTCTACGCCCTGGGCGGTCCCGATTTCATCATGGGTCCGGATGCCCCGGTGGCCGAGCGCAACATCCTGGGTGTCATCCACAAGGTCGGGCTGGAGATCGGCGGCAAGGTCATCCAGATGCGCAAGTACGGCCACACCGTGGTCGAGATGATCGGTGGACGCAAGGTCCATCCCTGCACGTCCATCCCGGGCGGTCTGACCAAGGGCATCACGGAGGAACAACGCAAGGAAATCGAAATGATGGGACGCTGGGCGATCGAATTTGCCCAGTTCAGCCTGCAGGCATTCAATGATATCGTCCTCGGCAACAAAGCCTATGTCGATTTGATCCTGGGTGATATCTACACGCACAAGACCTACTATATGGGTCTGGTGGATGCCAATAACAAGGTCAATTTCTACGATGGCAAGGTGCGCGTGGTTGGCCCGGACGGCAAGGAATACGTCAAGTATGAGCCAAAGGACTACGCTGCCCACATCGCCGAACACGTTGAACCCTGGACCTATCTGAAGTTCCCCTACCTGAAGAACGTCGGTTGGAAAGGATTCACGGATGGTGCTGATTCGGGCGTATACATGGCCACCCCGCTCTCCCGCCTGAACGCCTCCGACGGCATGGCTACCCCGCTGGCCCAGGAAGAATACGATAAAATGTACAAAACCCTGGGTGGCAAACCGGTGCACCAGCGCCTGGCCATCCACTGGGCCCGCCTGGTCGAGCTGCTTTACGCAGCCGAACACTGGGTGGAACTCGCCACCGATCCGGAGATCACCAGCCCGAACTTTCACACCATCCCGACCGGGAAACCCACCGAGGGTGTGGGCATCGTCGAGGCGCCGCGCGGCACCCTGACACACCACTATTGGACAGACGAGCGCGGCGTGGTCACCAAGGTCAACCTGGTCGTCGGTACCACCAATAACTACGCTCCCATCACCATGTCCATTAAAAAAGCCGCCGAAAACCTGATCAAGAAAGGCAACGTAAACGAAGGCTTGCTCAACATGGTCGAGATGGCCTTCCGTGCCTATGATCCCTGTTTCGGGTGCGCCACGCACTCCCTTCCCGGCCAGATGCCGCTGGAGATTACCATACGCAAGCCGAACGGTGAAATCCTGGATGTAATGCGACAATTTACGAACTAAGGTTTACACCTCTATCTATTGGCACGTTACACATTCATCTGTAACGTGCCAACGTTCAAACTTTCAAACGTGAAAACGTTAATCATTGGTCTCGGCAATCCCATCCTTGGTGACGACGGCGTCGGTTGGGTCGTCGCGGATAAGGTCCGGGAAGCCCTGGCTGATCGCCATTCATCCCTGCCCCCCTCTCCCGAAGGGAAAGGGGCTGGGGGTGAGGTCGAGGTCGACACCGCCTCCCTGGGAGGCCTGAGCCTGATGGAACGTTTGACCGGTTCGGAACGCGTCATTTTAATTGACTCGATCTTCACCGGTGGGAAGAAAATTGGGACGGTCAGCCAGTTCACACTGAGCGACCTGCCTGACCTGAATGCCGGTCATTCTGCTTCGGCGCACGACACTTCCCTGCGCAATGCGCTGAACGTAGGCCGGAGCATGCACATCGCTCTGCCGGAAGATGGGAACGTGATCATCGTTGCAATTGAGGCCGAAGCAGTGTATGATTTCAGCCAGGAATTGTCCCCGGCGGTTGCCGAAGCGGTTCCGGTCGCCGTGAAAGCGGTGATGGAACTGTTAAAAGAACTTTAACACGAATTGCACGAATATACGAACGGCACGAATATTTTTTGATTCATTCGTCGCATTCGCCTCATTCGCCCCATTCGTGATGAATATTCAAACTTCCGAAGTTTTGGAGACTTCGGAAGGCTCAAGGAGAGTGATGCATGGTGTCCCCCGAACTTTTACGCCGTTATCCATTTTTCGCCTCGCTCGATGAGAAACAACTCGAGGCCATTGCTGAGATCTCCCAGGAAAAGAGCCATTCAAAGGGCACTCTGCTGGTCAAAGAGAACACGAATGCGACCGTTCTGGCTTTGCTGATGGAAGGGGATATCGACCTGATCTTCAGCGGCGGGGGTGAGGGCGCCATTTCGAATGCCCTGGTCGGGTCGATCGCCCCGGGAGAAGTCTATGGTGTTTCCTCGTTGATCGACCCTTATCGTTATACTGCCACCGCCAAGGCTACCATCCCCGTCAAAGTGATCGAAGTGGATGGACTGGCATTGCGGGCCCTGGTGGAAAAGGATTGGAAAATGGGCTACATTATGATGCGTAACGTTGCCATCGCTGTGCTTGAACGTCTGCGTTACACCCAGGTGGAACTGGCTGCCGCCAGAGCCTGATCTATACATCAGAAAGTCGTTGCATCCTTTTTTTTCAATCATTTCTCAAACTTCCGAAGTCTTGGAGACTTCGGAAGTTTTTGTTTTGAAGTTGGAATTCACCAGCCTCGGAAATGCTTGCCGTAACCCAGCGCCTGAAATTTTCGCCATCAACCCTTGACAAATTAGAAAATATGTTCTAATATTAACCGCATGACCGGCTCTCTTGTGCTTCTTTTTTTATTCGTTCTGTTGCTCGTTATTTGTGTCATGATCTGCCTCTTTTGTTTTTTCCTTTCCTCCTGTCTCTATTTCATCAGTTCATTATTGAAATCCATTTTCTAATGCCTCGTGATTCCTTATGACAGTCGTTCCTCTTCGTTCCTCGGATCGAATCTCATCAATTCAATTTCCAACTCACCCATTCGTTTCTTTTTCGTTCCGAGGAACGAATATCGGTTCTACCCACTTCAATTAACCAAGGTGATTGGATCGATTATCCAAATGCAGGCCAGAGACCATTGACTCAGCAAAACATATGTGCTATTATAAGAACAAATGTTCTAAACACAGAAAGAGTTGCAGACATGTCCACCTCCAACCAATTTCTTCTTGCACTGCAGGCTTACCAGGAGATCCAGGCGGAACTCCGCCGGGAGGAAACACCTCTCACACAGTCCACGCTGGAGTCCAAGCGCGCTGTCCTCCTGGCTCACCCTCCCACCATCCCCGGCGGGAGTTTTTTGCTCGGGATGGCGGAAGATGGCCTGCCGGTCCTGCTCGACCTGTACGATCCGGCTCCGGGTCCGCTTTTGGTGGCGGGAGACGGAGGCAGCGGTAAAACCGCTTTCCTGCAGTCTCTGGCACGCGCTTCGGGCCTTCAGGATCCTGGCGATATCCAGTTTGGAGTTCTGACCCCCTTCCCCGAAGAGTGGACCGCGCTGGAAACTCTGCCCCATTGCCTGGGGATTTGGCCGGCTTTTCACCCATCCGCAGGTGAATTCATATCACAATTGGTGAGCTGGGCGCAGGCCCTTCCCGGAACGCGTCAATCGTTATTGCTGCTTTTCGACGGGTTTGATCTGATGGCCGGGAGCGAAATTCAATCCCAGCACGATCTGCGCTGGTTGTTGATGTATGGACCGGAACGGCATGCCTGGCCAGTGATATCGATCAACCCCGCCCGGCTGAACCACCTGCGGACATGGCTGGATTATTTCCAAACCCGTGTAATCGGCCAGGTAAAAAACCTGCATAACGCCCGCTCCCTGGTGGAAAATCCCCTGGTCAGCCTGGGAGATTTGCTTCCGGGAAAACAATTCGGCCTCTACCAGTCTGGGAGCTGGCTGAAATTCTGGCTCCCGCCTCTCTAGATAAGGATCTCACTATGAACGTTGGAATGCTCTGGTTTGATAACGACCCCCGCACCGCGTTGACCGCCAAAGTCACGCAAGCCGCGGATTACTACCGGCGGAAATACGGCCTTGTCGCCGATCTTTGCCTGGTCCACCCCTCCATGCTGGCAGGATCACCTCCCAACCTGGTTGAAGGACGTGCAGGGAAAGTCCTTGTCCGTTCGAACCGCATCATCCAACCAGGCCACCTGTGGATCGGTACGGAAGAAAAGAACTGATCACCCGCTTGTGGCTACAACCACGGCAATGGCATTTTCGCGGCTGTGGCTCAGGCTGACCGCCCAGACCGTCAACCCCAATTCTTCGGCAATTTTTTTGGCATCGTCATGCAGGATGAGATAGGGTTCCCCACTCCATTTATGCAGCGTCTCAACGTCGTGCCAGGAGATTGGTCCAATGCCAGTCCCCAATGCTTTGGAGACCGCTTCCTTGGCGGCAAAGCGGATCGCCAGGGCATCGGCACGTCCATGGCACTCGAGTATCTCCAGATCTGTAAATACACGTTTTAAGAAGCGCTCGCCCCGGCGGTCAAGAACCGCCTGGATGCGCGCAATTTCAATGATGTCCACGCCGTTTTTGAGGATCATAATCTTCTGTTGGTCTATGGACCTGCAACCGCGATCGCCAACCGATCAGGATGCAGATGCTTGCGGACGGCAGCCAGTATGTCCTCCCGGGTAACGGCTCGTACCAGGTCTGGATAGTTCCGGTAATAGTCCAGGCCGAGATCATAGCGTTCGATATTGAGCAAGGCATTGACCACCCCGCCGTTGGATTCGAGCGAAAGTGGCAACCGCCCAATGAAGTTGGACTGGTTGTCGGCCAATTCCTCGGCGGTGATGCCGTTTTCGACGAAGAGAGCGATTTCCTGGCAAATCAGGTCAAGCGCTTTTTGCACATTGGCCGGATTGACCCCCGCACTTACATACCAGGAGCCGGGACCGATGCCTGCCTCCAGGGAGGAAGAGGCATAGTAAGCCAGGCCGGATTTCTCCCGCACTACATCCCCGATGCGACCGCCCAACCCGAATTGACCAAGCGCCGAGTTTCCCAATGCATCGGCAATATAATCCTGATCTTTGCGCTGCGGGCCGGAGGTCCCAATGACCAGGTCGGCCTGGAACTTGCCAGGGATCTTCACGTTTCGGGTGGTGGGCTGCATAAGCGGCTTAAGCTCCGGCAGGGAGGGCAGTTTCAATTGCCCTGGGTTGGACCAATCGCCGAGGGTTTCACTCACTTGCTCCACCGCAATCCTGGGGTCGATTGCGCCGACCAGGGCGATCACCATTCCCTGCGGTCCATAGCAATGCTGGTGAAATTCGGCCAGGTCGTCTCGTTGGATGGCCCGAATGGTTTCTGGCCAGCCATCCTCCGGCCGGGCATAGGGATGCCCATCAAAAACGATCTGATCGAAGGTGATGGAGGCCATTTCGGCAGTATCCTCAGCACGTTGGGCCAGGCCGGTCAGGAATTGAGCACGCAGACGTTTAATCTCTTCCGGCGGGAAAACCGGGTGGCGCAGGCTATCCGCCAGTAGATTGAGCAGGAGTGGGAGATCTTCGCTCAGGGATCGCCCGGAGAATCCAGTATTAAGTGTACCGGCATTGAAGGACAGGCTGGCGCCGGCCGATTCAAGTGCGTCGAAGATCTGTTGGAATGTGCGCTGCTTGGTTCCACGCATCAAGCCAAGTGCAGTAAAATCCGCCAGCCCCAATTTTTCGTCCGAATCAAACAGGCTGCCACAGGGAAGGTGACCGCCAATGACCACAGAGGGACTGTTATCGTTGGCACGAACCAGGATGGTGATACCGTTCGACAGCGTGACATGCGTGATATCGTCGGAACCTGGCAGGGATTGTTCCAGTTTGCTCATGCCTTCACCTCTGCTCCGCTTGGTATGTAGAATCCCACCACACGATTTTGTTCCCGCAGGTATTTTTGTGCAGTTTGTTGGATATCCGCAGGGGTCACTTGCGATAATTTATCCAGATAATTCAGGAACCATTCATAAGTGGAAAACATCTCGGCGTGCCCCAGCCAGGCAGCCTGGCTGGTAATGTTCTCACTTTGGTATGCAAACAAGGCCCGGGCTTGTTTGATGGCCCGGTTGATATCCTCCACCGGAACAAGCTGGTCCTGGAGATTTTTCACCTCGTTATTAAATGCCTGGAGCACTTCGCCGGGTGTGTGGTTGGGGTGGATCGTGATGGTTATGCTGTAAAGATAAGGGTCGAGCGTTGTAATGGTGCTGCCCCCGACGCCAACAGCCATTTCCTTCTCGACCAGGGCCCGGTACAAGCGGGAGGTTTTATTGGAGAGGCCTCCCCCTCCAAAGACACTCATGCCGCCTGGTCCGGTCAGCAGGCTGTCCAGTACCGCCAAGGGAAAGAAATCCGGATCGTCCCCTGCTGGAGCATGATAGGAGATGTCCAGGTAGGACGTTTCTCCGGGGCCTTCGACCGTCAACTGCTGCTCTTCACTGGCCGCAGGTTCAGGACGGATGGATCGGTTTGGCAAGGGGCCGGCTGGAATTGGCTCAAAAAGCTCACGCAGGCGGGCCAGCATTTCATTGGTATTGAAATCACCGGCCACCCCCACGACGGCATTATTCGGAATGTAATAAGTGCGGTAATGCTGGTAAAGATCGTCCCGGCTCATGGATTTCAGGTCCACCAGGTCGCCTATGACTTCATGGTGATAAGAATGCACCTTGAAGGCAGCCTGCTGGATGGCCTCACCAAGCCGGAAGAGCGGCTCGTTCTCATTCCCCTCCCGCTCAGAGATGACCACCGTCCGTTCCGAAGCAACTTCTTTCTCATCGAACAGGCTGTTCGTCATCCGGTCAGCCTCCAGGCGCAATCCCAGGTCGATTTTGTCGGCGGGCATGGTTTCCAGGTAGGCGGTCCAATCCATGAAGGTAAAGGCGTTCCACATGCCTCCATCTCGCGAGATATCCCGGTCCAGGCTGCTGGCGGGAAATTGGGCTGTACCCTTGAATTGCATATGCTCCACCCAGTGGCTTATGCCGGTGTGACCGGAAGGCTCATCCCGCGAACCTACGCGATACCAGATCCACGAACTGATCAGGGGAGCTGTGTGGATTTCTTTAAGTAGTATTTTCAGACCATTCGGAAGTATGTGTTCACTAAAATTTCTATTCATTGGCTCTCCGGCGTCGGCCTGTCTCCTGGTTTGATTGGTTAACTATAGCATAGAGTTACAACCACAGGATAAGATTAAGGTTAAATCTCCATATGATTTTTATCCTTGTCCGTCCCCTGTCCAGCGGCTATAATTCATCCGCAATACCGGAAGAGGAGATAGTTGATGGAAGACCCGAAGTACATGGTGGCCATCGTCGGAGCCGGACCTGCGGGCCTGTACGCGGCACGAAAACTGGCCGAAGGTGGGAGCCGCGTTGTCATGTTTAACCGCGACGTCAAGCCGGGCGGCCTGGCGGAATACGGCATATACCCGGATAAGCTCAAGATGAAAACGGGCTTGCGGGCCCAATTCAAGCAGATACTGGACATTTCCAGTATTGATTATTTTGGAAATGTGATCGTCTGCTGCGGTGGAAATATCGTGCTGGAAGACTTGCTCGAATCCGGTTTCCAGGCTGTATTGATCACGACCGGCGCCCAGGGGACCAAATGGCTGCGGTTGCCAGGCGAGAACCTGCCTGGAGTTTATCATGCCAAGACCCTTGTCTTTCACTACAACCTGCTGCCGCCCTTCAGCGAGAAAAAATATCTTCTTGGCAAACGCGTAGCGGTGGTCGGCGCGGGGAATGTCATGCTGGACATTTCCCATTACCTCATCCGCGATCTAAAAGTGGACGAGGTGATCGTGGTTGTGCGGCGCGGTCCGGGGGATGTAAAGTTTACGCGGAAAGAGATGGAAGTTGTTGCCTGTAACCTGGACTTGACCGCGTTGGAAGCCGAGTTTGCCCGCGTGGCTCCCATCATGCAGTCGGTCGGGCAGAACCCGGAGGTCTCCAAGGCCGCCTTTCTGGACGCCCTGCCCAAGGCTCTCGACGCGATTTCATCGACACATTTCCGATTTGAATTCCTGGCTGCACCCGTGCGTGTTCTGGGCGATTGGATGAATGGCGTGACCGGTTTGAAAGTGGAAGAAAACACCCTGGTGGGTGTGGACGGCAATGTCAAAGCCCGGGGCACAGGAAATACACACCAGATCGATGTCGATACCGTCATCTTTGCCATTGGTGACACGGTTGACAAGGATTTCTGCGTACCGATTGTGAACGATGCCTATGTGTCAGTCCCTCAGCCGCGCTTCCCGGTGGAAGGCGTTTCATACGAGGCATTTAACCCGGACACCAATCAACCGATCGAACGTGTCTTCCTGGCTGGCTGGGCGCGCAAGGCCAGCACCGGATTGGTTGGGGTGGCGCGCCGGGATGGCGAGAAAGCCGCTGAAGCGATCCTGCAATTCCTTCAGACCCAGGGCCCCATGCGTGACTTGGACAATGTTGTGGACAAGTTCGAACAGCGCCTGGTGGAGACCCACGAACGCGTGGTGGACAAGGCTCACCTGGCAAAGCTGACAGCAGCCGAGAGTGCCGAGGCGCAGAAGCTCGGCCTGGAGGATTTCAAATTTGGAACAAATGATGAAATGTTTACTGCGATGGGGTATTGAGACTGAGAAAGCGCTCCCCGTCGGGGAGCCATCCGGTAAGGGCGGATGACTGCTTTCCGCCCTTATTGATTTAAGAAATCACCCTAATAAATATCGAAAAAAAGCGCAACCAAATTGACGGATTAGCGTTAAGTATTATAGAAGTAGCAAGAGGATGGAAAAAGGAGGGCCCCATGATTATTTTCGCCGTTATTGTCGTTCTCATCAGCATCGCCATCGCCTGCGTCGGCCTGGTTTGCGCACAGTTTGATTCAGACGACTTGCGCAACATGGGGATTCGTCGGTAATACCAGTTGAGAGCTGAATTAAAACCTGGCCAGTATTTTATGCTGCGCCAGGACTTCTTTTAATTTCAGGTTAACTGCACCAACCCGGTGCGAATGGCAAACTTCACAAGCTCGGTGCGCGAATGCATGTTGAGTTTTTTCATGATGCGTTCGCGGTGACGGGCAATGGTTTTGTGACTTAACGCCAGTCGTTCACCGATTTCCTGGTTACTGACCCCCTGGGCGATCATTTCCAGGACCTGCCGTTCCCGCAGGCTGAGCACCTCCAACCCAATCACCATACCGTCGGCGGATTCTGGCGGAACGGGTGGGGTGGAGATTTCCCGGCGGGCCAGCCTCTGGTAATCTTCCAGCAACCAGCGCGCCAGCGCCGGTTGAAGGTAGACATTTCCAGATGCAATGGTATGGATGGCTTCAACCAATTCATCTGCCGCGGCCTGTTTGGTGATGTAGCCGGAAGCCCCTGCTGCCAGCATTTGCATCAGGTATTGTTTATCATCATGCACGGTCAGAGCCAGGATCAAACATTCCGGGCATAGCACCCGTAACCTCCGGGTTGCCTCCATCCCGTCAACACCCGGCATGGTGATATCCATGAGGATCACGTCCGGGTGGAATTCCATGGCCTGATCAACAGCTTCTTCCCCATTATTTGCCTCGGCAACCACTTCAAAATCAGGCTGGGTTTGAAGAAAGTTCTTCAGACCAACCCGGATGATTTCATGATCATCCACCAGCATCAAGCGTATTTTTTTCATGTACCTCTCGCTTTCGATCCAAACAATCCACGCTCAGGAACGGTAACTTCAACGGTGGTCCCTTTCCCTAAATCAGAATTGATATGCAATTCTCCACCAATTAAATTCACCCGCTCATGCATTCCAGCCAGGCCCCAGCCGTGGGGTGGAACTAATGGAATTTCAGGATTGAACCCAACACCCGCATCCACCACTTTCACGACCGCCCCATACTGATTGAACTGGACTATAACCTTGGCCTGGCGGGTTTGGGCATGGCGGAGGACATTATTCAAGGCTTCCTGCACAACGCGGAAAAGCACGGTTTCAACGTTTGCATCGAGTCGCTGGACTTTTCCGTGGACCTCGACGGTAACCTCCAGTCCTTGCGCAGCGTTTCTATCTTTTAAGTACTGGATTGCCGGAATCAAACCAAGGTCATCCAATTGGGCCGGGCGGAGATCATGGACGAGGCGATAGACTCCCTGAGCCATCTGCCTGGATAGCGCTTGCAAACGGTCCACAGCGCGTTTGACATCCGGTGAATTCGAGGAGTTCTTGCCAAGGGTGGCGAGATCCAGTGAAATGGCGGTCAGCACCTGGGCGGTTTCATCGTGCAGTTCCCTGGCAATACGCGTACGTTCCTCTTCCTGGGCTTCAACGGTGTGCGAAAGGAGCTCATGCCTGAGCGTGTCACGCTGTTCAAGGGCATCCACTTTAGCTTTCTGCGCAAGTACTGCAAGGCGCTGGCGCTCGCGCTCTGTTAAAAGCGTCGCCCTGACAAATCCCAGCGTGATCATCCACGCCATGGCAGCACGGATGATCTGAACAGGGAATCCAAAAACCGACCGAAAATTCTCCGTGTTGATTATCGAAGCTGGAAGCATATTGATGTGAGGAACGACAAACTGGGCCAAACCATAGATGAAAAAGCCGATGGCGGCGATGGTGAGATGTGTGAGCAGGTGAGGTCGTTCCTCGCCAATAGAATTTATTGCCTGAACGCGCAAGCCGGCAGCCGCCAGGATCGCTCCTGGCACAGCCAGCAGGTAACGCGATAGCGCATTCAATAGGTCAAGCCAGGGTATATCAGCAGAACGAATTGCATTAAGCGTATTTGCCAGGATAAAAAGGGTATACAAAGTCAAAATGGCAAGCAGGCTGTAACCAGCCGGACTCCATTTTGGAGGATGCGATCGGAATGCCTGGAAACCGAAACCGGTCAAAAAAATGAACGAGACAACCAGCAGGCATAGACGGAACCAATCCAACCAGGCCGGAAATTGAACCCCAAATGCCGTGGCCTGGAGCAGGTAAGCTTCCAACCACTCGTGGGTTCCGTGAATTAAGCCGAAAACAGCCAGCGGTCTGAGCACCCTGGCATCGGCAAGCGCCTGGAACCGGCCACTCTCAAAAGCGAGGGTGGTGCCCATGCTGAAGAAAGCCAGCCCATATATGAAATATATGAGCATCAGGTTAATATCAAAAGCTGCGGGGTGCATTCTTCTCCATTGGGTATTTTACACCAATTCATCTAAGACATTTATGACAAACGACACGGTTATTTTATGATATTTGTCATGTTGGTTTGTCTCATCTTTCACTTGTGATTAAGCTGGTTTTAATTTATATTGGGGCTCTATACCCAACGACTGGCAATATAACCCTGAAGGATTGGGTGATATTCTGGCACAGGAGGTGGCGTATAAATTTGCGATTTTCATATTTTGATTTGGTGATCAATTCAATTTCAACCAAGAAGGAGAATGTACAAATGTCCATGAGAAAAACAATCATTCTTGCCTCCACATTACTTATTGGCTTGTTCTTTCTGGCAGCCTGTGCTGGAGCCACTGGTCCGGTTGGTCCTGCTGGCCCTGCGGGTCCCATCGGTCCTGCCGGCCCTGCTGGCGCCGCCGCAGCTCCCCTGAAGGCAACCGATTTATCCTGCACGCAGTGTCACAATGACACCACCCTCCTCGCCGGCAAGCAATACGCCTGGCAAATGTCCAAGCATGGCACCGAGAACGAAGACTGGCTCGCAGAGGGGACCACACAGGCTTGTTCTGCCTGCCATTCCGGCGCAGCCTACATTAACCGCATGGCTGCCAAGCAGTCTTTCGCGGATTGGGCGGCTGCCAAGGATATCACCCTTCCCGATGCAACCCCTCTGGTTTGTAAAACATGCCATACGATCCACGCGACATACACCAAGGATGACTTTGCTTTGCGGACTACCGCTGCAGTGCCTATGGTCGCCAGCGGCCAGACCTTTGACAAAGGCATGGGCAACCTGTGCGTCACCTGTCACCAGGCACGCCGCTATGAAGCCAGCTTTGCTGCCAAGGATGCCTCTGGTAATGCCATCGCAGGCCAATTTGATATCTCCGCGCGTTTCAACCCGCACCTGAGCAACCAGTCTGACATGATGCTCGGTGTCGGCGGCGGTGGTACTGTACAAGGATCCCCGGCTTCCCACTACACCAAGACCACGGATTCATGCGTGACCTGTCACCTGGGCGATTCCGCCAACCACACATTTGTTGCAGATGCCTCTGCATGCGTGGCATGCCATACTGATGCCGCGGCAGATGACAGCGGATTTGTGGATGTCAATTTCGATACCAACGGTGTCGGTGCAAGGGCTCAAATCAAGGCGAAGTATGATACCCTCGTGAAAGCTTTGACGGATGCCAAAATGCTGGATGCAAGTGGTGCCGCAGCGCCCGCCAAGGCTGTCGATGAGGCCAAGGCCTTCCCGTTGTGGGTCTATGGCTTTATCACGGAAGACGGCAGCATGGGCGTGCACAACCCCAAGTACACGAACGATCTGCTCGATGTTGCCCTGAAGGCCCTCGGCAAATAAATAGCTTGAATTGGTGAGTCTGTAATATATACTGTGTAATAGTTTGTAAAAGGAAGCCTCCTGCACGGGCTTGGTCATAAGACCTGATCTGTCCAGGAGGCTCTTTTTTATCAGATCATCATCTTCCATTAACGGTAGTTTACTTTGGAGAACCTGCCCGCGGTCATTTCCTTCGATAAATAATCGCAGCGGTCTAATTAATAATCAGACTTCCAGCCCTATCACTTATGAAGCCTGATTTTTATTGCATTTACTGGCTAACAGATTATAATCACCCCGAGGAGATAAAGCATGGTAAAACGCAACAAGGTCGGTCTAAGGCGTTTCTTTTTCCCACCAGCCGGTACACCGCGCTGGCTGGTCATCCTCCCTTACCTGGTCCTGGCAGTCATTTTGATTGCGCTGCTGGCTGGCGGCATAACCGGGTGGCAATACACAAATTCCCCCAAATTCTGCGGGTACACCTGTCATACCATGCCGCCTCAAAATGCAGCCTACCTGAAATCACCGCATGCCAATGTATATTGCACGGAGTGTCATGTCGGCCGCAGCGTTTTGGGTACCGAGCTTGCCCGCAAAATCGAAGACCTGTATGAAGTCTATTCCATGGTTTTCCATACCTACACTTTCCCCATCCAGGCCAGCCGGACTCGCCCGGCAGCCGTGACGTGTAATCAATGTCACCTGCCCGAAGCATTCTCCGGCAACAAGACAGTCGTTTTCGATCACTACGCGCCGGATGCGAACAACACGCCTCTCAGCACATATATGATGTTGAAGACGGGCGGCGGAGCCAACCTGCAAGGAGTGGCTTCAGGCATTCACTGGCATGTTGTCAATACCGTTGAGTATTACACCACCGATCCTTTGAGCCAGAACATCCCGTTCGTGCGCGTGGTCAAAGCGGATGGTACAACCACGGACTACCTCGATACCGAGTCCACCATCGACCCTTCGAAAATTAACCAGAGCCAATTGAAGACGATGGATTGTATATCCTGTCATAACCGCGTCACGCACAATTTCGCTCTGCCGGCTGACTCGGTCGACAATGCCATGTCGGCCGGGTTGATCTCTCCAACCATCCCGGAAATCAAGCTGAAGGCGGTGGAAGTTTTATCCAAGGCCTACATATCCCAAAAATTTGCCATGAGCGGGATCGCGGGTCTGCAGAACTATTACACCCAGTATTATAATGATTTTTATTCCAAGAACGTTAATCTAATCCAATCGGCCATCAAACAACTGCAGACCATATACAACCAGACCGTATTCACCGATCAAAAAGTGGATTGGACCACGCACCCGAATAACCTCGGCCATATTAATTCGCCTGGCTGCTTCCGCTGCCACGATGGAAAGCACTTGAATTCACAGGAGCAGGCCATTCGCCTGGAATGCAACCTGTGCCATTCCGTCCCGGCGGTGGCTACATCACAGGATTTTGTGACCGACATCCAGATCAACCGTGGCCCGGAACCCCAGTCGCACCTCAACCCCAACTGGATCAGCCTGCACCACAACGTTTTCGATGCCACTTGCAGCGAGTGCCATACCACCACGGATGCCGGTGGAACGTCCAACACTTCCTTCTGCTCGAACAGTGCCTGTCACGGCACGAATTATAAATACGCAGGTTTCAATGCGCCCTCCCTGCGTACCATCCTGCAGTCCCAACTTCCCACCCCCACACCGGTACCCACCCCGGCTCCGGTGGTGGGCAATCCCACGTTTGATGCCAATATTCAGCCGATCTTTCGCCGCAGAATGCACGACCTGCCATGGCGGCGCATCCCCTCTGGCCAACCTGGACCTGAGTACGTTTGCCAGTGTGATGAAGGGTGGCAAGGATGGAGTGGTTGTAATTCCGGGCGATTCGGCCAACAGCCTGCTGATCAAGATACAGAGTGCCAAGCACTTCCGAAACCTGTTACCCGATGAATTGTCTCTTGTCAAGCAATGGATTGACGCTGGTGCTTTGGAAAAGTAGACGATAGATAAATAATCTGGGCCGCCTGTTTGGGCGGCCCATTTGATTTAATCCTGGATGGAACAGGCACTTCCTTTATTTGTTTTGCTCGACCTGCATGGTCTGACAGGTCGGCGTGACGATGGTCCACCACTCTTAGATAGCGGACAGCCAGGGAGAAAGCCAGCAAGCCAAAGCTGATGATCGCCGCTCCCGACAGGATTTCTGTCAGCGACGGCCGGTAGGTGGTGTAGCCCATGGTGGGTGCTCCCGGTACGTATGACATGACAATCAACAACCCGGAGAGGTTGGTGTCCCAGCGAAAGGCAGCCACACCACTCACCACCAGCAACAAGGCCAGCATCCTCCAAAAGGGCATGGACCGGGTGCGTTTATTGACCAGGATCACCATCGGGACAATGATCCCCAGCAGAATATCCACGATCCAGAAGTTGAATGAAAGAGCGCCTCTTGTCAGCAGGCGCAGCCCTTCGGTCCGGCCAGGTTCATAAGTGTACGTCATCGCCAGCGAATCCCAGAAGCGAAAATACAGGTAGAAAACCAATATCCAACCGACGATCAGGGATATGCGGTCGAGCAGGGAGTCATCCACGTTGGCGCGCCCGGTCAGCCGGGCTGAGACCATCGAGGCGAGGACAGTGATCGCCATCCCGCTGGCCACGGCAGAAATAATGAAGAGCAGGGAGATATCCGGACGATACCATAGCGGCCGGGCCTTTAGCACGCCATAGAGTGCCCCGAGGGAAGATTGATGCAGCATGGAGAGAGCCAGGCCGGCCACTGCCAGGTAGGGCGCCAGGTGGTGCGCTTGAGACATCCTGGCAGCCAGCTTGGGCCAGCGCGAGCGCAGCCATTCAAAATTGGCAAAGATGGGAAGCGTTTCCAGCAACAGCACCCCGAGATATAGCGTGACACACATGGTCACTTCCCAGAGCAGAGAGTGGACATTCCAAAAAACGAGAGAGTGCCAGAAACGATCGGGGCGGCCGATATCAAGCAACAAGGTCAGGACGGCCATGGTATAGCCAAGCAGACCAATAAAAGTGGCGGTACGTGCCACAGGCTGGAACCGCTTCAGCCCCAAAAGGTACACGATCGCGCACAAGCTGAATGCGCCTGCGCTGATGGCGATGGAAGTCAGGTCAATCGTGATCCACAGACCCCAAGGCACCAGATCTGTCAGGTTGGTGACAGACAGCCCTTTCAAGTAGACAAAAAAGGCCGCTATCGCTCCGGCAATAATGAGAATGCCCAAGAAACCCACCCAGGCCAACCACGGTGAAAATTTTGGCATTTTCCAGGTTTTCATGTCACATTTCCTTCACATCGGCAGCAATGTAATATACGCGTGGTGCCGTTCCCAAATCATCGCGTAAACGATATGAGGAATGCGCTTTCAAGTACTGGCTGACAGGCGATTCTGGATCATTGATATCACCAAAAATGCGTGCACCCGTCGGGCAGACGTTCACGCAGGCCGGGGTGGCATCCTGGTCAACCCCGGGGGTCAAGCCCAATTCCATACCCCGGTCGATCCTCTGGTAGCAGAAAGTACACTTTTCCACCACACCGCGTGGTCGACGTGCCACTTCGGGCTCACCCCATTGGGGCACAGCCGGGTTCGGTCCGGTGAATTTTTTCCAGGTGAACGAACGTGCTCCATATGGGCAGGCCACTTCACAATAACGACACCCGATGCAGCGATCGTAATCGATCATCACAATACCATCCGGCCTGTGAGTGCTGGCCTTTACCGGGCAAACATCCACACACGGAGCGTTGGCGCAATGCATGCATGGCCGCGGTAAATAGACCTTTTTATCACCTGTACTGCCGACCTCGAGCACCGGGTTCCAGGTAATGTCGGGCGCGACATCATTATGGGCTTTGCAGGCCATCACGCAATAGCCGCAACCATTGCACTTGGACTGGTCAATCGCCAGAGCCCATTGCCGTCCTCCCGAAGGTGCCGATCCGCTGGCTTGTACACGCTGAATGACCTTCATTCCGGCCATTGCAGTGGCGCCAACGGCTGCCACCTTAAGAAAATCGCGCCGATTTAGCTTGATCTGGCTCATTTTTTCCTCCCATCCTTGTTCACCCGGTGATAAAGCTTAAAGAGCCATGGTGAGAGCACCATTCCGCCTACAAGACCAAGAACGCCTGCCAGCCCGGAGAAGCCAATCGGACTGACTGCCCCAGTCGTTGCGCTGACAATGGGAACAGGGGTGGCAACAGGCGTGGGAGTTGGGGTGGGCTTTCCGCCGATTTCCTCGATCTTGATGGCGGCGGCTGCGATAGCCTGGCCTGGGGCATGCATTTGAGTGGAATGGCAGGTGGTGCAGGTGGTCAGGGAGGGCATGAAGCTGTGATCCGGTGCCTTATGCGCCGAGATAAAATCCGCTGGATTGACCGGTTGGCCTACATTAAAACCAAGGTGGCAGTTAACGCAGGTAACACCGGCTTCTGCATGCTTGGATGTGGGGAAATTCTGCATCGCATCTTTATGGCAGTTCTGGCATAAGGCTGAGGCATCCACGCTGGTACTTGGTGCGCCTGAAACCGTCTTCATCCCGGCCGTATGCTGATCATGGCATACCAGGCAGGTCATGCTGCGCTGGTAATGCGCACTCAGCTTCCAATTGGAGGTTTCAAATCGAGGGTCACTATGACACTTGCCGCAAAGGTCCGGACTTTTATCAATCGGCATTGGATCGGTGGGGTGATTGGCCGGGACCGGAGTATGGCAGGCAGTGCAGGCAACGCTGCTCGTTTCGGATGTGCCGGTGGCCGGATCATAGCCGGTCGTGTGGCAGACAAGGCAGGCGCCGGGGCTTCCCTGGGTATTCCAAGCATCGATAAAAATGGGGTCAGTTCCGGCCCTGCCATGAGCGCCGGTCATCCACGATGCAGCTATATCATTGATGGCAGTTGATACAGTTATCATTTGTCATAGTATTATTGGGGCCATTTGACGCACGAATAACTGGTTGAGCTGGTTTCGACTGGTGGGCCTGGGCAATCATCAGGGATGTACCAGCTGCAACAAGCGGCAAATATGAGAGAAATTAATAATCGTCCTGATTTTTTCATAACGCATCTCCTCAGAACTCACGTTAATGCACCCTCTGACCCTTAATTTGCCCCGCAAAGGTGGAGGACACATCTCAATAAGTACCCAATTTTATCATGGGGTAAATGTCCCATGCTATTGATTTAATAATTATTATATTGTTACATTTGTCCCAATAACCGGGAATGATATTGGGTTATCGTTGGGGTATTAAACGCCAAATACCTGGATGGCCGCCTCCCCCTCCAACGGGCAGTGGTTCTCACAAATGCCGCACCCGATGCACAATTCGCGCAGGACGTAGGGTCGCTGCAGCGTGATCTTTTCCCCGTTCTGGTCCGTCACGCTGACTTCCTCCAGTCGGATGGATTTCTGCGGCGTTGGGCACATCTCCTCGCAAACGATGCAGGCGGTATTACTCACCCACGGCAGGCAGCGGTTCCGGTTCACGACGGCTGTACCGATGAAGGCCTGACGCTTTTTCTCCAATGTTAACGATGGAATGGCCCCCGAAGGGCAGACTTGTCCGCAGGCGTTGCAGCCATAATCGCAATGACCGAGGCGCGGAACCAGGACAGGTGTCCACAAACCCTGCAGGCCGGCTTCCGCCTGCACGGGCTGCAGGCCGTTGGTGGGGCAGATTTTCATGCATTCACTGCAACGCAGGCATTTTGAAAGGAATTCCTGCTCATCCGTGACACCGGGTGGGCGGATAAGCCGGGAATTCTTCGTTCGCAGGCGCAGGTCGGTCCCCAACAGAATGATCCCGGCTGCCCCGAAGGCAATACTCTGCAGGAATTGCCGGCGAGATAGATCAAATTCTTGCAACGGAGCTGGTTTAAACACCGGGCCGAACCCCAGCCCGTCCTTCGTACAGCTCACCAGGCAGTCCAGGCAGACAGTACATTCGGCCGGCATGATCTCAACCTGGCGTGCAGATTCGTTGGTGGCAGGGATCGTCTTTATCGCTCCCGGTTTACATATTAATGCACAACGAGTGCAGCCATTACAGGTCTGGCCGATCAAAGGACGAAAAATGGATATTTTGGACAGCCAGCCCAGCAAGCCTCCCAACGGACATAGATAGCGGCACCAGAAGCGGTCCGCCAGAAGGTTGAGGGCCAGGATACCGAAGAACAAGCCGGCCACAAGCAGCGAAGAATTGAATACGGGCTGCACCACCGGCAGGACGGGGCCGCGGATGACGTTTTCCAGCCAACTGACAGCCGGACGCATGAATGCCAGCGAGTAGAGTGTGCTTTCGGTGGCATTAATAGCGGAGTTGATCGCCGGGATGACCACGGTGGTCATGGCACGTGTAAACAATGCCAGTGGCTCAAAGATCAGCAGGGTCAGGTTGCCGAGCAGCGCCCCCACCAGGATGACGACCAGCAGCACATATTTGACCGTCCGCCAATGCGGCGAGATCGTTCCGGCGCGCCGGCGCGCTTTACGGAAGCTGACCCATTCCAGCAGGCTGCCGAACGGGCAAATCCAGCCACACCAGACGCGCCCGATCAGGATGGTCAATCCGACGGTGATCAACGCCCAGCCCAACCGGGGGATCCAGGATCGGCCGGCCAGCATGGATGCAAGCGCCGAGAGTGGATTAAGACGAAAAAAGAAATCTGCCCAGGGGAAGACGGCCTGGCGTTGAAGACCCGTGAACAACAGCACGATGAACAGCACGAAAAAGGCAATTTGAATGACCTGACGTACGCGCCGCCAGACGTTCCAGGTGACACCTTCCCGCAAGTTCCTGGACAGGAACCCGGGGCCTGAAGAATCCTGCTGGACGTTTCGGGCGGATCTCATTTCAAGGTTGCCTGTAACAGCGCCTGCGCCTGGGCGGTCGAGACTTTACCAAATACAGCCGCAAGCAATTTGTCGTGCACTTCCGAAGCGACCAGGTCGGCAACATTGCCACTTTGCAGGGCTTTCAAACCGTAGTCTGCCTGGGCAGAATCCGGGTATTCCACCAGCAAAAACCGGACGGTCTCATCGCCCAATTGATAGCTGCATACCGCACCGTTGGTTTTCTGGCTGAGACCCAGGATGTTCGTGCCACCAAGCCAGACCTGCATTTGGATGGACATTTCTTCGTGGAAGAAAATGGTGGTTCGCTCGGCCAATCCGGATTGAGGAAGAAGGGCTACAATGGCTGGGCGTTCGCCGCCAGTGGGCAGGCTGGAAGCGATGGCCCGGCCGAAAGCCTGCAATGTCTCGTCCAGCACGGGATTGACTGAGCCCAGATTGACGAAGTAGCGGTTCTGCCAGAACGCCAGCCTGCGTCCGGGATCCGAATCACCATCGTTGCCAATTTTGGCTGGTGAACCGCTCCGCCCCGTGGTGAACAGTCCGAACGCATCAGCGGGGGTGGCCAGCTGCCAGATCTCCACGTTCATGAGAATACCGGCGCTGTCCTGGTAACGCTGTACGGCCACCTGTTCAAAGCCGTAAGCAAAGAAGGAATCGGCCTGCCCGTCCACCAGGTTGAATAAATTATCGTGATTGTACTTCTCAACCTTTTGGGAAATTTCCCAACCCGGGATGGCATTTCCAGCCGGGAAGACACTGGCAAGATCGAGAGAGGCTGGTGTGGCAGCGTGCTTCGCTGTTGTACAGCCAAAAAGAAGGATTTGGACCGCGAAGAACGGAAGAATGCGAAGCAAAAATGGTCTCAGCGAAGGTCTAACAAACTTCGCTGTCTTCGCGCCTTCGCGGTGAATCTCTTTTTTTGCAGCTGGAAGCCGCTGCTTGGAATGCTGAGATGGTTCAGACATTGACTTCTTCCACTTTCACGGTGCTCAGATCCAATGTGCCAAGCCCCATCTCGGCACCTTTCTTCACATAAGGGACATCAGCGCCGGTGAGGCCAAAGAGCGTGGCGCCATAGGCGTCCGCGGCAATGATATCGTGACTGGCAATGATGGTGTTGGCCTGCGTAACGTCATTCAGGCTGCCACCGGTCGGACCGTGCTCCTTCAGGATGCGGAAGGCATCGACAACCGTCAGGGTGGGACGGATGAGGCTGACCAGATCAGCCACACGCTGGGGCAGGTCGCTGTGGATCTGGTTGGGATTGGAAATAACGCCCAGCAGGTTCTTGCCACCCAGGGTCAGGCGTGCCAGGGAGTGATTCTTGGCGATCGGCACATCGATCAAGACATCGGTTTCCAGCACATCCCGGTAGATCTCCCAGGAGGTGATGCTCTTCCCCTGGGGGATATCGAATTTTGCGAACTTGATTGGGCTCATCACTTCCATCTCCCCACCGGCAGCCTTGACGGCGGACTCGATCCCACTGGCAGAATAAGCCGAGGGTGCCGAAATACCGGCGAAGGGTGAGTCCATCACACGCACGCGCTTCGCGCCGGCACTTAGACAGAGAGCCACTAATGTGGCAACTACGGTGGGGTTGGTGGTGGCGGCATATTCGGCCGGATGATAGTCCACGCAAATGTTGGGCTTGATGATGACATCCTGCCCTGTTTTTACAAACCGTTCGATGCCACCCAGGGAGGCCAGTGCCGCCTTGACAATGGCGGCCGGGTCAGTACCGTGCGCCACGGCCAGGTAGGCCTGGTTTCCGGTGGGCAGAGAGAGTTGGCGTTGGCTTTTTGCAGCTTGCGGCGAGCAGCCGGTCTCCAGGAGGGCCAGGCCGGCGGCAGCCAAGCCAGTAAGTTTCAGAAATTCGCGGCGGGTGAGGTGGGTCATATCAGGCCAGCGTCTGATCGACAACTTCCATATTGGCTGGATCATTCGTGCCAAGACCCAATTCGAACGCATATTGCATTATCGGGTCTGCCATACCAACCAGGCTGGCCGGGTTGCCACCAGCTTTTTCCAACTCCTGCGTCAACAATTGCAGTCCCAAGGTATCGTGAGCTAGCGGGTCGAAGCTCATAAAGATGGAATCACCGACCCAGTCCTCCTGCCAATAGGGGTAGTAATTGGCATAACGCAGGTTTGCGGAAAGTGCATCGCCGATGATCAGGCGGGTGTGGTCCTTGATCTCGGGCAGGGCATTCAAAGCAGCCACCCCGCGCATTCTATCGCCATGCAGCAGATCCGGATAATAGATGGATCCATAATGGTTCTTCATGGCAAAAGTGATCCCGGACATCATGTGAGATTTTAATATGGGTATGTTGATTATGGCGTCGCTTTCTTTCAGGATATTGGCCAGCTGGATATTGGTACCATTGACATCTGAAGGTTCCGCGCTGTAGTTGCTGTCCATGCCGGTGCAACGAACCCCGGGATTATCCACATTGACTGTATAGCCAGCCGTCGTTAACTCATCGGTCCTGTAATCATAGATGGTGACCTGGTCAGCCGGAATACCGGCTGCCTGCAGGCTGTCCGTGACCGCCAGGACGAGCGGGGCATGTGTCCAGATCCGGCTATTACTGAAGGTATTGACCTTGATGGCAATACGTTCACCCGGCCGGAATAAGGCTGCCCAGGCTTCACGGGAATCATTCAATCCGGTCAATTTGGTAATGGAGGCATCCAGCATTTTCTGCAGGGCGCCAGGGACCAGGTTTTTCCCAGACCACACCCCCGGATGATGGGTCTGGATGACTTTACTCGGTCCTTCCGGATAGAATTTCATGATCACCGGGCGGGAGCCAGACGCCAGCATGGCAGTGGCTGTGGAGGTGGAGGTGGCTGGAGGTATGGTCGCTGTGGCAGTCGAAGAGGCCGTGGGAACTGTAGTCGCACTCTCGGTATTCTGGCTGCAGGCGCTCAACAGCGGTCCGGCGGCCAGGCCGCCCAGGCCAATGGCCGACATACGCAGGAAGTCCCGGCGGGTTAAGGGAGCAGGTTTGGTTGCCATCTATTAATCCTTTCCAGAGTGATATTCATTCATATTTATAATACGAAATCAAAGTCACTTCTTTTCGTTTTCCCGCGGAACGAATAAAGGGCGGGGAAAACGGGGAATATTAGGTGGTTTTCGAACAAGGGAGAATTTACATCCAAACTATACCATATTCCACGTCAACCTTCCCCCACCAGTAAGATGAATAATCATGGCCCGGGTGGACAGGACCATTCTCAATTCAAAGCACGCCCCAAAATAGCAGCAGGACATACCATGGAGGGCATGGAATTGCCATAGTGTCTAGACCGGGAAATAGCGTGTAATTTGGGTGATACAATCTTATTCGCTTGATTTAAGAACAACCTCAGGTCACAGAAGAAGGAGTTATCCCATGTTGAAAAAGCGATTATTCCCTGCCGCTCCCCTTGCCATGATCGTCATGCTGCTAACCCTGGTGGGCTGCGGTGGTTCAACCGCCCAGGTCCAAGCACAAATCACTCCTCAATCGGCTGCCCAATCCCCGGCTTTTGTCAAGATCGATGCCTGTACCCTGCTGACAAAAGCGGATGCAACGCAGATCATGGGAAATCCGGTGAACGAACCGACACACCCGGTGCAGGGGACCCAGACCTTCTACGTGGATAGCTGCGAATATAATCTGACTGGTGGAACGCCCACGGATGACGTCACCCTGACGTTGGAGATCCCCGTCAATGGCGACCTGGCAACGGCCCAGCAGGTTTTCAATGCCGGCAAGCAGCAGGCCCAGGCGGCTTATAGTGGTGCCCCGCTGGATGTAACCGGGGTGGGTGACGCGGCATATTGGGTCAGCGGCGAAGGCAACACCCTCATGGTGATGAAAGGAATGTTCACGTTCTCCTTAAGCGCCTCCACCCACAAGGGCGACGCGCCCAGCCAGGCGATGCTTGACCTGGCAAAAACCGTGGCCGGGCGGTTACCCTGATTCCAAGTACATTAAGTTTTGTACCAATCTTCGCGCCTCAAAGGCAGGCCGCTTTTCCCGCCTTCGCCGGGTTTTATCAGCAGGGTCTGGTAAAGATTCAAGCGCCCCGTCGTAAAGCCGTAAGCCGAAGCGGACATGAACAGTCGCCAGACGCGATAAGTCGGTTCATCCACATATTTTAACGCCTCCTCATGATGGGCTTCCAGGCGTCGTATCCAGTTCCTGAGTGTCAAGGCATAATGCTCGCGCAGGCTCTCAACATCCCTTACTTCAAAGGCTTTTTCTTCTGCGGCGTGGAGAGTGATATTAATCGGCACCAGCTCGCCATCCGGGAAGACGTACTTGTCGCTAAAGCTGGGGCCGCGTATCGGCTTATCGGTGGCGCGGCTGGCGATGCCGTGATTGAGAAAAACGCCACCCGGTTTGAGCAATCTCCAGGCTTGCGCAAAATAGGCGGGCAATAACAATGCTCCCACATGCTCAAACATACCCACACTAACCAGGGCATCAAAGCCATTGGGGTCGTCCATTTCACGGTAATCCCGCACTTCCACCAGGCAATGATCGGATAATCCAGCCGCCGCGATGCGTTCATTTGCCAGACTGGCCTGCGGCTGGCTGAGGGTAATGCCGGTGGCATCCACGCCGAATTGCTGGGCGGCATACATAACCAACCCGCCCCAACCGCAGCCGATGTCGAGCAAGCGCTGGCCGGGCTGGAGGCGCAACTTGCGGCAGAGCAGGTCCAATTTCTGTTCCTGGGCCCTATCCAAGTTTTCGTTATCAGAGTGATAGTAGCCGCACGAGTAGACCATGCGCTGGTCAAGCCACAGGCTGTAAAAATCATTCGAGACATTGTAATGATAGGTAACAGCCTGCCGGTCGCGCTCAATCGTATGCTGCCTGCCGAATAATTCGGCCGGACCACGCCGCGTGAGACGACGGTTACCGGTAGATGGCAGGCGCAGAAGATCCCTGGCGACACGCAGTTTTTTTCGCCAGCCCTTCGTGATTTCCGCCAGATGATCTGCCAATTGAAAGACTGATTCGATGTCGCCCTCGATGTCAAAATCATCGTAAAGATAGGCCTCGCCCAAACCCACTTCTGAGCCGGGCAAAAGCATGGCTCGCAAAGCACCCGGGTGTTTTAGAACCAGCGTGGCAGGGCCAGGTATCTCGTTTGGCCAGCGCGTCCCGTCCCACAGGCGGACACGAGTTTTCAGTGTTGGATCTCCGCCAAACACCTCGTCCAGCAAATGCAAAGTCAAACGCTTGGGATCATTGGATTGATTCCGGGTTGTGCTGCTTTGTGCAGACATGCAAACCTCCTTTTGCTTTCAACTATCCATCCGTTTACCGTGTAGTAGCAGGGCGATCCGCCTGCCTGCGATACTGAGGCCGACGATCGCACACCAGTAGAAGATGAACTCGAACACCCCGAAAACCAGGGCAGAAACTGCGCTCGCCTCAGCCAGCATAGGCACCCGGAGCAAGCCCCGGTTGATCCCGATGCCATGACCCACCAAAGAAACCAAGCCTCCGAGCAGGATGAACCACAGCGCCTGCCCCCTGGCAGCGAGCTGGCTCACCCGCCAGAACACAAGCGCCAACAACCCGAACAGCAGCCCGTACCCAACCGGAAGCAGCCAGCGGAACCAAGCAGGAAATATTGCCTGATACACCAAGTCACAGAAGTACACTGAGCCGAAAGTGCCCCACAGTGCCGCGTAGATGACAAAAGCCGCTCCGGCCAGGTACCACTTGAGCTTGCCGAAGAGCACGGACGATACCAGCGCGCGACGAGCATCAGAAGTGGCGTGTCAACCAGCAACGCGACCACCGTGGCTCGCCAAAGCAGCTCCGAGGTAATGTGCCCTGTTTCCATATTTAATTATGTTGCCTAACCTTCCGGGCATACCGGAAGGTAACCCGCAGGATGAACCAGGCTGCCAGGATTGTTCCACGCAGCGTCCCGCTGACCTTCGAATGTCCAGCGCGACGGCTCCGGTAGTTGATAGGCACTTCAGCCAGCCGTACTCCACAACAGGCTGCTTTCACGATCATCTCAGTTGGCCAACCGTAGGTCATCTCTTGCATATGGAACTCATTCAAGATTTGCCTGCGGATGGCGCGATAAGGGCCCAAATCCGTTATGGAGAGGCCGTAAAGCGCTTTCATTAAACGGGCCACCAGCCAGTTCCCGAAGCGCTGGTGGGTTGGCATTGCCCCGGGCGCGATATGGCCTAATTCACGTGAACCAAGCACTAGGTCGGCCTTCCCCCCCAATATTGGTGCAAGCAATAACGGTAGGTCTGCTGGAGAAAAACTATAGTCACCATCCAGGAATGCCACGATATCCGATTGGCTGGCTTTAGACAATCCAGCCGCGCAAGCGTATCCATAGCCTCTCCTGGGCTCAAAGACCACTTCGGCTCCTGCTTGTTGCGCTTCCTGGGCAGTCTTATCAGTAGAGTTATTGTCCACCACGATTACCTTAACCGGCACAACGGCAAGCACTTCCTGCACAAGCTGGTAAATGTTGCCGGCCTCATTCAACGCCGGTATGATGACAGCAATCGCATCCAAGGCTCATGCTCCATTCTTGATTAAATCGTGAATTGCGTTCTGCTCAAAAAACCGGCGCGTGTGTACTGCTTTCAACGGATTTGTTTCTCCTAATTCCCTGGACAGCCTGGCCAGGGAGGTCATATCGTCCACATCATACCAAACAGGCAACGAGACAAGATTCAGGCCCTCTTCTTTTGCCAATGCGATGGTCTCCTCCGCAACCGTCGTCGTACTCATGTGAACTTCACGCAGCAGGCGCGGCGCAGGTTTCTTGATACCGATCAGGTAATACCCTCCATCCTCGCAAGGTCCTAAGACTACATCTGCGCCATCTGCCAAGGCGGTAAAAGAATGGGAAAGATAGGCTGGCGGGATGGTCGGGCTGTCACTATCCATGATGACAACACGCTGGTATCCTTGCGACAAATACATGGTTAGCGCATGGTCCAGGCGGGCACCCAGGTTGGCACCTTCCTGCCGGATCATTTGGAAGTCCGGAGCGAGTCGCTGAAAATATCCAGGCTCGTTGAAATATGCGATGACTTTCTGCGCACCCTGCACCTGCCGCACCTGATCCAGGGTATCAAGAAGAAAACATTCATAAAGTTGGCTGGCTAGTTGAGGACTTAGAGGCGGAGAGAGACGGGTCTTGGTTCTACCGGGCGCAGGGCGCTTTGCGACAACGATCAAGGCATTGGATGGATCAGGCAGCATGTGATGTGAATTCCACGGCTTATTCTGGGGATCGGAGTAGACTCTTCCACGGGATGCTTTTGGCAGCGCGGATAAGGAAATAATATAAAGGGACGAATTCCACCAGGACACCAAGAACGAGAAGGGGGACCGGCAAGCCGGGGTTATAGGAGAAATATATCAGCCCGACCAGGCCACAGAAGAGCCACCAGCCTGTCCATGAATCTCCTTTGGGTAGCCACAAGGCTCCAATTTGTTTGATCCCGGTTTCTAAAAAGATGGCCACCAGGGGTAACAGCCAGAGCATGTACCAGGCAAACAGGTCCTGTGATAGAAGGGTAAAGACAGCTATCGGCCAGATGCACCGACGTAAAGCCGCTTCCCCATCCAATGCAGGATGCAGGATGCTCCAGATAGCCATGGCTGTGATGATGCTCATTGGTAATACAATCAGCAATCCTGAATTTAACTTTAATAAACTCAAAATATTCTGAAGAACGAAAACAAGCGGGCTCACATTAGACACTTCCTGTAAGTAACTGGGCAGGTATCCCAGAACCCGGCTGCCACTGTTGAGCACGTATGGTAAATAGAATGCGACTATAGTCCCCAAAAAGGCCAACGGCATCGTCCATCTGCCTTTTGGGTGTTTTGGACGCCACAAAAAAGGCAGGAGCATGGCCGGGTAGAGCTTGATGGCTGCTGCCACTCCCAGCAGGAAACCTACCCAGCCATCGTGCTCACGCACGCGTGCCCACCAAGCGCCAACCAGGAGCGGCAGTACCAGCCCATCGACATGGGCAGAATGGGCCGTCTCAAAGATCAAAAGCGGGGACCATAAAAACAGCAGCACGCGACCTGGTGGACGCCCGAGATCGCCCAACAGGCCCACCAGTAGGATGCCGGCCAAAAGACCACCGGCTGCCATGACGACTTGAAACCAATGGACGGAATCGGGCATGATCTTCCAGAGCAGGAAATAGGCTGCCTCCGCTGCCGGCGGGTAAACCGTCACGGCCGCCTTTCGGTTAATCGAGGGATAAATCTGCGGATCGCGTAAGAATGCCAGCTCGAGCGCATCGGGAGGATAACGATATGGGCTGATACCATGCGCCTGCACTCTTCCATCCCAAATATAACGGTACATATCGTCAGAAAGAGCCGGCCGCGTGAAAATCAGGATGCCCAACATGCAAGCAGTCAAACCAAATATCACGAAAATGGATAATCGATCAATATTGTCCCATTGCAGAATTAAAAAACAGGCCGTTGCGTAAAGAGCAAAGGCCATAAAGAAAATCAATACAAATATATAGGAGTGCTTGCGAAGGTCGCCCAGCGCCAACGCAGCCAGGCACAGGCAAATCAGCAGGAATCCCACTCCTGCAAGCTGCCATTTACCAGGGCGAGTCAGCTTCGGCATGAAGAGTTAGGTAAGAGCCAAAAGGATTTTTGCCAGGCGGTTGCCTTTTTCCGCTCCTGCCTGGAGGCGCGGGCGCAGCCAGGCATCCAACCCTATCCAACGCCCGCTGGGGACGGTCAGAAAGATCAGGCCCAGGATGGCAAGCATGAGATAGCTCCAGTACCACTCTCCGGGAACAGCTGACACGCCAAAGAATAAGTTTACCGCCTGAAGCAGCCCTGCCAGCCCTCCCAGGCGGGTGAACAGGCCCAGGATCAGGGAAACCGCCACAAAGGCTTCCATCAGGAAGATCAACCAACCCATCCAAGCCAGATTGGGTATCACAATTCTCTTCACAAGGGAACCTTGAAAGGGAATCAATGAGTAAATTGACATCAGTCCAACCCAATCGCACAGACCGGTAGTCCGTGCCGTGATGCCGGTGCTGACAGCAAAATTCGCCGGGCATCCGAAGGACGGGGGCAATTTCCAGAGTAACTGGGTGAACCATAAAAGGCCAATCCCCAGCCTGGAGATCAGCATGCCAACCTGGCCCAGGCGATCCAACTGGGCATCTTTTGGTTTTAATAACAGTTTCATTTGGATTCTCCTTTCCACAAATGGAAGAGAATTCTTCCCTGATCAAACGGTTATCACGGAATCAGCCTGCCACATGGCAGTAATAATATCACCCATCCCCCCGACTGTCCCGACTTTGACTTTGTCGCTTAAGCCAAAGGTATTCAGGCAGGTCTGGCACAGGATCAAGCGGATACCCCTTGCTTCCAGCGCTTTCAATTCCTCCAGCACCGGGGACCCCTCACAAGCCAGACGAACACCGTCCGTGTAGAAGCACAGTACCGCCGGGGCAGGTTCCATTTTCAGCACCAGGGACAAATAAGTCTTAGCAAGTTTTTCCTTCAAATCCTGCACATCGGTCATGCCAAGTCCAAAGGTTTTAAAAACGATCACAATATCTTTTTTTTCTGCCATGGGATCTCCTTGTATTTTTTAGACGACAATCGTCGTGCAGACATTCCCGGCGCGCATCAGTTCCTTGGATGGGCCGGCTTCCCAATTAAGATTTATGATTTCTCCGCGCACCCACGGACAATAGGTGTCATGTGCATCCAGGTTCAGGCTTAAAGCGCGCCGGCTGGCACAGCCTCCCTGGCAGGGACAGCTGGATGCGCTGGGCGGGATGCGGCATGCGTTGAGAAATGACGGATCTTCCAGCACCTTTTCCCCCAGCCGATAGAAATCATCCAGCCCTAGCGGTCCTTGACCATCCGCCGGCCAATAGACGCAGGGGATAACCTGGCCGCGCGGGTTGAAACGAAGGCTTTTCCGACCGCATGGAGAATGTACTTGATCCAACCCCATAACCGCCCGCACCACCGGTTCGCTGCACGAAATGACCAGCCCTTCTGTAAAGAGTCTGCGGTAGCCCTCCCAGAATTCCTGGTAGGTGAGCCGAAAAGCGTCCGTCTTGACTGCCTGATAGGCGTTCACCCGCAGGTTCACTCCATTCTTACGGGCCAGACTCACCAGTGCATCCATTTTTAGGTAGTTCGTTTTCATCATGGTAGCCAGGATGGAGACATCGATCCCCAGGCAGCGGCAGCGCTCCATCGCCTGGTGGACCAGTTTCCAGTTGCCTTCCCCGCGCCATGCATCCTGTTCCGGCTGGGTGGGATGATCGATCGAGACTTCGACATCTTTAAATGCCGACAGGGTCTCTTCGGGAATGACCGTCAGGGAATAGCCGTTCGAGGCAATACTGAGCCGGATGCCTCGGCCACGCAAATACTCAACGATCGAAATGAATTCAGGGTGAAGCGCATTTTCACCAGTGCCCATCCCAATCGAATCCACCGGGATCGTTTCACATATGCGCTTCACCTGGTCCAGGCTTATCGACCAAATCTGGTCCGTATCACGGTAACAATGCGCGCAATTCAGGTTGCAGTCATTCGTCAATCCGATTCCTACCGAATAGCCCATTTCGCCTCCATGGTCCATATTAGACGACAAATCCTTTCACCATGAAATGCACAATACTGGCAAAAAAAGTTCCTCCCTTGATTCGTTCCTTCAAAATACCGACCCAGTTTTCCAATTCCTGCGCTGAGATTCCGCCACCCTCCCTCGCAACCTGGGCCGCACGCCATAACGATTGGGTCAGGCCATCTGATTCAGCGTGTGCTATGCTGACAAAAGGATGGACGCTCAAGCCCTGGAAGCCGGCTGCCATCATTCTTCGCCATAACTGCCTCCCGGACCAATTATCTCCGCCATGATGGTCATTGCGCCAATGCAGCAAACGGCGGGTCAATTCCCGGTCGGGATGATCCACCGTTACAGACTCGAAATCCCAGTCCATCACCACGGCCCTGCCTCCCGGCTTGACCACCCGCAGCATTTCGCGCAGGACAGCCTCCGCGTCGTTCGCGTGCAGCAACAATCGAGCCGCGCAGGCGCAGTCAAAAGATGCATTGGGATAAGATAGAGATTCGCCGGCTCCGCTTTCAAAAGTGATCCGGTTGGTCAGCCCCTCCCGGAGGGCATATCTCTTCGCCTCCTGCACAATATCCGGCGAAATGTCAACTCCTAGGATTGACCCACCTGGTCCAAGATGTGCGGCGATTAACCGGCAAATTTTGCCGCTGCCACTGCCTACTTCCAGGATGTGTTCACTGGGTTGAGGATCCAGGAAATTAAGGAATTCCGTATTGACTTCCATCACGTCCGGTGTGCGTGAGCGTTCCTCCAGAAAAGACGCCATTTGGACCGCTTCACCCGCTCCCATCTTGGATGGATTGGACCAGGCATTTGAATGGCTCATTTTAAAGACTCCAATATATACCGCAACTGGCACAAACCTTGTGTGAATGGCGGCTCATTAACCGCGTACGGAATGCTTGATAAACAGGTTTATTCCAGATCTCATTGAACGGCTGCTCGAGTAGATTTCCGAGGATCAGGCTGTCATAATCATCGGTGGCAAAGGGGGAAATGCAGCATGGCAGGCAGTTGCCATTGGCGGTGACATAAGCGGCGGTCCACGGCCTCATGCACGCCTGCCAGGGTGCAAGATCCGCAAGGCGGGCAGCTGCCAGGCTGTTGATCGGATCGCGTCCCCCTGAAGCGATGAAATTGATCCCTAATTCCTTGCTCAATTGTGTACACTCTTGGAGGACTTCATCCACCCGACTTCCGTCCTGCCCAAAGATCGCCAATTTCTGGCGCGCCATTCCAAATTGTTTTTGCGGTTCTCCGGCAAAATACACCATGCGCTGCACACAGACTTCATTCACTCCCATGTCGGCTGCCAGGTGCAGAAGGTCGGGCAGCTCACCAAGGTTCTCTTTGGACGCCACGCAAAAAATGGATATGCGCGGCGTGGTTGCACCCATAAGTTCCCTGGTTTTGACCAAGCCGTGCAAGCCCTGTTTTAGCTTGGGAAGCAAGGCTGCACCTCGGATGCGGGCATAGGTTTTGTCCATAGCGCCATCGATCGAGCAACGGTATTGATCCAGGCCACATTCCACCAATTGGGTCTGCCATAAAGGTGTAAGCAACGTGCCATTGGAGTTGATGATCACCTCGACATTCCGGCCTTTTAGGTATCTGATAATCTCCGGAAGATCCCGGTTCAGCAGCGGCTCGCCAATCCCATGTAAAAGTGCCCGCTGCATTTGCGGGAATTGCTCAGCAATGATAATGAATTCATGGAGCGAAAGGGATTTAAGCGGTTCCCGCTGGAAGTAAGTTCGCGGGCAGGTTTCGCACAGCAGGTTGCAGCGGTTGGTGGCCTCAATATAGACGACTTTCGGCCCAGACTCAACCTGGGCATCTCGCACATGGCCATCCGGAAGCAGGTAGGCATCCGGTAAAAAATCCTGCGCGGGCAATGGTGCCGATACAGTTGGAACTTTTTTATTCACACTGATAAAGTCAGTCATCCAAGTTCCTGACGTATCTGATGATCAATCAAATCAATCGATTATAAACCAATAATTCTGGTCTTTTTGTCCGCAAGGGGATTATCTGCATGGGCCTACACCTTCAGGGAAACGCCTTTTATAAGGATTAGACTGGTTTCAGGTGGGTTTCTTATTGGATGCCGGGCTGCAGTTGCTTTAGTATCTCCAGCGTCTCGGCCTTACCCCCCGCTCCATTCTCGCCTCCCGGGCCGACACAGGAGGGACAGCCATCCTGGCACTCGCACTCCTGCACAAGCTCCAGGGCACGCTGCATCAGTTCTTCGTGTAGTTCGAACAGTTTCTGGCTGAAGCCGATCCCTCCCGGGACATCATCATAGATGACGATACCGGGACCGCCAAGCGTGGCGGGGGATGGATCGGTATGGATGCCCAGATCGCCCGGGTCGCACATCAGGAAGAGCGGGGCAAGCTGTCCGAGCACATTTCCCAACCCCGACAGTCCGGAGCGCATACGCACATTCTGCTCAACCTTGCGGTGGCAGGCCGGGCACAATGTGACAAGATTCTCCATCCGGTTGGCCTCTTCCACTGCAATATATGCCCGGAATGGGATTTTATGGTGCACGTCGTGCTGGCGACCGGCGGTTTCGGGGATACCGCACACCTGGCAGCGGTAGCCGTCCCGCCGACGCACTGCCTCACGAAGCTTATTCCAACCCGGACCATACTTGTTGGGATCGCTGGTCCAGGCGCCGGCTTCCCGCAAGCTCTCGATGGTCTGTTCCGACAGCGCCAGCCAGTATCCGCTGGTCTGGAATTGGCTGGGCGGCAAATCGAGCGGCTCCAGCCCCAGGTTTTCGCGCGTGAGCCAGCGGAGTTTTTTGAAACCTGCCACTTGCAGGGTTACTTGAAGCTCACCCCAGCCCTTTTGCCCGCCTGGAACGTCCGCCAGCTCGACCCTGGTCAGGATCTGGATCTCCGTCTGGCGCTGGGGCTCGGTGTAATAATCCAATGATACCGGGATGAGGGTGGCGACCTGCTGGGTCAGGTCAAGCTCCTGGATAAAGTATTGCTGGCCTTCGTGCAGGTAGACCGCGTGGGGATGCACCATCCACGGAGCCGAAGCCAGGTCAACCTCGCCCAGGGTCCAGGGTGCACTGCCATCCTGGACCTGCAGGATGACATTCTCCGGGCTGGCAGAGCGCAGGGAAAGGCCGGCAGCCGGATAGGAATCCGCCATCCAATAATATTGTTCCTGTGAGAGATGCGCCTCCTGGCCCGTGACCAGGAAATCCAGGTACTCCTGCACCGTCGCGGCCGGCAGGGAGCCGAAACCCTCGCCTTTTTTGAAAGGCAGCTCGAACATGGCACAGCGCAGGTGGTTGAGCAGGATAACCAGGTGATCGGGATTGACCAGGGCCTGTTCGGGCGAGCGCCCAAAGAAGTAATCCGGATGGTGAGCCAGGAACTGGTCGAGCGGGCTGGCTGAGGCCACCAGGACTGCCAGGGCCGCCTGGTCGCCGCGCCCGGCCCTCCCGGCCTGCTGCCAGGTGCTGGCGATGGTTCCCGGGTAGCCGACCAGCAGCGCCCCGCCCAAACCACCTATGTCTATGCCCAGTTCCAGGGCGTTGGTGGCAACCACGGCTCTCACCGTTCCATCCCGCAGACCTTTTTCAATGGCCCGCCGTTGAGAAGGGAGATAACCGCTACGATACCCCCGAACCGATTCCTGATTGCCTGATCCCTGCTCACTGGTTGCCTGGATGCCTGTTCCCTGATTGCCTTGCTCGTGCAAATACTTCAAGAGGATCTCCACAGAGCGGCGCGAACGCGCAAAAACGACATGCTGAATCCCCTGCTCGTTCAGCTCTTGGGATAGGCGCACTGCTTCCAGCAGCGAGCTTTTCCGCAGACCAAGGGCTTCGTCCACGACAGGCGGGTTGTAGATGAGAAAATGACGCTCGCCGCGCGACGAACCGTCGCGGTCCACCAACGTGACCGGCGCTTCGATCAAGCGTTCAGCCAGTTCTTGCGGGTTGCCTATGGTGGCGGAAGTCAGGATGAACTGGGGGCGGGCCCCATAGAAATCTGCCACCCGCTTCAACCGTCGAACCACATTGGTGAAATGTGAACCAAACACCCCCCGATAGGTGTGCATCTCGTCGATGACAATAAAACGCAAACCACGGAAAAAATCCGCCCAGTTGGTGTGGTGGGGCAGGATCCCGGTATGCAGCATATCCGGGTTGGTGAATACGATATTGGCATTTTTACGGATGGCCGAGCGGTGCACCTGGGAAGTATCGCCATCGTAGATGGCTGATTTAAGAGCAGGGACTGCAGCTTGTAGGGAATCGAGATTGGCCAATTGGTCCTGTGTGAGGGCCTTGGTGGGAAAAATATACAGGGCCCGGGCAGCCGGATCCGAAAGCCAGGCGGCCAGGACAGGCAGGTTATATGCCAGGGTTTTACCGGATGCGGTCCCTGTGGCGAGAACAACATTCCGGCCATCCAGGGCAGCCTCCCATGCCTGAACTTGATGACTGTAAAGCGCCGTGATACCGCGTCCGCTCAGCGCCTCCGCCAGTGCTGCCGGCAGCTCCGCAGGATATGGGCGCAGATCAGCCGGTCGCCTCGGGAGAGTCCGCCAGGTGGGTAGATTGGGGGCAGTCATTGAGTCTGTACGCCAATGCGCAAGCAGTGCAGATAAAGCCATGCGGCAATTATAATATCAGGGCATTCTTTGTGTTTAATGCCGTTTTGAAGTACACTCCGACCACTCCAAACCGTAATGGGAGAAAAATGAATAAACAATCCATGAACCTCCGTCGACTGGCTGCCCTGGCAGGATTGATTGCACCGGCTCTCTTTGTTGCGGTATTTACCATCGAAGGCTGGATTCGCCCCGGGTATTCCTCGCTCAAGATGTATGTGAGTGCACTTTCCTTGGGCTCACGCGGATGGATCCAGATGGCGAATTTTATTCTGCTCGGATTGTTTATGTTCGTTTTTACTCGTGGAGTCGCTGCGGAATTTGAAAGCGGAAAAGCCTCACATTGGGGTGTGATCCTGCTTACCAGCATGGCGACCCTATTTATGATTTCCGGCCCCTTCCGCATGGATCCCATGTTCACGCCCGCAAACCAGGTTACGATCCATGGCACGATCCACGGTCTTGCTGGTGGAATTGTATTCATCCTGATGCCGATTGTCGTTTTTGTGTACTTTCGGCGTTTTCGGTCGGACCCCGAGTGGCAGTCCCTGCAGCGGTGGACGCTCGTACTGGGGATCCTGATTGCAGTGGCAGTCGTTTTCTTTACCGTCATTTCCAAATCGCCAAATTTGCAGAATACCTTCATAAACTGGCTCGGCCTGATCCAAAGGACGATCATTATCCCGTTTATGCTGTGGCTGTTTATCTTTGCGCTGAAGCTCTATCAGATTAATAATCAGCGCTAGGGACCGAACTTATTGGAATATAAGGCTCTGTCTCGGTATATTTACACTCGACAGAAGAAAGAAATTTCTAAACACGCAGGCCTCGAAGGTTCACCAAGGAGATTGGAAAAAGGTCTTTTTGGATTTTTTCCTTTGTGCCCCATTGTGTCCTTCGTGTTAATAGAATTTGACCTCACATTTTAAGCTGCTCATATTTGCGAAGATCAGGCGTTTGCCTGGCATTGGTTTGAAGAAGAAGACCGGATTTTTCCTGTAATTCTGTAGACACTCCCCATAGACTTGACAACCGCATAATTTCCAGATATACTCGTCCCGATAAATAAACCGGCGGTCGGTTTATAGAAAGGTCGTGATGGCCCGGATTGTCAAAGAAGAAGAATACGCAGTAAAGCGCAAGGAGATCCTGGAGGCAGCCCAGAAGCTTGTCTATACCCATGGCTACGAGCAGATGTCCATCCAGGACATCCTGGACGCTCTGGGCATTTCCAAAGGCGCGTTCTACCACTACTTTGACTCGAAACTAGCGCTGCTGGATGGATTGGTGGACCAGATGCTGGACGAGGCCGACCAGGTACTGCGACCGATCCTGGAGGCAGACCTGCCGGCGATCGAAAAACTTCGCCGTTACTTTGACACCGGCAGCCGCTGGAAAACCGATCGGAAAGCCTTCATGTTCGACCTGCTGCGCGTCTGGTACACCGACTCCAACGCACTGGTACGCCAGAAGCAGCAAGCCGCCGCCCTGAAAAGGGTTGCTCCGATGCTGGCGGAGATCATCCGGCAGGGCGTTTCCGAAGGCGTATTTACAACCGCTTATCCAGATGAGATCGGAAGCATGGTCTGGAGCCTGGCCCAGGGAATATCGGATAACGTGGCCGGTCTGCTGCTCTCAGATGAGCCGCAACCGGATGCCTTCCACCAAATGGAAGCCATCCTGGGAGCCTATTCAGACGCGCTGGAACGGATCCTGGGCGCTCCGCCGGGTTCCCTGCCATTGGCGGATGTCAACCTGCTGAAGGAATGGGTGACAGAGCCTGCCCAAAAAAAATAGTCTTGAATTCTGGATGTTATCCATCAAGAAAAGTTGAAAAGGAGTGCTGGCATGCTACTTTATTTACGATTGGCATGGCGCAATATCTGGAGGCACCGTCGACGGACGATCATCATCGTCCTGGCCATGGCGATGACATTGGCGCTGATGATGTGGTACGACGGTATATTGAATGGATTTACCGACACGATCTACGGCAACGCGGTGAAGGTTTTGGGAGGAAACATCCAGGTGCATGCGGCCGGATATCGTGCCCAAGCCAGTTCAACCCCGCTGCTGCCTCTGGCGGACCCGCAGGCCGTGATCAAGGCCGCACAGGCCAGTCCCTATACCCTGGGCGCTTCCCAGCGCATCAACACCGGCGGGCTTGTCACCAACCATGAGGGCGCCTTTGCAGTCGGAATTACCGGCGTCGAGCCGGAGAACGAGCTGAATCTGAACATCATCGGGCAGTACGTCAAAACCGGGCGCAACCTCACCAGTACCGACACGGACAATATCCTGCTTGGCAAAGGCCTGGCGGACGCGATGAGCGTCCAGGTGGGAGACCGGGTAACCCTGGTCGGCCGTGCACAGCACGATCAGATGCGCCAGCGGACCATGACCGTGGTGGGCATTTTCGACCTGGGCATGACGGATATTGAGAAGCAGACTGTCTACATCTCGCTCGGCGAGGCGCAATCGCTTTACGATCTGAACGGCCAATCCACCGAAGTGGCGGTCTTCCTGAAACGTATCGGTCAGGAAAGTGCGCTCATTAAAAGCCTGCAATCCAGCCTGAAGGGTTATGAAGTCGAATCGTTCCAGGCCAATTATCCCGACCTGGCATCCGCCATCACCACCAAGGGCAGCGTGATGAACATATTCAGCGTAATCATCATCGCCATCGCAGGGGTCGGTATCCTCAACCTGCTGCTTATGGCCATTTATGAGCGGACGCGCGAGATCGGCATGCTCGGCGCGATGGGGCTCAAGCCACGCCAGATCTCGCTGCTGTTCATCCTCGAAGGGACGATGATCGGTCTCGTGGGAGTGGCCGCGGGGATCGTTCTCGGTTTGGCAATCAACGGCCTGTTGATGAAAGTCGGGCTTGATTTCAGAGCCTATTCGTCCATCACCAGTTACATGGCGCTGATCAAGGACAAGATATATCCCACCTGGGGTACGGAAAAGCTGCTCATGCGCGCCCTGGTGGTGGCGGTCATCTCCGCGTTGGCGTCCGTCATCCCGGCCATCGAAGCCGGGCGACGCGAACCCGCCGAAGCCCTGCACTATGTATGAGGTGTGACATGCTGCAACTTTTAAAATGTCTTTTCGCGATCTCGGACGTAACCGCCGGCGTTCCATCTTCTCCGCGCTGGCAGTCAGTGTGGGACTGGCCATTTTGATATTGATGGCATCCGTAATCGATGGAGAAATGGGCAGCTCCATCCAAGGTGCAATTTTGCTGGAAACCGGCCATATCCAGGTGAGAGCAGCCAGCTACAACGAAAATAAATCCAGCTTGAAGTGGGAGGACCTGGTCTTGAATCCAGGACAAATCGCCAGCCAGATCAGCACGCTGCCGCAGGTGAAGGCTGCCACGCCGCGCCTGTTCGCCAGCGGGTTCATCACTGCCGGGAATCAATCTGCCGGGGCAAGGATCATCGGGATTGATCCGCCTTCCAAGGCGAATGATCCCTACCGACTGGGAATCATCAGCGGGAGCTTCCTGACCGCTGACGACAGCGGGGGTTTGCTGATCGGCAAACCCACTGCGGAGAAGCTGCATTTGAAGGCTGGCGATAATGTCAGTCTCTCGGTCAATACCGCCAACGGCGATGTGGCCGAGCAGACCTTTGCTGTCCGCGGCATCTACTCCACCAACACCTCTAGTTTTGACAATATAACCATCTTCCTGCCTCTGGCAAAGGCCCAGGCCATCACCCAGACCCAAAATCATGCCAGCACCGTCTTTGTCCTGCTCAAAGATACAGCCCAAACCGACAGCGTCGCCAGTGCTTTGAAGGGGTCGGGCTTGAAAGTTGTTACATGGAAAGACCTTAACCCGCTGATCCTGGAATTCGAGACTACGGCGAACAGCTACATCTCGATCCTGTACCTGATCATCCTGGCGATCGCCGCCTCGGTCATCATTAACACCCTGATCATGTCAGTCTATGAGCGAACCCGCGAGATCGGGATCCTGTCTGCCATCGGCATGAAGGGCGGACGGATCATGTTCCTGTTCCTGGCGGAATCCGCCCTTCTGGCCATCGGTGGTGTAATAATGGGAATAGTCCTGGGGTGGTTGGCCGTTCGTGTCTTCAATATAAATGGTTTCTATATCGGGAAGATGGGCATGACCGGTTTTATGGTGGCGGATACGATCTTTGCGAAATTGACGTTGAACACCTTGATCAACCTGTCCATCCTGACCTTCATCGTAACCATTCTGGCTGGACTGTATCCGGCCATCATGGCTTCCCGTTTACAGCCAGTTGAAGCCCTGCGCGCTGAGAAATAAGCGCTGTACTAAAAAGGAGAACAAAATGGAAGTCGTAAAAATTGAGAATGCTACCCGTGTCTACAAAGTCGGCAAGGTGGAGACCCAGGCCCTGCGCGGCGTCAACCTGGGCATCGAAAGCGGCGAGTTCACCGCCCTGGTCGGCCCATCCGGTTCCGGGAAAACCACCCTTTTACAGCTCATCGGCTGCCTGGACCAGCCCACCAGCGGCTCGGTGTGGGTGGATGGCAAGGATGTCACCCGACTCAATCGCAACCAGCGCGCCGACATGCGCCGCGGCCATATTGGCTTTATCTTCCAGTTCTTTGCGCTGATCCCCACCCTGACGGCCTATGAGAATATCGAGATGCCGCTCCTGCTCAACGGTCACAGCCCCAAGGAAAGGCGCGAGCGCGTGCTGGATTTGCTCAAAGCAGTTGACCTGTCGGACCGCGCCAGGAACCGTCCCGACCAGCTCTCAGGCGGTCAGCAGCAGCGCGTGGCGATTGCCCGTGCCCTGGCACCCAAACCGGCCCTTATCCTGGCAGATGAGCCCACCGCCAACCTCGACACCGAGAACGGCCGGCAGGTCATGGAAATTATGGAAAAGCTGAACAAGGAAACCGGCGTCACCTTTGTCTTTGCCACGCATGACCCGCGCGTGATCAAATATGCCCACCGGGTGGTGACCCTGCGGGATGGGCTCGTGGTGGAAAGCAACGGAAATGGGAAGTAGCCCCAGGAGGATCCCATGAGATACAAGGCTCTATGCCTGATCACGTCCCTGACACTATTGCTGGCGGCTTGTGCAGGTGTGACAAAAACCCCGACCGCTCTCCCGACCATCGTGCTGGGAAACACTGCTTCCACCCCCGCGCCCAACAGCTCCACTGGAACGGGAGTGACCGCCTCAGGGGTTATTGTCGCCGACCAGGAGGCCCATCTCGCCTTTAAAGTGGCCGGGAATGTCAAACTTGTCAGCGCGGCAGTCGGTGACCAGGTCCAGGCCGGTCAAGCCCTGGTGCAGCTGGACGACACTACCCAGAAAATCCAGCTGGAACAGGCCAACCTGGCTTTGCAGCAATTGACCTCCCCGGACGCAATAGCAAATGCCCGAATTGCTGTCACCAGGCAGAGACTGATGTAACCAATGCTCAAGATGGGGTCGACAACCTTCTTTATCGGAAAAATGAGGGCTCTCGTTCAGGACTACCATGCCAAATGGTGTTGCCAAAAACAACCTGGAAAGGCACAGACGGCTTATGATAATCTGCACGTTGGGGAATATATAAATAACGTTGGTGAAGGCAAGTGCCTACCAAAGCTCTACCTTGCCAAGCAAGACTACGACACAGCCCATTTTTTGGTGATCGTTTATTCACAGGAGCCAACTCAACGAAGAAGGATGAAGCCCAGCCAAAACTCGACTTGGCCAATGCCCAACTAACCAACGCCAGGAATTATCTGGCGACGCTGACTGTAGGAAGCGTTCCGGCGATGCCAGCGGTTCTCCACTGGCGGCGTTAACAAACGCCAAGCTCGCTATTCAATCCGCCCAAACCAATTTGGACGCCACCCGCCTGGTCGCGCCGTTCCCGGGGGAAGTCGCTTCCGTAGCAGTAAGCACCGGTGATTTCATCTCTCCTGGCCAGGTCATCCTGGTCCTCAGTGATGTGAACCACCTGCACGTGGAGACGACCGACCTGAGTGAACGCGACGTCCCGAGTGTCAAGCTTGGACAGGCAGTCAGTGTTTCAATTAAGGCCTTGAATCAGGATGTGAACGGGAAGGTCAGCGCCATTTCACCCCTGGCCGACAGTCTCGGGGGGGATGTGGTGTACAAAGTGATCATTACTCTGGATGAGATGCCTGCCAACGGTCGCGCAGGCATGAGCGTGGTTGTTCAGTTCAATGGAAATCAGTGAGTAAATCCTAAGTTGATTGCGTCGCCAAATCGATAATTTGATTGGAACCAGTGGTAAAAATGGACAGGACAGAATACCTGTCCATTTTATACCTGGCACTCGGGACAGAAGTAACACGCCCCGCCTAAATACTGGATCTTCTCCACTATTCCGCCGCAGCCGGGGCAGGGTTTGCTGACCGCGGTGCTGTCCATGATGCGCTCATAACCACCCGGATTTCCGAACAGATCGTTTTCATCGTTGCGCCCGCCTCTGGCGATGATCTCATTCAGCGTGTCCGTGATAGCCATGAAGAGTTCATGCCGCTGACCGGGGGTCAGGTCGACCAAGGCGTGGCGCGGATGCAGGCGGGCATGGAACATGATATCCTGGGCAATGGCGTTCCCCAGGCCGGGGATAAGCTGGTCCTGCGTCAGCAGGCTTTTGACACTTCGTTTCTCTCCCTGAATGAGTTCATCGATCAGTGCGGAGAAATAGGCCAGGGTAAATTCCGGTTCGATCGGTGTCGGCCGCATCTCTTTTATATACTTGCGTTCCTTTTCCTGGCCGGCCTCATACAATTCCATGGCTCCCCACATTTGGGTCATGACCGTTAATGCCGAATCATCCTCAAACCTGAGGGACAGATGATATTTATCCGGGAGTTTCCTTCCGGCGGGGTGGTACAAGATCCTGCCTCCACATTCCCCCAGAACCAGGATGTATCCCGGGTCCAGCGGGACGAACAACCAGCGCCCTTTTACATTGGCAGTCGTAATGGTTTTTCCCTGGGTCAGGTGATTAAATTCTTCCGGTTTCCGGTTATACCAGACGAACTTATGCGGCGAATTTCCCAGGCTTCCTTCCCGGATGGTTTTCCCCTGGATCGTTTCATTAATTTGCCCGGCAAGAATGATCAATTCAGGCAGTTCAAACATGCAGGCCTCCCGGATGGATGGGATTGACGGGGATAATTTTAGAACATATATTCTAATTTGTCAAGCTTGCTGGCTCAACAGCGAAGCAAATTGCGCTATGCAACCGCCACGGGCTTTGGCTTTCCGCCCAGAATTCTGAATGCGACTGCCCCCACGGCCAGCGGAAACCAGAAGGTGATGAAGCGGTAGGTCAAGGTGATCAACGCCGCGGCTGCCCATTCAACCCGCAGCGTATTCAGCGCGATCGTCATGACGCCCTCCACCACCCCCACCCCGGATGGTGTTGGCGTGACGATCAGAAAAAGATAGGCGATGGCGAAGCCTCCCACTAGCGTCCCGATTGAGAAAGGAGTGCCCCAGGCCAGGAAGGTGCACGCCAGTACGCCGATCAGAAGGATGAAGTTACTCATGGCAAAAAGGAACGGCCATAACAGTTCCTTGCGTTTGCCCCGTAGCATGGCTATCCCGGCCGCGGCTTCATCGGCAAAGGAATGCGCTCGGTCCTCCTGAATATAATCCCGGTGGATGATCGGCCGTAAAACGCGGTTGATCAGCCTGGCGATCCAGGCCAGGGCATTCCCCAGCCGCTCGGCCGATTTATATCCTAGATACAGCAGGAATGCCACACTTGCTGCAATTACCAGCAGGATGGCGGTGGCGGTCAATTCCCCCGCGTTCAGGTTGTTCCGGCGGATCAGCACGATAATGCCCATCGCCAGGACGAAAAAGAAAGCCAGGTAATCAAATAATATGAATAGAACCCCCACTACGGTCACTTTTCCGGTCGAATGGTTCCTGCGGGCGGCATCATCCAGGAAAATAGCCATGCCCCCGATCCCCACACTTGGAGCAATGACGTTCACAAAGTTCGCCGCCGTGGCGACCAGCACCAGATGGGGAATTTTTTCTTTAAGTCCCACCAGGCGGAACAAAGAGTGGTAATCGCTGGCCGAATTGAACAGCCAGATCAGCTCAATCATCAGGGCAACCACCAGGAAAAGGAAGTTGCTGCGATGCAGGGTGGCCAGGATATTTTTTAATTCTGAAAAACGTAGAATGACGAAAACAATGGCAATGAATAATACCAGCGTAATGATGATTTTCCTCATGGCGGAATTATACTGGATTTTCCTGAATCAACACCTCCCCTCGAATAATAAGCCTCCTCAGAGAGAGAGGAGGCTTATTATATGACCGTGTCCCGTCAAAGAGTTTTTCTAAAAATTAAAGACCCTTGACCACAAGGCCGAGGACGAGCACAACAAGTCCAACGAACACGAACCAGAAAGCGTATGGTCCAATAATCGCGGTCGTCGGCGCCAGCTTGCCAATGAGACCCAGGACGCCCAAAATTACCGCGATCCAGAATGTAATCATTTTCGGTAGTGTAAGTTTCATGATCATTCTCCTCTGAAATGTATGAAAGCATGAATGACGGGAACAGTCTATTCATTAATAATGACACTTTAATGCTTGATTCGTTACGATAATTTACTATTTTTCTCCCGATCAGTCGTTAATGATGAATGAAGCATACCGACAGGTTCACCTCTTTTAAGAACCAGTTAATTGATCATAAATGGCGCGGGAAAGTGCCGACACCAGGGCAGGCCCTTCCCTGGTTTCCGATAAGCCGCGTGTCATTATTACCAGTACGTAGGGTGTATGCCGAGGTGGAAAGACGATGGCTGCATCGTGGTAGATTCTCTCGTTCCAACCGGTTTTATGTGCCACGCTGGCGCCTTCCGGCAGTCTTGCCGGGATGCCTTCGTTGTAATGCTGCTGCCGCAGGATGGCTATCATCTCATCCGAGGCCTCCGGGCTGACCACACTGCGTTTTGCCAGGCGAACCAGCACCTGCATGAGGCTGCGCGCCGTGGCGGAGTTGTTCAAACCGAGCGCATAGGCCTTGTTGTCTTCCGGCCCGCGCAGAATGACCAGGTCATTGGTTCCCAATTCCTGCATGTAGCCGGTGACCTGGCTTGCGCCGACCTTTTCGATCAGCAGGTTCGTCGCCAGGTTGCTGCTGTTGACGATCATGCGGCAGATTCAGCTCGCGCAGGGGCATGCGCTTCCCAATGTGCAGGTACAACTCTTTGTCCGAATCATCCTCTGGCGAGAGGCTGAACTCGCTCTGGTCAGCAATGCTGAGAAAAACATTTTTGACCGGCAGCCGGTCATCCAGGGATAGCCGCCCCTGCGCCTCCTGGTGGAAGACTTCCATCATCACACCCAGTTTGAAGGTACTGGCAGGATGGAAAGGGACGTTGGGATGGACCATCAGTTGGTAGCCGCTGGCCAGGTCGTGAAGGGCCAGGCTGACCTGGGCATCCTTGCCGGACTCGAGCAAACGCTTTAGATCATTTTCATTTTCAGGTGACATATACACATCCAACCGTAGAAGAATGATAAGAACCAAAGCACAGTCTGACGCAATTCGCCTCCCCCATTGACATCCTCCGGACACAGCCAGGCCCGCCGCCCGTTCGCCCGAACCTGCCGGGCGGTGTTTTCGGCGCCGTCTGCATCCTTTTCAAACGAAATGACCATATTGGCGCCTTCCTCGGAGAAGATCTGTGCCTCGGCCGCGCCAATTCCGGTGGAAGCGCCGGTGATGAATACGGTTTTGTTGAACAGGTCAAGATCCATAATTGTGCAAGATCAGCATACTCCTGAAGGTTAAGTCATATACCCGGCTTTTGGCGTGACGCCAATCCGGCTCCAGCCTCAAGCCGGTATACGCGCCCCACCGGGTGAAATAAGGGTGGTTGAGCTTCCTGGTAAACCAGCCATCTTGCTCTTCCAGCCGGCTTTCCAGCCATTCCACCTGCCGCTTAAGCTCAGAAATGGATGGCATCGCACCCAGGCGTCTCAGGCATTCCATGCGGTGAAACCACATCATCCAACCGGCTTCATCCATCGACTTCATGTCCGGGTTGAAATCCTGCATGCAGAACGAAGCCGGCGCGACCCATCGGAACCCGCTCCGGACGTACACGTCCGGGAGAGGTGAAAGTTCAACCAGCCGCCGGATCGCCATGACCAGTACGGCCAGGTTTTCTTCAGTCCGCCATCTCCGCGTAAAAGCCAGCAGCCGCAGGTGGTAGATGCTTGGCCATTTGACTCCGGGCTTGAACACCAGCCTGCCCTTGTACTCCTCAACGATCTCTTTGACAGAATTCACTTCAAGAACAACCTTGAACCCTGCCAACGCCTGCTCGACCTGCTCCTTGACGAAGGATTTATCTTCCAACCCGGCGTACGCAAATACGGTCGCCCGGATCATCCATGCGCCGCCGAAGCCCAGCTCATCCAGGATCCTGCCAGGCTTGCCGATGCCCCGCTCCAGCCGCTCAGGATGGTCTTCCAGTGCTTGCAAGGCCCGGGCAAGTGACAAATTCTGTCTGCTGACACCCTTTTCACACAGGATGCGGATGCCCGTCTCGAGGCTTTTCGAGCCGTGGAAATCCCAGGCCAGCCAGCCGTCCGGCTGCTGCCAGCCCAGGACCTCCTGCACGGTTGGATCCTGCAGGATGGCCTCCTGAAGCGCAGCCATTTCTTTACCTGCCAGGGATTGCCCCAGGATCTCCGAGCGGATCCGATACTTGATGGAAGGGCAGGCCGACTCAAGCAGTTCATCGATGACGGTGTCAATGGGCATACTTCGGCAATTATAGACCCATTCCCCGGGCGTCAAGCAATTCGCAAATCACAATAATTAAATAATCTTTTTTATCCTGAAAAAACTTCTCTACATCAATCAAAATATCGCTGGATTAAGTTCCGTTGAGATCAAGGGCCAGATTGTTGATCGTTCCTACCAACACGAAGCCATCCTCCGCCTGGGAGAGGCGTTTTCGTTTGGAAACTCCAATCATGCATGATAAACAAAAATATGTCACTGAGTAACGTCAAGCATCCCACAGGACGTGGCAGCTTGTACACGCGGCAGGTCAATCTTATCGTTTTCTCAAAAGTCGCAAGGATCTTTGTGGAATAAGGGCATTTACGAGGAACATCCGGATCACCCTGAAGAGCATTCGGGCAATTCCTGATGGAACTGTATTAGTGGATGCGTATCCAATCCCGAAAAGCTTCACTGGAAATGGTCTGTGGGTCAATTAGAAATCCATATTCTTCCAGATCTCTGATGATTATCTTTTCATTGGTTTCAACTTCTTTGGCATGGGCAAGCTTTATAAGGACAGTGCGTTCAGGCGTTTCGAAATGCGACCAATAATGAGCATACAAATTATCCATATTTCCCGCAAACAATTGAGTCAGCTGAGGATGCGTTTTTCCCCCTTTGGCCCCCTGGAGATAATTCTGATAGAGCAGCGAAGCTGAGGCCTGGAGTGGAAAAGGCATTCGTCCGGCCAAACGAATGAGGAAATCGATATCCTCTTCCTCGTATTTCAGATTTTTCTCTTTCTCGGCAGGGGTACAGATCAAATTTCGCGCCTCATCCAATGATAAGCTGCCCACCATTCTTCTTTGATTAAAGAGGTTGAAAAAAGCTGATGTATCTTGTATGCCTTTATTAACCTGTACTTTATCCACATTGCGATAGGATGTGGTAACCCACGCGATTTTGCCTTCACTGTCATTGGATATGGATCGCAAAAAATCGAAAAAGGAGATATCAAACAAATCATTATTACCAAATTTTTCCAACTCGTCGAGAATTAATATCATTCGCCAGCCATTATCCCGTAATCCCTTGAAGAAAGATCTTACATATTGCTCATTGATCGTGTTTGGGAGATTTGCTCTCATTTCATTGGAATTGCCATGTGCCTGCACCGCTTCAAATGTTTTCAGCACCAAATACCGGAAAAACAGTCCTGGCGAGGTGATCCCACTTTGTAAATTAAGGTTTACCATTACAAGGCATTGGATCTCCGCAGGGGAAAGGTATTCCTGATGAATGCGCGGATGACATATCAAATTGATAAATGAGGTTTTTCCAGACCTGCGGGCGCCCAGGATGGACAGGCAGTTCAATTGCGGCCCCAACACAGCACTATAAAAATGACCGGCCTGATCTTTAGCACGGTAATAATTCACCGGGTCAGAAATTGGCAAGCCAACGATATATGGACTGCGGTGAGGCCAGGAGTCCAGGTTTTCATCCAATCCAGGCGTCGGCAATAAAGAAACTGTCAGGTCTGCCTGGTCTTCGCTGGAGAGGTTCGCATTACGGATTTGCTCCAGTTCCGCCTCCACCTTCAGATTCTCTTTTCTTACCTGTTCGTTAAGCAGCCGGAGTTGTTCTTTCTGAGTAGAAAATTGCTGTTCCAGCTCTTTGTTTTTTTGCCGGTAATTCATGTAAGCAGGCACCAGGCTAAAGACAACAACAAGCAGTGAAGTAATCGTTGGGACCAGTATGCTGAGGATGGAAATTTGGTCGCTCATGCTAACCTCTCGTGGCGAACAAGGTGGAGCAGTTTTATCACTTGCCCGACCGGCTTTCAATGACTAAGGAAATAGATCCACCGGGAAAAGAATGGGATGGTCACCCGATAACCGGATTCGCCTGCCGGCGATAAGGTCCTCTCGATCAGGCGGCGCGTGATTAAATGCTGTAACCCATCCGATACGAGCTGACCAGAATGCTTTGGTTGAACCTGTGCCCGGATACGGGTTTCCGGAACCCAGGCTTGTCCTTCCTCATTCCGGTTGGCTATCTCTGTTATAAGGTCCTTTTCAACATCATCCAATTCATTCATGATGAACAGGCATAATGTACTGTTTTGTGCCTGTGAATTAATTACTTTATTGGCGTCCTCCAGGGAAATGAAGTTTATGCGATTATTCAGTTTCAAAAGAAGGATCAACTCGTGGCACAAGGTTTGAAGTAAAAGTGGATGCCCGTGGGTAACCCGCACCAGTTCATCCACAGCGGCTTCCTCAAAAAAGACCTTCCCCTTCAGGGGAACGCATACGAGGTCTTTGGCATCCGGCTCAGCCAGATAAGATACTTCTTTCGATAATGTAAATGTGGAGAGCAAACCGATATAATCCCTGGATTTATCTTCCAAAAGGCGGGAGCCAGCCAGGATAAAGCCTATACTTGGGTTATATTGCATCTCATGACGCAACATGCCAAATATATCCAGGGAGATCAATCCTTCTGAGACCTTATTATTTAGCACCTCAAATTCATCAAACATCAACAAGACCATCCCTTTAGGCATAAAAGTAACCAGGGAGTCCATGAATTTGGAAAAGGCGGGAAACGATTTTTTATTAAAGTCTTTTATCTTGGGGACTTCCGGTGCTCTCCCCACAAGTGGATGATTCATCATACCATGGTTGATTCTTTTTACAATCTCAAATAAAAAATCTTGATCGCTTTTCGGCGGATTGCCTTGCAAGTCCACATGGATGGGGACGAGGGGAAACTCGGGGGCCATACGCAATTCCTGGCCGAATTTTCCAGCAGCCAGCTGGACCAGGATTGAGCTTTTACCGACGCGGCGTTGGCCAAATAGAACCATTACATTGTGTTGACCTTCTCCATGGATATTGGAAGTTATCCATTGGTAAATATCCTGTCGGCCAAAAAAAGGTCCATTTGCGGCTACCGCTGCGCCCAAAACATAAGGGCTGACGATATTGATTTCCAGGCGGGCCGGAGCTCCCTTGACTACTTTGATCCATTGATCAATGATGCGTGTAAATATCTGAGCCTCAGGGCGTTGGAGGCCCTCAGCGTTTTTTCGCATTTCGGTCAGTACATAGATCGTCTGACCGTATTGGGGATCATTTTGTTGCGCAGCCAGGGTTTGGTGGACCTGGGCCTGTAAACTGACAAAGAATTTGGCTGCCTCGGACATGAAAAACTTTGGTTCCATAAGACTGGGCGTGGCAGTCAGGGTACGGCTTGTCGAAAAGGTGCCGATCCCGTCAACAGTTTTTATCTCCAGGGCTTCACTCATCGCCGTGAATAAGATTGTCGCTGCTGTGCCTTCTTCAAGGAAGTCTGCATGCTTCGCAACCAGTTCAGGCAGGTTCTTTAGATTTTGTGGGTCAAAATCGTGTTTAAAAAGCGCCGCGTATTGATCGATAATCTGCGCAATTTCAGGTCGCAGGGCGCGTAAACGTTCGGCTGTCTGGGTCAGAATGCTGATTGAATGCCATCGATCGCGACCAAAGTCGTGAAGAATGGAAAGAAGGTTGACCTGTTGTCGGTTTATCTGATCTGCCAATCGCTCAGCTTCAAGTAAGCGGGCATTTTCTATTGCAATTGCAGCAGTCTGGGCGATCAAGTCAAAAACGAGTTCATCCAGTTCGTTAAAATAGGTGGTCTCCTCCTCTGCTCCCGACTTGCGCATCTTGGTTTCGACCTTCAATACACCGACCAATTTATCACCAACCATCAGCGGCGCTCCCATGAATGACTCGCATTTTTGGTCGCCGGTAAAGTTGAAATTATCGTAATGTCCCAGGTGGTGGGGATGTTGAATTAATTCCAGGTTGCTGCGGGCGATGAACGGTTTTTGATTGACTGCGATCCACACGGTCAACCCCACCCGGTCTTTGCGGTTCTGCGGGATTTCGTCTTTAATTTTTTTCAACTCATAAATACGCACCTTGGGCCCGAGTTTTGCCCAGCCGTGGGCAGCCCATTCTGGTTGGATCAGGTTATTGCCATCTCTCAGGAATAATGCACATGCACGTGCGTGGAATAAATCTGAAATAGCGGAGACTACCTTGTTCACCAGCGTTGGCACATCCAGCCCGCCGCGTAGAATTTCAACGATGGTCGGCTTTGCATCGCGTATCACCTGATAGCGGGTGGGGCCCTGTTCCTGGATGCGCGTGATTGCCAGAGCCACATCCTGGTTCAGCGCCTGAAAGCGTTGGCGTGCTTCATCTGGGAAGTAACGCGGGTCCGGCACACCAAGAGTGGATGTGTTTTCCACCTTGATGACGCCCGTTATCGTCCCACCGACTCGCAGAGGCGCACCCAAAAACGCACCGCAGACCGTGTTCGTATTATTTGGAAAATTCCATTTGTCATAGCCGCCCCGGTGATGCGGGTGGGCGTGAAGTTCATTATAGTCACGCGCATAAACGGTCTCGCCCGTGGCAGCAATATAAGCCGTCAGGCCGACCTTCTCTTTGCTACTATTGACCTCCTCCAAAGTCGGCAGAATATATGAGCGGATCACATTACGCAATATTTGCGAACCGCTGCCGGCGCGTTGTGTCAGGGTTTTCCGCAGAGGATCTGCCAGGTAGATGGCGCAGGAATCTGCCCGCATTACCGAGGCCATGACTGCCACCACAATATCCAGGAAACTATCCAATTCCCCTTCCGTGGCAGCGGCCTCATTAATGACTTCCCGTGTCCATGCAGTTAGCGCTGAGTCCATCTCACCTAGAACAGCCATTCTCTGATAGACGACGCATTTACTTGCCACACGTCCAACTGTTTCGAGAAGAATCTGGTCATTGATATTAAAAGGTTCGGCAATACTCTTGCTGTCCGAGCGCCTTTCTGCCTTAACCACGCCAATGACCTCGCCGCGCGTCCCACGCATGGGTACTCCCAGGAAGGTCTCCAGGGTCAGTTTGCCACCCGGGATCATATCCGGATCATGCTTCCCTGAATAATGGGGGTGACCGTGAAGTTCTTGAGGGTTCCGGGCCAAAAACGATTGACCTTTGGATAATATCCAGCCAGTCAGGCCCAGTTTTTCTGCATCTTTGGTTGGAGAATCTATGACTTTCGACGTCGGAAGAACATCAACTGTTCCAACATTAATAAATTGCTTCTGATAACCGAAGCCTGCCAGCTGGGTGGCTGTTCTGCCGGAATGATCGATCATGAAAATGGATGCAGCACTGGCATGGAGCTCTTCAGACACCCGGCAGATGATGCAATCAAAAAGCTCCTCTTTGGTTGAATCTGGCCGAAGCTTTCTGATCAATTGAGATTGTATTTCAGTGGAAAGCTTTAGGGTGTTATACATGACCTTCCTCCTGATACTGTATGATCATGATTGTACACCTGAAGGCTGGCTTATTTCAAGGATGTGATAAAAAACGTCTCCCTTCAATGGCTTTTGAAAGTGAGGCGAAAGGGACGGAGTATTATTGAAAGGTTCCTCCCCTCATTTATCTACCTGATATAATACCTCCAACACGATCCTGATTGAGGAGACCCTATGGCTGCAAAGATCACATTCGGAACAGATGGATGGCGCGGCATGATCGCCGAAGATTACACCTTCGATAACGTCCGCCGTTGCGCCCAGGGCTTTGCCAGTTACCTGCTCGAAAAGGGCCGGCTGGGCCAGTGGGTGGTGGTCGGACATGATAAACGCTTCGACAGTGAGTTCTTTGCCGCCGCTGTAGCCGAGGTGCTGGCTGGTAACGGGCTGAAAGTGTACCTGACGGATGGGGCCACCCCCACGCCGGTCATTGCCTTCTCGGTGGTGGATAAAAAAGCCTGCGGTGCCGTCAACATCACCGCCTCGCACAACCCAGGCACGGATAACGGCTTCAAGGTCCGCAACGAGTTCGGCGGCGCCATCGACCCGGACGGGCTGCTGAAAATCGAAGCGCTCATCCCGGCATCTATTGAAATGGTCAAGCGCAATGCTTACCAGGATGCCTCGGCGGCAGGCGAGATCCTCAAGTTTGACCCGGTCACACCCTACGAAACCCATCTCAACAAGTTGATCGACCTGCAACCCATCAAGGCGGCTGGTCTGACCATCATGGTGGACTGCATGTGGGGCAACGGAGCCGGCTTTTTTCCGCGCCTGTTGGCAGGCGGCAGCACCAAAGTGCTCGAGATCCACAATCAGCGCAACCCGATCTTCCCTGAAATGATCCGCCCCGAACCCATTCCGCCCAATATTGATGTAGGCTTACAGGCAACCCTGGACAACCATGCCGATGTGCTGCTTATCACCGATGGCGACGCCGACCGGTTGGGAGTGGGCGACGAGAACGGGCAGTTTGTCAACCAGTTGCGCGTCTACGGACTGCTGGCTTACTACCTGCTGGAGGTGCGCGGCTTGCGGGGGGCCATTGTCAAGACGCTCTCCACCACAGGCATGCTCAACAAGCTCGGCAAGATCTACAACGTGCCGGTTTACGAGACCGGGGTGGGCTTCAAGTACGTGGCTCCGAAGATGCTCGAAACGGATGCGTTGATCGGCGGCGAGGAAAGCGGCGGTTACGCTTTCCGCGGCAATGTGCCCGAACGCGATGGCATCCTGGCCGGCCTGTATATGCTTGACTTGATGGTGCGTCTTGGCAAGAAACCCACCGAATTGCTAAAGCTGCTCTTCGCCAAGGTCGGAGGTGAGTACTTCTACGCCCGCGTCGACCGCCCCTTCACCGGCAGCCACGCTGACCGCAAGAAGATGATCCTGGACGCCAACCCGCAGACCATTGGCGGCCTGAAAGTGGTCGAGCTCGTCACCGTGGATGGTTTCCAGTTCAAGCTCGAGGACGGCGGCTGGATGCTCATCCGCTTCTCTGGAACCGAACCCATCATGCGGGTTTACTGCGAGACCATGCACGCTGATAAAGTGCAGGCCATCCTGCAGGACGGTTTGAAGATCGCCGGTCTCCAATAAGACAGTGGCCAGTGTTCCCGTGCCAAGTGCTCCTGTATACACTTACATTAACAACTGGCTTACTTGACGCATCGCAAACTTGAACCAGGGTAAGTGGTACAGGGCAATGTGACACTGAAAACCGTGACACCGGAAAACTTGATACGTGACACTTACAGACACTCACTGCCATTTGGATCTGGAACAATTTGACTCTGACCGGGAAGCCGTACTGGAACGCGCCGCCCAGGCCGGTCTGGCTGGGATCTTGATCCCGGGACTTAATCTGACCTCCAGCCGGGCTGCCGTTAATCTGGCTGTGAGCCATCCCATGCTCTACGCTGCGGTCGGCGTTCACCCTACCGAGGCACTCTCCTGGGGGGAAGCAGCCAGGAACGAGTTAAGAACTCTTGCGTCAGGTTCCTCTGGCGTATACGGCGCCGCTGTTGCACTTGGTCCTTCGAAGGTGGTTGCCATTGGGGAGATCGGGCTGGATTATTACTGGGACTCCGCTCCACATGATATCCAGAAAAACGTCCTGCTTGAGCAGCTGACCCTGGCGGCCGAATCTGGTCTGCCGGTCATCCTGCACATGCGCGAGGCCAGGGATGCACCGCAAGGGGACTGCGCCGGGGATTTGCTGAAGTTACTGGAGCAATGGGTGCATGGGCTGCGGTCCGGGAGTCATCCGTTGGCGGAAAGGCCGGGTGTCCTGCACTCATTCTCCGGGACCCTGGAAATGGCACAAGCAGCAATGCGCCTTGGTTTTTACATCGGCGTGACAGGTTCAATCACCTACAAGAACGCCGCTGAACGGCAGGAAATTGTCTCGGCTGTGCCGCTGGAGCGGATTCTCCTGGAAACGGATGCCCCCTTCCAGACACCGCATCCTCACCGGGGAAAACGCAACGAACCGGCCTACATTCGGCTGATTGCTGATAAAATTGCCTTGATCCATTCGTGCAGCCTTGCGTTGGTTGCCGAGGTTACCGGGTCGAATGCCCGCAGGCTTTTTGCCTGGAAAGAGACATGTTGAATACAGCCCCTTTTTTCACACCCGTGCAGATCGGTCTCCAGGAGGTTGAAACGCTCCTGCATGCCCAGGCCGGGGATGCTCATCCGGACCTGTGTGCCGCTCTTGAACATTTGCTTTCCTCCGGCGGCAAGCGCATCCGCCCGGCAGTCTGCCTGCTGACCGGCCAGATGCTTGGGGCGCCCCACGATAAACTTCTTACCCTGGCGGCTGCGGTCGAGATGCTGCACACCGCCACCCTGGTTCATGACGATCTGATTGACGGAGCTTTGCTTCGCCGGGGGATGCCAACTTTGAACGCACGCTGGTCACCGGCCGCCACCATCCTGACCGGGGACTACATGTTCGCCCGCGCCGCCGGACTGGCCGCCGATTCCGATAACCTGCGCTTGATGAAGCTTTTCGCCAACACGCTGGCCACCATTGTCAACGGCGAGTTGACCCAGCTGTTTGCCGCCCGTGGGGTGATCAGCCGTGAGAATTACAACAAACGCATTTACGCAAAAACCGCTTCCCTCTTTGAGATGACCACCCAGGCCGCTGCCATCATCAGCCCGGTTGATGAGTCAACCGTGGAGGCCTTGCGTCGATACGGTTATCATCTGGGGATGGCTTTCCAGATCGTGGACGATATCCTGGATTTCACCGGGGAGCAGGAAACGGTCGGCAAGCCGGTCGGCTCGGACCTGTTACAGGGCCTGGTGACGCTGCCGGCGATCTATTATGCGGAAAATCATCCTTACGATCCTGAGGTGCTGTGTCTTACAGGGGGCTGTTACACCGAGCATGAACGCATGGAAACACTGGTCCAATCCATTCGCGAAAGCGATGCGACCGCGAAATCCATGAAAGAAGCTCAGGCTTTCACAAAAAAGGCGCTGGAAATCCTTAAGACGGTACCGGCAGGGCAGGAACGGCAGGCTTTGGAAGATCTGACGTGTTACATCGTTGACCGGAGCATCTAGCCTGGATGCAGGCTTTCTCAATTCGTCGTTTATTGTGGGGCGGCCCCGTTGCAACGCTCCTCGCCATCCTGGCGATTTGTTTATTTTATGGTGTGACAAAAGCCTTCGGCGAACAATATCTCATGCCTCTGGATGGTGGGAGTACCATTCTCAGCCCGATGCCTGTATTAATGCCAGTACTAACCACCCTGATCCCGGGTCTGGTGGCATCCATTTTCTTTGGGCTGCTCATCCGTTTTTCCCGCAAACCGGCAACCATATTCCTGTCGGTATCCCTGGCTGCCCTGCTGCTCTCCTTGGGTGGACCATATAATCTGCCGGATGTAAGCCTGCAAACTAGAATCCTTTTGGGGGTGATGCACATCCTGGCCGCAGCGGTCATTACCGGGGGAATACTGCTGATATGCCATAAAAACGCCAAAAAAACGACGATTAAAGCAAAACGAGTCTTTCCAGACTCGTCTTTCTGAGAGGCGTCGATGGGATTTGCGTAGTCCCACGGAGTGGGGAACCCATAATGCCATAACCGGAAGAATGATACCCCAAACCAAAACGAGTCTTTCCAAACTCGTCTTACTGAGAGGCGTCGATGGGATTTGCGTAGTCCCACCGGAGTGGGGAACCCATGATGCCATAACCGGAAGAATGATACCCCAAACCAAAACGAGTTTTTTCAGACTCGTCTTACTGAGAGGCGTCGATGGGATTTGCGTAGTCCCACCTGGTGGGGAACCCATGATGCCATAACCGGAAGAATGATACCCCAAACCAAAACGAGTCTTTTCAGACTCGTCTTTCTGAGAGGCGTCGATGGGATTTGCGTAGTCCCACCTGGTGGGGAACCCATGATGCCATAACCGGAAGAATGATACCCCAAACCAAAACGAGTCTTTCCAGACTCGTCTTACTGAGAGGCGTCGATGGGATTTGAACCCATGATGAGGGTTTTGCAGACCCTTGCCTTGCCACTTGGCGACGACGCCATTCTCCAATGGGTGATTGAAAATTGAGGATTGATGATCGACGGCCCGGAGCAATCAATCGGCAATCATCAATCAACAATCCTCAATCATCCACCAGAGCGGGCGATGGGATTCGAACCCACGACCTTCTCCTTGGCAAGGAGACGTTCTACCACTGAACCACGCCCGCACAAAGCCCTGCTTTTAGGCAGAGTGCCGAGAGCCAGGATCGGACTGGCGACACCGCAATTTTCAGTCGCGTGCTCTACCAACTGAGCTATCTCGGCTTGGAATTAAACTGTTTTTGAAGCGGGAGGATTTTACACGTAGAGAGATATATTGTCAAGCAAGGGCCTAAATTTTATTTCATGAGATTTTACTGCCGGTTCATGCTCCGAATACCTGAAAGGGTTCAGCGCAGGAGCACCTCTTTTGAAGTACAATCAAGAAAATCAAATTTTGAGGCAGGCATGGAAAAAATAGTCATTTCAAGCGATAAAGCTCCCAAAGCCATCGGTCCGTACTCCGTTGCCATCCGGACCGGTGACCTGGTCTTTACATCCGGGCAGCTCGGGCTGGATCCACACAGCGGAAATATAGTACCAGGCGGGATCGAAGCAGAAACCCGTCAGGCGCTCACGAACATCCGTCATGTCCTGGCAGATTCCGGGTCAGGTATGCAGATGGTCGTTAAAACCATCGTCTTCCTGAAAGACATGGCGGACTTCCCCAGGATGAATGCCGTCTATGCCGAATTCTTCCCGGAGAAGCCGCCCGCCCGCAGCACCGTTCAAGTGGCTGCCCTGCCAAAGGACGGCCGTGTGGAAATTGAAGCGGTCGCCTTGGCGAAATGACTTAGATCATCATGCCTTCCGTCTCCATCATTATTCCCTGTTACAACGAACGGGATACGATCCATAAACTGCTCGAGGCTATCTATGCGCAGACTTTTCCGCGTCCCGATCTGGAAGTGGTCATCGCGGACGGCATGTCCACAGATGGGACACGCGCACAAATAACCTCTTTTTCCAATGCCCACCCGGACTTGCATATTGCCGTGGCGGAAAACCTGGCTCGGAGCATTCCTGCCTCACTTAACTGTGCCCTTAGAGAAGCACAAGGCGAGATCATCGTTCGCCTGGATGCGCATTCAATGCCCTATCCCGATTATGTCGAGCGCAGTGTTGCCGACCTTCAGGCGGGTTTGGGAGAGAATGTCGGCGGCACATGGGAAATCCAGCCTGGCGCCCGGACCTGGGTGGCGCAGTCCATTGCCGTGGCTGCATCCCATCCCCTGGGAGTGGGCGATGCACTCTACCGCCACAGCGATAAGGCTGCCTTGGTGGACACCGTTCCCTTCGGGGCTTTTAAACGCGAACTACTGGCCTTGATCGGCTTCTTTGATGAGACATTGCTCACCAATGAGGATTACGAGTTCAATGCACGCATCCGTAAGTCGGGCGGAAAGATCTGGCTTGACCCTTCCATCCGGTCGGTCTATTTTGCCCGACCCACACTGGCCAAACTGGCCAGGCAGTATGCCCGTTACGGATTCTGGAAATGGCGCATGCTGCGCCGTTATCCTGAGACATTGCGCTGGCGGCAGGCTCTCCCGCCGTTGTTCGTATTGAGTCTCATCATCGGGGCCATCCTGGCCATTTTTCTGCCTGTTTTCCGGATCCTGTTGGGAGCAGAAATCTTCATTTATCTGATAGCTCTGGTTGCTGTGGGAGTTCAGTCGGCTATACGCCAGAAAAAAGCCCACCTGCTGATCGGTTTACCTCTCGCAATCGCAACCATGCATTTTACCTGGGGAGCAGGCTTTTTATGGAGTATGATTAAGGGGATTTTTACCGACCGGACCCCGGAGAAAAAATAATGCAGTCATCTGTACGACCCAGGACAATTGGCTGGCGCGTCCGTGCACGCGAACAACGCACCATTCTGCTGATCGGCGATGCATTTGCATCAATTTTGGCGCTCTTCGGCGGCTTGTATTTCTGGGGACAAAAGGATGCCTGGCTGAAGTTCTCGCTTAATTTTCTTCAACAGCGGGTCGAATTCTGGTTCTACCTCCTGCCGTTGGTGTGGATGGTATTCCTGGTTGAATTATATGACCCGCATCGCGCCAGGGACATGCGCCAGACCATGGCTGGGATCGCCCTGGCTGCGCTGGCAGGACTCTTGTTTTATGCCCTGATCTACTTGATCTCCCCCAAAGGTTCTCTGCCGCGTCTGGGTATTGGCGTCTTCCTGATATTTGCATCCGTGTTGACATTGATCTGGCGGATCATTTATATCCAGATTTTCACCGCCCAGGCTTTCTTGCGGCGGGTATTGATCGTCGGCGCAGGCAAAGCCGGAGTAACGCTCGCCCAGGTTTACAATAAACTGCGTCCGCAGCCATTTTTCCTGGTTGGATTCATGGATGACGATCTTAGGAAGGTTGGCAAGGACCTGGAAGGTTTTCCCGTTCTGGCCGGAAATGATCATTTGCTCGAGACCGTTGACGCGAAAGGGATAACGGAGATTGTCATAGCCATAACTGGTGAGGTGCAGGGCAGCACCTTCCAGGCGCTCCTGGATGCCCAGGAGAGCGGCGTGGATATTATCCCAATGCCAACATTGTACGAGGAGCTGCTTGGACGCGTCCCCATCAACCATTTGGAATCCGAGTGGCTGATTCGTTCATTTGTAAACGATGCACGCGCTGGCGGGTTTTTCGAGCTGGCAAAACGACTGCTTGACCTCCTGGTGGCGCTGGCCGGCGTAAGTGTTTGTATCCTGGTTTACCCGATCACGGCCTTGCTCATCCTGGTGGACAGCGGCCTTCCAATCCTTTACAAGCAAGTCCGCTCGGGTAAAGGCAGCGTGTTGTACAACATCTACAAATTTCGCACCATGTACCAGGATGCTGAAAAGAATGGCAAAGTACAGGTCACTCAAAAGAAGGATGAACGCATCACGCATGTGGGAGGCTTGCTGCGGCGTGCCCACATCGATGAATTGCCGCAATTCTGGAACGTCCTGCGCGGCGAAATGAGCATCGTCGGGCCGCGGGCTGAACGCCCGGAGCTGATCATCGAGTATCAGAGAGAGATCCCATTATACCGGGCGCGCTTGCTGGTAAAGCCTGGCATGACAGGTTGGGCGCAGGTCAACTATGGCTATACTGCCACGATCCCCCAAACCGTGGTTAAACTGGAATATGACCTGTATTACATCAAACACCGCAGTCTGTTGATGGACATAAACATCATTTTGCGCACAATAACCCAGGTTATTGGATTTCGGGGAAGATAGCCGAATGCGCGCCCTGGTCACCGGCGGAGCCGGATTTATCGGTTCTCATATCGTCGAAGAACTCCTTCGCGAAGGCGCTTCTGTTCGCGTTCTGGATAACTTTTCCTCTGGAAAACGTGAAAACCTGGAAGGCTTTCAGGGCGATCTGGAAATCCTGCAGGGCGATCTGCGTGATCCACAGGCAATCCTGGCCGCCACAAAAGATGTGAACCTGGTCTTCCACCTGGCAGCCTTTGTCTCGGTCCCTCAGTCAATGTCGGAACCGGAGGCCTGTTTTGCCATCAACGTGGCAGGGACCGTTGGGTTGCTTGAAGCCGCCCGAAAGGCCGGTGTCCGTAAAGTCGTATTGTCTTCCAGCACCGCAGTTTATGGAAATCCGGACAGGTTCCCGACGGACGAAGAAGCGCCACTGCGGCCATTATCTCCATACGCCTTGTCGAAACAAGTGAACGAGCTGTATGCCCGCCTCTACACGCAGACCTTTGGCCTGCCAGTCATTGCTCTGCGGTATTTCAACGTCTACGGCCCGCGCCAGCGGCCTGATTCCGACTACGCTGCCGCCATTTCCATTTTTACCCGGCGGTTGGTGAACGGGCAGCCCGTCACGATCTACGGCGACGGCAAACAAAGCCGTGATTTCATCTTCGTCAAGGATGTGGTACGCGCCAATCTAAAGGCTTCAGAGTCGGATTCGGCTGGCGAAGTCTTCAACATCTGTACAGGCTGCGAGACCACCCTGCTCGACCTTTTGGAAACCATGAGCGAGGTCAGCCCCCGCCAGCCCGAGGTCCGGTTTGAAGCGCCGCGCCCGGGAGATATTTACCGTTCGAAAGGGAATCCCGAAAAAGCAGCCGCGGTCCTGGGTTTTCGAGCAGAGACATCCCTGGCAAATGGTTTGGCGCAGACTTTGGAATGGATGCAAAGCAAATGAGAGTAAAAATGAGTTCCCGGCTTCCGAATGCACTGGTGCTGGTTGCGGATATTATCATAACCGTGATCGCCATAATAGCCGCTTTTGCACTCCGGCTGGAAGGCGACAAGGTTTCCGACTATATTGGCTCCCTCTATTGGATGATCCTCATTGTGGTTTTGGTCAAACCTGTCATTTATTTCCTGTTTGGCCTGTACCGACGATTGTGGAGCTACGCCAGTGTCAACGAATTAATTCTCATCATTACTGCTGTCAGCGTGGCCTCGGCAGTTTTTTCAGCCATTATGCTGATACTTTACATAACCCGGATAGGCACCATCCGGATATTGAATTTTCCGCGCGCCATTCTGCCGATCGACTGGTTGCTTTCACTCGTCGGTATTGGCGGCCTGCGCTTTTCCATACGACTGCTGGCGGAGAGCCGGGCTGCCAATAAGAAGCCCATGGCAAGAAAAGCCAGGAATGTTCTGATCATCGGTGCAGGAAGCGCCGGGGCGTTGGTGGCGCGGGAAATGCAGAAGAACCCACAAATGGGCATGCACCCGGTCGGTTACCTGGATGACAGCCTGACCAAGCAGAAGCGTCAAATCCACGGGGTATCGGTGGTGGGAAAACTCAGCGACCTGAACCGCGTCCTGGCTCACCGCCGGGTGGATGAAGTCATTATTGCCATCCCCAGCGCTGGTGGTAAAGTTGCACGGCTGGTGACGGACATCTGCAGTGCGAAGGGCATTCCATTTCGTACCATGCCGGGCCTGTTCGAACTCATTGGCGGAAATGTCAGCGTTAATCGACTACGCGAAGTGGATATCGCTGATCTTTTACGCCGTGAACCCGCGCAGATCCAGGATCAAGTGGTCGGCGAGGCACTGACCGGGAAGCGCGTCCTTGTCACTGGTGCAGGCGGCTCGATTGGCCGGGAAATTTGCCGCCAGATCGCCCACTGGGGACCTCAAATGCTCATGCTGCTTGGTCACGGCGAGAACAGCATTTTTGAGGCCATACTCGAACTGCGTGAGAATTTTCCCACCCTGCCGGTTCAACTGGTCATTGCGGATATACGTGATAAACCCAGAATACAGGGGGTTTTTACCGATTTCCGCCCGCAAGTGGTTTTCCATGCTGCAGCCCATAAGCACGTCCCCTTGATGGAAAGTAATATACAGGATGCCGTTACCAATAACATCATCGGGACAAGGAACATCGTCCAGGCAGCCAGTGCCATTGCCGCCGAACGCCTGGTGTTGATCTCCACCGATAAGGCCGTCCGCCCGGCAAATGTAATGGGAGCCACCAAGCGCGTCGCCGAAATGATTGTACTGGAAGCCGCACGCCGCACCGGGCGTGCTTACTCGGTTGTGCGTTTTGGGAATGTATTGGGCAGCCGCGGCAGTGTGGTTCCGCTTTTTAGACAGCAGATCGCCCACGGAGGCCCGGTGACGGTCACCCATCCTGAGATGAAACGGTATTTTATGACTATCCCGGAGGCTGTTCACCTGGTGCTGCAGGCCGCGGCAATGGGCCAGGGTGGCGAGGTCTTCATGTTAAACATGGGACAGCAGGTGCGCATCCTGGACCTGGCTGAGGACCTGATCCGCCTCTCAGGTCTTGAACCTGGCAAGGATGTGGAAATCGTTTTTACCGGCATCCGTCCGGGTGAAAAACTCAGTGAAGACCTGTGGGGAGACGGCATGGATTATAAGAAAACCACCCATCCTGACATTTTCCGCGCAGAAACTGAAGAAGCCATTCTTCCGGATGACCTTGACAAGCTCGTTGAGGAATTGCATCACCTGGCACGCCAGGGGGAGACTTCGGCAATCCTGCATTTGCTGGACGAGACCATCCCGGATGGGAATTTACAGGCCACCCCCCCGTTGGATCTGACTGCACTGGTCTAGGTCAAAGCATGCCTGTAATCAGTATCAATGAGTGGAACGCGTTTCTCAAAGACCATCCTGATGCCCACATACTGCAATCAGCTGAATGGGGGGAACTCAAATCCGCCTTTGGTTGGGATGCCATCCGCCTGGCCGGGGATGGTATCGGAGCACAAATCCTCTTCCGGCGCTTGCCGCTCGGATTGACCTTCGCTTATATCCCCAAGGGCCCGGTGGTTTCCCCATTAATTAGCTCCGAAGAACGATTTTGGACGGAAGTCGACGCCCTCTGCCGGAAGAAACATGCCGTCTTCTTGAAGGTTGAACGGGATGGCTGGGAAGACGGTTCGTCCGAGAATAAGCCGACACTGCATTTTCTCTCCAGTCCTCAGCACATCCAGCCAGGCAATACGCTGGTGGTTGACCTGCAGGGCAGCGAAGAAGATGTTTTCAATCGCATGAAGCCAAAAACCCGCTACAACATTCGCCTGGCCGGACGCAAGGAAGTGGTTGTCCAGACTTCCAATGATATCGAGGCCTTCTATCGTGTCATGAGTGTAACCAGCCAGCGGGAGGCATTCAATGTCCATTCGCTGCAATATTACCGGCACGCCTACGAGCTCTTTTATCCCAAAGGCATGTGCGAGCTTTTTTTGGCTAATTTCCAGGATCAGACTCTGGCAGCCATGATGGTTTTCGCATTTGGCAAAAATGCGTATTATTTTTATGGCGCCTCGGCGGACACGGAGCGCAACCGCAAGCCGACCTATCCACTCCAATGGGAAGCCATCCGCTGGGCGCACCGGAAAGGCTGTGCCGCATACGATATGTGGGGCATTCCTGACGAAGCCACGGATATTGACGATGACCAAGCCGAGGCACGCGAGGATGGTCTTTGGGGAGTCTACCGTTTCAAACGGGGTTTTGGCGGATCGATCAAGCGGGCCTGGCGGACACTGGACCGGGTCTACAAGCCCCTGCTCTACAAGCTCTACCTGTGGCGTTTCGCCGGTTCCGGGTCGGACTGACAGGATGATCCCGTTTACCGGCACTTCTCAAGAGTGGAACCAACTCATCGCCTCCCTGACCATTTCCCACCTGTTGCAGACCTGGGAGTGGTCACAGGTCAAGGTTAAATTTGGCTGGCAGGCCATGCCATTTGTTTGGAGGGATGGGCCTTCAGCTCTTCACCAGGCGGGGTCAACAGAAAACAGCCCGGCGGTCGCGGCTGCCATGGTGTTAAAACGCAGCTTCCCGATCAGCGGGTTTGCCAAGAGGATGTGTGTGTTATATATTCCAAAGGGTCCGCTGATGGATTGGAAGAACGCGGCCTTGCGTATGCGCGTCCTGTCAGACTTGCAGAAATTTGCCAGGGACCAGGGGGCGATCTTCGTCAAAGCGGACCCGGACGTTCCACTGGGAACCGGAATCCCGGGAACCGCGGCAGCCATTGAAGATAAAGCCGGGCAGGCAGCCAGGCTTGATCTACTCCAGCGGGGATGGAAATTTTCCCAGGACCAGATTCAATTCCGCAATACCGTATTGATCGACCTGGACCTTTCCGAAAATGACTTGCTGGCCCGCATGAAGCAGAAGACGCGTTATAACCTGCGCCTGGCGCAAAAGAAAGGCGTTACAGTGCGGATTGGAAAGACGGAGGATCTACCTGCGCTTTACCGCATGTATGCAGAAACCTCGCTGCGGGATGGGTTCCTTATCCGCTCGGAAGACTATTATCAGACGGTTTGGCGCACCTTCGACTACCAACCGCCTGGTATTCCTTCAGCGTCTACGCCCTTCCACGAGGCGTTGATCGCAGAAGTTGAAGGCCAATCGTTGGCAGCGTTGTCGCTGTTCTATTTTGCAGGCCAGGCGATTTATCTCTTCGGCATGTCACGCAACCAGCATCGCGATTTGATGCCAAATCACCTGCTGCAGTGGGAAGCCATCCGGCGGGCAAAAGCATTGGGTTGCAGGATATACAATCTCTGGGGTGCTCCCGATAAGTTCGACGAGAGCGACGGTCTGTGGGGCGTGTTCCGTTTTAAGGAAGGCTTGGGTGGATACGTCTTGCGTACCATCGGCGCATGGGACTTCACGCCGAATCCGTTGTTGTACAGGTTGTACACGCAAATTTTGCCAAAGGTGATGGATGTGCTGCGTGTGCGCGGCAAGGCCAAAACCAGGCAGAGTCTGGGAGCTTAAGAGGATCCACTAAGAACACGAAAAACACGAATTTGTGAGGGAGGTGGCATGGAGTTGATCTTTAAGGATGAGGTGTATGCAATTATAGGGGCGGCAATGGATGTTCACCGTGAACTGGGCTCTGGTTTCCTGGAATCGGTCTATCAGGAAGCCATGGAAATTGAACTTTCCCACCGTCAAATCCCTTTCGAATCACAACTGGCAGTCAAGGTAGTTTATAAAGGGGATGTGCTGAAGAAAGAATTCATCGCTGACTTAATCTGTTTTGGAAAGATCATTGTTGAATTGAAAGCTCAAGATGCTCTCTCGGGCAAGGAAGAGGCCCAAGTTCTCAATTATTTGAAAGCAACCGGCATAAAAGTAGGATTGATCATCAATTTTGGCAGTCATCCGAAACTGGAATGGAAACGCTTGGTTTTTTAATTTATTCGTGACCTTCGTGTTCTTCGTGGAGAAAAATATATGGTTCCTCGCATACGTTTTGCCCATCTGCCCACACCCATTGAAGCCATGCCGCGACTGGAGCAGTTCCTAAATGCACCGCACCTGCTGGTCAAGCGCGATGACCAGACCGGCCTGGCTTTTGGCGGCAACAAGACCCGCAAACTGGAATTCCTGCTGGCGGAAGCCCGGGACAGGGATGCAGATACGCTCATAACCGCCGGTGCTCTCCAGTCAAACCACTGTCGCCAGACGGCGGCAGCCGCCGCCCGGTTTGGCCTGGGTTGCATGCTCGTGCTGGTTGGAGACCTGCCTGCCAGGGAAAGCGCCAACCTGCTGCTCGATGGACTGTTCGGTGCACAAATCATTTGGACGGACAAGATTCACCGCGATGAAGTCCTGCAAGCCAGCTTTGAGTCTGCCCGGACGCAAGGGAAAAAGCCGTATCTTGTCCCTTACGGCGGGTCGAACTCCACCGGAGCTTTGGGATACACCTACGCCATGGAAGAGCTTGCCGGGCAGGCTGTCAAAGCCGATTGGATCGTTTTCGCTTCTTCATCAGGTGGGACACAGGCCGGGCTGGTCCTGGGGGCACGCCTCTTCGGCTTTTCCGGCAAGATCCTGGGGATCAGCGTGGACGAACCCCAGCGCGACCTGCAGGCCCTGGTGGCCAGGTTGGCCTCCGAAACTTCCGGGCGGCTGGGAACGCCAATCGTATTCTCCGAAGACGAGGTGCTGGTCAACGCCGATTATGCCGCACCCGGTTATGGGGTGATGACCGCAGCGGAACGTGCCGCCATCCAGCTCTTCGCAAAGTATGAAGGTCTGCTGCTCGACCCGGTCTACACAGGCCGGGCTGCCGCGGGTCTTTTGGACCTGATCCGCAAGGGGTTTTTTAAGAAAGAGGAGACCGTCCTTTTCTGGCACACCGGTGGTCAGCCAGCCCTGTTTGCCGAAAAATACCAGGATGAGTTGAGGATCGCTTGAAACCTGAGATCCCGGGAAGAACCGCCCTGGTCACCGGGGCAAACCGTGGCATTGGCCTGGAAATCTGCCGCCTGCTCGCCAGGCTGGGTTACCGCGTGATCCTGACCAGTCGCGATGAAGGGAAAGGCCTGGAAGCCGTAAAAACTCTGTCAACAGGTGGCGGAGAGGTTCTTTTCCACCCGTTGGATGTCAGCGACCAGGCATCCATCCTGGGGATGCGCGATTTTGTGGTCAGCCGGTTCGGCGCAGCGGATATTCTGATTAACAATGCCGCCATTCTCCCCGACCCATTTGGCCGCATCCTCAATGTGGATGTGGGCAGGTTTCGCGCTGCGCTGGAAACGAACACCCTCGGCCCGCTCATGTTATGCCAGGCATTTATCCCAATGATGTGCGCCCAAAACTACGGGCGTGTGGTCAATGTTTCTTCCGGAGCCGGACAGATCGGGAACATGGTGAACGACATGCCTGCCTATCGGCTGTCAAAAATCGCCCTGAACGGGCAGACGCTCATGCTGGCGAAAAGCGTCAGGAGATACAACATACTGGTGAATGCAGCCTGCCCGGGCTGGGTCCGCAGTGAAATGGGCGGACCGAATGCTGAACGCAGCCTGGAACAAGGCGCAGACGGAATTGTCTGGCTGGCAACCCTGCCAGACGGCGGCCCGAACGGCGGCTTTTTCCGGGATCGAAAGCAGATCCCCTGGTAATCCACATTATCCAGCGCGGGCTAGCATCTTACCCGCACATCCAGCGCAAGCGCCCCCTTTCCGGGAGCCAGCGCTCGCAGGGGATTGATCTCAACCTCGTTGATCTCCGGAAAGTCAGAGACTAATTGGGACAGGCGGATTAGGGCATCCTGCACGGCCTCCGCATCCCCCGCCGGGATGGAGCGGAAACCGGCCAGCTTCCTCCCGGCCCAGGTCCGAGCCAGCATCTGCTGCGCATGCGAAAGGGCCAGCGGAGCCAGCGAAAAGGCCACGTCCTTCAATCCTTCCACTTCCACTCCTCCGGAACCAAACATCATCAGCGGGCCAAACTGCCGATCGCGTGTCGCCCCGATGATCACATCCTGTCCAGGTGGGATCATGGCCTGCAGGTGGGCGCCCTCCAGGCGGGCGCCGGGGCGATGCGAGCGGGCACGGTCGGTCACAGAACGAAATGCCTCGGCAGCGGCCTCGGCTGAATCCACGCCCAGGATGACCCCGCCTACATCCGACTTGTGGGATATATCCGGTGAAGCAACTTTGACCACCAGCGGGAAACCCAGTTGCACCGCCATGCTGGCCGCCTCGTTGGGATTCTTTGCCAGCTTGACCGGGGCGGTTGGGATGCCGTAGGCAGCCACCAGTTCGGCGGCGGCATCCGGGTCCAGCCAGCTGCCAGATCGGGCACCGGACATGGCCTGGCGGGCCGCCTGGTGGTCCACGCCGCCCAGGATCGGGAAGACCGGTTCGGGTTCCGCCAGTGCATCCACCCGCTGCGCCAGCGCAGCCAGGGAGGACACCGCCCGCTCCGTGAACGGGTAGACCGCGACCTGCGCAGCCTGGAAATGCCGCAACGCTTGCCCCACCAGCGCCTGCCCCATCAGCGCCACCAGGACCGGCTTCTCCGCTGCCTGGATGATGGGTATCACGGCATCGCCAATCTGCTCGGCCGGGAACATTGGAGGTGGTGGCTCGATCAGGATGACCGCGTCCACGCCTGGGTCGGCGAGCAGCAGACGCAGGGACTCGGCATATTGCTGCGGGGTGGATCCGCCCAGCATGTCCACCGGGTTGTTGAAATTGGAGGCCGGAGGCAGGATGGCACGAAGCTGGCTGCGGGTTGCGTCGGACAAATCCGCCAGTTGCAGGCCGTGGGCTTCGATGGCATCCGAGGCGATCACGCCCAGTCCCCCGGCGTTGGTGAGTACCGCCACTCGACGGCCGCGCGGCAGCGGGCAACGCGAGAAGGCCATCGTCCAGTCGAAGAGCTCCTCGTTGGTCAATGCCCGCAGGATGCCGGCGCGTTCAAAGGCCGCATCGTAGGCGGAATCCGAGCCAGCCAGGGCTCCGGTATGGGAGGCGGCCGCACGTTGACCGGAGGCAAAGCGGCCCGCTTTGAACGCAACAATCGGCTTGAGCCGCGTCGCCCGGCTGGCTTCATCCACAAAGCGCTTCCCATCTTCCAGCGCCTCTATGTACATTGCCAGTACACGGGTATGCTCATCCTCGACCGCTGCCGAAAGAACATCAGCCTCCACCACGTCAGCTTTGTTGCCCAACGACATTAAGCGTGAAAATCCCATGCCTTCGGTTCGAGCCCAATCAATGACCACGTCAATTACCGCACCGGACTGGGAAATGAGTGCCACGTTTCCGGCGGGTGGAAAAGGCTGCGGAAGGAAGCTGGTGTCAAGTGGAAGGTGGGTGTCCGCCAGCCCAACGCAGTTCGGACCGACCAACCGGATGCTGTACATTTTGGCGATGCGGACGATCTCGGCCTCCAGTGCCTCTCCCTCCGGACCGGTCTCACGAAAGCCGCTGGACAGGATGATGACTGCCCGGATGCCGCGTTTGCCGCAAGCCTCCAGCGCCTGCGCTGCGGATTGCGGGGGGACGACGATGACCGCCACATCCACTGGTTCAGGCACATCCGCAACGCTGGCATAAATGGGCCTGTTAAACAACTCGCCCGGCTTTTGGCTGACGAAGTGAACCGCGCCCTTGAAACCGCTCAAGGCCACGTTCCGCGCCGCGCCGTAACCGGGCTTGACGGGGTTGGTGGAAACTCCGATCACCACCACCCCTCGGGGTTGGAAAAACGGGAGCAAGGATTCATCCATGCATAAATTATAACGATATTTGTCCAGTCTTAGCGCCATCCCCACGTTTTGAATTTGCCAGGACCCCTCCCCATTAATCAGGGGAGGGGTGACAAATAAACGCTATCCTGTTCCGATTGAACATCCTTGGAACAAGCCATCCGCCGGTCTGCATTCATTGCCGAACAACAGGCGCAGCACAAGCGGGCGATCCGCCACCTCAAGTAAGCGGATCCCGCCATTTTTCATCTTGTCGTGGATGGCTCTTTCAACCTGGAAAGACCCTTCAAAGACGGCAAACAGGTTGTCCGGGATATCATCTGCTGCAATACGGTTGATGGACAGGGCTTTGCATTCCATGCACGAATGGATCAACATCAACTCGCCACCAGCGGTTCCATATTTCTTGCAGGTGTGCTTGATCGTCAATCCGATGGGCTGCATCGGCGACTTGCAGGCCGAAAGCCGGTCCCCGGCAGCATGCAGGTCCAGGTGCCGCGACCAGAGACAATAAGGGCAGTGATTGCGGTTCCGAACACTGGAGAGTCCAGGTTCTGAATGGACAAAACCTTGACAGGAAATGCATCTAAAGCCATTCTCAGCGCAATTCGTGCCAGGCCATCCATATCGGGTTCTTGATTTTTCCATCCTCTTATGAATTCGAACGTGAATGTCTTTCATACAAGCCTGACTTCCTCTTTCAAACGTAAGTAACTTTGATAGCGCAGCGGGTTGATCCCGCCGGCCATCACCGCCTTGCGGATGACGCAGCCGGGTTCTTCATCATGCCCGCAGCCCAGGCCAAATTTGCAGTTCCCAACCAGTGGGCGCATTTCCGGGAAATACAACGCCAGATCTTCTCCGTTCACGTTATGCAAGCCAAATTCGCGCATTCCCGGCGTATCCACGACCTCGCCGCCAAAACACAGCGAAACCATTTCCACCTGGCTGGTTGTATGTTTCCCTTTGCCAATGGAGCCCCTGCCGACCTCTCCGACACGCAGGCTCAATCCAGGTTCGATGGCATTCAACAAGGCAGTTTTACCGACACCGGATTTTCCAACGAAAGCCGAGAGGCGGCCTTTCAAAACCTGGCGGAGCTCGTCAAGACCTTCGCCGGTGATGGAACTCGTCAACAGGACGGGATAGCCTATCTGGCGATATTCATCCACCATCCGGCAGATATTTTCGTCCAACCTCGCCTCCTGGTCACGCACCAGATCCAGCTTGGTAATTACGATCAAAACGGAGAGCTCCAATGATTCAGCCGAGACCAGGTAGCGGTCGAGCATGCCCCACTTGGGGATCGGATTGGCTGCGGCAAAGACCGGGATGATGAAATCCACGTTTGCCACAATGACCTGTTCGAATTGGCCCGCGCCCGGGTATGGATCCCGGCGGGCCAGGCGGTTGCGGCGGGGCAGAACTTCGGTGATCAAACCACTACCGTCATGCCTGTCCATAAACCGGACCTTGTCACCAACCGCCACCGGGTCCACCTTGTCGAGCACCTTTACATCCCGGACGTTATGGCGAAGTGAGCTGGGATCGGCAAGCGGGTAGACCAACTGCTTGCGTAAACGCGTTGAAATCTCGCACCGCAGCACGCCCCCGTTGGTGCGAACATGATAAACGCCGATATTCTTCTTGATCACGACACCCAGGTCGTGCAAAAACGTGTTACTTGAGTCCATCTTAAATTCCTTGCTTGATTAAACGAAAACCGGCCGAAGGATCATTCCCGTGGCCGGTTGTAACCATTTATTCGCTGGCGTTGGTTGGAGGCGCAATTGTATTTCTTCTAAATTTGCTGCTGCCGCCTTCCCCAGCAGCGAGGTTTTCGCCAGGAGCATTTCGAATAGGCTCTCATGGCGCGCCCCTCCAAACCGTTGACCAGTTAAAATTAAAAGCCACGGGGTTACGTGCGCCCGTGGCCGAGGTTAATCCAAAAAGAACCTGATCAGACTCGAATCACAGGCGCACACAGAGGACGACCGCCGATGCCATACTTAACATGAAACTGTGTGCGCTCCTTTCCTTGAAAGTTTTTTACAACGGCTTAATTTATCATGAGGCTTGGACAACTGTCAAGAGGATGAAACAGCTTGGACCAATGCATAAACAGCCGGTATAATTGGGCTTCAAGGATCAACCGGGACGCTTTTGGCATTGATCTTACTGCTTTAATTCACTCAGAAATGTCCAACACCCCAACGCTGGATGGGGTTCTTATAAGTAAATTGAGAATGCTCCTGGCAGGGAGTTGAATCAGGTGCTGGAAATTTACATTTTGCATCATAATTCTTGACAACAGCGTAAAGGGTGAACCCGTATGGACGTACAACCGGATAGTAGACCGAACGTGGCCATCATGGCTGACAGTGTGGCCCAGGTGCCCACGGATATCGCCAGGCAACTTGACATTACCGTCATCCCTTTCATCGTGAACATTGATGGGCGGCCCTACTTCGATGGGGCTGGACTGGCGCTTTCTGAACTGTACCGCCGGATGCGGGTGGAGAAGATCATGCCATCCACCTCCGCCCCTCCACCAGTGACGTATCAGGAAGCCTTCCGTGCCCGGTTGCAAGCGGGGGCGCAGGCACTGGTGTGTATAACGCTCTCCGCAAAACTAAGTTCGGGATATAACAATGCCTGCCTGGCCGCCGAACAGGTGCGCGACGAATACCGCGATCGGGTGATTGAAATATTGGACAGCAAGCAGGCCACGCTGGCGGAAGGTTTCATTGCAATTGCTGCAGCGCGAGCCGCGCACGACGGCAAGCCTGTTAGCGAGGTCCTCCAGGCGGCCCAGGCCGCTTCCCGGCGGGTCGGTCTGGCTGCCGCCCTGGAGACTTTGGAATACGTGGCACGCGGCGGACGGATTGGGAAAGCAGCCTACCTTGCAGGCAGCCTGGTCAGGATCAGGCCGGTCGTGAGGATCACCGAGGAGGGCATACTCTCCCCGCTCAACAATGTTCGCACGGAAGCTCGTGCCATGCAGGTCATTCTGGACTACGTTGCCAGTCAGAGAGGCAGCGGCGGGCGGCTGTACCTGGCAGTCCTGGAAGCCGACGCCCCTGAGCAGGCCGCCAAATTGAAAGAGCTGGCCCTGCAAAAGCTGGAACCGTACCAAGTCTTCGATGCAGAACTCACCCCGGTGATGGGGGTGCACGCCGGCCCAGGCGTGATCGGTCTGAGCTATTATTATGAAGAGTAACGAAATGGAATCATGCATGTTAATATCATCAAGACAGAGGACTACATCCAAATGAATATCCCTCGCAGTGAAAACAATTATTTGTCCTTCTCAGTGGTCGTTCCGGCACACCAGGAAGAAAGTTATATTGAGAAAACCATTCATTCCTTGCAAAAAATGGATTACCCGCCCGAAAAGCTCGAGGTGATCTTCGTCGAAAACGGGTCCGGGGATAAAACAGATGAGATCATTCGCTCGCTATCCCCGGATTGGTTTCAAATCCTTTCCTCTCCGGAGCCGGGTGTATCCAAGGCAAAGAATATGGGAATCGATCATCTGTCTGCGCAGAGCGACTGGGTGGTTTTCCTGGATGCCGACACTTTTTTTGAAAACGGGTTCTTGTTGGAATTAAATGCATTCTTACAAAGCCATCGGGAAAAGAACCTGGGCTGCGGAATGGTTGCGTTGCTCCCCGATCCAGATTCCAGGCGGGCGCGCGCCTGGTACCGTTTTTATAACTTCGCCAACCGGGTTGTCAAGACCACCCGGTCCATCCAGGTTATCCGCAGGGACCTCTTAAAGGATTTTCGTTTTGACGAGGCGCTGACATTCGACGAAGACACCTTTATGCTCCGCCAATGCAAAACCCGCTCGAAATTTTTTTTCATGAAGACAAACCGGGTTTTTTCATCCACCCGCAGGTTTGAAATAAACGGCTGGGTAAGGCAGTTGCTCCAATGGATCTCTTTTGCTTCCCGGACATATGAAGCGAAGAGACACATCCAATACAGGGTGTTGCGCTAGAGCAGCGACATGATCGCACCGGAAATCAGGGGGATGGTAAAGCCTTCATCGAGTTGACTGGGGATCACCGCGATGAGCAGCGACGCCAGCACGCCGATGCCTGCCACAGGCAAGGGGAGCAACCCGCCCGACCAGAGAAAATAAGCAACGGTAACCGCTCCACTCAGGAAGGCCAGGCTCCCCTCCAGTGTCTTATCGCTCTGTGCGAAAATCCGTCTCCTGCCAAAATTCACTTCAACCAGCTTTCCCAACCAGGCCGCCAGCGAGACAAATCCAAGACATGCAAAAGCGATGTTCCGATCGAATAACAGGAAGCATAGAAACAATCCCAGTAAGAAATCCGTCATGGACGAAATTTTGCCCTGCTCATCCTTGTTGCACAGCCTGAAGCCGGGTAGGATCTCTGTTTGAGAAAAACTTTCCACCTTTGGGATCAATATTCTCAATAGATCCAACAAGAAGAACAGCCCCAGGACACAACCGATCAATATCAGCAGGGTGGGTACCTGAAAAATCATTCCAAGTGGAATAAAGAGCAGGCTGAACGGTCTTGCGAATGTTCTCCAGGCAGCAGGTTTATCCCTGGAAAAGACGATCTTATCCCGTACCAGGTTTCTGCTGGATTCGGCTGTCATAATACAGGCCAAAGCCAGAAAGAAGATCAGATCCGCTGACAGGTTTAGATGGATGAGCATATAAATGCCCATGATTGGAAAAATGGAAACAGTAAAAAGATCACCCTTTCCGTGCGTTGCCAGCGATAAAAGCATGGCATATAGTGCGATGAAAATAAAGAAAGAAATGATCTCCATCCAGTTAAAATCCAGGATGAGAACCTTGATGAAAATGTATAGAAACAAGCCGACCGTGGCGGCTATGCCCCGACCGCCTTTAAAACCGAGATAGAACGGGAATTTATGGCCCAGTATCGCCGAGACGCCTGCCAGGTAGGCCAGGGAGACCGGCAGCTTGAAAAGTTGGAGGCTGATAAAAACGCATAGAAGTCCCTTGGGAACATCATAAAGGCAGGTTAAAAAGGCCAGGGCAAATCCAGCATTCCTTTTTACGTTGATGATGCCGGGGTTGCCATCGCCCACTTTCCGGATATCCATTTTTTTGACCCACAGGGGCAGAAAGTATCCCGGCAGGAATGAACCGATCAGGTAGCCCATAATCACAGGGAGAATGTAATCATAAATATCCGGCCATTTCATACTGTCAATTCCTTTATTCGATTTTACTCATTCGCCAGAAATATACAAGCGCCATTTTTACCATTTACAGATCCCATCCCTATTCTCATGCCCACTTGGAAGAATCTGGAAGGCCAGGAAAGGCAGGACAGTAACCAGGAAAATGGCACTTCCGGCCAGACGCCAGCATAATCTGCCCGCGATGACAATGAAAGTATAATAATATCTGGCCAAAGATGTCTCGATTAGCTGAGGTCCACTATTTCTTCGATGTTCTGAGATCGAAAAAACTTCTTAAGATAAAGGAATTCAGCATGTATTTCCGGTCATAGCACTGCTCATGATTTTCTTTCCAATGTTTCAGGTTGCCTAAGGCCTGCCGGTAAACCTGATGGAAGCAGGACCACTGATCGATTTGGGTCAGTTGATCTGCCGAGCTTAAAAAAACGGAATGGAATATAAGATGACACGAAATTCCATAAAAAAACCCGCGAACGCCGTTTCCAACTCCTCCGACCCGGTTGGCTGGCACAGGCTGGTGGAGAGTTTTCCCAATCCCAAGGGCGAGATCTCTTATCCAATTCCAGCCTATTCTGAATTCATGCCTGCCCCGCGCCTGGGCCTGACTCCCTACGGGGACGTTGATCATGCTCTGTTTTCGAAATCGGATCCTTATGGGTGGTCCATCTCGGAATTGGAGGACGAATATCAACTGAAACCCGGCCTGAAGAGGATCGCCGGTGTGATCATGGAGCATTTGATCAACCTGGGGAAACATGGATCGGATACGCATATTGGCGAACATCGTCATCAAAATCTGATTGGAAACCCCTACTGGCCGCCCGAGCTTGCCTCCCGCGTGGCTGGATTGGCGCACGAGCGTTACGTCTCATTCCTTCCAGTGGCTCTTTCGGTGGCGCAAGACGATAAAGGGCGCCTGCTGTGGAGCCTGTTCGGTGGCAGCGAACAAGGCCCGGAAACCGTTTTTTGGAAGAGTTTTTTCTCTGCCCCGCAAAAAGAGCTTCCTGCAGATCAATTTTACAAGTTCATGGCAGTTTTACTCGCCGAAGCCTACGGCGAAAAAACCGCCCAATTTCAAGACCTATGGAACCTGGGATTCCGGATTCTGCCATCGGCCCAAGACTCCACACATGACCTGCTGCCTTCCTGGGCGAAGGCATTTCTAATCCGGAATGACTCTTCCTTCGAAAACGTCCGCTTTCTATTAACCTTCCGTCCATTTACTGAGCTCCCGGAGGAAATACAAAACCGTTACCTGGCAGGCACACTCAACCTGCTCCCTTTCCCTGGAAGCCTGGTCTTCTGGGGCATGCCGACCTATGCCAAACTGCAGAAACAGCTCCCCCTGGCAGGACAAATTCCGTTGTTGCGGTTGATTCCCCGCCATGCCGGGCCGGATGGAATCCGCGTCCCCCAAAGCGGTTGGATCTTCGAGCCCCGCCCGGACCTTGATCCTGGCGAGATCGAAAAGGAGGTATTGCTGCATGACTATACCCGCACCCATCGTTGGGATCGTCTACACCGTTATGATGATGAGTTATCCATAAATCCCCGGGTGGAAAAGGTTGCCAGGGTCCTGTTCAGCACGGACCTGGATGTAATGGGGCTGTATGACAAACCCATGGCCCGGAACTGCCAGTTATGGACCAGGGATTTCGAACTGCTCCTGGATGGACCCAATGCCACCAAGGCTGAATTGAAGAAAGCGGAGGAGACGATCATCGCGGGAGGCGTTTTTGGATACCGCTTCCTGTTCCCGGCTGCCCGGGTGGGCCAATATGAAATTTACTGGCACCGGCTGGTTGTGTCTTATTTATCCAAAACAGGTGCAGTGGAACTCCATCCGGATTCACCAGCAGGTTACCTGACGGCATATGTAAAAAACTCAAGGAGCATCGAAAACCCAATAGAACTTTGGCCGCGCATACAGGATCGCCCGGCCTACCGGTCTGCCCTGACCGAATTTCACAATCCGCACGATCATTTTCTCAACCAGACGCCCCTCAATCTAATTTCACTGCTGGATGCCTGGAACTTATTGGGAGAACAGCCCCTCCCGGACAGTCTTGTCCGGCACCTGTTAAGGATTTCAAAAGAAGAGAGCCTGGATGAGTGGATATCTGGACTATCCGATTATGCAACCGATCAGGAACGTGGGCATACGATGCAGAGACTGGTCCGTTCGATGCTGGCTGGGGCCGTTCTTGACCAGCCGCTTCAGGTCCCAATCACCTATTCCTGGACTGCCTCAAGATCGTTCGAATTGAGCTATTGGAATGACATTAAATTGCTGTCAGAAGGGGAATATCGAAACAAGGACAATGCAGACTGCGTCCAGGATGCCGCTTCGCTGAGCAAGGAAACTTGTCAGGTGCGCGACCTGGATCGCCTGGGGGATTACCTGCTAAGGCGGCATAAGGAAGCGATCCACCAGGCTGGAATGGATGGAAGAGCACTGTGTGGAGAATTACCATTCCATTGGAAAACCGACTTCGATTTTCCGCTTTTTGGCGGGTGGAAAAGCAACCAGGTGAACGCCCTCCATGAGAGGGATATTTTGGTGGTGATCCCTGGGAAAAAACATGAGCAGGCGGTCGTCCTGGCAGACCACTATGATACGGCTTACATGGAAGATCTTTACGATCGATCTCGTGGAGGAACCGGAGCCCGGTCTTCTGCAGCCGGGGCGGATGACAATTACTCGGCCACAGCGACCTTGCTGCAGGCCGCGCCTCTCTATTTGAACCTTGCAAAAGAGGGGCGCCTTGAAAGCGATATCTGGCTGCTTCACCTGACCGGAGAGGAGTTTCCATCCGATTGCCTGGGTGCCAGGCACTTCTGCCAGATGTTGATCGAGAAAAAATTGCTGCTGTACACGGACGGAGAACCGGTGGTCGATCTCAGTTCCACGCGCATCCAAGGTGTATTTTTAATGGATATGATCGCCCACAACCGGGATAACGATCGGGATATATTTCAAATCTCCCCCGGCTATGGACCACAAGCGATGCAGCTGGCGCTGCAAGCGCACCTGGCGAATATGATCTGGAATTCAAACACAAGGCGATGGAATGAAATCCCGGAAAGGAAGACCGCCGGTCCAGCCCGGCGCAGCCCGGACGGAATCCAAATCCCTGCCGTGGCGCCTCACCTGCCCTTGTTTGGAGAGATCCGCACCAAGGACGATTGGCATAGTTCGCTCTACAACACGGACGGTCAAATTTTCTCGGACACAGGGATCCCAGTGGTTCTGTTTATGGAGAATTATGACATCAACCGCAGCGGATATCATGATACCAAGGATAATTTGGAAAATATCGACCTGGATTATGGCTCTGCACTCGCCGCGATCGCGATAGAATCTTGTGCACGCGTTGCCATGAACGCTTAATATTACAAGTACCATTTTATGCTATATTGATCATGACAATGGCCGCAAACCGCGCCAGGTCACCTCGAATCGAACTCGATTTGCGTGAACCGTTCCGGGGTAACGAAAGAAGGGTAACGGACAGGCTTCATTGAAAAGTTGTGCGGCTCGCTTTAGCAGCCGCCGGGGTTGCCCGTGACAGCACAGGAGCAGCATGAACAAGCCGATCATTCGATTATTCTTGGCGGGCTTGACCATCCTTCTTGGGACTCAGGCCTGCAACTTGGGATCACAAGCTGCACCCACCCTCCCCCCCACCGCGGTATCCGTCTCCAGCCCTACTTCGTCTCAGCCGACACCCCTCCCGCCTTCCCCGATCCCGCCAACCGCCACACCCGCGCCTGTGGCGGCCTCGACCGACACGTCCGTACCCGACCTTGCCACCATTTTGAAAAACAACGGCTTTGAGCGCGACAAGGCGCTTGATTCCGCCTGCCATACCTCCTGCTCTGCCTACAAGAACGCAACCGTAAATGTCATCGCCGATGACTATTACACCAATAAATCCTTCTCGCTGCTCTACTATGGCAAGGACAAGAATGGACAAAATGAGCAGGCTGAGGCCGCCGTGGTGGCGCAATTGCTCGCCCAGCTTTATCCCGGGTCTCTTTCCAGTGATGTCATGGCAGTCGCCGGTGATTTTCCCAACCGCCGGGGAAGCAGCCGGGGCATTGCCGGAAATTACATCTGGAGTATCTCGATCAACATCACCTACAACCTGGACACAACCATCAAGCAGGCGACCATTTACATCGGAGTAACCCCAGGCTGAATCCTCCAACAAAAGGTCCCGCTCACCATAGTATAATTCACCCAATGGAATCTCGTCCGAGTGCTTCCTTCCTGCCTTACCTCGCTTCGACCCTTTGCCTGATCGTGTTCGGCTTTGGTGCAGCGGCCTTTTCCATCTTTTACCTGACCCCCATCGTCTGGGCACGCTGGCTGCTTTTCTTCGGCGGCATGCTCGGGCTTACCGGCCTGGCGTTGCCGATCACCTGGTTCCTCAACCTGCGTTTCCCGTCCGAGCCGCCCGCCGGACCATCCGTGATCCTCAGGCAGGCCATCTGGGTGGGCGTTTATGGCGTTGTGCTGGCCTGGCTTCAACAGGTGCGCCTGGTCACGCTGTGGACCGGTTTTGGACTGGCACTGGGACTTGCGGCCATCGAGTACTTGATTCGCATGCGTGAGCGGGCCCGCTGGCAGCCGAAACTTGTTCCCGAGGAACATCCGCCGGTGGAAGACAAGCCCGCCTCCAAAGCATGAACCTGCAAGGACTCCCTTCCGTCGAACAACTCCTCCAAACCAATCTGGCGGCCGAGCTCATCGCGAGCTACGGCCGCCCGTTGACTCTCCAGGCCATCCGCAGCGCGCTGGAGGATGTCCGCAAACATGTTTCAAAAGGTGCTGGACAGCCCCTGCCTGACAGGGAAGGCATCCTGGCCAACTCGGCTTCCCGGCTGAAAGCCTGGACTTCTCCATCTCTGTTACCGGTCATCAATGCCAGCGGGGTGATCCTGCATACCAACCTGGGCCGCGCCCCGCTCTCCAGCGCGGCACTGCAGGCCATGCTGGCAGTCGCCCAGGGTTACTCCAACCTCGAGCTTGACCTGGAGACTGGCAAACGCGGCTCGCGCCTGGTCCATGCCGAAAGGCTGCTGCAGCGTCTGACCGCTGCCGAGGCTGCCATGGTGGTAAATAACAATGCCGCCGCGGTTCTGCTGATGCTGGCAGCGCTGGCAAGCCGCAAGCGGGTGGTCATCGCACGTTCACAACTGGTTGAAATTGGCGGCGGGTTCCGTCTCCCGGATGTGATGAAACAATCTGGAGCGAAATTGATCGAGGTGGGCACAACCAACAAGGTCCGGCTGGCCGACTACGAAGAAGCGCTGGAAACTCCAGCCGCCCTCATATTGCATGTCCACCGCTCGAATTTCAAAATGATCGGCTTCACCGAAGAGCCGGGGTTGAACGACATCGCCAGCCTGGCGCACAACCGTGGCGTTCTGTGTGTGGACGACCTCGGTTCCGGTGCGCTGCTCGACACGGCCCGCCACGGCTTGGCACACGAACCAACAGTCCAGGAAAGCCTGGCTGCAGGAATGGACCTGGTGTGCTTCTCCGGCGATAAACTGCTCGGCGGTCCGCAGGCCGGAGTGATCATCGGGAAGGCCGGGCTCATTGCCAGGATCAAGAAGCATCCGCTGGCACGCGCCATGCGCGCCGATAAACTCTGCCTGGCCGCTCTTAATGCCACCCTGCTGCATTATCTCAAAGACGAGGCCGGACTTGCAGTCCCCATCTGGCGGATGATGGCTCTGACACCCGAACAGCTTCGCCTGACTGCAGAGGCCTGGAGAGTGAAACTTGGCCAGGGCGAAGTCATCCCCGGAGAGTCGACCATCGGAGGTGGCAGTTTACCTGGAGAGAACTTGCCCACTTACCTGCTGGCGCTTGATGTGACCGGCCCGGATAAGTTCCTGGAAAAACTTCGTCGCCAACAGCCTTCCATCCTCGCCCGCACCGAAAACGACCGCATCCTGCTCGATCCGCGCACAGTCCTGCCGGAGGAAGAGCCTGCCCTCCTGGCTGGATTGAGGAATGTTATTAAGAAAGACAACGCGAATTTTGCGAATGAACGGTAGATTCCAAATCTAATTCTTTATTCGTGCCATTCGCCTGTTCGTCCCATTCGCGTTGAATCTTATTTAGGAGTCATCGAAAATGAAATCTGACCTCGACACACTCATGCAATCCAAGAATTTCGACGCCATCCTGGTCATTGGGAATGGTGACCATAACCCTCCGATGGTTTATTTAACTGGAGGAGGACATTTCAGCAATGCCACGCTGATCAAAAAGCGCCGCGAAGACCCCGTGCTTTTCTGCTACGACATGGAGCGCGACGAAGCCGCCAAAACCGGGCTGAAGACCCTTTTGTACAGTACGTATGACTATCAAGAAATTTTAAAAGAAGCCCAGGGCGATTACCTCCTGGCATCCGCGATCCGCTTCAGCCGCATATTATCAGACCAGGGAGTGAAAGGACGCGTTGGCATCTACGGCAATACGGACGTGGGTTCGGGCTTCGCTGTCTTCACGCATCTGCAGAAGCTCATGCCGGAACTCGAACTGGTCGGCGAGTCCGACAACGACTCAATATTGATGAAAGCCATGGAGACCAAGGATTTGACCGAAGTGGAGCATATTCGCAGGATGGGCGCGGTCACCACCGGGGTCGTCCGGCGCACCGCCGAATTCCTGACCAGCCGCCAGGTCCGGGCAGATGAAGTCCTGCTGAATGAGGACGGCAGCCCTTTGACCATCGGTGAGGTCAAGCAGAAGATTAACCTGTGGATTGCCGAGCTGGGCGGCGAAAACCCAGAGGGTACCATTTTCGCCATCGGCCGGGACGCCGGTGTCCCACATTCGGCTGGGAACCCCGCGGACCTGCTGCGCCTGGGTCAGACCATCATCTTCGATATTTACCCCTGTGAAGCCGGCGGTGGCTATTTCTATGATTTCACGCGTACCTGGAGCCTGGGCTATGCCAGCCCTGAAGCGCAGGAGCTGTACCGCCAGGTTAAGGCGGTCTACGACCGGGTGCGGGAAGAGTTCGACCTGAACGCGCCATTCAAGGACTACCAGCGCCTGACATGCGAACTCTTTGAGAAAGATGGCCATAAAACCCCGCTCAATTCACCCAACGCAATGGACGGTTACGTCCACTCGCTGGGACATGGCGTAGGCTTGAACATCCACGAACTTCCATGGTCTGGCCTGACCTCCACCGACGACAACATCCTCAAGCCGGGCGTGGTCTTCACCTCCGAGCCCGGCCTGTACTACCCTGAGAAGGGTATGGGCGTGCGCATCGAGGACACCTATTGGGTCAGCCCGGAAGGGAAGATCGAGATCCTGGCCGAGTACCCGGATGATTTTGTGCTGAAGATGAAAAACCCAATTTCGCCATAATCAAGACAGTCGCCTTTCCGATTACACCATCCGGACTGGCGTTCTGTATCACCAAACCAAAGGATCTCAGCAGAAGAGGTCCTTTTTAATTCAAAAAAATCTTAGCAGGTTTTAATATTCTGACATTAAAAGCCTTAATTGTAGTGATATACTATTTAGACATCATACCACCATACCAGGTGCAGGATGAACAGGTATTTACCGGTACAGAACGAACGTTTATACGAAAAGATCGTCGAACAGATCGAAAGCCGGGTCGTTTCAGGCGACTTGGAAACAGGTGACCAGCTGCCGCCGGAACACAAGCTGGCAGAGCAGTTTGGAGTCAGTCGTACGGTGGTGCGCGAGGCCATCAAAGCGCTGAACGAAAAAGGCCTGGTTGAGATTCGCTCCGGAAGGGGAACATTCGTTACCAAGGCAACTCCGGGGGTCATGCGCCATTCACAGGGTATACGAATGAGAATCGGTACGAAGCATGATTACGCCAACCTGGTGGAAATCCGTGAAATCCTGGAACCGGAAATTGCTGCCCTGGCGGCATCCCGCATGACCGATGAGTTTATCTCAACCATGCAGGAAGCCTGCGAAGTGATGGAGAAATCCTACGACAACCCGGCTCTCTTCATCGAAGCCGATCTTGATTTTCATCTGGCCTTGGCCGAGGCCACCCAAAATTCCCTTATCACCGCCACGATTGACTCCCTTATCAACCTGCTGCGCGAAGAACGCAAACAGTCAGCGCAGGTGAAAGGAGGATTTAAGCTTGAGCAAGTCTACCATCGGAAAATCCTTCAGGCAGTAATTAGTCACAAACCCCTGGCAGCCCGCCAGGCAATGAAAGAACATCTGGCCCAACTTCGCACAAAATAATATTTACCGAATTCTCCCTACCGTTCGGTTAAGAGGACACTATGAAAACAACCTTTCGTATTATCCTTTCAGGCGTATTAGTTTTGGCATTCATATCCGTACCCATGACCAGGCTGGTTCAACCGGCTCTGGCTGCTCCTGCAAACTGTGCAGACAGCTCGCCTGTCTCAGCACTTTACATCGTTGAAGTATGTATCACCAACCCTGCCAGTGGCAGTACATTCACAACGAATGGGACCATCACTGCAACTGCCACCGTGCTCTCAGGCACCAATCCAGGGGTACAACGCATAACCTTTTACCTTGACAGCACGTACCTGCTGACCTCTTTCGCAAGTCCGTATTCTTTCACATTGCCCACCAACAGGTATGTTGACGGCACCTACAGCCTCAACGCTCAAGCTTTAATGAGGGATGGTTTTACCGCTACACAGGCGAGCATAACTATCGTCCTTAATACGGGGACAGTTACCCCGCCCGTAAACACGAACACCTTCACACCCACCTCCGGGAGACCTGCCGGCGGGCAGCCTTTTATTGTAGCGGCTGTGGGTGATGGCGCAAGCGGCGAGGTTGGTGCAGCCAATGTCACCACGCTGATTAATAACAATAATCCGAACCTGTTCCTTTATTTGGGTGATGTATATGAAGAAGGCAGCATTGCTGAATTCTTCAACTGGTACGGGAATTCAGGCACCTTCTTTGACCAATTCCGCTCGATCACTGATCCAACTGTCGGGCATCACGAGTACCTGGTGGATGCAAATGCCTCGCCCTATTTTTATTACTGGGACAATGTCCCCAGCTACTACAGCTTCGACACCAATGGCTGGCATATCATCAGCCTGAACTCACACGGGGCAGCCGGCGGGACCAATTCGGCCGAGTACAAATGGCTGCAGGCCGACCTGGCCGCGCACCCTGCCGCGTGTACGATCGCCTATTACCATAATCCGCTTTATTCCATTGGTGTGGAAGCCCCGGATGTGTCCATGACCTCCATCTGGCAGTTGATGGCACAAAATTTTGTCGATATCGTCCTGAGCGGCAATGACCATGATTACGAGCGCTGGGTGCCGATGGATGCCAATGGTCTACCCAATACCGGCGGCATGACCGAATTTGTCGTCGGGACTGGTGGTCATGCCTTGCAGACGATAACCGGCTCGGATGCGCGCGTCGCCTTTTCCGAATCCACCAACGCGGGAGTTTTATTCCTGACCTTGAATTCAAACAATGCTACTTTCAGTTTTGTTAATACCAGCCAGACTGTGCTTGATTCTGGCACAATCCCCTGCAAACCTCTCGCTCCTCTCTCCAACAAGGTATATCTCTCTTTGATGAAGAAATAGAGTGATTGGTGATTTTGGTGGAAAAAAGCCTCATTTTGAAAATCCCAGATCCTCCCTCCGCCCGGACGTTGACGTCCGGGCGGATAACGCTATAATCGCATCCATGACTGATCTACAACCTGCCCGCATCCTGGCCATTGAAACCTCCTGCGACGAGACGGCCGCGGCCGTTCTCGAAAATGGGCGCGTCCTGCTGGCCTCCACTGTCGCTTCGCAGATGGATATCCATGCCCGTTATGGCGGGGTTTATCCAGAAGTGGCCTCGCGCCAGCATGTCCTGTCCATCCTGCCGGTCATTCAGGAAACCCTTGCCAAAGCCCACCTGACCCTGGAAAACATCGACGCGGTCGCCGCCACACGCGGTCCTGGCCTGGCCGGATCACTGGTGGTAGGGCTGAACACAGCCAAGGGAATGGCCCTGGGGGCGAACCTGCCATTGATTGGCGTGAACCACCTGGAGGCACATATCTACTCGGCCTGGGTATATGACGCCGGGGATGCCCCTGCCCCCGAGCCGCAGTTCCCGTTGATGGCAATCCTGGTCTCCGGGGGTCATACGGAATTGAACTTAATGGAAGGCCATCTGAGCTACCGTCGTCTGGGAGCGACGTTGGATGATGCCGCCGGTGAGGCTTTTGACAAGGTTGCCCGGCTGCTGGGGTTACCCTATCCCGGAGGGCCATCCATCCAGGAGGCCGCCGGGCCAGGTGATCCGAACGCATTCAAATTTCCGCGCGCCTGGCTGGAAGGGACCTGGAATTTTTCGTTCAGCGGCCTGAAAACCGCCGTTTTAAAAGAGACCAAAAAACTGGATGGCAGGCCTCTGCCAGTGGCTGACCTGGCAGCCAGTTTTCAGGCGGCGGTAGTGGAAGTGCTTTTCCAGAAAACCATCCTGGCTGCGCGCGAATTTGGTGCCAGGGAGATTGTCGTCGGCGGTGGCGTTTCAGCCAATAAACCTTTACGGGAGGCTTTCCTGGAGCAAAAAGAATTCCCGGTCAATATCCCGCCCCTGAGCCTGTGCACCGACAATGCCGCCATGGTTGCCGCAGCCGGTTATTATCGTTTCGCCCTCGGTCATCAGGACGGGCTGGAGATTGACGTTTTACCCACCTGGCCCCTTTCTTGAACTTATCCGTCCTTAAACACGAAACCCCGTTGTGGGACTGGCCCAAGTCCCGGCGGGGTTCGTGTAACGAGGAGAATGCAACTGTTATTATACACAGCCAGTTAAGAGGAAGATTACGGAATACTGAAAAATAGATTAGAGCTAAAATCAGCCAAAAAGTGGGTTTTACTCCCTTTAAAACCGCAAACCCCGTTGTAGACCGGCCCTGGTCTCACGGGGTTTGTTTAGAGGAGGAGAATGCAACCTTTATTATATGCACAAAGATGAACGGGACATGACAGTGAATTAAAAGCAGGATTAGAGCTGCACCCCCAAAACTGACCGGATCTCATCCATCGACACAGGCCCTGTTCGTAGAATCCGAGGCTCTGGTCCAGTACAATCCACCACGGTGGACGGGATTCCGCCGGGTGTTTTACCGCCATCGATGACCAAGGCGATGCGCCCCTCCAGCTGTGCGTAGACCTCCTTTGCCGTGGACGGGCTTGGCTGTCCGGAAAGATTAGCCGATGTTACCGCCATCGGGCCGGCAGAGCGTAACAAGGCTCGGGCCACCGGGTGATCGGGTATACGCACGCCGACCGTGAGCCCGGCTGTGAGCGCCTCGGGCAGATCCGGGTGTTTTTCCACGACCAATGTCAGTGGTCCGGGCCAAAAACGGCTGGCCAGCCTGGCAGCCGCCGGTGGTACTTTCAAAGTCACTTTCGCCAGGTCAGATGGGTCGGCGATCAACACCGAGATGGCTTTTTCCGCCGGTCGATCCTTGGCTGCATAAATGCTCTCCACCGCGGCAGCGTCGAAAGCCAACGCGCCCAGGCCATAAACCGTATCCGTCGGGAAAGCCACCAACCCGCCCATTTGCAGAAGTGCCAGCGCCTGCGCTTGCGTTTCCGGGTCCTCTGCCAGCAGGAGAGAGGTTTTCATACCTGGATTTCCAATATCCTGTCACGTCCGGCCAGGTCCTTGTGCAAGTGGATCTCGGTTTCGGCAAAGACATCGCAGGCAAATGAAAGCGCCAAAGGACCTTCGGAGGCCCCAATCTCCATCAGAAGCAAGCCGCCCGGAACAAGACGGTTAGGGGCAACAGCCAACAATCGCTTTATCAGGTCCAACCCATCCTTTCCACCGTCCAGTGCCAGAGTCGGTTCACGCCCAAAGACAGGCAGCCGATGCAACGTTCTGGTTGGAATGTAGGGCAGGTTGGCAACGATCAGGTCAAATTCGGTCCCGGCAGGAAGCAGGTCACAACAGGCGAATTGCATGCGCGGCTCGACGCCATTTTTTTCGGCGTTGCGTCGGGCGATATTCAGTGCGTTGGCAGATATGTCGCTTGCCAGCACTCTCAAATCAGGGACGTTGACCGCCAGGGAAATCCCGATGCAGCCGGAACCAGTGCCGACATCCGCGGCATGACGATGGGCGGGATGCGTCCGCAGCCAGCCGATGGCCAGCTCCACCAGGAATTCCGTTTCCGGACGCGGGATGAGCACATCTGGTGTGACCTCGAACTCCAGACCAAAGAATTCCCAATGGCCCAAAACGTATGGAAATGGATCACCCTGTTCCAGGCGAACAACCAGGTTTTCCAGGATAGACGCCTGGCCGGTTGCCAGGGAGACCTCCGGATGAGCCATCACCCAGGAACCAGGCTTCCCCAAAATGTGCCCCATCAACCCCCTGGCATCCAGTTCGGGCGTATCGCTGATCTTTTCCAGGCGGGAGACCACTTCTTCAAGGGACTTCCCAACCGTTTTTCCCCCGGGCTTATTCGCCATTGTCATCCACCCCGCTGGCTGACAGCCGGTCAGATTCGTCACGGGTGGAGAGTTCCTCGATAAAATCGTCAATTCCGCCTTGCATCACCGCCGGCAGGTTATAAATGGACATATTGATGCGGTGGTCGGTTACGCGGTTTTGTGGATAGTTATAGGTGCGAATCTTTTCAGACCGTTCGCCTGTGCCCACCTGGGAGCGGCGGTCGGCTTGTTCGGCAGAGCGGCGCCTCTCCTGTTCGATCTCATACAGGCGCGCCCGCAGGATGGACATGGCGCGCAGTTTGTTCTGCAGTTGAGAGCGCTCATCCTGGACAGCCACCACCATGCCGGTCGGCAGGTGCGTGATGCGGATGGCGGTGGCATTTTTCTGGACATTCTGCCCGCCGGCTCCGGAAGAACGGAAAACATCAATCTTCATATCCGATTCGGGAATCTCGACATCCACTTCCTCCACCTCAGCCATCACCGCTACGGTGGCAGTGGAAGTGTGAATGCGGCCGGATGATTCGGTGGCCGGAACCCGCTGGACACGATGCACACCGGATTCGTATTTCAGCTTCGAGTAGGCGCCCTTTCCCTTGACCTGGAAGACAACTTCTTTAAATCCGCCGACACCGATCGCATTCGAGTCCATCATTTCAACTTTCCAGTTCTGACGCTCGGCATAGCGCGTATACATGCGGTACAGGTCGGCAGCAAAGATGGCAGCTTCCTCACCGCCTGTCCCGGCGCGGATCTCAACAAAGACGTTCTTGTCATCACGCGGATCTTTGGGAACAAGCATAAGCTTGAGTTCCTTCTCAAGGGAGGCAACGCTTGGTTCCAGGTCAGAGATCTCGGATTCGGCCAGTTGACGCATTTCCGGGTCAGTCTCGGATGCGATGACTGCATGCGCTTCATCGAGACGCGCCATCCCGCGGCGATATTCTTTTGATCGCGCAACGATGCTCTCCAGATCAATACGCTCCTTATTCAGTTCAGCGGCGCGCTGGTAATCATCACCGACCTCCAGGAGAAGGCGGTTGATCTCTTCATAGCGGTTTTCTATTCCGGCAAGCTTATCGAGCATGAATACCTGTCCTTTTCCAACCCATCTTTACTTGATTGTCAAAGACAGGACCATCGTCAACAGGACAATGGCCGATATGATAATGATAAAAATACGATACGTTCGCGCCTGGCGCTGCACGCTGGTTAATTTCTTTTTTCCTTTAGCCATGTTCTTCTTCCTTCAATATTTTTGTCTTGCCGTGGGGAGGACGACCAGGCCACGCTGTGGTACTGGCCAGGATCGCCCGTGCCAATTGCTGTTTTTCTTTCTTCACTCCAAATGCGCCTTGACGCTGGTTGCGAGGGCAGTGGTGATTCCCGGCACGGCGGTCAATTCTACCACTGTCGCCTTCCTTATCATATCCACAGAACCGAATTGCTTCAAGAGGGCCTTGCGCCTGACCGGGCCAATACCCGGGATGGAATCCAATGCCGAGGCCATGCCCTGCTTTGAACGGCGCGCCCGGTGGGCTGTTATGGCGAAGCGGTGCGCCTCGTCACGGATACGCTGGACCAGGTAGAGTCCCTGGCTGTGGCGCGGCAGGACCAGGCTGTCCGGCTTGTTGGGGAAGAAAATTTCCTCCTCCTGTTTCGCCAGTCCCACCACCGGGACCTTATTAAACAACTCAAAGTCCTGGAGAACCTGGATCGCCCGCGATAACTGCCCCTTGCCGCCGTCTACGATCAGCAAGTCGGGCAGGACTGCAAAAGATTCATCCGGCTTGGATCCGGGAGTGATATCCTTCTCTTGGGCGGCCTGCCAGCGCTTGAAGCGCCGCCGCAAAACCTCTTCCATGCTGGCAAAATCATCCGGAGCACCAGCCGATCCCTCAACATTGAAACGCCGGTAGAGTTTTTTGTCTGGCACACCTTGGGAGAAGACCACCATGCTGCCTACGGTTGCCACGCCCTGGGTATGGGAAATATCGTAGCATTCAACGCGGTTCGGCGGCGCAGGGAGCTGCAGAGCCGACTGAAGTTCGGCCAGCGCCTGCTCCTGCTTGTGCGTATCCGCCTGCCACTGCGTCCTGAGAGCTTGCAGGGTTTCCGTGGCATTCTCGGCGGCCATCTTGACCAGTTCATGTGGCTGGCCGGTACGCGGTACCGAAATTTCCACTTTCCCCCCACCCCGGCGTGAGCGCAGCCACTGACCAATGATCTGGGCTTCCTCGATGGCTTGCGGGAGCATCACCTGCTGCGGGATATTCGCCGCCTCGGTGTAGAACTGCTTGACGAACTCAGACATCACTTCCTTATCCGAGGTATCTTCCGTCCCTTCCAGGACAAAGTACTCGCGCCCGATCAGTTTACCACCGCGGATGAAGAAGATCTGCACGCAGGCTTCGTTATCGGCGCGCGCCATGGCGATGACATCCGAATCCTTGTAGTCCGCAGCAAAGACCACCTTCTGCCGTTCGACGATGGACTGCATGGCTTTCAGCCGGTCGCGCAGGGCGGCCGCCCGTTCAAAATTAAGTTCTTCGGAGGCCTTGTCCATTTCCTTTTGGACACGCCCCATGATCGGTTCGGTGTGCCCGTTCAGGAAATCCTGCAGGTCCGAGATCATCTGGCGGTACTGCGCCTGGTTGACCGCGCCAATGCAGGGAGCCAGGCAAAGCTTGATATCATAATACAGGCAGGCGCGCTTGTCCTGGCCGGTAATGACCCGGTCGCAGGTCAAGTACGGAAAGACCCGCCGCAGGACGTCCAGGGTCTGAAAGACTGCCCAGGCGGAGGTGTACGGGCCAAAGTAGCGTGCCCCATCGTCCTGCATCAGGCGTGTCACGGTGACCTTGGGATAGGGATCGTTCCAATGGATTTTTATATAGGGGTAGCGCTTGTCGTCCTTCAAGCGGATGTTGTACTTGGGGCGGTGCTTCTTGATCAGGTTCATCTCGAGGATCAGCGCCTCGAGTTCGGACCCGACCAGGATCCATTCAATATCCGCAATCTCGCGCACCAGGCGGCGCGTCTTATGGTCGTGGCTCGTATCCGCATGGAAATACGAGCGGACGCGGTTCTTCAGGCTGATGGCTTTGCCGACATAGATGATATTCGCATCGGCGTTCTTCATCAGGTAACAACCCGGTTTGGCGGGTAGGGTGTCCAGGATGCCCTGGAGGTGTTCGGAGAGTTCCACGGGCACTATTTTACTGCTTCTTTCAGGAATTGGAGCGAGGCAGCTTTCAGAATGAGAAGGTCATTGCGAAGGAGCGCAGCGACTGAAGCAATCTCCCCATTTCCAGTGAGAATGTCATTGCGAAGGAGCGCAGCGACTGAAGCAATCTCCCCATTTCCAGTGAGAATGTCATTGCGAAGGAGCGCAGCGACTGAAGCAATCTCTCCATTTTGCAGTTGGAGCAAGGAGGCTTTCGGAATGAGAATGTCATTGCGAAGGAGCGCAGCGACTGAAGCAATCTCCCCATTTCCAGTGAGAATGTCATTGCGAAGGAGCGTAGCGACTAAAGCAATCTCCCTATTTTGCAGGGACAATGGCGTGTGGTTCACTCACCCTTGCGAAGGTTTGGCATTTGACAGATATTGATTTATAGATGAAAGCCTGATCTTTCCAGAAATCTTGCCATCAATCAAACCTTCGCAAGGTTAGTGTGAGTAGATACGGCTGAGTGATAGGACAAATGGACTAATGAATAATCGTCCAGAAATCCTGCATATATGATATATTCGGATTTATTATATCCATATCACATCATCCCTCAAAGGAGGAAATATGACCGACCAGATTCCACCTGTTCAACCGTCCGTATCTCTTCCCGTCCCACCTCAGGCTCAGCCAGGTGATAAGAGAGGCCTGGCGATCGCCTCTCTGGTCCTGGGCATCCTTTCCCTGTGCGCTTCCATATTATGGTTTTGTGGAGGTCCCATCAGCATCGTCGGCCTGGTGTTGGGCTTTCTTGGCTTGAAAAGCTCATTACGCGGACTGGCCATTGCCGGCCTGGTTCTTTCAGCCCTTGGCCTGTTGTTGGTGATCGTTTTTGGCATCATCGGGCTGATCTCGGTTCCCATCATCCAGCAGTTCCAGAACCAGTACCTGCCCACATTTCAATACCAGTTCATGCCTACTCCTTAATAGGCAGAATGCTTTCACCCTGGACCCCAGCCCCCGGGTGAATTAATAGTCCGACAATAACAATTTTTTTCCGCGAGGCAGGGAAGCCCGCCAGGATTTAAAATGGGTTTTCTTGGCAATTCTTCGCGTCTTCGCGGTTGGCAAGTTAGATTGAGAAACGTCTCCGCGACGTTAACAAAGACAGATCCCCGCCTTTTTGCGGGGGTCTCCATTTTTTCCGAAATGCTATAATACTCCTGCGAGGCAGCTTGACATGGCAGAAAAATTGGAAGTCAGCATTGGTAAACTTCTCCGCCAGCGTGGGCTCAAACTGGCTGTGGCCAAATCCTGCACTGGCGGCCGGCTGGCTGACCATATCACCGATGTGCCTGGTTCTGCAGATTACTTCCTCGGCGGGGTGGTCGCCTACGCTTATGAGGTCAAGGTGGCCCTGCTGCACGTTTCCTGGGATACCTTGCGGAAATACGGCGCGGTCAGCCGGGAAACGGCCCTTGAGATGGCACGCGGCGTGCGTGCCGCGCTGGTCGCAGACATCGGGGTGAGCATCACCGGCATCGCCGGTCCGGGCGGCGGGCTGCCGGGAAAACCGGTCGGTACCACCTGGATCGGTCTCTCGGCACGGGAGGGCGATTGGGCGCGCAGGTTCGCCTGGCAGGGTGACCGGCTAGCCAACAAGGAGTCCTCCGCGCAGGCCGGTCTGCAATTTGTGCTGGATTATTTGAACGGCACTCCAACCAATGACTGAACCGAAAATTGCCGTTCTGATCTCAGCCAATTCTGAATGGCAGGCCGTCAAGGAGATCCTTTCTCCGGCCTGTATCCAATCCTCCCCCTTTGGCGAGACCTTCAACGTGACACTTGATTGCGAAGCATCCTGTAAGGACAAGTGGCACTTGACACTTTTTCATGGAGGCTGGGGCAAGATCTCCGCCGCGGCGACGGCGCAGTATGTCATTGACCATTACCGGCCCGACCTGCTGGTCAACCTGGGAACGTGCGGGGGATTTGAAGGTCGTATCGAGCGCGGGACCATCCTGCTGGTCACCAAAACGATCGTCTATGACATCATTGAGCAGATGTCTGACCCGAACGAGGCGATCAAGCATTATTCAACAGAAATAGACTTATCCTGGTTGGATACCAACAGACGACAAACCATCGACCGTTCTCCATCGTCCCTCGTCCATTCTTCATCATATTTATATCATCGTTGGATACATGACACTGGAACACTTGATCGCGAAGCATCCTGTAAGGATACTGGAAAACGTGACACCCTGTCGTCCATCGTCCGTGGTCTATTGGTCTCCGCCGATCGCGACATCCTTCCGGCCGATATCCCCATGCTTGTTGACAAATACGGAGCGGTGGCAGCGGACTGGGAATCCGGGGCAATCGCCTGGGTGGCAAAGAGCAACGGGGTGCGCTGCCTGATCCTGCGCGGCGTGACCGACCTGGTTGGTGCCTCCGGCGGCGAAGCTTATGGGGATATCGCGATATTCCACGAGAATACACGGAACGTGATGAAAGAACTGCTCGACCAACTGCCGGGTTGGTTGTCAGCTATCAATTTTGAATTGGCTATACGTAAGCCACTTTTCGACAAAGTGGACTGCATCCGCCTGCATGTACCCGACCTGGAAAGCGGCCTGGCCTTTTACCGCGACCGTCTGGGGCACACCTTGATCTGGCGCACTGCAGTTGCCGCCGGCCTGCGCATGCCCGGTACGGAGGCGGAATTGGTCCTCCAGACCGAGCAGGTGGGCCAGGAAGTGGACATCACAGTTAAATCAGCGGATGAGGCGGCCCATTGCTTTGTGGAGATGGGAGGAGAGATGGTTGTGCCGCCGTTCGATATCCAGATCGGCCGCGCCTGCGTGGTGCGGGATCCATGGGGAAATCAATTGGTTCTGCTGGATATAAGCAAGGGACTGTTGGCGACGGATAAGAAGGATGGGAATGTCATAAATTAACCTTGCGAAGGGTCATATTCTGGTTAATTTCTTATAAAACCAGATTTCTTATTTTATATGGACAATCCAGAAGTTAATAAACCTTCGCAAGGGTGTTATGGGTAGACCTGCCTCTTTCTCACCCACCAATTACCGTCCTTGCCCGCTCCGCGTTCTTTCGGGTTAATTGGGTAAGACCTCTTTCTCTACCCCCAATTACTGTACGTGCATGCCCCGCGTTCTTCCGGGGTAATCGGGGGGAGCCGGAGGGGGGCTTCAACCCACAAATTGAGCCCTTACAGGGTAACAGGAAAACAATGTACTACGCACCTGGCAGGTGCGTAGTACTTTTCAGCTTTGTATGTATTGCCTTGAAAAAGCCAATCCTTCGCAAGGGAGCAGGTGCGCAGCCGCACAAAATAACCAGCGATAAGAATAAGGGAATGAGGCCGGGCATGGTTTCCTCTTGGAAGAGATTATAAGCCTGAACAAAAGGAGACCACCACGAATTTTTTCACGAATGCGCGAATGGGTGGAATTGAGAAACTATCATGATCAAGATGGGCACGATGGAACACGAAGTAAAACATAACCCTTGCACTTCACGTATTAATGTGCTACACTTAATTTCGTGGAGGTTGTTATGGATAATCAAAACATCACCCTGTCCTTGCCCAAGAAGACCTTGCGCAGGGTTAAGATTCTGGCGGTCAAACGCCAATCTTCCGTCTCCCGGCTGCTTACCAAAGCTGTCGAGAAGATGCTCGAGGAGGAAACCGAATACTCTTCTGCCCATAAGCGGCAAATCGCCTGGTTGGAAAAAGGTTTTAACCTGGGCTTTCACAAACCCGCCAATCGGGATGCGCTGCATGAGCGTTGATCTAGACGATACACTTTGTGAAAGGATTATTGCAGATGAACGATAAAGCTGACCTTCCTTTGCAATTCGTGGACAGCAACATCCTGGTTTATGCCTACGATCTTACACAAGGTGAAAAACACAATCAAGCCAAAAAACTTCTGCTTTCTTTATGGGATTCGGGGATGGGCTGCGTGAGCATCCAGGTAATGCAGGAGTTTTATGTGAGCGTGACCCGCAATGCGGATTCCCCCATCACATCAGAACAGGCAGCCCAGGTGATACAGGATTTCTCCGATTGGACGGTACATCGACCAATTATCCGGGATGTGCTCTCGGCAATCGAACTTCACCGGCGACTGAGGATCTCTTTTTGGGATGCCATGATCCTGCAATCGGCGCGACAGAGCGGATGCGGCATCCTGTGGTCAGAGGATCTTTCTCATGAACAGGATTATGGAGGGGTTAAGGTCATCAATCCATTTAAGGATTGATTAACAGGAATAGCTGGCACGACCTTGTTGGCAATGGGTTACATGAGTGAAAGAACAATAATCTTGCGAAAGATAAGATTCCAGTGAAGTCGAGGAAGAATCAGACATCCTGCTTTGTGTGGAATGCCTGGAAATGATCGAACCTTCGTAAGGATATTTCAAGGAGACCGGCGTTCAAAAAGCCGGGCAGGGTCTCGGGACCCACGCCCTGCGAGTTTTAATTCCGGTAATAACCTGAAAAAACAGTCTTTCTGATTGTTTAAAAGGCCATGAAAAAACATTCGCAAGGGAGCAGCAGCTTGGGGACATTGGCTGAACAAACCGCAGGGCGACCTTTCGGGTCGCCCTGTTGTTTTACTTACGCTTGAGGGAAGATATTCGCTGCATGATCTTAATCATGGCAAAGACAAGGATCAGCACAACCCCAGAGAACGCGAAGAAGAGCATCTCATACAGGGTGCTGAACAAACCGTTGCTTTTAAGAATGGCACGGCTAATGTAGTTTGTCAGAAAAACAACATAGATGGGGAAGAAGATGACCATGAAACCCATCAGTCGCTGATATTTCTGGATCTTCGAGGCGTTATCCGTGAAGATTTCCGGCACTTGACCATCCATGACTTCCTTGCGCCAGTACTGCCATCCACCCAGCTCGCCAATGTGCTCCCAGCCGGCATCCTTGAACAATTGATAGTAATCTTCTTTTTTCTTTGTGTTTGTCACAAAGTCCAGGCGATAGGCGTATTCGCGCGGTTCGCCCTGCTCAAAGGTGTATTGGCCCAAAAAAACCGGATGCTGCAGGTGCAATCCCTGCCGCGACATTTCTCCGAGCCATGTCTCTTCCCTGTCATCCTGCCAGGCCCAGAACCATTTGAATTTGTTGATCAACTTGCCGTTCATATCAGCCTCACTCTCTATAATCTTGCCAGTATCGATTGCCCATTACGGGCCATGATCTGCAGACGAGAAATCTGCTCCCTGAGCACTTCCCTACCTTTGGCGGTCAGTAAATAGGACTTACGGCGTTCCTCTTCCTTGACCATCGTAATAAGTTTTTCTTTTTCAAGCGTGGTGAAGGCGCCATAAAGCGTGCCCGGTCCAATGTTGACGGTTCCATCGCTGATGGATTCGACCTTCTGCATCACCCCGTAACCATGCAGCGGTTCAACCAGAGCCAGAAGGATGTAATACGTTGCTTCGCTTAAGGGCAGGTATTTTGTTATTTCCTTGTCAACCATCTCTACTCCTTATATCGGCTTTCGCTGTATCTAAAAACGATATATCGTTAATCGGTATATTACCACGCGATATATCGTTTGTCAATATAGAATAACGCCACGAATCGGGCTTTTCCATAAAGTATTGAATTCCCAAATCAACGTTGTTTTGCCCAAAAAATTCCTATACAACCCCCTTTTTTGGCCTTTTTCAGAAGGATCAATTCTTGCTTCATCAGCTTCTCCAGCCCCGTCCGAGCTCTACAGTCTTCCCTAACGAGCCTGCCCTTGCACGAACCCCCCAAAAAACTTCAAAATCTACAATTAAACGCCTTTTTCTTCCACTCGCACTCTCCTAATCCCTGATTACCTTCTCCCTGATACTTGATCTCAGGAATTGTTCTCGTTGTTTTGTAATACCGATCGCGCGGAAGCCGAAAAAAGGCCTTTTCGGCCCTTTGTTCGAAAATACTCAACCTTTCGCAAGGCTGATATGTCATGCCTATTTCTTTCCTCCCAATGACCGTTTTTGCCTGCTCCGCCTGCCCTGCGTATTTTACAGGGTGTTCTTTCTGGGTATTTGGAGGAGACTCTTTCTCTCCCCCCAATTACTGTACGTGCATGCCCCGCGTTCTTCCGGGGTAATTGGGGGAATCCGGAGGGGGGCTAAAACCCACCCCAAAAACCCTGCCTTGCTCCCGCCCTTTATTTCGTGATTGCGGGAACACCTGACACCGAAACACTTGATCGCGAAGCATCCTGTAAGGACACTGGAACACGTGGCACCGGAACACTTGACACTAATTTCGCGCATGACCGATGGGGGATACTGTTTTCCTTGACCGGAAGACCCGAAATCCTTATCATCTCGCCGTATTTCAGATAATTACCTTAGGATGAAAAAATGGGTACAGAGTCTGCAGCCATCGAAAAACCGCGCGGGTTGGAACAGAAGTGGAAAGTCCTGATCACGCTGATCTTTGGCATTTTCATGATCATCCTGGACTCGACCATCGTGAATATCGCCTTCCCTACCCTTCGGATGGCCTATGGTGCCAGCCTTGCCAATGCGCAATGGGTCATCAGCGTTTATGTCCTGGCACTCGGCATCACCACGCCCGTCTCGGGTTTTTTGGGTGACCGTTTTGACATCAAGCGGGTCTATCTCTTTGGGTTGGCGCTCTTCACCCTGGGTTCCTTCCTTTGCGGTCTGGCCCCCAACTTGGCGCTGTTGATTGTCTTCCGGGCCATACAGGGGATTGGTGGCGGTATTGCCCAGCCGCTCGGTGCGGCCCAACTCTACCGGGCCTTCCCTCCCAAGGAACAGGGCACAGCCTTTGGCATCTTCGGCATTGCCCTGGTGGTGGCACCCGCGCTTGGACCCGTCCTGGGCGGCTGGCTGGTGGGCATCAATCTGTGGAGGGCGATCTTCTTCGTCAATGTCCCGATCGGCATTGTAGGCGTATCCCTGGGAACGCGCTTCCTGGTGGACTACAAGACCGGCCGCCGCCCACTTTTCGATCCGCTCGGGCTGCTGACCGCCATCCTCGGATTTGGTGCTGTTCTTTATGCCGCTTCGATTGCAGAAAATTATGGGTGGACCGGCCTGGTCACCATTCTGGTGTTGGTTCTGGGTATGGCCGTGCTGGTAGTGCATGCCATCTATGAATTGAGGGTCGCTAGGGAACCGATGACCAATCTGCGGTTATTCCTGAACCCGACCTTCCTGATGGCCAGCCTGGTCGGCTATGTCGCTACAATGGCCCTGTTCGGCGCGGAATTCCTGATGCCGCTCTACCTGCAGAGTTTCCGCGGCCGGACCGCCTTGGAGGCCGGCTTTATTTTGCTTGGAGTGGCAGCCACATCAGCATTTGCCACCCCACTGGCCGGCCGGCTCTTCGACAGGATCGGTCCGCGTGCCATCATGGTGACCGGGTTCATCATTTTGTGCCTCAACACCTGGCAGCTCTCCCTGCTCAAAGCCACCACACCCATCCCGTTTATTGTCTTTCTACTGGCTTTACGCGGCCTGGCGGTAGGGATGACACTGCAGACTTCCTATGTCACCGCCCTCGGAAGTGTACCGCTCGACCTGTTGCCTCGCGGCTCATCGTTATTGAACAGCACCCGTTTCGTGATCCAGGCAATCTCAGTGGCCACCTTGGCGACGATCCTGGTGGGGTTCCTGTCACCCTCCATCAAGCGCCAGGTGGACCAGCTCCAGGAGTCCCAGACATCACTCACCACTCCATTTGGGGTATGTGAAACGCCTGGTGTAACCGCCGAGAATAACCTCCCACCGGAAGTTTCGGCATCTCTGGCCTCGCTGCCGGCGTCGGCAGCTTCAGCAGCCAGGGCAAAGATCGTGTCAGGGCTTCAGCAGGCTTGCGATCAATCCATGCAGGGATTCGAAGCCGCTTATCGCTTGACCTTTTATTCCTCCATTGGGGCGCTGCTGCTGGCCCTGTTCCTTCCCGGTTGGCCGGGCAAGTGGGCCGGGCGAGGCTCCACGGTCACTCCGGCCGGCAACCATTAACCTACTTCCCCAATCTTGCCCGTTCTTCTTCAATCACTTTTTCTTCCAGTTTCTTGAACAACGGCGCAGGCGGGTTGAGTTTCGCACCCGGTTTCAGCTCGCTTGGCTTCCAGCCGGCCGGAAGGTCAGCTTGTCCTGCCCGGTAGCGCAATACCGTGTGTGAGCCGAGATTGTCGGTAACTTCCTCGATATATTGTTCACCGAAGAGTGGGGTCTTGTATCCGAAAATACCGTTCAGTTTTTCGCTGCTGAAAGGCAGGAAGGGGGCAAATAGCACCTTCAGCGCGTCAATCGCCCTCAACGCGGTGTAGACGCTCTTGGCTGCGGCTTCCTTGTCGGTCTTGATCTCGAACCAGGGGGCGGAGGTATCAAGGTACTTGTTGACCTCGCCCGCCAGGCGGAAAGCCTCCTGCAAGGCTGCCCGCAGGTGGACCGCCTCAAGTTCCTTTCCGACCGACTCAAATCCTGCCTCCACCGTCTTCAGCAATTCCAGGTCAGCGGGTCGTAGGGGCAGCGGCTTGTCCCTGCCCTCTCCAGGCAGCGGCTTGTCCATGCCCTCTCCGGGCAGCGGCTCGGCCATGCCCGTTCCAAGATCCGGAACGCGTCCGTCCCAGTGCTTGTAGCAGAAGGCCAGCACGCGGTTGGCCAGGTTACCCCAGGTGGCCACCAGCTCGCCGTTGTTCCGGGTGACAAATTCCCTCCAATCCCAATCAGAATCGTGGTTTTCCGGCATGTTGATGGTCAGGTAGTAACGCAGGGCATCCGGGTCGTAACGGGTGAGGGCATCCAGGCCCCAGACAGCCCAGTTGCGGGAGCCGGAGATCTTGCGGCCTTCCAGGTTCATGAACTGGTTGGCAGGCACATCATACGGCAAGGTAAGCGCGCCTTTTTCCTCGGCAAAGATCTGCAGGAACTGCTCGCCGGCGCCCATCAGTTCGGCCGGCCACAAGGCAGTGTGGAAGAAGATGTTATCCTTGCCAATGAAGTAGTAGGCCCGCGCGGCGGGATTAACCCACCAATCCTTCCAGGCTGCAGGCTGGCCACTGATCCTGGCCCACTCGACTGCAGCCGAAAGATAGCCGATGACCGCTTCAAACCAGACGTACAGGCGTTTGCCATCCCAGCCTTCGACCGGGACCGGTATGCCCCAATCCAGGTCACGCGTGATCGGGCGCGGCTTCAACCCTTCAGCCTCGATCTTGCGAAGCGATTCACCCAGGACGGTATCGCGCATATACTTGGACCGCTGGCGCAGGAATTCAAGCACATCCGGCTCCTGCTTGGAAAGGTCAAGAAAGAAATGCTCGGTCTCCCGCAGCTCAGGCGTGGATCCATCCACCTTTGACTTGGGATTCAGCAGCTTTTCAGGCTCGAGAACGTTCCCACAATTATCGCACTGGTCTGAGCGGGCTCCTTCGAAACCACAGATATAGCATGTGCCCTCCACGTAGCGATCCGGGAGGAATTTCTTGGCTGAGGGCGAGTACCATTGCAAGGTTTTGCGCGTATATAGAAAACCATTCTCCTTGAGCGCCAGGAAGATGGACTGGGCCACCTTGAAGTGGTTTTCGGTGTGGGTGGTGGTGAAGAGGTCATAAGAGATCCCCAACTGCTGGAACACTTCGAGGAAACCATTGTGGTATTTCTTATATACTTCCTCAACAGGCCGACCTTCCTTATCTGCGGCGATGGTGACAGGCGTGCCGTGCGAATCGGTTCCGGAGACCATCAAAACGTTGTCGCCTATCAACCGGTGGTAGCGGGCAACGATATCACCAGGCAGGTGTGAACCGGTCAGGTTGCCCACATGGATCTCGGAATTGGCATACGGCCAGGCAATGGCGATCAAAATGTTTTGGTCCATGGTAGTCTCCTCTATAAACAAAACTGCCGGCTTTCGCCAGCAGTGTCATCAGGCGGCACAAACCGTCCCGCAGTTCATCTGGCGTTGAACTGCATGCGAAGGCGGGGCATCATCATTACAATGGCATTCATGGAGTGTAGTTTACTATGCACTGCGTTTTGTGACAAGTGAGACTTGGACCAATGGATTCAGCGCTGGATCCTGCCGCTGGAAGCTCCCGCAGCAAGCCCCTGAACTTCTTCAACCGTGCAGTTGTTCATATCCCCGGGGATGGAGTGCTTCAGGCAGGAGGCCGCCGTGGCAAACTCAAGCGCCTCGCCCGCCGGCATCCCACCGGAGAGCCCATAGATCAAGCCGGCTGCGAAAGCATCCCCTGTGCCCACCCGGTCAACGATATCGTCCACTTCGTAATGCCTGCTGAGGATGAACTCGCTGCGGTTGTGCAGGCAGGCAGCCCAGCCGTTGCGGTCGGCAGAATGACTGGCACGCAGCGTAATCGCCTGGATGCTCAGGTTGGGGAAGGCAGCCAGAACCCGCTCGCACAACTCGCGGTAATGCCCGGGATCCAACTGACCATTTTCCAACTCCTGCTCCCAGCGTCCTTCCTCCAGGGTGATTCCCAGGGCGCGCTGGCAGTCCTCCTCATTGGCGATGCCGATGTCGACCTGGCGTACCAGATCGGTCATGACCTCCGTAGCAGTCTTGCCGTATTTCCACAGATTCTTGCGGTAGTTATAATCGCAAGACACCGTCAGCCCCAGCTTGTGCGCTGCTTCGACCGCCTGCAATGAGACCCGGGCGGTATTTTCGCTCAGCGCCGGGGTGATTCCGGTTATATGGAACCAGCCAGCTCCCTCAAAAAGTCGCTCCCAATCGAACGCTTCGGGTGCGGCATCCATGATGGATGAGTGAAGTCGATCATAAACCACACGCGAGGGACGCTGGTTCGCTCCGGCCTCATAGTAATAGGTTCCCATGCGCTCGCCCTGACGCAGGATGCCAGACCCATCCACCCCCCTGCCGCGTAGAAACGCAACGCAGGCGTCCCCCAGGGGGTTGGAGGGCAGCGCTGATACGAACGACACCTGGCGTCCAAACTGCGCAAGCGAGACTGCTACATTCGCCTCCCCTCCTCCAAAAGTGGCTTCCAGCATGGGCGATTGAAGCAGCCGCTCATAGCCTGGCGATTTCAGCCTGAGCATGATCTCGCCAAAAGTGACAATGCGACCGTTCATTCAGACTCTCCAGTCCGGCGTAACGTCTTCACTTGCAGGATCATCTCGATTTCCACCGGAATGTTCCCGGGCAGGACATTCACGCCGATGGATGTGCGGGCATGTTTCCCACGCTCTCCAAAGACCTGCTCGAGCAGGTCGGAGGCACCGTTGATGACTGCCGGCTGCTCGGTAAAATCCGGGGTGCTGTTGACATAACCGTTGACCTTGAGGATCCGCTCCACGCGATCCAGGGTGCCCAGTTCGGATTTAGCCACACTGAGCAGGTTCAGCATGGTTTGCCTGGCTGCCAGATAGCCTTCTTTTACTGTCAATTCTTTGCCCAAGCGCCCTGTGTAAAGCAGGCCCCCGTCTTCATAACAGGTGGTGCCCGAGAGGAACAGCAGGTCGCCGGCTTGTTGCGCAAGCAGGTAAGCTCCCACAGGCCGTGGCGGTTGCGGCAGAGTCAATCCCAATTGTGTCAATTTCATTTCGATCAGCATGACACTCCTTTGCTCAGTGAACCCCCGGCCCAAGGCTGGGAAACCGGACCCACCTCCCTGAGAGCGCGTTGGGTCGCAGATCTCACTTATGATGTGCCTCCAGGGGAAAAAGCAGGTATTCCAAACCCCCTGGAGGCTCATTGGCTTGTCCGCACAGCGCAAGGCTACGCGGGTTCAGGGAAGTGTTGCTAGAATGTTCCCGTAGGGTTGTAGTACTTTATTACATTATCGATGGTGATGATCGGGGAGGGCAGGTAGGTGTCCTTCTCGGGAGTGCCACCAGCCAGGATCGACATCATGCGGTTGAAGGCTGCCCGGCCGATCTGATCTGAGTTGTTCAAACCAGTGGCTGCGTAATTCGTCTTGTTCATGATGGCTTCCAGGGCTGCATTCTCTCCATCGACGCCAACCAGGAACATCTCGGCCGAACGCCCGGCATCGCCGATCGCCTTCTGGGCGCCCAGGCACATCGAGTCGTTCTCGCAGAAGACGGCGTCGATCTTCGGGTTGGATGCCAGCAGGTTCTCCATCAATTTGATCCCGCCGTCCGCGCTCCAGCTTCCAAAGTCTGGGGCAACGACGACTTTGATGTCAGCATAGGTCTTGAGAACGTCATTGCAGCCTTTGCTGCGGTTGAGGCCGATGGAGTTATCCGCCGGGCCGCCGCGCAGCTCAACCACCACACCCTTGCCATTCAGCCTCTTGGCGATGTACTCGCCGTCCTGCTTGCCGATGGTCAAATTATCCGGGCCAATGTAGGAGGTGTAGGCCTTGGAGGCACCCTTGCCGAACTGCCGGTCCACCAGCACCGTCGGGATACCGGCTTTCTGCAGGGCATCCAATGCCGCCGGGGCTTCTTCGAGCCAGGCGCCTGAGACGATCACGCCGTCCACTTTCTTGGTGATCAGATCCTCGATGTCCGCCTGGAACTTGGCCGCGTCGCCATTGGCGTCAGTGGAGATAATGGTGACGTTGCCAAATGCTTTCGCCTCAGACACAACGGCGTCATTCATACCGATGAAGTACGGGCAGCACTGCGAGAAATTGGCCATACCGAGCGTGATCGTTTTGGCGGTCGTTGCGGCAGCCGGGGCTTTGGCCTGTCCGCAGGCGGTCAGCATGATCACCAGCACAAGTACGATTGAAAGAACCAGATTACGTTTCATTTCAGAATTCTCCTCTTACATGATGGGTATGATTGGGTAAGTAGAAACGTGTCGTTGTGGGATTTTCTGTCTTGGGTGTGCCTCCTCTCTTCCTTTCTGGAGAAACCGGTGAATTGCCTATCAATCCACTCCCGGCAACAAAGATACTCGGCGTTTTTTTCATTCATCCTGCATTCATGCACATTCATACAGGCAGGAATACGCCTGGGTGGATGGGCTACCGTTGTTTTCGCCTGGCCAGGACCGCGACCAGGATGATCAATCCTTTAAGGATCTGCTGGTAATACGACTGCACGTTGAATAGGTTGAGCAGGTTGTCGATCACACCGAGGGCGATCACCCCGGCCAGGGTGCCAAAGGTGCTCCCGCCGCCGCCCCCCAGCACGGCTCCGCCGATGACGCAGGCGGCAATGGCGTCCAGCTCGAAACCCGCACCCAGGCTGGGCTGGGAGATGCCCAGGCGGGAGGCCAGGATCACTCCGCCCAGGGCGGAAAACAGGCCGGAGATAATATACGCCAGCAGGATGTTCCCGGAGACGTTGATCCCGGCCAGGCGCACCGCCTCCTCGTTCCCGCCGATGCCCACGATCGCACGCCCCGAGCTGGTGCGGTTGAGGAAGAACCAGACCAGCGGGTAGCACGCCAGCATGATCAATGCCGATACCGGGAAGGGCCCAACAGTACCTGCCCCGAGCACAGCCCGGTAAGCCGGGTCCGAGGGAGTGATCGGGACATCCGAATAAACATACACCAGGCCGCGGATGGCGCCCAAAGTGGCCAGGGTGACAATGAACGGTTGGAGCTTGAATCGGGAGATGAAGAAGCCATTGACCGCTCCCACCGCGCTGCCAACGAACAGGCAGATCATGATCGCCGGGAACAGCGGCATGCCCTGCTTGGAAAGCCCTGCCACCATGATGCCGGCCAGGGCCACTATGGAGCCCACCGAAAGGTCGATGCCTCCGGTCAGGATCACCACCAACATACCCAGGCTGAGCAGTCCGTTGGTCACCGTCTGTCGCAGCAGGTTGCTCAGGTTTCGCTGGGTGAAGAATACATCCGACATGCTGGCGGTAAAGACGATCAGGATGACGAAGGCTGCCAGGAAGGCGTAGTCCACCCAGCGGCGTTTACGGCGGCTGCCGCTGTCTGCGCGGAATAGGTTGCGCAATTTGTTGACTAACCCGGATGTGCTCTTTGGTGTTTGTTCGTCCATGTTTGTCATTGACTTACTCCTGCTGCTGACGCCAGCACTTTCTCTTCACTGGCCTGGCTGCGGGAGAACTCCCCCACCAGGCGGCCTTGCCGCATGACCAGGGCTCGGTCAGACATCCCCAGGATTTCCGGTAACTCCGAGGAGATCAGCAGGATGCCTATCCCGCTGTGCGCCAGTTCGTTGATGATACGGTAGATTTCGACCTTGGTGGCCACATCCACACCGCGCGTGGGTTCGTCCAGGATCAACACTTTTGCCCTCGTCAACAGCCACTTCGCCAGCACCAGTTTCTGCTGGTTCCCACCGCTTAAGTGGCTGGCCAGACGATCGAGTAATGGTGGACGCACGTCCAGCTCCGTTACCTTTTGTTTGACGCGGGCTGCCTGAACGGCGCGGTTGATCACACCCCAGCGGGTCATCTCAGGAAAAGAGGCCAGGCTGGCGTTATCGCGGATTGTACAGATCATCACCAGGCCGTCGCGCTTTCGGTCTTCAGTGAGCAGCGCAATTCCCTGGGAAACTGCTGCACGCGGTGATTTCGGGTGGACTGGCTTCCCTTCAAGGTAAATTTCTCCGTGTGAGAAAGGATCCGCGCCGAAAAGGGAGCGTGCCACCTGCGTACGCCCGCTGCCGACCAGACCGAACATCCCCAGGATCTCGCCGCGTTTTAGCGAAAATGAGATATCCGAGAAAGTCCCTTCTGTGGTCAGTTTTCTCACATCCAATACCGGATCCGTCCCGGCAGGATACCGGGTGGGGAAGATTTCTCCCAGGGAACGCCCGACCATCATGCGGATCAGCTGGTTTTGATCAGACTCTTGAGGTTTGACCGTGCCAACCAGCTGCCCGTCTTTGAGCACGGTAATCCGGTCGGCAATCTCGAACACCTCGTCCAGGCGATGGGATATATACAGGATGAGCGTGCCCTGCTCTTTGAGCTTGCGCACCAGAGAGAACAAGCGCGCCAGTTCCTCCTGCGAGAGCACGGCTGAGGGTTCATCGAGGATCAGGATGCGCCGCTGGTTGGCGACGGCCTTGGCGATCTCGACCATCTGCTGGTGGGAGACACTTAACTGTCGGACAGGCGTGTGCACGTCAATTCCCACAAATCCGATCGAAGCGAGGATATGCTCTGCCTGCTGGTAGGCCTTGTTCCAGTCGATCACTCCCTTAACACGGGTTTCCGGCATCTGCCCGAGCAGAATATTTTCGGCGGTGGTTAAGTGCGGGATCAGGCTGAACTCCTGGTAAACAGCATAGATCCCAAGACGGCGGGCGCGCAGGGGGTTCCCCAGCTCGATGGGTTTGCCATCCAGCAGGATCTCGCCGGAGTTGGCGGTCAGCGCACCTGAGAGGATTTTGACCAGAGTCGATTTTCCGGCCCCGTTTTCACCGGAGATGGCGTGTACTTCTCCGGAGGCAGCCGAAAAGTTGACGCTGCGCAGGGCCTGCGTACCGTCGAAGTGCTTGCTGATCCCCCGCATGACGAGGAATTCGGAATTTCCCATCCCCGGTTCCCTATTTCTCGCTTTCAGGGCTAAAGGCGTTGTGGATGACGATGGTCTTCTGATCGGTCATTTCATCCAGTGTGTCATGAACGCCCTCGCGTCCGTGCCCGCTCATTTTGATGCCGCCAAAGGGCAGTGTCTCAACACGCAGGGCGGAGGACCAATTTATGATCACGCCGCCGGCTTCCAGTTTGTAGGCAATCTCCAGGGCTTTATTGATGTCATTGGTGAATACCGCCGACTGAAGTCCATAAGGCGAATCGTTTGCCTGGTGGATGGCCTCTTCCACCGATGTGAAGCGTACCAGCGGCGCCACCGGTCCGAATACTTCTTCTTTGAAGGCCGGGTTGTCCACTGGCACATCGGTCAACACGGTTGGTTCCATGAAAGCCTGATGCCGGTGACCGCCGGCTCTCAGGATAGCTCCTCCTTGGATGGCCCCATTAACGAACGCCTCCACTTCGATGGCGGCCTTCTCGCTGATTAAGGGACCGCAGTCCGTATCTTCCTGCAACTGGTCGCCCAGCTTGAGGGCCAGGGCTTTTTTAGTCAGCAGGTCAGCAAAGCGCTCGAAGATGGGTGCCTCGACAAAAATCCGTTTCACCGCACAGCAGATCTGTCCATTCCCACGTGCCAGGCGTCCCAGCACAACTGCCTCGGCAGCTTTCTCGAGGTCAGCGTCTGCCAGGATGATCAGGGCATCATTACCACCAAGCTCCATATGCACTTTCTTCAGGTTCTGCGATGCCAATTCGGCAATCCGCACACCCACCTCGGTGCTGCCAGTGACCGTGATGAGTTGAATGCCTTTGGAGCGAGCCAGGAAATCACCAATCACCGCACCCGGACCCGTGATCATCTGGTGCGCGGCAGGCGGCATACCAACCTCCTGCATCAACTCAGCAATCTTTAATAGCGCCAACGGGCAGGCGCTGGGCGGCTTGGATATGACCGCGTTGCCCGCGGCCAATGCGGAGGCTGCTTTGTGTGCCCAAAGTTCGACCGGGTAGTTGAATGGGACAATCGCCGCCACGACACCCAGGGGCTGACGGATGGTAAAGGCAAAATGGCGCTCATTTCCCTTAACTGCGTCCACCGGCATAACACGACCGAATATGCGCTTGGCTTCCTCGCCAAAGTTACGGAAGAGGCTGGCGGCCACCGCCACTTCGGCCCGGGTCTGCTGGATCGGCTTGCCGTTCTCTTCGGCGAGCAGTTTCCCCAGCTCCGCGCCTTTTGCTTCGATCGCCGCGGCAATGCGGGTCAGGATCTCGTAACGTTGAAGCGCGGTCAAACGACGCATGGCTTCCTTCCCCTTTTGCGCCGCAGCCACCACTCGTTCCACATCCTGCAGTGTCGCCTGGGGGACCTTGTCGATCTCCACCCCCGTGCCGGGATTGCGGATCGAAAGCCAATTGTTATCGCTGGCTTCAACCCACTTGTCATCAATAAGCATTTTCATCATCTGCCTCCATAAATAATTCCTTTTAGTGTAATGATAAGTAACAAGTTCTTGTAAAACAGTAGTTTTCAACCCTGCGCTGCAGGTTGCACAATCGAGTATCCCCTACGCTTGGATACCGTCTGGGCTGCTTCGTTGACAAGTAATCCCAGAAAACCCATCCGCTCCTGGTCCATCCGCTCACGCGGGACGGAGATGCTGATGGCCGCGATTGGATTGGCAGTGTAATCAAAGATGGGGGCACCCACGCAACGGATGCCAGTTTCGTTCTCCTCATCGTCAATTGCATAACCACGCGAACGGACCAGTTCCAGATCTGTTGTAAGCGCTTTCCCGGAGGTGAGGGATCGAGGTGTGCGGGGTTTCATCGGTTCAGCCAAAACAGCATCGAGCAATTCCTTATCACTGAATGCCAGGATGGCCTTCCCCAATGCCGTACAGTGCATCGGAAGACGGGCACCGATATGGGAAGACATCCCCAGGGCATGCCGGCTCTCGACCTTGGCTATGTAAACCACTTCCGTGCCAGAAGCGACGGCCAGATGGATGGTTTCCCCGGTCTTTTCGGCAAGGTCATTCAATACCGCCTGGCTCTCAATGCGTAAATCACTCTGTGCAAGGAAGGCACCGGCCAGCTCGATCACCTTCGTACCGAGGCAGAAACGATCGCCATCTTTACGTTCTGCGAGACCCAATTCAAGGAGAGTGACGAGGTAGCGATGCGTTGAACTCTTGGGCATCTTGACCAATGCTGAGAGTTCAGCCAGGCTGATCCCTATGTCAGCCCTGGCTGCCAGGATGTCCAAGATGCCAATGGCTTTAGCCACCGTCGAAGAGACAGATGGGCGCGGCATGCCGTCCCGGTCTTTTGGCGTTGTTCCCCAGCCAGACGGTCTTGCCCTTTCGAAGGATTTCTTGTCAATGGAACCAGGCATGGTTGATTGGTTTCAAGAAATGTTCGCAGGTAAGAGATTATTAATTAATCAAAAAATGGATACTGTAAGTGAGAATGGATTGTAATTCAATATGTGGAACGTCATTCCACATTGTAGCACGCCAGAAATTGAAAGTCAATAGGGTTGTCGTCCTTTTTTTCAGGAAGGGTTTTGGAAGAGACCATTTAGTAAAATATCAGGAGAAACACATATTCCCCCAGAAGGTTGATCGAAGAGATTAATCTGCGTTTATTGGATAAGGATGGTAGTATCCTTTATGAATAGGGTCAACTCATTGGAATCCGGTTTATAAGGATGGTACAGCTATCATTATCCCTGAAAACATCCTTATTCTCCACGACTTCGAACTGTTTGCCTCCACTGGTCCAGAACAAGGCTTCCTGCAGAAAACCCACAGCCAAATGGCAACTTGGTCCTTCAGCCTGGCTCTCCCAGCATAGCCGACAGCACGCTGTATGCCAGAAGAAGTACCTCTCGTCCATTTCCAGGCGGACTTTCTGGTCGGTGTAAGTATTGAACAAGGCTGCAAAGGCCTTGGTGGCAATCTTGAGCTTATCCTGGAGTGGCAGGAGGCGGAATGCCAGGTCGGTCAGGCCCAACTCTGAGCCAAACTCGCGTAAAGCATACTTGAGGCTGGCGTTCCCAACACGTATTGCCAGACCACGACCAGCGCGAGGTCCGTAAGCGCTTTCGAGACCAGCCTGCAAGCGGCTGATATGTAAGAGAGGTAAATTAGGATCACCGTTATAAGAATGATCGTTTTTTATAGAGATTGGAAGATTTAGGAGATCATGCATTGTGGTTCCCCCTGTTTTGCCAAGGATTTCTTCCAGCGCCTGTTGTACAACCCACCCCATGCGATTCATAGAAACACCGTGCGACATGCCAAAAAGGGTAGCGTTTTCAGTGTGTTTTTCCATGGCAAGAGTAGCAGGATTATACATGTTAGATTAGCATGCGTCAAAGGTTTGGCACCTTTCGGACCGGGTTTTATAAAATCGTCAAGCCCATGCTCGATGGCGAGAATTGGAAAGGAAATCAATTATCCGGTTTTGAATAAGAAGCAGTATAATTTTCGGAATTACGAGGAGAAGCCGCGATGATGAAGATAGAGATTGTTTACTGTACCGTTTGACACTATACCGACCGGGCCGTGAGCCTGGCTGATGACCTGCTCAAGAATTTTGAACCCGAGATCGAGAGGATAACCCTTGTCCCATCCCAAGGAGGCCGTTACGAAATCAGCGTAAACGGGCAATTAATATATTCCAAACTCAAGACCGGGCGTCACGCCAATCCCGGTGAAGTCCTCGGGTTGGTACAAAACCTCTCCAAGAAGAAAATGGAATGATGCTTGTTGAAACATAACGACTAAGGTTGTCACTACGTGAAATGAAATAACAGGTATTGAAGCACAACGACTAAAGTCGTTACTACCTTGTAAAGAAATAACATGCATATTGAACCTTAACGACTAAAATGGTCACTAAAAAAAGAGTATTGTGAGGAAATCATGGTAAAGAAAGGCCGCGTTTTTTCCGGCATCCGCCCTACCGGACGTGCCCATCTGGGTAATTATCTGGGCGCGATCAAAAACTATGTCGCCTTGCAAGACGATTACGATTGTGTATACTGCATCGTGGACATACATGCCCTGACAACCGTCGAAGATACGGTAAATCTGCGCGCGAACACGTTCGAAATGGCACTTGATCTGCTGGCAGCCGGTATCCGTCCCGAGGAGACTATCCTTTTCGTCCAGTCGCATGTCCCGCAGGTCACGGAATTGCATACCATCCTTTCCATGGTCACCCCGCTTGGCAAACTGACCGAACTACCAACCTTCAAGGACATGGTCCGCCAGCACCCAAATAACGTCAACTATGGGCTGGTTGGTTACCCGGTGCTGATGGCTGCCGATATCGTCCTGTATAAATCCGACCTGGTGCCAGTTGGAATTGACCAGGCCCCGCATATTGAGTTTACTCGTGAAGTGGTGCGCTCCTTCAATCACCGGTACAATTGCAGCGTTTTAATCGAACCCGGCATGAAGAACACCGATGTTCCGAAGGTTCTCGGCATTGACGGCAAGGAGAAGATGAGCAAGAGCCTCAACAATCACATTGAACTTGCCCTCACACCGGACGAGACAATCAAGCGGGTAATGATGATGGTTACCGACCCGGCCCGCATCAAACGAACCGATCCCGGCAACCCGGATATATGCAATGTTTTCTCTATGCACAAGATCTTCAGTCCCAAAGAAGAAGTGGAGATGATCAACATCGAGTGCCGGCGGGCAGGCATCGGCTGCGTGGAGTGCAAACAGCGCTTTGCCGCCAACCTCAACAAGAACCTCGAACCAATGCGCACCAAACGCCTCGAACTGGCTTCCAGACCTGAACAGGTTCGAGAAGTGCTCGAGGATGGTGCCAGGCGCGCCCGAGCCATAGCCGAAAGAACAATGGAAGAGGTCAGGGCAGCGGTGCAACTCCCATAAACACAAAGGCGAAGAGCATGAGGATTCAGCTCTTTGCTTTTCACTTTTTATAACCAGTATGCGGGCACTTGTCCAGCGGGTAAAATCCGCAAAGGTAAGCGTGGAAAACCAAACCGTGGCAGAAATCACCCACGGATTGGTCATCCTGCTGGGTATCGGACATGGGGATAACGAGGAGAAAGCCCGATTCCTGGCCGAGAAAATTGCCGCCTTGCGAATCTTCGAAGATGATCACGGAAAGTTTAATTTATCCATACTGGATGCAGGCGGAGCGGCTATTGTCGTTTCACAATTCACCCTTTTTGCGGATACGAACAAGGGACGCCGGCCCTCCTTCACCGACGCAGCTCCCCCCGAGGTGGCCGCACCACTGGTTGTGAAATTTGCAGACCTGTTGCGCGCACAGGGTGTTTCCACGCAAACCGGCGTGTTCGGTTCACATATGCTGGTCGAAATTAATAATGATGGACCGGTAACCATCTGGCTGGAGAAATAAATAATTGTTTTACGGCTGAGGGTCGTGTAATAGCTTGTCTTTTTGTCTACATTTTAAGGGGGTAAAGGCTAGCCCATCCCCCCGCCCCTGTAGTATGATGCTCTGGATGCCCCCAGCGATGGGGGTTATGGGTCATAAAACTGCTTGACGCTTTAGAAAGGTTGTGCTAGTATCACTTTGAATCTGTTACCACGCAATTTCCGAGGAGAAGAGCATGTCCAAAAAATGGTCAATTATTTTTATAACAGGTGCGATTGCGGCTGTGACGCTGTTCAGCGCCTGCTCACGGTCTGCATCACCTTTAGCCCTGGCTACACAAATCCCTGCGGGCTCCAGCCCGACCCCTCAGACAACCGCCCTGAACGCGGTTCAGATCTGGGGAACAACGACTGCCGCTTATGTTCAAACGGCGGCGGCGTTGGGAACCGTCGCCGCGGTCCCAGCATCTGCAACGCCTCTACCCAGCCAGGTATCCACCCAGCCAACCGAAACCTCCACATCCATCCTTCCAGCCACAGGTGCTCTTACGAATACAACTGCTCCCGGTGTTGCCACCAATACACCCCTGCCTGGAACTACGCCCGTGATCATTGTCCCAAGCGCGACACCCGGCCGCCCGGCGACCTACACGCTGCATGAGGGGGAGTTCCCCTACTGCATCGCCCGGCGCTTTAACGTCGACCCAAGTAGTCTCTTGAGTTTGAATGGCATATCAGATGCAGACGTGCTCCAGCCCGGCACGATGCTGAAGATCCCGCAAACGGGATCCTTCCCTGGCGACCGTGCATTAAATGCCCACCCGTCTCAATACACTGTAAAGCTCAATGATACGATCTATGGCATCGCCTGCCACTTTGGCGACGTCAGCCCGGATGCCATCGCCGCTGCCAATAATCTAACCTTAACCTCTCCGCTGGCAACTGGAAAAATCCTGAACATCCCTTAAACCATCGCGCAGACTCATTTTTCACCCAGGCGAATAAATTTCGCCTGGGTGTTATTTTGGAGAGCCCCCATGCCATTTGAACTGCTGAAATCTGAAGCCGTCTATCCCGGCCGCGCCTTCACCATCCGGCGTGATACCATGCGCTTGCCGGACGGCCGCGAAACCAGTTTTGACATCGTCGAACATATAGGATCGGTCATTATCATCCCGTTGGATGAACAGGGGAACTTGCTCTTCGTCCGGCAATACCGCCCCGCGGCCGGGAAGGAACTGCTGGAGCTGCCAGCCGGGACACTCGACGAGGGCGAGGCCCCCGAAGCATGTGCACGGCGCGAAGTACGGGAAGAAGCTGGCATGGCGGCTGGGCAATTGGAAGCCCTGGGAGGGTTTTACCTGGCTCCAGGCTATTCGACAGAGTACATGCATGTCTACCTGGCAACAGAACTGCGTCCTGACCCATTGGAAGCTGATGCAGATGAATTCCTCAGCGTTGAGCCCATATCTTTGGCTGCAGCACTAAAGATGGCAGGAAGCGGAGAGATTCTGGATGCGAAATCACTGGCGGCCTTATTGATGGCGCAATCTCAACTGGAAAATCGAAAGTAAGCTTTATGACGACTCTATTTTGGACAATATTTATCATAATTTATTCATGACATGTCGCATGGGAATTTGTGCATAAAATTACTATCGCTGGTAAAATCGAGGGAATACACTTATGGGTCGAAAATAGTGAATCCCACAGGAAGAGCCCTGTTAATCCAGTTAGAAGGAGTAAAGTTGCATGGAACGTAAAATGGTCACAATAGACGGGAACGAAGCCACGGCCTCAGTGGCTCATCGAGTAAATGAAATATGCGCCATTTACCCCATTACACCTTCATCCAATATGGGAGAATTCGCCGACGATTGGTCGGCCATCAAGCGCAAGAATATCTGGGGAACCGTTCCGCTCGTAATCGAGATGCAATCAGAGGGCGGTGCGTCGGGTGCGGTGCATGGAGCCCTCCAGTCCGGCGCCCTGACCACCACCTTTACCGCCAGCCAGGGCTTGCTGTTGATGATCCCCAATATGTTCAAGATCGCCGGGGAACTGACCAGCACGGTCTTTCATGTCTCGGCCCGTACGGTCGCGACGCATGCCCTGTCCATATTCGGCGACCACTCGGACGTGATGGCCGTCCGCCAGTGCGGTTGGGCAATGCTGCCCTCCGGATCAGTGCAGGAAGCACACGATATGGCCTTGATTGCCCAGGCAGCCACACTGGAAGCACGCGTGCCGTTTGTGCATTTCTTTGACGGCTTCCGCACCTCGCATGAAATCTCCAAGATCGAACAATTGACCGACGATGACCTGCGAGCCATGATCGATGATGACCTCGTGCGTGCCCATCGGGCGCGTGCCCTGTCCCCCGAACATCCTGTCCTGCGCGGTTCTGCCCAGAACCCGGATGTGTTCTTCCAGATGCGCGAAACCATCAATCCATACTACGAAGCCGTGCCCGGGATCGTCCAAAAAGCCATGGATAAGTTCGCCAAACTGACCGGGCGTGCGTATCACTTGTTCGATTACATCGGCGCGCCGGATGCCGAGCGCGTAGTGATCATCATGGCCTCCGGCGGCGAGACTGCCGAAGCCACTGTACGCAACCTGATGGCAAAGGGCGAAAAAGTCGGCGTGATCCGTGTACGCCTGTACCGCCCATTCTCGGGCGAACATTTCCTCAAAGCATTGCCCAAATCTGTAAAATCCATCGCTGTGATGGACCGAACCAAGGAACCCGGCGCGGCAGGTGATCCACTTTATTTGGATGTGACCAACGCCTTATTTGAAGGCGACCGTAAAGATATCAAGGTGATAGGTGGTCGGTACGGCCTGTCTTCAAAGGAATTTACGCCAGCCATGGTCAAGGCCGTCCTTGACGAACTCGGGAAACCTGAGCCCAAGAAACACTTTGTGGTGGGTATCAATGAAGATGTAACCCACTCCAGCCTGGATTACGATGCAAATTTCTCGGTTGAACATCCCGAAACCGTTCGCTGCCTCTTCTTTGGCTTGGGTTCGGACGGCACTGTCGGCGCCAACAAGAACTCCATCAAAATCATCGGTGAAGATACTGACAACAATGCGCAGGGCTATTTCTACTATGATTCCAAAAAGGCCGGCACGCTGACCGCTTCACACCTGCGTTTTGGTCCCAAGCCCATCCAGGCCCCGTACCTGATCACACCCAACACCGCAAACTTCGTGGCCTGCCACCAGTTCTCGTTCCTAGAACGCTTTGACTTCACCAAGTACGCCCAACCGGGCGGGGTTTTCCTGGTAAACAGCCTGTATGGACCAGAGGAAATCTGGGACAAGCTGCAGCAGGAGGTTCAAAAGGACATCATCGAGAAGAAACTTAAATTCTATACCATCAATGCCTATGATGTAGCCGAAAAGACGGGCATGGGCAGCCGGGTAAACACCATCATGCAGACGTGCTTCTTTGCCATCTCCGGCATCCTGCCGCGCGAGGAAGCCATTGCCCATATCAAAAAGGCCATCCAGAAAACCTATGGCAAGCGTGGTGAAGCCGTCGTCCAGAAGAATTTTGCTGCAGTCGATCAATCGCTGGCCTACCTGCACGAAGTCAAGGTCCCCGACAAGGTGACCAGCACATTCACCCGGCGTCCCCCGGTCCCGGCGGAAGCGCCGGCTTTCGTACGTGACGTACTTGGCCCGATGATCGCCTTTGAAGGTGACTCAGTCCCGGTATCTGCCTTGCCCGTGGATGGCACCTTCCCCACCGGAACGACCATGTGGGAAAAGCGCAACATCGCCTTGGAAATTCCTGTCTGGGAATCTGACCTGTGCATCCAGTGCGGCAAGTGCGTGTTTGTCTGCCCGCATGCAGTCATACGGCACAAGGTTTATGACAAGAAGTTCCTGGAAAAAGCTCCAGCGACTTTCAAGTACATGGACTCCAAATTCAAGGAGTTCCCAGGAATGGCTTATACCGTCCAGGTGGCCCCGGAGGACTGCACCGGCTGTGCCTTGTGCATTGAAGCCTGCCCGGCCAAAGACAAGACCAACCCGGCCCACAAAGCCATCAACATGGCCCCGCAGCCTTCCCTGCGAGAATTTGAAGCGGTCAATTGGGAGTTCTTCCTCGGTTTGCCCGAGGCAGATCGGACAACTTTCAGTGTTGGTACGATCAAGAACAGCCAGTTGCTCCAACCTCTATTCGAGTTCTCAGGAGCCTGCTCGGGTTGTGGGGAAACGCCTTACGTCAAACTCATGTCGCAACTTTTCGGTGACCGGGCCATGATCGCCAATGCAACCGGGTGCTCCTCAATCTACGGCGGCAATTTACCGACCACCCCTTATACATTCAACAAGGAAGGTCGCGGCCCAGCCTGGTCCAACTCGTTGTTCGAGGATAACGCCGAATTCGGTCTTGGTTTCCGGTTGACGTTGGACAAGCAAATTGAATATGCGCGCGATCTCCTGCCGACATTCGTCAACGAACTCGGCCAGGATCTGATCGATGGGCTGCTCAACGCTGACCAGACTACGGATGCTGGCATCAAGCAGCAACGCGACCGTGTGGAGGCACTCAAGAAGAAGCTGGCTGCCTCTAAGATGCCCCAAGCTATGAACCTGGCCGCGGTGGCCGACGCCCTGGTCAAGAAATCCGTCTGGATCGTTGGTGGTGACGGTTGGGCCTATGATATTGGTTATGGCGGCCTGGATCATGTCCTTTCCACCGGACGGGATGTCAACTTGTTGGTCCTGGATACCGAGGTCTACTCGAATACCGGTGGCCAGGCTTCCAAGTCAACCCCGCGTGGTGCGGTGGCCCGGTTCGCCGCCCAAGGTAAAGGCCTATCGAAAAAAGACCTGGGCATGATGGCGATCGCCTACGGCTATGTTTACGTGGCACGGGTTGCCATGGGTTTCAGCGACCAGCATACGTTGAAAGCCTTCCTTGAGGCCGAGGTCTATCCGGGCCCGTCCATCATCATTGCATACAGCCATTGCATCTCCCATGGCATAGACATGGCAAAAGGCCTGGAACAGCAGAAGCTGGCCGTCCAATGCGGTTTATGGCCGCTTTATCGCTTCGACCCACGACTGGCCGCGGAAGGGAAGAACCCATTGCTGATAGACTACAGGGAACCATCCATTCCGGTAGACCAGTATATGTATAACGAAACCCGCTTCCGCATGTTGGTCCAGAGTGACGAGGCCCGCGCT